>SUUJ01000015.1 GCA_015062585.1 Alphaproteobacteria bacterium | reverse complement strand
AGCAGATTTGAACGCATTGACGAGCTTAAGGTGATATTATAAGACACATCTTACCTCGCTCGTATTTCTTTATATATAGATACAACAAAACCCTTCGCATGTCCTTATGCAAAGAGCCTACCATCCGATTCCTCGGGTATTGTCTCAATTCTTGTAACAACTTCCTGTTGTATCCTTTGTTTTATAAAACATTTTTAAGTACTTAAAATGCGAGTTAATTACTCTCGCACTAACAATTATAAAATGAAGGCGTTTAAAAAATGTTAAAGTAAAGGTTTAGTATTTTATTTATTTAACAAATAAATTTTTCTCAAAAATCTTGCATTTATTCGCGATATAATTACAAAATATCCGATAACAACAACCAATGCACCAAAGCACCATGCAATCGGTCCGGACCAAAACACGCCCATATAGCCTATCTTATCAGCTAAATACAAAGCCGCAAAAATTCGGGCAATTAACTCAACTATACTGGATAATACGGGTACAAAAGTTTTACCCATACCTTGAATGGCGTTTCTGACAACAAATATAGACAGCAAAGGAAAATAAAAACAAGACGCAATCAACAGATAATTTTGACCTATATTTATAATCTTATCGTCATTATTTTCTATAAATACACTAATCATATTGATACCGTAAAATCTTACGACCAAGCCTATGATAACACTCAAGACAAAACCGGCAAACAAACATTGGCGCACACCTTGTCTAATTCTTTTTATTAAAACCGCACCAAAATTTTGCGCGGAATAGGTAGCAAAAGCGACACCCAAAGCCAATAGTGGTTGTGTCGATATTTGTTCAATACGCATAGCCGCCGTAAATCCTGCAATAACCTCAGTTCCAAAAGAATTACAAAGACTTTGTACAATTAAAAGCCCGACAGACAAAATAGAAAATTGCAAAGCCATAGGAATTGCAACGCGTAAATGTTCTTTCATTATTTTGTTACTGTAACGGCAATCTTTCAGTTTTAATCTCAACATCGGATATTTGGCATAAATAAAAACTATACAAGCCACGGCACTAAAACAAACCGAACATAGAGTTCCCATAGCCGAACCTTGCACACCCCAACCGAAAAACTTTATAAATACAAAGTTAAAAACGATATTTAACAATGACGAACCGATAAGAAAATAAAGAGGAGTTTTAGAATCACCCAAAGCTCTGATAGCGCCTGAAAGCAGGTTGTATAAAATAATGATGCTCATAGCCAAACCGAGCACAAATGTAAATTTGTAAGCGTCATCCATAAGTTCTTGCGGCACATTCATTATAGCTAATATATCGCTCAAAAAGAAGATTACACAAAAACTTATAACAGCACTAAATATTGCCGAAGCCAACAATGAATGAAAAAATGAAGCCTTAACTCCGGTTATATCCTTAGCCCCAAAGCGCTGAGCTGTTATAATAGTCAGACCACCGGTGAACCCGAAAGCTACTATCAAAAACATAAAAAATACCGGAGCCGAAGCACCAAGAGCTGCTAAGGCCTTAACCCCGAGCAATCTTCCGACAATTAAAATATCCGAAATATGAAAAAGTTGCTGAAATATATTGCCTAAAAGAATAGGCATAGCAAACCATGTGATCAATTTTAACGGATTACCTTTAGTTAAGTCTTTTATCATTTTTTATTTAAACCCTATATAAACCTAGAAAGGTTTAATGCTTTAAATAATAAATGTAAAGTCGATTTTTAAAGTAATGAGTATTATATAATAACAAAAGGATAAACTCATGAAAACAAGCCACAAAAACGACCTTAAAACAGATAATTATACTGATAAACCGATAAAAGAAAATTGCATTATCGAATTTCTTTGTTTGCTTACGGACAAACCTATATTTTCTTTTAAGACAATGCTTGAAAAGATAAAAAAAATCTTCAGAAATTAGTCTTTTAACATTTCACTAACAAAAGCGGGAAGGGTAGTTCCGGCCGGTCCGACGATGTGTTTATCAAAAAAGAAGTTGTTAGAAGTATTTTCTAAATTAAACTCATAAGTATCAGCTCCGTAATATTTGGCAGTTTGCACAAACGAAGCAGCCGGAAAAACAACGCCTGATGTTCCGATTGATAAAAACAAATCACATTTGCGCAAAAGATACTCTACCTTGTCCATACAAAGCAAATTTTCGCCAAAAAATACTATATTCGGCTTCATTCGACCAATTTCATTGCATTTTGGACAAATGGTATGAACTCCGACATTACCAAATGTTTCCACAACATGACCACAATTAAGACAAACCGCCTGATTTATCTGTCCGTGAATATGGTAAACATTTTTATTTTTGGCTTTTTCATGCAATGTATCGACATTTTGAGTAATAATGTTTATTTCCGCCGGATATTCATTTTGCAGCTTTGTAATAGCCAAATGAGCCGCGTTAGGCTTGGCTTTTTTAAGTTCAACCTTTAATTCATTATAAAAATCGTGCACATACTTAGGATTTCGTGCAAAACCTTCAATTGTCGCCACATCATCAACCTTGTGATTATTCCACAAACCGTTAGAAGCTCTAAAAGTAGCCAGTCCTGATTCTGCCGAAATTCCGGCACCGGTTAAAATAACAATATTTTTGTACTTCTTCATTTGATAACCCGAAAATATAAATTGCTAAAACTCAATTGAATTTTATAATCAAAAGTTGAAAGGAATCAAGTACAAATGAGCTTTTTATTGCTATCTTGTTGTGCACCGTGTTCTTGTGCCGTCATAAAAAAACTGGCTGATGACGGCGCCGATTTCAGCGTGCTGTTTTACAATCCTAACATCAGACCATATGAAGAATACCGCAAAAGATGTGAGGAAAACAAACGCATATGCGAAAAATATGGAGTAAAATTCATTGAGCTCGAATATAACAATGACCTTTGGTGTGAATTGACAAAAGGTTTGGAAGATTTGCCCGAACGCCAAAAACGATGCTCAATATGTTTTGCCATGCGTTTAAGACGCGCTTTTGAATATGCTAAAGAAAACGGTTTTAATGCTGTTGCAAGCGTTTTAGGTGTTTCTAGATACAAAGATTTGAATCAGGTTAACCAAGCAGCTCAAACAGAATCTGAACGAGCAGGGATGCCTTATATCGAAATAGAGGGACGCAAAGGCGGTATGCAAGAACTTAGAAATCAGCTCATCAAGGAACTTGAATTATACAATCAGGATTATTGCGGTTGTAAACCGAGGGAGAACAAAGATGTTTTTTAGTAAATGGTTTTTACCCCAACCTTATAATGACGGATATTTACCGGAAGAAAACGGACATAAAGTATATTTTGCCGAATACGGCAATAAATCGGGCAAACCGGTATTGGTATTTCACGGTGGTCCCGGCGGAAGTTGTAAATCGCGTCATTTAAAAGGTATAAACCTGAAAAAATATCGTGTAATAACCCTCGATCAGCGCGGTTGCGGATTGTCGCAACCTTTGGGAGAGATAAAAAATAACACTACCCAAGACCTCTTAAATGACTATGATAGATTGCTTAATTATTTGAATATAAACGAAAAAGTCATTCTTCGAGGCGGTTCTTGGGGTTCAACCGTCGCATTGTTATGGGCTGAAAGAAACCCGCAAAAGACAGAAAAAATGTTACTGTCCCAAATATTCTTAGCAAATGATGATTTTCACCATTGGGAATTTGATGGAACTAAATATATCTATCCTGAATTTGTAGAATATATGAATAAAAAATCAAAAGGAAATACAATCGGTTATTACAACAAGTTAATCCAAAGCAATAGCAAGAAAAAACAACTTGAAGCCATAAATGAGTTCGGATGGTTTGAAAGAATTTGCGGCAGTATGGATCCTAAATTTGCCGAAGAAACAGATGTTTGTGATAAAGAATTAGCTTCAAATCGCATATATATGAATTATGCGGCCAATAATTTTTTCTTAAAAGAGAATGATATTATAAAAAATGTAAACAAGATAAAAGATATAGAAACGGTAATAGTGCACAATAGACTTGATTTGATTTGTCCGTATAAAGGTGCATATGATTTACATAAAAAGCTCAACAATTCAAAATTGATAACAATTGATGAGTTTGGTCATGTAGGAGTAAAAATATACAAAGCAATAATAAATAAACTAAACAAGTCTTTGAGATAAATAACAAAGTCGATTATCAGGCGAATTAAAGGTGTAAAATAAATGACTGGGATATATTGTGTCAATTGAGCAAATGCTACGAATAAACGCAAAACACCCTTACATAGCTCAATTTTGATGAGTTTATATACATAACATATATTATGCGACAAAACATATTATTAAATATAAGAAAAAAAATCAACCACTCTTCTCAAATTTGTGTACAAAAATTATGTAGTAAAATAAATAAGCAAATTCAATTAGTTGTGAGTTTTTGACATAAAAATACAATAAATTTACAATAAGAAATTAAAGGACTTTTGGTTATGCTGGAAAATTTTTCAATACCTGAAATTATTTTAGGAAATCGAATAAAACTCGTTGCTCGCAACAATCATAATTATGACGAGCATTGTTGGATGGAAGTTGATAAGTATCGCCTATTCTTGCGTGAATATCTTCCTTGGGTAGATAAAACAAACTCTTTGCAGGATGTTTCAAATGCAACGGATATGTTTATTGATATGAGGAATAAGAAGGAAAATTTTGCTTATTACATCATATTAAACTCCACCAAAAAACTTGCGGGCTCGGTTGATATTCATAACATTGATTATGATAATCACTCAGCCGAAATAGGATATTGGCTATCTGAAGAATATAACGGAAACGGATATATGACAGAGGCTGTACAACTCATTGAAAAACAATCGTTTGAAGCCGGATTGAACAGAATTTATATCAGATGTGAGACCGAAAATATCCCGTCTTGCAAAGTTGCCGAAAGGACAGGATATAAATTAGAGGGTACTCACAAGCAGATGCTTCTTAAAAATGATAGATTTAGAGATGTAAATTGTTATGCTAAGCTAAAAAATGCTTGATTTTATCGCTTTTTAGCATAGTATTCGTTTCAGATTATAATAAATAAAAAGGATAACTGATATGGAAATAAGCTTTGTTAATAACGAATTTTCAACCAACATCGATGAAGTAATCGCTTTTGCTAAAAAAAATGACCTGAAATATGTCGAACTCAGTAAAATCGGCGAAAAAGATATTGTTGACCTAAGCTTTAACGAAGCCTCAGAATTATCAGTAAAACTGTCATCTTCAGGTATCTTAGTGTCAGCAATCGCCTCGCCTTTCTTGAAATGGTCTACTAAAAAGCAAGATTTTTCAATTATGGGAGAAAATGTTGCTTCTGAAGAAGAATATTTTACAAAACTTATGGATTTGGCCGATATTTTCGGAGCGCCAAACATCCGCATATATTCTTACTTTAAGGAAGACATATCTTTAGATGACTTAGGCAACAAACTTGATATATATAGTCAGATGGCCTTAGACAGAGGAATAGCACTACTACTGGAAAACGATGGTATGTGCAATATTGATAATGTAAACAAAATGCACCAACTACTTGAAATATATAATTTTTCCAACATTTTCCCATTGATAAATATGGGTAATATCGTAGCAACTTCCGATGACTATAAACCGCAAGAATTACAAGACCTGGTAAATACTTGTCAATATTTTCATATTACTGACTACGACAGTGAGTTAAAACGCAATGTAGTTATAGGCGAAGGTGATATAGATTATGAAAGTATCTTAGCCGACAAATTCAGCGACATCTGCACTATTTTATCTTTAGAACCGCACACCGGTTATCCGGAAGACTTGCAAATGTCATTAAATATGTTGTTATCTTACGAAGAATAACCCTATTAAAAACTGTTTATAATATCTTTGACACGGCTATCATCAAATTGTTTAGCGCAGTCTTTTGCATATTTTGAAAACTCCGACAACAAATTTTCAGGAGCTCGATTGTTGTTGTCATAATATTTTGCAGTCATTACTGTTTCTAATTTATCAAGTAAATAAACAAACCTTGCTTCTGAAGTTTCTCCACTATTATACTCATCAACCAACTCGATCAACCTCTTCCAATTCAGCTCATTTGCCAAGCGTAAAGCACCTTCTCGCTCCAATCGGTCTTTGTTTTCTTTGGAAATATTATCATGTGGAGTAAAATCTCCGGCATAAACCTCTGCTAAATCGTGAACTAAGGCTAATTCCAGACATTTTTGTTTATCTAAATTATCAGGCGCCAGCATCATAGCCAGCAAAGCCAAACCAAAACTGTGATCAGCATCAGATTCCGGCAATTTGACATCACGCACTAGCCAACCGCTACGCTTTAAGTCTTTCATCTTACCTATTGTTTTTATTATATTTTCTATTTGTTCTGATTTCATATTTTTTACTCAAATTAGCTGAATATATTAACTTTTTGGTGTAATTGTTTACTGGATTGAATAAAACTTTTCGCGCATAATTCAATTCTATTATTTTACCATCCTTCATAACGGCAATATCATCCGCCAAAGTGCCGACAGCTTTTATATCGTGCGATATAAACAAATACGACAACCCCCTTGTATCTTGAATTTTTTGCAATAATTTCAATATTTGTCCGGCAATACTTACATCCAAAGCCGAAGTTGGCTCATCAAGTATCAATATTTCCGGCTCGACTACCAAGGCTCTGGCGATTGCAATTCTTTGTCTTTGACCTCCGGAAAACTCGTGCGGATATTTATTTAAGTAATCCTCTTTTAACCCAACCTCAAGTAAAACCTTTTTTATCTCATCAATTTGTTGTTCTTTGGTGTATTTAAAATGTACTTTAAGCCCCTCACCTACAATATCTTTTACAGTCATTCGAGGATTTAGTGAGTTGTACGGATCTTGAAACACTATCTGAACTTTTTTTCTCAAGTCTTTGTTTTTTATGTGTTTTATATCCTTATTTTCATATAAAATATTACCTTCATAAGTATTAAAACCGGCAAAACTCATAGCCAATGTTGTTTTACCCGAACCTGATTCTCCGACAAGGCCCAGAGTTTTTCCCTTTTTGAGCTTTATTGAAACATTATTTACGGCATAAAGATATTCTTTTACCTTGCCCCAAAAAGTCTTTTTTACCGGAAATTTAACAACAATATTTTTAGCCTCAGCCACCACTTGTTGCTTAACATTATTATTTTCTTTCAATTTGTTAAATGAATATATTAAAGTTTTTGTGTAACTATGCTTAGGATACTTAAATATGTTTTCACAGCTGTTTTCTTCTACAATTTTTCCGCTTTTCATTACCATAACCCTATCTGATATCTTTCTAATAACATTCAGATCATGACTAATGAATATAATCGACATACCTAAGCTGTTTTTCAATTCAATTAACAAATCTATTATTTGCGCAGCAATGGTAACATCAAGCGCAGTTGTCGGCTCGTCTGCTATCAATATATCCGGTTTATTGGCAATTGCCATGGCAATCATAACTCTCTGACGCTGGCCTCCTGATAATTCATGCGGATATAAATTATATTTTTCCTCAGCATTTTTAATACCGGTAACTTTTAACAACCTAACTGCTTCTGATTTTGCTTCTTTTTCACTCATTTTTTGATGCAAAATCAATATTTCAGCTATCTGTTTACCGATACTGTGTAACGGATTTAGGCTGGACATCGGCTCTTGAAATATATAAGAAATTTTATTTCCTCGATACTCTCTGATATTTGGATTATTCAGCAACTCGATATCATTATATTTTATAGAGCTCTCTTTTGTATGAAATGCTTTAGGATATGGCAACAACCCCATAATTGATAAGGCTGTTATCGACTTACCTGATCCTGATTCACCGACGATTCCTAATACTTCACCTTTATTCAGCTCAAAGCTTATATTTTTTACAACCTTATATTTATAATTTTCCGATGAATAAAATCCGACACTCAAATTGTTTACCTTTAACAAACTCATCGATTATTTCTCCTTGTATCAAAAGCATCTCTGACGCCCTCGCCTATAAATATAAGCATCGTGAGTAATGAAGATAAAACAACAAAAATCGAAATACCTATCCACGGAGCTTGCAAATTATCCTTACCTTGGCGGACCAAATCACCAAGTGAAGGATATTCGTAAGAAAGCCCCAATCCTAAAAAATCAAGAGCTGTTAAAGCAACAATAGATTCGGATAAAATAAAAGGAATAAATGTAATTGACGCCACCAAAGCATTCGGCAATATATGCTTGAACATAATTCGTATATCACTTACACCAAGGGCTTTTGCCGCTTTGACAAACTCAAAATTTCTGGTTCGTAAAAACTCTGCTCGAACAACACCGACCAATGCCGGCCACCCGAAAAACAACATAATAAGCAACAAAATCCAAAAGTTTGGAGTAAAAACACTGGCTACTATAATCAGAATAAACAATTGCGGCAAAGCTTCCCATATTTCTAAAAACCTTTGAATTATAATATCGACCTTACCACCAAAATAGCCCTGTATTGCGCCGATTATTATACCTATAACGGAGGAAATTCCCGTAAGTAAAAAAGCAAAAACCACAGATAACCTCAGCCCGTACAAAATTCTGACCAAAACATCCCTTCCCTCATCGTCAGTTCCCAACCAATGTTTTCTATCCGGCGACGACGGCGTCGGTCTGTCCAAATCATAATCAACCGTATTAAAAGAAAAAGGTATCAATGTATTATACATTTTACCGTTTTTGTTAATATTTTTAACAATAAGCGGGTCTTTATAATCTGCTTGTGTGGGAAAATCACCACCGAAAGTTTGTTCTGTATAAGTGTTAAATATCGGGAAATACCAGCTGTTTTTATAGTGTATGGCCAAAGGCTTGTCATTTGCTATGATTTCGGCAACCAGGCTCAAACCGAACAAAAACATAAACAAAATCAACGAATACTTTGCTCGTTTGTTTTTGCAAAACATCAAAACTTTTTTTCTGAAAGAAGATTCTGATGTTTTATTTCTTTTCCCCGCCACCAATCATCCCCTCAATTATAAAACTATTCTATAATTTCGACTTGAATATTGGCGTTTCTGGCTGCATTTCTAAGTTTTTGATGATATGCCTTTTTCAGCTCTTCCGGAGAAAGATTTTGACCATTAGCAACCGGAGCTTCTAAAACATCACGCATAGCTTTATTTTGCTTAGATATTTTTTCTTTCAGTTTATCATCTATCAACTTGTTAGCCTGTTCTCTTAGGTCATTTACTTTTTGAGCATCTCTTTTTTCAATAGCCTTTTTAGTCTCAGCAACAATGTCATCCTTCACCAACTCAGCCTCAGGCTCAATCAAAAGCTCAGCCTCAACCTCAGGTTCACTTTCTTCAATATCAGGAGCAACCTCGGCTTTGTCTTCTTTCATTACATCTGAAACCTTCTTTTCGATATTATCAAATGTATCATTTATATCTTTAGGCAGATTTTTACTGATATTGTTAATTTTATCAATAACATTTGTATTTTTAGCGTTATCTCTTTGCTTAACAACCTCATCAACTTTTGCGCTTATCTCATCAAAAGTAATCTTGGCAATTTTTTCTATTTTCGACGGAGTTTTAGCAACTTCTTTTACTTGTTCGGTAACTTTCTCTTTAACCGGCTCAACTTTTTCAACCACATCATTGACAACATCATTTTCCAAAACATCATCAACTATCTTTTCTACGGCACTGATAGATTCCATTTTTTCTTCAGGAATATCTTCAATCACATTGTCCATAACCTCAGCTTTTCCTATCACTTTATCTGTCATAGATTGAGAAGAAGAACCTGCTTCAAAGTCGTTTTCCAAACTCCAAGATTTGAACCACTCCTTAAACAATTTTGCTGCTTGTTTAATTTCAGCTGTTTTAAACTCATCTTCTTTTACCAATTGTTTAGCTGTTTTAACATTACTATCCGAAGTATTTAATACCTTATAGCTTGTACATGGAATTTTATTTAAGAAGATAGAATTGATAATTTCCGGAACGCTACATACGGAATAATTTATACCGGCATCTAAGCCTTCAGCATTTTTCACTGCAAAAGTAACTCCTCTTCTGGATTGAATTTGCTTGTAAAAATTCTCATCTCTTACTGCAAAATCCAACGGAGTATTCAAACCTTGAATAACTATGGTGGTGTCTTCAAGTTGTCCCATAGCATTTAATTGAGATAAAAACTTCTGCAAGCTACCATATAAACAACTGATTTGCTGAGCATAGGCTTCTTTTTTCTTCTGTGGCATAACCATAGATCCTGATACAGGATACGAAGACATCCAATCATTCACCATTTTTATTTCACAAAATTCATCATAAACAAAATTATCTGATGGCAAATCAATAACTGCAAAATAAGCCTGATTACCGGAAAGTCTATCGATTGAATCAATCAATTTGTCAAATACTTTTACCGCATTATATGAATCGACTTTGCCTAAATCAGCATTTTTTGCCTTAAATTCAGAAGGAACCATCGGACCTGCGTATTCCAATACTTTAAGCAAAGAATTTAAAGAAGGAACAATTCCCGTAGAATCCAACCATTGCACGAGTAAAAGCACTAATTTGTCAAAAGTACTAAACTCTTCTCCTACAAGCGAAACCGGAGCATTTATTTTTTCCACACAAGATGTT
Source organism: Alphaproteobacteria bacterium (assembly GCA_015062585.1). Classification (GTDB taxonomy): domain Bacteria; phylum Pseudomonadota; class Alphaproteobacteria; order RF32; family CAG-239; genus CAZU01. The sequence goes on along the minus strand of SUUJ01000015.1, from coordinate 18,750 downwards.
ACGGCCAATCTGTCATTAACATAGCAAGTATCTACATCTTTAGTTTGAATTACATTTATTTTGTAACCTTCTTTGCGCAAAGTTTCATACAGTGCATTATTTTTCAAATATGATTTATGATGATTAACAACATTAAAATCAAAATATCCGCCTCTGGCTACATCTTCTGAAAAAAGATTTCTGTGATCACTTTCATTCGGATTGTAAGAAAGGGCTAAGTTTTCAGCAGGATCATTGTCTTTGTTAACCAAAGCATTGGGGAACAATGTAAAATTATTAGAATGATAAAAACCCAAAGCATTATTGGCGGCTTTGCTTAGACTATCACTTTTTTGATTTCCGCTATTCATTTTTTCCAAATTATTAATTGATGTCAAATCGTTAAAGGATAGAAATATAATATTTTTTCCCATATCGTCTTTTTTAAGACTTGGCATTCCTGCAATTTCATAAAAATATTTAACATTGGGGTGCAAATAAGATTCACTTATCAACCATCCTAAAAGGCCGCACACACCGACAGTTAAATAAAACACAAACGAACGACCGAATAATGATAAAACAAACCAAGAAACAAAAAACACCAATCCCAAGGTCAACCACTGTCCGTATTCATACAAAATCATATTTATATTGCTATCAAATAAACCTTCAAACAACAATAACAGTGCGGAATTTTTATCAAACAGAGCAAATTGATTTATCAGGGCTATAACAAATCCGGCAATCACAACAGATAAGATTATATTTTCGAGCGGCCTGATGAGTGAAGCAATAAACATTAAAACAAAACTCAATGCACCTATTCCGGCATAAATGTAAATAGCTTCCAAGTTTCCAAACATTGACGAAGAAAACAGATTATAACTGCCGGCACTTGCGAACAATGTGAAATCAACAGAAATTATTGCTGTACATAAAAGAGTTTTCACAATTAAATCAAAGAGATATCCGCCAAATCCTCTTCTTTTTTTTCTCATTCTGTCCCTAGCTGTTATAACCTTAGCCATGTTATTTCCCTTAAATTGTTAAAAAAAATTATTATAAAGACACTGTATATTATAATAAAAATATTTATTTTTAAAACAAAATCCTCAGAGTTTGCACATCTCTGAGGATTTTTTTTGTTACAAGATATAAAACTATCTTGAGTAAAATTCGATAACCAAGTTCGGTTCCATAACAGAAGCGTAAGGAACATCTTCAAACTTAGGAACAAAAGCAAATTTTGCAGAAGCTTTTTTCGCATCTAATTCAACATATGACGGAACATCACGAGAAGTAGATTCCAAAGCCGCAATAACCATCGGCAATTGTTTAGATTTTGCTCTAACTTCAATCACATCACCTGCTTTTAACATATAAGAAGGAATATTAACCTTTTTACCGTTAACAGTAACATGACCGTGGTTTACAAATTGACGAGCAGCAAATATTGTCGGAACAAATTTTGCTTTGTAAACAATATTATCCAAACGAGATTCCAAAATACCGATAAGGTTTTCGGCAGCGTCACCAGAACGACGAATAGCTTCTACATAATATTTGTAGAATTGTTTTTCAGAAACATTACCGTAGTAAGTTTTCAATTTTTGTTTTGCAGACAATTGAACACCATAGTCAGTTGCTTTTTTTCTTCTTTGGCCATGTTGACCGGGAGCATATTCTCTTTTAGCAACAGATGAGTTCGGATTACCCCAAATCACGCCATATTGGCGTTCTTTTTTCTTCTTTGCAGAAACGATACTTTTCATATTTTATTTTCCTTTTTTTATAAGCTTATATTATTGTCCCGATAGTTTTGGCTGTTTTCCAACCAAACGAGGCGAAAAAAAATCGCCTTCATTCTCGGAAGTAAGCGCAATGTATAACAAGATAAATATAAAATCAAGCATTTTTTTCATAATTTTACTGGATTTTATGCAATAAATTTGCTATAAATATTCGAGAATTTGAGGAGTATAAGACAAAATGTCATATAATGTCTTGTTTAACGAAGCATTAAAATGTTTTGACGCCGGTGATTTTGACCGTGCGGAAGACTATGCTCGTCAAGTTTTTCAAACGACACCTGACAATCCCGATGTCTTAAACTTGCTTGGCTTAACGGCTCAAGCCAAAGGATTACACAAAGAAGCTTGTTCTTATTTTTCCGCAGCCATTCGCAATCGCAACGATGACCCTGCTCTGTATTACAACTTAGCTTTTTCCCTAAAAGCCTCCTCTCAATTCTATGACGCACTATACAATTTTAACAAAGTTCTTTCATTATCGCCCCAAATCAAAGAAGCTTATAACGAAATAGCCTGTATATATGAAAGCTTAAATGATTTAGCAAATGCACGCGATTATTGGGCAAAAGCTTTACAATATGATGAAAATTATGCCCAAGCCGAGATAAACTTAGCAAACAGCTATCGTCTTGATGATGAAGGAAAAGGCATGTCTTTGCTTGAAAAACTCAGTCAAAAATACCCTGATGAAGCGCTTGTTTGGTATAATTTAGCCTGGATGTATTACAACAAATGCGATTACCACAAATCATTAAATTTGGCAAGCAATGCCCTTCAATTATATTCCTCATCCGATAATATAAGATATTTGATGGGATTATGTTATTTAGGCTTAAACGATGAAATAAGTGCTAAAAAAATATTCTTAGAAGCCGAAACAATAAATCCCGACAACTTAGGCGCAAAACTGTGTTTGGCAGATATTTACAGTCGTAACTCTGCATTTGACGAAGCTGAAAAAAGATACAAAAGGCTGATTGAGTTAACTCCGCAAAATTATGCAATATACAACAACTATGCCGAAATGTTGCATCGTCAAAAACGATTAACCGAAGCTATGGATATTTACCGTCAAGCTGTTATATTAAACCCGAAATCAGCCGAAACCAGCAATAATCTCGGAACAGTTTTACGCGAATTGGAAGAATATGACGAAGCCTTGGGATTATTTTTTAATGCCCTGTCACTAAACAACAATTTAATAGAAGCTTCTATCAATATATGGGAAACATTAGTTTTGTTGTCGGCAAAAGACGAACAAAAAGCCAAAGAGATTGCTCAAAATTGGCTAAAATCTTATCCTGACAACAAATTTGCCGCTTATGCAAAATCAGCCCTGGAAGGAGAAAACATTGAGGATAATAAAGTTTTTACTGAAAGCTTGTTTGACAACTTTGCTGATAATTACGAGGTGGTTATGCAAAATTTGGCTTATACAGCTCCGATGGCTATTAGACGAATTGCGGGACATATGGTCGGTCGTATTGCGGATTTGGGCTGTGGTTCGGGGCTTGTCGGTGTGGCTGTTAAAGAAGCTGAGAATTATCTCATCGGAATAGATTTATCCGCCAAAATGCTCGAAAAAGCAGCACAAAAGAATATTTACGATGAATTGATAAAATCAGATATTATCGAATTTTTATCATCACGCAACGATTTTGATTGGATAGTTGCCGGCGATGTTTTCGGTTATATCGGCAATTTAGATAATCTTATAAAACTTTGCGCTTCTAAAAAGTTGATTTTTTCAATTGAAACATACAGTGGTGACGAAGATTACAAAATTCAAAGCAACGGTCGCTATATGCATAATCCGAAATATATCGAAAAACTATTGATTGAAAACGGTTTTTGTGATATTTATAAAGAAGAGTTTGAAGCAAGAACCGAAAACTCCATACCGGTAAAAAGTATGATTTTTAAGGCAATAGGACAATAAAAATATGAATGAAGAACTTATAGATATTTACGATGGTGATATGAACTTGCTTGGTGTTGCCGACAAAAAACAAGCTCATACAGAAGGTCTGTGGCACAAAGTTTTTAATTGTTGGATAATATCAGAAGATGGCAATATTTGGTTGCCTTTAAGAAGTGCCGACAGCAAAGTTTTTCCCAACACCTATGACATATCTTGCAACAAACATGTTATGGTCGGCGAAACTCCGAAATCTTGCGGAATACACGAACTGGAGGACACCTATTCCATCAAAGTAAAAGAACACCAATTAGTAAAAATGTTCACTCACAAAATAATTTTTGATACACCTTTTAAAAATCGGGAATTTTGCCCCACATATTTGTACAAGACCCAACACAAATTTAGTGATTTAACAATAGACAATCCAGAAATTGAAGGTATATTTGCTGCCGATATTCAAGATTTAATCGATTTGTTTTTTGAAGATACCAAGAGTATAGTAGTTGACGGTATCTCAACAGATAAAAAGACATTAAGAAAAAACATTACCAAAGCCGATTTCTTTCCCTATGGCGACAAATATTATCAAAAAGTATTTACAACCATACAACGTTTTATCGATAATCAATAACAAAAAAACTGCCTTGATATTTTCAAAGCAGTTTTTTTATTTATATGTATATTAAGCATTTAAATAAGCCGGTTTGTATTCTGTGGCAGTCGAACATATAAAACTGTGATTTTTCTTATATTCGACCAAATCTTTATCAAAATTTTTGATATCAAATCCTGCTTTTGCATAAGCATAAATTGCCACATCAACAAAATGACTTTCAGTCAAATAAGGAAGATTTTTTTCAATAACTGATCTTGCCTTTGAGGCATTAAACTTTATAATAACATCTTGGAAAAAGACATGCTTTGTATTCACCCCTTCTCCAACTCCGCAAGCATCAAACAAAGCATTAAAGACCTGCTCTTTTGAAGTTATCGGACAATCAATCTCATTAAGAAATCTAAGTCCTTTTTCCTTAGTGAATTTCATCATAATATCCTCCACAAGAAGGTTTGTTCCTATATACTTATAATATACCATATTTGACTATAAAAAACAAGTTTTTTTGTAACAAAAAAGTAACTTTTTTATTACCCAAGCAGTCGGTTATAAATAGTTTTATACACTCGCTTATAAAAAGGCATATCAGGATAACAATCCGATGACATTTGAAAGGCATAACAAACCATATTTTCATTTATTTTAATACCTTTTTTATGTCTATCACTATCAATTATCAATTTATTATCCTTATTAGTTTGTATTGTTTCCAAATTTGGACAATTGCAAACTGTTAAAGTTCCGCAAGCACCGTAATCAACATATATTTTTTCAATAGACGATGATGTCAAATCAATATTACCCGAGTAATATTTTCCGATTTTCATTTTTTGTAATGATCTTGCATAACATCCCTCTGTTTTGCCACAAAATTTTTGCCCTAATTCGATTGTTTTTATACACTCATCATTACTAAAATTTAAGTTACCGCCAAAATCATCACCTATAACCACCTTTTTACATCCGGTATATTGTGATGAACCGATGTTTTTTACATTTCCCTTACAATCATTACCTATTTTTATAACATCAACATTTTGATCCGAAACAAACAAATTACCTCTAAATGAGTCACCGATAACTATATCTTTTTTTATTATATTGTTTGTAAGTACGATATCTGCATAAGAATAATATCCCAAAGACACGGCATACATACAACAATTACTTATATTTGTATTACCGCTATAAACATCAGCTATTTGCAGATTAAAACATTTTTTTGCATTACTTATACTCAAATTACAGCGACAATTATTAGCGATAAATACGCTTTCAATATTAGAACGCGACAGATTAACCGAGCCGGAGAATTGTTCTTTTATTTGTAATGTTTCGATATACAAATTATCCCTCAAGTCAATATTTACACTGCAATTACTACCTACAATCACCTTAGAAATCTCAGATTTTGTCAAATCGTAAGAACAATTTGATGAATCATCTCTGATAACCAAAGTATTGCTTACTAATTTGCCGACATAAACTTTGGCAAAGTCAATTCCTTCGGCCATTTTTTTCTTCAACAGCTTTTCAGACAAATATTCTTCTCGCCCATCTGAATATTTGATTATTGAAACTTCCAAATAATCCGCCACATCTTTAGTAATTGAATACCTTTTTGTTTTTATAAAAGATAACAAATATCTTTTTTCTAAAACTGATAGTTCTTCATCAGAAACCGATATATTTGTAAACACATCATTACAACCATCCAAAGTTGCCAAAAGCTTATTTTTATAGTTTTTAAAAAACAAAGTACATTTATTGCCCTTTAATCGCACAATTCTATAATCTTTGTTTATATTATATACAGTCGCCTCCGTTTCTGACATATTTCATCTCCCGAATAATTCATTACTCGGCAAATGATATAATTTCTACAATCTCTGATAACTAGGTCATACAATAAAAAAATATATATGTTTTACTAGGTTTAAAATCACCAAATAAATACTATTTATCAGACTGTAATTATATTAAGGAGTAACAACCATGCAAAATCAAATCACAAACTCTCAATCAAAAGCTAAAATACCGGCTTCGCAAAATTTTTTTACAACATTATTAAATCTTTTGGATGTACCGCAAAGTAAAAATATCATTCAGGCCGAGCCCAAAATTGAAGTATCCGAAAACAAAGAAAATGTTATGGTAACCGCCGAGATTCCCGGCATTAGCGAAAAAGATATCGAGCTTGAAATTTCAACCAACGGATATTTAACCATAAGTGGCGAAAAAAAACACGAAAACACAAAGTATTCAACCAATGGCGGTTATTTTTCCGAAATATCTTACGGCCGCATCAGCAGAACCGTACCTCTTCCTTGGGATTTGCAATATGATAAAGCTTTTGCCGATTATAATAACGGTGTTTTGACCGTAACCTTGCCCAAAGCCACACCCGACAGATCCAAAAGAAAGAAAATAAATATAAACAAAGGTGAAAAAGTTCAAAAAAGAACCAGAAAAAAATAAAATTTATAAGCACTCTGCAAAAGAGTGCTTTTTTTATAATTAAAATAATCCTAAAATCGAGCTTGCCGACTGAGATGCAAGCGATAGAGAGTTGACAGCCAATTGCTGTCTTGTTTGCAATGTCAGATATTCGGCAGAAACCTCGTTCATATCCGCTAACACAAGCTTGTCTGCGCCGACCTCCAAAACATCGACTAATGTGTCAGTAAATCTCTGACGAGTTTGTATTATGCTTAATTTATTGCCCAACTCACTCGCCATTTTTCGCAAATTATTCACAACTTCTTTTATATCTTTTGATGTCGCTTCAACATCTGTCATATAGATCCATTCTTTTGCAGAAAAACCTATTTTATCACTTTTTGCGTTTACCCCGTCAATAATGTATTTATGAGAATAATCTTCATTAAAAGTTATCATCAAATCATTACCGTCAAGCAGATTAACTCCTTGATACGAAGAATCTGAAATTATTTCATTATAAGTATTTATAAATTTTTGATATTGGTACGAGTAAGGTTTGTCTATCAATGTTAATTCATCATTTATATTATCTTTAATACTATTCACATCGGGATCATTCATCAATTCAAAATTATTTGTTTCCATAACATAATCTGCGATAACAAAATCAGATATCTTTGTTGATGAATTATTCGTTGCTTGATTTATTTCATAATATTTTAAATCAGCTTCTTTTGTTCCGAAGGCAAATTTAGCCCCTTTATCAAATGTTACAACGCCTGACATTACCAAGTATTTAATTTTTGCATTTTTATCTATAATAGACACTTGAGATGTTTCGGAAAACTGTGTCGTTCCATAGAAAAATCCATCAATTGTACTTTTTGTGCAATCAATGGAAACTTGATTATTAACAACGACATTTCCTCCAACACTAACAACGCCTCGACCGGTACTACCATTGGTGGTGATATTATCAAATCCATTCATATTCAGTGTTGAATTACTTACTCTATAACCATATCCGTAAGAACCTTTTGCCTCAAGATAGTTCACACCCGAAGTATTGATAACGGCAGATTTTTTACCCATAACACAAGCTCGTCCGAATACAGTTTTTTTATCAATACTCTCAAATTTTACATTCATTGAGTTTATTTCAAGATTTCCGCCTATTGCCATAATAGCAGAGTTTTCACCACAGACTTCGCTATTGTTACTATATTCAATTGTCAAATCCGAAAAAACACAATCAACATTATTTGTTTGGAATAAGGATATATTACTTGATGATGTAGCTTTGATACTTGAAAATTTATCAACATCACTGTCATTATATCCGAAATATTCAACACCGACAATTTTTTGATTTTTGTTAATGTTAATTGTTTCATTAACTTCGCCCAAATCTATTGTTCCAAAAACACAAATTGTCTCAGCATTGGAATTTATAGCATTTATCAATTCATTTGCCGAAGATACTACTGTTGCATATTTGCTGATATCTTTTCGTACTTCATCGCCATAAATAACGCGATTACTTGCATTTTCAACAATAGTCTTATCTACAAAAGCATCCAATTGTTCCAATACTTTTATACCACTTTCCAGACCTTCCACAGCGGCTTTAATTGTTTGGATTCCTTGAGACATAGAATCCAGCAAACTATTCAAGTCAGCCGCACGATGCGTAAGCGACCGTGCTTGATAATACGAGGTAGCATTATCAATTGCATTATTGATCTTTTTGCCGGTTGAAAGTATGTTCTGCGTTTTTGACATTTGCGTTGCAATATTGCGTAAAGACAGCAGATTTGAACGCATTGACGAGCTTAAGGTGATATTATAAGACACATCTTACCTCGCTCGTATTTCTTTATATATAGATACAACAAAACCCTTCGCATATCCTTATGCAAAGAGCCTACCATCCGATTCCTCGGGTATTATCTCAATTCTTGTAACAACTTCTGTTGTATCCTAATTAACGTTAATTACTGTACAGTATGTGAGATAGCTACTCTCACATATAAAGGATACAAAAAGATATTTAAAAAAAGATTAAACGAGAAAAACTTAAAGCTTTACATTAACATTTTAGTTTATTAACTTGTTGTCGTGAAATTTGTAAAACAGCCTCAAAATTATCATCTTCCGATACTTTATTTTTGCGAATAAACCCACATTTTTGACACTTGTGCACTATTATATATTTACCGTCTTTCAATTCCAAATCTATCGGTTCCATTAAACCTCCGCAAGTTTCGGCTCTGTCTCCGGGGTTTATATCTACATGTTTAGAATACAAACAACTCGGACAATGATTGGTATAACCGTTTCCGATAACCTCTTGTCCGCAATGTTCACATACAAAGTTTTCCTTTTTTCGTTGAAACTGTTTCATTTATCTAAATCCGTCAGGGTTATTCTTTTGCCAATTCCACGCATCTTTACACATATCATCCAAACTATTTTCAGCCATCCAACCTAGTTCTTGCTTTGCTTTTGTTGCATCTGCATAATTTATTGTTACATCCCCTTCTCGTCTGGGAGCAAATTTATAAGGTATTTTAACACCATTAACTCTTTCAAAAGTTTGCACCACATCTAATACAGAATACCCTTTTCCCGTACCCAAGTTATAAACACTAAGTCCCTTGTTCGCCATAATATTTTTAAGAGCGCAGACATGACCTTTCGCCAAATCGACTACATGGATATAATCTCTTATACAAGTACCGTCTTTGGTATCATAATCATTGCCGAAAATATTCAAAAAATCTCTTTTACCGATAGCAACTTGAGTAACATAGGGCATCAAATTATTTGGTACGCCAAACGGATTTTCACCGATTTTAGAACTTTTGTGCGCACCGATAGGATTAAAATATCTTAACAAAACAATATTCCACTCATTATCAGCCTTATACAAATCGTTTAATATTCCCTCAATTATAATTTTTGATTGGCCATACGGATTGGTAGCATTGCTTATTTTTTCATTTTCGGTAATAGGCATTTTTTCAGGAGCTCCGTAAACTGTTGCCGATGATGAAAATATTATGTTTTTGCAGTTGTTTTTTCCCATTATTTTCAAAAGATTAAGCGTACCGACCACATTATTATCATAATATAATATCGGTTTTTCTACAGACTCACCCACAGCTTTCAAACCGGCAAAATGAATACAGCAATCAAATGTATGTTTTTGAAACAATTCATCCAAGTCATCATAGTTTCTGATATCTATATTATAAAAATCAACATTTTTCCGGTAATTTCAAAAATTCGATTTAAGACAATTGCATTAGAATTTGACAAATTATCAATAACAACAACCTCGTGACCGCAATTAAGCAGCTCTACAACCGTATGCGATCCGATAAATCCTGTTCCGCCTGTAACCAATATTTTCATTACTTTTGCCTTTTTTTTGATTTAATTATATTTTATAAATATAATATATCCGTTCATTTTACAACATCTAAAAGCGACTTAAATACAGCATATAAAAAAACGGAGAACTAATTTGTTCTCCGCCTTGTTATAAACTTTTTTTCACTAAAAGCCCGACAAAGTCAGGCTTTAAAGTTATATTAGTTTACAGAGTCTTGCAAAGCTTTACCAGCTTTAAATTTAGCTTGTTTACGAGCTGGGATTTTGATAGCAGCGCCAGTGCGTGGGTTGCGACCAGTTGTAGCAGCTCTTTTAGTAACGGCAAATGTACCGAAACCAACCAAACGAACTTCTTCACCTTTTTTCAAAGATTTTGTGATAGAAGCTACTAATGCATCCAAAGCCTTAGCAGAATCAGTTTTTGTAAGGCCTGTTGAGCTAGCAATGCTAGAAATCAATTCATTTTTATTCACGGTGAGGACTCCCTCTAATATAAGTTATAAACAAATGAACTCAAGGCTTTCGCCTGTTCACAAGAGAATTTGAACATTAAAAAACGAGGCTGTCAAACAGTTTTGATAATTTTATCAACATTTTTAAGGATTTTAGCCGATTTTATCCACAAAAAGCACCATTTTACAAGGAATTTTGCCGATTATAATAAACAAAAGCCCGATTCTCTCAAAGATTCGGGCTTTTATAAGACTCGCAAATTTATGTTATTTTTTGCGTTTTAAGGCAATTTTTAACACCTCTTTAACATCCGAAACAGGTATTATTTTCAAATCTTCTTTTACATTATCGGGAATTTCGGCCAAATCCTTTTCATTATCTTTAGGAATAATAACCGTTTTAATTCCTCCGCGTAACGCTGAAAGAAGCTTTTCTTTTAAGCCTCCTATCGGAAGCACTCTGCCTTGCAATGTAATTTCACCGGTCATTGCCACATCTTTTTTAACCGGAGTTTTGGTCAAAATAGAAACAAGTGTAGTATACATCGCAATACCTGCCGACGGTCCGTCTTTAGGAGTAGCACCCTCGGGAACATGAACATGGATATCTGTTTTTTCAAATATTTCCGGATCGATTCCCAATTCCTTTGAATGCGAGCGAACAACCGAATAAGCTGTTTCAATAGATTCTTTCATCACCTCACCAAGCTTTCCGGTTTGTTTAATAACGCCCTTACCCGGCATATCGACTGCTTCGATAAATAATATATCACCGCCTACTTCTGTCCAAGCAAGCCCTGTGGTAACCCCGATTTGATCTTTTTGCTCAGCTTCACCGAAACGATATTTGATAACGCCCAAATATTTTTCCAAATTGTCTGCCGTTACAACTATTGTTTGCTCTCCGCATTTTTTATCCAATAATATCTCTTTTACGGCCTTGCGGGCAATAGTTGACAATTCGCGTTCCAAATTACGCACACCGGCTTCTCTGGTATAATAACGGATAATATTGCGAACAGCTTCATCTTTAATTTCAAGCTCATTTTTCTTAACGGCATTTTCCTTAAATATCTTAGGAATAAGGTGACGCTTTGAAATTTCGATTTTTTCATCTTCGGTATATCCTGAAAGTCTGATAATCTCCATTCTGTCAAGTAACGGTCTTGGCATATCAAGCGAGTTTGCCGTTGTAACAAACATCACATCAGACAAATCATAATCAACTTCCAAATAGTGATCATTAAATGTAGCATTTTGTTCCGGATCCAAAACTTCCAGCAGAGCCGAAGACGGATCACCGCGATAATCATTACCGAGCTTATCTATCTCATCAAATAAGAACAACGGATTAGTGGTGCCGGCCTTTTTCATACCCTTAATAACCTTACCCGGCATAGAACCGATATAAGTTCTGCGATGTCCTCTGATTTCGGCCTCATCACGCATTCCTCCCAAAGATGTTCTGACAAATGCGCGACCGGTAGCTTTAGCAATAGATTTTCCCAAAGATGTCTTACCTACACCCGGAGGCCCTACCAAACACAAAATAGGTCCTCTGACTTTGTCTGACCTGGCCAAAACCGCCAAAAATTCGATAATGCGCTCTTTAACCTTATCCAAACCGTAATGGTCAGCATCCAACACATCTCTTGCATATTGTAAATCACGATTGATTTTAGAGCGTTTTTTCCATGGAATATCCAAAATCCAATCCAAATAATTACGCACCACCGTAGCCTCAGCAGAGTTTGGTCCCATATTTTTCAATTTTTTTATCTCGGATAAAGTCCTATCTTTTGCTTCTTTCGAAAGTTTGGTGTTTTCGATTCGTTTCATATAGGCAGAAATTTCGTCTTCATCCTCGTCGCCAAGTTCTTTTTGAATGGCTTTCATCTGCTCATTCAAATAATATTCTTTTTGGCTTTTTTCCATTTGTTTTCTGACGCGATTCTTAATACGATTCTCAACCTCTAGCATCGTTATTTCGGCATCCATGAATCCGAGCAACAACTCAAATCTTTCAGATAACGATTTTCCTTCCAACAAAGCTTGTTTATCTTTTATTTTCAAAGATAAATGCGAGGCAATAGTATCGGCAAGTTTGGTGTTATCGCTTATTTGATTAACCGAAACCAAAACTTCAGGAGGCAATTTTTTTGATAATTTTACATATTCCTCAAATTGTGATAAAACAGCGCGAACGATTCCGTCCAACTCGGGATTATCGTCTTTTTTGTCCGGATTAACGGTTATTTCAACTTCCAACATTTCATCGTCGTCTACAACCTTATCCAGTTTAACCCTTTCCACGCCTTCAATAAGCGCTTTTACCGTACCGTCAGGAAGCTTTAACAATTGTAGCACCGTTCCCAAAGTTCCGACATGGAAAATATCATCGGAAGTCGGATCCTCGATTGTCGGGTCTTTTTGTGTGGCCAAAACAATGTTTTGATCACCATCAACCACTTTTTGCAACGCATTGATAGATTTCTTTCTTCCGACAAAAAGCGGAACAATCATTTTGGGATATACAACGATATCACGAAGCGGAAGTAACGGATATTTATTTTTCTTTACAGTCATGAATCTTACACCTGTTCATCACAAATTTAATTACTTTATTATCTTTATATAGGTTGCAAACTTGCTTTTAGCAAGCTCACATATATCAACTTTTTGCCATATAAGTTAACTTTCATCAATCAGGCAAATGTTTAATCCACAAAAAAAACTGTGTAATAAATAGCTTTTATGATTTTTATGATAATTTTTTTATATATATTATATTGTAAATAATACAAAATAACTGTTGGAGATTGTAAAATATGACGGCAAAAAACAAACCCGCCTATTCAAGTGATGAAATAGATGTTGATGTGTCTGTTGTCTTGGGCACAGCTACTTTGCGTGTAAATCAATTACTAAAACTGGGACGCGGCGCGGTTGTCGAATTAGATCGCAATATTGACGATGTCGTCGATATTCATGTAAACAATGTTTTAATCGGTCATGGTGAAGTTGTTATTACCGAAAACGATACCATAGGCATCAGTATTACCGATACACAACCATAGGACCGTAATGAATTACGCAAAACTGAAATTCACCATTAAAACCACCGGTAGAAAAATATTAAAATCAACGATAGTCATCAAATGTCTATCAGTTGTAATATCATTATATGCCATATTTGCCGGCAAAACAACCAAATGGAAAATTAAAGGCGTTGATGAATTTATAAAAAACACAAAATCATCAAATGTAATATTAGTCGGTTGGCATTCTCGCGCCACTATGTTGCCTTATTTTTGGAACAAATATATAAACGCTCGCTTATCAGCTTTGGTATCACCACATCAAGACGGTCAAATAATGGCTCATTTTCTTAAAAGATTTAAGATAAATGCCGTAAACGGTTCATCCAATGAAAAAGGCCGCCAAGGAGCTTTGGAACTAATGCGCGAGCTGATGAACGGCTCCAATTTATTTATATCTCCCGATGGTCCGCGCGGTCCTCGTATGAGAATGAAAAAATCACCGATTTACTTTGCTCAAAAGTCAGGCAAACCGATATACTGCGTCTGCTTTAGCTCAAATAAGGCACTGATTTTTGAAAAAGCATGGGACAAAACCATGATATTACTGCCTTTCGGCAAAGGTGTTTTTCAAATAAGTGAACCTATCTATATTCCGCAAAACCTTAGCGATGAAGAATTTGAACAATATCGCCAAAAGGTGGAAAACATAGCCATAAATTTATCAATTAACTGCGATAAAGAAGTAGGTCGCATTCCTTGTCAACCTGCTGATATGGATGATTACAAAAGAAAAGAAAACGAATAAGGATGCTGATATGTTTTTAAAAATATACAACGCACTGATAACTATTTTATATCCTTTAGTGATAAAAGGATACATCAACAAACGCAAACAAATAGGCAAAGAAGATGTGGCTCGTTTTAATGAAAGAGTCGGTCGTCCCAAATTACCTCGTCCCGAGGGCAAGCTGTTTTGGTTGCATGGAGCTTCTGTCGGTGAATCTGTTTCAATGCTTCCGTTGATTAACAAAATTTTAGAAACATACCCTGATTCACATGTCATGGTAACAACCGGTACCGTGACTTCGGCAGATGTTATGCAAAAAAGACTGCCTGAACGCGCTTTTCACCAATTTATTCCTATTGATAACCCTATTTTTACAACTCGATTTGTCAGATATTGGCATCCGGATGTTGCTCTTTGGTTTGAATCAGAATTTTGGCCTGCTGTACTAACCTCTATCAGACGCAAAAACATTCCTCTTATTTTGATAAACGGTCGTATTTCCAACAAAACTTTTAAGCGTTGGCAACAATTTGATTTTGTTTGCAAAGAATTGCTCAGTTGCTTTACCATGTGTCTGGGACAATCAGAAGAAGATGCTTATCGTTTGCGCGTATTGGGTGCTAAAGAAACAGCCTGTCTCGGCAACTTAAAATACGCCGGACTTCCCTTACCTATTGATGAAAACAACAAAAAAGAAATGTTAAAACAAATCGGTGACAGAAAACTTTGGTTAGCTTCATCAACTCATGATGACGAAGAAATACGCTTAGCTAAAGTACACAAAAGACTAAAAGAAAAATACTCTGATTTATTAACTATTATTGTTCCTCGTCACCCAAATCGCGGACAAGAAGTTGCTGACGAAATCAAAAAGCTCGAGCTTTCTACCGCTCTTCGTTCCAAAGGTGAAAAATTAAATAAAACTACTGATATATATATTGCCGATACTATCGGAGAAGTAGGATTATGGTACGATATTGCCAAAATAGTATTTATCGGCGGCTCGCTAATTCCTCACGGCGGACAAAACTTTATCGAACCATCCCGTGTCAGAGATGCAGTTATTGTCGGACCGCATATGCACAACTTTACAGACGCTATGTCACGAGCCAAAAAAGCTGATGCTGTTATGCAAATCAGCGACACATTAGAGCTTCAGGAACTATTGGAACAACTCTTGGATAATGAGCAACTATTAGATGCCAAATGCTCGTTAGCCTATAACTGGGCTGCTTCAGAAACCAAAGTCCTTGACGGAATTATGGATAAAATAAAAGCTTATTTTTAAGAAGAAAAAAATGAAAACACCTAAACATTGGCAAACTAAAAACATTGTTGCTCTCAGCTTGTTTTTACCGAGTTGTTTGTACGCTTTGGCCACATGGCTACGCATCAAATTTAACACACCGAAAAAAGTCAAAGTTCCGGTTATCTGTATCGGCAATTTAACCGCAGGTGGTACAGGTAAAACACCTGTTTCAATCAGTATTGCCAGAATCTTAAAACAAGCCGGTAGAAACCCCTATTTCATTTCACGCGGTTATGGTGGTCATCTTAGCGATGTTGAAGTGGATATAAATTTGCATTCTCCCATAGAAGTAGGCGATGAACCTTTATTATTAGCACAAGAAGCTCCGGTGATTGTTAATCATAAACGCTATGAAGGAGCTAAAAAAGCTATTGAATCCGGTGCTGATATAATAATTATGGATGACGGATTTCAAAACCCGTCTCTGTATAAAGATAAGTCATTCTTGGTAATTGACGGAAATATCGGATTAGGCAATATGTTTCCTATCCCGGCCGGTCCTATGAGAGAATTTTTCTCTCAAGGAAAAAAACGCGCCCATGCTGTCATCATTTTAGGCGAAGATAAAACCAATATTGCCGACAAATTTAGCGACCTTCCTGTTTTTTATGGTGATATTGTGGAACAAGAACCTCAAATTGAAAACAAAAATATAGTAGCTTTTGCCGGTATTGGTCGTCCGCAAAAATTTTATGACTCGCTAAAAAAATGCGGATTAAATATTGTAAAAACTTTTGATTTTCCCGATCATCACCTTTATAAAAATGATGATATTCAAAAAATAATCGAAACAGCTGAAAATTTAGGTGCATCTGTTTTCACTACCTCAAAAGACTTTGTAAAAATACCTTTTATATACAAAAGCAAAGTAAATGTACTTAATATTGAGATAAAATGGAAAGATATCAATGAGTTAAAAAAATTTATTAACTCATAAATCTATTTTTTTCATAGAAACAGTCCCAAGACCGAGCTTGTCGATTGCGAAGCAAGCGATAGAGAGTTTACAGCCAACTGTTGTCTTGTTTGCAATGTCAGATACTCGGCAGAAACCTCGTTCATATCAGCCAAGACAAGTTTGTCTGCGCCGACCTCCAAAACATCGACTAACGCGTCGGTAAAGCTCTGACGAGTTTGAATTATGCTTAGTTTATTGCCTAATTCACTCTGAAGTGTTCGTATTTTTTTAATTGCTTCTGTTATTTCATATATGGAATCTTCCAAATGTCCTTTAGTTATCCATGTCTTTGTATCAAAACCTAAAGCTTCAACACTTGCATTTTGTCCGTCTATGGTAAACTTGCCGGATCTTGTTTCATTAAATATTATATCAAGTTTGTCATCAGTTAAAAGATTCTTTCCTTGATAAGAGCAATCTTTAATTAAGTCATCATATTTATTCAATAGCTTCAAATAGCTGTCATTATTTTGCTCACTAAAATCAGTCAAAATAATTTTTTGATGAGGCTTATCTCTCATTTCCTTAACTTTATCACTTAAGTGCTCTTCAGCATTTGCCGGAGTAGAATCTACCAACACAAACGGGGCAGGTAAAACACTTCCTGAAGGTTTTATTTCCATGTTTGAGATATTAGTTGTAGCTTCAAAGACACCGGCAGAGGTTTGTATTTTTGCCCCTTCAACAGCACTTATGTAAGGACCACCGGTTTGCACATAAAAAGCACTTTTGGATGTATCAAGAATTATTTTAACATCTTTTGATTTTATGTTATACGGGTGTCTATTAGAATTCCATCCATAAAGGCCATATCCGCCTTTTAAAACCAGTTGACTTTTATCGTAAAAGCTGCCGGAAAATTCTCGAGTAAAAGGTGCTCCGGTTGAAGTTCCTGTACGTATTACATTAAGTCTGCTGTTATCGTAAAAATGACCTTTTCCACCATAAAATGCTTTATTTGATGTAAAAATGTTTAGTTCAGAATTATCAGACATAATAGTTTGCATAGTATGAAAGACGGCATTACTTAAACCGGTGGCGGAAATATTGAGTTTAGCATCACCATTCAATAATAATTTTTTAGTATCACCATCACCTCCTGAAATACCAAACACATATTTTAATTTATTGGCATAAATATTATTTTCTCCTGTAAACTCTAAATTTACATTCGGCTGGATCATGAATAAATATCCGCTATTTGAATATGATTGAATATCTACATTATTCATTTTTACCGATGAATTTTCAGATATTTTTATGTTGTTAAAGGTAGATGTTGCTGAAAAATCCAAAAACAAATTACTTATTTGGTTATTTCCGTTTAACACTATGGCATTAGGGTGAGAACCAAAATCATGGAATGTTAATGCGGAAAAATGAATATCCCTACTGTCAGATCTTCCAAAACTATCTACACCGACCAAGTTTTGTCCGTCTTTCAGGTTTAGAGTATCTTGACAGTCTATCCTTCCGTATATAACGATATCGCCTACACCACCACTATCAACAGCTTGTTTTAATTCTTCCCAACTGCTTACCACAGCTAAGACACATCCCTGTTGTTTTAGCCATGTTTTTGATGGAATATCAAGTGCTGATTTTGGAATAGCCTCTTCTACAACAGCTTTGGCTTGTTCCAACACTTTTATACCACTTTCCAGACCTTCCACAGCGGCTTTGATTGTCTGGATTCCTTGAGACATAGAATCCAGCAAACTGTTCAAATCAGCCGCACGATGTGTAAGCGATCGTGCTTGATAATACGAGGTAGCATTATCAATTGCATTATTGACCTTTTTGCCGGTTGAAAGTATGTTCTGCGTTTTTGACATTTGCGTTGCAATATTGCGTAAAGACAGCAGATTTGAACGCATTGACGAGCTTAAGGTGATATTATAAGACACATCTTACCTCGCTCGTATTTCTTTATATATAGATACAACAAAACCCTTCGCATATCCATATGCAAAGAGCCTACCATCCGATTCCTCGGGTATTGTCTCAATTCTTGTAACAACTTCTGTTGTATCCT
>SUUJ01000014.1 GCA_015062585.1 Alphaproteobacteria bacterium | reverse complement strand
GGAGCGTAAGCGAAGTGAGGTAAGGCATCTTCAATTTTTTTTCTTACGTTACTTTTTGGCCGCAAAAAGTAACCAAAAACTCCCGCTCAAGATGTTTTTTTTAACGCTTTTTTCAACCGGATGTGCCTTTCACATCCGTTGGCTGACTTGAGGTGCATAAAAGGAGAGTCTCCGGTCAAAAAAAGCTAAAAAACATAAATCGCGGTTGTTGTTTTTTTATTTAATATTGCGCTGACGCAAAGATAAGATTCCTTGACGCACGGACACATGGTGCCGAGCGAGGAATGACATTATTTATTCGCTCAGGGCATGACTTTATTTTGTTATTGCGCGGAAGGACAATCTACTTAAAATAAAGCCTGCGGATATAATAACTTTTTTAATAAAAAATAAAATAAAGCTCCTTATAATGAAAATAAATTAAAAATATTCTTATAAGGGAACAAGGTTATGAAAAAAATTCTATTTAGCCTAATGATAGCGGCTACACTTACTGCCTGTGGTGAGAAGACAGAAACCCCGAAAGAAAACACAAAACCGGTAGTAAAAATCGGCGCAATTTTTCCATTGAGTGGGGATTCTGCAGAAAGCGGTGAATATGCTAGAGATGCCTTAATTATGGCTATGGAAGATGCAAAAAAACAAAATCTTAAATATGACTATAAGGTTTTAATAGAAGATGACCAATTCAAAAGCAAATTAACCGCAGCGATTACTAATAAATTTATCTTTCAAGACAAAATAAATGCAATGCTGACATATTACGCACCCGCAGGATTCATATTTAAGCCGCTGGCTCAACAAAATAAAATAGTTCATTTAAGCAATACATGGGAAGAAAAGGTCGGAGACGGAGAATACAGCTTTACACAATTTGCATCAATGCCTGAAATGATTGATGTCGGGGTTAAGTATTTGGTAAAAAACAATATTAAAAAGGTTGCTGTTATCAGTGAAATGCGGGCAACTTCGGAAGAATTTGCATCAAATTTCACTAAAGAGATGGAAAAAAAAGGTATACAAACGAGAATGGATACTTTTACCAGAGGTACTTTGGATTTTCGTCTTCTTATTAGAAAATTTTTAAACGAAGGATATGAGTATTTTTTGGTTAATTCAATTAAGCCGGAGTTTGATATTATTGTTAAACAACTCCACGAAGTAGGTATAACCAACGACAAAATAATGGGAATTTGCGGAGAACTGACGCCTGCCAAAGAATTGTATAATGGTATCGTTTTTCCCGGAACTACTATCGGAACTAAAGACTTTAATGACAGATATAAAATAAGATTTGGACGCTATCCGAACTATGCTTCCGTTATAACCTATGATTTAGCATTATTATTGGTTAAAGCCTATGAGGAAAATGCCATTAAAAATAATATTCCGGAAGTCGAAAAAGTCATTGAATATATAAAAAAAATACAACAATATGATTGTAATGCAATTAAATGTACAATGATGAATAACGGACACATCAATAATCCGGCCAATTTACGCAAATGTGTTAATGCTGAATATGTTCTGATTGAGGAGTAAAAAGACTAGTATGAAGAAAATTGTTTTAAGCTTAATGTTAAGCGTTTCAATCATTGCCTGTGGTGAGAAGACAGAAACCCCGAAAGAAAACACAAAACCGGTAGTAAAAATCGGAGTTAACTTGCCAATGACGGGGGACATGGCTTTTGCAGGTGAAGTTCAAAAGGCTGCTTTAGAATTAGCATTGCACGATGTCGAACAACAAGATACAAAGTACAAATATGAATTGATTATAGAAGACAATGTCTTTCAACCCAAAAAAACAATATCTAATTTGTTTAAATTTAAGAGTATAGATAAGGTTAATGCTGTTATGAGCTTATGGGGAAGTGACGGAACGGTAACATCTGACTGGGCCGAAAAAAATAAAATGTTACACATGAGTTGTTCCGAATCAGATGTGGTTGGCAAAGGATACTATAATTTTAATCACGCACCAAAACTTGAGACATATCGTTATCGTATGATGAAATATTTTAAGGATCATAACTATAAAAAAATAGCGTTTCTGTACGAAAATGCGTTGGAAGTAGTTGAATATCTTGATGAATTTATTCCAATGCTTAGAAATAATGGTTTTGATATAGTTTATGAGGAAGCCGTTAATCGTGGTGTTACAGATGTAAGAACCTCGATTTATAAAATAAAACAAGCAAAACCTGATATCTTATATGCTCATGTTTTGGCTCCTACATTACAAGCATTTGCAAAACAAAGTATTGAATCGGAATTAAACATTCCACTGGTAAATATGAATATTTTTGGATTCAATCCGGAATTGTTTGAAGGAGCGTCTTACTTTACGGCTAGTATTGGAAAAAGCTCATTTCCCGCGCGTTTTAAAGAAGAAACAGGCTTAAATATGCTGCCTTGCACGGTTAATTTATTCGACGGGCTTAAGATGATTGTGGACGGTTTTGAAAAGGCGCCGGTTAAGGAGGATGGAATTTTGCCGGAGACGGAAGATGTTATTGAAATTATGCTTAATAATAAAAATTTTGAAACAGCTTTATCTTCAATCAATATCGATGAGGAAGGGAATATTGACAGCTCGGTTATTGTAAAAACTATTGTTAATGGAGAAAGCGTAGTTGCAGAAGAATAAAAACATCGTAGCAAAATTTTAAAAAGGATAGTTTTGAAATGAAAAAAGTTTTATTTTGCCTAATGATAGCGGCTACACTTACTGCCTGTGGTGAGAAGACAGAAACTCCGAAAGAAAACACAAAACTGGTAGTAAAAATCGGCGCAACCTTGCCTTTGAGTGGAAATATGGCCTATTTAGGAAATGTTTTAAAAAAAGGTGCTCTTCTAGCTATCGAAGATATAAACAAGCGCAATAATAATACTTTTATGTACCATTTAATAATAGAAGATGATCAAATGATGCCTCAAAAAGCAGCTTTAAATGCTCAAAAACTTATCAATGTTGATAAGGTATCAATGCTTATAACTGCTTTGGCATCAAATGCTTTAGCTGTCAATTCAATAGCTGAAAACAATAAGACTATTGCTTTTCATCATTCTCATTTGCCAATAGCATCCAAAGGATACTATAATTTTCAAAATTTAGTACTAGATTATCAGCTAACAGAAATGCTTATTAAATTTATTCAAAATAAAAAATATGAAAAAGTTGCGTTATTTTTTCAAAACACAGCTGCTGGTGAAGAGGTTTCTTCGTTGTTGAAGAATAAATTAGGTAAAGACATAATTATAAATGATTTTTTTATACAAAGTAACTCATCTAATTTATCTACTATCGGCTATAAATTAAAAAAATTTAATCCCGATTTGACCATAGTTTATGGTTTTTCACCATTGATAGAACAAATAGGTAAGGAAATTTTGTTGCAAAAAATAGAAGGTGATAAAATAGGCATAGATCTAACAAATGCCAGTAACAAAATTGAATATTTTGAAAATTATTACAGCATAAATTCTCAAAAAGGTAATAATGAATTTGTCAAGAAATTGGGATCACATTTGACTTATCAGGCGCCTTATGTCTACGATAGTATTAACTTCTTTATAAGAGCTGTCGAAAATATAAAAAATAATGATTCTTCATCAGTTGTAAATGAAATACTTAAAATTTCTGAATTTGAAGGTGTGAACGGAAAAACAATGGTTAATAAAGAAGGTCAATTTGCTTCAAAACCTAAAATATATAGAGTTATCAAAGGTAAACCGGTTGTAGTGGAGGAATAAAGAGAATGAAAAAAATTGCATTATCATTGATTTTAGTGCTTTCTTTAGCGGCCTGTGGTGATAAGACAGAAACCCCGAAAGAAAACACAAAACCGGTAGTAAAAATCGGGGTGATGTTACCTTTGAGTGGGGATAATGCTATTATAGGTAAGGCATTAAAAGGCGCAGTTGAGGTTGCTATTAATGATATAAAAAAAGATAACACTAAATACAATTACGATGTTATATTTGAGGATTCTCAGCTAAGACCTACAACAGCTATTTCAATAGCAAACAAATTGGCAAATATAGA
The DNA here is from genome assembly GCA_015062585.1 of Alphaproteobacteria bacterium. Taxonomy (GTDB): domain Bacteria; phylum Pseudomonadota; class Alphaproteobacteria; order RF32; family CAG-239; genus CAZU01. Next base: position 25,928 of record SUUJ01000014.1, on the reverse strand, counting down.
CAAAGTTGACGCTATTTTAACTTATGGTTCAAATATTGCTCATTCAATTTCACAAATAACCGAAAGCAATAAAATTATTCAAATCAGTTTGGCTTCATCACCAACAGCGGCTATTGGAAAATATAATTTTATAAATTGGACAAAGCCTGAAACCGAGGCGATAAGATTGGGTGAAGAAATTAAGAAATTATCTTATAAAAAAATAGCTATTGTAATTACTAATCATGAGGGTGCCTATGCTGCTGCGAAAGAACTTCAAGAACAGCTTGCGACTATTGGCGTAAAATCAAGTGTGCATACAGTTAATGCCGGTAGTAAAGATATGCGAATAGAAATACAAAAAATGATGCAAGATGATATCGATTTGTATGTGCTGAGCTTATATAATCCTGAAAATCAAATATTTGTAAGACAACTCAGAGAAGCTGGTTCTATGGCTGATATTTCTGCTATAGAAAGTTTTAATTTTTATAATGATTTTACTTTATTAGAAGGTATGTGGTATGTTGACGGAGCTTCTTCAGAAAATAGCGATGTGATAAATAGAATAAAGAAGCATAACAATTTATCAAATTCTTATGGTATTGGCCAGTTTTATGACAATATCATGATGTTAAAAAGCGCATTTGAAAATTCAGAACAGAAAAATGATGCGATAAACTATATGTTAAATTTAGGATCATACATTGGAGTAGTTGGTCAAATTATTCAAAATAATGATGGAATATTTGATTCTAAAGCAGTAATCAAAAAAATTATCAAAGGTAAACCGGTTGTAGTGGAGGAATAAAGAGAATGAAGAAAATTGTTTTAAGCTTAATGTTAAGCGTTTCAATCATTGCTTGTGGTGAGAAGACAGAAACCCCGAAAGAAAACACAAAACCAGTAGTAAAAATCGGCGCAACCTTGCCGTTAACCGGAGATATGGCTTATGCCGGACAAAACATGAAAGCCGCAATGGAGCTTTCATTAAAAGATTTGGATAAAGCAAATTTGAAATATGATTATCAATTAGTTTTTGAAGATGATGCTTTTGAACTGAAAAAAGCTCAACAAAACTTAATTCGTATGAATGATATTGAAAAAATCAATGCGGTTATGTCTTTTTGGGGTGCAATAGGAACACTTGCCAGCAACTATGCCGAACAAAAACAAATAATTCATATGGGCTGCGCTTTGTCAGAAGTTGTTGGCAAAGGAAAATACAATTTTAACCATGCTACAACCCCAAAAGAACACGCGGCAACACTTATTAAGTATTATAAAGATCACGGATACAAAAAAGTTGGTTTGCTGTATAACGGAACTTCAGAGTGTATTGAATTTGGCGAAATATTAAAAAATATGCTTCTAGCAAACGGTTTTGAAGTTCCTTTTGATATTCAAGTATTGCCATCAAGCAGAGATTTTAAGGCAGAAATCATAAAAATGAAGGCCGCGCAACCTGACGCTCTTTTTGTTGAACTTCCATCGCCTTTGATAGAGATATTCGGAAAACAAGTAAAGGAATTAAATTTTGATGTTGCTTTAACAAATATCAATACTTTCCCATCGGCGCCGGAATTATTTGAGGGGCATATTTATTTGACTGAAAAAGAAGGTGATAAAAGTTTTTATGATTATTTTGAAAAAAATACCGGATTGTATCCTATGCCTTGCACGGTCAATATATATGACGGACTTAGAATGATTGTCGAAGGTTTTGAAAAAGCTAAGGCTGATGATAACAATATTCCTCAAAATGATGAAGTTGTCGAGATTATGCTTAATAATCATAATTTTAAGGGTGCTGTTTCAATATTAGGAATTGATGAAGAAGGTAATATCAATAGCGCTTCAGTGATTAAACGCATTATAAACGGCAAACCGATAACGGTAGAAAAGTAAAATTATGAAAGGCTGTCAAATAACCTGCTGACATCAATGAAAGCAGGTTATTTTTTTTGGTCAATCGTTATAAATTTTCTATTGTGCTTAAGAATTAAACTGCTATTATCAAAACAAAAGTACTTTTAAACTATAAGAAAAAATAAATGGCAGATCCAAAGTTTATACACCTTAGAGTGCACACGGCGTACTCATTGTCCGAAGGGGCAATGAAAGTGCCGGCTTTGGTCAAAAAACTTACCGAAAACAATGTGCCGGCTTTTGCTATGACCGACACAGCCAATATGTATGGCGGCAAAGCTGTTTCCAAATTTGCCTCAGATGCCGGTATCAAACCTATTTTGGGTTGCCAGTTTTATCTAAGAAATCCTGATGCCGATGATGTCCTAAAATCCAAGGGCAGAATGATAGATCACGACAAAATTATCCTGCTCGTGATGAACGATGTCGGTTATATGAATATTATGCACTTGATGAAAGTGTCATATATGGACAATCCGACCCCGACCGAAAAAGCTTACTTAAAAATCAGCGATTTGGAACAAGCTAATGAGGGTTTGATAGCCTTAAGCGGCGGTGTCGAAGGTCAAATCGGACGCTTGTTATTAGAAGGACGCGATACCGAAGCGAAAGAAGTTGCGCAAAAGCTAAAAGCAATTTTCGGCAACCGATTCTATATGGAAATAGCGCGTTTAGGCTTAGATACGGAAAAGCAAACCGAAGACAAATTTATTGATATGGCTTATGAACTTGATATTCCGCTGGTGGCCACCAACGAAGCCTTTTTCTTTGATGTCGGCATGTACGAGGCTCACGACGCTCTGGTGTGTATTGCTGCTTCGGAATATGTCAGTAACGACAATCGCCGCAAGTTTTCGCCTAATAATCGTTTGCGTAGCGAAGAAGAAATGGTCGAATTGTTTTCCGACCTGCCCGAAGCTTTGCAAAACTCCGTCATTATAGCTAAAAGATGTAACTATCTTTCAAGCAAAGTTGATCCCTTGTTGCCAAAATTTATTTGCCCCGACGGTTTGACTCAAGATGAATATATTGATAAGAGGGCGCGCGAAGGTTTGGCCAAATTGATGGAAAAGCATGTCTATACCAAAGATATGACCGAAGACGAACGCAAAGCTATTGATGAAAAATATTATTCGCGATTGGATTATGAGTTAAGCGTTATTAAGAAAATGGGATTCCCGGGATATTTCTTAATTGTGTCAGATTTTATCAACTGGTCAAAAAACAATGGTGTACCGGTTGGTCCCGGTCGTGGTTCGGGCGCCGGTTCAATTGTGGCTTGGGCTTTAAGAATTACCGATTTAGACCCGATAAAACTTGATTTACTTTTTGAGCGTTTCTTAAACCCCGAACGCGTAAATATGCCCGACTTCGATGTCGACTTTTGCCAAGAAAATCGCTACAAAACCATTGAATATGTGCAAAACAAATATGGTGCTGAGAAAGTTGCGCAGATTATTACCTATGGTAAATTGCAAGCTAAGAATGTTATTCGTGATGTCGCGCGTGTGTTACAAATGCCATATTCTCAAGCCGACCGCATTTCTAAGATGATTCCTCCGGGGGTTCAGGGCAAAAACCCGACCTTGCAAGAAGCTTTGGATCAAGTTCCCGAGTTGGAAGAAATGCGCCAAAATGACCCGCAAATCAACAAGCTTTTTGATTTGGCAATGAAACTTGAGGGTTTGTATCGAAATTCCGGTATGCATGCCGCCGGTGTGGTTATCGGTGACAGACCGTTGGAACAACTCGTTCCCTTGTACAAAGATCCCCGCGCCGATATGCCGGTAACCCAATATGATATGAAGTTTGTAGAAGAAACCGGCTTAATTAAGTTTGACTTTTTAGGTCTAAAAACCCTGACGGTTATTAAAAAAGCGGTTGATTGGATTAAAGAAAGTCGCGGTGTTGAAATAAATGTTGAAGAGCTTCCTTTGGATGATAAGCAAACCTACGAAATGTTGCAAAGAGGCGATACTTCGGCAGTGTTCCAATTTGAATCACCGGGAATGCGCGATGTTCACAAACAAATCAAACCTGACCGTTTTGAAGATTTGATTGCTATTGTGTCATTATATCGCCCAGGCCCGATGGATAATATTCCCACCTATATTAAGCGTAAGCATGGTGAAGAACAAATCAGCTACCTGCACCCCGCACTTGCGCCGATTCTTGATGAAACTTATGGTATTATGGTTTATCAGGAACAAGTTATGAAAATCGCTCAGGTTTTGGGTGGTTATACTTTGGGTGGAGCCGATAAACTGCGTAAGGTTATGGGTAAAAAAATGCGCGAAGAAATTCCGAAACAACGCGCGATGTTTACCGAAGGCGCTTTGAAAAACGGCATTGATGAAGATACTGCTACAAAGATTTTTGACCAGATGGAAAAATTTGCATCCTATGGTTTCAACAAATCTCACGCTGCCGCATATTCGCTGATTTCATACCAAACCGCCTACCTAAAAGCTCATTATCCGGTAGAATTTATGTGTGCGGTAATGACTTTGGATATCACCAATGTCGACAAGCTTTTGCTCTATAAAGAAGAATGCAAAAAAATGGGAATTAAGGTTTTGCCGCCTGACATTAACAAATCGCTTAGCGAGTTTTCGGTTGAAGATGGCGCAATCAGATATGCTTTGTCTGCTATCAAATCGGTTGGTGCTGCCAATATGGAAGCGATTGTTAAAAACCGCAAAGAAAAGGGCGCTTTCAAAGACTTGTCCGACTTTATTCATCGCATAGATGCAAAAAACATTAACCGTCGTCAAATCGAACAATTGGTAAAAGCCGGTGCTTTTGATTGTTTGGATAAGGCGCGAGGCAAAATTTTTGCTAATATTGATTTGATTGTATCGCATATTTCTGCCGCAACCGAATTGAAAAACAGTGCGCAAAATTCACTCTTTGGTGACGAAGAATTACACTCAAAAGTAACCTTGGCCGAAAAACCCGATTGGCCGGAATTGGAAAAGTTGCAACAAGAAGCCGAAGCCATAGGTTTTTACCTGTCGGCACATCCTCTTGACAGCTATCAAAAAGGCATGGAGCGACTGGGTGTTAAAAAATATGTCGAGGTTATGCAAGGTTTACGAACCGGTGACAGCTTGCGCTCAAAACTGGCAGGATGTGTTAATTCGTTCCAAAAGCGCATATCCAAAAACGGTAATAAATATGCCTTTTTGGAAATGTCAGACGGAAGCTCAAATTTCGAAGGATTGTTATTTTCTGACGGGCTTTCCAAATATGAGGATATCATAAATTCGGGTAATCCGTTGCTTATTAGCGTTACAATTGATAAAAAAGAAGAAGACGCAAATCCTCGAATGATGATAAATACCGTTGAAACCTTGGATCAGGCAATTGCCGAAGTCGCTAACGGTTTGGAAATATGTGTCAATGATATAAGCGCCGTTCGTACTCTAAAACAAATATTAGGCAAAGATAGAAACGGCAGAAATAAAATATATATTAAACCTGATACTGATGTATGGGATGTCAGAATATCTTTACCGGGCGGCTTTGCTTTGTATGGTGATATTTTAACACAAATAAGATCAGTCCCCGGAATCACGCAAGTAAAGGAAATATAAAATGACAGATGAAGCAAAAAAGAGCATAAAGTTACCACTTTTAAAAATAGTATTTACTTGTTACGGATTGTTTATGGATAACTTTAAGTCTTATGCGGTTTTAGGAAGTATATTCGCTTTGATATTTATGCTGATTAACCTTATCAGCGGCCAAAGTTTGATGTGCTTAAGTGATAGTATAAATAAACACATATATTGTAACAATAATTTATACTATACACTTATTACCAATATAGTTTTATGGTTTGTATTTTGTGTTTATGTTCGCAACTGGATACAAGATGCAATTTTAAAAAAACGCAAATTTTCGTTTAAAAACATAGTTCCGAACAAAACCGACTTAAAGGCCTATGGGGCTGTATTGGTGTTTTTTGTAAGCATAGCCATTGCAATAACTTCCGGATATTTTCTTTACATCAGAGTACCAAATCCTGATTGGCGCATTGAAATTTTATATTTTTCTTTTGTTTCAATAGGCTTTTTAGCTCCAATAATGGCAATACAATTTATGCCATACCTATCTTTTATAATCGAAGAAAAAAATCTGCCCTCGCTCAAAGATATGTGGAAAACAATTTCCGGAAACAGAGTTTTTGTTTTTATTTCGGTGTTTTGCAGTTTTATCTTTAATTTTTTGATTTTGTCGGCATTTTTACGCTACTTAATAAGCATGGCATTATCCGGTGGATTTTTTGTTGTTGTAATAACTGATTTTTTGTATAATATGGTGTTAATGTTGTTTGCTGCAATATTTATGAATTACTGCTATTTACAGAAAAATATTTTATTTGAAAGGAATTAAAATGTGTAATGAAAATATAAAAAAATTACCATTTTGGGAAACAATCAGCCGCAGTTTTAAATATGTACTAAAAAATAACAAGCTTCTTTTATTGTTATTGCCGTTGGTTGGTGTTGTTACAATAATTCAAGCCTTAATAAAGTTCCCTTTAATGTGTACCTATAATCAAAATTTCTGCGTAGAGGGATGGCAAAATATTTTTAGTAATGTAGTTCTGGTTATTGTAGCAGTAGGCATAATCATAAACTATTGCCGTTCAATAATCTGCAAGGAAAATATTGACATTACATCATTAAACTTCTTTAAGCGATTGGCTTTTTACATTTTATGGTCATTTGCTCTTACTTTTGTGGTAGGAATACCTGTTGCGCTTGTTATTGTGATTTTGTCACTGATGGGCTTGAGTGTGACAACCATTATGGTTTTGACGCTGTTTTCATTCATCGCCTTGGGTGTTGTTTTTGCACCTCTGATAGTAGCTTTTCCGGCCTTAGCTGTCGATGATAACAAAATTATCAGACCTTCTAAATTGTTTGCTATGGCAAAGGGCAATAAAATGTCGATATTTTTCGGGCAACTGGTCATAATGATACCCTATATTGTATTATCAAATACTTTTGTGTACATATACTTGCTTATCGGGGCAAACAATTTTGTTTTAAGTTTGCTGTTTGTCTTTATTGCAATCTTTTTAAGTTTGGTTGATGCAAGCTTTAGAGGAGCTTATTTTGCTCATATCTATCAGTTCTTAAAATATTATGACAAAGATGAGTAAAGAATAAAAAAGCGCCTTAACTAAGGCGCTTTTTTCTAGCCTAATTCGGCCAATCGCTGAGCCTGATCCTCAGTTATCAATGCATCTACAATTTCACCCAAAGCATCACCGGAAACTACATCATCAAGTTTGTATAAGGTTAGGTTAATGCGGTGGTCGGTAACGCGTCCTTGCGGATAATTATAAGTACGGATTCTTTCCGAACGATCTCCGCTTCCTACTTGAAGTTTTCTTTTTTCGGAATAGGCGCTGTCGATACTTTCTTTCTGTTGGTCATAAAGTTTAGCGCGCAAGTGATTCATAGCCTTTTCTTTGTTTTTGTGTTGAGAACGATCGTCTTGGCACTGAACAATGATACCGCTGGGAATATGAGTAATACGAACAGCCGATTCAGTTCTGTTTACATGTTGTCCGCCGGCACCGGATGCTCTGTAAACATCGATTTTTAAATCAGCCGGATTTATGTATAAATCGACTTCTTCAATTTCCGGCAAAACAGCGACGGTAGCGGCAGATGTATGGACGCGTCCTTGGCTTTCGGTAACCGGCACGCGTTGAACTCTATGAGCTCCTGATTCAAATTTCAGCTTTGCAAAAACATTTTTTCCGGTAATTTTTGCCGAAGCTTCTTTATAACCGCCCAGTTCATTTTCTGTAACATCATTCACTTCAAAGCGCCAACCTTGTAGCACGGAATAGCGCTGATACATTTCAAATAAAACGGCAGCAAATAATGCAGCCTCATCTCCACCGGTTCCGGCGCGTACTTCCAAAATGGCGTTTTTTTCATCGTCATCATCTTTGGGCAATAATAAAATTTTTATTTCTTGCTCTTTAGCTGGTAAAATACCTTTCAGTTCTAAATATTCCTCTTCTGCTAATTTTCGCATTTCGCTGTCCAAAGAGGAATCATCCATCATTTCTTTAGCGTCTTTAATGTTTTGTTCCAAAGCATTAAACTGATTTATTGCTTCCACAATAGGAGCCAACGACGCTAATTCTTTATTCATTTTAACCAAGTCATCAGATGACAATTTCGGATCTACAATAAGCGATTCTACTTCATTGTACCTGTTGACTACATTGGCTAATTTTTCACTAAAATTCATATATTTTTTCCTTTAGTTTTTTACAAAGCTTTTAAGACACGAAAATAGCAGGCCATAAGGCAACTGCTATTTTCTAAATAGTGTGCAATATCTACAATTCCGGATTAAGAAACTTGTCCAAATAGATATTCATTTTCTTTTGCGGGCGAACAACATTTGTTAATACACCGTTTATGTATACATTAACGCCATCATATTTACCCACAGACAATATTTTACCGGCGCCGTCCGGAACTCTGTATAACTCGCCCGGTTGCAAAACCTTGCTCAAATAGAGCTTGTCGTTGTCTTTTACTTCTACCCAAGTAGTTTTCAAAATTTCCAAATAAACACCGACAGTCGGAATTTCTTGTTTGACAAACTCTGTAGTCTCTTCATCTGTAACTACTTCTGTTTGTATGCTCGGTGTTACCGGATTAGCTTCGGTTGTTGACGGTTGAGCAATTTCTTTAATATCGCCGGTATAAACATCATTAGAAACAGTAATCTGTTCATTGGTGCTTATAACCTCGACTGTTTCAGGTTGGTCTGCGGTTGCATTATCATTTTTAAAGTCTTCAACGACTACCACATCATCATAATTGTCAGATGCTTCTTCAGAATATTCGGTTGCTTCTGATGTTTCTTCAGAGCTTTGATTGTAAAAGAACCAAGCTGCATAAATCAAAACAATAGCCAGCAAGCTGATTAAAATATGTTGAATACTTGGCATTGTAGCCTCAGATTGAGGTTCTAAAACATTCATATTCTTTGTTTTAGAAGCCGTAGTTTCCTCTTTGTATAATTCAACAATATTTTCACCATTAAGCCCTAAAAATGCCGCATATGAGCGTATAAAACCTATGCCATAAGGAAAAGCCGGTATTTCTTTATAATTGCTATCTTCAATAGCTTCCAAATAACATTTTCTGATACATAATCTTTTGGAAACATCAACCAATTTAAGACCTTTTTGTTGGCGCATTTCTTTAAGCATTGCACCGATTTTTGTTATCTTTGGTGCTTTTTCTTTCTTTTCTTCTTTTACAGGTGCTTGTTCAACAGTTTCAACTACATTAGCGGGAGTTTCAACTTTAATTTCCTCTGGTTTATCCTTTTTCACGTTACAATCTCTCTTTTTAGGGTTAAATTAGTAAATATATTGCCATAATACACACATTTTAAAAAATATCAATAGCGTGATCATAAGCATACGCAATTAATTGTGGTCTTAATGTACGCTGATTATAATCAAGCAATATGTTGATATAATCCTCCAATTCTTCAGTATTTACCGAGCGTATCATTTTCTTAACTTTAGCAAATGAAGCGCCCGAAATTGATAGGTTTCGGTAGCCCAATCCGAGAAGGACCATTGCTTCAATAGGATTAGAAGCCATTTCTCCGCAGACAGAACAAAAAACGCCGGCAGAATTTGCCATGTTAACAATTTCTTGTAATATGCGTAAAAAAGGCACTGATAAAACATCATATCTCTCAGCCAACCTATTGTTTGTTCTATCACAAGCAAACATAAACTGAGCCAAGTCATTTGTACCGATAGATATAAAATCGGCTTCCGGCAAAATAGCATCAAGCTGAAATACCACAGAAGGCACTTCAACCATTAAACCGACATTTACTTTTTTTGGTACATTTTTAGATTTGCGGCGCTCTTTTTCCAATTCTATAAGCAGAGTTTCTTTTGCCTCGCGAAACTCAGTTAAATTGGCAATCATCGGAAACATTACATTAAGCTCTTTTCCGGCGGTTGCTCTGATGAATGCACGCATTTGTTGGCGCAAAATAGCTCGTCTGTCCAAGGTTATACGAATAGAGCGCCAACCGATAGCCGGATTCTCTTCTCCGGAATAGGTCCAATAAGGCAATAGTTTGTCAGAACCGACATCAAGGCTTCTGAACACAACTTTTTTGTTGCCTGCTTTATCCATTATTTTTTTATAATAAGAAACTTGCGTATCAACATCTGGCATTTTTTCTGCCGTCATAAACGGTATTTCCGTACGATACAGTCCTACGCCGTCACAATTGGTGCTCTCGATATAATCCAAATCAAAATCCAAGCCGACATTTATGTAAGTGTTTATGCGTTTTTTATCCAGTGTTTTAGCCGGCAAATTTCTCAGTTGAGCCAGTTGTTCCGTTTTAGCAATTTTATCGGCAATTTTTTTATCAAAAGTTTGAATTATTTTTTCATCGGGGCGAACATAAACTATTCCTTCATTGCCGTTTACCGCCAACATTTCGCCGTTTTTAATTTCTTTAAATATACTTTTTATTTTTGAAACAACCGGAATACCGAGGGCCTTTGCGACAATGGCCACATGCATGGTTGCAGTTCCGTCCTCCAAAACCAAGGCTTTGATTTTATGGTAATCATAATCCATCAAATCAGCCGGCCCCATCATCTGAGCAACAACAACAAACGAGTCGAGATTATTAGTGGAAATCTCGCCTTTATCACCACACAAATATCCCAATAATCTGTCAGCAACATCGCGAAGATCGTGCAATCGCTCTTTAAGATAGGTATCCTGTGTTGCCGACAATCTGGTCCACATATCTTCATACGCACGCTCAATTGCGGCCTCAGATGTCAAACCGCCTTCGATATGTCCGGCAATTTTGTTATACCAACCTTTATCTTTGGCAAACATACGGTAAGCATCTAAAATATCAGCGTGCTCTCCGATACCCAGCTTACTTTGATTAAATTTTTCATCTAAATCAATGTTCATTTGGGTGTGAGCTTTTTGCAGGCGTTCTAATTCGGCATTTTTATCATCGGCAAAGATTTTGGTAATAGCTTTTCTTCGTCTATGAACAACAGCAGGGCCATAACCATAACCACGGCTTAATGACAATCCTTTGAAAGAGTCACGAGTATTAAAACCTCTTTCTTTCATAAAACTGTTTTTATATTCTCTGATTTTATCCGAAGCTAACCAGTCGGATATTTCCATTGAAAGAGTTTCCAGAGTTCTGATATCATCTTTGTTGAAATCAAAGACACATTCTTTATATAATCCGATTACACCAATTGCCCGTCCCCAGCGCAAAATCGGGATACCGACAAAACTTTTGAATTTCTCTTCGTCTACTTCGGCTCTGAACAAAAAATTGGGATGTTTCCAAATATCTTCCACTTCGGTAGTGCGTTTACTTTTTGCAATACCGCCGATAATACCTTCACCGACTTTTATCGATATATTATTGACTAAATTTTTGTTGAAGTTGTGCGAGGCAAATAATTCGATATAATTATCATCAATAACCAAATAGCACACAGTAGCGTCAGCCTCGGTATTGTCCGATATCATTTTAGCTATGGCAGAAAATTGAGCTGAGATAGTTTTTTTACTGTTTATTATATTATTAAACAGCTTTGACATCTTGATGATTTTATCAGCGGCCTGCAACTTCATAATTTTTTACCACATAATTTTTTTTACCTTGCGTTTTTACTTATATTCTTTATATTCGTATTCATCAAGTGAAAAACTAATTTTATCAAGGAATAAAATGGCTACAAGATATAAAAAAGGCGATAGTGACAAACGCCCCTGGGGAATGTGGGAAGTCTTGGATACTAAGACTGATTACTGTGTCAAAAAAATAACAATTAACCCAAAAGGAATATTGTCGTTACAACTTCATCATCATCGTCAGGAACATTGGGTAGTAGTCCAAGGAAATATAATGGTAACTTTAGGCGATGAGGTTTTTGCCAAAAAGCCTGATGATGTAATTTTTATCCCTTGTGAAACCAAACATAGAATAGAAAATAATACCGATAAAGAAGCTGTCGTTATCGAAATTCAAACCGGCGAAAATTTGAGTGAGGATGATATTGTCCGTTTTGAAGACAAATACGGCAGAATAAGTTAAAAAAGGATATAAAAAAATGAATTTTAAAGATTTAGGTTTGAGCGAAGAAACTATAAAAGCTATTGATGAATTTGGAATTACCGAACCAACTTCGGTTCAGTCCGATGTTATACCGGCAATTTTGCAAGGTCGTGATATTTTTACCATAGCGCCCGCGCGTTGTGGCAAGACAATGTCCTATGTTTTGCCTCTTCTTGATATCATTCACGCCAAAAAAGCCAAAAATATTTTGATTATAACATCCAATTCGCAATCAGCTGTAAAAGCTTCTGATAATATGGCTATTTTTAACAAATATCACGAAATCAGTTCCACAGCGATTCAGGACGGCAAAGAAGATGTTGCCGACGAAGCAAATGTCATTATCGGTGCGCCGGATTTGTTGCTTGATGTTGTAAATAATGACAAAATAGATTTGTCAAAGGTAGATATCTTGGTAGTTGATGACATTAACCTTATCAAAAAGAATAAACAATTGGAGAATCTTGAAAAAATATTGGATATATTGCCCTCAGAAAAGCAAAATATTGTATATACCAATCGTCGTTCTAAAGAAACTCAAGATATTTTGCAAAAGATTTTAAAAGCTCCGGAAGAGATAAAAGTTGATAAAAATAAAGAGCAAGAAGTTGATTCTTCACCCAAAGCGGTTGAGCCGGAAGAAAAGAAGGCAAAACCTAATTTCAATGTGGTAGAAGACAAAGAAGCCATTGATTTGGTTAAAAAATATAACTCGTACAACGGTAAAACGCCCAGATTTATACTAATCAAAGGAATAATTGCCGAAGGTGAAGAAAAATAATAGTTAACGCCTTGGTTTATAATCAAATACACCTCTTTTAGATTTGAGGTGTATTTTTTTTGACAAAATATGTTGACAAAATAAACAAAATATGCTTTTATACACCTATTCACTATAATCATTATTTCTAAGAATTTGTTAAGGTAAAGCTAAAGACTAAACTTTGTAATCGTCTTTTGTCATAATTCTGTTGTTTATTTAGTTAGACTTTAGCTTTACCTTTTGAAATATAGCGGTGGGGGACAATCAGTTCTTGTTTCTTGTTTGCCACCCTTGCCGCTAACCAATAGCAGCTCAACGGCTGTTCCATTCTTTTCTTTATCTAAAATCTAGTACCTGGCCCCTTTAATTGCTCTCTTTCGTGTAAAGACTAGCTTTTAAAGGGGTTTTTTTTATTTTAAATAATTTTTTTATTGAAAATAAACTTTCGCTATTGCTACTTTCTCGATTCTATGTTATAAAATACCCATAAAAGTTATTCATTAATCAATTATTGGGTCGTCTAAGGAGCGTTCCTTTCTGTCGTCCGGCAGATAAAATATTTTGCCATGGCAAAAAAGAAAGAGGCCGAGTCTAAAATATCAGACGCGGATGTGCAAAGATTAAAAATGTATGCACAACTAAAACATTACACTACAACAGGTGAATGTAAATTGTTGTGCCAACACAACAAAAATTTACCGTCAAGATTAAAAGGTGTAAGAGAGTACACTTTTTACCCATCGTTACCTGTTGAGCGATGGCTGGCAGACGGAAGATTCGTTAGCGGGCTCATAGTATTGTTTCAAAATAGCGGAAGAATACGCTTTGTCCCGAAGCTCAAAAAAGGATGGTACGCCTAAATAAGGTATAAGCCATAAAGAAAACGCTAACTCGCTTGTAACAAGCCTGGTTAGCGTTTTCGCATTTTAAATCAGAAGCAAAACTTTATACGGCAACATCGCCTTTGATCGTTGGATGACATTGATAGTCAACCAATTCAAAGTCTTCATATTTGAAGTCGTCGATATTTTTTACCTCAGGGTTAATCTTCATCTTAGGCAGCGGATAAGGCTCGCGAGAAAGTTGGAGATTAACTTGATCAAAATGGTTGGAGTAAATGTGAGCATTACCAAGCGTGTGAACAAATTCACCCGGCTTAAGTCCGCAGACTTGCGCAATCATCATGGTCAACAATGAATAAGACGCAATATTGAACGGCACACCCAAGAACATATCACAACTGCGTTGATACAACATACAGTTCAACTTGCCGTCCGGTGTTACATCAAATTGGAAAAAGGCATGACAAGGAGGCAAAGCCATTTCCTCAATTTGTGCCGGATTCCAAGCGCTGACAATCAATCTACGGTCTTGCGGATTTTTCTTAATGCGCTCAATCACATCTTTAATTTGATCAATACCTTGCGAATTGAAATTGCGCCATTGATGACCGTAAACAGGTCCCAAATCGCCGTTTTCATCAGCCCATTCGTCCCAAATGGTTACATTGTTGTCATGCAAATACTTAATGTTTGTGTTACCTGACAACAACCAAATCAACTCGTGAATAATCGCGCGCAGATAGGTCTTTTTAGTAGTTACCAAAGGAAAACCTTCGCTCAAATCAAAGCGCATTTGTCTTCCGAAAACTTTTCGTGCATAGATACCGGTGCGATTGTTCGCATCTTGTCCGTTTTCCATAATGTCTTTCAAGACATCTAAGTACTGTTTCATAAAAACTCCTTTTTTTTTAATGATTAATAATCGAGATACTAATGTGTTTTAAAACTTCCTGTGGCACAAATTCGCCTTTTTTTACCCAAATGGTCGTGATTACATTGTCTTCTTCATAGTCAGGCGATATTTGTTTATAATTTTTTTTCATCAACTCAATACATTCGCCGATATCAACCGGACTTCCTTTTAATTCGGAACTTATATCACCCATAAAACAAGAGTCAACAATAATGTCCGGCGCCATTTTTTGCATAAACATTTTGTAAATGCTGGCACCTCCGCAAATGTACAAAGGTTCTTCAAATTCTTTCAATGCTTTTGCATTATTTACGACAAAATGGTTCTTCTTGTCCGAAACTTCGTAATTTTCATCAAAGGTCAATACATATATTTTGCGATTCGGTAATGTGCGATTCGGAAAACTTTCATAAGTAGTTTGTCCGCAGGTAATACAGGCATTCTCGGTAATACGGCGAAAACGCTTAAAATCGGAAGATATGTGCCAAGGGATATTTGGGCCGATTCCGATAATATTGTCATCTTTGTGACGACACCAAATTGCAATTTTTGTCATGTAAACGACTCCATTTTGTTTATATGACGATAATTATAGATATTATACACTAATGTGCCAGTATTATATTGCTTTTTTCCATATTGCTTTTTTTATAAAATGGTAATATATTACTACATTGTCAGGGGCTTGCTTCTGACTATGACACTAGAGGCTCTATGAAATAGGTGCTTTGGACCCGGGGGCAGTTCCCGGCACCTCCACCAATTTTTTTAACGGGGGTGACACAGGTTTGACAGGGTTCAGTAAAGATAGGTAAGCTGTGTTCGGCAAGATACCACCGTTATCGGTTCAAATTTAAATAAATGCTAACGATAATAACGTAGCTCCTGTTGCTATGGCTGCCTAATTGGTAGTTTGCAACGACTTAAATTCTTAAAGACATGAGCTCTTTGAGTGGGGTTTGGAGCTTTCCTATCAACAGAAAAGCTCCGTTTAACAAAATTAAAAGAGGTTATATGACAAACGAAATAAATTATGACAAGTTGATGGAAAAAGCCTTAAAGCATGTAGTGATAGAGGCGCTAAAGATTGCGGCTGACGAAGGATTGCCCGGCGAACACCATTTTTATATTTCTTTTAAGACCAATCATCCCGATGTCAGAATGTCGTCAAATTTGCTTGACCAATATCCTCAAGAAATGACCATTGTTTTGCAACATCAATTTGCCAATCTTATGTTGTCGGAAAACTATTTTGAGGTTGATTTAAGTTTCTCAAATATTCCTCATACTTTGCGCATTCCTTACGATTCGATAACATACTTTGCAGATCCGCACGCACGCTTTGCTCTAAGCTTTGCTCAAAGCGAAGCAATCGAGGAAGGTGTTACACATCAAGAACCTTTGAAAAAAGCTTCGGGTGAAACTGCCGAAGTAGTATCAATAGACGCCTTCAGAAAGAAATAAATAGATGAAAAAAATATCTGTTGTAATAGCCGGTCGTCACTCTACAAGCGTTTGTTTGGAAGAAGAATTTTTGCATGAATTAAAACGCATTGCGCTGATTAAACATAAAAGCTTAAATGAGCTGATTACAGACATTGACCGTAATAAAAGAACCAACAACTTATCAAGTGCAATAAGATTGTTTGTACTCAGAGAATTAAAGCTTCAGCAATTGGCAAAAATGTAAAAAAACTCGGGTATCAAACCCGAGTTTTTTTATTCGTCATCGTTAAAATCATCTTGGATATCGTCAATATCATCATTCATTGTGTCGTTATCCGATTCTATCATCAAAGTTTCGTCTTCCAACTCTGATTTTTTGCGTCTTCCACGGCGTTTGCGTGCCGGAGCTTTTTTCTTCATGGCATCAATGATATAATGACCTGCGATTTTATACAAATCGACCAAATGGTTATTATACATATGGTCAGCCCCTTCAATCAAGGCATAGTCAACCGAAATATTGCGCTGAGTATTAAGGCGTTTAACCATAGTTGTTACACTTGCCGGGGTAACAATTTCATCAATATTTCCTTGCGTAATAAGTCCTGATGTCGGACAAGGTGCCAAAAATGAAAAATCTTTTTCGTTTGCCGGAGGAGATACTGCAATAAAGTTGTTAATATCGGGTCTGCGCATTAAAAGTTGCAAGCCTATCCATGCGCCGAAGGAATAACCGGCAACCCAACATTGACGTGCCTCAGGATTAACTGATTGCAACCAATCCAAAGCAACGGTAGCATCGGACAATTCTCCCGGTCCGTCTTCAAACTCACCTTGTGAGCGTCCTACACTTCTGAAATTGAAGCGCAAGACTGAAAAACCAAGATTCTGAAATACACTGAACAATGTATATACAACCTTGTTGTTCATAGTTCCGCCATATTGCGGGTGAGGGTGCAAAATCAATGCAATCGGAGCGTTCGGATTATCACTTTGATGGTAACGACCTTCTAATCTTCCGGCGTGTCCGTTAAATAAAACTTCTGACATTTTGTTATTAACCTAAAATATTGTTGTTTTAGTGATTATATAGCTTATAATCTTATAAAAAGTTAATTTTTGAAGGAATTTAGCACAAAATGGAATCAAAATTCAAGATAATTTTATCAGACGCCGAAGCCGTAGTTGCTCGTGACCCCGCAACATCAAGTAAAACAGAGGCTTTTTTGCTATCATCAGGACTTCATGCAATTATGTTTTACCGTTTGAATCATTGGCTTTGGAACAAAAATTGGAAAATAACCGCGAGAGTGTTTTCGTTGATTGCTCGATTTTTTACCGGAATAGAGATTCATCCGGCGGCGCGAATCGGTAAAGGATTTTTTATTGACCACGGAATGGGAGTTGTTATTGGTGAAACTTCCGAAATCGGCGATAATGTGACCTTATATCATGGCGTAACACTAGGTGGTACAACTGTTTTTGATAAAAAAGGAAAACAATTATCCAAAAGACACCCGACCTTAAAAAACAACATTATTGTCGGTGCGGGAGCCAAAATCTTAGGTCCGATAATCATAAATGACAATGTAAAAATCGGCGCAAATGCCGTTGTTCTAAAGGATGTTGCAAAAAATCAGACTGTTGTGGGCGTGCCGGCACACAAAGTTGATAAAACTGTTGCAAAACCGGGAGAATTTTCGGCTTATGGAACTTGCTCATCCGATATTGACCCGATTCTATCGCAACTTGAACGACTTGAAAAACAAATCAACGAATTAAAGAAAAAAAATTAAGCAAAATATAACAATTTTGTAATATCATATCTCTACATTTTGTGTTATTATAGTAATAAGAACTAATTTGTAGGGAGGTATCTGCTATGAATAAAAAGGTTTGTTTATGTTCATGCCTTATGGCAATAATGTTTGCAGGGACCACCTATGCACAGCTTCCGGCAAATCCGTGGGATACATCAGCTTTTGAAAAAGCTGTCGCCAAGCCTAAACAAGACGAAGGCGGAGTTGCAAAAATATCGGCCTCAAAAAAGCGAACAGGCAGATATATTGCTCCGATAAAATACAATCCGGTCAACGCCGAAGCCGGAACTCCTAAATATGTGCCGGCTATTGATGCACAAGGTAACGCCAAGACCGGTGTAAAAGTCAGAAAGATTTCATCTCAAGAATTTGCTGAAGGAAATAATACAAACACTGCCCCCGTAGAGGAAGCATCAGAAGCAGTTGCGCCGGCTAAAGCACCGGGCACAACAGTTGCCTTACAACAAGATATTAAAAATGATGGAACCGGATGGCGCGGGTCAGGACAATTTGGTAAACTTAATTATACCGGTGAAGTTACAACCTACGGAGATGCCTACGGTCAAGAAATGTTAGCTCCGGAAGTTAACTCTCACAACATAAAAATAATGCTCGATCACTTGCGTAAATTAGGATATAAGATTCCGGAAAGTTACGACACAAAGTATCATGATTTTCTGGCTGATTACAAAGCTCAATTACAAGCGGAATACAATGCGTTAGGAAGCAAAAGCAATCCGTTTGATTCAATGTTTTCCGGATTTTTGGATGTGATTGAAGAGGGTACAGGGCTTGATCTTGAAAACTTGCTGATGAACAGTTTTGATTTAATGTCTAAAAACTAGGCGGACAAAATTATGTTAAAAAAAATTGCAATATTTTTAATAGTTGTAATGTTTCCGGTGTTTTCTAATGCCCAATTGATTAACTTTAGCAAAAAATCGCCTCCCAAAGTAAGCAAAGTTTTGGCAAAAGACGATTCCTCCAAGCAAGATAAGTCGTCGCAGTCTCAAGAAAAACAAGAGCTTTCAGAAGAGGACAAACAAGAAGAACCTCCTCCGCCTACAACCGTTACACCGTCTCAAAGAGCCGAAATTGAAACTAATAGCAAAAAAAGGATTCGCATTGGCGTAAAAGCTCAAAATTTAAAATATAGAAAGAACCTTATCAATGCGATGACATGGTCTGAAAAAAATATGAAAATCCGCGAACTTATGAAACAAGGAAAGAGCTATAAAGAAGCGCAAAAAGAGGTTAATGAGCTTATTAAAACGCCGGATATAGACCTTAATAAAAATAAAGAAATCGAAAAATATATATATAAAAAAGGTCAATTTATAACCGATGGTGACTAATATTCCCTGTATAGTGTTGGTAGAACCCCAGCTGGCCGAAAATATCGGCATGGCGGCTCGTGCTATGAAAAATTGCGGCATAAAAGAGCTTCGTTTGGTCAACCCCAGAGAAGATTGTTTGTCCGAGAAGGCCTTGTCGGCTTCCTCAAATTCTGAAGATATTTTGCACAATGCCAAAGTGTATGCTTCTACCAAAGAAGCAATAGCCGATTTACAATATGTATTGGCAACTACGGCTCGTCATCGTGACCAAACCAAAATGGTCTATAATGCTGACGCGGGTGCAATGGAAATATCTGAAAAATTGCGAAGCGGGGTAAAATGCGGTTTTATGTTCGGCCCCGAGCGTACAGGACTAAGAAATGAAGATGTATCATTGGCCGATGCCATAATAAACATTCCGCTAAATCCCGAACATTGTTCGTTGAATTTATCGCAAGCCGTATTGCTTGTCGGTTATGAGTTTTTCAAAGCTTTTAACAAGCCTTTCTTATCAGAGTTTGTAACTAATCACACAGCTATTGCCAGCAAAGAAAAAGTAATGCTTTTTTGTACGCATATCGAAAACAAATTAAGTGATTTTGCCAATTACAAAGATGAAAACAAAAAAGAAAAACTTCTTATAAATTTGCGCAACATTTTTACTCGTTCGCAAATGACCGAACAAGAACTGAATACCTTGTATGGTATTATCAATTATTTGGATGAAAAATAAATCCTACATTCTTCCGGGTTGATTTTGCGCAGCCAACGGATTGTATTGTCCAACCCCGCCGAAATATTTTCTGAAGAAGCCAAGATTTTCACCTTTGACTTCAGTTTTGCCTTGGCAGGGGACGATGTCTTTACCATCATTTTTATCAAGACGAGCAATTTCAACAACTTTGTCCTCATTGTTAAAACGCAGTCTTAAAATATCGCGATTTATCTCTTCAGGTTTTGAAAAAGCAACGCGTTTAATATCGGATGACATATATATCCAAGTTTTTTCATCAAAAGAAACCATAGCTGACGGGGCGCCCAAAACCTGAAGAACTTCATCTTTTGATGATCCGTTTTTTATTTTTGCGATTCTTTCTTCTGTCGGCATATTTCCGTTATGATTCACAAACCACTCGTTTTGTTTGGCGGTAGAGCAGGCTGACAAAACTACACAACATAAAAGTCCTAAAACTATTTTGCTTGTTGACATATTACCTTCCTTGCGATTATATCAAATTAAACAATGTCGTCCTAAAATCTGATATAACATAAGGAAATAATTTATGCAAAATCTTTTTTCTTATCCCCTAAAACTTGAGGATATGAGCTCCTCAACTCAAAAGTTTGAGCTTAACGCCGATGAAAAAGAGCTGAAATACATAGCCGAAGTGATGAAAGTTCCGGCAATTAAGAAATTTAGCGCTGAGCTAAATGTGAAATTGTATAAAAAAGAACATTTGGTCGAGGTTAAAGGTGTTGTTGACGCTGATGTTGAGCAAGTTTCCGTTATTTCTTTGGAAAATTTTGTAAAACCGTATCACAACGAATTTGCGCTTAAGTTTGACACTAAAATGACATTATCAGAGCTCAAAGAACTGGATTTTGAATATGATGATGAATTGCTCGATATTTTGGACAACGGGCAAATCGATTTAGCCTCAATTGCAATGGAACATTTGGCGCTTGTCTTAGACGATTTTCCGCGTAAAGACGGTGAAGAATTTTCATTCCAATCAGAGTTTGATGAGGAAACAACCGAGGCCAACAATCCGTTTGCAGTCTTGAAAAAATTAAAAAAATAGCAAAAAAGCCTTGCAAAATACAAAATATTTGTTAAAAGAGCATAAGAATTTCACAAAAAGTTGTATTTATTTAGTTGCATTTTAAAACTAAATAGGCTACAACTGCCGATAACAAATTGTAATAACTTTTAAGTAGAGTATAGAAAAATGGCTACACCTAAGAAGAAAACATCAAAATCTCGTCGCGATATGCGCCGTTCACATGACGCATTGAAGGCTAATTCTTATATGGAATGCCCAAACTGTGGCGAATTGAAAAGACCTCACAATGTATGCCCGAAATGTGGTCAATACGATGGTCGTGAAGTAGTTATGCAAAAAACTGCTGAATAATATTTATTATACAAACCCCTTTATTTTATAAGGGAATATAACGGAGCTGACATTGACTGAAAATAAAATGGTCATATCTGTGGATGCTATGGGGGGAGATAACTCCCCTCGAGTCGTTATAGAAGGACTGGCTTTAGCTGCCAAAGAGCATCCTGACATCAGATTTATTGTTTTTGGCGATACTGCCAAAGTTAACCCTATCTTTCAACAATTTCCGATTTTAGAAAAAGTATGCGAACTTCGTCATTCGCCCGAGATGGTGCATAACGAAGATAAGCCTTCTTCGGTTATCAGAAATCGTAATACCAGTATGTTTATGGCTATCGACGCCGTAAGAAAAGGTGAGGCGCAAGCTGTTGTTTCAGCCGGTAATACAGGTGCTTTGATGGCTATTTCAAAGTTGACATTAAAGACCATTACCAAGATTCATCGTCCTGCGATTGTAAGTATTATGCCTCATCGTTTCGGCAAATATGTAATGTTGGATTTGGGTGCAAATACCGAATGTGATGCTATCAATTTGGTTGAATTTGCCTTTATGGGTAATATTGTTGCACGCAATTCCTTGGATATAAAGCGTCCGCGAGTTGCTTTGCTCAATATCGGATCAGAAGAAATGAAAGGCAAAGAAGAAATTAAACAAGCTGCTCAGATGATTAAAAATTCTAAGCTTGATATGGACTTTATCGGCTATATTGAGCCTCACGATATATCAAACGGTGTTGCTGATGTTATCGTTGCTGACGGTTTTACCGGAAACATTGCTTTGAAATCTATTGAAGGTACGGCAAAACAGCTGACGCGCATGATAAAAGATTGTATCAAATCGTCTATTCTGGCTAAGATTGGTGTTTTATTTATGATACCTGCCATGATGAAGTTAAAAAAGACTATGGATCCGCGACAATATAATGGAGCTATGTTTGTCGGTCTTAACGGTTTGTCGGTAAAAAGTCACGGCGGCGCAGACGCTTACTCTTTTTCTAAGGCGGTGGGCAATGCAGCCAATTTGGTAAGAAACAATTTTGTTTCTACGATTCGTGATGAAATCGAAAAGGTCGATTTAGACGAATTGCAAGCAGTACTTTACGATGTATACTAAACATCGTTTGCTGATAATTAAAAAAATTCCGCAGAACAGCGGGATTTTTTTTGATAAAAAAGGATAAAAAATTGTGGATTATGTCTTGCCAAGCGTCTCAATTTAAGATAAATATTTCAGAAAGTAAGTTTTATTATAATAAGGATAGGGATTAAAAATGAAAACTGTTACACGCTTAGATGTTGCTGAAGCAATTTACACCGAAATCGGATTATCAAGAAAAGATTCTAATGAAATTTTGGATATGATTGTTGATGAAATAGTCAAAGAATTAAGCGACGGCAATGATGTAAAATTGTCTTCATTCGGTACATTTTCACTTCGCGACAAAAATGCGCGTACCGGTCGTAATCCCAAAACCGGTGTAGAAGCTGTTATATCTTCCAGAAGGGTTATTTCGTTCAAACCTTCTCAAACAATGCGCAAAATTATCAATCAATAATAAAAAGGTAAATTTATGCCGGTAAATAAAAGTAAAGCAGCATTTCGTACTATTGCAGAACTGGCTGAAGAGCTGGGCGTCGCTACTCATGTTTTGCGCTTTTGGGAAACCAAGTTTGAACAAATCAAACCGATGAAGCGCTCAGGTGGCCGCCGTTATTATCGCCCTGATGATGTCGAAATAATTAAAACTATTCAGCATTATTTGTACGACAAGCGCTATACGATTGAGGGTGTACAAAAGATGTTCAAAGAAAAAGGTGTTAAAGCCTTTATCGGCGAAGAAATTCAAAAAGATTTTTTTGCTTCAGCCCCTCAGACATCGGAAATGGACGATAAAACCAGAGAATTATTGCTAAATTTACAAGAACAACTCAAATCTCTGAAAGATGAATTAAATCAGGCATTAAAAGCGGTCAAATAAAGCCGCTTTTATTTTTTTGTTTGAATATTAGCAAAAATATGTTATATATATTACATAAAATCAATTTATCTTACAGGAGAAGAATATGAAAACTTGCGTTGCTCTAATTGGAATAATCGTTGAAAATTATAAATCAGTTGATGCTCTGAACGATATTTTACATGAAAATCGTCATGCTATTATAGGCCGCTTAGGTATTCCGCATAGAGAGAAAAAAATTAGTGTAATGAGTATTGTCCTTGATACTGATGACGAAACGATTAAAAAAGTAACATCAGATATTTCAAAACTTGATGGAGTTAAAGTAAACAGCATAATTTCCGATTCTTGTGCTTTGTAATTGG
The DNA here is from genome assembly GCA_015062585.1 of Alphaproteobacteria bacterium. Taxonomy (GTDB): domain Bacteria; phylum Pseudomonadota; class Alphaproteobacteria; order RF32; family CAG-239; genus CAZU01. Next base: position 2,262 of record SUUJ01000014.1, on the reverse strand, counting down.
CAAAACAACACGGAGCAAGCGCCTTTTTTGTAAAAGAAAGGCGCTTTTTTAATTTTAAACAAGAGATTTTAGAAAAAAATTGACAAAATGTATTTACATAAAGTTTTTTTTGGTATACATTATGCGCCATAATACAATTAAGTCTATGTATGTATTTTGTTTAACCAATAAAATTTACTAAAATGACAAAAAAAATTTTTATTACCGCGGATGACCTTATTAAAGGCACGCAAATCAAGGTTGATGGTAGTAAGCTGCTATCTTACAAGAGTGATCTAAAGAATCGTTCGAATGTCGCGATAGGTACTGACCTGGGTGAGTATCAAATCACAACACCTGTGACTGACGGACATTGGGCTCCTATTACCAATCCTGAGACACATCGACCAATCGGATGGGTTCTAAAGCGTCAAACCCAAGAAACTCCAGTAAGAATCTTTTTACAAAAAGATTGAAATGAGACGAGAAATTGTTAAAGAGGGCGAAAGAAAAAACTTTTCGCTTAAGGCTCCTCCCGGAAAGCAACGACTGTCTTGTAGAAAGAAGGGATTTGCCGATTACATTGGAGGAAAGGAGGTCTATGTTTCGAGCATAGAGGTTCGAACCATAAAGACTTCGGTTGAGATTGTAGTGTATGAAAAGGGATCTTTTGAAGAGATAAAAAAAGGAAGAGACATCATCAGATGGAATTTTGTTCCTTTCTCAAAAATATCCCAAACATCCGTAACAATCAATTTAGAGTAGTGTAACTACTGCTAAAATTACAAAAAACACCATTTTCTATAAGGGGAATGGTGTTTTTTAATATCTGAACCGAATTATTTCCAAAAAATTGACAAAAATATATTTACAGCATTCGTTTTTTGGTGTATATTGCATGTTGCATAATAGCTATATAGAGTTATTAAGAACTAATTGTATAATTAAAAATCGTGATTCTATGAAAACAGAAAACGAAAAAAGTGCCCTGGAACAGGTGCAGAAATTGAGTAAATTCGAAACAGTGATTTATTCTAATGACATTATTCGTGGATTTGGAATGGTAGTCAATCCAAACGATTACGCCTTTTACAGAACAAATGGTTTTGTAAATCGTGGTGGAAAAGTCACTCATCTAAGAACTGTAGAAATAAGAAGCTACGCCTCAAAAGGAGAAAACCGAAAAGAGTGGGTAAAAAAACTCACCGTCATAGGTGAAGGGACTTGGGTCGTAGGTCCGAAGATTCCTTTAACAACGTCGATCCTTAAAGGTGAGACAGGAGAAAAAGCCATGGTCGGATTTCAGATACTGTATTATGTATCGGAGAAGGATATTTTATCGCTCCAACAAAATCATGAAAATCTGTCCATTGCATCCACTGAACAACGGGAAATACCATTAGAAGATGCTAAGCGGTTGGCAAAAGTGACATTAGGTTTCTATTGGGAACCGCAAAGAAAAATTAGAGGATAAAAATCCTTTATAATTAAAAACAAAACCCTGTCTTTACGGACAGGGTTTTGCTATATCTGGTCGGGGTGATGAAAACAATAGTATCTTTTTAACCTATTTTAAAAGAAAATATGATAGCTATTGTTATATATTTTTTTAATTAAGGATAAAAATAATGAAACACTTTTTATTAGTAATTTCTTTGTTATTGCTGTTTTCATGTACTGAAAATGACAACTCTGAAGAATATAACAAAAAACCAACTGTAAAAATTGGAATACAATTGCCTTTAAGCGGAGATGTAGCATTTGCCGGCAACAGTGCTAGGGAAGCTATGCTTATGGAGTTTGAAAAAATACAAAATAGCAAAAATTTAAAATATAAGTATGAGTTGCTTTTTGAAGATGTCGGACTAAGCGCTAAAACATCAGCTATTGTTGCAAATAAGTTTATTAATGCAGATAAAGTAAATGCCATTATAAGTATGTGGAGTATTGCAGGTAACGTAGTTGCGCCAATTGCTGAAAAAAATAAGATTCCATCTTTTACATCATCATATGGCGAACAATCAACCAGGGGAAAATATAATTTTAATCTAAATCCGTTGTTTGATGAGGTTGCGTATATAATGAGCAACCAATTGATTAAAAATAACATTAAAAAAGTTGCATTATTTGTTAAAAATATAGGTGGAAATTTAGAACTTAGAGATGCTTTGATAAAAAGCTTTGATAAAAATAAAATTGAAGTTACACACAATGAACTTTTTCACTCTGAAGCAAAAGACTTTAGAATATCCATCAATAAAAGTTTAAGCAAAAATCCCCAAA
>SUUJ01000013.1 GCA_015062585.1 Alphaproteobacteria bacterium | reverse complement strand
TTGTTTCACGATAAGCAACTTGCGGTTCACCGACATTTGCTTCAACCTTAAATTCACGTTTCAAACGATCAACGATAATTTCAAGGTGAAGTTCGCCCATACCTCTAATGATTGTTTGACCAGAATCAGGATCAGATGAAACTTTGAAAGAAGGATCTTCCATTGCCAATCTTGACAATGCCAAGCCCATTTTTTCAACATCAACTTTAGTTTTCGGTTCAACGGCCAATTCAATAACCGGATCAGGGAAAACCATGTTTTCCAAAACGATAGGTTTAGATTGGTCACAAAGAGTATCACCTGTGGTGGTATCTTTCAAACCGGCCAAAGCAACGATATCACCGGCGTTGGCTTCTTTCAAATCTTCACGCTTGTTAGCATGCATCAACAACATACGACCAACACGTTCTTTTTTATCTTTAACCGAGTTATAGATATAAGAACCCGAAGTCATTGTACCTGAATAGATACGAGTAAATGTCAATGATCCGACAAACGGGTCATTCATAATCTTAAATGCCAAAGCAGACAAAGGCTCGCTATCACTAGGATGTCTTTCTTCTTCTTTGTCGTTATTCGGGTTAATACCAACAATTGACGGGATATCCATCGGAGAAGGCAAATAATCAATAACGGCATCAAGCAAAGGTTGGACACCTTTGTTTCTGAAAGCAGTACCACAGAAAACAGGAACGAAATCTTGAGCTATTGTACCTTTACGGATACATTTTTTCAAAGTTTCAACAGATATCTCTTTACCTTCCAAATAGTCTTCCATAGCCTGCTCATCTTGTTCAACAGCCATTTCGACCAATTCATTACGGTATTGTTCAGCCTTATCAGCCAAATCAGCCGGAATTTCTTTTACTTCGATAGGAGAATCCGGTGTATTACCTGTATAGATAATAGCATTCATGTTAATAAGATCTACAACACCGGTAAAATCATCTTCGGCACCGATAGGCAATTGCATTGCCAAAGGTCTGGCGCCCAAACGATCTTTAATCATGTCCAAACAACGATAGAAGTTTGCACCGATTCTATCCATTTTGTTGCAGAAACAAATTCTTGGTACACCATATTTATCAGCTTGTCTCCAAACTGTTTCAGATTGAGGTTCAACACCTGCAACTGAGTCAAATACAGTGATAGCACCATCCAATACGCGCAAAGAACGTTCAACTTCTACTGTGAAGTCAACGTGTCCGGGGGTATCGATGATATTAACTCTGTGGCCTTTCCAAAAACAGGTTGTAGCAGCCGAGGTAATTGTAATACCACGTTCTTGTTCCTGTTCCATCCAGTCCATAGTAGCGGCACCTTCGTGTGTTTCACCGACTTTGTGGTTAACACCTGTATAGTAAAGGATACGCTCTGTAGTAGTTGTTTTACCGGCATCGATGTGAGCCATGATACCGATGTTTCTGTACATTTCGAGTTTATGTGTACGAGCCATTGTTTTATCCTTAAGCGTTTCAGATTAAAATTTATAATGTGAGAAAGCTTTGTTAGCTTCAGCCATTCTGTGAGTATCTTCGCGTTTTTTAACGGCAGAACCCTTATTAGCTAAAGCATCTAACAATTCGTTAGCCAATCTTTCGGTCATTGTAGATTCTGAACGCTTTTGAGCAGCTTCAATAATCCAACGAATAGCCAAAGCTTGACGACGATCAGCTCTTACTTCCATCGGAACTTGGTATGTAGCACCACCAACACGACGAGATTTAACTTCAACCAAAGGCTTAACATTATCCAAAGCTTCAGCAAAAACTTTCAAAGCGTCTTGTTTAGATTTTTGTGCAATGATATCAAAAGCTGAATAAACGATTTTTTCGGCAACAGCTTTTTTACCATGTTCCATAACATTGTTAATAAATTTAGCAACTACCTTATCACCATATTTTGCATCAGGTAGTACGATTCTTTTTTCAGCTCTATGACGACGTGACATTATCAAATCTCCTTATTTAGGTCTCTTCGCGCCGTAATGAGAACGACGTTGACGACGTTTAGTAACACCTTGAGTATCCAAGGTACCACGAATGATATGATAACGAACACCAGGTAAGTCTTTAACGCGGCCTCCTCTAATCAGCACCACTGAGTGTTCTTGCAAGTTATGACCTTCACCAGGGATATAGCTGATTACTTCAAAGCCGTTTGTTAAGCGAACGCGAGCCACTTTACGCAAAGCGGAGTTTGGTTTTTTAGGGGTTGTAGTATAAACCCTAGTACAAACACCTCTTTTTTGTGGGCAAGCTTTCAAAGCCGGAACTTTGTTTCTCTTGACTTTGGGTGTTCGTGATTTACGAATTAACTGACTAATTGTAGGCATCACAAATTTCCTTAAATATTAGTTATTATTACAAAAAACTCACAAAAATGCGATTCCTCGCCTTTTTTGAGTCTCGGCATACTAGATTCATAAAATCAATTAGTCAAGGCTTTTTTTATCATAAAAAAAACACCTCATAACACCTATCTTGATATGAGGCGTTTCAAAAATTATCCGATATTTTATTCTTTTTCGGGAATGTTCGGTTTAGCATCTTTAATCATCAAACTTAAATCATTATTTTTTATCCAAGTCTGATTACGCCCAAAAGGTCCGATTTTTCCTCTCAAAATCAAATTACCGTTCTCTATCCAAGCTTCGGAAGAATAAATCTTGCCTTTTGCCGGATCAAGGATTTTTCCGCCCTTAAATTTTTTGCCCTCATCTTCCAAGTTCCAGATTATATCCAATCCGACAATCTTAGGATTTCCTTTAATTCCGACAGCTGTTTTATCGACATTTTTAAACAATTTTACAACACGGCCATAAACTTTACCGTCATATTCATAGATCTGAACGACACTTTTTTCCTCGCCTGTTTCGTCATCAATCGTTGTCCACAAACCTGTTATATTTTCTGCGGCACAAACTGATGTTGCAAACAAAAAAGCAATTAAAAAATATACATATTTCATTTTAACTTTAACTCCTATTAAAAATAGAGCGTCCTAAAAAAGGAGGTTAAAGCTTCTTATTTTTCTTGTCAATAATTTGGTACATTTCTTGCATAAGTACTAAAAAAATCTTGCTAAGTTAAAATTAAAATCCTAAGCTACATTTCATAAATTATAACAAAATGGAGCTTTGTGACCAATGAAAGAACAAGATATTATTTCAGCAAAAAAAACTATTGAAACCGAAATTATCGCCTTGCGCGAAATGGAAAACGCTTTTGACGAAAGTCTTAGTAATGCACTCGATATTTTAGAAAACACCAAAGGAAGAATTGTCGTTACCGGCATGGGTAAATCTGGACACATTGCCCGCAAAATTGCCGCTACATTGGCATCTACCGGTTCACCGTCATTTTTTGTTCATCCGGCCGAAGCCAGCCATGGTGATTTAGGTATGCTTACCAACAACGATAGCGTCATCGCTATTTCAAACGGCGGTGAATCAAAAGAATTATCCGACATTTTGGCCTATTGCAAAAGAAATAATATTCCTCTTATCGCTATGACCAAAAATCCTGACAGTTCGCTCGGAAAAGCCGGCGACTATTTGTTAAAACTTCCTTCTTCTGCCGAAGCTTGCCCGATTGGTATGGCTCCGACTTCATCAACAACCGCTACTTTGGTTTTAGGTGATGTTTTAGCTGTTGCACTTATGGAGCGCAAAGGATTTAGCAAGATTGATTACAAACAGCGCCACCCCGGCGGAAAACTCGGTGCTATGCTCAAAAAAGTCTCCGACTTAATGCACACCGGAACAGAAATGCCTTTAGTAAATGAAGACACTTTGATGCAAGACGCAATTCTTGAAATGACTTCAAAAAGACTTGGTTGCGTCGGCATTATAAATAAAGAAGGTATTTTGCAAGGTATCATCACCGATGGTGACTTGCGCCGCTGTTTATCTATTGATGTCATGAACAGAAAAGCCTCTGATGTTATGACACCAAACCCCAAAACAATTGCACCTCATCTGATGGCTGTTGAAGCATTAAACCTAATGAACAACACCGGTAAAGGAATTACTCAATTATTCGTAATTGACGAAAACAACAAGCCGGTCGGTGTAATTCATATTCACGATTGCTTGCGTATCGGAGTTGCCTAAAAATTGTTAGACCCCAAAGAAATAGATACCTATTTTAATGCCGACGCTATTAAAAAGAAAATAGCTGCGACAAAAATTATGCGTCACTCACGCAAAGTTTTGTTGGCGAAACTTACCCTACCGGCAATTGCAGCTATATTAGCCGTAACCCTCATAGTCTTACCTAATTTAAAAGAAGACATTAAAGATTTCGGCCTTGATTTTGCCATCGGCAAAGGTGATATTGAACAGCTCAATATCAAAAATACAACAATGTATGTAACCGACGAAAAAAATCGCGTAAATAATTTTGTTGCTCAACAAGTTCAAGAAACTCAAGCAAAATCAAAAATCTATAATTTGCAAAAACCCGAAGCAATGATGCCGCTTGATGAAGTTGAATGGATAAACATTAAATCGCCGAACGGAATTTTTGATCAAAACACTTCTTTGTTAACCTTGCAAAACAATGTAGAAATTTTTTACAGCAAAGGAATGAACATCTCAACCAAAGAAGCATCTTTTGATTTTGAAAAGTCTTACGGATATTCAAATCATCCGGTTACCGGCGAAGGTTTTATCGGCGAAATATCATCCCAAGGCTTTGAGTACAAGGGCGCGGACAATATCTTGTCTTTTACCGGCAAGACACATATTTTAATAAACGAAGAATCCCTTAAATAAGGAAGCACAACATGTTAAAAAAGCTATTTGCTATTTCATTTTCTTTACTGATTACATCACCTGTTTTGGCTGATGACATAACACTTGATGCCGATAATAGTGTCGAATACCATCAAAAAGAACAAAAACTGGTAGCCAAAGGAAACGCGATTGCAAAAAAGAAAGATATGAGTATTAAAGCCTCGACCTTAATAGGTTATTACGCCCCAAAGACCAAAAATAAAATATCGCGTATTGAAGCTTATGACAATGTCGAAATGAAAACTACCGACACATCTGCCTTTGGCGACAAGATGATATATGATGTTAAAGAAGACACCGCCGTTCTTACAGGCGCTCCAGCCAAAATAAAATCTCCGCGCTTTGTCATAACCTCCAAAGGTCCCATAACCTATTATCAAAGTCAACAAAAAGCCACCGCGCAAGAAGGTGTCGAAGCCGTTGATAACAAAAACAATCATGTTTATGCCGACTTAATGACTGCCTGGTTTACCAAGGACAAAGAAGGCGAATTGGTCTTAGACAAGATAGACATTGAGCAAAATGTTAAAATTATAAGTAAAGATACGACTGTGACGGCATTAAGAGGAACATATCACGCCATGCAAGGAAAAATATATCTTTATGACGATGTGGTCATTACCCAAAACGGCAATGTCTTAAAAGGTTCCAAAGCCGAAACGGATTTAAACACCTCAATAAGCAAAATATTATCCGGCGACAAATCAGGTCGAGTAAGCGGTGTATTTAAAGAAAAGAAGAAAAAGAAGGAATAAAAAATGTCAAACTTCTCAGCAGATTCCAAATTAGAAGTATTCAACATCGGCAAACGCTATAAAAAGCGTCCGGTTTTGCGCAATGTATCGCTGTATGTGCGCCGCGGAGAAGCCGTAGGTTTATTAGGTCCCAACGGAGCCGGCAAAACCACTTGTTTTTACTGTGTAACCGGTCTTATAACCCCTGATTATGGCGATGTTCACATCGACGGCCAAGATATTACTCATTTGCCGATGTACCGCCGCGCCCGACTTGGTATCGGTTATCTTCCGCAAGAAGCCTCCATATTCAGAACATTAAGCGTTGAAGACAATATCAAAGCCGTATTAGAAATGGTAGAAGAAGACGAAAGTAAGCGCGAAAATATGCTCGAAGAATTACTCAATGAATTTTCCATTTCACATCTTCGTAAATCACCGGCATTAGCTCTGTCAGGCGGTGAAAGAAGGCGTTTGGAAATTGCGCGTGCCTTGGCTTCACAACCGAATTATATCCTTCTTGATGAACCTTTGGCAGGTATTGACCCCATAGCCGTAGGTGAAATCAGAAATTTGGTTTCTCAACTAAAGCACCGCGGACTTGGAGTTCTTATCACCGACCACAATGTTCGCGAAACTCTTGACATTACAGACCGCGCATACATTTTGCACGGCGGAACGGTTCTGATGGAAGGAACACCATCAGAAATTGTAGCCAACGAAGAAGTACGCAAAGTATATTTAGGCGACAACTTCTCAATGTAATCACAAGCTTATAACAGATGGCATTAACACCCAAACTGGAAATCAAGCAAAGCACCTCGACGCTACTCACCCCGCAGTTGCGTCAGGCAATCGGCTTGCTTCAGATGACCAATTTGGAGCTAAACGAAGTAATTGAACAAGAGCTTCTGCGCAATCCGTTACTTGAGCGCGAAGACGAGCATCTGTCCTCACAAGATGACAACCTGCCGCAAACAATCGATGATTTAAACACAAAAGCTGAAAACCCATACGAAGAAGCCCCTATCTCAAATGATGCCGATTACCAAAATGATTTTGATGATTTTGGCTCAGACCAAGAAGGATATGACAATTTTGAAAGCACCGACTGGTCAGATTACAACACCTCTAAAACCAACCGCAACAATGACGATGCTTTTGATTATTTTGAACAACGGCTTTCCAAAGAAAAATCCTTATATGACATCATAGATGAACAAATCGGTGTTCATTTTACCAATTCTGGCGACAAGATTATTGCCAAAATATTGAGCGAACAACTTGATCGAGCCGGTTACTTTCGCGGCAATCTGGAGGATATTGCGCAAAGGTTGAAAATTTCTCTTGAGCGGACCCGACGAGTATTAAAAAAGTTGCAAACATTTGAGCCCTCGGGCATTTTTGCAACCTCATTGTCCGAGTGTCTCAAAATTCAACTTACCGATAGAGACGAACTGACCTACGAGCTTGAAGCTCTTTTAGACAATTTAGAGCTGTTAGCCGAGCGCAAATTCAAAGAATTGGCCAAAATTTGCGATTGTGAAATTGAAGATATTGCCGAGCTGACCGCTGTTATAAAAACCTTAAATCCCAAACCAGCATCAGATTATTTGTCGGAAAAACCGAGCTACATAATCCCCGATGTTTATATCAAACGCCTCAAAAACGGCGAATACAGGGTCGAATTAAACCAAATGTCGCTACCGAAGTTGCTGATAAATCACAACTATTATACCACCTTAAAAAAGGACAAAAAAGCACACAAATTTTTGCGTGAAAATATGAGCCATGCCAATTTTTTAATGAAGGCCATGCACTCTCGCGCCACCAGTATTTTGCGCGTTTCCGAAGAAATTGTCTTAAGGCAGTATCACTTTTTTGAAAACGGTATCGAACACCTAAAACCCATGACCTTAAAAGATATTGCCGAAGCCCTAAGCGTTAACGAAAGTACGGTAAGCCGCGTAACTACGGGCAAATATATGTCCACACCGCAAGGATTATTTGAGCTGAAGTACTTTTTCTCTTCAGCGGCGGGCAGTTATATCGGCAACGACGACACCTCGACCAAAGTCATAAAACACAAGATAAAATGTCTTATTGACAACGAAGATCCGAAACATATTTTATCTGATGACAAAATAGTTCAAATACTTGGACAAGAAGGCATAAAAATCGCCAGACGCACAGTCACCAAATATCGTGAATCCATGTCGATTCCGACTTCCGGCGAGCGCAAAAGAATCAAACGGGTATAAACAAATTGTATTATTTGACTTTTATATTGACTTATCTAAAATAAAATAGTATTTGATTATTCCAAACGGTTAGCTTGCAATCAACATCGGTTGCGCTAATCAAAGTAAAAAAGAAAAATTAGTTATAGGAAAAAGATATGCAAATTACACTCTCAGGCAATCAAGTTGATATTGGAGAAAGACTCCGCTCTCATGTTGAAGAATGCGTACTAAATTCAGTTAACAAATATTTTCCGGCACCAATCAGCTGCTCGGTTAACTTTTCAAAAGTTAAAGATGAATTCATTGCCGAAGTTACTGTTCACCCGGCTAAAAACATTGTATTAAAAGGCACCGGTCAAGCCGGAGATCCTTATTCAGCATTTGATTCAGCCAACGAACATATTGCAACTCGTTTGCGCCGTCACAAAACCAGACTAAATGATCACAAAGGCAAAGCCGGTTTGACCGAAGTTGCTTACGAAGCCGTTTTTCCTTTTGATGAAGAAGCCGAAGAAGTTGCCATTGACGACGCTCCTTTAACAATTGCCGAATTAGAAGCCAATATTCCGGTATGTACCGTATCCGAAGCTGTTATGTATATGGACTTGAACAATGAATCAGCATTGATGTTCAAAAACACAGCTACCGGTAATTTCAATATGGTATACCGTCGCAAAGATGGCAACATCGGTTGGGTTGAACCAAAATAACAAAAGATGTAACATATGAACATTTCAAACATATTAAGTGAAAAAAGCATTTTTCTCGACCTGAAATCAGGTAACAAAAGAGAATTTTTGCAAGATTTAGCTCAAAAAGCATCCGAAATCACAGATTTGGATTCTCTGTCGATTTTCGATTCCATTTTAGAAAGAGAAAATCTCGGCTCTACCGGTTTCGGAGGAGGCACAGCCCTTCCGCACAGCCGTATTGCCGGCCTAAATGAAGTATTTGCTTTTTTTGCAAAACCGTCAGCTCCGCTCGACTTTGATGCCATTGACGGCAAACCGGTAGATTTGGTATTTTTCCTCATTTCACCGGAAAATTCCGGAGCAGATCATTTGACCGCTTTGGCTATGTTGTCGCGTATATTAAAAGATGAAAATGTATGCAACAAATTGCGTCAAATGTCTAAACCAACCGAAATTTATGCTTTATTAAACGAAGCATAGACTAAAAAATATCACATAAAGGCAAAGTTTTTCCAAACTTTGCCTTTTTTGTTTATCTTTTAGCAACCAATTGTTGTTATACTGAGCTAAAATAAATCTACTTTTAGGAAATAAGCCATGTTTTTAAGTTTGAATCGTAAAATCATCTATTCGATATTTTCACTATTTTTAATATCTACCATAATTTTTTCATCAACATTTTATGTGGTTTACTCATCCAAAATCGAAAAAGACCAACAAGCATCTATTACTCGCAACACTCAATACACCGATTTACTTCACCGCAATGTTTTATTGATAAAAGAATTGAGAGATCTTGCCAAAAAAAATCCCAATATCAGACACACACTCAAAAACTATCCGCAAATAAAAGATTTGGTTTCAGACACAGCCCACACAAACTTCTTAGCCAATGAGCAAAAAAACATTACGCAACGCACCAAACTTTTTGACGAAGGATACCAAACAATATACCAAGGTACGACCATTATTTTATTTAACACCGTTTTGTTATCATTGTTCATTATTTTCATCGGCTATTTATTCAACCGTTGGGTTTTGATTCCTATAAATACCATATCTACCATATCCGAAGAAATAACCAAAGGTAATTTACATCTTCGCATTCCTGCGCGCAAAAAAATTAAATATCAAGATGAGTTAGACAGATTCTCTAGCATTTTCAATCAAATGTTGGACAATATCGAAAATATGATTTCTACCATCAAAGACAAGGAAAATTTTCTTCAATCCTTAATTGATAATATTCCTGATGGCATAAGAGTAATTGACGAGAAATATAACATTGTAATTGCCAACAAGGCTTATTATAAACAAAGTAGTGACACTCCAAAACAAGCGCAGAAATGCTATGCTTCATCATTCTGCTTAAAGCAACCTTGCATAAATGAACAATGCCCAATGTACGAAATTTTGCAAAAAGGCAAAGAAAGGACATCGACGATTCAGCAATTTGCCTCCAATCCGGGAAAATATTTATCCGTAAATGCTGCGCTAATGCAATATGACAAATCGCACCGCTATGTTGTTGAGGCAATTCGTGATTTGAGTGATGACATCGACTTTTCACATCAACAAAAAATAACATCGCTAGGTTTCTTATCGTCATCTATTGCGCACGAAATTAAGAACAATCTTGGTGCCTTACGCATAATCTTAGAGCATATTATCGAAAAGAATGTTTTAAGCAAAAATACGGATAAAGAACATAAAAGACTATTACAAACTCTGCATAACGAATTAGTAAACACCATAAATATTCCGGAGCGTTTACTCAAAATGACGCGTTATGCTTCTCAAGAAGAAACCGAATTTGATTGTATAACCTCGCTTGGCGAAATAATACAAATGCTCGATTTCGAAGCCAAGCGCAAAGGTATCTTTTTAGAATTTAAGTATCCTAAAAAAGAATTACTTTTGCAAGGCAACGAAACCGACTTCAAAATAGCCGTAATCAACATCATTCAAAATGCCATCAATGCCACAGACCATAAAGGATCTATTGATATCAAAGTTTCGTCATCGCAAAAGAATGGCATAACCATAAGCTTTACCGACACCGGTGTCGGCATAGCAGAAGAAGATATAGAATACATATTCACGCCGTTTTATTCACAAGGACAACAAAACAAAGATTCCAAAACAGCAGGTTCCGGTTTGGGTTTACCGATTACCAAATCAATTGTAGAAAAATTTGGCGGTCAAATCAGTGTAAAATCCAAAATCGGCGAAGGTACAAATTTCACACTGTCATTTCCCACACATAAAAAAACTTGCAATAAAACAAAACAGGTATTATAACCATTAACAAAACAATTTATAAAAGGAACACTAAATGAGTAAAGAAGAATTGTTAGAGCTGACCGGCGAAGTTATAGAAAAGCTTCCTAACGCCATGTTTAGGGTAAAGCTTGAAAACGGCGTCGAAATTTTGGCTCATACAGCCGGAAAAATGCGTAAATTCAGAATCAGAGTCATGGTTGGAGACAAAGTAGATATCGAAATGACCCCTTATGATTTGACCAAAGGCCGCATTACTTTCCGCCACAAAGACTAAAAAGAACACTCCTTTAAGGAGTGTTTTTTTTACTTCTGATATAAAAACAATATTGTCATTGCTCTTGTGTTAGTACCGAGTCAATCCCGGCCAATTATAAAACAACAAAGTCATCCCTATTTTTTGTGCAACAAAAAATTCCAGGGATCTACAAATTAAATAAAAACAACAACCGCGTGTTTCAAGTTTTTTAGCTTTTTTTGACCGGAGACTCTCCTTTTATGCGCCCAAAGTCAGCCAACGGATGTGAAGGGCACATCCGGTTGAAAAAAGCGTATAAAAAAACATCTTGAGCGGTGACTTTTGGTTACTTTTGGTCACTCAAAAGTAACATAAGAATAATTTGAAGATGCCTGACCGCACTTCGCTAACGCTTCGTTTAGGGCATGACATAATTTTATAAGAATCAACAACAAAGTCATCCCTCGATTGCGTCAAGCAATCGTCTAGGGATCTTCCTTGTTTTAAAACTAATTTGAAGATGCCTGACCGCACTTTGCTAACGCTCCGTTTAGGGCATGACAATTATAAAAAATCAAGAACCGCGATTTATGTTTTTTAGCTTTTTTTAATCGGAGACTCTCCTTTTATGCACCCAAAGTCAGCCAACGGATGTGAAGGGCACATCCGGTTGAAAAAAGCGTATAAAAAAACATCTTGAGCGGTGACTTTTGGTTACTTTTGGTCATTCAAAAGTAACATAAGAACTAATTTGAAGATCGCTAACCTCGTTCGCAAGCTCACTCAGGCGATGACATAAAAACAACAAAAAGGGTGACATTTTATTGCCACCCTTTTATTTTACCAAGCATCATTATACCTCAAAGTCGGATCATTAACCGCTTTGTTCCAATTTGTTCCTCCACCGGTCGTGGAACCTGCAGGATTACGATTATACCCCTCTCTATAAAGAGCCGAATCCAATTGATTATAATCAATAACCGGTGATCCTACCTCACCTGCCTTCCAAGGATTATCTCTGCCCGAACCGACATCATTTAACGGGTGGCGATTAAATGAGCAATAAACCGTGGCAATACCGGCCAATTCCTGTGCATAAACCGGGAATATGTTAAAGAACAAATCATCATTACTATATGATTTACCTGTCTCCGGAGGAGACAACAAATCAATAAGTGTTTTATCACCAGCATAAACCTTCTCAAAATCGCCGGGACGATATAAAAATCCCATTAACATATGCCATCCGAAAACCTGATTTTGTTCATTTCCTGTATAATCTTTATAATTAGCCAAAACTGTAGAGTTAAGCCAAGTATTTGTTTGCAAAGTCACCGGATTCTGCGTAAGTGTGTGATCATGAGGCGAGCCATCCGTAGGAGCTGCGGCCTCTTCTACTCCGATAAAATCATTCGGATTAGTCAATTTTCTGAACTTATGATGAAATCTCGCATCTTCCCCATCATCTTCAAAGTCATAACCTGTTCCGCTATCTGTCACATATTCTATCAAATCTTCATCAGTGGTAATTGTAGAATCATTCAAATATCCGGCACCCTCAACTTTGGTTGTGGACCCTGTCAAATTATAAACCTCAGACATACGCCACCTGATCGGATTAAAGGTAATTGACATCTGATAGTTTTTAGGACAATGAGGCACCGGAATATATCCAAGCCATGGTGTTGTTACGCAATCTGCCTTTTCGCACTCAATAGGACCGACCTTATCGGAACCACTATCTTTATGTAATACAACTGAACCATATTCTATTTTATACCTATCCCAACATTTATGTTTGTATTCACCCTTACAGTCTCCATCATCATATTTGGCGAGACCACTAACTCCGCTCGTTCCGCCATAATAAGTATTATCTGCCACATAAATACCTTTAATAACAAAGTCAGGCAAAATATCACTCAATCTGGCACCACCGCGCGAAGCCAATTTAATATCATTCATCACCGAAGTATAAGCCGGATTCACTTGATAATAGTCATATTTTCCATCAGCAGTCAACTCATTGCCATTAACATCCATACCATGAAAATTACCATCAACATCATTAATATACGGAATATCACTGACCAAGCGTCTGGCCCTGATAAATCCCATACTGTGACCGTCTGCTGCATCCGTTGCTGTTGCATCAAAATTATCTGTCGGCGGTGCAATATCAATATAACCTTTTCTGCTGATTACCACAGCGCGTTCCTCTCCACCTTCTCTTTCTGTTGTATTATATGAAAAACCACTCGCGGTTTTTTTTCTAATATAGTCACTACCATCGGCACCGCTTCCACCAGTTAGATTCTCACCAATTGCCATACCATGCTCATCAACAATCATATCATTAGTATCTAATCTGAAGTTATCATTAGCATCCAAAAGAATAAGCGCATCTGCAGAAGCACCCGATGTATATTTTTCTAATCGTACATTATCCTTATTCAATGTAATCTTCGATGCCTTATTTCCATCAACAGGAGATGAAATTGTTGTATATTTACTATCTCCATTTGCTTCTATTATATTTTCACCACCAATCTTAGCAAAAAATCTTTTTTCGGTACCGACTGTTCCTCCTCCTAGCATTAATGACGTATAATTATTAGTTAATTTTGCACTTTTCTTTCCAAAAACAACTTTTTCGTCAGCCCTTCCTAAAGTTACTCCACTTTCCGCCATATTCAATAAAGCATATGCATTGTCGTCAGTATCTTTTAACTCCACTCTATAACCGCTAGCTCCCAAAGTTGCCTTATTATTTTGAAACTGTTGAGTTATACTTCCATGATTTACATTAAATTTGATATTCCCATACGTCACCGATGTTTCAGATGATTCTGATTTGAATGCCGAACTAGCATAGTCCGTACCACCGGCAGATAATTTTTCTCTTGCGTGCAAACTATTAGCATCTAAAGCACCACCGATTGTCAAATCTTTTGTAACAGTGGCGCTTCCGTTTACTGTTAGTATATTCTCAGTACCGCCTGAAGCTCCGATAGTTGTATTACCTTTTACTTCAAGTTCTCCTCCTAATGTAGTTTTTTTACCGTCAGCAACTGTTAATTCACCATCCAAATAAGAAGCACCACGCACTGTTAAAATATTACTATCTTCTTGTTCACCATCACCGATAACAGCTCCGCCTTTTAATTTTGAAAGCAAAGATACATCCAATGCATCATTTAGTGTCGTTTTTCCATCCACTTCCAATGTAGAATATAATTTCGTTGCATCTCTAACATCCAGTGTTCCGTTCAAATCCGTTTTACCGATAACGCCCAACGTAAAACCTGCTGCTTCGTCATAACCATTTATAAAAGTACCTTTCAACTTTGACACTCCGGCAACATCCAAACCACCATCACCTGCTACAAGCTTATTACCTGTAACATCACCCGTAAAAGTAGCTGTTGCACCTTTTATCTCTTTCACATCTGTAATATCATTGTTACCCATTATCAAATTAGTTGCCATCGTATTTTTTAGCGGATCATCATCAAAAACTCGATACAAAACCTTAGACGAGTCAACCGGTGCACTTCCGGTAATGGCTTCTGATGATATTGTCATCAATGTACCTTCGTGAAGTGTTTCATCAGCACCTAAAGTATGCCAATCACTCAATTTTGCGCTCCAAGCACCTTGTGTACCGATAATATCATTGCCACCCTCAGCAGCCTTTGTATCATAAATACCACCGTTTACACCTATCATCGAAGCAATTTTTGCGGCTCGAGTACGGCTCACCGGGGCAAGTGACGGTGCAATAACCGCCGTTGTAAATGTTGAATGATTAACTCCGCCAATATTAACGACCTTTTGCTTGACCTTAAATTTCATTTTGTCTTTATCAAAATATTTCATACCGTCAATATTAAAACCTACAGGCAAAAAGCTTAAAACATTTGCAGAAGAAACCTCTACTCCAGTTCCCACTGTCGTGTTTGGATTAGCTTTCAAACTCGAAATATTATTGCGAACATACTCATCCAAAGCTCCATTAAGAGTACGCATTTGGGTTGCCAAATTGATATCCTGCAGTTCGGTAGTTCGTTCTGCCGCTTTTTTATACATTACCGGTGTAACCATCGATATCAGGCCCAGCAACGCCAAGGCTTCAATCATCAAACTACCTTTTTGCAATGTTCTTCTTAATTTAATATTTCTCATATCACACCAACCTTACAATGCACTTACATAGGCAATGCATGAACCGTTATAGTTTTCATTACAACCGACACCTGTCATTCTTGCATACATATTTTCGCCGAATGTAAAAATCTTTAACCCCATAGAATTTATAAGATGTATACCATCATCGTCTATAAAAATATAACCTATCATGGTGTCGTCCTTAAAATGTTCGCCCAAAGCTTTCATAACATCATCCTTCGGAACATATTCGGCACTTATCTCATCATCACCGCCTGCTCCTGCAACAGCTTCCTTTCGCAAAGCCAACCATTTTTCATCCAAATCGCCATAGGTTACCAAATATCTCTTCCGACTAACAGTTGCGCTATCATTACAATCATCGCCATCATCAAGGATTGCTGTGCCGTCATCACTCAAACAAAAAACAAAAGACGCATAATTATCTTTATCAATATTAAATTCTTCGGTTTTAGCATTCACCGATATATCCTCATCGTATCTCACAGGTCCGGCGGTAAAAGTTATACTGTATTCCTTAGGGCAACCGCCTTCCGGAACGGGATCTATTTTGCAGGCATACGGAGCCTTCTTAAAACGCAAATCTTTTAGCACTATTTTATGATTTATGACCATTTTCATCACATGCGCCTTTGCAATCGACACATCAAGCTGATTGCCGGTGTCCGAACGCAAGGGCAAAGCATATCCGGCCAAAAACGCCATAAATGTTGATAAAACAAGCCAAAAATACATTTTTACTGCTCCAAATTACACACCTTATGTAACATTATAGCACAAAATTTATTTCAATAATGTTAAATTTTTGTATTTTTCTGCATTTTTATAAAAAAAATTACAAATAATATAAAAAAATTTGAAGATGCCTGACCGCACTTCGCTAACGCTCCGTTTAGGGCATGACATTAAAACAATAACAAAGTCATCCCTCGAATGAATAAATAATGTCATTCCTCGCTCGGCGCTTTGGCGTCCGTGCGTCTAGGAATCTCATCTTTGCGTCAGCGCGATATTAAATAAAAACAACAACCGCGATTTATGTTTTTTAGCTTTTTTTGACCGGAGAATCTCCTTTTATGCACCCAAAGTCAGCCAACGGATGTGAAGGGCACATCCGGTTGAAAAAAGCGTTAAAAAAAACATCTTGAGCGGTGACTTTTGGTTACTTTTGGTCATTCAAAAGTAACATAAGAACTAATTTGAAGATGCCTGACCGCACTTCGCTAACGCTCCGTTTAGGGCATGACATTAAAACAATAACAAAGTCATCCCTCGATTGCGTCAAGCAATCGTCTAGGGATCTTCCTTGTTTTAAACTAATTTGAAGATGCCAAGTCTCGCTCATTTCATTCGCTCAAGGCATGACAATTATAAAAAAACAACAACCGCGATTTATTTTTTTGCACTTTTTTAATTAAAACATTTAATAACTGTCAAATTTGCATTTATTTATAAAAATAATAGGCTAAAATGTCAGAGAATATATATATGCTAACTCATATTGATTGTGGTTTATGTTTTATGATAGATGATGATATAGATGACCTTGAGGTACTTACCGATAACTCACAGACAAAACGCAAAAAACTTATGATTTTATTGCTTCCTATTGTTGTAGTTATAGGGCTGTCGGTCGGACTTTATTTTGCTTTTAACAACAACATCGATTCTAACGGTGTTGACTTCAATGTTGTCCAATACAACAAAGACTCTAACGAAGACGCAACCGTTTTTTATGACCTGCCCGAAGTCAGAGTCGAAGTCAAAGGCAAAGATCGTAACCACAAACTCAGAATGAAAATTAACATCGAACTTTCCAGCGTCGATGATATTATGGTTGTTCAAGCAATGAGCTCGCGTCTTACCAATGCCGTCTTGAATCATACCGTAGAATTATATATTGAAGAGATAGAAGGATCTACCGGATTATACTGGCTTAAAGAAGAATTGCTTTATCGATTTAACTTGGTGGCAGCACCTGTTAAAATTAAAAACCTTAATTTTAGCGTTTTTGAATTAGAGAGATAAAAAAGGACAATTTAAAGTGGCTGAAAACAACGACAAAACAAACGAAACACAAGATTATAGAGTGTTAAATCAAGAGGAAATTGACGCTCTGTTAGGATATGGTTATTCTTCCAATGACGACATCCAGCAAAAAAACGGTCTTCAAGCTATTTTGAGTAACAATATGGTATCTTACGAGCGCCTCCCGATGCTCGAAATTGTTTTTGACCGACTGATTCGTCTTATGGCTACTTCTTTAAGAAACTACACCCAAGACAATGTCGAAGTTTCGCTTGATTCTATTGAATCTATGCGCTTTGGTGAATATATCGATTCTCTTACTCTTCCGACTCTGCTCAATATTTTCAAAACAGAAGAATGGGACAACTACGGCCTGATGACCTTAGATTCTTCTCTTATCTACTCTATGGTCGATGTTTTGTTGGGCGGACGCCATGGAACAGCGGCTATGCGTATTGAAGGCCGTCCTTATACCCCGATTGAATTAAATATCATCAAAGAAATTATTCAGCTTATCTTGGGCGATTTGTCAACAGCCTTTGATCCCATTACTTCAGTAGGATTCGTTTTTGACAGACTCGAAACCAACCCGCGTTTTGCTACAATTACTCATATGTCAAACGCCGTTATCGTTGCACATCTTCGTATTGATATGGAAGACCGCGGCGGAAAAATTGACCTTATGTTACCATATGCCACATTAGAACCGATACGCGACTTGCTTGTTCAAATGTTTATGGGCGAAAGATTCGGCCGTGATACCATATGGGAAAATCACCTAATGTCGCAACTTTGGGAAACCGATATCGAAATAAAAGCCGTAATTAAAGAAACCAAAGCCTTGCTCAGCGATGTCTCTTCTTGGAAAAAAGGATCTTTCTTCCCCTTGGAAATTGCCCCCGATGAAGATATTTCTCTCATGTGCGGCGATGTAGCATTATTCAATGGTGTTATGGGACGCAAAGAAGATAATGTTGTTGTAAAAATTAACGGAAAGGCTGAAAAGAAATGAACAGCTTAGAAATGATTACCGATATTGTCATTATAGCCTTGCTTATTCCGACAATTATTTATGCATACAGTCTCAACAAAAGTTTAAACGCTCTTCGTCAAAACCAAAAAAGTTTGGCTCAGTTAGTTTCAGCCCTAAACGAAGCCACATTCAAAGCTGAAAACTCTATACCGAAACTCAAATCGGTAACCGAGCATTCATCAGAAGGCCTAAAAGAAGTTGTCGACAACGCCAAAGAACTGAAAAATGACTTGTTGTTTATCAACGAACGCGCTGACAGCCTTGCTGACAGATTAGAAAATGTTATCAGTTCGTCACGCAACATCGAACACCAATCATCAACCCAATCAACTCCGACAAACAACGATAATGTAAACGATCGTGCCGCCGCAGAACTTGAGCTTCTAAAAGCACTGCGAGCCATAAAATAAGAGAAAGAATATGTTAAATAAAAAAATAAATTTGCGTCTTATTCCGATATTTATATTTGTTGCCTTCTTGTCTTTGGGCATCAAGGTTAACAATGTTTATGACCATTATCGTCAAATATCGGCCAAAAAAATTACTATTGCCACGGCTCAAGCAAAAGACAAGCAAACAAAAGACACCGAAGATCTTACCGATGCTTTGGAAAATTCATCAAAAGCCATAGGCAACAAAGATTCTGCTTCTCCTACTTTCACTAATTCGGAAATTATGATTTTGCAAGAATTAGCCGAAAGACGCGAAGCTCTCGACGCCAGAGCCAAAGAAATTGACAAACGCGCGCTTCAATTAAAGGTCGCTGAAGATGAAATTGATAAAAAAATTGCTCAACTCAAAAAATATGAAGAGCGTTTGACCGAACTGACCAATAAATATAACAAAAAAGAAAAAGAAAACATTGATTCGTTGGTCAAACTTTATACTGCTATGAAACCCAAAGATGCCGCTCGCATATTCAATACTTTGGACTTAGAAATTACGGTTGCCCTCCTAAAAGGAATGAAACCATCGACCACATCAACCATACTTTCCCAAATGAACTCAGAACGAGCTCAAGAAATTACAGCAGTTTTGATAGGTAACAACTTTAACAAACAAAATAAAGACTAGAAAAATTGACAAAGGCAAAATTTATATTTTCAATCTTTTTGACAGCCGGAATTTTAATGTCCGGCGTTTTGCCTGCTATGTCACAAGAAGTGGCTGAAGAAGACAAATCGGCCCTTTCCTTTGATACCAAAGTTGTATCCGAGGACCAAAATCAAAACTTTATTACCTTTGATATTGATGATGAAGAAATTCAAAATATTGCAAAAAAAGATGATATTGTAAGCCTTCGTTTTGTTTGGAATACACCTGTTAATATGGCAACTTTCACCCGCAACGGAAAAATTTGGATTGTTTTTGACCACCAAAACAAATTCGATATCAGCGTTCTAAAGTCCGAAGCCAAACATATGGCCAAAGAAATTTACGCTCTACCGCACCCGGGAGGTTCTATCGTTGTTATCGAGCCTATGCCAAATGTCAAACACTCTCTTCGCAAAGAAGGTTTGCTTTGGATTTTGGATTTATACACCGGCAAATCTCCAAACTTTAAAATCAACAACTACACCATTTTTACACAATTTGACAGTTTGAAAAATTCTTATCTGTTTATACCGACTCCTACGACCGGCAATATTTTGTCATTTATGGATCCGGAAATCGGCGATGTTATAACCGTTGCCACAACATCAAAACTCGGACAAGGATCTGACCACGCCTATCGTTTTGCCGATTTTGATATGTTGCAATCATCTCAAGGTATGGCTTTTGTATTAAACACCGCTGATATTGTCATGAACCGAGGAAACTCCGGTATTACCGTCAAAGCCATCGGACGAAGCCTAAACATATCAAATAACTTAAAAGCGCTAAAAAGAAACCAACAAAATTTAGCCAGTTTAGCAATAACCTCAAACAATATTTTTGACCTACAAATTCCTCAAGAAATGGCTAAATTATCTTTGGATGAAGTAACAAACAGATATAAAAAACAAATTATTGCAGCTCCGCCTTCCGAAAAAAATGCACTTCGTGTAAAACTGGCTCAATACTACATTCACAACGGACTTGGTACTGACGCTTTGTTCATCTTAAACCAAATGCGCAAAGCAAAACTTCCCGAAGCGCAAAATGACCACTTTTACGCCCTCTCCGGTATTGCTAACTTTTTGGCAAGGCGCTATGACAAAGCAATTGAAGATTTTTCTTACGGCAACATTCCTTTGACCGATGAAGGAGTTTTTTGGCGTACAATTGCAAAATCTGCCAAAGAATATAACGAAGAAAACAATGCTGTAATTTTTGCCCATGTTTCGGTAATGAAAGATTATCCGCAGGCTATTAAAGATGAAATATCCATTATCGCTGCAAAAAATGCTATTGCCACCGGCGATGACCTTACTTCGCAGAACTTTATTGATATATTAAACTCGGTAAAAGAGCGTCTCAAAAATCTGGAACCGCAGATTACCTACCTAAGCGCACAAAAACTCGAAATGCAAGGCTATATGCGTAACGCCGTACAACAATATAAAAAATTGGTTGATTCCGATTCTGCAATGTTCTCGGCTTATGGTCGTTTGCGCTATATAACCCTGGCGGAAATCCTAAACTTTATAACCCTTGATAACGCTATTGCCGAACTCGAAAAATTGCGTTTTTCATGGGGTGAACGCGATTTTAAGATAAAAGTACTGAATCAATTAGCTAAGCTATATCTGAAAAACAATGACTATTACAACACTTTACGAGTTCTGAACGATGAAGGATTTTTGGTCAAAGACGATGAAAAGAAATCTGTTGCCAAACGAATGGTCAAAATCTTTGAAGATGTGTTTATCGGCAATCACGCAGACTCAGTACTGTCCCCGATAAAAGCACTTGCTTTGTATCAAGACTTTAAGTGGTTGGCACCTTTAAGCAAAAATCATTATCTCATAATTCAAAAGTTGGCAGACCGACTTGTCGCCGTAGACCTGTTGCCACGCGCTCAAGAACTCTTGTTATCATTACTGTACAAGCCTGATATTTCTCACGAAGCTCAGGCCAAAATCGGTGCTCGCTTGGCTATTATATATTTGTTTGAAGGCAAACCGACAATGGCTTTAGAATCTATTCAAGCCACCAATTTTTCCGATATTCCTGACGCGGTCAAATCACAACGAAATATTATTGCTTCTCGCGCCTTATCAGATATGGGCAAAGCAGAAGAAGCCTTAGCTCTGATAGACGAAGATTATAGCAAAAACGCTCTACTTCGCAAATTTGAAATATATTGGAACTCACAAGACTGGGATAGCGCTTCAAACACCATAAAACTGTTAATAGAAGAACCTGTTGCCGGCAAAGAATTATCAACCGAACAAATAAATTATATCTTAGATTGGGCAACAACATTAAAACAAGCCGGAAAGGAAACTGTTTTAATTCGTCTGAGAAATAAATTTGAACCATATTTCAAAGGAACTGCACATCAAAGTGCATTCAATGTTTTGACCAGCCACCTAGAAGAAGATAAAATTGATATAGGATCAATTAAAACAGTTATATCAGAAATCAATAGTTTTAATAATTTTGCTCGCTTCTACACTCAAACACTTGAGCACGAACCTATCAAAGAACCGACTCAAGAACAAACCGAAAATGGCGAATAAATGAATAGCATTTTTAAGCTCAACTCACCATTTGAACCTGCCGGCGATCAGCCTCAGGCCATTTCAGAATTGTTAAAAGGTCTAAAAGACGGTTTGTCCGACCAAGTTTTGCTCGGAGTTACCGGTTCCGGCAAAACCTATACCATGGCTAAAATCATTGAACAAAGTTCCAGACCGGCCTTGATTATGGCACCAAACAAAACCTTGGCCGCCCAGCTATATTCCGAAATGAAAGAATTTTTTCCCGAAAATCATGTCGAATATTTTGTATCCTATTACGACTATTTTCAACCGGAAGCCTATGTTCCCAAAACCGATACCTATATCGAAAAAGATTCGGCCATAAACGAACAAATTGACCGAATGCGCAACTCTGCAACTCGTTCATTGTTAGAACATCGAGATGTAATTATCGTGGCTTCAGTATCTTGCATTTACGGACTTGGCGATGTTGAATCATATTCATCAATGACTTTACCGCTAAAAGTAGGTGACGAAATTCCGCCTCGTGAAATCTACGCTCGCCTAACCGAGTTGCAATACGAACGCAATCAACAAAATTTCGTTCGCTCAACATTTAGGGTCAGAGGCGACACTTTAGATATTTTTCCGGCTCACTACGAAGACAGAGGCTGGCGCATTTCATTTTTTGGCGATGAAATAGAAAAAATCGATGAATTTGACTCACTTACCGGCAAAAAAACTGCTTCGTTGCAAGATGTGATTATCTATCCTGCCAACCACTATGTGACACCACGACCGGCAATTTCGCAAGCCATTGTCAATATCAGAAAAGAACTGAAAGAGCGAATTGAGGAATATAGCGCACAAAACAAATTACTGGAAGCACAGCGTATTGAACAACGCACTCGTTTTGACTTAGAAATGCTGGAAACCACCGGACACTGCAAAGGAATTGAGAACTATTCTCGTTATTTAACCGGCCGTCCTGCTGGAGCTCCGCCTCCGACATTATTCGAATATTTGCCCCAAGACACCATTTTGTTTATTGATGAAAGCCATGTTTCCGTTCCGCAAATAGGCGGAATGTATCGCGGCGATTTCAATCGCAAATCAACCCTTGCTCAATATGGTTTCAGATTGCCGTCATGTTTAGATAATCGTCCGCTAAAGTTTGACGAATGGAATGCCATGCGCCGGCAAACAATTTATGTTTCGGCCACTCCGGGAGATTGGGAACTGGAGCAAAGTCAGGGAGTTTTTGCCGAGCAAATCATTCGCCCGACCGGTCTTACCGACCCGCTTTGCATTGTTCGTCCGGTCGAAAATCAGATTGATGACTTAATGTCCGAATGCCAAAAAGTAATTGCAAAAAAACAGCGCGTTTTGGTCACAACCCTAACCAAGAAAATGGCCGAAGACTTAACCGAATACCTAAACGAAAACGGCATAAAAGTTCGCTATTTGCATTCTGATATCGATACTTTGGAACGCATTGAAATCATCCGCGATTTGCGACTTGGCACATTTGATGTTTTGGTCGGAATTAACTTGCTTCGCGAAGGTTTGGATATTCCCGAATGCTCACTGGTAGCAATCTTAGATGCCGACAAAGAAGGATTTTTGCGTTCTACCCGTTCACTGATACAAACCATCGGCCGTGCCGCCCGCAATGTTGACGGTAAGGTCATTTTATATGCCGATAAAATAACCGGCTCAATTCAAACAGCCTTAGACGAAACCGAACGCCGCCGCAAAAAGCAAATCGAATACAATATCAAAAACGGCATTACTCCGCAGACAATTAAGAAAAAAATATCAGATTCCATTCAAGAAGCTTCCGATGATACAACTAACAAAGTCTCAAACGACGAAATTAAAAATATTGATAAAAAATTGCGTGAATATAACAAGCTTATGCAACAAGCCGCTTCTGATCTTGATTTTGAAACCGCCATTATGTACCGAGATAAGATAAAGCAACTTGAAGAAATTTATATAAAAGCTTAAAACAAAGCCCCTGACTTTTCATCAAGGGCTTTTTCATTATTTGGCTTCAAATTTTTTCTTTTCTTTCAAAAAGACCCAAATACCGACCGGTATCGACAATATATAAGCCAATGTCATTATCCCTAATGTTAACCATGGTTGCGAAATAATAAATGATGCGAACAACACCACACACAACATTATCGGCAACACCAAATAAGTCGGAACTTTAAGTTTTTTTGTTGAAAATGTCGGAATACGGCTAACCATCAAAAATGATACGACACACAACAAAGTTGCACAAAAAGCGTGAGATTTAATTATGTAGTTAATTTCCGGAAAATCAAAAGAAATCATAACCGGCATAATGGCAATTGCTGCAGCGGCCGGAGCCGGCACACCGACAAAGAAATGTTGCCAATATTCCGGTTGCGGTTCTTCATCAAGCATTGTATTAAATCTGGCCAAACGCATAGCCATTCCGATAGACATCAACAGGCAGAAAAACCAACCGAATTTCGGCAAATCAAACAATGACCATTGGAACAACAAAATCGCCGGAGCCACACCAAAACTGACAAAATCAGACAAAGAGTCTAATTCAGCACCGAATTTTGTAGAACCTTTAAGCATTCTGGCCACGCGACCATCAAGTCCGTCAAAGAAAGCCGCAGCAAAAATACAAAGTACAGCCTTCATCCATTCAGCCGAGATTGAATAACGAATAGATGTTACACCTGCGCACAAAGCCAACATTGTAACAATATTCGGAGCAATTTTTCTAAAAGAAATACTGGTAAGTTTTTCTCTTGATATTTGCAATTGTTTGTTAATTCTTTGCATTATCTCATCACTCCGTCCATGGCTTTGGCATCAGAAGTCAAATTAGCAATAACAGTCTCACCTGCTACCATTGTTTGACCAAGAACAACCTGAGGTTCAACACCTTCCGGAAGGTATACATCCAAGCGCGAACCGAAACGGATCATACCAAAGCGTTCGCCCACTTTATAATCTTGACCGATTTGAGCATCACAAACAATACGACGAGCAATAAGGCCGGCAATTTGTACAAAACAAATTTCTTTACCTGAAGCAGTTTTCATCGCCAACAATTGACGCTCATTATCCTTGCTGGCCTTATCCAAAGTAGCGTTAAGGAATTTGCCCGGAACATAAACGGCATTGGTAATACGACCGGTTGCCGGAGCTCTGTTAACATGAACATTGAAAACGCTCATAAAAATGCTTACGCGAGTAAATTTTTTCTTACCCATATTAAGTTCTTCAGGAGCCTCAACCTTAGCAATCATTTGCACAGTACCGTCAGCCGGAGAAACAACCACATCTTTAATTTCGGGAGTAACTCTTTGAGGATCTCTAAAGAAATAATAGCACCAAACGGTTAATACTAAACCGACCCAACCCAATGGCTCCCAAATCATTGCCAATAACGCTGTTATTGCCGCAAAGATTCCTACAAAGCGCCATCCTTCACTGTGGATAGTCGGAAGCAAATAGGTTTTCCAAGAAATATCAAAAGTTTTAATCATTTTATTTTCCTTTAATTTGCGATACCAAATTTTTTATAAAATACCGTGACGCTGTCAACTGCCGTATAAAACAAAAAAAGAAGTATCAAATGTTATAACAGCACTACAAAACCACAGATAAAAGAAAAAAACAACCATAAAATATGTTTATGCAAAATTCTCTCACAAAAACAAAAAATATTCTTGCATTTAACAAAAAAGATATGTATAAGAGCTTTTAGATTATGCGCTTGTGGCGGAACTGGTAGACGCTGCAGACTTAAAATCTGTTGGCCGCAAGGCCGTGCCGGTTCGATTCCGGCCTAGCGCACCATTTAAAAAAGTCCTCTTTATGAGGGCTTTTTTTAATTGGTATGATATATCAGAGTATCGAAGCGGCACGGTGCCGGTTTGAACCGCAGTTCGCAGGCGAACGAAGTGCGCCGGTCAAATTTTTGAGCGAACAAGGTCGGCGAAGCCCTTCCGGCCTAGCGCACCAATTTGGAGAGGGTTGGCAAAATTTTTTGCTAACCCTTGATTTTTAAGGCTTTGCGTCGGTTCGATTGATTTCAAACACCCAATTTGGAGATATTCGTTATTTTTTGCTTGTAAGCCTTGCTCTGCTTGCTTTTGCATCGGTTCGTGTAATTTTGCAACTTGTTCCGACAAAATGTTATTATCCACAAATTCACTAAAACGATTCATTTGTAATTGTATGTCGTTCCGTTTGGCATAAAATGTTTCTCTATCCAATTCACCGTCTAAACGTAAATCAAATAATTTATCCATTTATAGATATTGATAGATTTAAATAGATATAGCGAGGTAAAAAGTTTTGGAAGACTTTGTAATATTTCGTAAATTTATGCTCAAAATTAAAAAAATCCCCCAAAGAATAGATTCTTTCAAAACATGTAAAGCAAATTAATTGATTATTGATTTTTACATAATATAGGTCTAGAGTCATATAAAACAAACAGCAAATCAGAGGTTAATATGAAAAAATATATTTTATTTACCTTACTTGTACTAATGGGATGTACACAGATTTCATCTATAAATATACCAACATTACAAAGAGAACGTAATGAAAACTGTATGGATTTTAAGCGCTTTCAGGTTTTTCAAGTTTTTGATGATGGCTATGCTCTAGCTAATGCTTGCACATCAGAATATTCTCCTGATAGCTGTTATGGAGCTGTAGTTTTATTAACCCCACGAAGAAATTTAGAATATTATGATGAAATGTATGTTTCTACACCTAATGATAAATGTGCTGTTCAAAATGGTGTCTACAAATACGAAACTAAAAATAAAACTCATAAAACAGTTCCTGTAATACGTTTAGAATATGAATTTAGCTCATCCTCCGAGCAAGAAGATATGGAACGCATCAATGATACTATGGAAGATTTAAGATTTGAATGTAAATTGTCCGTAACCAATAATAAAAACACCAAGGCAAATATTAATAAATGTGACTGTGCTGTTGATTTTATTTCAAGCGAAGTTCTGCGTGCTAAAAGTGATAATTTAACAGCTGCCGATAAAGAAAACATTGAAAAAAATTTGTTGAAAAACATTGAAAAGAAATGCGGTAAGTTACCTGACTTTTTGAAAGATGCGATATAATGAACAAAAGACCTTTATGGGCTCCTGATAAGAGGGTTCTTCCTGATGAATATTATGAAGAATTAAAAGATTTTAGTGATGAAGAAGATGAAAGAATAAAAAAAGTAGGAGATTTTTTAATAATTGATGATGTGGAATATATACCTTCATTAAATAATCCTTGTGCACTTCTTCTTTATGATAAAGGTCATCATGAAATCCTCGATTTTCCATTGTGTCCAGTAAATAAAAATGACAATTCATTGGAAACATATTTCAACAATTTAAAAGTTGAAGAAAATCTTATTGAGGGTTATGCCTGTCCATTTCTTATAGCCGAGTTTTCATTTAATCCCCAAAGAGATGAAATATGGATACGCTGTAAACAAAGCCATGAGGGAAAAGTATGTGAAAATGTTCAAATCACACTTAAAGAAGGCTATTATGTTCATTTTATTGATACCTTTTATCCTTATTATGAATTAAATGATGATGGTGACCAAGAATTTTACTACCCTTGGGAAAGTTCTAGATACAGGTAATACATTGAATTATCATGTTTTTAATACACTTTCCCTCATTTCTTTCTTGATTTAATCATAATTTATTCATAACTTAATCATAAAATAAACGTAAAATAATCATAATTTAATCATAAATCCGAGGTAAGTTATGGAGCATTTCAATCAAAGGCAGGGTTTGTTCCAATCAAAGAAAGACATTTTTCAATATGTCAACGATGCCCCGCGAGAATATATCCCTTATGATTACAGCTATTCAGAGGATATTTTCCCCGCCATAAACAATCTATTTCTAGACACTAAAAAGCTTGAAATCAAACGTCCGCTTAAAAATATACGAGTATTTTTAGAAAGAAGCCTTGTCGGTATTTGTTTCAAAGGCTTTGTAACCGCATTGAGCAAAAACTAGATGTAATTCAGATGTTAATTGACAAAGGTTGTGATGTAAATTGGCTCAATTACCAACGAGAAACAGCACTTCCCATCGCTTTAGAACGAATTGAAATAGATATTGCTAATTTGCTTTTAGACAATGGTGCAGTGATTTATAAGGAATAAGCCAACTAAGCAATAAATTCTCCTACATAACCGCTACTTTTTATGAAGTGGTGGTTTTATTTTATTATAGTTTTACTTTTTATAAACTAAACAATTAATTATATAATTTTTAAACTTACCCCATAGTGCTATTAAATCTTGAGTGGTTGGATGAGCATTTAAATGATGAACAAATGCATGTAACCGATTGATATCTACAGTGGCTGTTCCTTTTAAATTATTTGCGTCTGTTTTATTTAATATGTTTTCTTCCTCAAACTTCTTTATTATTTCCATCATTTTTGTATTAAGACTATCGTTTTTAGTTTTTTTAGTTTTTATTTTTAAAAGGCAATAATCTGTTGAAAGTTCTAATAACACTCTAATCATAACGCTTAACGAGTATGGATGCATATTATATTTTAGACGATATTGCATTTCATCCCAAATTGCTTTTATTTTTACTTCCTCGTTTGTTTTAGCTTTAATCGGAAAGTCAATGTCTATAATTGATGAAAAAGAAATTTTATTAACTCTTTTTTTATCTTTAGAAACATCTGTTGATTTACCATTATCATTTTTACTTATATCTTTGTCTTCTATGCCTACTAATAAACCATCTTTTTCCAACTGCCCCAAATAGCGTTCTTTATCTGCATTATTCCATAATGTCTTTAATGTTTCTTTTCCTTCAGACATATCGTTATGAATTTTTAGTAATATTTTAAGAACTCTTTCTCTATCTTCTATAAAAGACACAACATCATCATTTAATACAAAACCTATTCGTGCTCTCAACTTGTTATTAGAAAAAAGTCTTTTGATTAAAGAATGTTCCAAATTATCAAAATCACTAAGAAGACCTTCTTTTCTCATTTCTTCTTGTAGATACACAGTAAAATCTAAAACTTTTTTTCTACCTGTTAAAATTAAATGGTTTTCTTTTTGTTCTCGATTCCATTTTAACTGTCCTTTTCCAGTATCACCACCAACATGTCTTCTTTCTACAAGTTCATTAATATATTGAATATCATCAGCTATATCACATTCTACTTTATCTGGGATATTACTATTATTTTTTTTTAATGTCTTAAAGAAATCATACCATTGAGTATCTTTAACGTATTCAGGATTGTTTAACAACTTTAAGCATGTAATTCTTCTATTTCCATCATGCACAACATATTTGTCATTTTCTTTTTTTACTAAGGGTCTTTCATATAATTTTCCCTCTTTTGCAATATCTTTTGCTAAAGCTTCTAGCCTTGAAGAATTATTACTAAGCAACCAATAAATTGCATCTTTTTCTGTTTGCAATTTTCCATGTCGTGCATTTTCATTATTTACAGCAATATTATCAATACTTATAAATTCTGTCTTTTTATCAACCATTTTAAAGAATCCATCACATATTCAACAATGCTTTGATACTATTATTAAATGATTGAATTATCAATATTAATGAGTCTTATACACTGATTTAAATGTTTTATATTATATATATTTTACTCATAATATATACCATCATCTGTTTTAATTTCTTTTACAAACTTAGAATCATCATTTAATTCAAGTGCCATTTGTGCTTCTTCGTTTGTTACAAACAATGAAGTATCTGGCACTATTGCTATCAAAGCATCTATTTGTATTATTGACATTTCTCTATCTGTATGTCCGCCAACATTAATTTTAACAACTGAATTACCTAAAAAAACGCCATCTTGATATTTTGATAAAACAATAAACACTTTCTTCCCCCCCCCCATTACAAACATTCCTAACAATATTCCTAGCAAAGCCTTTATGTGTGCTATTGGTAATATGTTGTATTTAAAATTAGTATCTACCTTATCTAATCTTACCAATTATATCTTTTTCCCATGATAAAAGGCTGTTTATAGCACTTTTAACAGTAGCTACTATTTTATCGTTATCATCACAATCGTCAGGAATATTATGAGTTTTAGAGTGTAGAGATAACCATTGAAAATCTAACTTTTCCTTTGATGGTTTTTCAATATGTACGATTTTACGCACAGTCTCTCTTGTTGTATCCGGAAGATTTTTAGTGGTTAAAACACAAGATAATCTAAATTTCCCGTTCATCATCCTAAATTCATAAGCATAACAATGCTCGTTACCCCAAGCCCCTTTGTGTTCAACCAAATTAGGAAGAAGCTGATTCATGGCTTTAGTATAAAAACGAACATATGTTCTAGTTTTTGCATTATCATATATTATTTTACCTTCATCTGCCATTTCTTGCAAAATGTCTCGCACAATGCTAGAAGCTTGAGATGGGTCTATTCTATATTCAAAAATTAAGTCTAAGGCTTTTTTGTGCTTATTATATATTTTGTTACAAATCTCAATAAGCTCTTTATCTTCCATAATATCTCTCCTTATAACTTCAATATAATTATCAATCATCAATGCCACATCGGTTGATAATGTTGCATTTTTTCTGATAATCTCTAAATTTTCAACAATACTTTCATAAGTTAGAACACTCCAATCATCATCACTGGGATCTTCGCCATCTGGAGTTAAATATATCAATATCTTCTTATATTTGGGAAATTCTTTATTTAGAATTTCTTTATAACGATTTAATTGATTATCGTATTCATGAGAACCAACCTTATTTTCTATCGCAATTACTAGATTTTCATCATCAGAAACAAGCAAAATATCTATATTTTTCCATTCTCTATATACAGAAAAACTATAGAAATCCATTAATAATAACTGCATAACTTCTTTGTTGGCATTAGGTTGGCTTTTTATAAATTCTTGAAAAACTTTTTTAATAAAAGCATCCCCTAAATTATGATTTTCATTTGGATTTAATAACCAAGATAATACATTGCTATGCCTTATTTCTGTTCTGCATATTTTTAGGACATCAAATAAATTGAAATGATTTTCCCATTTTTGAAGCTCATCTAAGCAATTTATATCTAGAAGAAAATTCTTTAGTGCTTCTTGGTCTTGCTTTTCCATTAATATATTTCCTATTAAATTCAAAATACTAATATACGCTTATTCTAGGAATATAAAATATAAAAAACAACATTTTTAAATAAAGGATAACAGTTTTAATCACACCTTGTGACACCGACAGAATTAGTCCTACATTTGGTTTTCTTGCCGTTTTGGTTGGTATAGGTTGTAACGCCTAATGAATTTGTGCGAGCTTTTATGGTGTTGCCTTTATTATCTTTATAAGTGGTCGTCCCAAGCGAATTTGTCCTTGCTGTGCCTCTTATACCATCGCTACCGGTATAAGTAGTTGTCCCCAAAGAGTTGGTTCTTGCTTTTACTTTATTTCCTTTATTATCGGTATAAGTTGTTGTTCCCAGTGAGTTTGTGCGAGATTTGATAACTCGTCCATCACTATCCTTACAAGTTGTAACACCCAAAGAATTGGTAGAACAACGCATATCAGCCCAAGCCGAGCCGGCAAAAAGCACACAAATCAAAGCAATTACATACCGCATCAAAACATCTCCTAACATCATCATCTTACAAGCTATATAACGAAAAAACAAAGAAAAAAGTTTGGTTTATAAACCTTAATTATATACTTTATACAAATAATATGATATCATAAATTTATGTATGATAAAATATCGGAACATTAATAATGATTGAACATAACAACGAAAAACAAAACGAAGAAACAAATTTTATAGGAAAAACCAGGTTTTATGATGATTCTGGAAATGTTGTTGAATCTCTCAATCAAGATAGAGAAATTTTTGTTATAAATTTTCCCGGTTC
>SUUJ01000019.1 GCA_015062585.1 Alphaproteobacteria bacterium | reverse complement strand
AGTTCAGGAGCATATTGAATTTCATCAATCAATAAAGGCGCTTCAAAACGTTGTAAAAATAAGGCAGGATTTTCTTTGGCTAATTTACGATTTTCCAATGTATCCAAAGAAACATAATTACGTTTCTTATCACAACATTTAAATACTGTTGTTTTACCAACTTGCCTTGGTCCTGTGATTAACACAACCGGAAAAGACGAATTCATTCGTTTTACGGCATTTTCAATAGTTCTTTGAATATACATCTGCAAACTCCGACTAATTTATCATCTAATATTAAAATAGTCGAAAACAACTTAAAAGTCAAGAAAATATGACAAATTTATCATTCAATGCTAAAATAGTCAGGATTTTCATTATTGTCACTTATTTATCTCTCTCGTTTCATCAACAATTCGTCAACTTTGGTGCACCAATTAAAAAAATCCTCGCACAAACGCGAGGATTTTTTATGCACTATTCTTTTATTATATCATCAACAACACTGTTCCAACCGTCGTTATGATTTGCTCCTGCAACAACAATAACAGAAGCATTGTTCTTTATAAAACTTTGCACCAGATGAGGAGGAATTACTTTGTCATTTTCGCCGACATAATGAATTTGCGGTATTTCCATGAAGTTGTCATAATAGTCAGCTAAATTTAGTGATTCATTTAATGGCAACAAGTCATGATACTTTACCCAAGCTTCATGATCCAAATTGCCGGCAATAGTAATAATTTTTTTCACATTTAATCCTTGTTTTGCCGAAGCAACCAATCCTCCCACTTGTGCTCCACCGGAAAATCCGACCAAGACAATCGGCGAATTACCGGCAATTTGTCTTATTGCTTCAAATGTCGCGTTTATAACTTCCGGAGCAAATCTGGCAGTTGTCCAATGTCTTTGCGAACAAATCGGCGATGTTATATATTGGCAAGGTCTTGCTAAATAAATCACATTGTCATTTTTATCGTTAAAAGCAAGTTTTCTGACAAAATTTCCTTTTGGTGTCGGGTTTTGTGTTGGTCTGCCATATCGGTCAAAAGCGTATCCGTCGCCTTCAATATAGATTTTATATACCCCGTTCGGTTTAGTAATTTTTTGCCAACTGGCTAAAGTAAAAGTATCTGTTTTTATTTCTTTATATATAAAATTATTTGGCACGGTAATCGATGAACAACCGTTTAGCAGAAGAAGATAAATAAATATTTTTAATATACTTTTTTTCATAAGTTATACTTTATATCAAAAGCAAATACCCTGCAACCGATAAGTTACAGGGTATTTACTGTTTTTATAGAATACTAAAATTTGTATTTAGCATTTAACATACCTGAATGATCTTGATAATCTTCACGGAATTTTCCTTCATAACCGACAGACAATTCCCAATTATCATTAACATCAGCACTTACACCGGCGCCAAATTCAAATCCGAGACGATCCAAATTTTCGCCTTCAACAGCATAAGATGAACCGTTAGCCAATGATACAACAGATGTATCTTCAGCTTCGGTCAAATCATATGTCAAAGCAGCGCGAACTTCCGGTTTCAAAACTTTACCGTTTTCAAGTTCCCAATTTTTTGCAACTTTGGCACCGACAACTGCTGTTAAGATATCTGATTCATCAGCATCAACTTTTGATCCCAAACTGTCTGTGTAAGAATCAGGATCAACATGCAAGTATCTGAAACCGGCAGATGGTGTAACAACTGCGCCGTTTTCCAAAACTCTTTCAAATCCGCCCATAACTTGTAAGCCATAAGAATCTACATCATATGAAGCTGATTTTATGGAAGATGTTTCATCATAATCGCCGAATGAATATGACAATACAGCATTTACGAACCAATCAGCAGGTTTGTATTCGCCATAAACCATCAAAGTATGAGTATCGGCGTCAACATCACGACTGTGGGCATCGATATCACTTTGAGTATAAGCATAACCTATACCGACTTTTGAGTTACCGCCGTTTACGATTTTTTCGAAACCGAAAGCGATACCTTCAGAGTCTGCTTCAAATCCGTTAGATGTGTCGAGTTTAGATTTATTGAACAGACCTTGTACCCAAGCGATTCCTTTTTCAAACCAACTATCGCCGGAAGACATACCTTGTTGAGTAGGAGCAACACTGCCACCTGTAAAACGACTACCGACAGCAGCCAAAACTTGAGCATTGTTAGCAACAGCTGAAGCTGTAACAGCATTACTCAAATCAGATGACATCTTGTCAACCATTTCCAAAGCTTTTGCAACATCGGCTTTGTTAGAAGATTGCATTAAATCGTATACTTCGCCGGCAACAGCTTCAAAGCTTGCGTTACCGGTATTTTCTGTACCGCCGGAAATAATGGCATTTACACCGGCAGCTTGAGAAGAGCTTGCTCCTGTGCTGGCAGCTATATCTTCTGCTGATTTAGCTGCAAATTCTAAAGCATTTCTACCGTCTGAAATAGAAACATTAAAGATATTATTGGTTAAATTATGTGTCCATTCACCATTTCCGGTAACAGTTCCATCAATAAAGGTATAAGGATCTTTAGCTGATGTAACATGACTTACATCTACATCTAATGTTACTTTGCCTGCTAATTCAACATTACCTTTAATTTTATCACCTGTTGTTGCAGTTTCATCAATACTGAATTTTAATGCAGAACCGTCTTCAAAAGTAATTTTTTTACCATCAGCAACAGTAAGAACTTTATCTCCTTCAACACCTTTCCAAAGGTTTACTTTAGCGCCTTCTTTGACAGATAAATTACCAACTGTAAGTTTATTACCAACAATTAAACCGGCGCCATTGGTGTTATTACCTATGGTAATATCAATATTTGATAAGTTAGATTCTCCATTAACGGTATCAACTGTTTGTGTCAAATAACCGTTTACGGTTAATTTACCACTACCTGTGATATCTGTTTTAGTATTTATTGTAGCTTTTCCGTCAATAGTAACATCTTTATTTAATTCAACTGTTCCTCCAACGGCATCAAAAGCAACTACACCATTTTTAGCATCAATATTAAGAGCATTTTCGCCGTTACCGTCAACAGTTGTATTACCTCTAAAGGTTAAACCTGTTTCAGCATCTTTAACGGTAAGTTTTTTGTTTCCGTCATTATAAAGCCAAAGTTCTGTGCCTTCTGTTAACTCTACTTTTCCAATAGTAAGATCATTGCCTAAAACTAAACCTGCAGTTGCACCATTTTCTTTATTACCATCATTATCGTTTATTGTAACTCGAACATCTGAAATATCAGATCCCGAAGCTGTTTGAGTTAAATAACCGTTTACAATCAAGTTGTTACCACCTTTGAGAGTAACAGTATCATGTAAAGTAACTCGGTCAGATGCTGTTAAATTGTAGTCCTTATCTAATACAACTTCAAAAGCTTCATCAACATTTAAAGTTTTATCAAAATTTATTTCTGCATATGTTTTATTTTCGATATTTTGTAAAGATTCTTCATCTCCAATATAATAAATATCACCGGCGGCAGCATTAAAACTTATAGTTGCTGCGACCAAAGCTGTAGTTACTAAAAGATTTTTTTTCATATTATTAAACTTCCTTTCTTTTTAATTGCAATTAAAAGAAAACCACCTTTTATAGTTAAGGTGGTCGGAGAGTTCAACAATCATATACACTCAAATGACTCTTCTAGTCTTTAGACCCAAATTTTATTACAAAATATGGTTCCTGAACATACACTAGAAGCTCCCCAACCATATTTCTATGAATTGGGGATATAATCACTGTTATCTATAAATTAAGCAGGTAACAGTTTACGATGTTATATCCTAACACCGGAGTATATAAGAGCCGTTGAAAGCCCCGTACCACGTCGGGTACTAAATACAAGTGAAAACTTGTATATGACAAAAGGATAGACCAATTTATTTTTAAAAGGAAGTAAAAAAAATTTTTTTTATGCTCAATTTTCTTTACTGAGATATTTTGTTGGAATGATTCCGTCTTTTAAAACTATTAAATAGTGTCTTACAACTGCATAGAGCAAGCCTTTCGAAACATCAACTTTGTCCCAAGTTAATGGTGATAAATCAATTTCATCAGGCTTAACTTGATAAAATTTTTCATTTAAACCATTGGCCTCAGAACCATTTTTACACCATATCGATTCTACCAAACCGTCGTTTATTAAATCATCCAACTCAAATGAAAAAAGCTCTGTTCCGTCCACGATTTTTTTCAATACTTGGTCATTACCTTGCCATTTTATTGTCTCGGTCAAACATGATATTGCTCTCGACCGTCCGTAAAATGTACTATCCATCCACTTTAAGATATCTGTCTTATTTTCCGAACCGGCTCTATGAACATAAGGTTTTAAATCCTTGTCAATTTTTGAAATCGACAACAACCCTTCCGTCATTACGGAATTGTCTTTGGGCGCATAATGGTAGAGTTTCATTTAAATTTAATCCAACTTTGACAAGTGATCGCTGTCGATAAGGTCGACATATTTATATAAGTTAGCCTTAATGGCCTTCGGATTATCAACTATTTGATAACTTGGGTTACCATACAAAATAACAGTTATGCCTTTGTCATGAAGTTGTCCTATATATTCCTTGTTTTTGTTAAATGATTTTTCGCCCAAAATAACCGACTTAACATTTCCGATATCCATCAGAACTTTGTAAATTTCTTTTACTCCGCGCCTTCCACCTTTTAGGCGCAAAGTCGGATATTTGTAACCTAATTGCAAAGCCTTAAAATAATTATGCAAAGCAAAAACCTGAACAATCATTCTGTCATGATAGGGAAGATGCTCGTGCAAATAATCTAAATCACGAATTTTATCAACTACCATTACCCAATCAGGATATTTTTCCATCAATTCGGCCACATCGTCAATCGACATAGGCGTATATTTACCATAAAGTTTTGATGATAAAAATTCTTGTTTTGATAAAGGCTTATCTCCCTTGCGACCGGTCATTTCGTTAATCCGTTCCCAATCGTGACCGGCAATATATTCGCCATCAGATGTTTTAATTAAATCTATCTCAACATATTTGCGGCCGGCTTTAATTGAGCCTTCTATAGCCTCGCGTGAGTTCGTATATATTTTACCGTCAATAGCACCACCGGCATGAGCAACAAGGTGTTGTTTGGCTAACTCATCATTATAAAAAGGATAAGGTTTATCTACTTTGCGAGAAATTAACACACCTTGTCCGAACAAAGCTAACCAGCCTACACAAAAAATTACAATTGCAGAGAGCAAAACAACAACGATTTTTTTAGATTTTGACATATAAACCTCATATCAAAAGACAAAATATGCTATTAAAATAGTGCATAAAAAATTATTGAGTAATAATATTTTTTATAGTTGATATAATTTGGTATGTAAATTAAAAAATGTTGTATTATAATTTCAAAATATAAAAAAAAAGGACTATTGAGATGGCGAAAGAAGAAGCGTTGTATATCGGACATCGGCAAAGATTAAAAGAAAGATTTTTGCGAGCAAAAGGTTCGGATATGGCGGATTATG
>SUUJ01000012.1 GCA_015062585.1 Alphaproteobacteria bacterium | reverse complement strand
GAGCCAGGATCAAACTCTCATGTTAAAATGATTGCTTGCAATCCTGTCTAAATTACTCAAATAAAAGAATTTTTATAGGTTCCTTTTTCAAATACTTCAGACTTTATCGTTTCTTATCTCTAAATACTAAAACAATACTGTCTGCGTATCCTCTTATATCTTCTTATTCACTATTTATCTATAACATCAGTGCTACCCGCACTAATCACCCTCCGCGTCATCCGCGTTGGTGTAGCCTTGTATAAGCTAACCTTCTCAAATTGTCAACACTATTTTTAAAAATTTTTTATTTTTTTTTACTTTTTGTGCACCAAATTTACAACCATTTGATTTAACGATATATTTTTGTGTGTGAAAAATAAAAAAATAATCCACACCAACAAATAATTACATCATCGATTCTCTTTCCTCAGATTCTATATTATATATAAAAAAACATTTTTCATCTTAAACTACTCTTATATTCGATATCAGATTCTAAATTTCTTTTAGTTATTTACTTTTATTCTTGCAAATAAATATTACTTTTGTATATTAACAAATGGGTATTACATTAACTTTTATAGGAGGCTACAATAGCTAGAGATTTTAATAATGCGCCAGTACGCGAAGAAGACGGACCACGCATAAACGAAGAAATAACCGCCAAACAAGTACGATTGATTGATGAAAAAGGCGAAAACCAAGGTATCGTTTCAATATCACAAGCCCTCGAGATGGCCGATTCTGCCGAACTGGACTTAATAGAAATATCACCGCAAGCTACGCCCCCTGTATGCAAAATTTTGGACTACGGCAAATACAAATACGAAATGCAAAAGCGCAAAGCCGAAGCTAAAAAGAATCAAAAGGTTGTTGAAACCAAAGAACTAAAGCTTCGTCCGATGATTGAAAACCACGACTATGAAGTAAAATTAAAGCAAGCCAAAAAGTTTTTGGCTGATGGTAACAAAGTTAAATTTACCATGCGTTACAAAGGTCGTGAAATGAGCGCCAATAATTTAGGTAAAGAAATCTTAGATCGTTTGGTTGAAGATTTGGAAGGTTTAATAAAGATTGATCAAGCACCCAAACTTGAAGGCAAACAAATGATGATGATTGTTTCACCGGAAAAATAATTCAAGAACAAAGCACCTTACAAAAGGTGCTTTTTTTTTAACACCCTGCAAAGTCAACCTTGTAATTATAAATAGAAACTA
Source organism: Alphaproteobacteria bacterium (assembly GCA_015062585.1). Classification (GTDB taxonomy): domain Bacteria; phylum Pseudomonadota; class Alphaproteobacteria; order RF32; family CAG-239; genus CAZU01. The sequence goes on along the minus strand of SUUJ01000012.1, from coordinate 34,530 downwards.
TAAAATCATTATGCTATAAAATTTTACAAGGATAACACACAAATGAAACAAGTATCGGAACTGACTTTAGACGAAGCAAAAAAAGAATTGGAATTTTTGGCCTCAGAAATTGCCAAAGCCGATACCTCATACTATCAAAATGATGATCCTTATTTATCAGATGCCGAATACGATAAACTAAAACATCGCAACGCTGATATAGAAGCACGCTTTCCCGAGCTTATACGCGCAGATTCTCCATCACTTCGTGTCGGAGCCAAAATCAAAAGCGGTTTTCAAAAAGTTGCTCACTCTTTTCCCATGCTCTCACTCGGAGATGTATTCTCAATAGAAGAAGTCAATGACTTTATCATGACTGTAAAACGCTTCTTAAACACATCTGATGACATTGCTTTTTACAGCGAACCGAAAATTGACGGGCTTTCCTTTTCCGCTCGTTATGAAAACGGCATTTTTGTCAAAGGTGCAACGCGTGGCGACGGAACTACCGGCGAAGATATTACCGAAAACTTGCGCACTATTAAACAACTTCCGCTGAAACTCCCCGACGGAGTTCCCAAAATTTTGGAAGTTCGCGGCGAAGTTTATATGTCAAAATCTGACTTTTTTGCACTTAATGAAAAATATGCCAATGAAGGTAAAAAAACTTTTGCCAATCCTCGCAATGCCGCTGCCGGCTCACTTCGTCAACTTGATCCCAAAATCACCGCCGAGCGCAACTTAAGCCTTTTCGCTTATACTTGGGGCGAAGTTTCCAACCGTCCATGGAACACTCAAGAAGAATTTTTCAACTACTTAAAAGATTGGGGATTTCCGGTCAACCCGCATAATAAATTATGCCGCAACCTAACCGAAGTCGATGATAATTTTAATCACATAATGGAAATCAGAGCCAGCCTTCCCTACGACATTGACGGTATCGTTCACAAGGTAAATTCTATCGAACTTCAAGACCGTTTGGGCTTTTTAACCCGTACGCCGCGTTGGGCAATTGCGCACAAATTTCCGGCAGAACAAGCCTTAACCACAATCAACAACATCCGCATTCAGGTCGGACGCACCGGCGCCTTAACACCGGTAGCCGACTTAGAGCCGGTTAATGTCGGCGGCGTTATTGTGTCACACGCCACCCTTCACAATGAAGACGAAATAAGGCGCAAAGACATCCGTATTGGTGACACCGTTATTATTCAACGCGCCGGTGATGTAATTCCACAAGTTGTTGGCGTAAAATTAGAAAAACGCCCCACAAATTCTCAAGAATTTATTTTTCCTGACACCTGCCCTATTTGCGGCTCGCACGCTATTAGAGAAGAAGACGAAGCTGTTCGTCGTTGCACCGGCGGACTTTATTGTCCGGCCCAAGCCATCGAGCGCATTATCCACTTTGTATCGCGCGATGCTTTTGACATTACCGGACTGGGTAACAAAATTATTGAAGATTTTTACCATGAAGGAATCTTAAAAAATCCGGCTGATATTTTTACTTTGGAGCAACGCAACGGCGGTGACGATTTATTTTCATCAGCTCAAGGGATTCATCTGGAACGCAAAGAAGGATGGGGTAGAAAATCGGTTGATAACCTTTTTAATGCTATCAATGAAAAGCGCAAAATTTCGCTTCCGCGCTTTATATATGCTTTAGGCATTCGTCAGGTTGGCACTGCAACAGCCCTGCTCATTGCCAAAAACTATAAAAATTTTGACAGCTTTATGGTTGATATGAAAAGCAAAGAAACTGCCAAAATAATATCCATTGACGGTATTGGAGCTTCTATGGCAACTGATATGGTTGAGTTTTTCCAAGAACAGCACAATATCGACATTATAGAACAACTTTTACAACACATCTCAATAGAAGAATTTATTGACAATAGCCGCAATGATTCGCAACTCTCCGGCAAAACCGTTGTGTTTACCGGCACCCTACAACGCATGACGCGTTCCGAAGCAAAAGCCAAAGCTTTGAGCCTAGGCGCCAAAGTTGCCGGTTCGGTTTCTAAAAATACTGATTATGTAATCATCGGAGCAGACGCCGGTTCTAAAGCCAAAACCGCTCGAGAACTGGGAATTGCCATTTTATCCGAAGAAGAATTTTTATCTTTTCTCTGATTACTTTATAAAGAAAAATTCATAAGCCTTGGCTGACAATACATTAAAGTATATAAACACCGGTGCTACAAACAGCATCGTAATATAGTCGTTACCGCCCAAATACATTACCAACCATCTGACAAACGCAATACTCAAATTGGTAATAAGCGCAATCAACAAAAACTCAAGATAATTACCTTTAGTTCTCTTCCATGCAAAACGCAAAGACCCAGAGCGTCCGATAAGAGATGATATCCACGCCAAAAACGGACGATAAGCCAAAAACGGCGACATTAACATAAACAAAACATTAGCAATCAAAATCAGCATTCCCTGTTTTTCAACATCACCTTGCAAAAACAAAGTATACTCATCAATAAACTCCGGAGAAGTACTGATAAACAATGGTAAAATCGGAAGCATAATCAGTATTGTTCCGATAACTACCGTTAACACAACAATCTTAGTTGATGGCACTAAAGAATTAAACAAGACCTTAAAATCAAAATATGGTTTACGATCAAAATAAAATCTGAAATACATACCCCATAAAACATATACCGCCAACATAATCGGCCAAAACAAAATATGCTTCCAGCTAAATAACGCCAACGCCCCCACCGCATAAACGATTGCAGTTAAAATAAGGGCTATTTTTTTATGTTGTAAACAATGTTTCCAAGTGTCGGTCAACACTTCTTTTAACGGTAATTTCTTAATATCGCTTTCTGTCATAAAAAACTCTTCTTACAGTTCTCTAATGCTACTATTTTATATAAAAAAAAGCAGATATAACAACAAAAAAAGGTCCGTATTCCACATTTAGAATAACGAACCTTTTTTCCTTAATTTAAGCTTGCACTTTTCCTATTTATCCAGCAGCGTTCTTATTACGCATGCCATTTGCTTCATTTTATCCGATGCAGTGGAATAATATCTTTCCCTAAAATAATCTGTTCTAAATAACTGATTGTCAGCAGAATATCTGTCACAGAACTTCAAGAAATTTAATAGGAATATCTCTTCATCAACCTCTGCAAGTCGATTCTGTTCTCTTTTTTCCCACAAATCGATAGAAGCATTACCTTTATTATATACAAAAGGATTCAAGCAAATATCTCTCAACACCGCAGTATCTTTAGAAAGCTTATCGGAAGCAGGAACACGCATAGCATTACAAAGCGCTACAAAATCATCAATATCCGTAACATTTGCTTTGACAATTTCATACATTCTTTCGTCAAATTTACCCTCTATTACCAACGAATTAAACAATACAACCAAATCAAATACTTTTGAACTCATATCGTGATTAGGATTATATATTCGGTAAATATTCAACATATTAAGACTGCACGCGATTTTGCTAAAACGCTGATACATTTTATCAAATTTCTCGCAAAGCGCATCATAATCTGAGCCGCTGATAGGATATATCTTGCAATAAACATCGCGTAAATATACTTTGCACATAATATTATGTACCGAAGGCGTCACATAATCCTTAGCAATAATATATTCACCGGCTTCCATCAACAGCCTTATCGTTGAAGACGATATATGTGATATCATAGAAGCAGATACACACACCGTAGAACAAGATTTTCCGCGCAACTCACAGATTTTTCTGTTAAGATTACACTTATAATGCTCCTCCCTTTGATCTAAGATGTTTTTAACACCTATAATCAACGCATCGGCGTCATTAACTAGTGCAAAATCAATTGCCGCCCCATAGTAAGAAACAACCTTGACGCAATCAGGATTTTCCTTAATCTTTCTGGCAGCACTGCGCATTGTAGCAGAAAATACATTGGCCTGAGCCCTGTAAAAACTGACAATACTAACCAAATCTTCAATGGATTTTTTTACCATTTCCAGTCTTTCATCCATTGAAAATTTGTGGAACTTTGTCAAATCATTACCAACACCGATAATAACTTGATCATACTCTTTCAAGATCTCACAAACAATTGATAAGTGAGCCAAATTAAAAGGATCAAATGACCCCGGAAAAAATGCTTTCTTCATATATAATAGAGAATTAAAATTAATACATAAAAATTAAATTATACCCTATCGTTTAACATCATATTTTTATTAAGTCAAAGAAAAAAACCACCTTAAAAATTTAAGGTGGTTTTTGAACTTGTTAAAAGAAGTTGTTGAAATTACTTCAATTCAACTTTAGCACCGGCTTCTTCCAATTTCTTCTTCATTTCTTCAGCTTCAGCCTTAGCTACGCCTTCTTTAATTGTCTTAGGAGCACCGTCTACCAAGTCTTTAGCTTCTTTCAAGCCCAAACCTGTGATAGCACGAACTTCTTTAATAACATTGATTTTGTTTGCACCAGCTTCAGCTAATACAACATCAAATTCGTCTTTTTCTTCAGCGGCAGCAGCACCACCTGCAGCAGCACCACCGGCAGCAACAGCAACGGCAGCAGCGGCAGAAACGCCCCATTTTTCTTCTAACATTTTTGACAAGTCAGCAGCTTCCATAACAGTCAAAGCTGACAATTCTTCTACTAATTTGGCTAAATCGGCCATTTTTTTTCTCCAAATAAATTAAATTAACAAATTAAACTAAAATCTCGTTTTGCTTTAACAAATACAAAACAATTATTCTTTTTCGCTGTAAGCTTTTGTAACTCTTGCAAGTTGAGCAGCGGGAGCCTGCAACAAACCGATGATTTTGGCTCTGAGTTCGTCCATAGAAGGAGTAGCAGCCAAACGTTTAACATCGTCAACAGACAAAACGCCGTTACCCATGCCACCACCGATAACTAACAATTTTTCATTGGTTTTGGCAAATTCAACGCAAGCCTTACAAGCTGAGATAGGATCATTAGCAAAAGCAATTGCAGTAGGTCCTACAAACAAATCAGCCAAAGCTTCAAATTTTGTACCTTTAAGAGCAAGACGTGTAATGCGATTTTTAGTAACTCTAAAACCGGCACCTGCTTTTCTGATATTGTCTCTGAGTTCAGAAACTTCTTCAACAGTCAAACCTTTGTAGTGAGAAACTACAATGGTATCGGCATTGTTGAACAATTCATTAAGCTCGGCCAGCAATTGTGCTTTTTCTTCGCGATTCACTTATTGTCTCCAATTATCACATATACGAAAAAACGCATATGTTACTTTTTAACATATCCGCCAAGACTTGTTTTGAAGAAGGAAGCTTTTAATTTTCTTCCCCCAAACTTGCCCTAGCGGGACCCATTCTGCCCAGGAGAAAAAAATCGATTTATAAAATAAAATCTCTCACTTACTCCGTCTATGCAAGATATTTAAGAGTTTCGGCTCAGATGCTAATAACAAGGCTTTTGCCCTATTCCAGCTCCATTTTATCCTCGCCCACTTGCAGTCTTGGACAGGTCGAACGACTCAAAATCGCCGTTCATTGACGCCTTTAATAATATCAAATTGCCCTAATGTCAAGCATTTATTTTATTATAAACTACATTTAAAATCAAAAATGCTCTCGGATTATCGAGAGCATTTTTTCCATGGGTGGAAGAAAACATTTTGGCTCAAGCCGTAATTTTCGAGTGCACAAAAAAAAGGATATAGCATTTTTTTAAATACTATATCCTAATAAAAACCAAAATTTGATAAGTTAATTTGCTACGCCGTAATTTTCGAGTGCACAAAAAAAAGGATATAGCATTTTTTTTAAATGCTATATCCTAATAAAAACCAAAATTTGATAAGTTAATTTGCTACGCCGTAATTTTCGAGTGCAGTGTACAAAAACGAGTACATAAACGAGAAAATTACAAGTATGAAATCAACTTTGCAAATTTCTTCATTATAAAGCGGTTGTATCAACCTTCACACCAACACCCATAGTCGAGCTCAATGATACTTTTTTCATATAAGTACCTTTGGCGCCTGATGGTTTTGCTTTGATGATAGCGTCGATGAAAGCTTTTGAGTTTTCATAGATTTGATCTTCTGAAAAACTTGCTTTACCGATACCGGCATGAACGATACCTGTTTTTTCAACACGATATTGAACTTCACCGGCTTTGGCTTTTTTAACAGCAGCTTCAACATCAGCAGTAACAGTACCGAGTTTCGGGTTTGGCATCAAGCCTTTAGGACCCAATACACGAGCAACTTTACCGGCCATACCCATCATATCAGGAGTAGCAATCATACGGTCAAAGTCGATTTTACCGGCCAAAATTGAATCAATCAAGTTTTCAGCACCAACGATGTCTGCGCCGGCAGCCTTAGCTTGATCAGCTTTTTCACCTTGAGCCAAAACAGCAACTCTAACGGTTTTACCGGTACCGTGCGGCAAGGCACAAACACCGCGAACCATTTGGTCAGCATATTTCGGATCAACGCCAAGGTTAATAGCAATGTCAACAGTTTCGTCAAATTTTGCTTTAGCATTTTCTTTAACGATTTTAACAGCATCTCTCAAAGAATAAGCTTGATTCTTATCAAGATTTTTATATGCATTTACAATTCTCTTACCCATTGCCTTACTCCACAACCTTAATACCCATAGAAACAGCTTGACCTTTTACCATGTTCATAGCAGATTCAACTGTTGTGCAGTTCAAATCCGGCAATTTGGTTTCAGCAATTTCTTTAACTTGAGCCATAGTTACTTGACCGGCAACAACCTTACCCGGTTCTTTAGAAGCAGAAGAAACGCCTGCAGCTTTTTTCAAATAGTAAGCAACCGGAGGAAGTTTTGTAACAAAAGTAAATGTTTTGTCTTCAAATGCTGTAATTACTACGGGAACAGGAATACCCGGTTCCATTTTTTGAGTAGCAGCATTAAATGCCTTACAAAATTCCATAATATTCAAACCTTTTTGACCCAAAGCAGGACCAACCGGAGGAGACGGGTTAGCCTTACCAGCAGGGATCTGAAGTTTGATTAAACCTAAAATCTTTTTCTTAGACTTAGCCATTTTCATCACCTTTTTGTTAGGTTTCGTGGTACGGACCAATGGCTGGCCTCCCACGAAATTGTTAAATAAAATATTACGATTCGCTCAAACCAAAGACACATATCCCCAATTTGAGTCGCCTCTGTATATCACAATATTTGATAATTGCAAGAGTTTTTTGCAATATTTAATTATTAAAAAAGTTAGATAGCGTGTGCATATAATAAGAAATAAAGACGGCGAAAGCAAAGTGTACAAAATAGTACGTGACCGAACAAAATGTTCTTAAAATTCTGTATTAGTAGACCGTTATACGAGTTTTTTTGAAAAACTCGGAGAATAGTACAGATAAAGTAAAAATAAAAAAAACCGGCGAGCGAGTGTACAAAAAAGTACATGACCGAGCCGGTTATTTTTTAATTTTTGCTCTTAGATGTGCTGTTATACGAGTTAAAAAACTCGGAGAATAGTTCAGATAGAGCGATTTCTAGGAGAGGTAAAAATTTTAGCGTAGACAGACCTACGTGAATTTTTAACTACTCCGTAAAATCGCTCTTAGATGTGCTGTTATACGAGTTAAAAAACTCGGAGAAAAGAATTTATAGAGTTATTTTTAAGGCGAGAAAAATTTTAGTGTACACTGATAGTACATGAATTTTTCTCGCCCGCAAAAAATAGCTCTAGAAAACTTTTATACGAGTTTTTTACTAAGGATTTGATTTACCACCCCAGGATTTGCTTTTCCTTGCGATGCTTTCATAACCTGACCGACAAACCAACCCATAAGATTGGTTTTTCCGGCTTTATAAGCTGCCACATTATCCGGATTTGATGCAATAATTTCATCAATTATCTTTTCGATTGCACCGGTATCAGTAACTTGTTTTAGGCCTTTTTCCTCAACGATTTTAGTTGGATTTTCACCTGTTTCAGCCATAATTTCAAACACATCTTTGGCGGTTTTACCATTGATAACATTTGAAGTTACAAGCTCAACCAACTCGCCCAAATTTTCAGCCGAAATCGGTGATTGTTCTAAAGTGAGTTTTTTCTCATTAAGCATAGCAAAGAAATCACCCATCAACCAATTAGCTACTTTTTTGGCATCATGGCCTTTGGCTGCTTTTTCAAAAAATTCAGCTGTTTCTTTATTTTCGCAAATAACTTTGGCATCATATGGAGTTAAGCCGAGCTCTTTTACAAAACGCTCTTTTTTCGCATCAGGAAGTTCAACCATATCTGCCTTAATTTCTGCAATAAATTCATCGGTTAATACCAATGGCAATAAATCAGGTTCCGGAAAATAACGATATTCATGAGCATATTCTTTTTTGCGCATAAATTTAGTTTCTCCGCTTACCGGATCAAACTGACGAGATTCTTGCTCCATAGAACCACCGCTTTCATAAAGTTCTAATTGGCGCTTAGCTTCATATTCCACAGCCTGACAAGCAAATTTTACTGAGTTCACATTTTTAATCTCGGCGCGCGGACGAAACTCTTTTTCTCCGACAGGACGAATAGACACACTGGCATCACAACGCATTGAACCTTCATCCATATTACCGTCACAAGTACCCAAATAACGAACAATTGAACGCAATTTACGCAAAAAAGCGCCAACCTCTTCCGGCGAACGAAAATCAGGTTTTGTTACTAATTCCATCAAACCTACACCGGCACGATTAAAATCGATAAATGTCTTGGTCGGCGAAATATCATGAATAGATTTTGCAGTATCTTGTTCAATATGCAAACGCTCAATTCCGATTTCTTTGGTTTCACCGTTTTCCAATTCGATTTTGACCACACCTTCGCCAATAATAGGGAACTTATCTTGCGTAATTTGATATCCTTGCGGCAAATCGGCATAAAAATAATTCTTGCGTGCAAAAGCCGAATATTTATTAACTTTGGCATTAAGCGCAATACCTGTTTTCAAGGCTTGACGCACACATTCCTTGTTCAAGGAAGGTAACATTCCCGGCATTGCAACATCAATAAAGGACACATTCTCATTTACATCAGAACCATAAGCTGTTGATGACGGTGAATAAATTTTTGATTTTGAGATAATTTGGCAGTGAATTTCGAGCCCGCAAATCATTTCCCAGTCGTTGTTTTTACCTTTTAATATCAATGCGCTCATCTTATTTCACTCCCTCAAATCCGGCTTGTTTTTCCAAAGCTGAAGCAACTTCAAACACGCTTTGTTCATCAAAAGCCTTACCGATAATTTGCATACCCAATGGCAAACCGTCTTTATTCAAACCGATCGGTAAACTCATTGCCGGCAATCCGGCCAACGATACCGAAACGGTATAAATATCATTAAGCCACATAGCAATCGGATCTTCTTGCATTTTTTTATCACCTACCGGAAAAGCCGCTACCGGCGAAGTAGGTGTTAAAATCACATCACATTTTTCAAAAGCTTTTACAAAATCATCTCTTATAAGACGACGAACTTTTTGCGCTTTTAAGAAATAGGCATCATAATAACCTGCCGACAAAACATATGTACCGACCATAATACGACGCTTAACTTCTTTGCCGAAACCTTGAGTTCGAGAATTGATATACATTTCATCAATACTGTTACCATCAACTCGATTGCCATAGCGCAAACCGTCATATCGAGCCAAATTACTCGAAGCTTCAGCCGGTGCAATAATATAATAAGTTGCCAAAGCATATTTGGTGTGAGGAAGCGAAACCTCAACAATTTCTGCGCCCTTATCTTTTAACATTTCGGCAGCTTTATCCCAATAAGAAGCAACTTCTTCATTTAGTCCTTCAACACGATATTCTTTAGGGATACCAATTCTCATTCCCTTAATATCACCTGACAAAAACTTTTCAAAATCAGGCATATCAACTTTTGCCGAAGTAGCATCTTTGGCATCATAACCGGCCATATTTTTTAACATAATAGCACAATCACGCACATCTTTTCCTATCGGGCCGGCTTGATCTAATGACGATGCAAAAGCAATTACACCATAACGCGAACAACGACCATATGTCGGTTTTATACCGGTAACCCCGCAAAAAGCCGAGGGCTGACGAATAGAACCGCCGGTATCGGTACCTGTTGCACCGGCACACATTCTTGCACTGACTGCCGCCGCCGAACCACCCGACGATCCACCTGCCACTAATCTGACATCTTTACTCCATGGATTTATTGCCGGACCGAAAGCCGAAGTTTCGTTACTTCCGCCCATGGCAAATTCATCCATATTAAGCTTGCCCAAAAATAAAGCTCCGGCATCAAGAAGTTTTGATGTAACTGTTGATTCATAAGGAGGCACAAAACCTTTCAAAAAATTAGAACAAGCCGTTGTCTCAATTCCTTTGGTACAAAACAAGTCTTTAACCCCCAAAGGAATACCTTCCAAATCGCCACCCAAACCTTTTTCGATTTTTTCTTGGCTTTGTTTTGCTTGTTCCAAAGCTTTGTCGGTACTTTCGCAAACAAAAGCATTAAGTTCGCGTTTTGCTTTCATATTTTCAATATAAGCTTGTGTCAATTCAACAGCTGTAAAATCTTTATTTTTTAAACCGTCGCGTGCCTGAGCAATAGTCAATTTTGTTAAATCAGTCATCTTCTTCATACCTTATTATTCAACAACCTTAGGAACAGCGAAATAACCATATTCCTTCATCGGAGCATTAGCCAATATTTCTTTAGAACATTGACCTTGAGTTACCTCATCTTCGCGTAATTGAATACTGTTTTCATTAACCGAAATCAAGGGTTCGACATTGTCGGTCTTCACTTCTTTTAATTGATCAACCCATTGAATAATTTTGTTAAATTCTTCTTTTGTTGCGTCTTTAACATTATCTTCAATTTTTAAACGCGACAAAAAAGCAATTTTATCAACGGTTTCAATATCTATACTCATTTACATATTCCTTAACACTTAAATCAAAAACAAGAAAGCAAAACGCCATCTTTTTTACATTATTCAGACAAAGCCTTTACCGTATTTTCAATTTGGCTTATTTTCAACATTCCTTGGATATGATATCCGTTATCAACATGAATTACTTCGCCGGTAATACCCGAACCACAAGCCGACAACAATCCCAAAGTAGCCATACCGACTTCTTCCTGAGTAACATTTCTTTCCATTGGCGAATGCAATTCATTCCAATGCAATATTTTTCTAAAATCACCAATACCGGACGCAGCCAAAGTTTTAATCGGGCCGGCTGAAACAGCATTAACTCTGACACCTTGAGGTCCCAAATCCATAGCGGCATAACGAACCGAAGCTTCCAAAGCAGCTTTTGCCACACCCATAATATTATAGTTTGGGAACACTCTTTCCGAGCCCATATAGGTTAATGTTACAATCGAACCGCCCTCACTCATAATTGATGACGCATATTTACAAGCTTCAATAAAAGAATAGCAAGAAATATTCATTGTCATGGCAAAATTATCTTTGGTAGTATCAATCATGCGACCGCGAAGTTGGTCTTTATCCGAAAATCCGATAGCATGAACCAAAAAGTCGATTTTACCCCATTTTTTGCCCAATTCTTCAAAGCAAGATTTTACACTTTCGCTGTCCGATACATCACATTTGATTAACAACGGTTCTTTATCAAGCTGTTGAGCCAACGGGTGAACTCTTTTTTCCAAAGCTTCATTTTGATAAGAGATAGCCAATTGAGCACCTTGTTCATTCAATGCTTGTGCAATACCCCATGCGATTGACTTATCATTAGCCAATCCCATAATCAGACCTCTCTTACCTTCCATCAAAAGTTTTGACATTAGTAACATTCCTCATAATCAAAAAAAACACACACAATACACAACAGATTCATTCATCTATTGCAATTCCATACAAACTTTTATAAAATTTGTCATCATTTGTAAACACCTTTTTAAATAACAGTAGGACAATTATGAATATTAACCCCGACAAACTAAAGACAATTTACGCCAACTCGCTCAAATTATGCCGTTTTGTAATCTCACGCATTCAAACCGACAATATCTTGCGCGTTGCCTCATCTTTGAGCTATACATCATTGATAGCTTTGGTTCCCTTAATTGCCATCGGCTTGGCTGTATTTTCGGCATTTCCGGTATTTGTCGAAATCAAAGCACAACTGCAGGATACCATTGTGCAAAATCTTGTCCCCTCAATCGGCAAAGAAATCAGCCAATACTTTAACGAGTTCATCTCCGCTACGGCCAAACTTACCACCGTCGGTGTTGTAGGTATTGCGGTTACAGCCATTTTACTGCTTTCCACGATTGAAAACTCATTTAACTACATTTTCAAAGTTTATAAACCGCGCAGTATCAAAACCAAAATCACTCTTTATTGGACTATCATAACCTTGGGCCCTCTTTTATATGGTGTCGGATTTTCTTTGCGAGGCTATTTCTACACCTTACAAAAATTTATGCCTGATAGCATCAACACCGGATATTTCCTATCTTCAACCCTCCCAAGCCTTTTGACTTTGGGTGCTATAATGTTGGTATATATTTTAGTTCCAAACAAAAAGGTTAAGTTTGTTCACGCCTTTGTCGGCGCAATTATAGCGTCTATTGCTTTTTATATCATGCGCAAATTCTTCGGAACATTTATTGCCTCCTCAGTTGCCTACACCACTTTGTATGGCGCCTTGGCCGCGATTCCCGTATTGCTTGTTTGGTTATACTTCACCTGGGCGGTAGTAATTTTCGGTGCCGCAATCACCGCCGCATTGGGCGAATATAAAGAAAATATGGAAGAAAAAAATCAAGATAATTCAAAGGTTAATCGTCCACATTACCAAAGAAGAAAAAATTATCAAAAAAAGTTCTTGCAAAAAGAACATAAATAGAACATTATATTTATAGTATCGATTCTTTTTTTATTAAAAAAACTTTTTAACGAACGGAGTAAACAATGGATAAAGATAAAGCACTGGACGCCGCCCTAAGCCAAATTGAAAAGGCTTTCGGTAAAGGCTCGATTATGAGAATGGGACAAGACAATGCCCATGTTGATATTGAAGGAATCCCCACCGGATCGCTCGGTCTTGATATGGCTTTGGGAATTGGCGGACTTCCCAGAGGTCGTATTATCGAAATATACGGCCCCGAAAGCTCAGGCAAAACAACATTGGCTTTAAGTGTTATCGCTCAAGCTCAAAAAAACGGCGGAACTTGTGCTTTTATCGACGCCGAACACGCTCTTGATCCGTCATATGCCAAAAAAATCGGTGTTGATTTAGAAAATCTGCTTATTTCACAACCTGATGCCGGCGAACAAGCACTGGAAATTACCGACACTTTGGTTCGTTCGGGCGCTATTGATGTTTTGGTTGTCGACTCAGTTGCCGCACTCGTTCCAAAGGCAGAACTCGAAGGTGAAATGGGTGATTCTCACATGGGCTTGCAAGCTCGTCTTATGTCACAAGCCTTGCGCAAACTGACCTCGACCATTGCTCGCTCTAACACTTTGGTAATTTTCATTAACCAAATCAGAATGAAAATCGGTGTAATGTTCGGCAATCCCGAAACTACTACCGGCGGTAATGCCTTGAAGTTCTATGCCTCGGTTCGTATCGATATTCGTTCAATCGGCAAAATCAAGGACAAAGAAGACATTATCGGTTCACAAACCAGAGTCAAGATTGTCAAAAACAAAGTAGCACCTCCGTTTAAGGTTGTTGACTTTGATATCATGTATGGCGAAGGCATTTCCAAAACCGGTGAAATCGTTGACTTGGGTGTCAAAGCCGGAGTTGTCGAAAAATCAGGTGCCTGGTTCTCATACAATGGCGACAAAATCGGCCAAGGTCGTGAAAATGCCAAATCATTTTTGCGTGACAATCCTGAAGTTGCCCTCGAGATTGAAAACAAGATTAAATCTCAAGCCGGCCATTTAAGCGCCGAAATGATTGGTGGCGACACTATCGGCGATGATGAATAATCACTACTAAACTTCAATTAAAAAGGCGAGGAAAAATCCCCGCCTTTTTATAAAAAACAGATTCGAGGGAAAAATGGTAATAATGGATCGCAAAAAAGCAAAGCAACTTATTTTCTTATATAAAACAATAGATTTAGTACTAACTGTTATCATAGGTATACTATCAACTATGATAATACCCATAGCTTGCAATATGTTTTTTAAATACCCTGATACAAAAATTTCTCCTGTTATTTTTATGTGGATTTTATATATTTTTGGCGGATATAGCATTTTTATGAGGATTGTTTTTAAGAAAAAATTATATCTATATTACATAAATATCAGAAAAAAAATAAAATACATAATTTTACCTCTTTTCACAATAACAATCATAACCTCTTTGTTCCTTTATAATCATATATATTTTTTAATCTTAAAAATTATGGCAAAATAAAATATTTTTTTATCCCCTCATTGACAAATGCGTCAAGTCACATTACAATAGTAGCTATGGTGAAGAAGTGAATTCAAATTTCTTCACCATTTTTTATCAACTTAACTCCTTTGAGATGTGTCTCAAAGGAGTTTTTTTATATAAGGAGTATAATATGATGCAATCAAGTTACCAGCCAATTTTGGATGGAATGACAGAAAAATAATAAAATATATCGTAATACCCGATCTTATTGCAGTATTTGCAACCTATCTATCATATATCATCCAAATACTACATTATGCCCATGAAAACAATATTAAGTTTCCTTGGCAACAATAACAAATCTCTAAAAAAACGGATTATACGCCCATTGAAGCAAAGCTTGACGCTGTTTCTTTCGGCACTCAAAATCCATCATTGCACAATTACGCTCTAACTGAACCTTGTGTCGCCTAAAGGCCTTCCATCTTTTAATCTGAATTTTATCAACCCCGTCGATTCTGCGTCCCATATAATAACGACAATACCACTGAAACCAACCTCTGACATCCGGCTCAATAATCCACCCTTTTTTACGCCAAATATCCAAATCTTGTCTTGATTTTACTCCAAAACAATTTTTAGTTACATCAGCCTTACCTTCCGACAATTTTGCCCCCTCAAACCAATCTCTAGGAAATTCCGTCCTGCAATCATTTAAATAATGTCCTTCAAAAACCCCTAACATCAGCATTTGTTTCGGTGTTAATTCCGGCTCAAATCCTTTGGCAAAATTTATTCCCTCCGGTTCGGTTGTTTCATAAACATACCCCTTTTGCATTTTATCATTTACATATACTTTCATCAAAAAATCCCTCCTATTCATACTAAATAAGAGGGAAAAAACTTTTTACAACAACAAGGACTACAAATAACTATCTTTGCCTTGCATTTAACTGAACATTGTTTTCTTTATGTATCATATTTTTCACATCAGCCAAAATATTTTCCTGTCTATAAACAATACCTTTAATTCCGATAGAATTTGCCGCGTCAACATTTGCTTTTTTATCATCAACAAAAATAACTTCTTGCGGATTTGCGCCCAATTGTTTCAAAACATCTTTATAAATTTCGACATCAGGCTTTAATCTTTTCAAGTTAAACGAAGTAAACCTTTTATCTTCATCAACCAACACTCCGCCGGTTCCTTCCAAGTTGGGTAAAGCGTTAGACAACAAACAAACTTTTACGCCCTGCTGTCGCAAAAAATCCATTGTTTCCAAAGTTTCGGGATAAAACTCGCCTACCCCTTTGTGCATTTGCTTATTAAATTCGATAGCAACTTTTTTCGAATAAGCAATATCACAATACGCACACATATCTTGGCAAAATTGTTCCCAATCAACATCACCTTTCATAAATGGCTTATAGTCAAACTTTTTAACCCCGCCTTTTTCTTTTAGGCTTAAAGGATTTTTGCTTATTTTCATACAATACTCGTTCAAAAAGTCCAATGTATAAGGGTAACAAACATTTCCGACATCAAAAATCGCAAATTTAATTTTATTCATCTTAGACCTCTATTCCGAAAAAGGTTTTTGCCGCTAAACCGATTAAGAAAGAAATCAAGGCAACCGAAAGGCTGATTGCCGACATTTCAATAAACTTAGGTAAAAACGGTTCCGATCTGACAGTCGCAATATAAAAGTTAAATACAAATACCAATAATACCACAATTGCTATCATACAAACAAGCGCCCACAAAAACATTTCATTTGGAAACAATAAATAAGGCATTACCAAACACACTACCGTTATCAAATAAGCAATTCCGGTATAAAAGCTTGCTTTCAAAGCATTCGGATTGCCGTCGGCTCGTTCGGCCAAATAATTTGAAGCCGCCATTGACAATGTTGCCGCAATACCTGTAATAACGCCCGACATGGCAATCAAAGTTGTATTCATCAACACAAAAGTCAAACCGGCAATCGCACCGGTCAACTCGACCAATGCGTCATTCAAACCCAATACCATAGCTCCGATATAGTTCAACCTTTCTTCATCAAGCATTTCAATAAGCTGTTTTTCGTGTTTTTTCTCGTCATTGATAATATCTTCAACTTCCGGCACTTCTTTTTTCAGTTCTTCCAACCCCTTAATGCCCTCATATTCATGAAGTTCTAACAGCTTAATCACAAAAGTATAGCCCAACAAATAGGTCAATATTCTAAACCACCAAACTTTGAACATATTAGGTCGCATATGTTTGTTTGTATATTTTTTCCAAACTGTCGCATGATGAGCCTCATCATTAGCAATTTGTTGTAAAACTTGGCAATTCTTTTTATCTTTATCACAATGCGCAAAATGAGCATAAATAGCAGCACTATTTAATTCATCTTGTTGAAAAGCCTTCATCAATTTGTACGATCTTTTAGAATATTTAGTTTGGCACATATATTTTCTCCTAATTTTTTATAGTTACAATAATATAGCCTTATAGCGTATAGTCAACCACAAAAAATTTCTTGATTCTACACTCTTTTTGTGTTAGTTTTGTCCAATCAAAAAACTTAAGAATATGGATAACGATATAAAATTATTAACCGGCGTGTAACGAACTCAGACGACCTCCGCTACTAAACTCATCACATCATGTGTATAAAACCACCAACAAAAAGCTTAGCCGAAATGGCTACGCTGGTCAATCAGGCACTAGGCAAAAAAGTTTCTTATAAACATTTTTGCGCTGTAAAAAACGCCTTTATAACTGACCAAACCATTACTTATGGTCAGATCTTAGAGGCATTTAAAAAGCACCCAAGCATTTCAAAGACGGAAGTGCTTCGCTTCTTTAAAAGAGAAGCTTTGGTTGGTCCTGAAGCATTGATAGAAGGACAGGCAATTTTTCGCACTCATCTAATAACCCTCATTGAGGCTCTTGAGGATTGGACAGGGCGAAAAATGACTGACGACAATAATCCTTGGGGACCTTTAGAGTACCTTGATGGCTACACCATCTCTATCGAGAATATTGCCGAGTTCTTTGCTACCGGCGAAGGTAAAATTGCGCATATTCTACGAAATCATTTAGAAGCCGAGAACAATTAAGTTCTCGGCTTCGCCGTTTTTAAATTCCAAATACTAACTTTACTCTCTCCGATTGTCTGATATTAGCAACCAATAACGATGCAAACAACATAACAGTCAAAACAATTTTGGACGATTTTAATAAACAGTTCAATTCTTCTATTCCATAATCAACAAACAACAAGCTTCCCAAGAACACAACCATTGCACTACCGACAACTGACGGCACCCAAGAAAGATAAGCTAAATAAAAAGCAATTTGTGAATATTTTTTCATCAAAACCTTTGCGCAATTTGGCACAATTTCAAAATAAATAACCGCTACATATAATACAAATGTCCAAAATAACATTTCACACAAAAAATTGCTTATTGTTCCAAATGCCAAAAACAACAATGCAATTACACAACCGAAAAATCCGCCGATTACCAAACTGTCTTTACTGTTTATTCTCATAAAAAATCCCCTTCCGACTCGCTTTGTTCTTAATTTGTTCTTTCATATGTTCTTATTATGTTCTAAAAAATCTCATTGTCAATCACTTTTTTATTGCCAAAATATTTTTTTATCAATAATCTATAAAAAACAAAATGTTATGGGGCAAAAATTATGAATGCGGAAATTCATCTTATACATGGCTTTATGGGATTTGGCAAAACTACCTTGGCCAAAAAGTTAGAAAAATCACTACCTGCCGTTCGTTTTACGCATGATGAAATTATGCTTTCCCGACATGGACGCACACCCGATAACTTCGCTAAATGCTGTGAAGAAGTTACTCAATATATCAAAAACGAAGCTCAAAAAGAAATAGCCAAAGGCAACAATGTTATTTTAGACTTTGGTTTTTGGGACAAACAAACTCGCCAAGAATATTACTCTTGGGCAAAAAGCTTGACCGACAAAGTCTGTTTTCATGCTCTTGTTTGCGACATTGAAATTGCTAAAAACAGAACACTTACCCGCACAAAAAACAACCCTGATGAGCTGTATATTGATGAGGATTGTTTTAATGATCGCCTAAAAAAATTTACTCCTCTGACCGATGACGAAGGCTATAATACCAGCTATTATAAATCATCTTAAAAAAGCTAAAATTTCATTGACCGTTTCTTGAGGTGTTTGTTCAGAATTATCAATAATCAAATCAGCAAACTCAGGCTTATGATACCCCTCATCATACATTTGCCTTATGCGATTTAGCTCCCAAGCATCAAGCTCTCTGTTACCTCTGTTTTGTAGGCATACATCCAACCTCGGCGCCAAAGTTACATTAACAAAACAGGTATATTCATCTTCCCAAGCCTTCCATTCATTATACAAATTTTTGCTGATGGGATAAGCAAATATAATCACATTATATTGTTTAGTTTTTTTATATTTCACAATCATTTTGCTCAAACGGTTAGTTCTCTCAGCCCATCCTTTTTCCATGGATAAACCGAGCGTTTCCTGCTCTTCATCACTCAACAAATCATCAACTTCGATAAACAAAGCGTTAGGTATTTGCTCTGCCAAAAGCTTTGACACCGTAGATTTTCCCGAATTTATCGGACCATTTATATTTATAATTTTCATTTTATCGGTTCTGCTAAAATTTAAAAATAACAAACCTCTTATACGACATTTTTATCAAAAACGCAATATAAGAGGTTTATCATTCATAACTTTTTGTATATCTTACAAAGCTTAATCACCAACGCCAAACTTGAGGCTATCAACGCTGTGTCGCATACATAAAATAAGTATTCGCTACTTATATAGACAAAGTCTATAACAATGAAAAAAATACTGGTCACAATGACAAGTGCTATAATACACAGCACTTCGCGATTATTAAATTTCACATCCATATCTAAATAAGTTTTTTTTATAGCCCGACGCTACCACACTATTTAAATAAAATCAACAAATTATTCAAATTCAGCTAAAGCCATATCAATCGCTTTGGCTAGTTGATCAGCACAAGAGGTCCCTTTGCCTCGACAATCATTTCCGCGTAAAATATCGGCTATTTCCTTAGCATTTTTACCTTCTGTCAATTTTGATACTGCCCGCAAATTGCCCATGCAACCGCCCTCAAACTTAATATTGTATATTTTGCCGCCCTTAATATCGAAACTGATAGTTCTGGAACAAACACCTTGTGTGGTATACTTAAAGTTTTTCATCTCAAGTCCATATATTTTATCAGAAGACATCTTCCGGAAAAATCAGATTACCTTCTACTTCTACAAATTCGGCATATTTACCCTTTAGCATTTCTTCCTGTACCGCAAATTTATCTTTTTCGCGCATATTCTCAGGCAATTCGGCAGTATATACCAAAATTATTTCGTGACCTTTTTTTCCGTTGTATTCAAAAATATTTTCTTTAGTAGTTTTGTATTTAATATTTATCGGCTCAAAACCCAATTCTTCCATAAATTCTCGTCGTAAGGTATCTTCACCTTTTTCTAAAAATTCTATGCCACCGCCAACCAATCTGTAAAAAGTTTGATTTTTAATCTCATCAAAACCTTTCACTGCCAAGACTTTGCTTCCTTTCATTATCAAAGCAACCGCCAAAGGTCTTATTTTTTCTCTTCTTTTTAGAGTTTTTACCCAAACTCTTTTTTCTTCTTTACCATCCAACATTATAGGAGAAGCTTCTATACCGCCATATTCAAACATAACTTTTTTCATAGTTTTGTAAGATGCAATATTAGAAGCCTTGCAAGTTACCAAAACTTCTTCCAAGCCCAAAACTTCAAAAGCATATTTGCAACAAAGTTTTAGCCCTTCTTGAGCCAAAGCTCTTCCCCGCGCTGACGGAATAATATAATAAGCAACATTACCGCCCTCTTTTTTCAAATATTCGGTCAAAGCGTGACGCAGATCAAAAACCCCGACAAATTTGCCATCTTCAATCAACCACAATCTGCTAAAAGCAACCCAGCCTTCTTTTAAACCTATGCCTAAACGATTGTTTTCGCAATCTTGTTTATAGTCGGCAAAAGATGTAAATTTTAAGCCCGATGTCATACCAATGGTGTCATAAGGTGTCGGATGATTTTTCATCTCTTCAAGCCCGGATATAAATGATTCCCAATATTCTTCTTCCGGTAAAATAAGCTTTAACATGGTATAAACTCCTTAAATTAGACAATTTAAGCTAGATTACTTCAAGTTTATACTCTTTGCAATAAGGAATTTTTTTCTTGTAGCAAACAACCAACTCCTGTTGGTTCGAGCAGTCATAATCTCACCATAAACAAAAACCCCTCCGCTAAAGGGGGATATTTGTTTATGGTGGGCGATTACCACCCAAAAGGAGAAGCCACAACAATACTGGCATATTTAACCGCAAATTCAATGCGTTATAAGAAAAACAGATATTGGTCTGACCTCTTAAGTTTGTGTATCCATCCATTTGCACACTTTTTTTCAGGAACGACCAGACCAAAAAAATTATTTAATTTCAAAATTATAGGTACGAGTTCCGACCAATCCCCATTTTTCAGCGCACAAAACACCCTAAATTTTGGAAAATAATTCAAAAAGTATCTATATTTTGAGGGTATAAATTATCAGGTAAACACAACTTTTTTCTCAATCATATAATTTTTAGTGTCTGAGTAATACTCTTAAAAAATTCTGCACTCCATAATTCTAACTTTGATTTATCAGCCACAAATGGGTAAACGTCTTTTTTTGCTTGCTCAAAATCAATCGTTGAAAAGCGTTCATTTAACATTGTTTGCAACTCATTCAATCCAAAAATATCTTCATTGTTTAACACTCCTGTATCTTCAAGCCTTGCTCTTAAATGTGATAAATTTACAGTTGCATTATTTGCTAAATAAAAAACATAATCATAAAGATCTCTCCCTTTAATTCTATTTTTCCATGAACGACAAATTACAGCATGTAACTTTCCAGCAAATAATGACGGCATATCATACAGTTTCACTTGATAAGGAGATGGTAAAAGACGATATTTATTTTCAAATGTTGCCATTGGTGGCGGATTTGTATCAATTTCAAATTTTATTTTGATAACTTCATTGGAGTTGATGTTCAAATTTGAGCCATATATATTCAATATATGTTCCTTTGTGTTCCCTTTCAAAAAGGCTGACTTTATTGCTGAATCTTGTGTTTTCTGCTTTTCTTCAACAAAAAATTGTAAACCTAAAGAGGATAATTCTTTTTCTAAAGCAGAAAAATATCGCTGTAATTCAAAATTTTCATTTGGTTCAATTAGAGAAAAATCTAAATCTTCAGAAAAACGATCAAGTCCGTAAAATATTCGAAGAGCTGTTCCTCCATAAAATGCTACATTTTTAAAAAAACCTGCGCGTGAAAGTCCACATAATGCAACTTCTTGTACGATCTCTTTTAACGCGTTTTTCTTTTCTTCAAGATTATCTACAGTATATTTTGAAAGCATCTGTTCTAAAACTGTTTGCATTACTTCATTCTCCTAATAAACTTAATTAGCAACTTTAAATTACTAGCACGATATAGCGGAGCTAATTTTTCAATTGCTTCAATATCTAACTTATTAAACTCATTTTCGTCTATACGAAGATCATCAAATAAAAGAGCATGAAAATCTGTTAAATTCTTAATAGGTGGTAAAGTATATAACTTATCACATAAAGCCTTTTCAGGTGTTGCGATCTGATAAGAATAACCATTTTCTTCAAAGACCAATACCCCTAAAGGATAAACTGCTGATGGAATATCTCGATAAACGAATGTTCCAAAATAGTTTTGATACTTTTTAGCTTTACGCTTACCAAAAGTTGCTGAAGTATAAGTTTTATAAACAGCTTCTGGAATAAGTGAATAAACATAAAGTGCATAATCAAACGATAAATATGATGGCCCAAAAATGCGCCCAGCTAAGTACTTCCCATCTATTGAGGAATCTGTTTCATACAATTCACGAACAAGAGGTATCAATCTACCAGCTTGAACTTCATGCCTAATTTTATCATAAATTTTAGCATAACTGCTAAACTTCATCTTTAAATCATCAAACGAATATATCATATTTGCTCCTTTTACTCCAATTATATTGGAGTTTTTGGAGAAAATCAAGCATTTTTTTACAAATTCACATAGTGATACAGTTAGGGACATACCTAGGGACATACCTAGGGATATAGTTAGGGACACAGTCCTTGAATTTTGCCAAGAACTTAAAAAAGCGGCAGAAATTAAAAACACTTCGGATATGATAAACAGCCCATACATCGCTTTCTTGATAAAAGTTTTATTGACATTTGCAGTTGACGGCATTATGCTTAATATATCTTCTGGTATTTCAGAAGTTAGCCCCTTATCCCCCGGATTTGTAGCCGGATCGGTGCGAGGGGCTTTTTTCTTGCACTTTACTTTCATTACAAAAATAAAAATAGAACACCAGATCAATTTAAGAAAAACGTGTATTTTTAAATTACAATCATTTAGAATTTTGTGTATTCTTATGCTAAATATAACTTATAAAATGTGTAAAATCTACATAACAACTAGAAATTAGACCCACTTTAAACTCAGAATTGCAACAACTATTATTCCGACGCTTTTGTAAATTATCTTTTACATTAAGACAGTATAATGTAAACTATACTTTACAAAACCATATATAATGAACTTTCTAATAATATTGCCTTTCTCTTAAAATGTTGCAAAAAATGTTGCAAATGCAATTTTGCAACATTTTGAATATATGTATGAGAAGCATCTGCGTATTTATCTCTGTAAAGCATGTCTCCACTATCATATTGACATTAAATTATTTGTGTCATAAATCTGATACAGGAAACTAAGAGGACAAATGCTTGCGAACACAATTGGTGTGTTTCCAGCACCTCTAGTTTCTATAGCTTGTGATAGATAGGCATTGTGTCCCATCAGCAAGCTATTTTTTAATCCCACAGTATATACTCATCATCCACTAGCTTTAGAGTTTCTTTTTTGCACTTAGGACAAATCAATAAATCCGGCGATTCGACATATTTCATTTCAGCCGAGCATTTGCGACATTTATACTTAATCTCAAAAGTCTCATTTACTCCCAATAACAATATGCGATATTCATTTGTATAACACTTACATTTTTCACAAACAAATATTTCATTAGATAGATCTATGTCAGCATTAGGATTATCATTCAAAAATTTCTGTGCGTCTTCCCCATAAAAACCTGATGAAATTTTATCTTTGACTTCCTCTACAACAGAAAAATAAAGCATACCAACACCTAGTGTAAATTGTTTTTCTAAACCGCATTCTTCACATTTATACAAACTTACTGTTCCCATTCACACCTCCGATACACTTATCTTACAAAAGGATTGTAATCTTCGCCACATTCCTTACAATGAAAAACATGTTTTTCTGGAACTTTATTTTCATCAGCTAACAGAAAATCACCTTTTTTCAAATGATACTCTAACCATTCCTCATCAAAATCATCACCATATAGGTATTCTGCCACATTTTTTGAACCGCACTTCAAACAAGGCTTTAGCCTATGTTTACTTAACAAAGTACCACTTGCTGTTATGATAGCATTATCATAATTAGCTTTTATCAGCTTTTGACGGCTTTTCTCAAAATAAGCCTCAATCTTATCCATTGTTTCCCAATCAAGCTCATCTTCATCTTTTTCAACACATCTTATTAATTTTTTTGTTTTAGAAAAAAATATACCATCATCAAGATTATAATCTTTTATAGCTCTAACACGCCCTTTTTCATCACGAACAAAAATATCATAATCTCCTAATAAATCCTGACATGTATATATTATTCGCCATGTTTTTTTGGTTTTCTTATCTAAATAGATATCACCCACATGATAACGACGATCCGGGATCATTCCTCGTTTAATCTCAAACCGAGCTATCATATTACCAATGCGTTCATAAATTTTCCAGTACCATTTTTTAAACATTTTTCATCACCGCTTGATAAAAATAGTATTCTGTACCATCTTGAGTGCTAACAGTCACACCGCCTTGTAGTTGCCAACCTTCAGCAATCATCTGATTTACTTTTTTGATTAGTCCTTCAACAGAACTAGCATATACTACATCATATTCCATTTCGTATCTCCAAATTTTTAGTACAGAGCCACTTTCGGCCATCACTTAGCATAAGATATTCTTCATCATTAAAAACTAATTCTCCATTAAAAATTACAAGATGTAAACAAGCATCTTCTGTTTTCATTATTGAAATCATTTTTTGTAAACGTTCATCAGTCATAGGTTCCAACATTTCTAATGTTGTATCAATAAACTTACCAAAGCATTTATTTCCTCTATCAGTCAGATCAAATTTATCCATAAATTGAGTAAGCTGTTTATTTTCTATAAACAAGCTCATATTATAATAATGTTTCATCTTAAAAAATCAGCCTTTCTACATTTATGTTCTCGTTCATAATTTGTAATATTCTATCATGAACCTCATCAGTTGGAATAGAACCTCTTGAATCATGGTGATACCATTCTTTTAGCTGATCATAAATATCGCTTATTATCATAAGCATATTATTGGCATTTTGAAAAAGAAATAATTCTTTATTATCTTCTTTATCTAAATCAAATTCATATATAACTTTCATTTAATCCTCTACTAATTACATCTTGTTACACCAAGAGAATTAGTTCGGCATCTTGTAGTTTTTCCATCTTGATCTGTATATGTAGTTACTCCAAGAGAATTAGTACGAGCTTTAATGGTATTTCCTTTATTGTCCGTATAAGTTGTAACACCTAATGAGTTAGTTCTTGCTGTCCCTCTATTGCCTTTATTATCCGTATAAGTAGTCGTGCCGACAGAGTTCATTCTAGCTTTTACTGTATTTCCCTTATTATCCGTATAAGTTGTAACACCTAAAGAATTTGTGCGCGACTTTATAATTCGACCATTACTATCTCTACAAGTTGTAACTCCAAGAGAATTGGTTGAACAACGCATACTAGCCTGTACAGGCATTGCAATAAACAAGCTTACTAATAACAGAGCTTCCAAAACTTTATTATTTTCCATTTTGTATCCTCTTTTCAAACCACCGCTTTGACTTTTCTTCTGAATTTACAGACCATAATTCTTCAAAACGCTCTTTGTATGCTTTTATGTTATCCGGCTCTTTTATTAAAAACAAGCAATTTTCACTATTTTTATCACTTGCGGCATTAGTCCAATTAAAAGAACCAGTTGAAACAACATTGCTATCAAAAATCGCAAATTTATTATGCTCTATCTTATTTTTGGAATGAACACGAATATTTACTCCGTATTTATAGAGTTCTATAACTTTAGAATGTTTTCCAGCGGCTTGTAACTTATCAGTAAGGATTCTAAGATTAATTTTTCTATCATGAGCTAATTTTATTGCTTCTACGATATCCGTATTGTTTATTGAATAAACAGCAACATCTATTGAATTTTCACTATTATTTATAAGATTTACTATTTTATTTTCACATTCATCTGAAGGAGTAAATGCTATTTCAACTTCCGCTTTTAATGGCAGAAACCAAAAAATTCCAATCACTACAAATAATACTAATTCTTTTTTCATCATACTCACAAATAAAAAACCACCTTTTAATTAAGGTGGCCGGAGAGTTAAGAAATCATCCTTATGAGTTGATCCTTTTAGCCTTCAAAGTCCGAGAACTCCTATTTTATACGCTAAAAGCTCCCCGACCATATTGCTATGTATCGGGGATATAGTCATAACTACACACATCTTGTATGTAGCAATTCTATCGGTGTATATCCATCACCGCATAAGGAAAGGCTTCTTACGACCTCCGCACCACTTTTTTGGTGCTAAGCTCAGATTAAAATCTGAACCTTTGACCACTATAGAATAATATTTTTAAAATTTCAACAAGGATTTCACTTCCGTACCACCCAAATACCATTTTTAGTAGCACCAATTCGTTGAAGTTTCTTTTCCTTGACCAATTGATATAATCTCCATTCAACTGATTTTGGACTAACTTCAAGAACCAAAGCTAATTCTTTCATTGTCATATTAGGATGTTTTGAAAGAAGTTGCAGTATTTTTTTTCGTACTTCTTCCCTGTGTTTCTTTCCTGTTATTCGTTTATTCATAACAGTTTTCTTAAATCCTAAATAATCACGAATAAACTCATAATTATCTAGGAGTTTAAGTAAGTCATAAGCTTTTAACCCAGTATCCTTATAAAACCAGTTTCTTACAGTACAAAGGTTCATATCAAGACTATGAGCAACTCGTTTAGAAACATTGCGTTTATAGTGTTCTCGTAGTTGTTCAACTAACCCTTGAGACAAATCTCGATTATCAGTAAAAACAATTATATCAAGTTTATTTTTACACCACTTCTGGTGTTCTTTACTATTAGACATTTGATTTCCTTTCATTAACAATTAGAAAGAGATGGTATAATGCCATTGGATAACTTTAATACAAAAGAGATCAGTAATGTTAATGACAGAAACGACTAAGGAGAAAATAAAAGCGGCGGCATATGTACGCATGTCAACGGAGCACCAAAAGTATTCTCCGGAAAACCAATTGGCTGCTATACGAGAGTATGCAGAAAAAAACAACTACGATATCATTGAAATATATTCAGATGAAGGCAAAAGCGGACTAAATATAGCTGGAAGAGCATCTCTGCAAAGAATGATACACGATGTAGAAAGCAGAACTAAGCAATATAAAGCTATTCTTGTTCTTGACGTAACACGTTGGGGACGTTTCCAAGATGCTGATGAAAGTGCTTATTATGAATTCATCTGTAAACGCGCCGGAGTTCGTGTTCAATATTGCGCAGAACAGTTTGCAAATGATGATAGCCCTATTTCAACCATTGTAAAAGGTGTAAAACGCACAATGGCCGCTGAATATAGTAGAGAACTGTCAGGAAAAGTATTTACAGGTCAATCTCGTCTTATAACATTAGGATACAAACAAGGTGGTCCAGCTGGCTTCGGTTTAAGAAGAATGCTGATTGACGAACATGGCAATCACAAAGGTGTATTAGCTCGAGGAGAACATAAAAGTATTGCAACAGACAGAGTTATCTTAGTTCCTGGACCTGAAGATGAACAAGAAACTGTAAGGTGGATGTATAAATCTTTTGTATATGATGGAAAAAATGAAGTTCAAATTGCTGATGAGCTTAATAGACTGGGGATTAAAACAGATTTAGGAAAAGAATGGAATAGAAGTACAGTTAGAGAAGTTCTCAGTAATGAAAAATATATCGGCAACAATATTTTTAATCGTATTTCTTATAAGCTAAAGATTAGACGCGTTCGTAATCCAGAAGAAATGTGGATCAGAAAAAACAATGCTTTTGAAGGGATTGTTGATCCAAGCTTATTTTTTATGGCCAAAGGTATATTTGCCGCTCGCTGTAGAAAATTAAGCGATGAGGAGATGCTTGAGAAATTAAAGAAACTACAGAATAAAATCGGCTATTTATCTGCTATGGTTATTGATGAAGCCGAAGATATGCCATCAAGTGCTGCCTATTCCGGACGTTTTGGTGGATTAATCAGAGCATATCAACTCATTGGCTTTGATCCTGGAAGAGATTATAAATACCTAGAAGTTAATAAATATTTGCGTGAATTACATCAGGATACAATACAGAATACAATTCAAAGTTTAATAGACTGTGGAGCAGAGATAAAATTAAACGAAGCTCAAAATCTATTAATGGTAAATGATATGTTCTCAGCATCTCTAGTTATTAGTAGATGCAATGCTCTAAACAATGGCAAATATAGATGGAAAGTTAGATTTGATACAATTCTTAATCCAGACATAACAATTGCTGTAAGAATGAAAGCTGATAACAAAATGGTACTAGATTACTATCTCCTACCAGCGCTTGATTTTAAAATTCCAAATATAAAACTAGATGAACAAAACACAGATCTGCTTGATTCCTACCGTTTTGAAAATCTTGATTACCTTTACGAAATGGCAAAATGTATATCTATCAGGGAGTTGCGCAGATGAGTACAGAAGTATGTGATGTTGAAATAAGTAAGATATTTATATTAAATCCACGTGAACGAAATAAGCAAATTGCAAGTGAAATAAGGCAAAACATAAAAGATGTTGGCCTAAAAAGACCAATAACTATATCTCGCAAAGAAGTTCCACAAGATGGGTTCGAGTATGATTTGGTATGCGGTCAAGGACGTTTAGAAGCTTATATGGCAAATAATCAGAAAACCATCCCAGCTATCATTATTGATGCAAGCGAAGAAGATTCGCTTATTATGAGCCTAGTTGAGAACATTGCTAGAAAGAACTACCAACCTTATGAACTATTCAAAAGTGTTAAACGTCTGTACGATTCAGGGTATTCAGCAGAGGATATTGCTGAAAAAATTGGCTTAGGTAAAGAATATATGAGACAAATTATCAAATTAATAAACAATGGCGAAGAACGTTTAGTTAATGCTGTTGCAGCTAACAAAATCCCTCTCAATGTTGCAATTCAAATTATTGAAACTCCTGACAGCGAAGTTCAACGAGTATTACAAGATGCTTATGAGCAAAATCTCATTAAAGGAAATAAAATAAATCAAATTAAAAAGATTATTGAGACAAGAAAGAAAAGTGGCAAAAACTTCCGTCCTGGTAGTAGAGCTTCACAAAAACCTCTATCTCCGGCCGACTTAAATAAAATATATGAACAAGAAATTAGCAAAAAAATGCTCCTAATTAGAAAAGCAGATAAAGTTGAAAGCACACTAATTTTCCTTATTGAAAGTTTTAGAAAATTATTATCTGAGCCAAATTTCACCACTCTTTTGAAAGCTGAAGCTCTAGAAAAGGTTCCCCAATTTATTTCAGAAAAGGTAAATATCGATGTTTGATGAAGTATTACATCCAGCTTTTGAAAAAGAGATAGTAAACATTGATGTAAAAAATATTGTATATTCCAAAGACATCAATGCTCACTTATTAAATAGTAGAAAATTTAAGGTCATTGTCAGCTCCATTGAAGAAATTGGCATAATTGAACCACCAGTTGTAACATGTAAAAATGGACGATATCTTTTATTAGATGGTCATCTTCGAGTTAGTGCTCTAAAAAAATTGAACATTCATCAAGTAAAATGCCTTCTTTCAACAGATGACGAGGCTTTCACTTATAATAAACACGTTAATCGTCTAACAAATATTCAAGAACATAGAATGATTGTAAAGGCTATTGAACGTGGAGTTTCCGTAGATAGACTTGCAAAAGTACTTGATATGGAAGTGGAAAATATTATGCGTAAGAAAAATTTGCTTGATGGCATCGATCCTGAAGTTGTGGAACTTCTAAAAGATAAAGCTACTACGGAAGGAGTTTTTAGATATTTAAGAAAAATGAGACCTCAAAGACAAGTAGAAGCTGCAAATCTCATGAATGATATGAATAACTATAGTGCAAAATTTGCACGTTCCATTTGGCTTGCAAGCTCTGATAAACAACTTATTAATCCAATAAAGAGAGCTAACACTCTAGACGTTGAGAAACTTGGTCGTTTAGAAAATGAGGTATCAAAAGTTCAAGGAGAATATAAACTAATGGAGGATAAGTACGGAATTGATGTGCTAAACCTCACTCTTGTAAAAGGATATATTAGGAAAATACTAGGTAATGAACGTGTTTGCAGTTACCTAAGAGGTAATGAATATGATATCTTCCAACAATTTGAAAGAATTGTTGAGCTTGACAGTATTAATACTACCAATGAAAGGCTTTTTTAATGTTTAGAGAGCTTTTATATGACTTATCAGGGGATATAGGAATTATTTACTCGAAACATAACCTTTATAACGTTAAGACAGATATTGTAAATAAAAACGATAGGATTGTAAAAACACAATGAAAATAAGAATTATTTCAGATTTACATATAGATGTTAATGTTGGTTATCCATTCCGATTAACGGATACGGAGACTTTTACTGTTATTTGTGGAGATATAGGCGCATATTTTAACAAAACAACAAGATGGCTAAACAGATATATAAAAAATGGAGTATTTGTTGCTGGAAATCACATTGTATATAATGAAAGCAAACACTCTCTACAATATTTTTTACATCAATATGAAAAACATTATCCTCTAGATGCAAACCTTTCTTTTCTAAATAACAGCTATAAAGTTATTGATGATGTAGTTTTTGTAGGTGGAACTCTTTGGACAGACTATAAAGTTCTAGATAAAAACAATCCTGATTTGTACATGTGGTATGCAACGAGATCTCTTAATGATTATCGATTCGGTAAAATAAACACGAGCCTTTGCATAGAAAAAGAACGACCTGAAGATCTACGTCATTTACACCCTGAAGACTGTGTTGAGATGTTTAAGGAGACATTATCAACCATTGATAAAGTTTGCGCCCTATTTCCTAACAAAAAAATTGTTGTAGTTACACATCATGCACCAAGTGCAAAATCGGTACCTTTAATGTACCTGAATAGTGAATCAACACCTTGTTATGCAAGCAGCCTTGAAGATTTTATATTAGATCGTCCAAATATAAAACTTTGGTGCCATGGTCATATTCATACTTTCTGCGACTATAAAATCGGAGACTGCCGTATCGTCTGCAATCCTAGAGGATATGCTAAATATAGTGAAAAAAGCGGTTTCAAAAAAGATTTTGTAATAGAGATTTAATCCAACTATATGATTAAAATACAAAAATCATATTTGTTGTTTTTATATGTAAAAACAATACAGTATAAATTAGATACAATGCTTGCAATAGTTAATATTATCATGTATTATGCTTGAGGATTTTTATATTAGGAGCATCCGATGGCATATATTTCATTACGAGAATATTTAAAAATAAAACAAAAATCTTACATTAGTAAAAAAGTAGGAAAAGCCGAATTTAAAAAATATATAGAAAATTTAAAAAACACATATTACAAAATTGTTGAAGCTTCACAAAACAATGCATCAGAAGATAATATAAAAAACCTATTTACCGATTTTCTAAAAGAAACATTCTATAACTCTCATAAAAATGTACAAGTCAATACATTTGAAAAAATTGATTATGCCATTAAAAAAAATGAAAACCTTGAAGTAATTATGGAATTTAAGAAGCCTTCTAATAAATCTGAAATGATTACTTCAAATAACATGAATAAAAAAGCTCTACACGAAGCTATAAAATATTTTTATGACGAAAAATATAAAAGTAATTACTTTGTTAAACATATTTTAATAACGGATGGATTCTCTTATTTTATTTTTAATGCTTCTGAATTTTTAAATAATGGACTCGAAAAACTATGTTTTAGTAGATTAAATGGTGACTTATATTTGCAAAGTACAAAAGATATTTATGATGCATTAGCAAAAGAAATTTCTCGCCAACAATTAACTTTTTCATATACATGTTTTGATTTAAATAAACTTGGAAAAAAAATAGATAAAATAAATATAGAAAATATAAATTTAGAAGAAATCGATAAAGAAATAATATATGTATATAAACTTTTTCACCCTGATTTTCTTTTAAATGAATACAGCCCTAAGGATTCAAATCAATTAAATAAAAATTTTTATGATGAACTACTTTACATTTTAGGCTTACAAGAAATAAATGAAAATAACAAAAAATTAATTAAACCAAACGATAACATCAATGGTTTGATAAACGAAACAATACGACAACTTAAATTACAAAAAGCAATTTATGACGAAACAAAGCTATTAAATATTGCCTTTGAATTAGTAGTAACATGGCTAAACAGAATTTTATTTCTTAAGTTATTTGAAGCTCAACTAGTTACATTTAATGACAATGACGAGAATTTTAAATTCATTACATCTGATAAAATTACTGATTTTGATAAATTAAATCATTTGTTCTTTGCCATCCTTGGAACAAAAATTGAAAATAGAGATAATAGTGAGTACAAACACATCCCCTATTTAAATAGTTCACTGTTTGAACTTAGTGAAATGGAAATTCAATATTTTACCACTGCAGCACTTGATAATAATTGTAAAATTGATCTGTACCACCATTCCAATGTAAAAAGATGGAATGAATACAAAAACAAACCTTCCGAAAGAATATTAAAATATTTACTTGATTTCTTAGATAGCTATGACTTTTCATCTGGAATTAGTGACGATTTATTCAAAGATGATAACAGAGACATTATTAATTCTGCTGTACTAGGTTTAATTTTTGAAAAATTAAATGGATATAAAGACGGATCTTTTTATACACCTGGCTTCATTACAGAATATATGGCTCAAACCTCCATTAATAAAGTCATAGTAAATAAATTTAATGAAAAGTACAGTATAACTCCTAAACTAAAAAACATTGAAGAAGTAAAAAATTATATCGAAGGAAATGGACGATATAGTCACGATAAAATTTCAGAATACAATGAAATTATAGACTCCTTAAGAATATGCGATCCTGCTGTAGGTTCTGGACACTTTTTAGTATCAATATTAAATTATCTTATTTATCTTAAGTCTTTTCTGGGTATTCTCTGGGATGGTAAAAATCTTATTGGCAATAATATTGAAATTTTTGATGATACTTTAATAGTGTTTGATGATGACCTACAATTCTCGTATAGACGAAAAGATAAATCAACACATAGAATTCAAAAAGCTCTATTTAACGAAAAAAGAAATATTATAGAAAATTGCCTTTTTGCAGTAGATATTAATCCTAAATCTGTATACATATGTCAACTTAGATTATGGATAGAGCTTCTTAAAAACACATATTATCACGAAGATTCTAATGAAATGGAAATACTTCCGAACATTGATATTAACATAAAACCAGGAAATTCCCTTATTAGTAAATATTCAATAAAAGCTAATAAATCAATCACTCAAGACGGAAGTAAAAAATTACGAGATGACATTAAAGAATACAAACAAGCTGTAAACGAATATAAGCGTACAGGCGATAAACTAAAAAAACAAGACGTTAAAAATAAAATTGTAGCTATAAAATCACAATTAGTATCTTCAGCCCAATACGATTTATTTAAAGACAATAGAAAATTATTAGATGAAAACATATATAAAAATTCCATGGAATGGATGTTGGAATTTCCCGAAATACTTGATGAAGATGGAAAATTTCAGGGATTTGATATTGTAATTGGCAACCCTCCTTATATACAGTTACAAGCTTTTAAAGGAGATCCAATTCAAAAAGTATATGCTAACGCAAAATTTGAAACATTTAATTCCATGGGAGATATATACTGCTTGTTCTACGAACAAGGAATTAAACTACTTAAAACAGATGGAATACTATGCTATATTACATCTAACAAATGGATGAGAGCTGGATATGGAGAAAAGCTACGTTCTTATTTTGTAAAATACAATCCTTCGTTATTAATAGATGTTGGAGCGAATGTTTTCGATAGTGCTACTGTTGATACTAACATTTTAATAGTAGAAAAATCCGAATATAAACATCAAACATTATCTTGTGATTTAATAAAAAAAGATCGCAGAGAAAAAATGAGCGATTATATTCAGCAAAATGCTTATCCAATTAATTATACATCATCGGCTTGGACTATATTGAGCCCAATTGAACAATCAATTAAGGATAAAATTGAAAAATATGGAACACCATTAAAAGATTGGAATGTAACAATAAATTATGGCATAAAGACAGGATGTAATGAGGCTTTTATCATTGATGATCTTACACGAAGTGAACTGATTGCAAAAGATCCAAAATCTGCTGAACTTATACGACCGATTTTACGCGGCAGAGATATTAAACGTTATGGGTATGATTTTGCAGGTTTATATTTGATAAATATAGAGTGTGGCTATACAAATAGAAACAAAGGGACAGTTGATGCTGAAACTTGGTTTAAAGAAACTTATCCAGCGATATACGAACATTTCCAAAAAATAGCATCTAAAACAACAAGAGGAAAAGGTTTGATAAATCGTGATGATAAGGGAGAGTATTGGTGGGAATTGCGAAGCTGTGCATATACGAACGATTTTTCTCAGCAAAAAATTAT
>SUUJ01000018.1 GCA_015062585.1 Alphaproteobacteria bacterium | reverse complement strand
TCTTACCTCGCTCGTATTTCTTTATATATAGATACAACAAAACCCTTCGCATATCCATATGCAAAGAGCCTACCATCCGATTCCTCGGGTATTGTCTCAATTCTTGTAACAACTTCTGTTGTATCCTAATTTAATGTTAACATTATATCGTGATTTACTTCACGACTAAGCTTTTAAGTTGGTTTAATTCCTAAAAGCACAAGAGTTTCCGTCTCTTGATAATTTTATTTTTGCTTTAAAACGTTTAAAAAACTTTAAAAAATGAAAGACCCACTTAAAAAGTGAGTCTTTAACATAGTCTAAACGAGATAATAAAACTTATTCGGCGTCAACCAATTTTAAGCTTCCGGCAACAGTTTTTTCTCTCTCTGTCTTAAGTTCGTAGCTGAGCTTTGTGTTCTCTTTTAATGTGAACATACCAGCTTCCTTAACTGCAGTAATGTGAACAAACACATCATTTCCACCTTCATCAGGAGTAATAAAACCATACCCTTTTTTCTTGTTAAACCATTTAACTGTTCCTGTTGCCATCTCGAAAAATCCTTCATAAAAAAACAGGTTAATCCAAGGTCTTTATCGACCAAGTGACCTTAGTCACATTAAAAATTGTAATACACTATTTTTTGAATAGCAAGAATATTTTTTTATACATACTTGAAAATCAACAACGGATGATTATGTGTTCTTATACAACTAACCGACAACAAGGAAAAATATGAGAAAATTAGTATTAGTACTGCTTTTATTACCGACATTTTTTATGGTAGTTTCAGGTGCTGCCAATGCTCAGCGCAGAAATATTGCATCTCAAAAGGTTAAAACTATTGAGCAACACTTAGAAAGAAAAAAGAATATAAGAGATTATAAAAAAGAAATGAAGAAAAACTGTGGAGACAATTGCAAATATTATAAAAAACACAAGAAAAAACATCGCGATAAGTAAAAAGCTCTTTACCTAATAAAAAACTGTGTTATATTCCTTAACTTGTTAGTTTCCTGCACCAATGGTGAGTGTGGGTATTTCATTACGTTATGAAAAGGAATAAACAAAATGACTATAAAAAAATTAAGAAAAGATAATTACCCTGAATGGTATCAATGCGTGTTAGCTGAATCGGATATGGCTGAAAATTCTTCATCTCCCGGATGTATGGTTATCAAACCATGGGGATATGGAATATGGGAGCGTATTCGCGATGTGTTTGATGAAAAAATAAAATCTGCCGATCACGACAATTGCTATTTTCCGATGTTTATTCCTTTGTCATTCTTTCAAAAAGAAGCTGACCATGTCGAAGGCTTCGCTAAGGAAATGGCCGTGGTTACACATTCGCGCCTGGCTTCTGAAGACGGCAAACTAAAACCGGCATCTCCTTTGGAAGAACCTTTGATTGTCCGCCCAACATCAGAAACTATTATTGCCGATTCATTTTCCAAATGGGTGAAATCATATCGCGATTTACCGGTTTTGATTAACCAATGGGCTAATGTTGTTCGCTGGGAAATGCGTCCGCGTTTGTTTTTGCGTACTCGTGAATTTTTGTGGCAAGAAGGTCATACTGCGCACTCTACTTATGAAGAAGCCGAAGAAGAAACCAAATGGGCATTAGAAGCGTATCGTGAGCTTAGTGAAGAGACATTAGCCATGCCGGTCATTGTCGGTATCAAACCGGAATACGATAAATTCCCGGGTGCTGTAAACACTTATTGTATCGAAGCTATGATGCAAGACGGTAAGGCTCTTCAAGCCGGTACATCTCACTTTTTGGGACAAAACTTTGCTAAATCAGCCAATATTTCGTTTGTAAACAAAAACAATCAACAAGAATATGCTTATACAACATCATGGGGTGTTTCGACTCGCCTTATCGGTGGCGTTATAATGACCCATGCCGATGATGAGGGTATGGTTACACCGCCGAGAATTGCACCTCATCAAATTGTTATCGTACCGGTTATCAAAAATGAAGCTGATACTGAAGTCGTTATGGCTTATATTAAGGATTTACAAAAAGATT
Organism: Alphaproteobacteria bacterium; assembly: GCA_015062585.1. Taxonomy (GTDB): domain Bacteria; phylum Pseudomonadota; class Alphaproteobacteria; order RF32; family CAG-239; genus CAZU01. The sequence goes on along the minus strand of SUUJ01000018.1, from coordinate 4,295 downwards.
TGCAAAAATCTATGCCTTTTGGTGAAAAAATTCGTGTCAAACTTGATAAACGCGATAAATCATCTATCGATAAGTTTTGGGAATGGACCAGAAAAGGTGCTCCGATTATCTTAGAAGTTGGTAAACGCGATGTCGATTCTAACAACCTGATGGTAAAACAAAGAATATACATCAACACTCCGGAAGGTAAACAAATTATCTCTCGTGATGAATTTGTAAATAATGCCGCTAAATACATTGAGAATATTCAACAAGCTATGTTTGATAAAGCTAAATCTCGCATGGAAGCTAATATCAGAACCGATATTACTACCAAAGAAGAATTTGAAAAATATTTCTCAAATTCAAACGAGTGGATAGAAGACGGTAAACAAGGCAAAGTTGCTTTTGTTCGAGGTAAATGGTGTGGCGATGACACAACGGAAGAGATTTTAAAATCGATGAAAATTACAATCCGTTGTATTCCGTTTGATCAATCCAATACCAAAGGCGAGTGTTTATTAACCGGTAAAGAAGCAACAATGGATGTAATTTACGCTCGTTCATACTAACAATTATTTTTAACAAAAAAACAATTTATTAAAGTCCGGATTTAAGTTCGGACTTTAATAGTTTTTAAACAGTTTAAATGAAATAATGTACAAGTACGGAAATGATCAATCCGTGCTTATATAGTACTATATTAAACAAAGGATACAACAGAAGTTGTTACAAGAATTGAGACAATACCCGAATTTTCGGAAGGTAGGCTCTTTGCATAAGGATATGCGAAGGGTTTTGTTGTATCTATATATAAAGAAATACGAGCGAGGTAAGATATGTCTTATAATATCACCTTAAGCTCGTCAATGCGTTCAAATCTGCTGTCTTTACGCAATATTGCAACGCAAATGTCAAAAACGCAGAACATACTTTCAACCGGTAAAAAGGTCAATAATGCAATTGATAATGCGTCAAGCTATTATCAAGCACGGTCGCTTACGCATCGTGCGGCTGACTTGAACAGTTTGCTGGATTCTATGTCTCAAGGAATCCAGACAATTAAAGCCGCTGTGGAAGGTCTGGAGCGATATGACAAATTCTTGGAACAAGCGACAATCATAGCAGAAGAAAGTTATGAAAAAGCCGTGATTCCGACTAAGGAAGAAATTTTGTCACAAATCGGAGAAAACGGCGCGGTTGTGTCTACGGCTCAAGAATTGAAAGATGCAATTGCCTCTAATAAGAAAACTATCTGTGTTTACGGCAAAATTGATTATTTTGAAAATGAAACCATTACATTAAAAAATAATCAAAAGCTTGTGGGTACCGAATACTTTACCGGATACACCGGAAAAGAAAGATTTTCGCAACTTAATATGACGGCTCCTCTTATATCCGCTTCAAAAGCAAAAGTCGAAATATCCGATCTGGATTTGGATTTCAATACCACGGAATCTGCCTACTTTATTGGAAACAACGGAAATATGAATATAGGTAATATTTCACTAAACGGATATATTGTTAGAAAAGGAACTTTTCACGCAATAGATAATAGAAGCGGAGATATGACTGTAAGCGGAAAAATTGATATAAATACTACCAATAATAATTGTAGTTATATAATGGGTTTATGTAATAGCGGAAATATGAATATAAAAGAAAAAACAGAACTGAATATAATTTTTGGAGAATCTCTTATTAATACTGTTGGATACGGAATTTCACTGTATGATAACATAAATATAGGCAAGGATACGGTTATAAATATTGATTTTACATCTGACAAATACCAAAATACTGTTGGTGTACTCGTTAGTTCAGGTGAAACATCAACAATTGAAACCGAAACAAAAATAAACATTAAAAATGCAAATAACTTGTTTTTAGGCTCTGGTTCGGTACAGATTGAAAAAGGTGTCGAGATATCAAACAGATATAAATCCACTGATAAATCCTGGATTACATCAGAAGACTATACTTTGGTTGTTACAGGATCATGGAGTTCTCCTACCAAACCGTCAAAATTAGATGCTATATCTTCATTTGAGAAGCATCATGACAAAAAATTCTCATTTAACCATATATACAAAGCTGTAGAAGATAGTGTTGAGTTGGTCGGAAAACTTGAACAATATCAAAAGATATTAGATCAATTGGATGATATGGTAGAAGACAGCTCATATCAGGGAATAAACTTACTCAAAGACGATAAGCTTAATATCGTATTTAATGAGGACCGGAGCCACAATTTTGTAATCAAGGGCGTTGATATGCGCTCATTGTCAGCCGGAATAACCACCAGAAAATGGGAAACTAAAGAAGATTTGGCCAATTCACTCAAAGAATTAAAAGAAGCCATCAGCAAGGTAAGAAGCGCCTCGGCAGAATTAGGCAACAAATTAAGCATAATTCAAACCAGACAGACATTTACTGACGCTATGTGTGATATCTTGGAAGAGGGTGCCGATAAATTGACCTTAGCAGATATGAATGAAGTCTCGGCGGAATATCTTGTATTACAGACGCGTCAACAATTAGCCGTTAATTCCTTGTCATTGGCTTCACAATCATCCGGATCGATTTTAGGATTATTCGGATAAATATATAATATTTTCTATTTTCAAAGAAAGATAAACTAATCTTTTTTATTAAAACAGTCCCAAGACCGAGCTTGCCGACTGAGAGGCAAGCGTCAGAGAGTTGACAGCCAATTGCTGTCTTGTTTGCAATGTCAGATACTCGGCAGAAACCTCGTTCATATCCGCTAACACAAGCTTATCCGCGCCGACCTCCAAAACATCGACTAACGCGTCGTTAAAGCTTTGGCGAGTTTGAATTATGCTTAAATTATTACCAAGCTTTTCCGTAACTTGTCTAACCTTATTTACAGCTTCTTTTATCTCTCTAATCGAATTTGAAATATCTTCTTTGGTTTCCCAACTTCTTGTAGTAATTCCGGCAGACATAGTGTGCATATCAACACCCTTGATAACAAAGTTATGATCTCTGCTTTCATTAAATGCTAAGGTTAAATCATCGCCTTTAAGCAGATTAACACCCTGATAAGAACAGTCTTCAACCATATCATCAAGCTTGTCCAAAGGCTTTAGATATTCATTCATATCTTGTGCTAATTTGTATATACTTGTATCAATAATATCTGATCCATCAATCGCATTATTCCAACTTGATATTTCTTCTACACTTAGTAATTCTTTAATGTTAGAAGGAAGAATGCTATAGGATACTCCGTTTTTTTCAAAATCGTCCTTAACTTTATAATATTTGGTATCATCACTTGTTTTACCTAAAGCTATTTTTGCCGCTTCTGCTATTTTAATGCTGTTTGTACTTGAATTTCCATTATATATGTTGTTAGCATTTGATGAAACTATTAAAACCTCAGACGTATTTTCAATGTTGATATTATTATTAACACTGGTATAGTTATATAGACCATAGGCTCTAGAGGCCTGTGTTTTTATAGTAAGTTTACCGGCAATATTTGTAGTGCCGCATTCATTTACAATACCAAGTCCGTATTCGCCTGTGGTTATAATATTAACATTAGCTGTTTTTAGGATATTTGTAACCGATTTATTTGAACCTGTAGGCCTATAATTCCAAATACCAAAACAGTTTTTACCTGTTGTTGATATTGAAACATTACCATCTAAATTTAATGTTCCGTTATAGGTTTCTATTCCGGCAAATGAAGCCTTTTCATTACTCACAATATTTAACGCAACATTTTTCAATATAGTTGAGGTACCCATTACTCTGATAACACCCATCGTAGCGTTTCCGTTAAAATTGATACTCAAGTCAGATATCAGATTGTTTTTAGATTTTATTGTGAGCAAAGAAATTTTGTTTTCTGATGAAGCACAAATAGACGAGTATTTGTTTACATCATTATCAAAATCACCAAAATAGCCTACACCAACCAATTTTTGATTATCTTTCAGTGTAAGTGTTTTATCTAATTCACCTAAATCAATTTTTCCATATACGCAGATTGTTTCTTTATTGGCAGCAACAGCGTCTTTAAGCTCTTGCGCCGTAGAAACAACTGCTCCGTTCTCTCCCATTTGTGATAACAACCATTCTTTTGTCGGTATCACCGCATTCTCATAAGCATTTTCGGCTACTATCGCCGCTTGTTCCAAGAACCTGCCATACTGGTCGAGTCCCGTAACAGCGGCTTTGATTGTCTGGATTCCTTGAGACATAGAATCCAGCAAACTGTTCAAATCAGCCGCACGATGTGTAAGCGATCGTGCTTGATAATACGAGGTAGCATTATCAATTGC
>SUUJ01000011.1 GCA_015062585.1 Alphaproteobacteria bacterium | reverse complement strand
TTCAAACTGCACATTTCGCTAAGCAAGTTGCTAAGCTCAATGTTTGTTTTCACCAACTATCCACTCCGAACAAGGCTCCCGTTGGCCGCCTGTTCGCAGGCAAGCAAAAAGCCAAAAAAAACCACCCTGTTGGGTGGTTTTTTATTGGCTCCGGCTGCCTGATTCGAACAGGCGACCAATCGGTTAACAGCCGATTGCTCTACCGCTGAGCTAAGCCGGAATAATACATCTATCTTGGAGGCCGGTACCGGAATCGAACCGATGTACAAGGATTTGCAGTCCTCTGCATGAGCCACTCTGCCAACCGGCCGATGTGTTACCGTTCTCTCAATCGGTGAATACATATATACAATAATTTTTTTTCCAGTCAATATCTTTTTTAAAAAAATTTACTTTTTGTTGCATAATTGTATTATGTTAGCAATTGTTACTTCGTTTTGAGGAGGTTTTTATTATGAAAGTGGTTATAGGTGCCGATCATGGCGGGTTTGAATTAAAAGAGTTTTTGAAAAATAACTTTGAATATACCGATATTTCTTGGATAGATGTCGGAACTTATTCTGCCGAATCGTGTGACTATCCGCTGATTGCCGACAAGGTGGCAGAAACCATCCTTAATAAACAGGCTGATATTGGCGTCTTGATTTGTGGCTCGGGTATTGGTATATCTATTGCTGCCAATCGACATAAAGGAATTAGAGCTGCACTTCTTTATAGTGATGAAATCGCTCGTTTATCAAAAGAGCATAACAATGCTAATGTGGCGGTATTTGGCGCCAGAACACAATCAAGAGATGATGTCGTTAAATATTTAACTACATTTTTGAATACGCCTTTTTCAAATGGTGAAAGACATTGTCGTAGAATTGAAGAGTTAGGATAGGAGTTGTAAGACTTATGGATTTTGTAGATAATTTGCAAACAGAAGATGAAGAGATTTTTGCTATAATCGGAAAAGAGTTAAAGCGTCAGCAACAACAAATAGAGTTGATTGCTTCGGAAAATATTGTTTCCCGCGCGGTTATGGAAGCTCAAGGTTCAATTTTGACCAACAAGTATGCCGAAGGCTATCCTAATAAGCGTTATTATCACGGTTGTGAGTTTGTTGATGAAATAGAAACATTAGCAATAGAACGCGCTAAAAAACTTTTTAATGCTAAATTTGCAAATGTTCAACCTCATTCGGGTAGTCAGGCAAATGTGGCGGTTTATTTGGCATTGTTAAAGCCTAATGACACAATTTTAGGAATGAGCCTTGATGCCGGCGGACATTTGACTCATGGCGCAAAAGTTTCAATTTCGGGCAAGTGGCTTAATGCTGTTTCGTATGGTGTTGATAAAGATAGCGGATTGATTGATTATGAAATGGTGGAAAGACTTGCAGTCGAGAACAATCCGAAACTTATTATTGCCGGTGGTTCGGCATATCCGAGGGCAATTGATTTTGCTCGCTTTAGAAAAATTGCCGATAAGGTTGGCGCTTATTTGATGGTGGATATGGCTCACTTTGCCGGACTGGTAGCAGGCGGTGTACATCAAAATCCGCTTGAGTTTGCTGATGTGGTTACTTCTACTACTCATAAAACTTTGCGTGGCCCTCGCGGTGGTCTGATATTGACCAATAATGAAGAAATTGCCAAGAAAATCAATTCGGCTATTTTCCCCGGCTCGCAAGGAGGACCGTTGATGCATGTGATTGCCGGAAAAGCTGTTTGCTTTGGTGAAGATTTAAGTGAAAGTTTCAAGGAATATGCCAAACAAGTGGTAAAAAATGCCGTTATTTTAGGCGAAACTTTGAAAAAAAGAGGTCTGGAATTGGTTTCCGGTGGAACAGATACGCATTTGTTGTTGGTTGATTTGCGCCCGAAAAATGTTACCGGTGATGTGGTCGCCGATGCTTTGGATAAAGCGCATATGACTTGTAATAAAAATGCCGTTCCGTTTGATCCGATGCCTCCTAAAGTTACTTCCGGTATCAGAGTTGGAACTCCTGCCGGTACAACACGCGGTTTTAAGGAAAAAGAATTTGAACTTATTGGAAACTTAATTGCCGATGTTATTGAAGCAATCGGAACTTCTGAAGAAGCTGCGGTTGTTGAAGTAACGGCTAAAAAAGTGGTTGATTTGTGTAACCGATTTCCAATTTATTAAATAAATTTTTTGGGTGTTTAAAATGCGAAAACCGCGCCTGTCGCAGGTGGCGGTTTTCATGAACTTATATGGCTTAAAGAACTACAGAATAGAAATTCTGTTGTGGGGTATATTCTGTTTTGTTGGAGGGACCCTACTTTCTCAAGCAAAAGCCCCCATGGGAAAAATTCCCTATGCAAAAAATGCCAACAAAACAAAGGACCTGATAGAAAATTCGTTAAAACCATCAGGTGTATGTTGAAACTATGGCTTAAAAAACTTAAGCGATAGCATGATAAATCGGTTAAAAAGAACCAATACCTTCCCAGGCACTGGTTCCGTGGACTAGAAGCGTAAGCCTCTTACATCCAATCACAATGAATCAAAAAAATGCGAAGATATCTACTTTCCGTTAAAGCAAACACCTTTTGAGGTTTTGAGTATATGTACGATTTATCGTAAAAAAACGTCTAATATCATAATAATACTCAAGGAATGAATATTATATAACATATTTTTTTATACCGGTCAACATCTTTTTTTGTCTAAAGTGTTAAATATAAGTATGATGTCAGTCCTAATTATCCTAAATTGTTTTTTTAACATTTAAAATAACAAAGAACCGATACCTTCCCAGGCACCGGTTCACAAATGAATTACAGCAGTTACATAGACTGGTTGTCTATGTGTATGTTGAAACGCTATGGTAATAAATTACGATAGCGAGATAAATCGCTTAAAAGGAACCACGACCTTCCCAGGCAATAGTTCCCACATTAAACCTAAACCTTAACTATGAAGATTAAAGCACCGCGGAAGCAGTACTTTTCCAAAAATTTAAGTATTACTATGATTTATCACTTTGAAAGGATATTTATATCTTAATAATACTTAAACGATGGACTGTTTATAGCATATGTTTTATAACTCGTCAACATTTTTGTCCAAACTATTTAAATAAAATATTTAGAAATGTTGTGTTATGTTAAAATATTGGAATAATTAAGAAGATAAGGACAAATAAAAATGAAAAACATCACAGCTTCAAAATTGGCAGAAATTGTCGGTTTTAAGGGCGAATTGGTTAATGTTGAGATAAACAGAGTTGAAACCGACAGTCGTAAGGTTCAAAAAGGTGACTTGTTTATTGCCATTAAAGGCGAAAAGTTTGACGCACATAATTTTGTAAAACAGGTTATTGATGCCGGTGCTGAATTGGTAATTGTTGAACATTTGGTTGAAGGTGTTGATGTAAAAAGGCAAATTGTGGTTGAAAATTCGCTTAAAGCTTATGGTAAAATCGGAGCTTATAATCGTTCGTTATTCAAGGGAAAAGTTATCGGTTTGACCGGCAGTGCAGGAAAAACTACAACCAAGGAAGAAATAAAATTTGCCTTAGAGCAGTTTGGCAAAGTTTATGCCACAAAGGGTAATTTTAACAACAATGTCGGTGTGCCGATTACCTTGTGTGATATAGATTTTGAGGCTGATTATGCAGTTATTGAAATGGGCATGAGTGCCAAAGGCGAGATTGAGGAATTGGTTGATTATGTAAAGCCCGATATTGCGATTGTTACTAATGTTTATCCGATGCATATTGAGTTTTTTGATGAGTTTAGCGGAATCGCCGAAGCAAAAGCCGAAATTTTTAAATCATTGAAAAAAGGCGGTGCGGCAATTATTAACCAAGACACCAATTTTGCCGACATCCTAGAAAAAAGAGCCTTAGAAAACGGCGCAAAAGTTGTTAAATTCGGTAAAGAGAATCATATCAATGTCGAATTGAAACTTGATGACGAAGCGGAACATAATTTTTATAATGCATGGTGTGTGCTGGCTTTGATTAACGAACTGAACCTTGATGTTGTAAAAACAGCTGAGCATTTGAGCAATTTTAAGGCATTGGCCGGTCGTGGAGCAAAGCATATGCTAAAACTGGCGGGTGGCGGAAAATATACCCTTATTGATGATAGTTATTCCGGTCAGCCCGAGGCAATGAAAATTGCGATTAAATCTTTGAACAATATGAAAACGCAAGGTCGTAAAATTGCTGTTTTGGGCAAAATGGCCGAACTTGGCGATACTTCAAAAGATCAGCATATCGAAATAGGTAAAGTGGTCGCAAATACCAATATTGATATTGTTATCGGAGTTTGTGAAGAGATGAAAGATATGTTGGCACAGGTTGGTGATGATAAAGAAAAGCACTATTTTGAAAATAAAGAGGGCTTAGATGAATTTTTGTTAAATAAGTGCTTGCAAAATAATGATATTGTTCTTATAAAAGGGGCAAGGTATTCTTCAAAATTGTACCAAGTGACTGAACAACTGTTAGAAAAAGGTGTGGCATAACAAATGAAATGTCCTTTTTGCGGATGTAATGATACTCAAGTAAAAGACTCGCGCAATGCCGATGATGATACGGCAATTCGTCGCCGTCGCGAATGTCCGGAATGCGGGCAAAGATTTACTACTTTTGAACATGTGCAATTGCGTGATTTGATTGTGGTTAAGAAAAACGGCGAAAGAGTGATGTTTGACAGAGATAAATTAGCTCGTTCCATTTATATTGCCGTCAGAAAGCGTCCGATTGCGAGCGAAAGAGTAGAAAAAATTGTAAACTCTATTCAAAGGCGTTTGGAAAGTACCGGCGAAGTTGAGATTATGTCTACTAAAATTGGTGATATGATTATGGAATCTTTGGCAAGATTGGATCATGTGGCATATATAAGATATGCTTCGGTTTACAAAGATTTTAGAGAACTGAAAGATTTTGAAGAATTTTTGGATACATTGGCCAAAATGGCAAAGCCAAAAGGAGATGAAGAAAATGGCTAAGTTTATTTCGGAAAAAATTAAGAAAAAGTCAGCTGCTCGTTTGGGCGCCGTTCAGGCAACTTATATGATTGAATATGGTCAGTTGCCGGTTGATGAAGTTATCAAAGATTTTGTAAACGGCGAAATTGGTCGTTATGTGATTGAAGAAGACAGTGACGGTTATGAAGTGTATGAAAATATGGTCGAAGTAGAAGCTATGGATACCAATTATTTTGCTACACTTACTCGTGATGTGCACAAAAATAAAGAAATGTTGGAAAAATCATTAGCGACTTATTTAAAAGAAGGTTGGCAATTTGATCGTTTTGACGGTACTTTGCGTGCGCTTTTGTTGTGTGCGGCTTGGGAATTGGTGCATACCACAGATATTGATGCAACGGTTTTGGTTAAGGAATATGTCGACTTGGCATATGCTTTCTTTTCTAAAAACGAGCCCAAAATGGTAAATGCGTTGCTTGATACCATCGCAAAAAAAGTTCGTCTAACGGCCTAAAGTTCGTCTAACGGACAGCTAATACAGATTTAGCGGGTAAGAAAAATGCTCATTTACTATTTTTGTAAACTCCGCTTTTTCTTCCCTAAAATCTTATTATCTGCCTCGTTATCCGAACTTTTAGTAATGGTACAGAAATTTTTAGAAAGATAAAAAATGACAATATTAAAACTTTTTGAATATCCGCATCCGGTATTAAAACAAAAAACCGAAAAGGTGGAAAAAGTAGATAAAGAAGTTAAAAAGCTTCTTGATGATATGTTGGAGACAATGTATGCGACCAACGGTTGCGGTTTGGCTGCTCCGCAAATCGGAGTTTCGAAAAAAATAGTGGTGATTGATATTGCTCATGAAGACGAAGAGGCTAATCCGATGTATTTTGTTAATCCGGAAATTGTTTGGCGCTCGGATGAAACTATAACAGCCGAAGAAGGTTGTTTGTCAATCCCCGGACAAAGAGCCGAAGTTGAAAGAGCTGCTGCCGTAAAAGTAAAATATTTGGATTATAACGGCGATGAGCAAGAAATGTTGGCGGAAGACTTTTTGGCCAAGGCCGTACAACACGAATTGGATCATTTGGATGGGGTTTTGTATATTGACCATTTGAGCCGATTAAAAAGACAAATGCTACTTAAAAAATTGGAAAAATTCAGAAAAGAAAACAGCGGAAACTAATGTTTCCGCTGTTTTCAATTAATTACTGGCTCTTTACTTCAAAAATCCCAGTTTTTTTCCAAGGACTTTTATCTCCTTGATAGTATCCTTCAATGGAGACATAGCATCATACCAAGTTTTTTCGTCGGAGATATCGATTCCAAACTGCTCATTTAACAGTTGATCGAAGTCGGCCTCTCCGCTCCATCGCATAAAGTTGTAGTATCTGTTACCGAAGTCTTTAAGCTTGCCGGATTGATACACATCCCAGAGCCTGTTTGCTACAAGCGCCGAGAAACTGTAATACTGGACGTAGAAAGGTCTGCTACCAAAGAAATGTGGAATTCGCATCCAATCGTTTTGAGCTTCATCATCTAGTTTGAACCCGAGATAACGCGACATTTCTTTAGTGAAGATCTCTTTAATATTATCTGCCGAAATGTGACCACAGCAACTTTTGCGGGTAAACACCGTTTTTTCAAAAAGGTGAAACGCGGTTTGTCGTTGAATCGATGACACAAGATGATTGGCATATTCAATCAAAATGTAAAGACGCTCAATCGGTGGCAATTTCTTATTAGCCAGCAAGTTGTGGAACAACAAGCCTTCCATGAAGAGACTACAAATCTCTGATTTAGAGGCAGGCGATCCATAATTCAGCTTGATTGAATGGTTGTACATCACGTTATGATGTATGAAATGACCTCCTTCGTGGAACACCGTTAAGGCTGATGCTAGGTTGTCATCGTACTCATCGAGAAATACCCTGAACGGGTAAGTGTTAGAACAATAAGCACAGGTGTCCTTGTGGGGCAGCTCCATAGCATGGATCAGTTTGGATTTAAACAAGTGATACCCATAGCTAGCCATAGGTATTCGATGTTGATCATCGAAGGGGTTGAACTCTATGGGGTGTAAGACTTGCAAAAGTGATACAAAAAGTTTTTGGCAGTAGTCCCAACTTATTGGTTTTGCTCCCTTTTTAGCAGGATTTTTTGTTACGTCGAAGTATGACATTTTTTCGACATTTAACATTTTCCCCATCAATTCATAGAACTCCTTGCTTAGTTCGTAGCCTACATCCGTGATGCAACTTTGCATCTTGTTTAGGATTGTCACGTCCAAGTGGTTCGCTGCTGCATTCAAGTCTAGCGCATCAGCGCTTGATATCATACCATCACCGATTTCAATATCAACCTTTCGGTCATTGAGTTGGTGTAACGAGCTTAGCGTTTTTGCGAATATGTTTTTGTATTCCTCCAACTTTTCGTTCAACGCTCTTCTGGCAGCGATGGCTAATTTCTGATCCTTATTAAATCGAAGAGGCGCGATTTGCGAATACGTGTATTCCTCACCGTCGATTTCAAACTTAAAATCAGCAAAAGTCTGATAATAAAGATCAGACCAGTTACTGGCCATACTTTGTATAGAGTAACTTTCACGCCCCATGTACTTCGAGATCTCAGGGTTGCGCCATACAGTTTGGAACAACCATGACTGATAATCTTGCAGGAAAGGACTTGTTAAGAACTGAATCTTTACCTCGTATGGGAGGTTTACCAATTTTGCGTAGATCCAGGAAGTCTTCTCACGTGAATCATTGAAGATTTCATTAGCTTCTTCGTGAAGTTTTTGGTTTTCCGGATCTGTGCGGTTCTCGGACATTTTCGCTGATGCATAGTCATAGATGCGATCTGCCGTTTCCAGAATATCTGTGTAGATTTCCAGAAAATTTGCCATCTCTATTGGAGATAGCAGTTCCAGTTTCTTACCCATATCTGTCAGAGAGGCAATAAGGTCGTAAATACGGTCCTTATCATTTAATAGCTCTTCTTCGTTTGGGTATAATGACTTCAGGTCCCAAGCGGGTAGTTTTGACTTTTTGTTGTTTTGACGATTTATGCTTGGCATAAGATCGCGTGCAGGGGTGTTTTGTTTCATAATTCTAAAAAAAATTAAAAATTGATTTGACATAAAGTTATTTATTGATGCTATACAAGATATTATTTTGTCTAAATAATGTCAAGTTTTTTGTCGTTTTTGGCGATTGGCGTAATTAACTGATTTTGCATACAAAAATAAAAAGCCACAAAATTTTTTGTGACTTTTTAGTTAAAAATCTTAAGGAATAACTTAAATTTGCTTTACCATTTTAGCAAAAGTAATACCTTTTTCTTCAAAAATATCGCCTTCTTGGGTATAACCCAGTTTTTCCCAAAAGCCGACGACATTTAACATGGCGTGCATGACTAATTTTTTATAGCCTGATTTTTCGGCGCGTTTTTCGGCATGAGCAACAAGTTCACGACCGACACCGGAGCCTTGGTGTTTGTCGGCAACGGCAACCTGCATCATACGAATGGTGTCGTTTGAAAGAGGAATTAGCATCATGCCGCCAATAAGGGTATTATCTAAATTGTCAATACATCCGACATGAAGATAGTTGATTTCTTTGTCTCGGTGCGAGTCTAAAAATTTTAATCCTAAGGGTTCAAGCAAAACCTTGTAACGAAGCTCTACCAGTTCTTCATAACGAGTTGAGCCAAAGTCGATGTCGATAATTTTGTGCATGGTGCCCTCCCTTAGTATCAATAATATGTTATATCATATTATGCGCTTTTTTGTGATGATAGTCAATCTTTATAAATCAAACCGTCAAAAATACTTGCGAAATTATTATTTTCGGTTATCTTGGCATAAATATAAAATGAGATGTTTTAAGAAAGATTAAAGAAAATGAATAATCACGATATCAATTTAATCCGAAATTTTGCGATTATTGCGCATATTGATCATGGAAAATCGACACTTGCCGACAGACTGATTGAAACTTGCGGCGGTTTGGAAAAACGCGAGATGACCGAACAAGTTTTGGATAATATGGATATTGAAAAAGAACGAGGTATCACTATCAAGGCGCAAACAGTTCGCCTGCCATATAAGGCAAGTGACGGTAAAACTTATCAGCTAAATCTTATTGATACCCCGGGGCATGTGGATTTTTCATACGAGGTTTCTCGCTCATTAGCATCTTGTGAAGGTTCGGTTTTGGTGGTTGACGCAACGCAAGGTGTTGAAGCGCAAACTTTGGCTAATGTGTATTTGGCAATTGATAATAATCACGAAATTATACCGGTATTAAACAAGGTTGATTTGCCCTCGGCCGATGTTGATAGGGTTAAGCAACAAATTGAAGATGTTATCGGACTTGACACATCAGAGGCTGTGGAAGCTTCAGGTAAAACAGGTGTCGGAGTTGACAAGCTTTTGGAAGAAATTGTAGCTAAGTTGCCGGCTCCAAAAGGCGATGAAAACGCACCTTTGAAGGCCTTGTTGATTGACAGCTGGTATGACAGCTATTTAGGTGTGATTATTTTGGTTCGCATAAATGACGGTGTTTTAAGAAAGAAAACACAAATCAGAATGATGTCAAATAATGCAACATATTTGGTCGACAGGGTAGGTGTATTTTCACCTAAAATGACAGATGTTGAAGCATTGTACCCCGGTGAAGTCGGATTTATTACCGCCAGTATTAAAAGTGTGGGCGATTGTAGTGTCGGTGATACAATTACCGATAATAAAAAACCTTGTGATACTCCGTTAAAAGGATTTAAACCGTCGGTTCCGGTAGTTTTCTGCTCAATATTTCCGGTTGATTCAAGCCAATATGAGGCTTTGAAAGATGCTTTGGCAAAATTAAAACTTAATGATGCGTCGGTTGATTATCAAAATGAAAATTCGGCAGCTTTGGGGCTCGGTTTCAGATGTGGTTTTTTGGGACTGCTTCATATGGAAATTATCCAAGAACGCTTGGGCAGAGAGTTTGACCTTGATTTGATTACTACGGCTCCGTCGGTGGCTTATAAAATCCATTTGACCAACGGCGAAAATATTACTTTGCACAATCCGGCCGATATGCCTGAGCCGACTAAAATTGCATCGATCGAAGAACCTATGGTTAAGGCAACAATTTTGGTGCCTGATACTTATTTGGGGGCAGTGTTAAAGCTGTGTACCGAGCGAAGAGGCGAACAGCAAGAACTTACTTATGTCGGATCGCGTGCAATGGTGGTTTATAAAATTCCATTAAATGAAATTGTGTTTGATTTTTATGATAGGTTAAAATCAATTACTTCCGGTTATGCAAGCTTTGATTATGAATTGATTGATTATCAAACTTCTGATTTGGTAAAAGTTCAAATTTTGATTAACGAAGAACCGGTTGATGCTTTGGCATTCCTTTGTCATAAGTCGGAGGCCGAATCGCGCGGTCGTCAAATTTGTGAGAGATTGAAAACTCTGATTCCCAGACATTTGTTCAAAATTCCGATACAGGCTTGTATAGGTGGGCGAGTAGTTGCACGCGAAACAATTTCGGCACTTCGAAAAGATGTAACGGCCAAATGTTATGGCGGTGATATAACTCGTAAACGCAAGCTTTTGGATAAACAGAAAAAAGGCAAACTCAGGATGCGTCAGTTCGGCAAGGTCGAAGTTCCGCAATCGGCGTTTATTGAGGCGTTGCGTATCGGTGATGAGTAAAAAAAATATTGTCTAGCGAGCTACTAATCGCAAAAATTAAGAATGGCTGAAAATTCATGTAGGTCTGTCTACGCTAAAATTTTTACCTCTCCTAGAAATCGCTCTATCTGTACTATTCTCCGAGTTTTCCAGAGCAAAAATAAAAAAACGACCTGCCTTATAAAAAAAGCAGGTCGTTTCTTAAAAATAGTGTTTGTTACTCCAATTTTGCAAGCTCGGCATCGGCTTTAATTTTTTGAAGCAGGGCTTTGACATATTTGTCAATAGCGCTTTCTTCAGAATAATTAGCCGGAGCGATGATGTTTACTCTTTTGTCAGCTATTAACCTCTCAGCATTTTTTTTGCTTTTGTGAGGAGTATATACGCCGATACAGTGTCCACCATTTTCTTGTAGGATAGCCATGCATGGAACATCGGTTAATCCGTCTCCGAAATAAAGCATATTTTTGAATGGCACTCGTATTTCGTTTGAGCGGTTGTTAACGGATTTGTCGCACTCATCCAGGCAACCCTTTGATATGCGGTACAAGTATTGTGTTTTGTCCGTATAGTTTACGATACGAGCAGGCCAATAAGCTACACCATTGGCATCGTACATGTATCTGTTAGCATAGATACGGGTAAACTTCGGATAAATACTCATTCCTTCTACCATCTCAGACAGCCCTGAAGATATTAGATAATGCTCCACTTTGATTCCAAGCTTTTTGCCAAAAGCGTTAATCCTATCAAACCAACTTTCTACACCTTCGAAATATTTTACACCTTTGCCATATGACATAAAATCTTCTTTTTTGGTGCCCAGTTTTTTTGCCTCTTCTAAGGTCAGCCACATATAAGCTAAGTTAGAATCTGCATTTTGATTGGCGGCTAAATTGTCTGATTTGTTCCAAAAATCTTCTGTGGTTAAACCCATTTGGTGAATGAAGCCATGCTCATGCATGTTTCCCGGAGCTAAGGTTCCGTCGAAATCGTATAGTAATGCTACTACGATTTCTTTTTTTGTTTTACTGCCTTGCAGTTTTTGTTGTTTTGTATTCATATAATTAAAAAAAGTATTTTTTTAGTGCCAAAAAAAGCAATATGGTAAAACAAATATTTTTTTCAAAACATCATAATAATCCATAATACTTAATTTCGCTGACATTGAAGATAGTACAATATTTTGCAATTGGCAAGATATTTTTTAGATAAATTTTGTCTAAAATATGTGAAATGAAGGTTAGTAAACGACTTTGTTTAAGTATAATCCGCAAGCGGGGGCCGTTGCGCCGGCTTTGGAGCGGTCTTTGGCTTCTAAAATTGTTTTGATATCATCGGGTTTTAGTTTGCCATCGCCGACCATTTTTAAGGTGCCGACCATATTTCTGACCTGATGATGTAGAAAAGATTTGGCCTCAACGGTAAAAATTATTTCATCGCCGATTTTTTCAATATCAAGCTTGTCTAAAGTTTTTATTGGGGATTTGGCTTGGCAAGCGGCAGCTCGGAAAGAAGAGAAATCATGATTGCCGAGTAAATATTCGGCGCCTTTGCGCATGGCTTCGATATCTAATTCTACCGGAACCCACCAAACACGATTGGCTTGTAAAACTGAAGGAGAGCGACGGTTTAATATCTTGTAAATATAACCGCGACCACGAGCAGAGAATCGGGCGTGGAAATCATCGGAAACAGCTTCGACATCTAAAACCGAAACAGGGGCTTCGAGTAGACGCAAATTAGCATTGAAGGCCTCGCGGATTTTCCATGTTTCCATATTTGTGTCAAAATCAATGTGCGCAACTTGGGCAATAGCATGCACTCCGGCGTCGGTGCGACCGGCAGCGGCTACTTCAGAATGGGTGCCGGATAAGATTTCCAATACTTTTTCCATATATTCCTGAATCGAGGGACCATCCAGTTGGCGTTGCCATCCGAGAGTGTTTGTTCCGTCGTATTCTAAAGTCAGTTTATAGCGCATTTTGATTTTTTCCAAAAATTAAAGAGGCATAAAGTACTTATGCCCCTTTATTGTAGTTTTTGCAAGAATTTTATTCAGCGGCAATATTCACTACTTTATTGAAGTTTAAGCAAGATTGTACTTCCCAAATTACTTTTAGGGCGTTGAGAGCTTGTTCACCTGTAATACGAGGTGTTTCTTTGCCTAAAATGCAATTTGCAAAGTGGTTTAATTCAGAATTTAAGGGTTGAGATTGCATAATAAACAAGTTCTCAATACTTCCTTTTAAGCCATAACGCATATTCTCAGGCAAATCATTTTGATTTACACCATGCATGCGGCCTTGTGAATGAACAGCAATACTTTGATTGATGAAGTCCATATCATAATAGTTGTTTGATGTGGTAACATTTAAGGTTCTTACGCGTGATTGAGTAATGCGTGAAGCGGTAAAGCTTGCTGATACGCCGTTTTCAAATTCGACCAAAGCGTTGATATAATCTTTGCCTGATGGAAATTTTTCATTTTTGACAGATGAGGCATATACATTTTTTACCGGTGATTTTACCAATGATAAAACAACTTCGGCATCGTGAATCATCAAGTCCATGGCAACATCAACATCGGTAATGCGACCGGAAGCTGCTGACATGCGGCGAGCTTCGAGCGAGCATATTTCGTTGTTGTTTAAGATTTTGTGCATTTGTTCTACAGCAGGATTGAACTGTTCAATGTGACCGACTAACAATGTTACATTGTTGTTTTTGGCGGCATTGATTAAACGCATACATTCATCTTCGGTGGTTGCCAAAGGTTTTTCGATTAAACAGTGAATACCACGATTTAAGAAAAATTCACCGACTTCGGCGTGAGTTACCGATGTTGTAACAACTGATACGGCGTCAACAGAAGCGGCTACTTCTTCCAAAGAAGAAAATGCTTTGATTCCGAAAGCTTCGGCTGCTGATTGAGCTGCTTCGGGGAATATATCATATACGCCTATCAATTCAAAATTTGACAAGTTTTTGTATGTTCTTAAGTGGTTTTTACCCATCATTCCGGCGCCGATTACGGCAACTTTTATACGGTTATTCATTATTAAAGTCCTTTTATATTGTTTGTAGAAATTTTATTTTGGTTTACATATAACAATTATTTTGATAAAAAGCATTTAACTTCTTGTTTCAGATTGTTACAAACTGTGAGGTACTTTATAATGATGAAACGCATTGCATTATCTTTGGCTCTAATTGGCGGAATCTCTTTGATTAGCGCTTGTTCGGGTAATAAAAAATCTTTGGGAGAAGCTTTAAATACCAATGATTTGGTTGCATCGTACGAGGTAGAATCGTTGCCAAAAACCGTCGGTGTATATAATGCAATGGCTCGTGCCGCAAAATATAATTCGGATGTGGCAGCGCAAAATACTTTGAAAAAAATGTATAACGGCGATGAGAATCCGCAAAAAATTGCTGATAATATGGTCGCAAATGTTTCTTCACCGGACAAGTTGATAAATGCTGTCAAGGCAATGGATTTTGCTGATTTGTATGCCATGAGTGTTCTGACCGATAACCAAAAATATATTGAAGATACTTTGTATGCTAAATCAGCACAGAATTTGAGCGTCGAAGTTATAAGATTGCATAGAGAAGAGATTTTTGCCGCTAATAAAATCAAAGAGATTGATAGAACTATTAACCGCTATGGCAAAATTTTGAAAAATTTGAATGACAGAATGAATAAAGATGCTTCATTGACTGCCGATGAATTGAATTATCGCAAAAATTTGGAGCTTGTTGTCAGTCAATTTGCCGAGATTAAGAATCAATTGGCTATGGTGCGCAGAGAATATATTGATTTGATAAAGGCAAAAGGCAAAGAGTTGCGTTTGGAGGGTAAGCGCTTCTATGAATTGGAGGATTTTGATAAAAAATATACTCCTGATATTTTCCAAGATTCTGCTGTTTCCAATCGTCGAGAATTTTCTTTGGCAAGAGACGAACTGGGCTCATTTAACGCGGCAAAAGCCAGACGCCAAGCTTATGTCGACTATCCGTTGGTGGCAAGATTGGATGTTAACGGGCTGAAAATTGAGGATAGTCGCTATGAGAAAGAATTGTTTGAAAAGGCTAAACGCGTTACTTCAAATTTGTTGAGTGCGGTTGAAAATTATCAAAAAAAGCCTTCAAATGAGCGCCTAAAACAAAAAGTATTTGATGAATTGGCTGCTTTGGTTATTACTCAGGTTGAGGTTGTCTACCGTTTAGTTGAAAAAGCGACTCTTGAGTATGAGGCAAACAGTTATAAATTGGCCGAAACTAAAAAAGTAATCAATGCAATGCGCGAAAAAGGTGCGTCGGCATATTGGGAAAAAATTGATTTGATGAACAAAGAAATCGAGTTGCTGACTTTGGAACAAAATGAAGCAAGATTGCTAGCTCAAAGAGCCGCTAATTTGCGCAATTTGTATTTTATGGCCGGATTGACACCTTTTGATAAAAATATATTAAGAAGCAAAATCAGAGATATTGAAACAGTTTTGAAACAAGCTTTTAATCATGACTTGGTTACAATGCTTTCGGCTATAAAGGATAATCCGAAATGGGATGACGGCGGTAATGCTTGGGCTCATAAAGATAATTGGTTGGAAGAATTGCTGGATAATGAGAAAAAAGTCAAAAAAACAACAAAACCTAAGGCTAAGAAAGTAATCGAAAAAGCTTCTCACCATACGGTTATGCAGTTTGGCGCTTTTACAGATGTTGACAATGCAACGGCTGAACAAATGTTGATTAAAAAGTCGGTTCCGTCATTGAACGGTTATGATATGTATATTGAACAAGCCGTTGTTAACGGCACTACATATCATCGATTGATGTTAAAACCGGAGGCCGATAAATTGCAAAAATTGTGCAAAGATGTTATCGATGCGGGATTTGATTGTATTTTGAAGTAAAAAAATATTTGTAAAAATATAAATTTTGAGTTATCGTATTAGTTATGATAATTGTTGGGAACTTAGCTTATGGCTGATAACGATAAACTTAGCGATATTCGATCAAAAATTATGCAAAGACAAGAGATGTTCAGAGAAGAGCTTTCTCAGGATATTTCTTGGAGTATGGTATCGCAAAGTGTTTCCACGCAAAATAATTTGTCAGACGACGGTAAGCTGTCATTTATCGGTAAAAATTTGGAAAACGGACAATTCGCCGGCGAGAACCTCCAAGGTGCAAACTTTAGTGTTGCTAATTTAAGCGGCGTTGATTTTAGCGGCGCTGATTTACGCGGTGTTGATTTTAGCGGTGCTAACCTGACCGGCGCTAATTTGGAAGGTGCCAATTTGGAAGGCGCTATTTTGTCCGGTGCGATTTTGCAAAATGCAAAGTTGAGTAAGGCCAAATTGATAAATGTAAAATTGACTGATGCCGATATCGAAAATATCGATTTAACTGATGCGCAGATAGATGAGTTAACTATCGAAGATTTGCAAGCACTGATAGAGTATTTGGCAAAATATTATCCGCACAAATTAAATCTTACCAAAATAAATTTGGCTTTGCTGGATTTTACAAAGATTGATTTGTCACAGGTTGATTTGCGCGGCGTGGATTTTACCGGCGTCAATTTTACCGGTGTAAGTATTACCGGACTTGATTTGAGCCAATGTAAAATAACTCCTGAACAAATTGCTCAAGCATTGGGGCGTGTGCTAAGTCCGGAAGAGTTGGCCAGAATTTTAGCTCCCAAGAAAAAAGATAAAAAGAAACACGGATTAGAAGACATCGCTATGATGTTCCAAGGCGGTAAAGATTATTTGACTTGGGACTTTACCAATGATAAAGGGGTCAGCATTGACACTCTGATAAAGGTTGGAAAAAAAGTTTTCAGTCATGGTAAAAAGCCTGAAACAAAAGAGCAGAAAAAAGAAAATAGCGGCGATGAAAATGAAGAGTTAAAAGTAAAATCTCATAATGAGGAGTTGCGCAGAATTATAGAAGAGCGCAAACAAAAAGAATTAGCTGTACGAAAAGCGATGAAAGAAAATAGTGAAAAAGAACAGCAACCAAGTATAAAAAAAGAAAGATTTATTCCAAACAGAGGAATGGATAGAGGTAGATAAGATGCCTGCTAATGTCAGTATCAGTCAGGAAAAGAGCAAACGCAAAGCGTTGTTCAATGTCGTGTTGATATTATTTGTAATTTATGCAGCTTTTTTTGTGTTGTCTGCCATATGTTTTGCGCTGTTGGATTTTTCTTGTCGTATCAATGTAATAGAGCATCGTGACAGTTTACATATCAATTGGTTAAAATTTATCAGTAATCCTTTTTATATATTCAGTTTGTATGGCAGTTGGTGGTCTTTGTTAATAAAGGGATTAGCTGAGGGAGTTTTCAGAGTTGTTTTAATAACGCCGTTTTTTGTACCGGCCGGAATGATTTTTGCCGGTGTTTATACCTTTTTGAAACGAAAATATTCATTTTCTTTGTGGTATATTATCAATCATCATTTTGCCAAAATGAAAGATATTGAAAATATGGGTTTGAAAAAAGCCATGTTTATGGTGCTTGGTAGGTTTGATGGCGAATTGTTAGGGGTAAAACCTTCGGAATCGGTGCTTTGTATCGGCGAAATGGGAACAGGTAAGACATCAAGTGTGGCTATACCTTCGGTACTTCATTCGGATAATGCTTGTTTGATTTGCGTTGATATGACCGGATTGTTGCCCAAATATACTGCAGGTAAAAGATCGCGCTTGGGCAAAACATTCTATTTCAACTGGGATTTGGAGGATGATGAGGAAAAAGGAATGTATTATCCCAGATGGAATCCTCTAAGTGAAAAAAATATGCCCGATAATTATGAGGAAAAAGAAGCTTATATAAAAAGAATTGCCAGCTATTTGATAGATGTTGAAGATGTGTCAAAAGATGATTATTGGAATGTGTTGGCTAATTCGATTGTCGTAGCAATATTAGCCTATTGGAACGCAAAAGTAACACAAGCCAAAACAAATGACTACTTTTTAAGCAAATTGGTTGAGGGACGCCATTTTACAACAGACGAAAAAAACAGTCTGAAGAGTTATTATGCGTTAATGCAAAAATCTTATACCAAAGAAGCAATTGCCGCATTGAACGATAATACAATAAATCAGGATAGTTATGCGCCCATAGGAAGTTGGGGCGGAATACCTGAGCAATGGATGGGTAAAGATGTTTGCTTTGCGGCTATTACCGATTGGATTATTGATAACTATATATCGTCAAGAGACGAGAACGCAAAAGATTGGAAATCGTGGTTTGAGTCGTTGTTGCGTGAGTCAATATTTTTCGGATATGGCGATTTGGCTGTTAACGGGTTAAGGCAAATATTGGCATTGTCAACCAAACAAAGACAGTTAGCCTTTACTTCGGTTATGAAGCCTTTTAAAATTTTTACCAATCAGGCATTGCGAGAGCGCACTAACGGAAATGACTTGAATATAAATGATATCAGAGGCATTTATGATGAAAAATTGAAAAAATGGCGTCCGGTCACCATCTATTCTTTGGCAAATAATTACAATTCAAAAATATTAAATCAGATGTTTTTAGATGAAGTGTTATATCGAAATTTGAATTACAAAGGTGAAAAAAATCAAGGAGCGCTCCCCTTAATTCTTGTTTTGGATGATGTCGGACATAATTTGAAATTGAAAAATTTGACTAATTTGTTGGAAAAAGGCAGGTCAAAAAAAATATCGGCTCTGCTATTGTGCAATTCGATGAATTTGGTTGAAAATACATACAGCAAAAAAGAATTGGAATCTGTGGTTGTAAATACATCATACAAGATTGTTAAGGCTCCGGATAATATAAAACTAAGTCGACAATTGGATAAATTGGCTACTTTTGCAACTAAGTCAGTGCAAATTCCTAAGGCAAAAGGTAAAAAACGCAAAATGCGTACCAAACATTTTGCCGATGCCAGCTATTTTCACAGACTTGCTTTAGACTTTAGAACCAGTAAAAGGGTTAAAGTGGATACTCGTTCACACCAAATTGTTTTGGCTGAGGGATATTATCATTGTCCGATTTTGGCGGAAAATGTGTTTTTTGCCGAAGATGAAAAGTTTAGAAGATGGGCGGTTTTGGATGCTGAGTATACCTTGAGTAAAAGCGAACTGGCTGAAAAAGATATAGATGAATTATACACGCCTAAAATAAGTGAAATATTTGATACTAAAGATTTGGGAATGGATGATGCGGTTCAGCTCGACCAATATATGAGTATGGTTTTTGATGAAGCTGAAACTGAAAAGCAGGAAGAAAAAGAAGAAATAAGTCAGCAAGAAATACAAAATAATGTTGTTGTCGAAGATGACAAAGATTGGTGGCTTGAAGAAGATGCTTTCGGAATTGAAAAGAATGATAAAAAAAATCCTTTTGGGGCAAAAAAATAATTGTTAAATCAAAATATTCTCTGTTATGCTAAAGCATAAAGCGAATCGATGTAATATATTGAGATTTTTAGTTATGGAAGATACTCTATTTTCGGCAAAAGTGAAACGCCCGCTGGCTGACAGACTTCGTCCGCAAAAATTAGACGAGGTTGTCGGACAAGATCATATTATCGGGAAAGATGCTCCGTTAGGGCGAATGCTTGAATCAGGTAAAGTTACCTCATTTATCTTATGGGGGCCTCCCGGATGCGGTAAAACTACTATTGCAAGACTTATTGCTGAGAATACCAATTTGTATTTTGAACAAATATCGGCAGTGTTTTCCGGTGTGGCTGATTTGAAACGAGTTTTTCAATATGCTAAAGAAAGACGGGCTAACCAAGGTATCGGCACTTTGTTGTTTGTCGATGAAATTCACAGATTTAATAAATCACAACAAGACGGATTTTTACCATATGTGGAAGACGGTACAATTATTTTGGTCGGCGCAACAACGGAAAATCCTTCGTTTGAGCTTAATGCGGCGTTGCTTTCGAGATGTCAGGTTTTTGTGCTTAATCGTCTTAATGAACAAGATTTTGAAGAATTGCTCCAGCGAGCCGAAAAAGAGCAAGGTATAAAGTTGCCGGTTGATGATGAAGCTCGTGAGTTTATGAAGCAAACCGCAGACGGTGATGGAAGATATATCCTAAATTTGGCCGAGAGCGTATGGAGTTATGCCAAAGAAGGCGAAGTTTTTGATAAAGATAATATTGTTAAAATTATTCGTTCGCGTGCGCCGGTATATGATAAAGGGCGCGACGGACATTATAATCTGATATCCGCGGTGCACAAATCACTTAGGGGTTCGGATGTTGATGCGGCACTTTATTGGGTGGCGCGTATGATAAAGTCGGGCGAGGATCCGAAGTATATTTTGCGCAGACTTACTCGCTTTGCGGTGGAAGATGTGTCTTTGGCAGAACCGGGTGCGGTGGTGCAGGCGATTGCTTGTTGGGATACTTATGAGCGCCTTGGTTCGCCGGAAGGGGATTTGGCAATTATGCAACTGACGGCTTATTTGGCAACAGCGCCAAAATCGGCCGGTGTGTACAAGGCAATGCATGCGGCATTTGATTTGGCCAAAGCAACAGGTTCGTTAATGCCGCCGAAAAATATATTGAATGCCCCGACAAAATTGATGAAAGATTTGGGATATCATGAGGGATATGAATATGATCCTGATTGTGAAGATGGTTTTTCGGGGGCAAATTATTTTCCTGAGGGAATGCGAAGACCAAAATTGTATCATCCGGTAGATAGAGGTTTTGAACGCGAAATTAAAAAACGCGTAGAATATTTTGATAAATTAAGAGCCGAAAAACAAGCGCAAAAGGGTGAAAAATGAGTGAGAATAACAAAAAAATTATATATGTTAGCAAAGAAACGGATGAAAAAATTACCGATGGATTGCGTGCGGAAGTAATGTCTCATGATATAGAAATCAGAGTGTTAGAAAAAGAGCCTGTAGTGATAGAGTTAAGAGGAGAAGAAACTCGTAAAATGGGGCTGTTAGAAGAGGATAATGCTGAAATAATAGTTTTAGAACAAGAACCTATCGTTATGGAATTAAGAGGAGTAGAGCTTCTTAAAATGGCTGCAGAACATATAGAAATAATAGACCCGACAATAGAATATGAAGATAAGCCAAAGAAGAAAAAATATGTGCCAAAAAGAATAGGTAATGAGCGCAAGCCAAAAATTAAAAATGTGAGAGGAAAAAGATATGGCCGTTAAACTTGTAAGGGTCAAAGAACAAGATGACGGTATGCGTCTTAATCGTTGGTTTTTAAAATATTATCCTGATTTGCCTTTGTCCAGATTGCAAAAGTTACTCAGGACAAAACAAATAAAAGTTGATGGCAAAAAGTGTGAAACATCATTGAAATTGCAAGCAGGATGGGAAATAAGAATTCCGCCGTTAGAAGATAAGCCACAAGAAAAGGGAAAAGATTTTGTTTCGGATAAAAACGCCGAATTGATTCAGTCTATGGTGATTTATAAAGATGAGAATATAATTGTCCTTAACAAGCCTTCCGGTTTGGCGGTACAAGGCGGAACAAATACTTTTCATCATATTGACGCGTGGCTTCCGGCTTTGAAATATGAAAAGGAAGAAGCTCCGAAATTGGTGCATAGAATTGATAAAGATACTTCCGGTTTGTTGGTATTGGCCAGAGACAGAAAAAATGCCGAGATTTTAACTAAGGCGTTTAGAGAACATAATTTGCAAAAAACTTATTTGGCATTGGTCAGAGGATGTCCGAAAAAAATGAGCGGACAAATAAAAGCACCATTGGAAAAGGTTGGCGAAAAGTCGTTGATTACTACGGAAGGTAAAAAGGCTGTTACCGACTATAAGGTTTTGGATAATGTCGGAGATAAGTTTGCTTTAATTGAAGCTCAGCCTTTGACCGGACGAACACATCAAATACGCGCGCATATGGAATATTTGGGAACGCCAATTGTCGGAGATAGCAAATATTTTGGCGAAAAAGAAGAAAAATATAATGATATTAAAGATAAATTGTATTTGCATTCTTACAAAATTGATTTGTCGGGCATATATAAGAAATTAAAACTAAAAGCAAAACTTCCGCAACATTTTGTTGAGGCTTTGAATGTTCTGGGTTTGAGTTTTAAGGAGTAATAAGATGAAAAAGTGGGTTAAAAAAGTTGCGTCAATAGTATCCGGTTTTATTATCGTTTTGGCGTTGGGCGGATATTTCTTTGTGCGTAATTTTGATTTGAACAGATATAAGCCGTATATTGAAAATATTGTGTATGATGCAACCGGCAGAACATTGAAAATGGAAGGCGATGCGCATTTGGCAGTGTCGCTGATTCCGACAATTGAGATAAACAATGTTTCGCTGTCCAATCCTGAATGGGCACAAAGTCCTAATATGGTCGAAATGGATAAATTAGAAGTTCAATTTGCCGTTACTCCGTTGTTGGAAAAAAGAATCGTCATCGATAAATTTATTTTGCACGGAACAAAGGTTTATTTAGAGAAATCAGCTACCGATGAAAATAATTGGACTTTTGATCGAGGTGCGAAAACAATTAAAACCGGCGCTGTGGTTAAAACACCGACCAAAACTCAAAAGGTAGATAATGTCGGAGTGGCTGCAGCCGGAATGGTGTTGATTGCTAAAAAGGTTGAAGTGACGGATGGATTGATAAATTATTTTGATGCTGAAACTAACGAAAATCAATCATTGGAAATCAAAAATTTCAGTGCAAATCTTAAAGGTTTGAATGAGCCGTTGGAGTTTAGCACTTTGATGTTGTACAATGGCGAAAAAATAAAACTTGATGCTCTTTTTAGTACTCCGGACAGTATTATATCTCAAGGCGAGTTTGATTTTGAAGCCAAGTTGGATGCTTTGAATGTTAAGGGTGATATTACCGGCACAGCCAGAGAATTGTTTGCTAATCCGCTATATGCAATGGAAGGTATAATCAGTTCGCCTAATGGTAATTTCTCATTGCCTGAGACAAATCTTGATTTTAGGGTTGAGGGCGATTTGGTAAATGTAAATGCGATTATCAGAAAATTGGCTTTAGCTGAAAATGAGGTAAGCGGGACAATCGCAGTGAAATTAGATGAAGCAAAACCTTTTGTAAAAGCCGATTTGGTTTCGACATTTTTTAATGTAAATGATTTGATTGACAGTAAAAAGCAAGCTTTTGTAATGCCGTCGCTGATTTCATCGGCCAATGCTTTGAGTTTTGTTCCGGCAGATAATTTCAGTTTGAGCTTTTTGAATGTGGTGAACGGTAATGCCGCCTTAAAAATAGGCGATTTGATGTTGCCTGAGGATATTGAACTAAGCAATATTGATATGACGGCAAAATTGCAAAACGGAAATTTAATCATAAATCCGCTGAGTGTGGGTTTTGGCGGAGGTAAAATAGCCGGTGATGTTATTGCCAATGCAAATGATAACTCGATAAGGCTTAACCTAAAATCCGATGGTATGAAATTGCAAGAAATTGATAAATCATTTGCCGATAAAAAGTCATCTTTCAGTGTGAACAACGGTGGTGATTTGATGTTGGATGTGTCATTGACAACTTCGGGTAGCACATATCGTAAACTGTCGGAAAATGTTAGCGGTCAATTGGTGGCAATAATGGATAAAACTTCTATCAGAGGCGCTAATATGAGTTGGTTGACCAATAATGTAATAGGTCAGTTGCTTTCTTTGTTAAAAGTTGATACGACAAAAGCCAGAAATTTAGATGTTAAATGTGCCGTTGTTCGTTCTGATTTTAAGGGTGGAAAAGCTTATTTCCCGAGCAGTATAGCTTTTAATTCGGAGCAACTTAAGATGGTAGGAAGCGGTGATGTAAATTTGGTGAATGATAATATCAACTTTACTATTGCACCGACGCTTAACAAATTAGCTGATGGAAATATTACGCAAGCATTGGCGTCATTTGTAAAAATTGAAGGTACCTTAAATAACCCTAAATTGCGCTTGGATACATCATCAGCAATAAGTACAATTGTCGGAGCTGTGGCAACCGGTGGTATTTCTTTGGGTGGCGAAGTGCTTTTGAGCGGTGATGATGATCCTTGTCGTTCGGCTTTGGAGGGCACAAAATATGCCAATAAATTTAAACAAACGACAGGAGTAAAATCCAGTACTAAAAGAGCTTATCAGGAAGTTAATAAACAAGCAAAAAATGCAGTAAAAGAAATTGGTAATGCCGCTAAAAATTTGCTTGATGCTTTTGCGGGACAATTCTAACAAGGAGTGGACTTATGAAAAAAACTTTGGACAAGGCCGTTAAAGAAATCGGACAATATCGAGAGGAAATTGAAAAAAAATTGTTAGAATTTGCCAGAACGGATTTGTTATTTTTCTGGGGCGAAAAAAGAGATTTGTACTTGAAGCAAAAAACAGAGTGGCAACCGATAATTGACTGGGTTGAAGAATCTATGAAGGTCAAGGTCAAAAAAACCGATAAGCTTGATGTTCCGGACAATGAAGAAATGCAAAAGCCTCTGAAGGTGGCTTTTGCAAAAATGAGTGATAAAGAGCTTGCCTGTTATTATGCCGCTGCGCTTAATATGAAATCGGTGTTGCTGGCTCTTGCGCTGGTAAAAGGAAAAATAAATGCTCAAACCGCCGGTAAATTGTCTTATTTGGAAGAATTGTGGCAAAATGAAATGTGGGGCAATGACGAAGAAGCGGCTAAAAGACGCAAAGAAAGATGTGACGAGTTAGTCGAAATTGAAAGTTACTTAAAGAAATGAAAGATGTTGTTATCAGAGTAAAAGGTCGTGTGCAAGGTGTCGGTTTTCGTCGTTGGGCTGTATCAAAAGCCAAAGAAATCGGCGGAATTTCCGGTTGGGTTCATAATGATTATGACGGAAGCGTTTTATTAAGACTTAAAGGCAACGATGACAGCCTTGATAAAATGATGATTGCTTGTCAAAAAGGTCCTCTGTTTGGTCGAGTTGACAGTTTGGAATTTGTGGTTGGGCGTATAAGCTCGTTTTTGCCCGAAGTAGAAGACGGAGTTTTTGTCAGAGTTTAGATTTTTATAAAAAGGATTAAAAAACTCTCGTTAAACTATCTTTTTTAGATAATTTAACGAGAGTTACTGAAATAATAATCAGCGCCTAAGTAACATATATAAGAAAATTGTACCACCTAAAATCGTAAATATAAATATCACGATATATCGTTTGGGGTTTTCTGAATATGAATGTATACTGCCATAGGGCGTATTGTTGATTTTTGTTACTTTTTTTAAGTACACCTTCTTATCAAAAGAATTTCTTATAAACTTTTCGACTCCTTTACGAACTTCTTTTACAGATTGACAACTTTTATTCAAAGATATCAACTCTTGCTGAAGTTGTTGAATTTCATTTTCCGTAAGGGCATCACCATAAATTGTTATATAAGTGGTGACGTTTTTCTCGTTCACTAGAACAAACTGATTGTTGCATGATACCATTGTAAAACAGATGGTAATCAAAAAAATAAACTTTTTCATACAGGATAATTTATTATTTTTATTATTTAATTATATTTAATATGGTGCGAATTATAGTTTTTATGGGAATTATGTCAATAAAAATATATTAAACCTTGAGCAATAAAAAAAGTTGTAGGTTTTTGTTTTGAATGAAAATTTTAATAGAAAATTTGAGGTCTAGATTTTTTTATCAGAGCTTTTACAAAAGTTTGCGATAGGGCATTCGGCACAGTTTGGTTTTTGAGCTTTGCAAGTGTAACGACCAAACAATACAAGCCAATGATTTAGGTGTTTTTTATATTCATCAGGTAATTTGTTTAAATCTTCTTCAACACCGAGCGGAGTGTCGTTATCGCTTAATTCTAATCTTTTGGCAAGGCGCAAGACATGAGTGTCAACGGCAACAGTAGGCTCATTCCACCAAACATTGAATAAGACATTGGCAGTTTTGCGTCCTACACCAGGGAGTGATTCAATAATCTCACGATTGTGAGGAATTTCACCATTGCATTTATCAACCAAAATTTGAGATAAGGCGATAATGTTTTTGGCTTTGTTGTTATAAAGGCCGATTGTTTTGATGTGTTCTTTCAGTTTATCAAGGCCTAAATTGAGTATTTTTTGCGGTGTGTCGGCAATTTTGAAAAGCTCTTTGGTGGCTTTGTTGACGCCTTTGTCAGTGCTTTGAGCCGAAAGAACAATGGCTACTAAAAGAGTATAGGCATTATGAAATTCGAGCTCACTTTTCGGGTTGCTGTCAAGGGATTTGAATACATCTAAAATTTGGCAGATTTCGGATATCTTTCTCATGCTTTTACTCCACCGGCACCGGCCGCTTTTGGGGCTGTTTCATCTAAGGGCCAACGAGGGCGTGGTTTGAAGTCAAGTTCATCAAACAAGCCTTTTTGAGCTCGTTCAACTCCGGCCCATGCAATCATAACGCCGTTATCGGTGCAAAATTTGATTGGCGGTGCGGCAAAAATAAGATTATTTGAGTTAGCTAATTCTTCCAATTTGCTACGGAGATATATGTTGGCAGCTACACCGCCGGCAACCACGATATGTTTACCGTTAGGGCATTCTTTTTTAAAAATTGAAATAGCTTTTTTTAGTTTGTGAAGCAAACAATCGGTGGCGGCTTTTTGAAAACAAGCGCAGATATCGGCAATATCTTGTTTGCGTAAAATAGCGTGTTCTAATTTGCCATCTTCGGCGTAAGATTCAATAATTTTTCGAACCGCTGTTTTTAGCCCTGAAAATGATAAATTGCAATCAGGCGAGTTATATAACGGACGCGGTAGAACAAAGCGATTTTCATCACCAAGTGAGGCCATTTTTTCGATAATCGGACCACCGGGGTATCCGAGACCTAACATTTTTGCAACTTTATCAAAAGCTTCGCCGGCAGCGTCGTCAATTGTTGTGCCTAATCTCTTGAAATTGCCGACTTCGTTGACTATTAGTATTTGACAGTGACCACCTGAAGTTAAGAGTAGAAGATAGGGGTATTGGACATCGGAGTTTAAGCGAGCGGTTAGGGCGTGGCCTTCCAAATGATTGATGGCAATAAACGGTTTGTTTAGGGCTAAAGACAATGCTTTGCCGGCCATTACACCAACAGTAACACCACCGATAAGGCCGGGGCCTCCGGCAACGGCAACAGCGTCGATATCAGAGGGTTTGAGATTTGCCTTTTTGAAGGTTTCTTCAATAATCTCGTCAATGTGTTCAAGGTGTGAACGAGCCGCAATTTCAGGAACTACGCCACCGAAATTTTTGTGTTCGGATTGGGTTAAGACAACCGAGGATAAAATTTCTTTATTGTCATTAACAAGTGCAGCAGCTGTTTCATCACAGCTTGATTCAATACCTAATACAATCATAACTCTTCTTCTTTAATAAATTAAATTATTGTTGCTTCTTTTTTTATATTATATAGACTATAAAAAAACAAGAGTTTTAATACTCAAAATGAAAGGAAATCTCATGGCAAAAGATTCTGATAAAAAAGAAAGTTTGGCTACGGTAAAGGCTAAAAGACGCAATTATACAAAACCGGCAGTTTCTTTGATAGTGATAGTTGCTATCGGCGTTTTGGGGTACAAGTTATGGGAGAATCCTAAGCTTTTGGAACAAGCAAGAGATATGCTGTTTAAAAGCGAAGTAAAAGAAGATATATATCAACCGCAGATTGATGCTCTTATGCAACAGGTTAGATCTTTGCAAGCCGACTTATCTATGGTTAGAGGCAAGGCTGAAAATCCTGATTTTTCGGATATGAATAAGAGAATCGAGGCAATAGAGCAAGTTAACCTCAATACCATTAAATCAAAAGCTGATATGGAAACAGTTTTGGGTTTGGTTGTGAGAATGGATAAGGCCGAAGGTAAAATTTCTGATTTAGCTAAAGTTACCAATAAAAGTGCGCTTACATTGATGAGTGCGATGTTGGTTAAAGATGCGGCTGAGCGTGGAGGAGAGTTTTTGTACGAAGCCGAGGTTTTGAGCGAAATAGTAAAAGGTAACGGTAAAATTGCCAAAGAATTGGAGTTGATAAATAAAATTGCCCCGGTAGGTATTGCAACCAAAGAAGAATTGCAAAATGAATTTGCAGATATTTATGCCGAAAAATATACCAAAGTCGCTCAAGAGCTCGAACCAAAAGATTGGAAAGAGAGAATCTATTATCAGATAAATAAAATTATAAAAATTAAGAAAAACGGTGACAACAAAGCAAAAGAAAGTTTTTCGGAAGAAGACAGAGCTTGGTCGGTAGTCAGTGATTTTGTTACAAAAGGCGAAATTAAACGCGCTGTCGGTATTGCTAAAAAACCGCTTAATGAAGATATGTTAAAAAATGAAAAATTTGTTACATGGTTGGATAAAGCCTCAAATTATAGCGATTTTTATGATGCTGTAAGCAGAATTTCGGCAAACTCATTAGCTGTAATGAAAGTCGAATTTTTAAATAATGTAAAATAAAAACTTATAATATAAACGGTTAAGTCCTTGTTTTGTATATAAAACAGGGGCTTAATTTTTTTTATTGCACCGGACCTTAAAATAGTGTATATTAACTGCGATAGCAATATGTTTAACTTTTTAAGCTTTTACAATATGAAACTGACATTGACAGGTTCGATAATTGTGACAATTTTGTTTGTTGCCATAATGGTAGGATTATTGTTTTTCATAGTGAAGAAAAACTGAGCTCCTCAACCCTTAAGGTTCGCTTTTTTTTGAAAGCCTAACCTTAAGGGATTTTTTATGGTTGAAAAAATTTTTTTCATAATTAAAATCAAATCTGATATTTGGAGATGTCGTTTTGTTTGATTTGAAAAAGGGTTTAGCAAACTTAAAAAAATACATTAAAATTGCGCCTCAAGAAGCGGGCGTTTATCGAATGATAAGTACATTCGATGAGGTTTTGTATGTGGGAAAGGCTAAAAATATAAAAAATAGAATAGTGGCCTATTCGCATATCGAAAAATTGCCAAAGCGCTTGCAACAGATGGTGGCTCAAATCGATAGAATGGAATTTGTGGTGGTGGAAAATGAAGCCAGAGCGTTGTTGGTAGAAAATGAGCTTATAAAAAAATATTCTCCAAAATACAATATATTGTTGAAAGATGATAAAACTTTTCCATATTTGATGATAGATGTTGAAGCCGATTTTCCCAGATTGTCAAAATATCGAGGGGCAAAGAAAGACAAAAATAAATATTTCGGTCCGTTTGCTTCGGTTTTGGCGGTTAATTCGGTGGTCGATGTTTTGCAAAAAGTTTTTATGTTGCGCTCTTGTCGTGATACATCTTTTAAGAATCGGCAAAGACCTTGTTTGCTGCATCAGATAAAAAGATGTTCGGCGCCTTGCGTAAATAAAATATCATCAGAAGATTATAAAAAGTCAGTGCGCGATGCCATAGAGTTTTTAGAGGGTAAAAATACTTCTATTCAAAAAGAATTATCCGACAAAATGGAAGAAGCCAGTAAGAAATTAGATTTTGAAACCGCATTGGTATTTCGGGATAGAATCAGAGCGTTGAGTACGGTTCAGTCTAAGCAAAATGTGGAATATGATAAATTGAAGTCAGCCGATATTATCGGAGTTGCCAAAGAGAGCAATATTTTTGCGGTAGAGATATTTTTTATCCGTTCGGGGCAAAATTGCGGTAATGCGGTATATTTTCCCAAACAAACGGATGAGGCTGAGAAAACGGAAGTTTTAGAGGCTTTTTTGAGTGAGTTTTATGTCAATAATCAGGTGCCGAAAGAAATAATTGTCAGCGAAAACATAGATTTTGAATTTTGGCAAAATGCGTTGGGTTGTAAGTTGGTAACACCTAAAAGCGGTAATAAACTGAAATTGAGTGAATTTGCCAAGAAAAATGCTGTCGATGCCATAAGACGAAAGATAGCATTGGAAGCCTCGGTTAAAACAAATTTGGAAGAGTTTAGGGATAAATTCGGGCTTGCTGATATTCCAAAAAGAATCGAAATTTATGATAACTCACATAATCAGGGCAGCTATGCAATCGGAGCAATGGTAGTAGCTACGCCGGATGGCTTTGATAAGAAAAATTATCGTACATTTAATATTAAAAACGAAAATATTACCCAAGATGACTTCGCCATGATGAAAGAGGTTTTGTTGCGCCGATTTGAAAAAATGACGGAAGAAAACAGGCCTGATGTTATATTGCTTGATGGCGGAAGAGGACAATTAAATGCGGTACATGAGGTGTTAGCAAAATATGATACTTCAAGAATTGCCATTATTGCTATTTCTAAAGGGCCGGAACGAAATGCCGGAAAAGAATTTTATCATATGAAAGACAAGATGAGCTTTGAGCTGGAATATCGTTCTCCTTTAGCATTTTATTTGCAAAATTTGCGCGACGAAGCACATCGTTTTGCCATCGGAACTCACAGAAAAAGAAGGGCTAAATCAATGTATAAGTCGTCATTGGATGAGATAGAAGGAATAGGCAAAAAAAGGAAAAGTGATTTGCTTAAATATTTCGGTTCGGCTGATGATGTGGCGCAGGCTAATTTGGCTGATTTGCAAAAAGTTGAGGGAATCAGTAAAAAAGTAGCGGAAAAGATTTATAGCTACTTCCATAATTAAAAATTATGTTTTAATATCAAAGGCAAAATAACAATATTATAGGACAATGAATTATGTATAATCTTCCGAATATTTTGACAATTTCCCGAATTGTAGTAATTCCGGCAATATTTTTGTCGGTGTATATTACCTCAACATTGTGGGCGTTTATTGCTGCAGTGTTGTTTATTGTGGCGTCAATTACCGATTATTTTGACGGTTATTTGGCTCGTGCCAGAGGTGAGACATCGGCTTTTGGTCGTTTGTTGGACCCGATTGCCGATAAATTATTGGTAACATCAGCACTGGTTGTGTTGCTGGCAAAACCTGACATGGTTGTTTGTAAATTGAGCTTTATACCGGTTATCGTAATTCTGTGTCGCGAAATTTTGGTTTCGGGTTTGCGTGAATTTTTGCGTGAAGTTAATGTAGGTATGCCGGTTACCAGACTTGCAAAATGGAAGACCGGTTTTCAAATGACCGCATTGTCAATGATGTTGTTGAAAGGATTTTGGTATTGGGGTGAGATTGGTGAATTTTTGCTTTGGATTGCCGGAGTACTCACTTTTATCACAGGTTATCAATATTTTCAAAAAAGTTTGGATTATATTTGCGAAACCGAAAAATGTGCAAAAATGCCGGCTATGCCTAAGATTGCTCTACCTAAAATAGAAATAAAAGTCGAAGCAAAAGAAAAGAAAACTAAGAAAACATCTGTAAAAAAAGCCGGCAAAACTTCTTCTAAAACTACCAAAGTAAAGAAACCTGCCAAAGCTAAAAGTAAAAAATAGTTTTTGAAAGTTTGTTTATGGATCAAGATGCTAAGCATATTTTAGTTGTTGATGATGATACAAGATTACGCAATTTGTTACAAAGATTTTTGCGTGAAAATTCTTTTTTAGTATCAACAGCAAAAGATGCTGATGAAGCGCGATTCATGATGCAACAATATAAATTTAATCTGCTGATTGTTGATATAATGATGCCCAAAGAAAGCGGACTTGAATTTTTAAGGAAGCTTAGGGTAGAAAATTCTATTCCGGTGATTATGCTTACGGCAATGGGTGATGTTGAAGATAGAATAACCGGTTTGGAACATGGCGCTGATGATTATGTATCAAAACCTTTTGAACCGAAAGAATTGTTGCTTCGTATCGGTAGTATTTTAAGAAGAACGCCAAAGGAAAAGAAAGAAAATCAAAAACTTGATTTGGGAATGTTTGTGTTTGATATGCAAACAAAAGAACTTGTTTCTAAGCAAGGACAGTTGCTTCATATTACACCGGTAGAACAGAGTTTGTTGGTGATATTGGGAACTAAAAGCGGGCAAGTTTTTTCCAGAGAAAAATTGTCAGAGATTTTGGGCGCAGGTCAGTCACCTCGCTCAATTGATGTGCAAATAACCCGTTTAAGAAAAAAAATTGAAAAAGATTCAAAAAATCCTCGATATCTGCAAACTTTGCGTGGTAAGGGATATATGTTGTTGTCTGATTAAGGATTGTTAAAAGATGCATATAAGATTACCGCAAAAAATGGAAGATAAATTGAATTTTTGGCGAAGAAAATTATTGCCGAGAACATTGTTTTTCCGAACTATGATGTTGATATTTGTTCCGCTGATTGTGGTGCAAATAGTGTCTGTCGTGGTATTTTTTGACGGTAGTTGGAGCCGTATGGGCAGAAGACTTTCCGATAATCTGGTAGAGAACATAAAAGTTATCATTTCACTTAAAGATGAAGGTATGTCTGTGGCCAAGATTAAGAATACCGTTGCGCATGATATGGGAATTGAATTTAATTTTTATGAGGGTAAATCTATATCTTCGTTCAGCCGACGAATGAAATTGAATCCTATGGTTGTGGGATATTTAAAAGAATCAATGCAAAATGTCTTTGTTGATAATAAATGGATGATATCGCTTGATGATAAAGGCAAAGGCAATAATTTGATTGTTTTGGTTGAAAAAGAAAATGGTGTTTATGAGTTTTTGTGTGCTAAGAAAAAAATATTTTCTTCTTCAATATTTATGTTTGTAGTTTGGATGGTGGCAACATCTGTGTTTTTATTTTTGGTGTCGGTATTATTTTTAAGAATACAAGTGAGATCAATTGCCGAACTGGCACAGACGGCAGAAAATTTTGGTAAGGGAATTGATGATGATTTTAAGCCTTATGGCTCATCAGAGGTTAGAAAAGCCGGTGTTGCGTTTATTGAAATGAAAAGAAGAATTATCAGACAAATTGCTGAAAGAACGCAAATGTTGGCCGGAATTTCTCACGACTTGCGCACACCGTTAACCAGACTGAAACTGATGGTTACAATGATGGATAATAACCCTGATAAGAAAGATTTTTTGGCTGATATTGACGAAATGGAAAAGATGTTAAACGGTTATCTTTCTTTTGTGAAAGGACAGGGTGACGAAGCATCAATAGAGGTTGATGTTGATGCGTTGGTCGGTGAAATTGTGGCCAGATCATTGAATAAGAACATTAAATTTGAAACTTCGGATGACGAAAAAATAATAGTTGCCAAAGAACAAGCCTTAAAAAGGGCAATTACAAATGTTGTGGCAAATGCTTCGCGATATGGTAAAAAAATAAAGGTGACCGTAAAAAAATATGATAGAAAAATAGTGATTTGTGTTGATGATAATGGCCCCGGTATTCCTAAAGAAAAAAGAGAAGATGCTTTTAAGGCTTTTTATCGTTTAGAAGAATCTCGAAACAAGGAAACCGGCGGAATAGGGTTGGGACTGTCGATTACAAAAGATATTATTACGGCACATGGCGGTAAGATTTCTTTGGGCGATAGCCGTTTGGGCGGATTACAGGTTGTTATTGAATTACCTTTGTAGTAAAAAAAGGATAAGACGATGAGTGATATTGAAAATAGTGATAATGTCGATTTTGATGATGTTAATTTTGATGAATTTGAGAATTTTGCAAATTCTGATGAATTTAAGGATATGTTTACGGCCGAAGGTAATGGAGAAAATTTGCCAAATGAGCAGATTGCGGATGATCCAATGATTAGTACTACCGGTGATTTTTCCGGTGATTTTTCATTTGACGCAATCGGCGAGGGCGAAGTATATGTTGATGATCAGGCAAGACAGGAACCTTATTTTGAAGCAGCTCCTGAGACTGCTGATGAAATAAATAATGACTTTGCACAAGATTTTGCAGAAAACAGCGAAACAGCTCAAGAAGAGAAATTTTTTGATAATGCAAATAGTGAAAACGATGAGCAATATTTAGAAAATAATGATGATTTTTATGCAAATGCAGATACACCGGTGATTGAAAATTCCGGTGAAGCAATTGAACAAGAATATTTGACACAAGAATATGAATTGCCATCAGATATGGAAGCGCTTGCAGAAGATGTAATGCAACCTCAAGAAGTTAGTACCATAGAGGATATTGAATCGCCTCAAGATATTGAAGTATCCGTGGAAGAAGATATGTTGCAACCTCAAGAAGTTAGTGTTGTTGAAGGTGTTGAATCTCCTCAAGCTATTGATACTCTTTCGGATATAGAAGAAGATATCGTAGTTGAACCTCAAGAAACAATGGTTGAAGAACAAAAGGTTGTTGAGAATGTGGCTTCCGTTGAGGAAGAGGGCGCATACGATGGTGCAAATAATTTTTCAGATGATACAAACAATGTAAATGTAGGGGCCTTTAGTGTTGTCGCACCTGAAAATATGAAATATTTGAAATGGTATAGCGGAAGTTCGGCTGATGAGGTTTATGAATTTGGAAAATCATCTGCAAGTGCCGAGTTTGAAGGTACCAGTACTTGCAAAACCATACATGTAAATATCGGTTACGATAGTTATGGTTGGGTCGTACAGTTTGCTGATGGCGTAGTTATGAGTCTTAGAGATGTTAAAGAGTATCAGATAAGAAACGGCAGATTGCCAAATTCTTCAGGGCGAATTGTATATGGTCAAACCAGCTTATCATTTGAAAGAGTTGAACGCATAGTAATTTATGAGGCTGTTAAATATTTTTCATATGGAGCTTAGATAAAAGAAAACGGCTGAAAAACAGCCGTTTTTTTATTCGGTTTTTGTTTCTGTTTTTGCCTTTGTTTCTTCGGCCGGTTCTTCAGCTTTCTTTTCGATAGGGAATATTTGAACTTGACCGGAGTGGCTTATAGATTGCTCTGCGGAAGTATTTGTTCCGTTAGTTATTGTCGGTACAGCTCCCATTAGTGATGCTTGAGTTTTCTTTTTGGGCGCTCTTAATGCCGGGGATAAAGGATAGGCATTGCGAGGCATACGCAATATCATATAATCGTTGCTTCCGCCATATGCGGGACCTGTCAAGCCGATGGAATAATAACCGCCGATGTAGCCATAGTCCAAATCAATGTAATCGATTGTAAATACTGTTTTAACATTAGTATGACCGATGGTGGTCATTTTGCAATTGTATCCTGAGTCTTCTATAAGTACATGGTCGATTGTGCGAGCAAATAACAGTGAGTTTGCCGGTGTGCATTCGGCAACTTGTCCGCCGTAAGTTAAATTATAGTTTAAGATAAGGTCAATGGAAGAACCTTTTTTGCCGATTACTACATCTGTTATTTTAACTGCGTCGATGTAAGCTTGAGTCGGAACAACTCCTACTTTGATAGGGAGTGTTATGTAGTTTTCTATGCAAGTGTGTGACATGGGATCGGCTTGGCAAACCAACATTTTTTGATAATTGTTGTTGTCAAACAATTGTAAAAGAGAGTTAAATACATATTCTCTTGTCATTGATATTTTTGCGGGAGCACATTGATGTGAGCGGCAAACGACGATTGATGTCGGTTTTTTTATTTGCCTTTGAACAATGGCCGGTTCAATTTCGCTATCGGAAACCTTGTTACCTAAAAGTCCCGAAGTGATGTCATGAAGAGAAAGCTCGCGCAAGCTTTCACAACCGCAGAGACCGATAAATAAAGGCATTAGAGCCAATGACAAAATTATTCTACGCAACATTTTTATTCCTTATTCAAACAAATATAACACATATTATGATATAAGTATGTAAATACAAAGCGTTTTTTTGAGGTTATCAAAAAGTTTTTTTATAAAATTTTGTCTTGAAAAAATATTGATATTAACGCATAAAATATAGCTATGACAAAGTTAATGGATAAAATCATTTTTGTATCGGTTATGGCGATGTGTTTGATGATATGCGCCAATTGTTTTGCTGCCTTAATAAAATATAAAGTTATTGATGGTGACAGTTTGGAACAGGGCCGAAGCAGAATCCGTTTGATTGATATTGATGCACCGGAGTTGTTCCAAGAATGTTATAATGAAAGTAAAGAAAAATATAATTGCGGAAAAGTGGCATATAGCGTTCTTAAAATGTTGATATCTAAAGGTGCTGATTGCAAAACAAAGGGTGTCGATAAATATAAGCGCAAGCTTATGGAATGTTTTGATGAAAATGGTAACAGTATCAATGAAAAAATGGTTTTAAGCGGATGGGCTGTTTCTTATGGCGATAAGTTTAAGCGGGCTGAAAATATTGCTAAAGAGCAAAAATCAGGTATTTGGAAAGGTAAATTTATGCGGCCGGAATTATATCGGGCGTTGCATATGAAACAAAAAAACAGCAAGAAATTTAAAAAAAGATAGAGAATCTTGTTGACAGCCGAAAAAACTTATGTATATTGCAAAGCAACGTTTTATGTTTTTAAATATAAAGGTGAAAAAAATGTATGCAGTAATTAAAACTGGCGGAAAACAATACCGCGTTACTTCCGGCGATGTTATCAAGATTGAAAAAATTGCCGGTGAAGAAGGTAAAGAAGTTGTTTTTAACGAAGTTTTGGCTTTGGGTGATTCTATCGGAACTCCTTTGGTTGCCGGCGCTTCTGTTAAAGCACTTGTAGTTAAACAGGCTAGAGACGCTAAAGTTATTATCTTCAAAAAGAAAAGAAGACAA
Organism: Alphaproteobacteria bacterium; assembly: GCA_015062585.1. Classification (GTDB taxonomy): domain Bacteria; phylum Pseudomonadota; class Alphaproteobacteria; order RF32; family CAG-239; genus CAZU01. The sequence goes on along the minus strand of SUUJ01000011.1, from coordinate 8,460 downwards.
AACTATCGTCGTAAAAACGGCCACAGACAAAGTATTACATTGGTAAAAATTACTGATGTAATCGGTAAGTAATTAGGGGAGAATAATACAATGGCTCATAAGAAATCAGGTGGTAGCTCTTCTAACGGACGCGACTCTATCGGACGCCGCTTGGGTTTGAAAAAATCAGGTGGTCAAAGCGTTATTGCTGGTAACATCATTGTTCGCCAACGCGGTACTCAATATCATCCGGGTGCTAATGTTGGTATGGGTAAAGATCACACAATCTTTGCTATCAGCGAAGGTAAGGTCGTTTTCTCTAAAAAGGCCGGTAACAAAACAGTTGTTTCTGTTGTTGCTGAATAAGCTTTGTTGAGCAAAACACTATAAATGATATAATAAGGGGGATTGCGTTGGCGTCCCCTTTACTTTTCGAAAAAAGTAGAATATTGTAAAGCAATAAAACAGATGAAAAGGCGTAAATTAAAATGAAATTTTTAGATCAGGCAAAAATTTATATTCAATCGGGCGACGGCGGTGCCGGTTGTGTGTCTTTTCGTCGTGAAAAATATATCGAATTCGGCGGACCTAATGGTGGTGATGGCGGTAAGGGCGGTAGCGTGTGGATTGAGGCTGTGCCGAATCTTAATACTTTGATTGACTTTCGCTATCATCAACATTTTAAGGCGCAAAAAGGTCGCAACGGTATGGGAAGCGACAAAACAGGACCTAAAGGTGAAGATATCGTAATTAAAGTTCCGGTAGGAACCGAGATTTTGGCTGATGATCAAGAAACATTGATTGTTGATATGATTGAGCCGGGACAAAAATTTCTTATTGCCAAAGGTGGTGATGGCGGTCGCGGAAATGCGCAGTTTAAGTCATCGACCAATCAGGCTCCTCGCTATGCCGAACCGGGCTGGCCGGGAGAAGAAAAGTGGGTTTGGTTGCGTTTAAAGGTTATTGCCGATGTAGGGCTTTTGGGAATGCCTAATGCCGGCAAGTCTACATTTTTGTCAGTGGTTACCAAAGCCAGACCAAAAATTGCCGATTATCCGTTTACAACATTGCATCCGAATTTGGGTGTGGCTTGGGTTGATAACTACGAAATGGTTATTGCCGATATTCCGGGACTTATTGAGGGTGCCAGCGAAGGTGTCGGTTTAGGCGATAGATTTTTGAAGCATATTGAACGCTGTTTTGCTTTGTTGCATTTGGTTGATGCTACATCCGATGATGTGGTTACAACATACAAGAACATCAGAAAAGAGCTTGAATTATATGATGAAAAATTGGCTAAGAAGCCTGAAGTCGTGGCGCTAAATAAAATAGACGCTTTAGATGACAAAGAGATAGCAAAAAAACAAAAAGCTTTGGAAAAAGCAATCGGAAAAAAAGTGTTTGCCATCTCGGCAATTGCTAAAAAAGGTGTGTTTGATTGTTTGTTAGAGGTCAATAAATACATTACTCGTGACAGAAAACGCAGAGATGAAGATGTGGTGGAAGAGCAAATTGTTGTTGCCGACAAACCATGGTCGCCATTGTAAAAAAAGGAGAAGATTAAAGTGGCTGGAAAAGTAAAAGCAAAAAAGAATGTAGATCCGGTAGAAAAAATATTGGAAATTGTCAAAACATCATTGGATGACGGCAAGGCTGAAGATGTTATTGTTATTGATTTGGAGGGGAAATCTTCTATCGCCTCATGTATGGTGGTGGCCAGCGGAAATTCGAATCGTCATGTTGCTTCTTTGGCAGAAAATTTGCAAATGAAATTGAAAGAAAACGGTTGTTCTTCCATATCTGAAGGTTTGGAAAAGGCCGATTGGGTGTTGGTTGATGCTTATGATGTTATAATCCATATTTTCCGTCCGGAAGTGAGAGATTTTTATTCGTTAGAGAAAATGTGGTCGGCTGTAAAGCCAAGGTAAATGTTTGCCCGTTGATATCTATTAAAATTTTCGGTGCAATATTAAAGAAATTTAAATATGCGCTTAATGTGCATAATATAATTTATTGTTTACAAACGATAATCCTCTCTATACAATTATGGCGTTATAGTAAAATGAGGATTATACATGAAGAAAACAGCGGTAATTATAGGCGCCGGACCAGCTGGTTTAACAGCTGCATATGAATTTCTCGAAAGAACAGATATACATCCTGTTGTTCTGGAAAAAAATGATTTTGTCGGCGGTATATCGGCTACACACAATTATAAAAATAATAGAATAGATTTAGGTGGCCATCGTTTCTTTACCAAATCAGACAGGGTAATGAAATGGTGGCTTAATTTTTTGCCTTTACAGACTGCGCCAAGTAAGGACGATATTTTATTGTCTGATGAAAATAATAAGGCACATAATACGGCTATGTACGATCCTGAAAAAAATGATAATGTAATGTTACAAAGACGCCGAATTTCAAGGATATATTATAATAAAAAGTTTTTTGACTATCCCGTGTCGCTGTCGCTGAATACAGTATTAGGACTTGGCATTTTGCGGATGATATTGATTGTATTGTCTTATTTTAAGGCTCTGGTATTTAAGAGAAATGAAAAAAGTTTGGAAGATTTTTTTGTAAATCGCTTCGGTTATAAATTATATGAAACTTTTTTTAAGGACTATACCGAAAAATTGTGGGGAATAAAATGTGCGGATATTTCTGCCGAATGGGGCGCTCAAAGGGTTAAGGGAATATCTATATTGGCGATTGTTAAAGATATTTTTCAAAAAATATTTAAGATTAAAAAAGGTAAAAATATCGAGACATCGTTAATTGACAGTTTTTATTATCCGAAATTCGGTCCCGGACATTTGTGGCAAACAGTGGCAGATAAGATAAAAGAAAAAGGCGGAGACATTTTATTTAATATAAAAATAACCGATGTAGTTTGTGAGGGCAATCTGGTAAAAAAGATTTGTTGGGAAAATGATAACGGAGAAAAGAAAGAAATAGAGCCTGATTATGTATTATCGTCAATGCCCGTAAAATATTTGATAAAACTGATGAAAAATAGTGTTAGTGATGAGGTTAAAAATATAGCGGATGGTTTGGCCTATCGTGATTTTAGAACAGTCGGTGTTTTGGTAAACAAATTAAAGCTAAAAAATAAGACTAAGTATAAGACTGTTAACGGAATAGTGCCGGATACTTGGATTTATGTGCAAGAAAAGAATGTAAAAATGGGACGCATTCAAGTTTTTAATAACTGGTCTCCGTATATGGTTAATGACTTTGAAAATACAGTATGGCTCGGATTGGAGTATTTTTGTTCGCAAGGGGATGAAATTTGGGATGCTAAGGATAAGGATTTTATTGATTTTGCAGTCGGCGAATTGGTAAAAATGGGTGTGGTTGACATTGAAGATGTTTTAGATACTTGTTCCTATAAAGTTGAAAAAGCATATCCGGCTTATTTCGGAAGTTATGATAAATTTGAAAAAATTCGTGAGTTTGTTGACGGTTTTGATAATTTGTTTTTAATCGGACGCAACGGAATGCATAAATATAATAATATGGATCATTCGGTTTTGACAGCAATGACAGCGGTTGATAATATTGTGAGCAAAGCAAACAGTAAAGATAATATATGGCAGGTTAATACCGAAAAAGAGTATCACGAGGAAAAGAAATAATGATCGCTTCAAGAGTTATAAATTGTTTTGATGATTATAAAAAAGAGTTAGTGTATTTATCCGTTTTGTCGTTTTTATTTGTATGTATTGTAAGGTATTTTTCGGCTGCCGGAGAATGTTTTTATGACACGGTTGAACATATTTATGCATCTTGGTTAATATCTGAGGGTAAACTGCCATATAAGGATTTTTTTGAGCATCATAATCCGTTGTTTTGGTATTTGTTTTCACCTGTCGCAAAGTTTTTTTACAGAAATATTAATGTTTTGTATATGGCCCGTGCTATAGCATTGATAGGGCATTTTGTATGTATGTTTATAGTGTATAAGCTTGCGTTGTTGGTTTACGATAAAAGATCTGCCGTTTTTTCTCTGTTGTGTTTGTTCGCACTGCCAATGTGGAAAGACATTTTGACTTTTCGTCCGGATATTTTTATGTGTCTGTTCTATATTATGGCAATTTATTGGAATATTAAATATTTAAAAAAACAAAGGTTAGCCTATTTAGTGTTGGCTTATTGCAGTCTAGTAGTGAGTTTTGCTTTTTTGCAAAAAATAGCATTTTTGGGTGTCGGTTTTGTTCTTGGTAATATTTATTTTGTAATTAAGAAAAAAGTACAAATGAAAGATTTTTTTATTGCCGGTTTTAGTGCTTTGGCTTTGTTGCTTTTGATGGTAGCTTTTTTGTGGTATAAAGGTATATTAGCTGATTGGTGGTATTGCAATTTTGAATTTAATATGTTGATGAAATCGTACTATGGTAATTATACATCGGGAGTTCCTTATTTTTTGAAACCAATTACTCTTTTGGTGGGAGTAGGAGTTATAAGATATTTTAAGTACGATGATGATATATTATTGGTGATGATTTCATGGGTGTTCGCGGCAATCTCATTGATAATGTTCTTTCCTCATGTGCAATATATATACATGTATATGTATTTAGCGGTAATAATTTTGGGTAGAAAATGCGCTAATACTGAAAAAAATGCTCTTCTGTATATCATTATGACTTTTTTTATTTTTTTGAATTTGCTTAGTATGTATCCAAAAGAATATCAGAAAAATAGTGCTGCCAAATATGTTAATACAATCAGATATGTTTTGGACAATGGGAGTCCTGAAGATAAGGTTGTAATGTTAAATAACTTGAATTTCAATTTATATCAACCCTTGGTGGATTATCATTGGCTGGGTGTAGGGAATGTTGTGATTGTTGATCTCTTAAATAGAGATGATAAATCTTTTGATCTTAATGAGTTTATAAAGGAAAAGAAACCAAAGTTTTTGTTTGGTTCGGAGTTATGGAATATAATAGATACTCACTCCAACTGGTATTTTTCTTTCTTTCAAAGACGTAATTTTTTGATCTGGCAAAGAGTTGCAAAAAATCCGGAATATAGGTCAAAAATTGTAAAAAGAGATGTTGATTTTTGGAAAATAGATAAAGATTATATAGAAAAAAATTACAGAAAGGTGAATAATTTTGATTTGTGGCAAAGAATAAAAGAATAGTCTTTTGAAATGAATTAGACTCTTGTTGGACAAAAATGTTGATTTGACTCAAATAGAGTCTGAGTCTTGATTTGCGGAAGACATAAAATGTAATTTTTTTTAATTTTTTTCATTTTTTTGCTTGCAATTAAGTTTTAGATATGTTACAAAGCCCCTGTGTCAAAGGGGTTGGGGAAATTTTACCCTCAAATCTTTGCGATATAAAACATAGCGCAACCTTAGGTTTTCCTAGCTTTTTGTTAAGTTAGGGCGTTTGTTTAAACTGACGAAAAACAAGAAACTGTAAGGCTCTGTATAAGGTTAAACTTTTAGATGGCAAAATTCTAAAACAGGTGAATTTATGCCGTCTAGTTATAAGGAAAAGTATTTTAAGATGGATACACAAAATATTAGAATTCGCTTGAAAGCTTTTGATCATCGCTTGTTGGACCTTTCTACAAAAGAAATCGTTCACACAGCCAAAAGAACAGGCGCTAACGTAAGAGGTCCTATTCCTCTTCCGACAAGAATCGAGAAGTTTACTGTTAACAGATCTCCGCACGTAGATAAAAAATCTCGTGAACAATTCGAAATCAGAACACACAAAAGACTTCTTGATATCGTAGATCCGACACCGCAAACAGTTGATGCTTTGATGAAGTTAGACTTGGCTGCCGGTGTTAATGTTGAAATTAAGTTATAATGTTAATGTTGGCTTGGAATAAAAATTTTAAGTCAACCTATTAAGAAAAGGAAAAAATAATAATGCGTACAGGTCTAATTGCAAAAAAACTTGGAATGTCCCGCATTTTTGATGTTGACGGAACTCATGTTCCTGTGACAGTTTTGCAAGTTGACGGTTTGGAAGTTGTTGCCGTTAGAACTCAAGAAAAAGATGGTTATACATCTGTTCAATTGGGTTGCGGTTCCGTAAAAGCCAAAAACTTGTCTAAACCTTTGAAGGGATATTTTGCAAAGGCTAATGTTGAGCCGAAGAAAAAATTGGCAGAATTCAGAGTTTCTGAAGATTGTCTTCTTTCGGTTGGTGATAAACTATCTGTAGAACATTTTGTTCCGGGTTGCTATGTTGATGTATGCGGAACATCTAACGGTAAAGGTTTTGCCGGTGTTATGAAACGCCACAACTTTGCCGGTTTGGAAGCTACACACGGTGTGTCAATTTCTCACCGTTCTCATGGTTCTACAGGACAAAGACAAGATCCCGGTAGGGTATTTAAGGGTAAAAAGATGGCCGGACATATGGGTGATGAACGCGTAACCGTTCAAAACTTGAAAGTTGTGGCTGTTAATGCTGATAAGGGCTTGATTATGGTTAAAGGTGGCGTTCCGGGAAGTGAAAATTCTTGGGTATATGTTACTGATGCCGTTAAGAAGGTTTCTTCAGTTAAGTTGCCTACTCCGGCCGGTTTGATTAAAGTTGATGAACCTGTTGCAGCTAAAGCTGAAGTTGAAGCTCCAGCTGAAAATGCATAGAGATTATAAGGATGAAGATAATGAAACAGGACATCTTAAATTTAGATAATAAAGTTGTTGGTTCAATTGAACTTGACAAATCAATTTTTGGTTTGGAAGTTTGCGCTGACATCTTACACCGTGTTGTTGTATGGCAATTGGCCAGACTTCAAGCCGGTACACACAAAACCAAAGGTCGTTCAGAAGTTGCTTTAACTCCTGCAAAACCTTTTAAACAAAAAGGCGGTGGTAGAGCTCGTCAGGGTTCTCGCAAAGGCACACAATTCCGTAAGGGTGGTGTTGTATTTGGTCCGGTTGTTCGTGATCACTCACATGATTTGACCAAAAAATTCCGTAAGCTTGGCTTGAAGACAGCTTTGTCTGCAAAAGCTAAAGAAGGCAACTTGGTTATTATTGATGAAGCTAAATTGGCTGAACCGAAAACCAAATTGTTGAACGAAAAATTAACAGCTTGCGGTTTGAACAACAGTTTGTTTATCGATGGCAAAGAGGTTGATACAAACTTCGCTCTTGCTTCTCGTAACCTTATCGGTGTTGATGTTTTACCGACTGTTGGTGCTAACGTTTATGACATCTTAAGAAGAGAAAAATTAGTCTTGACTAAAGATGCAGTTGTTTGCTTAGGAGAAAGATTGAAATGAGTAAGTCTAAAAAAACAAACAATGTAACTGCTAAAATGTATGATACATTAGTACGCCCGGTTATTACTGAAAAATCTATGATTTCTTCAGAAAACGGAAAAGTTACATTTATCGTTCCTTTGTCTGCTAATAAAGACGAAGTAAAGGCTGCTGTTGAAGCAATCTTTAATGTTAAAGTAAACAAAGTGAATACAATTCGTACAAACGGTAAGGAAAAAGTTTTCCGCGGTCATATCGGACAACGTTCTGATTACAAAAAGGCTGTGGTTACTCTTGCCGAAGGTCAAAACATTGATGTTACAACAGGAATATAAGAAATGGCATTGAAAAATTATAAGCCCACATCTCCTGGATTGCGTCAGCTCGTTATCGTTGACAGAAGCGAGTTGTACAAAGGTAAGCCGGAAAAGACATTGACTGTCGGTTTAACAAAAACCGGTGGTCGTGATAATTACGGCCATGTAACCAGTCGTAGAATTGGTGGCGGTCATAAACGCAAATTACGCGTGATTGACTTCAAACGTAGAAAATTTGATTTAGAGGCAACTGTTGAGAGAATCGAATATGATCCTAACCGTTCAGCTTTCATTGCTTTAATCAGCTATGAAGATGGCGAAAAGGCTTATATTTTGGCTCCTCAAAGATTAAAAGCCGGTGATAAGGTTATTTCTTCTGAAAAAGCTGATATCAAACCGGGTAATGCTATGCCTTTGAAAAACATGCCGGTTGGTACTATCATTCACAATGTTGAGTTGAAGGCCGGAAAAGGCGGACAATTAGTTCGTTCTGCTGGTTGTTATGCTCAATTGGTTGGTAAAGATGCCGGTTATGCTCAATTGAAATTGAGTTCTGGTGAGTTAAGGGTTGTTCGTGAAGAATGTTTGGCTACTGTTGGTGCAGTATCTAACCCTGATAACCAAAATAAATCACTCGGTAAGGCCGGTCGTAACCGTTGGTTAGGTAACCGTCCGGTTTCTCGTGGTGTTGCTATGAACCCAGTTGATCACCCGCACGGTGGTGGTGAAGGTCGTACATCAGGCGGTCGTCATCCTGTTACTCCTTGGGGTAAACCTACTAAGGGTGCTAAAACTCGTACTAACAAGAAAACTGACAAGTTCATCATGAGAACTCGTCATGAAAACAAAAAGAAATAAGGAGAAACGCTAATGACACGTTCCGTATGGAAAGGGCCGTTTGTTGATGGCTATCTTCTGA
>SUUJ01000010.1 GCA_015062585.1 Alphaproteobacteria bacterium | reverse complement strand
AATACTTCTGTCCGTAACTTGAGTAAAACATCCGCTGTTCGCAAAGTTAGTCGAATAAGCAATTTTTGTTGAAGATGTCTTATTTTCCAGCATATAATCAGATGTCGTCAACAAATACTTTGTTGAAGAATTATCTTTGATATTCAAACGAGATCCTTCCTCAAGAAACATACTGTTAAATGTGGTATCATCTAAAAAGTTGCCAAGTGAAATGTAGGTTAATTTAAGCGTAGCTTCAGCGCCATTATAGATATTAATTTGGTTTCCGCTAAGTCTTTCTGAATCATATAAAATTCCTTTATCGGAAACAGAATTAAATTTGCCGTAAACATTGATCTTAGATGCATTGCATAAAATTGCTGCACCCCAAGTGCTGTTTTTGATATTCATATTAAGTTCAGCATTTTCACATATAGTAAAGCTAGCATTATAATTAAATCCAAGGCCAGCCTTAGATCCATCAGAATCAATATTTATAATTCCTTTAACGGTAACATCTGAACCGCTGACAATATTTATGGTTCCTTGACAAGCACCTGATATAATTTTGTTATGAGCTGTGTGTCTGATATCCAAATTAATTAAATTTATATTCGTTGCAGAGCAATGAATAAAATTAGATCTTGAGGTATTATAAGCATCAAAATTTAAATCCAAATCTGATAAAACACTATTGGTTCCGCATGAAATTCCGGTAGCTTGAGTTCCACTAAGGTTAAGTCGTGAATACCTTTCTTTACCTGTATATCCGGTAAAATATTCGGTTCCCACAAGCTTTTGGTTGGATTTTAAGGTTATCGTTTCATTTTCAAAATAATTTATATTTCCATATACGCAGATTGTTTCTTTATTGGCAGCAACAGCGTCTTTAAGCTCTTGCGCCGTAGATACAACCGCACCGTTTTCTCCGATTTGTGACATTATCCATTCCTTAGTCGGAATCACGGCTTTTTCATAACTTTCTGTTGCTATGATTGTTGCCTGTTCCAAGAATTTGTCATATCTTTCCAGACCTTCCACAGCGGCTTTGATTGTCTGGATTCCTTGAGACATAGAATCCAGCAAAATGTTCAAATCAGCCGCACGATGCGTAAGCGATCGTGCTTGATAATAGCTTGACGCATTATCAATTGCATTATTGACCTTTTTGCCGGTTGAAAGTATGTTCTGTGTTTTTGACATTTGCGTTGCAATATTGCGTAAAGACAGCAGATTTGAACGCATTGACGAGCTTAAGGTGATATTATAAGACACATCTTACCTCGCTCGTATTTCTTTATATATAGATACAACAAAACCCTTCGCATATCCTTATGCAAAGAGCCTACCTTCCGATTCCTCGGGTATTGTCTCAATTCTTGTAACAACTTCTGTTGTATCCTTTGTTTTTTAGTACTAAAAATATACGGTTAATTACTCCGTACACATAAATTATCGCATTTAAAGCGTTTAAAATGCTTTAAAATTATAAAAAAAAGAGTCCTCTAACTAAACATTAGAGAACTCTCATAAACTAAAATATTAAAATTTAGAATTGTTCTTGCAATTCAAAGAAATATGCTTGCGGGTGATCACAAACAGGGCATTTTGCCGGAGCATTTGCTGCTTCAATGCGGCAACCACAGTTAGCACATTCCCAAATAACCTTAGTCGGACGAGTAAATACAGTACCTTCAGTAATAGCCTTCAACAAAGCTTGATAGCGTTCTTCGTGGGTTTTCTCAATTTTGCCGACCATATCAAACAAAGAAGCAATTTTGGTAAAACCTTCTTCGCGAGCTTCTTTAGCCATGCGAGCATACATATCTGTCCATTCATAGTTTTCGCCGGCAGCGGCATCTTTTAAGTTTTCCATGGTTGAAGGAATTTCACCGCCATGTAACAATTTGAACCAAATTTTTGCGTGTTCTTTTTCATTATTGGCTGTTTCTTCAAATTTAGCGGCTATAATGTTATAACCTTCTTTTTTTGCTTTAGACGCATAGTAAGTATATTTATTGCGGGCTTGCGATTCGCCGGCAAAAGCTTCCATCAAATTCTTTTCGGTTTTTGAACCCTTTAGTTCCATAATTTATGCTCCTTTTTAAGTAGTTACATTTTTTTTGTAAAAATATTCTTGTTTGTTTTTATTTACTTGTCAATAGTAATAAATTTATTATTTTACGAATAATTACTATAAATAGTGAAACTGATAAAAATGCAAGTTTATAAAATCTGATAATTAAGTTTTTGTACTTGCGTTGCTGTAAAATTTTGTTAACATCAAAGCATCGTTTTACATTTAATTTATGGAGCTTTTTATGGAACAAAAAATTGTAAAAGTAGGTAACGTGGAAATTTCAAATCGTTTGCCTTTCGCACTTGTATGTGGTCCTTGTCAAATTGAAAGTAAACAACATTCGATTGATATTTGCGGCGAAATGATTGAAATAACCAAGGAATTGAATATTCCTTATGTATTTAAGGCTTCTTTTGATAAGGCCAATCGTTCATCAATATCCGGAGCCAGAGGTGTCGGATTTGACAAAGGAATGGAGACTTTTGATGAGATTAAAAAGCTTTATAACAATATTCCGATAGTTACCGATGTTCACGAAGCTCATCAATGCGCCGAAGTAGCAAAGCATGTCGATATGCTTCAAATTCCGGCATTTTTATGTCGCCAGACCGACTTAGTCGTTGCAGCAGCCAAAACCGGTAAAGTAGTAAATATCAAAAAAGGTCAATTTTTAGCTCCTGAAGATATGAAAAATGCCGTAAAAAAATGTTTTGATTCCGGCAACGAAAATGTTTGCTTGACCGAAAGAGGTACATCATTCGGTTATCACACTTTGGTTGTTGATATGGGCGGATTTTCGGTTATGGCCAAAACAACAGGCTGTCCGGTTATTTTTGACGCTACTCACTCGGTACAAAAACCCGGCGGATTAGGAACGGCAACCGGCGGTAACAGAGAATTGGCGCCGGTGTTGGCTCGTGCGGCAATTGCTGCCGGAATAGGCGGTTTGTTTATTGAAACTCACGAAAATCCGGATAAAGCCTTGTCTGACGGCCCGAATACCATTGCCTTAAAAGATATGAAAAATATATTGGCATATTTGAAAGAATATGACGCCATTACAAAAGCAAAAATTACTGATTTCTTTTAAGTAAAATGAAGTTTTCTGATGAAGGATATATCATAAATTGCCGAAAACACGGCGAAAAATCGCTTATTTTAACCGTGCTTTGCAGAGAAAACGGTAAAGTTTGCGGATATGTCAAATCAGGTCTTTCAAAAAAGAATTTAGCCACATTCCAGCTCGGTAATTTAGTAAAAATAGATGCATGGTCGCGTGTTGATGACAATATGCTCTCGCTTAATGTCGAATTGATAACACCTCATGCCGTAAATTTTATGACATCTCCGGATAAACTGACGGCGCTTTCTTGTTTTTGCGCGCTTAATGATAGTTGCTTGCCCGAGCTTCAACCTTTGGAGCGATTTTATTATTTTATTGAGAGTTTTGTTAATCTTATAAATGAAGATAATTGGCTAACTCATTATTCTTTATATGAATTTTATTTGTTGGAATTTCTTGGAATAGGGGTCGATTTAACCGAATGTTCTGCCACATCAACAACCATAAATTTGGAATATGTATCTCCCAAAAGTGCCAAGGCAGTATGCAAACAAGCCGGAGAACCATACAAAGACAGATTATTCAAATACCCCAAATTTGTGGTTGAACATAATTTTAATCCCACTCCTGAAGAAGTCGGGGATTTGCTTAAAATGACCGGATTTTTCCTCAATAAAAACTTTTTTCAAAATCACGGCTTGAAATTTCCGATTTGTCGTGATAATTTGGCAGAAATTGTAAAGAAAGCTTAAGGTTTATCAATGGATAATTTTGAAGAAAAAATAAAAACGGTTGCCTTAGCAGAAGAACTCAGCTCTCGCTATTTGTCTTACGCTATGTCAACAATTGTATCTCGTTCGCTTCCCGATGTCAGAGACGGTTTGAAGCCGGTGCATCGTCGTTTGATGTATGCAATGCGCCAATTACATCTTGACCCAAAATCAGGATTTAAGAAATGCGCTCGTGTGGTTGGTGATGTTATCGGTAAATACCACCCGCATGGTGATTCTTCGGTTTATGGTGCGATGTGTCGTTTGGCACAAGATTTTTCGGTGCGCTATCCCTTAGTTGACGGTCAAGGTAACTTTGGTAATATTGACGGTGACAGTCCGGCGGCCATGCGTTATACCGAAGCCAGACTTACCGAATACGCCATCGCTTTGATGGAAGGCTTGAACGAAGACGCTGTTGATTTCAGAGATACTTACGACGGCGAAGAACAAGAACCTGTGGTAATGCCTTCTGCCGTTCCTAATTTGCTGTGTAACGGCTCAAACGGTATTGCCGTCGGTATGGCCACTAATATTCCTCCACATAACTTGTCCGAAGTTTGTGATGCGCTTTTGTATATGATTGAAAAGCCTGATGCCACAATCGAAAATTTGGTCAAAAAGCTTAAAGGACCTGATTTTCCGACAGGCGGTATTATCGTTGATAAGTTTTCAACAATTTTAGATGCTTATACAACCGGAAAGGGCAATTTTAGAGTTCGTGCCAAATGGGAAAAAGAAGATTTGGGTATGGGACAATATCAAATTGTTGTTACCGAAATTCCTTATCAGGTTGTAAAATCAAAACTTATTGAGCGTATAGCACTTCTTTTGCAAGAAAAGAAAGTTCCGTTGTTGGCTGATGTCAGAGATGAATCGGCTCAAGATGTTCGTATTGTTTTAGAGCCGAAAAATCGTAATGTTGATGCTAATATGCTCATGGAATTGCTTTTCAAAAACACCGAATTGGAAACCAAATTCAATATGAATATGAATGTTTTGGATTCTGACGGTGTGCCCAGAGTTATGAGTATTGCCGAGGTTTTACGCGAGTTCTTAAATCATCGTATCAAAGTTTTGGAACGCCGTACCTCTCATCGTTTGCAAAAGATTATCAATCGTTTGGAAATTTTGTCAGGTTATCTGATTGCATACTTAAACTTGGACGAGATTATCAAAATTATTCGCGAAGATGATGAGCCTAAAGCTTCATTGATGAACCGTTTTTCTCTGACAGAGATTCAAGCGGAATCAATTTTGAATATGAAATTGCGTAATTTACGCAAGCTTGAAGAAGCTGATATCAAAAAAGAATTTGATGATTTGACAGCCGAAAAGAACGAACTTGATGCTTTAATGGCAGACGAGGCCTTGCGTTGGCAAAAAGTTGCCGAAGAAATTAAGGTTATTAAGGATAAATTTGGCAAAAAGACAGCTCTTGGTCGTCGTCGTACCGAATTTGCCGAAGTTGATGTCGAAAATATCGATATTTCTATCGAAGCCTTGGTTGAAAAAGAACCGATTACGGTTATATTATCACAAAAGGGCTGGATACGCTGTATGAAGGGCTATGTACCATTAACAGACGAATTTAAGTTCAAAGACGATGATTCTCTGTTGTTGGCAATTCATGCGCAGACTACCGATAAGATTATTTTGTTTGATAGTGCCGGCAAGTTTTTCAATGTCAATGCTTGTGATATACCGTCCGGTCGCGGATTCGGTCAGCCTTTGAGACTTATGGTTGATTTGGGTAATAATGATACTATAACCGATATGTTTGTATACGAGCCTAAAACAAACTATGTTATTGCCTCCAACAAGGGGTATGGCTTTATCGTTGATGAAAATCACCTTATTGCTCAAACTCGTCAAGGTCGCAAGATTATGAATGTTGCCGAGGGCGAATATACTATGTTCTGTAAAAAGGTTACCGGTGATATGATAGCTTTGGTTGGTGAAAACAGAAAAATTTTGGTCTTTAAGTTAGAAGAAATACCGACTATTGCTCGCGGACATGGTGTATGCTTGCAAAAATACAAAGACGGCGGATTAAGTGATATGCAAATCTTTAATGAAGCAGACGGTTTTTCTTATAATCGTTCCGGCGGTGTCAGTGTTGAAAAAGATTTGTTGACCTGGCTTGGTCACAGAGCTCAGGTGGGCAAGCTTGCACCGTTCGGTTTTTCAAAGAATAACAAATTTTTGAAGTAGGAAATATGGCAGAAGTTTTGTTTGAGTATGTAAGACAGGGATCTTCGGTAAAAGTAACAGCTATTGAAACCGAAACCGGTATTGAAGCTGTGGTTATCGTACCGGCCAACTTACCTGAAAATCAGATGCAAATGAAGGCTCTGCAAAAACTTCGTTATATTATGCAAAAAAAGGCCGATGAATAGATAATAAAGATTGTGGATAAACACTTCTTATTGAGCGATAATATTTCCAATTTAAAAAATAATGCTTATAATACCTCAAGGCTTAGGGAAAAGCCTTGGGGATTTTTTTATTTTATGGGGAATTTTATCAGATGTCATACAAAACAGCTGACTTTAGAGGCAATAGCTCATCTTTGCCTGAATTTATGAGCAAAAACAAAAATCAAAACAGAGTAGAAATCGACGAAAAACCATCTTGGTTAAACAACAATTTACATAAACTGATGATTGGTATCAGTATTTTGTGGTTTGCCATTGTTTTAATTTACATTACCCAATTTTTCGGTTGGTCAAACTTATTTTTGATGATGCCGGATGAATTTGGCGGATTCTTAGCCGGTGTCACCTTGCCATTGGCTATTATTTGGGTCGTTATGGCCTATATTGACAGAGGATCCTCATTCAAACAAGAAGCAAAGTTTCTTCGTGCATATATGAATCAGCTTGTCTATCCCGAAGACAATGCTCCCCAAACAGCCAAAGCCATGGCTGACGCTATCAGATCCCAAGTTGTTGAATTACAAGAAGTTTCTAAACTTGCCCATGAACAAACATCCCAAATTAAAGATGCAATCAAAAATAATGTTGATGATTTTGCCAAATTAGTCGGAAAACTGGATAATTATTCAACCAAAACCATTGTAGAGTTGAGTGATGGCGTAAAATTTCTTATGGCAAACTTTGACAATATTTTAAACAAAGCTCAATCATCAAGCCAAAATTTATCTCAAATAAATCGTGAATTTGTTGAGGGTGGCGAAGGCATAGAAAGAAATTTGCAAAATTTGTTTGAAAAAATTATGCCAAAGGTTAGAGAAATCAATGAAATGTCCGAAGCTTTGCGCCAAATCAGCAAAAACGCAACATCCGATGTCCAAAAAGCTGCGGAAAATATGAATATAGTTGTAAACAAGAGTAATCAGACTTTCAGCGAATATATCGACGCAATGGAAAGTCAGTCTGATGTTCTAAAGCGAACAGCTGACTTAGCAATGTCAAATTGTAATTTAGTCAAAACATCCATAAGCAAAGAAATAGCCGATATGGAAAATGTAATTAACGATCAAAGCCAAAGACTTACATTGATTGTTGATGAAAGCGGCAGAGAGCTTGGTGAAAAAATAGAAAAAGCTGTTCAAAACGCTGAAAACAATATCATTTACATTGATAAAAATGTTGATGGTCAAATACAAAAAATCAGCGAAGCATTAACCAAACACAATAAAGATATAAGCAATTTTATCAAAGTGTTGGATGACAATGCTGATGATATAAATAACAAATTTTTAACCCATAGCGATAATATTGCCCAAGAAATTGATAAATTGATGGTCAGAAGCGCCAATTTGGAAGATTCGATAAATATGCAAGTAGCTAATATTCAAGGAGCTTCGTTAAAAACAATTTCGTCAATGCAAAATGTTGAAACAGCACTTAATGACAATATATCCATTTTGGAAGAAAAAGTTGCAATTGCCAATAATGATATAAACCAATACATTAACACATTAACCGAAAAGTCGGCTTCATTTAACAGTGTCGCTTCAGTTAATGCTGACAACATTATAAATCTTACAGAAAATTTAGATAAAAAATATGAAATTCTGCAAAAAACAATGGCTGACGGTATAAATCAATTGCAACAGGCCGAAAAAAGTGTGGCAAACACTACCGAAAATCTGTTAGTTCAAACTTCTCAATCAACAGAAAGCCTAAATCAGGTTGGCGCTCTGATGCAAAAACATACATCAGGTTTGACCGAAGCAACATCAGTTGTTGTAATGCAAAGTCAAATCAGTGAGGCTTCAATGTCGCAACAACAAAAACATATTACTGATACGGCTGCCAGAGTTGAAAATATTAAAAATGAGTTGAAACGCCAAATAGACGAATTGTCCGAAGCTTCAACAACTTTGGAACAAGACGCCGTAAATGTTTTAGATGTACTAAAAACAAATATATCAAAAATGCTTACTCAATGTAATGAAACCATTACTAAGAGTAAAATTATTAACGATAATCTTGCCGAACAAGCTAATTCGTTTGATGCCTCGGCTAATCAGACATTAAACAAAGTTACCCAATTTGAAAATGTATTGATGAAGCAATCTCAAAATATCGAGTTGCTTGCTAATAACATTTATGAAAAAACAGAAGTTATCGAAAAGTCTCTTGATAAACGCACACAAAAACTTGATGAAGTTGCAACATCGACAGATGAAATATTGTCTAAATCAATAAACGACTTTAATATCAAAGGCGAGAATATTAACGAGATTTCAAAAGCTGCCGCTAATTATATCAATACGGCAGTCAGCGGACTTGATGAAAAAGTATCTACATTAAATATTTTATTCAAACAACAAGAAAACAGTTTTTACGAATATTGTAACAAAGTTTCCGAAAATACAGACAGAATGGCTGAAATATTGCGTAAACAATTATCAGGAGTTGAAGAAGGTGCCGATAAACTGTTTGCTAAGTTGGTTGTCTTAGAAGAAGATACCGAAAGAAAAACAGAGAGTGTTATCGCTAATTCTCAAAAGTCGGTTCAAGAACTTGCTGATATTGAAAAATTGCTAGTTGAAAAACATCAAAATGCCGAGAAGACTATTGATGATACGGTTAGCAAGTTGAATGGAATAAGTGATGTTGTTATTCAGCATGTTAAAGGTTTTGACAATGATGTAACAAATATCAAAAACAACATAAGTGAAACCATCAAAGAAATGTCAGAAGGCGAAGAAAAACTGAAACAAATCCATAAAGAATTGGTCGAAGACGCAGATAATACTTGGAAGAATTTGCAAGATCATTTGCGATATACCGAAAATGTCGGCATAAAACTATTATCACAAAATGATAAGATAGCCAATATGTTGGATTTGCAGAAAAACAACATATCAGAAGTGGTCAATAATTTGATAACTCAGGTGCGTTTGGGTGAGGCTTCAATGGCTCAGCAATACAAGTATTTAACCGATGCAACTGTTGAAGTGGCAACCAAAATGCAAGAAATTAACTCATCATTTAAGGGTAATACCGGCGAGATATTTGATGTTACAACCAAATTGTCGTATGAGTTTGATGTCTTAGGTGACAGATTGCTAAAAGCTTGTGATGCTATAAACAAAGCGTCTAAAGATTCAATGAAAAGTATTGATCAAACAAGTCTGCGTTTAACTCAATATGGCGAAGATTTGGATACTACAATTTTCCATTCTATCGAAAATATCAACGGAGTGTTCAAAGAGTATGAAAAATATATAGCCGGCTTCAATACTGTTACTTCTGAGACATCAACCGGTGTTTTTGAAATAAACAATTTGATATCGGCTCAAAGCGATAAAATGGTTCAAATTTCTCAAGATACTAAGTTGTTAGTTGATTGCTTTAATACCGTACTTAACGATACATCAAACAAATTAGCCGAAAGAGCTAATGACGCATATGATAAGGTTAAAAGCTTGGGGCAAGATTTGAAAAAGCTTGGCTTAGAAATGGAAGATGTGACAAAGCTTAGTGCTACGCATATGGAAAAATCAAGCGATAAATTAAGAGCTACAATAAGTGAAGTTGCCGCTAATGCTGAAAGAATATCAAACAATATCCTATCATCAGGCGATGTTTTTGTTAAACAATCTCAAGCGTTAACCGCTGTTGCAGAAGATGCTACATCCAAAGTAAATTCAAGCATTGACGGTTTGGTAAAAGCCGGTAAAAACTTTGAAATGCAAGGACAGAACATTGTTCAAGAAGCCATTCGTTTTAATGACACTATAAACTCTCAAACAAAAGTTCTTAATGATAACGCTACAAAAGCTGACAAAGCTATGAAAGAACTTATCGGTTCATACAGGGATGTGCGTGTCGATACATTCTTAAAAGATGCCAGCAAGATTATAAACATCTTAGAAAATATTTCGGTTGATGTGAATCGTCTGCTTCACCCAAAAGACGAGGATGATCTTTGGAAGAAATTTTACAATGGTGATACTCAAGTATTTATTCGTTCAATTGTGAAAAATATGAATAGTGCTCAAGTTGCTCTTCTTAAACGCGAGTTTGAAAAAAATGTTGAATTAAGGAAACTTGTAACAAATTACTTAAAAGAATTTGAGACGCTGGTTGAAAAATCAAAATCGCACGAGCATTCGGCAGCTCTTATGGCTATAATTTCGGATGCTGATTTGGGTAAACTATACTACATTTTAGCCAAAGCAATGGATAAGGTAAAATAATAAGGTTGAATAAAAGTGACCAAGACACCGGTTAATAATTATATTGATGCTATTCAAAGGCAGATTGCCGACATAGCTGTCAAAATAAAACAAAAACGCCAAAAAGAATTTCAAGATTTTGGTGACGATGTTTTTGAGCTTAAAATTAAATCACCGGCAGTTCAAAATCAGGCATACAAACTTGTCGATGATAAGGTCGCTTATTCGATATTGGGGCAAAATGCTCCGGCCGATAGCAATTATGTTGCCGAAACTTATGACACTGTCAGCAAGGCCGACAAGAAAACAACCGTCATAGAAGGATTAGATTTTAAAAACAACAAGGAATATGACTTTAAGGTATAAATGACAATAAACGGATTAAACAGCAGAGTTTTTTTAGCCCCGATGGCCGGCATTACAGACAAGCCGATGCGCCGTTTGGTAAATTCGTTCGGTCAAGGAAATATTGTCTCGGAAATGGTGGCTATAAATGCCTTATCTTTTAAGAATCCCAAAACATATAAAATTGCTGATGTCAGAGATGAAAAATATCCGGTTATTGTTCAGTTAGTCGGCGGCAATCCTGAATTGTTTGCCGATTCTGTAAAACTGGCAGAAGAATTAGGTGCCTATTCAATAGATATCAATATGGGATGTCCGGTCAAAAAAATAGTTTCAAATAAATCTGGCTCCTATTTGATGAAAGATACAAAACTTGCTGCCGAGATTATAAATTCGGTCAAAAAAGCAACCTCGCTTCCCGTTAGTGTAAAGTTTAGAAAGGGCTGGGATAATAATAGTGTTAACGCTGTGGAATTTGCCAAAATGTGTGAAGATTGCGGCGTCGAATATATAACCGTCCATGGTCGTACAAGATCTGATTTTTATGCAGGTATAGCTGATTGGGATATTATTGCTCAGGTTAAAGATGCCGTAAAAATAAAGGTTGTAGGCAATGGAGATGTTGACACACCTCAAAAAGCTAAAGAAATGCTGGAATATACCAAAGCTGACGGTGTAATGATAGGTCGAGCAACCTTAGGCAAACCTTGGTTAATTGCTCAAACTCATGAATTTTTGGAAAATGGAATACAACCGGAAATTATATCCATAGATATTGTCAAACAAACATTGCTTCGCCATATAAATGAATTAAGTGATTATTACGGCGAAAAATTAGCTTTGGCATTATCCAGAAAATATGTGTGTTGGTATTGCAAAAACTTGCGTGATGCCAGAAAATTTCGTGAAACATATGTTCGAATAGACAATATGGAACAGGCATTATTAGAAATTAACAAATTCTTCTGTGAAGAAAATTTTAATAAGGAATAAAAAAATGAAGATTATTGTATGCGGTGCAACTCAAGTCGGTAAAAGTGCAGTCAGTTATTTGGTAAAAGGAAATAACGATATTATCGTTATTGATGAAAATCCTCGCAATTTAGACGATGTTTCTAAAGAATTTGATGTTTTGCCGGTTTTAGGCAAGCCTTCACACCCTGATATATTGGAAAGAGCAGGGGCAAAAGATTGCGATATGATTTTGGCACTTACCGAATCAGATGAAGTAAATATGATTATTTGCCAACTTGCATATACTTTATTTGATATTCCTAAAAAAATTGCCAGCGTAAATTCCGAAACATTTACCGACCCGCTTTGGGGAATGTTATATAATGATAATCACATACCTGTAGATTTGCTTATTTCACCAAATATTGATATCGCCGAGCAAATATTAAAAATATTGCAATATCCCGGCTGTGCAGGAATATTACCGGTATTTGACGGAAAATACAGTATAGTGACCTTAAATATTAACGAAAATTGTCCCTTGCTTAATATTCCTTTGGTTGAGCTTTCCAGACAAGATGATTTTCACATCGGTTTTGTAAATATTATCAGAGATAATGTCAGTTTTTTGCCTGATATGTACGATGTAATTCAAAATAACGATCAAATAAATATTCTTGTAGAAGCAGAAAAAGTATACAATGCAATATCAATATTCGGCATGGAAAAACCCGCAAATGAAAGATTGGTTGTTTTTGGCGGAAACGAAATTTCGGAATATATCGGTAATAAGATTGAAAATGATGATACTATAATTTCATCGCGTTTGGTTGAAGAAGATTTGGACAAGGCGAGAATTTTAGCCAAGAACTTGAATCGCACAGTGGTAATTCAGGGCGAGATGATGAATGATGTCATCTTAAAAGAGGCTGATTTAACGCATGCAGATGCAGTAATAGCCGTAACAGACAATGACAAGGATAATTTGTTGGCCTCATTGATGGCTGCTAAAAGTGGCGTAAGTACTACAATATCGGTGATAAATACACCATCATCCAGCAACTTGATGTTTAACAATACAGATAATATATTGATAAATCGCAGTTCTATTACAATTTCGGGTATGTTAAAAGAAATAAGAAAAGCCAAACTGCGCCAAGCATACTCCATTGCCAGAGGAATGGGCGAAATATGGGAAATAAAATTAAGTGAAGATGTCGAATATTGTCACAAAAGAATAGGTGAGCTTAACTTGCCGAAGATGTGTAGAGTCGTGGGAGTTCTAAGAGGCAATGAACTTATTCATCCGGATCCGACATCAAAATTTGAACTCAATGATTTATTGTTAATCTATGTCGATTCGACAATGATAAAACAGGCAGAACATGTTTTTTGCTAAAAATCTTTGACATATAAGAAAAAATATTATTAGAATTAAAGCAATAAAAAATAAAAAAAGGATAAAACCTATGAGTGAAAAAAATAATGACTTTTTAACAAAACTTCAAAAAGAAGAAATTTCAGTAACCGTATTTTTGGTAAATGGCGTTAAATTGCAGGGAATTATCACATTTTTTGATAATGAATCTTTGCTACTTCGTCGTGACGGACATACACAGCTTATTTATAAACACGCTGTTTCAACAATTATGCCGGGTGAAGCCGTAGAGCTTTAAGATACAACCTTGTCGTTTGTTGAGTTTTGTGAAAAGCCTTCGATAAAGTCCGGAATTGTTTTTCCCGATATTTTAGGGCAAAAGATATCTTTGTCTGCCGAAGCCAGATTGGAAGAGGCCGAAGGGCTTGCTTTGGCCATCAATTTAGATGTATGCTACAAAGAAATTGCCAAAGTAAGAAATGTTAAGCCCGCAACATTGGTAGGACAAGGCGTTATTGACAGACTGCTCAAAGAAATCGAAGAGCAGAAAATAGAGTTAGTCATATTTGATTGTTCCTTAACCCCGATCCAACAACGCAATTTAGAAAAAAAACTTCAAGTAAAGGTTATTGACAGGACTGCGCTTATATTAGAGATTTTTGGCGAAAGAGCACAGACTAAAGAAGGTAAACTTCAGGTAGAACTTGCACATTTAACCTATCAACGCAGCCGTTTGGTGCGAAGTTGGACACACCTTGAACGCCAACGAGGAGGTGCCGGATTCTTAGGAGGTCCCGGAGAAACACAAATCGAGTTGGATAGGCGTATAATTGATGATAAAATCTTAAAAATTAAACAGAGTTTGGAAAAAGTTAAACAAACACGCCTTATACAGCGTTCTGCCAGAAAAAGGGTTCCTTATCCGTCAGTTGCATTTGTCGGATATACTAATGCCGGAAAATCGACTTTATATAACAAGCTTTCTAACAGTAATGTTTTTGCCAAAGATTTACTGTTTGCAACCTTGGATCCGTCTATGCGCAAGATAAAATTGCCATCAGGCAAAGAAGTTATTTTATCTGATACGGTGGGTTTTATTTCGGATTTACCACACGAATTGGTTATGTCTTTCAGGGCAACCTTGGAAGAAGTGTTGTCAGCTGATTTGGTTGTACATATAAGAGATATTTCGTCACCAAACAGCAAGGAGCAAAAAGCCGATGTCCTAAAGGTTTTAGAAAGTTTGGGTTTTAACAATTTTGAAAAATCACCAAAATACATAGAAGTATTAAATAAAATTGATTTGTTTGATGATATTAAAAAACAAGAATTATTATCTAAACAAAAACCGGGTATAGTAGGGCTATCGGCAATCAGCGGCAAGGGATGTGATAAATTGTTAAAATTGATAGATGACAAACTGTCAATGGATTTTGCGGTAACCGAAATTAGCCTGGATGTATCAGACGGAAAGAAAATTGCTTGGTTGCACGCCAATTCAGAGGTTATTTCGTGCAAGGCAAATGATGAAAAAATGTATTTCAAAGTAAAGATAAGCCAAGAAAATTTATCTAAATTTGAATTTATTAAATAACATAGCAAAAAAATGCTTGATTTTATAAAAATAATATATTAAGAAAATACCTCGTAACGAATAATAATCCTTTCGGGCCTTAGCAAGCTTTAGCGAGCTTACGAGCAAGAAAGATGTCGTAAGACAGATTGCGAAAGTATTATTAGAAGTTAAGAATATATTCGGGACTTAGCTCAGCCTGGTAGAGCGCTTGCTTTGGGCTCGAGGATAAAAATAACCGTTACTCCGGTTATTTTTACCGCAAGAGGCGTAGTTTTGTTAATGAGTAAGGGAAGCGTAAGCAACCGCAACGAATTTATAAAACAAGTGACCGAAGCGAGTTAGCAAGCTTTAGCGAGCTTACGAGCAAGAAAGATGTCGTAAGACAGATTGCGAAAGTATTATTAGAAGTTAAGAATATATTCGGGACTTAGCTCAGCCTGGTAGAGCGCTTGCTTTGGGAGCAAGATGTCGTAGGTTCGAATCCTATAGTCCCGACCAATAAAAAAGGACACCCTTGTGGTGTCTTTTTTTATTGGATTGGGGACTCAGGATTTGAACCTACAGAAGTAGGTTCGACTACCAGCGAAAGGCGGGCGAAAGAACGCCGGTCGGCGATGCCGATGAGCGCCTGTGCGGCGGAGCCAATCCGTTAAATAGTCCCGACCAATAAAAAAGGACACCCTTGTGGTGTCTTTTTTTATTGGATTGGGGACTCAGGATTTGAACCTACAGAAGTAGGTTCGAAACTTCTCTTAGTTTTGCATTAAATAACATTTATTGCAAAACTTAGTTGTTCGAGCAAGTAGAAAACAAAGTTTTCGTAACGGCACCAAACAAACGGTAGGCAGACGATATATAATTTCATAATGCATGTATATTATCATATTATCTATTTCTTATTATTTCCTTAAATCTTGCAGGAGAAGTTTTTGCTGTTTCTGTTTGTATTTGAGAAACTTGTCTATGTGTTTCAGATACTTCACCTGAGCAACTGTCCCCGGTCTTTCCTATATCTTCGTCTAATTTTTTATAACCTAACTTCTTTTTAATTCGTTCAAGTTTATATTGTAAATAATCTTGATTTTCTAATTTTTGTTTACGCCTTTGTTCTGCTTTTTGTTGAAACTCTGGATTTTTATAGTTAAACTCGCCAGTTACTTCATTATAAATATATTCAGGTTCAGGAGAAAATACACTTGTATCCGTTTCGTTGTTATCATTAAAATCAGACCAATCATCAAAACTGCTTTCTCCCGTATTGTTATTTGCTTCGGTTTCACTCCCAAAATCAACCCAATCCCATTCAGCATCATTTGTTCCAGAATAAGTATTACTTTCCCCATCATCATTTTGGTGATTACGGAGAAATATATCATCGATTTCTGTTTGTTTAGAAAAAAAAGTTTTCCACGCTTTCTCTATGTTTTCTCGCCAATTAGGTGTTTCATATAGGGGAGGCAAAGGATTTGATTTTGCTATACGTTTTTTTTCTTCCATTTCTGAAACTGATAATCTTTGTTCTGTTTGTAAATCCTTAGTTCCATAATTTGGAATTATCCCCACCATATATCCTCTGGATATTGTTCCGTTAAGGTAGCAAGCAAGGTCTGGGTTAAGGTGAGCCGTATATTCTTCTGCGGGCATATCAAAAATTGCAATCACATCAGAGTTCATATGTCTAGTGCCATCATCTGTAAGCCTATCCCAAAATCCTTCTTCACTATATTGGACAGACATGTATCCAGCATCCATATAATTTTTGTCATAAGGATTTTTTCCCATTCCGGCATATTTTTTATTATAAACTAAGCCTTTTTCTGCTAATGATTCAGCATGTATAGAACATGTTTGATGGACAACACGAAAATATCCCTTTCTTAATGGAGGGAGTTCTTCAGGAATAGTTGCTATTTTAAAACCTGTTTCTTTATTGAGTAGATTAGACATTAACAGCTCTCCACAATAAACTGATTATAGAGCAATTATATCATAATTCTGATAAATAAACAATAATAAAACAGAAGTTTCGGCGGAGCCAATCCGTATTTAATTAGTAACCAGCACCAAAACGATTGCTGCAAACAATAAAGAAAAAATCCATTTTCTTTCAATTTGTTGATGAATGGATTTGTAACCATATATAAATCTTATTTGATTTATAACCATAATCCAAATAACCGACATATAAATTATTGCAGAGCAATAAGCAGGGTTAGGGGTGTAATACATTGCTAAATTTAATGAAATCATACTTAAAATAAGTAAAACAATAAACAATGATTTGTTAAAATTTTCAGTATTAAAAACTTCTTTTATTGCATAACCTTTTTTTATACAGCCAAGTGTGTTAATAATTCCGATTATCCAACCGGTCAGAGCAACACGATATATTGATGCTATGATAATGTGATTATTTGCATGGTTCATTATTATTTTGTTGCTTATATCAGTCAATGATGAAATAAACAATATTGGAAAGACATATTTCAAACACCTTAAACCGATGGGTTTATTTTGATATTTTATAACAGAAAAAATAATTGCAATTATTGATAAAACTATGAGTAGAGAGCGGTAAGGGGTTTGTAAATATACTTGAACTATATTAGGATCAATCAGCAACCATAAGCTGAAAGTAATAATCACGGATAGCGGTGTTATAGCATTTACATTTTCAGCACCATATTTGTGAAAAGCCTTAAAATAGCAATAATCCATATACGAAATGGCAAATCCTTGAAATAAAATAACGCCATAAAATTCCCAAGGAAAATTTATAGGAAACACAAAAATCAAAGGAGTGGTTACCAATGCGGCAATAAATCCGCGATAAACTATAAACAAATCAGCCTTTAATTTGCTGAACTGACTGCAAATAAAATAAAAAGCATTAACCAAGCTGGTAATAAGAGCAAAAACAAACCACATATACAATCCCTTATAAAATATTAAATACTACACTCATTTGTACCAATATTATTATTGCAAATTGTAATACCAAAAATTTTAATAACCCGCTAATTGTTATGAATTTTTTTGCTATGTTTTGTAAACAAACAGAGAATAAAAATACAAGTAATAACAAAAAAGAAAAAACAAGGAACAATTGCAAATAGGTGTAATTCCTAATCAATAACAGCGGAAGTGCCGTCAAAAATAATTTTTGATGTATCAAATAAATTTCATAATTATATTTGCATACAAAATTAGTAAATATGTTTGAGAATTTAATTTGATAAAGTGATACAAACAGGAAACAAGAAAAAATAAAACAAGAAAAGTATTTATATTTTCCAAATAATTGCGGGTTTATAATCCAATATAATATTGTAAGTAGAAAGATGAAATAAATTAGTTTTTTGTTGGAAAATAAATGTTTATACCTTTCAAACATCATTCCCATCCAAAAACACATTATTCCGTTAGTTATGGAAAACCAACCATCATTGTGAGTTAGTATTTCAAATTCCAGATTTAGTAAAAATACAATGGGTATAAAGATATTTCCGATTATTAAATGTTTAATAAAAATCCATCTTAACAGAGGAAATAATAGGTAAAGAACAACAATAACTGCAGTAAACCAAGCACCTGCCAGCTATATTGTATTTATATGAAGTTTACTCCATAATATTTCTCCATATCCGAGCCCTAAAAATGAAATTAGCAAACCTAAAAAATCGTTGAATATGATATTATTTTTATAACAAAACAAAATCCAAAACACAATTACTGAAATTACAATATTAGCTGCTTCAATTCTTAAAAATCTGGTTTTATAAAAGTTTAAGATATTAAAATTTGATACATATTTATTTATAAGTAGTGCTCCTGATAACATAAAAAACAATGCAACACCGATATATCCGAGTATAAGGGGATTATGTATTATTATATAATCTAATGATGATGCTATGTGATATCTTAAATCAAGCAAAGATGTTATCATATGATATATTACCACAGACAACATTGCAAAAAAGCGAATGAAATCATAGCCTAAATCTCTGTTTGTGCCAGATTTGTTTTTACAGACAAAGAAGTTTTTTATATACTGTATCATATAAGTTCACAAACTCCGTTAATATCAAAAAAAGCCACCTGAGAAGGTGGCTTAAAATTGGTGGGCGCTGAGAGGTTCGAACTCCCGACCCTCTCGGTGTAAACGAGATGCTCTTCCAGCTGAGCTAAGCGCCCATCGTCGTTACGAGATATGTTTATACACACAAATAAAAAATAATCAAGTATTTTTTTTCATTTTTTTTCATTTTTTTTATATTCTGTGTAAAAACAATATATTTTCAACACCTTAATCGTCTTTGTTAAAAAAATATCCAAGAGTGAGTTTTATTTTTTTATCTTTTCTTTTATGAGTTTAATGGCTTTTTTCCAAAAAGACTTTTTCTCAACTTTGGCTGATTGTTTAATTTCTTTTTGCAAGACATCATAAGCCGGCACTAATTTTACATAATCGGCAAATTCATCAACAAATTTGTTTTTGCAAGATAATGAGGTAGGTTTAACACCGATAAAGTGAACGATAAGCGGTTTATCAGACGACTTTTCATATTCTCTTAAATATGCTTCATCATATTCATGAGTTGATTTTTTCCACCATATTTGCATAAAATTGTATTTAGGTGACAAAATAGTTTTTTTTGTGTCACAAGCTTTGTTTAAGGCATCTTGTTCATTGGTTATTTTTCGGTCAATAAGAACAATGTTACGCAATTTGTTATAAAAGTCAGCTTTTCTCCAAGCTTTTGCATTAACAAGTATAACTCCGGAATTAAAATAGTTATTGTCGCTAAGCATAAGTCTTTTAGAATTTTGTTTTGAATAATAAATATCTTCAACAACGCCCACCAAATTATCATTTAGTTCTGTTTTGAACAGGGTGTCTAAAGAATTTCTGACCATAGTATCACAGTGCATATACAAAACTTTGTCATTATTGGGTAAAAGGTCTGCTAATAATGAGCAAAACCATGATTCGATAGTAACCCATTCACTGCAAGGGAAGTTATCAAAAATTTTCTCGTCAATTTTAATTGTATTTAGTTTATAAGGTTTGATTGCCTGCAGATTATCAAAAATAGGCAAAAACTTTTCATCCAAATGGTTAGGAGAATAAAGAATTACAAATTCGATTTCATCATTTTTCTTAGCATTTTTTAGCACTGAAGCCATAGATGTAAGAGTAAGCGTAATTCTGTTATTATCAGGAGCATAAGCAATTGTAATCGTTGTCATAATGTTGATTCTCTTTGTTTTATTAACTTAATAAAGAGTATGGTAAAATATTTTGCTTTGGTCAAGGTTAATTTTATCTTGTAAAAGATTATTTTATAAACTAATAATTAAGTGTCGGATAAAAAAAGTATAGAGGTGAAAATGGTCGCAGTTATAAAAAAAATATCAATATTACATCGTTTGAAAAATATTGTAACCAAGACACGCCGTATGTTATCATGGCGTGCTAAAATAAAAGACGAACATGTAAACGCCTTTGATGCCAGAGATATTCAACAAGACATCTATAACCATACAAAAAACATTAAGCATAACACCTACACTCCGCCATATATAGAGCTGGCAGCTCAACTTTTAGTTAATGAGCAACAGATATTTGAAGCTGCGGCAACCAAACTTACAACCATTGCCAAATCACGCAAAAAATACGCCAATGAAATAAAATCAATATTTACCGAGGTTATTGCCGGACGCAAGCTTTCGGAAGAAAAAATAAATTATCTGAACGCCAAAATAGATGAAATCTAAGCTTTATCCGCGATAATTTCGGATACTGTCATCTTTTCCAAATAAATAAAGTAAGTTACGCAGAGCTTTACCTCTTGCTGATTGCAGATTAGGGTCCTTGTTTAAGATGAGTTTTGCATCCTGGTTGGCAATATATAGCAGATTTTTATGATAATTCATATCTGCAATTCTAAAGTTGCAAAAACCACTTTGCCTTGTGCCTAATATTTCACCACCACCACGCAATTCAAGGTCTTTTTCAGCTATTAAAAAACCATCTTCGGTTTGTTTCATTATATTAAGACGCTCTTTGGCTGTTTCAGACAAAGGAAAAGAATAGAGCAACAAACAAGTCGCTTGGCTGACACCTCGTTTAACACGCCCACGCAGTTGATGCAGTTGTGAAAGCCCAAATCTTTCAGCGTGTTCAATAATCATAACGGTTGCTTTGGGTACATTAACTCCGACTTCAATAACTGTGGTAGCAACCAAAAGATTGATTTCGTCAGAATTGGCAAATTTATCCATAATGGCGTCTTTTTCTTTTTCTTTCATTTTGCCATGAATAAGTCCGACTTTATTGCCGAAAATTTTTTGCAAATCTTCAAAACGAGCCTCTGCCGCCGCTAAGTCGGATTTTTCACTTTCTTCAACCAATGGACAAACCCAATAAGCCTTTACTCCCGTATCAATTTTTCGTTTTAAGCCGGCGACGGTTTCCGATAGTTTTGAAATCGGTAAAACTCTGGTGTCAACCGGTTTTCGTCCCTCCGGTAATTGGTCAATTTTGGAATATTCCATATCGCCGTAAGAGGTTAAAACCAAAGTTCTGGGAATAGGGGTTGCGGTCATTACCAAAATGTCGGCTTTATTACCTTTTTCTGATAGCAACAAGCGTTGGTCCACGCCAAATCTGTGTTGCTCATCAACTACGATAAATCCCAAATCTTTATAATTGACATCATTTTGGAAAAGCGCATGAGTTCCGATTAAAATATTGATTTTGCCATTTTCCAAATCTTGCAAAATTTCCCGACGCTCTTTTGCTTTCGTCTTGCCGGTCAACAAAGCGACATTTACACCTATATTATCGCAAATTTCACTAATCGTTTCAAAATGTTGCTTAGCCAATATTTCTGTCGGAGCCATAATTGCTGTTTGCACACCGGCCTCAACACCATTAAGCATAGAAAGTAGGGCAACAATAGTTTTTCCGGAACCGACATCACCCTGCAAAAGTCGAAGCATTCTATATGGTTGTGACTGATCATCATATATTTCAGCCAAAACATTTTTTTGTGCAATTGTCAGGTTAAAGGGAAGTTTTTCGATAACTTTTTTTCTGAGCATCCCGTTACCTATGATAACTCTTCCCTGTTGTTTTTTTACTCGTTCTCGAACAATTGCCAAGGCTAACTGATTGGCCAAAAGTTCATCATAGGCCAAGCGAGAACGCGATTTGGAATAAGGTTCTAAGTCACAAGCGTATTTCGGACTATGAATATCCAATATTGCTTCTTTGAAACTGAGCCAATTTTGTTTTTTGATAAATTCATCATCAAGCCATTCCGGCAGATTAGGCAACCTGATTAACGCCTGATTGATGTAGTTATTTATCATTTTGTTAGATATACCGGCAGTTAGAGGGTATACTGTTTCAAATTTCGGCAGTTTTGCAACATCTTGTTCACTTACAATATAATCAGGATGTGTCATTTGAAGCGTGTTATTAAATCTTTCAATTTTTCCGCTGATATAACGAAATGCGCCAATCGGTAAGTTTTTGGCAATTGAATCGGCATAAACCTTAAAGAAAATAAGCGTCAGATTTTCCGTCCCGTCGCTAACCAAAACTTTGTATGGCTGATGTTTGTTTTTCGGTGCCATATGTTCAATAATTTTTACTTTTACGGTACAAATTCTGCCGGTTTGAATTTCATTGAGCTTTGGGCAATAACTTCTATCAATGATATTTGACGGAAGATGAAAAATTAAATCTCGTATTGTAGATGAATCAATAAGTTTGGTAAGCAATTTTAATGTTTTGCTTCCCACTCCTTTTATTGAAGATATATCGCTAAACAGCGGATTTAATATTTCATCTCTCATATAATTTGCTTTTTTTTAAATAAAACTTGCATTAGTTAAAGCTATTGTATATATTTTTCTTCGTTAAGTAAATAGATAAGCAAAGAATATATGCAACATAATATTGTGCAGTCTAAAGGGAAGACCTTTTCGTCAGTTTCCAAGGGGTATGATGCCTTTTTGGTTAATGGTTTCGCACAATCTTCATCTCAAGATATTATCTATATCGCGTCTGATGGCAACGAGCTTGTATATATAGCTTCGCTTTTGGAATATATAAATCCTAAATTAAAAGTTTTGAGATTTCCGGCATGGGATACAGTACCTTATGACAGAGTTTCGCCCAATTCTTCAATAGTTGCCACAAGAATAGAGTGCTTATCCGAGCTTGCGTTAAATCCTAATTCTAAAACTCCCAGAGTTATCATAACATCGGTAGGAGCAGTATTGCAAAAACTTCCTTTGAAGAAGATTTTTCTTAATTCATCGCGTGAAGTTTTAGTCGGTAGTAAATTGAATTTTAATGATTTTGTTCACTATGTTGCTATTAACGGATATACCAAAGTCGCTCAAGTTTACGAACAAGGAGAATATGCCGTTCGCGGAGATATTATCGATATTTTTCCGGTTGGAACAGACGAACCATTGCGTATAGATTTGTTTGATGACGAGGTTGAACGCATCCGCAAATTTGATGTTATGAGTCAACGCACAACATCAGAGCTTAAATCATATACATTCAAGGTTATGAGCGAAGTTGTATTAGATGCCAACACGGTTAAAACTTTTCGTTCTAAATATCGTGAAGCTTTTGGTGCCGATTTTAATGGTGATGAAATATACGAAGCTGTTTCTAATAATATGAAATATATCGGTATCGAAAATTGGTTACCTTTCTTTTATGACGAAACCTTACCGACACTTTTTGATTATTTGCCGACGGCAAATGTGATCGTTTCGGATAAGGTTGAAGAAGCAGCCAAATCAAAGGCTGACAGTATTGCTGATTATTATCAGGCACGATTAGAAGCCTTAAAAATCAAATCAGCTTCCGATATTGAGCCTTATCGACCGGTTTCACCTGAGTTACTTTATATCACAGATAAACAATTTGCTGAAATATTAAAAGAAAAACAGGCAATTACTTTAACATCTTTAAATATTCCTTCATCAGACAATGTTGTTGATGTTCAAATTATTCCGGTACGCAATTTTTCATCTGCTAAAAATATTGCCGCTTCAAAAGTTTATAGTGAACTGAAAGATTATTTAAGCGAAAACAAAAAGCTGCAAAGAATTATCGCTTGTTATTCCAATGGTTCTCGCGAGCGTATATCTTCATTGATGATAGAACATGAAATCAATGATATTTGCTTGGCAGACACTTGGGAAGAAGCACTTCTAAAGGCCAAAAACAAGACAGTGTTAACCATTATGCCTTTGGAACACGGATTTAAAGGGAATGGATATTGTTTAATTTCCGAGCAAGATATCTTGGGCGAAAAACAAAACAAAAGCAAACAAAAGAAATTTTCATCTAAAGACTTTATTGCCGATATCTCATCGCTAAATGTCGGCGAACTGGTTGTTCATATAGAACACGGAATAGGTCGCTTTATGGGGCTTGAAAATATTACTGCCGGTGGAGCTCCTCATGATTGCTTAAAAATAGTCTATGCTAATGACGCTAAATTGTTTGTACCGGTTGAAAATATTGATGTTTTATCTCGTTATGGTGTCGAAGATGAAAATATTGAGCTTGATACTTTAGGCGGAAGTGCTTGGCAGGCCAAAAAAGCCAAAGTTAAGGCAAAAATTAGAGATATCGCCGAAAAACTTATTAAAATTGCCGCCGAACGACACTTAAAAAAATCTGATTGTTTTATCCCACCGCAAGGCATGTTTGATGATTTTTGTTCACGCTTTCCCTATAACGAAACTGATGATCAATTAAATGCTATTGCTGATGTTTTGGGCGATATCGGAGCCACAATTCCAATGGATAGACTTGTTTGCGGAGATGTCGGTTTCGGTAAAACCGAAGTGGCCATGCGTGCCGCTTTTGCCGTTGCATCTTCAGGCGCTCAAGTTGCTTTAATAGTACCGACAACTTTGCTTGCTCGCCAACACTATCAAAATTTCAAATCTCGTTTGGAAGGTTTTCCTATTCGTGTTAAGATGTTATCGCGTTTAGTAACCCCGAAAGAAGCCAAAGAAACCAAACAAGGCCTTAAAGATGGCGCTGTTGAAATCGTAATCGGAACGCATGCTCTGTTGTCCGAAAAGATTGAATTTTGTAATTTGGGACTTCTGATTATTGACGAGGAACAACATTTTGGCGTAGCTCATAAAGAAAAGTTAAAACAAATCAAATCAGATGTGCATGTCTTAACCTTAACCGCGACACCAATCCCGAGAACATTACAGTTGTCTTTAACCGGTGTTAAACAATTAAGTATTATAGCAACACCACCGGTCGACAGGCTTGCTGCTCGTTCGTTTGTAATGCCTTTTGATAAAGTAATGATAAAAGAGGCTGTATATCGCGAAAAATATCGTGGCGGACAAACTTTCTTTGTGTGTCCCAGAGTTTCCGATATTCACGAGGTTGAAAAAGAATTAACCGCCTTATTACCTGATATTAAAATTTTAGTTGCTCATGGGCAAATGCCGGTAAGCCAATTAGAAGAGGTAATGACTGCTTTTGCCGACGGTCAGGGCGATATATTGTTATCTACCACCATTATTGAATCCGGTATTGATATGCCCAATGTCAATACTATGATTGTCTATCGTTCGGATATGTTTGGACTTGCTCAATTATATCAACTTAAAGGGCGTATCGGACGCGGTAAAAAGCGAGGTTATGCCTATTTTACGATACCGCCCAAACGCAAATTAAAACCAATTGCCGAACGCCGATTAAACATTTTGCAAGCGCTCGATACTTTGGGCGCAGGCTTCTCACTCGCCAGTCATGATATGGATATCAGAGGCGCCGGAAATATTTTGGGAGAAGAGCAATCAGGTCATATTAAAGAAGTCGGTATTTCTTTATATCAACATATGTTGGAAGAAGAAATTATGCGCTTAAAATCTTCTTCTACCGGTCAAACAGATGAAAAAATTCAAGATTGGGCTCCGCAAATTACCACCGGTATTCCGATTATGATACCGGAAACTTATGTCAGAGATTTAGGTATAAGATTAGGTCTATATAAACGCATTGGCGATATCAAAGATAGAGAAGGGCTTGCCGATATCAAAGAAGAGCTTATTGACCGCTTTGGTCCTCTTCCGAAAGAAGTTGAAAATTTGCTTACAACAGTTGAAATAAAAGCAATGTGCCTTAAAGCCGGAATTGATAGAGTAGATGCCGGAGCCAAGGGATTGCTCATCGGTTTTAAAAATAATGTATTTGCCAAGCCGGAAAAATTGATGGATTTAATTATCTCATCATTTGGTACAATAAAAGTTCGCCCTGATCAAAGATTGTTTGTTGAAAAAGATTTGTCATCTTATGATGTCCGAATAACCACAATTAAACAATATGTAAACAAAATTGTTTCGTTGGTATAAATCTTAATTATATGTTTTTTAACAAATTCATAATAAAATGAAACATTATAATAAAATAAAGGGTTAGAAATGTCCGGCGGATGTGATAAATTTTACAATATGGAAGTATGCCTTATAAAAGGCGGTCGACTTTATGCCGAAGATGTTGCTATTCGCAATATTTGGGAAAAAGATGATGATATATTCTTTGATCTTTATGTTCATCGTCTGAAAAAATCTTTTGTTTTTGACGCTGTTTTTATCAAAGAAATTACAGATTTGAATAATAATGTAAAATATCCGTCTATAGAATCTTTTGTTGATGTTTATAAAAACTCATTAAATGAGCCTATTGATGAACCAAGCAAAAAACAATCAAAAACAGAAAAAAATATTTTAAGTAATATTAATGATGACTTGATCTTACTTATTTTTATGGCAGACGCTTGGGGTTGGGAAGGAATCATAAAAGACAAAATAATTTATGACTATATCTTAAAAGAAGTAGCCGCCGCAGAGAGTTTTTCCAAACAATATATCGTCAATTATGTTTCCAAAATTCAACCGGAAAGAGAAGATTTTTACAACTCCTTAAAAAATATAAAATCAAAAACCCCAAAACAAGCTGAGCGACTTTTGCGCGAAATTGTTAAAATCTGTCGTGTTGATGGACAAATGCACTATAACGAGCGTATGTATTTGGCTGACATAATTCAAGTTTTGCGCGATAACGGATTAAAAATACCCGACAATCTGATATAAAAAAATCCCCTCAAAATGAGGGGATTTGTATTTGATTTAAACAGTTTATTGCATGGAAATTAGCACGATTTCCACACGACGATTTTGTTGTCGTCCGGCTGCGGTATCATTTGAAGCAATCGGATTTCTTGAACCGAAACCGTTTGCAACAATACGATTAGATGCGACACCCTGAATCTTTAAGAAATCGGCAACGGCATTAGCTCTTTTAACTGATAATGGGTTGTTAATTGCATCACTACCGGTAGAATCTGTATAACCGTTCACTTGAATAAATGTTTTGTTATATTCTTTTAACACTTTGGCAATTGATACAACAACCGGTTGGAATGATTTTTTGATAAATGCTTCATTAGTATCAAAAGTAATATTTCCCGGCATAATTAAGAAAATCTGTCCGTTAACTTCCTTAACTTGTACTCCTGTTCCAACCAATTCTTTACGCAACACCGAGGCCTGATAATCCATATAACCGCCGGTTCCTGCACCTCCCAAAGCGCCGATTCCTGCACCGATTAAAGCGCCTTTTTCGCCACCGACTAAAGCACCGATACCGGCGCCAACTGCTGTACCGATACCGGTACCCCAAGCAGTATTAGATACTTTTCTTTCGCCTGTATAAGGATCTGTGGCACAAGCACTTAACATAGCTGTAACAAGCAACACTGATAATACTTTTTTCATATTATTTCTCCCATAAGTTTTTGGTGTAATAATTTTGATGAACTAATCCCCGAAGCAACAGCTTCAACAATTGTAGAACCTCCGATTTTGCAATCTCCGGCATAAATCACGAATTCATGGTCTATATGTTTATCTGATTTACTGCCGATAGCTTTGATTATCAAATCAAAATCGCATCTTTTTACTTCAGAGTTTTCAATGTCTTTATAGGCTAAACCACATTGTTGTGTTGAGCAAGTATAAACATCAAATTTGTTTTTGTTTTTTTCTACTTTGGTAATGCGTGTTGTAGGGTTCAAATCAATTTGTTTATCCCACAACTC
The DNA here is from genome assembly GCA_015062585.1 of Alphaproteobacteria bacterium. GTDB lineage: Bacteria > Pseudomonadota > Alphaproteobacteria > RF32 > CAG-239 > CAZU01. The sequence continues at coordinate 18,670 of SUUJ01000010.1, read as the reverse complement.
ATTCATTTCATTTTTGGTAATGCGCATATCAAAAATTTTGCGTCTGATAAACATAGAAACATCATCAGCGCCTAATCGTTTGGCTGTCAAAGCGCAATCACAAGCAACATTTCCGCCGCCGATAATGGCAACTTTGTTGATATTTTTATATTTATTAGGATTTTTCAAAAAATCATAATAAGAAACAACATATTCTTCACCTTGGATACCCAAATCAATAATTTGTTGTTCCCCGATAGCCATAATTACACCGTCAAAGCCTTGTTTAAACAAGCTGACAGGTGATTCAACCCGGCAATTAAAAGCTATTTCTCCATCGCCCATACTCTTGATATAATTCCAGTCATCTTCAATAACCTTATAAGGCAACCGATAATCGGGAATAAGGTTTAAGGCACCGCCGACTTTGTCCGATTTTTCAAATACCTTAACACTATAACCGTGTCTTATCAAAAACCAAGTAGCCGCCAATCCGGCCGGTCCGGCACCAACAACAGCGACTCTTTTTCCGTTTTGCTTAACAACATTCGGTTTGGCGGATATTGTTCGATATTTGTGTATAAGGGTTGCCTGAATTAAAGGAATATTGATAGGATGATCAATCTTACCTCTCAAACAAGCCTTCATACAAAAATTATCAGGGCAAATCAAACCGCAAGTATGTCCCATCGGATTATTTTTGCATATAGAATTTATCGCGGCATCAAATTTATTGTTTTTAATGTGTTGGATAAATTCTTGCGGGCAACAATTTACCGGACAAGCGCTCATACAAGGCTTTGATTTACAATTCAAACATTTGTAAACCTCGGCGTCCAATTGAGCTTTTGTCAAGTAGTGATTTGCCATATATTATACCATCATTTTAAGCAACTTCATTATAAGTTTTTAACAAATCTTCTGCTGTTTCAACAGGAATATCAGTCAAAGTTTTTTTAATCAATCCGGATAATACATTACCAAAACCGACCTCAATAAACTTAGTAGCTCCGCAATTTGCCATATAGTTGACACTTTCTTGCCATTTTACCGTATTGGTAATTTGCTTAACCAATAAATCTTTCATTTCCTCAGAGTTTTTATACTCTTGAGCCGTCAAATTGCTTACAACATTAACATCGGTTATGGCAAATTTTGTATTATTGATAACATCGACCATTTTATCGGCAGCCGATTGCATCAAAGGAGAGTGAAAAGCACCCGAAACAGGCAATATAACTGCGCGTTTTACACCTTGTTCTTTTGCTTTTTCACAAGCATTTTCAATATTTTTTACCTCTCCGGATAATACAATTTGTGCCGGTGAATTTGAATTTCCTACAAAACAACCGCAATCATCAGCAATCATTTTAGCTTTTTCAAAATCAACTCCGATGAGCGCAGCCATTGATCCTTGGTTTTCAACACAAGCTTGCATCATATATTGTCCGCGCAATTTCAATAACTTGGCTGTATCTTCTAATGTCAATACGCCGGCTGCACAAAGAGCCGAATACTCACCCAAAGAATGTCCGGCCATGAACTTTACATTATCCAAATCGATAATACCTAACTTTTTCAATACCTCGAAATAGGCAATGGAAGTAGCCATAATTGCCGGTTGAGCATTTGAAGTCAGATTAAGTTCTTCTTGATTTCCATCAAAGATAAGTTCGCTGAGCTTAAATTCTAACGCATTATCAACTCTTGTATAAACTTCTTTTGCTATTGCATAGTTGTCATACAAATCTTTTCCCATACCGATTTTTTGCGAACCTTGTCCGGGAAATACTAATGCAGAAGTATTTATTTTCATTATCAGTCCTCAACCTTTTTAAGCAACAAAGATACATTAGTGCCACCAAAACCGAAAGAGTTTGACATAGCAACTTTAACCTCACATTTTCTGGCCTTGTTTGGTACTAAATCAAGACCGGCTGCTTCGTCGATCGGGTCTTCCAAGTTAAGAGTAGGCGGCAAGATATCGTTTTCAATGGCTTTAGCACAGAAAATAGCTTCAACCGCACCGGCAGCACCGAGAAGGTGACCGATAGCCGATTTTGTTGAAGACATTTTCAAATTCGGACAATTTGCAAACAATTCAGATACTGCTTTTGCTTCCATGGCATCACCGGCCATTGTTGAAGTACCGTGAGCATTGATATAAGTTACATCTTGCGGTTTAATACCGGCTTTACGCAAAGCTTCACTCATAGCTTTTTTAGCACCGCTTCCGTCCGGAGCCGGAGATGTAATATGATAAGCATCACCCGAGCAACCGTATCCGATAATTTCGGCATATATTTTAGCGCCTCTGGCTTTAGCGTGTTCATATTCTTCCAAAACTACCACACCGGCACCTTCACCCATAACAAAACCATCATGTCCTTTATCCCAAGGGCGAGAAGCTTTTGTCGGTGTGTCATTATAGCTGTGAGACAATGCTTTTGCCTGCATAAAACCGCCGATTGCCAAAGGTGTAACCACAGATTCGGCACCACCGGCAATCATAACATCGGCATCATCTAAGATAATAGATTGATAAGCCTGAGCAATAGCATGACCGCCGGTTGCACAAGCCGTAACCGTAGCAATATTAGGACCGGTAAAGCCATGACGCATAGAAACATGACCGGAAATCATATTGATAATGCAAGCCGGAATAAAGAACGGGCTTATACGACGAGGACCGGAAGCATTAAGAACGGTTGCATTATTGTCAATTGTTTGCAATCCGCCGATACCCGAACCGATAATAACACCGGTACGAGATTTTCCTTTTTCGTCCTCAGGTGTCCATTTTGCATCTTTGATAGCTTCTTCAGCTGCAGCGATACCATACAGAATAAAGTCATCAACTCTTTTTTGTTCCTTAGGCTCCATAACCTCATCAGCATTAAATTGACCTTTTTCTGTTCCTTTAATTACTTGACCGGCAACTTTCACCGCAAAATTTTCAGTGTCAAATTTTGTTATATTGCTCAAGGCTGATTTTCCGGCAATGATGGAATCCCAAGCTAAATCTACACCCATACCAAACGGTGTTAAAGCGCCAAGTCCTGTAATAACAACTCTTTTCATATCTGATTTCCTTTTTTGTTTTTCTTAAAAAATATTAGCATCTTTAAAAATACCATCACGGATACGGATTACACCTCCGCCCCAACACATACCGGCACCAAAACCACAAACAATAGCCTTTGCCGGAGTTTTAATTTTTCTTTCTTTTAACGCTTCTCCCAAAGCAATTATGATTGATGAGGCCGAAGTATTTCCTAATTTTTCAATGTTTTTAATAACTTTACTGTCATCATATCCTAAACGCTCCTGAACTGCACCTATTATACGCTGATTTGCCTGATGTAAAATCAAATAATCAACTTCATCAACATTTATCTGATTTTTTGCCAAAATTTCATTTGTTACATAGTCAGGAACAATATTGGTTACAAACTTATAGACATCTTGTCCCTTCATATCCAAAAATTGCGGAGTAGGTGTATTATCAACAAACGGACAATTACCTTTGTTTACCGGCATTGTAATATAGTCGCCTATACTACCGTCAGCCTTGATATCAATAGATAGAATGTCGTTTTCATCACCGGCAGAAACCACGACGGCTCCGATACCGTCACCAAACAAAATGGAAGTCCGTCTGTCAGTCCAATCTAAATAACGAGAGCAGTTATCCATGGCTATCAATAAGATGTTTTTATACATTCCCGAACGAACATAAGAATTTGCAATATCCAATCCGTAAACAAAACCTGAGCAAGCTGCCGAAAAATCATATGCCGGAATATTTTTTCTTACCCCTAATAATTTATGAGCCATACAAGCTGTATTTGGCATTAACTGTACCGGCATTGAACTTGCGGCAATAATGATATCAATATCGTTAACATCGATTCCTGCATTGGCAATAGCTTGTTTACAAACTTTTTCCAACAAATTAAAAGCTTCTTCATCAGATGCAAACAAGCGCCTTTCTTTAATTCCGGTACGGGTATAAATCCACTCGTCCGAAGTATCAAAAATCTTTGTCAAATCAGTATTGGTTACAGCTTTTGAAGGAATTGCATAACCCAAACCTGTTATCATCGGCAAATTATTATTCATTTTTTTGTTTCTATCCTCTTATCATACAAAAGGGTTAAAATTGTTTGGATAAACAACAAGCATTTAACCGCACAATTTTAACCTCATATTATACAAAGTCAATAACTCTAAAAAAGTTAATAAATTATTGACCTAGTCTTATTGCTTCAATCAATTCTTTAACTGTCGGCAAGTTTGCTTTGTTAAACAGCGGATCAGTCTTGAATTTGTAAGCATTTTTACCCGAGAACAATATATTATTTAATACATTGCCCTTATGACCGACTTCGATAAGTGATTTTCTTATACAAAATGAGCGCAAATCGGGTAATTTTCCGGTTGTATAGTTTGGTGAATGAGTTGTCCAAGACGAAAACTTGCAAGCAGACAAACAGCCGCAACACTCTTTAATATCTTCCATGTTTTGCATTTTTTCATCTATATCCATAAATATCAGCGTATTATCAGGGGTTACTGACATCGCTGTATGTCCTTTTCTAAACTGTTCATTGACAGTTTTCATGTCTTCTTTTCTTACATAATATGTAACATTTTGTGAATATGGCACCGGTTCACAAAATTCTTCAGTTTTTTCTTTTGAAAAAGCAACTTGGTTTTCCGTACGATCAAACAATTTTGTAAGCAAAGTATTTTTAATGGCCGAAGATAAAAATCCTGTCGGAGAAAAATCTTGAATAACCACATCGCCCAAGTTTAATGATTTTAATAATTTTTTCCATACATTACTGATAGGACTTTCTTGGGTCAGAAGAGGGCGTGTGCCAAATTGAAAACCTACTTCACCAACTTCCGGGTTATCGATATAATCTTGCCAATCACTCAATGACCAAACACCGCCGGCAATAATAATCGGCACATTATTAAGTCCGTTAGCATTTAATACTTTTCTTATTTCAACAACTTTTTCATAAGGAGATTGCGGCTTTGAGACTTCATCATTATTTGAAAATCCGCAGTGACCGCCGGCGAACCAAGGATCTTCGTAAACTACACCGCCCATATATTCCTTAAACTTGTCATATCCGCGTTTAATCAAAATTTGCAAAGCACGGCCGGAAGAAACAATAGGATAGTAAAACACTCCGAAATGAGATGTCAGTTCGGCCAATTTAATAGGTAATCCGGCACCTGAAACAATACCGTTAATGGTACCTTTGGCCTTTTCCAATACATTTTTGATAAGATATTGACTGTCAGCCAATTCCCACAAAACATTCATATTGATTAAACCGTGACCGTTAGCTTTTTCATAAGCAATTTGTGCTTGAGATACACAGCCGTCAACAGCCTTATCCATCATTTCCCAATGGCGATCCAGTCGTGATTTAGTTAATATTTCCGGAGACTTTACAACACCATTTTCGTCTTTTATATCCGGAAATACGCCTGAAAAAGTACCGACACAGTCTTCTTTTGCCCAAGCACCTGCAGTTTCTCCGTTGCTGACATTAACTCCACGACCGCCTTCAAACAAAGGAAATACTTCTTTTCCGCACAAATTTATCTTTTTTAATTCTTTCATTACATACTCCTAAAAATTCTGGTTCTGCTATATAATATAGTACGCTGACACAAAATTACCTTAAAATATCACAATCTGTAAAGTACGCACTTTTTTGTGTCATAGTTTCTAAAAAGAAACCAAAACCTGAATTTTTGAGCATAATATCACAGTTTTCGGTCGAGTCAATCAATCGATTGAATTAAAAGAAGGTTGTGCATAAAATTTTGTCGTTTTGTCTATAAAGTTGTTTGCAAAATTTTAATATTATGCTATTATAGTGATATAAAACATATGAGGCTAACTATGAATCTGAAGGATTTTATCACTAAACAAACAAGCAATCGTCATTTTGACGAGTTTGGTTTTTTATTGCCGGATTCATACAAAGGTAATTTCATTAAATTTTTAGACGACTATGAAGTTGCATTAAAAGAAGAATATGCTTCAAACGATACTCCTAAGTATTGTACGATAAAAGGCGTCGATTTTTTGATACCTGCCTCTTATAATGGTGATGTTGACAGTTTTCTTGATGATATTTCATATTTTCAAAACAACGAAAACCATAAATATGAAATACACAATGCATGCAACAAAAATAATCAAATAGAACAGAAAGATATAGTTTTAAATGTTACGGCCGGTGATAATGATAACTATTCCCTACATTTGCTGACACCGCTAAAAATGGCAAAACGCCAAGCATCAAAAGAAGATATTGAGCTTGAACTTATGAAAAAAATGGTTGCAAGATATATGACGGCCTATACTAAAACATGCCGCCTTAACGAAGACCGTGCATCCGAACAAAAAGAAATACAAGATAAGATAGATTCATCAAAAGAAGGGAAAACAGATGACAAAGTATTAGGCTTATTTAACAAAAGTGAACACAAGCTGTATACTTCGATAAAAAGCAAAACATCTGATAAAAAAAGACCAATTTCATTAAGTCAAAGTTATTTTTCGTATTGCAATAATGAACATTCCAAACATATTGCAAAAATAACTGCAATGAGATTAGGTTCGGCATTAAAATGGAGTGCTAAACAAACGGCTGATGTGGCTATCGGATTACTTGGTTCACCTTTTTTTGCCGCTTATAATTTGCTGGATAAAAAGTATCATATAGCAGAAAAACAACTCCCAAGAATTTTAGGTAGTATAAGGAATTTTACACACACAGCACTAAATGACTATGTACGACCCAAAATAAAAAAAGCTCTCCTGACAGCTTCTATTACTACGATTTTATCAACTTCTGCATTAGCCGCAATTAAATATTCTGATAAAATCGGTAACTTTTTTGAAAAAGTCAAAACAGAACAAAACGAAAAGAAACAAGCCAAAATTGATATAGAAAAACAAGCATATCAAGAAAAAATTGATAAAGAAGCTTTTTTCAAAAAATATAATACAACAAATGAAATATTCTATCAAAACTACAAAACTGTAAAAGAACATGAAGCGATGATTGTCGCTTTATTATCTTGTCCAGAAGGGTTTTGTGAAACAGCTTATACATGTCAAGCAGGAAAACCTACTATAGGATATGGTACTCGAGTAACAATAAAGAATGGCAAACCAGAACCTGTAGTTTTAGGAATGAAAATAACTAAAGAAGAAGCGTATAATGATGCCGTATATCATTTGAATAAATATGTATATCCGAAGTTAAAACACCTTAATAAAAAATTGGAACCGCAACAATTAGCAGCCGTATGTATGTTCATCTATAATGCTGGTGAAAATAGCTTTGAAGGTTCAAAGCTATGTAATGCAATAAATAATAATGAAAGTGACGAAAAAATTCGTGAAGCATTTTCTATTGTCAGAAAAGCAGGTGGTGGACGTAGTTACGGGCTTATTGATCGTAACGGATTTAGCGGATCTGTCTATTGCTGTAAAGATATAAGAAAATGTATAGTTATAAAACCAACCATTGCCGGCAGTCCGGATATAAGATACTATGAATACGATTCACCTAATTCAAGAGATCCGATTCAAAATGATGATCTTACATTTGAAGTAAGAAATTTCAATAATGTCATTGACGATATTAAAAAATTCCAAACAGAATCCATTGAACAAACTATTGTATATACACTTCCGCCAAATATAACAAAAGACATTTTGAAACAATATGGTATTCATGTTGGTGATAAAGGACGTATTACAACGGATATTTCCTGGGATGATGCAAAAAATATAACATCAAAATCAAACAAAAAATGGTTTAATAAAAACACCTCCAAACAAACAAGATGGTATAAACACAGGTCTCGTTGATTTATTGCAAATATTCTTGCAAAATTCCGCTTGTTAAAATCTGCGGTAATATAAGGTAATCATCTGATTTGCCGTCATAATAAACATATAAAGGAACACTGGCGCGACCGTAAAAGTTCAAAGCCTTGTTGATTTTTTCATCTTTGTTTGTCACATCGGCTCGCAACAACAAAATATTTCGTTTTTTTACGATTTTTGCCATAACATCAGATTGAAGTGCCGCTTGTTTATTAACCATACAGGTGATACACCATTTTGCCGTAAAATCGATAAATACCGGTTGTTTGTTTTCCAAAGCTTGCTCAACCCTGGCGGAAGAATATTCTTGCCATTTCAAATTCTTGCCCGAAACTACAAATCCCAATTGAGCCAAAAGCACCCAAAACAGCCAAATACAAGTAAATATTAAAGGAATACTCAATATCTTTTTTAGTACATTCATCCACTTTCCCGGTTTGGGTAAAATTTTCTTTAATCTCAAAGGATTCCAAGCTATGATGGCAAAGGGCAGTGCATATCCCAAACCCAAAGCGCAAAATACCGGAAAATATATATAAATCGGCGCCATCAAGGCATAGGCAATTGCAGCTCCCATAAACGGTGCCGTGCATGGTGTTGCAATAACAACCGCCAACAATCCGGTCATAAAAGCGTTAACTTTGTGATTTTCAAAATGCAAAAAAGCAAAGCGTGACAAAAAACTGTTGTTTATATTTATCACATCCAACATCAGTAAAGTCAAAATCACAAATAACACAAACATAAATGCAACAAAGTAGGGTGATTGCATATGAAACCCCCAACCGACCGTTTCATCAAATATTCTAAGTCCGTACAATAACCCGGCAATTACCAGCATAGACACCACAACACCGATACTGTAAAACAACGCTTCAATACTTCGCTGTTCATCGCTCATTTTTACCAAAGATATAATTTTAACACTCAAAACAGGAAAAATACAGGGCATAAGATTTAAGATAATACCCCCGATAAATGCCATAAGTAAAACTACCCCAAGCCTAAGCTCTGATACAAAATCATTACTTATAAAATAGTTTTTGCTTTGATTGATTTTGTTATAAAAATCAGGTGTGTTTTTTTTATCTATTTTGAGTTCTTTTTCTTGGTTTATGCACTCGTCTTTGCATACCATCCATTGAATTTTTATATTTGTATATTCATCATCAAAAAGATTGATTGTTGATTTATAAAATGCTTTTGTTTCATATCCGTCAAAAGATATCATTTCTTGAGTATAACGCTTTGTTTTGCTGTAACTTTCTTCTAAAACATCGTTACCGGCAATATTTTTCCACTCTATTTTTAACGGAGCACCGAATTCTTGTTCATATGGTGCAAAAATATGCCAATCAGGCGCAATATCAAATTCTAAAAGCAACTCCAACTTGTTATCATGAATATTGGTGTACTCATTGATTTTTACAAGTTCGGTTGCCTTAGCCGTACTGCAAAAAGCAATTAAAACAAAAAAGATATATCTTAACCGTTTTAACATCTTATTTTTTCTGTTCGACAATAACAATCTTGTAATAAGTTGTAGAAACCACAACCAATGATTTAATCAAAGACCAACAACCCAAAGCTATGGCAATCGGCAAAAAGGCAAAAGGCATCAAACAAGATAAAACAAATCCGCAAAACATTTCAAAACCTTGAATGACACCACCCAAATAAAACGGTGCTTTGTCTGACTTGTCAGAGTTTTTCTTGCTCTCATTATGTTTGATTACGCCATAAGCCAACAACGAAGTATTCCAAGTTGTAAAACCAAACAGTAAGAAACAGGCTGCAACTGCATTTTCATAGGGATCAGCAAGTGCAAAACCGAAAATCACACCGGCATAAAACACATAATCAAGGCACAAATCCAAAAACATACCGAATTTGCCGATACCTTCAATTTTGGCAATAGCACCGTCCAAAATATCGCAAAATCGGTTTATAAGGATACAAACCAAAGCTTCTATATACATATTCATTGCCAAAAAGTTTATAGCCATCATTCCTACAACAAACCCGAAAATAGTAACCATATTGGCGCTAACCGAATTATTGTACATCGATTTTGCTAAAACTCCGATTTTATTATTCCACCTTTCTCTGACACATTCATAATTTTTGCAAAAATCAGATTGATTATATTTTTCTGATAAATATTTGAATTTGTGCTTAATTTTATCAATCATGGATATATCCTCACAATATTGTTTGACTTTAATTTAGCTTGATTATAAAACAAGTTTTGATTTTTGTAAAAAATAACTTTGCAATTATACAGGTATAAATATGCGTATCTTTCAATATATTTCAATATTACTGTTTTGTCTTTTGCTTGTTTTTGCAATACATAAAAATTCTCCTAAATATCATATTATAAAAGGGGAAATATACGGCACATATTACAATATCAAAATAAACACCGAAAACAAAAACAATAAATTAAAAGCCGAAATAAAAGAAAAGCTTGAACAAATAGACAATCAGATGTCCGTATTTAATTCCTCAAGCGAGATATCTAAAATCAACCAATCTGCTTCGGGTGTTGATATTAAACTGTCTTCCGAATTATCCGAAGTCTTAAAAGCATCGCATATTGTGTCTGAACAAAGCAACTATTGGTTTGATCCGACATTGGGTAATTTGATAAATTTGTGGGGTTTTGGTAACACTAAAGCGACATTTCCTTCAAAAGAAGAAGTTTCTAAGGTGTTAAAAACTACCGGATTTAACAAACTTAAGTTTAAGAATAATTATCGAATTATCAATAAGCAATATTCTGATACCGCTATCAATTTATCGGCCATTGCCAAGGGATATGCCGTAGATGAAATAGCCAAACTTTTAGATAAAAAATCATACCAAAATTACATAGTTGATATCGGAGGAGAAATAAAGACTAAAGGATATCGTTCCGACAACAATGAATCGTGGAATATTGCTATCAATAAGCCCGTAGAAAATTCCAGTGAAAATATTATGGTATTATCCTTAAGTAACATCGCCGTTGCAACTTCGGGAAACTATCGCAACTATTATAAAAAAGGCAATAAAATATATGCCCATACCATTTCGCCCAAAACCGGTCGTCCGGTAGAAACAGACATTCTCTCCGTTTCGGTATTTCATAATTCATGTATGTATGCAGATGCCTATGCTACCGCTATAAATGCCATGGGTGCAAAAAAAGGCTTGGAGTTTGCCGAAAAACATAATTTGAAAGTTATCATTTTTGATAATAAAATGCAAACATTATACAGCAAATCAGCTCGCAAAATGATGGAATAAAAACATGAATGAAATCAATAAAACAGGTATCGTAAAACAAATAAACGGCAACGAGCTAAAAATAAATATTTTAAGTTGCTCGGCTTGTTCATCATGCGCGGTAAAAGGTTTTTGCTCAGGTTCGGAAAGCAAAGAAAAAGAAATAATCGTCAAAACCTATAACGCTAAAGATTTTAAGATAAACGACGAAGTCATAGTAACAATCACTGAAAATCAAGCATTTCAAGCTATTGTCTTAGCCTATGTCATTCCTTTGATTTTGATGATTTCAACAATCATTGGCGTGTTACATTATAAACAAGATGAAATCACAGGCGGAATATGTGGAATAATTATCTTGATTCCTTATTATTTTGGTTTATTCTTGGCTAAAGACAAAGTTAAATCAAAATTCGAATTTAAGGTATCAAAAAAGGACGTAAGATAAAATGGATAACCTTATATTATTAAATACCGTAATACTCGGTTCCATAGCTTTTGTATCAGCGTTGATTCTATATTTAGTTTCAAAAAAATTCAAAGTAGAAACCGATGAAACAACCGTAAAAATCGTAGATGTTTTACCTCAAGCCAACTGTGGCGGTTGCGGTAGAGCAGGTTGCGCCGATTTTGCAACCGCTTGTGCCAAAGCTGATGCTGACTTATTTGCCAACCTGTACTGTCCTGTCGGCGGTCAAAAAGTTATGCAACAAATTGCCGCAATAAAAGGATTCGAAGTTGCGGAAAAAAGCCCTACGACAGCGGTGCTGCTTTGTCAGGGAACTTGTCAAAATGCACCTTCCAAAGTTGTATATGAAGCTGTCAGCTCATGTCGTATTGCAAACAGAATTTCATCCGGTCAAAGCGGTTGCCCTGACGGATGCTTGCGCTTAGGCGATTGTATCAAAGCTTGTAAATTTGGAGCATTATCTGTCAATGAAGAAACAGGCTTGCCTCAAATAGATTCATCCAAATGTGTTTCTTGCGGTGCTTGTGCTAAGGTTTGCCCCAGAGGTTTGTTTGAAATACGCCCTCTAAGTCAAAACGGTAGCATTGTCTATGTTGCTTGTCGCAACAAACAAAAAGGCGCTACAGCCAGAAAAAATTGCAAAGCTGCTTGTATCGGTTGTATGAAGTGCTCAAAAATAAATGATTTAATTAAAGTTGAAAACAATATTTCATATATTCCGGCTGATATTGACGCTTCTCGTTTTGGTGAAGAGTTGGCTAAAAATTGTCCTACCGGTGCCATTGTTTATAAGGAGAATGTCGTTGAGTAAAAAATATACATTTCCGATGGGCGGTATTCACCCTGAAAAATACAAACTTACAGCCAATTGCCCGATAGAAGACGCAGGTCTTCCCGAAACTGTCTGCATTCCGGTAAAACAGCATATCGGTTCTTCAGCAAAAATTTTGGTAAACAAAGGCGATAAAGTAAAAGTAGGAACTCTAATTGCCGATGCAGACGGTATTGTTTCTTCCGATGTTCACTCTTCGGTATCGGGCGAGGTATTAAAAGTTGAAGATGTAGCAGGCTCAACCGGTTATGAAGAAAAAATGATTACCATAAAGGTCGAAGGCGATGAATGGGAAGAAAGTATTGACAGAAGTGACAAAGTTGTCAAAGAAATAAACTTTACTCCGGAAGAAATCGTTGAAAAAATACGCACTGCCGGTATCGTCGGTATGGGTGGTGCAGGTTATCCTACCCCGATTAAAACATCAATTCCCGAAGGTAAAAAAGTTGATATCTTAATCGTTAACGGTATTGAATGCGAACCGTTTTTGACTGCTGATGACAGATTGATGATAGAAAAGGCAGAACAAATAATTATCGGCGCCAGAATAATTAACAAAGCCTTAGGTATTCAAAACGCTGTTATTGCCATTGATGAAAATAAACCTCACGCAATAGCGACACTTGACGCATTGTGTAGACTTTATGTAGGTGTAAATGTCAAGGTTTGCAAAACCAAATATCCGCAAGGAGGCGAAAAACAACTTATTCGAGCAATTACCGGCAAAGAGCTTCCTACCGGTAAGCTTCCTTTAGATGTCGGCTGTATTGTTCAAAATGTCGGAACGGTTCATGCTGTTTATGAAGCGGTTATGAAAAACAAACCCTTGTTTGAACGCATTATTACCGTATCCGGCGACGGCATACAATATCCCAGCAACTATCGAGTAAGAGTAGGCACACCGATATCCTATCTCATAGATAAAGCCGGAGGCATGGATGAAAGTGTCAGCAAAATCATCTTAGGCGGACCGATGATGGGAAATGCCATTGTAAATCAATCGGCTCCGACCACCAAATTAACCTCGGGTGTATTACTGTTTAAGGAAGACAATATTTCAAAAACCGAAGCTTCAGCTTGTATTCGTTGCGGTAAATGTGCGCTTGTTTGTCCGGCAGGACTGCGACCTTTTGCCATAAAACAAGCAATTACTTACAATGGCCCCACAGACGAGCTTCGTAAGCTACACGCCGGTGATTGTATAGAATGCGGTTGTTGCGCTTATGGTTGCCCGGCTAATATACCTCTTTTGGATTATTGTAAAATAGCTAAACAAGAAATCAGAAAAAAGTGAACTTAAAATGTTAAAAATATCTACCAATCCTCATATGCAAACCTCTCGCAACACCAAGTCACTAATGCTTGATGTTGTTATTGCTTTAATGCCGGCTGCTGTTGCTGCAGTGCTGTTTTTCGGACTTGATGCACTAAGAGTAATTCTTACCTCTGTTGCCGGTTGTGTAATGTTTGAATATTTGGCTTGTCGCTACTGGCTAAAAATCAAAAACACCACAAGTGATTATTCTGCCATTATAACAGGATTGCTGTTGGCATATAATTTACCATCGACAATGCCTTGTTGGATGATACTTATCGGATCTTTTGTAGCTATTATAATTGCAAAAGTTTGTTTTGGCGGGTTAGGGTGCAACATTTTTAATCCTGCATTAGTAGGCCGAGTATTTTTGTTTATATCATTTCCGGTTCAAATGACTGTTTGGCCGAATCCTCATTTTTTATCTTTGTTCAGTCCAGACGGTTCAACCGGAGCAACAACTCTGAGAATGTTAAAAAGCATGAACAACAGCGGCGAAATTTCGGCAGAAATGTATACCATTGATGAATTGCCATCATATCTCGATATGTTCTTGGGTAATGTAGGCGGTTGTATCGGCGAAATTTCGGCACTTGCTTTGTTATTGGGATTGGGCTATATGCTGTGGCGCAAAGTTATTACCTGGCATATTCCGTTTTATTATTTAGCAACGGTTTTAGTAATGACGACAATTTTATATTACACTACGGGAAATGCCAAATTTTTACCTATGGCGCATTTGCTATCAGGTGGTTTAATGCTTGGTGCAATCTTTATGGCAACCGATTACACAACTTCACCAATGACCGTAAAAGGACAAATAATATATGCAATATGTTGCGGTTTCTTAACCGTTATAATTCGATCATTCAGTGCTTATCCTGAAGGAGTTTCTTTTGCAATTTTGATAATGAACGCTTTTGTACCTCTGATAGATAAGTTCGCTGTTCAGCGTTATTATGGGGAGAAAAAATAATGAGCAAAAGAATTAAAGAATTTTTAGTCCCTGTAATAACTTTAGTGATTATAGTAACCTTGTCGGCTTTTGCACTCGGTTATATGTATAATTTTACATTCGAAGCTATACAAAAGGCCAAAGATGCCAAAGAATTAGAGGCAATAAGTGAAGTGGTCAATGAGTTTGATAATAACCCTTTTGCCGAAAAAACAACAATTATGACCAAAGACAAAAAAGATAAACTGATTATGTATCCGGCCAGAAAGGGCGGTAAACTCACATCTGTTGCCATTAAATCATACAGTAATGCAGGATTTGGCGGAAGAATTGAAGTTATGACCGGTTTCAATGTTTCCGGTTCCATAAAATATTTCAAGGTTATTTCTTCAAATGAAACACCGGGCCTTGGCTCTAAAGTAGACGAACCGAAGTTCAAAGAACAATTAACCGATTTTTATCCGCATCGCCAAATATTGAAAGTAAAACAAGATGGTGGAGATGTTGATGCCGTAACAGCTGCCACCATCAGTTCTCGTGCCGTATTAAAAGCTATTGCGCGAGCCTATGATGCTTTTAGCAATTTTAATTCAGGAGATAACAATGAATAAGACCTCCTTAGATAACTTAACCAGAGGAATATTTAGAGAAAATCCGATATTGGTAATGCTTTTGGGTATGTGCCCGACGCTTGGTGTTACCACTTCGGCAACCAACGGATTGGGTATGGGCTTGGCGACAATGTTTGTATTGATGCTCTCTAATATGGCCATATCATCAATAAAAAAAGTTATTCCCGACATCATCAGAATTCCCAGTTTTATTGTAATAATTGCTTCGTTTGTAACAATACTTGAAATGGTAATGCAAGCATATCTGCCGGTGCTATATTCTGCTCTTGGAATATATATTCCTCTGATTGTGGTAAACTGCATAATATTAGGCAGGGCAGAGGCTTTTGCTTCCAAAAACACCATATTTCAGTCACTTCTCGACGCAATCGGTATGGGAATAGGTTTTACCTTTGCTTTGACCATACTTGGCTCTGTTCGAGAAATTTTGGGTAATGGATCCATTTTCGGTTTTAGTTTTATGGGCGAGGTGGCAAATCCGATATTGTTATTTATCATGCCTCCGGGAGCATTTTTGGCACTTGCTTCAATAATCATTGTTGTAAACAAATTACGAGGAGCTAAATAGTCATGGCATACTTAATGATATTTATAACAGCGATTTTCGTAAACAACATTATCCTTTCGCAATTTTTGGGAATTTGCCCGTTTTTAGGTGTTTCTAAAAAAATCTCAACCGCAATCGGTATGGGAATTGCCGTAATGTTTGTAATGACTTTGGCAACCACTGTAACCTTTTTAATATACTATACTTTCTTGCAACCGTATAATCTCAAATTTATGACGACCGTAACTTTTATTTTGGTTATTGCCTCACTTGTGCAAATGGTGGAAATAATAATCAAAAAAAGCTCTCCGGCATTGTATCAATCTTTAGGAATATTTTTACCGCTCATTACCACAAACTGCGCAGTTTTGGGTATTGCTATTTTAACTATTCAAAAGAACTACACTTTACTTGCCGGAATTTGTTATACTTTAGCTTCGGCTATGGGTTTTACCTTGGCAATAGTTATCTTTGCCGGTATTAGAGAAAGACTGGATAGGACCGAAATTCCGGAAAGCTTAAAAGGCACACCGATAGTATTGATAACAGCAGCATTGTTATCAATGGCGTTTATGGGATTTGCCGGAATATCATATTAAAAATGCAAAAAACTTGGTTACCAAAAGCAACCAAGTTTTTTTACATAGTTTACAGATGTTTCTATGGTCTTACATAGTTTTTACCATCTGTTTCTGAGATCGTAAACCAAGCGCTATCTAATTTTTTCAACTCTTCCAAAACCTCATTTGGAACATCATTTTCAATAGGAAAAATGTAGTTGTAATGAGTTCCGGTTGTTAGTTCAATCCAGTTTGGATTATGACAAGCTCTCAGAACTGATAACTTCTCTCCCCATCCGCATTTGCTGTATTCTTTCAACAAGATATCTCTTGTCTTGACAGCAAAGTTCCAAGCTAAAATGGTGCGAATGTCTTTTTTTTCGTCATCTTCATCCGTGATGATGTGCTTAACTACAAAGTTTACACCACACTGCAAAGCAGCTTGTTTTGCATCTTCTAAGGTCTTGTAGATTTTGATAGGCCTGTTTTTAAGAGCAATAATACCGGTACCGAAAATACCATCCTTAAAATTCTTTTCCATACTCAAGAAATTTATTTATTTGTTCAACATATCCATATGCTACTAATTTTATCTTCAATAGCCGGATGTTACACCTAAATTACAAGCTATGTCAACATAATTTTTCCTTCAGTGTTTTTACGATTTTCTCAAACATTTTATAAGTCAAAACACCCGTATTTATATTATAGCGAGATGTATGATAAGAATTTAACATCAAAACATTGTGTTTATCTAACTTGTGTAAATTACCGTGTCCGAATTTGAAAGCAGCTTTTTTATATCCCAAAACTCCTAAAACAGCATTATGCGCCACACTTCCCAATGTAAGAATAATTTTTAAATTTGGCATATCAGCTATTTCATCAATCAAAAACTTACCGCAATTTTTTACCTCATCACCGGTTACTTTGTTTTGTGGCGGCACACAACGAACCGAATTAGTAACTCGAACATTCAAAAGCTCAAATCCGTCATTAGCAACTTTACCGTAATTTCCTTCGGCAAAACCATATTTTTTTAAAATAGGGTACAACACATCTCCTGCATAATCATTAGTAAAAGGGCGTCCTGTTTGATTAGCTCCATTTAGTCCCGGGGCTAATCCTACAATCAAAACTTCCGAGTTTAATGAGCCGAAAGCAGGCACCGGTCCGTTGTAATATGTCGGAAATTTTATTTTATTATCTTCTCTGAAACAAACCAGCCTTTGACAATTTTTACAATTTTTATCAGGAGGGCAAAAAGTCATATTTTTCAAGCCTTTCATAAATACAATTTATTTCATATTAGAGTATTTGCGTAAAAAAATATTTAATTCCCCTTTAAAAAGCTTTTATCCGGATTATCTAATTTGTGTAAACCGTTAACTACTTAGGTTTAAGTAAAAAAAACAAAACTTATTTATAAATGGAGTTTTAAAACAATGAAAAAAACATTATTACTTGCAGGAGTAGCTTGCGTACTTTGTTCAACCAATGCTTTGGCCGGCTGGAATGATATGACAAAAGCCACTAAAGTTTATATTGGTGCTGATTATGCTTTGGATTCATATGACTTCAAAGGCTCACTTGACGATGCTAAAAAGACTTATCATTCAGGCATTATCAATATGGGTGCCCGTATGGATAGAATAGGTGTCGAAGTATTTGGTCAATGGAGTGCAAAACGCACCAAAGATATGGCAGAGGGTGAAAAACTCAAAACTAAAGTAAACGCTTACGGTATGGATATTTACGGATATCAACCGTTGGGTTGTGAAGGTAAATACGATTTAATGGCCAGTTTAGGTGTTGCTGACTATTACTTCAAAGGTGAATATGCTGATACATCTCATTCAGCTAATAGAATAGGTTATCGTATCGGTGCCGGTGCAATGTACAACTTTAATGAACATGTATCTGCTCGTATTATGGGACGATATGCATATATCGGTGCATCAAGCTTAAATCATGTTGCTGAAATGACAGCCGGTTTGCGATATAATTTCTAAAGTAGCTAATATTCAAGATATCCCGGGTAAAAAAATCCGGGATATTTTTTTTATTAAAACAGTCCCAAGACCGAGCTTGTCGATTGCGAAGCAAGCGATAGAGAGTTTACAGCCAACTGTTGTCTTGTTTGCAATGTCAGATACTCGGCAGAAACCTCGTTCATAT
>SUUJ01000005.1 GCA_015062585.1 Alphaproteobacteria bacterium | reverse complement strand
TATAGAGGATAAAAAAAAGCCCTTCCTCAAAAGGAAGGGTTTAATTTGGTGGGCCCTGATGGACTCGAACCAACGACCAGACCGTTATGAGCGGCCTGCTCTAACCAACTGAGCTAAGGGCCCGTTAAAACGAACAGTATGATAAATAAGACAATTAACTTGTATAGTCAAGCAGTTTTTTATTCTTTTTGATAAAATTACAATAAAAAAATTTACCTTAATACGCACACTTAAAACAACCGTTGTTTTTTTCTCTTTCATCCCAGCAAAATTGTTTTTTGAGCAATTATTTCGGTAATTTTTTTCGCATCATCTTCACTTAACGCATACAAAGCTATTGAAAAAGCGGTAAAATCAGATTTTGCGCATAATCTTTGCAACGGATTAAATTTGTATTTTATTGGCTTTTTGGTTCTAATTGCTATAATCGGCAACTTCTTAAAACAACAATGTGCCGTTTTCATCTCCGCACAAGCTACCAATCTCCATGGCAACGGACGACAATGATCAATCTTTATATATTTATCATCAATAACTGCCATTTTATGTTTTTTCAGATACTTAAAAGCCCACAAAGCAAGCGAATAGACACAACTGCCAAGCATTCCCCAAAATTCCCACCAATAAATAAATTTTGGAACACAATCCAGCAAACTGAGTACAGACCACAACAACAAAAGTGTCAAAATAAGCCAAACATAATTGGTCTTAAATCGATAATAAAAAACCTGAGGTAACATAGTTGATTTCATCAGCTTATCCCTCCCCACAATTGTTAATTTTACCACAAACAAAACTTTATGTCAAACACCGTATTTTTAAAAAAAACATCTTATATTTTGCTTGCATTAAACAAATTATCATAATATATTCGCATTCCAAACTTTATAAAATATACTATAATGCATAAATTATTAAAATTACATATAACATGAAAACAATTAAAATTTCTGAATCCGCTTTAGCGGTAAATCATCTGTTTCCGGTGACACTTGGCGAATTTAAGGCCATCAAAATTTCGAGAGAACAGGCGTTATCTTTTTCTTTTGCTGATCAACGCTCCAGCTACGAAGTCTTGAGAGCTAAATACGCGAAAGAAGAACTCAAAGAAGGTGAGTGCTATGAAGGCTACATCCTTTTTAACAACGGATGCGTCAACAGGGTGGCATATCTGCACGGTTATTTCCGAAAGGAAGCTCCCGAACAAATGTTCACTTTTCCGGTGTGGTTAAGCTTTCCACCAAAACGCACCGAAAGCATTTGGCATAGAGTATATCGTCAGGAAAACGATAAAGAAACCCTCGGTGAGTTAAGGTATGTTTTCACTCTTGGGACATTGGCTTTTGAAAAATATCTTCCGCAAAAAGATGCTGAAAAACTTCGTAAAAAACTCATCAAAAGTGTGATTGACAATACAACGGTAAAAATCAATCAGCAAGAAGATGAGGCTCTTCACAACTTTTTAGACAGTCGATATAAAAACATTGTCAAAAAAGTTAACCCCAAAATAAAAAAAATGCGGGTCATAAAAGAGAATTTGGCTACTGAAGACCTTTTTTTAGGCCCTTGGGAAATGTTAAAGATCATAAAAGTTTCCGAGGAACAAGCCCGACGCTTCAATTTTTGCGATGAGTACGCTGATTTAGAAACATTGATCGCCAAATATGGCGAAGAAAATGTTTTGTCCGAAAATGAATATTACACAGGATTTGCCATATTATGTGATGACGAATACTGTAACAGCGCAATATTCATGGAAGGTCGCATTGTTTCCGAAATTGATGAAGACTCTTCAAAACAGGTGTATTACATACGCAATCAATACCCTGACGGCAGACTACCCAAACCATATGCCAAGCACATTTGCTCATTTGGTATGTTTAAGGGTAAAAAAGGCGTCTCAGATAAAGCAAATGAGCGACTTCGCCAAAAGTTAATTGAAGCTTCAATCAGCGGAAATTTTATCGAATTTACCGAAAAAGAAGTCCAATTTATTTTACAGAGCACTCAATTCAGCGGCAATTTTTTCGAAATTACTGATGTAATAGAAGAAAATGAATAAATTTTAATTTTATTTCTGTAAATATGAAAAAATTAAAGATTATTAAAGAGGGACTGATAGAGACGGACCTCTTTCTCGAACCGATCGAAAATGCAAAAGTATTCAAAATTTCTGAAGAACAAGCTTTTCGCTACGGCTTTTTCGAAGAAGATGCCGATTTTGATGAACTCGTTGCTAAATACGGCAATGACAAAATTTTGGCCGAAGGCGAGTTTTATGATGGCTATGCTATTCTTTACGAAGAAAGATGTAATGAACTGATACGCATGTGCGGTTCAATCGAATCTTTCGGCAACTTTGAAGAAATGCCCAACCTGGCGCTAAATAACACTAAATTATATCAATTGTGTTATGAAAACGCCAACGACCAAGGAACCACGGGTTATGCGAAATATGTTCGCACTCTTGGAACCTCGAGATTTGAGATCGTCGGACAATGTTCTGAAAATTTAGCTAATACTATTCGTCAAAAATTGGTAGAAGGTGCAATATCCGGAAAGCCAATCGAATTAAACGATGAAGAATATCATGTCATTCATGAATATTTTCTGCATTCTGAATTTGCTGAACTGTTCGAAATTTTATAAAAAAAGGCACCTTTTGGGTGCCTTTTTTTTAACTCTAATCAAAACTTATATCTTTCGTTGCATCACACATAACTCTAAAAATTCCGATTGCCTCTCTAATCAACGGCTTAAATCCGCGCAAGTACAGACATTCTTTATTAAGTTTTAAATCAAACACTGATAACAACTCTGATATCAACAAAAGATTTTTGATGTTCTGACAAGGTGTAATCATCCACGCAAAAAGACTGGCTGCAAGATAGTCTTCATCTTTGCTCATAAGCTCGCCCAATCTGAAAATGCAATCATCTCCCATAAAACAAAAAGCATTCACAGCTTTTTCAAGTTTTGGTTGGAGGTCATCTTCCTTATCAGGAAAGGTTTGCCGGTCGATTTCATAGCCGTGAATTTTCAGCTGCATCAACATATTCCATTCTCTGACAATCTCGTAAAACTCTATGAAATCTTCCAATTCAAATTTCTCATCGCAATTTTCAATATCATTAAAAATATGCTCCGAGGTAATGTATACAAGGCAAAGTCTTGCCTTTGCCAAAATAATGTGTTTATCCATATGTAAAATAATTAAAATTTATACCAAACAGAAAACCACACACTAATCCTTTTGTCAACAAAAAAGCCGATACAATGATGTATCGGCTATATTTGTCACTTATTTCAATTATTGATCCAAGAACGAACGAAGCTTTCTCGAACGGCTAGGATGCTTTAACTTACGCAATGCTTTTGCCTCAATCTGACGAATACGCTCTCTGGTAACATTAAATTGCTGACCAACTTCTTCCAAAGTATGATCTGTATTCATACCGATACCAAAGCGCATACGAAGCACGCGTTCCTCTCTTGGTGTTAACGAAGACAAAATACGAGTACAAGTTTCTTTCAAATTTGAATGAATAGCCGAATCAAGAGGCTGTAATGCACTCTCATCAGCAATAAAATCGCCCAAAGATGAATCTTCTTCATCACCGACCGGAGCTTCCAAAGACACCGGCTCTTTAGCAATTTTCATAACCTTGCGAACTTTTTCCAAAGGCATCGACAAGCGTTTTGCCAATTCCTCAGGCACTGGCTCGCGACCCATTTCTGCCAACATTTGACGAGAAGTTCTAACCATTTTATTGATTGTTTCAATCATATGAACAGGAATACGAATTGTTCTTGCCTGATCAGCGATTGAACGAGTAATAGCTTGTCTTATCCACCAAGTCGCATAAGTCGAGAACTTATAACCGCGGCGATATTCAAACTTATCAACGGCCTTCATCAAACCGATATTACCCTCTTGAATCAAATCCAAGAATTGCAAACCTCTGTTAGTATATTTTTTAGCAATCGAAATAACCAAACGAAGGTTAGCTTCAATCATTTCTTTTTTGGCTCTTTCGGCTTCTCTTTCGCCTTTTTTAATCGTGTCAACCATACGACGATATTCACTTATCGGCAAACCGCATTCTTTAGCCATCTGGGCCACACTGTCACGAAGTTCGGTAATTTCCAAACCATATTTTGAAACAAATTCTTGCCAGTGTTTATCTTTAATTTTAGCAACCGTATCAAGCCAATTAGGATCAAGCTCAGCCTTCTGATATACAGCAAGAAAATCTTCGCGTTTAATCTTACAGCTCATGGCATAGCGCAACAATTTACCCTCAAATCCCATAAGGCGCTTGTTCAAGCTGTTGAGTTGTTCAACCAATTGTTCAACTTTTATTGCATTAAGGTGAATTGAGCTCATCAATTCCACCAAATCTTTTTTAACCTCAATATATTTTTTCTCAACGCTTGGAGTTAAAGATTTACCTTCAATGATTGCTTTAACTCGTTGATTTTGTATCTTGCGCAAATCATCGTAGTAACCGGCAATTTTGTTCAACATTTCAACAACCGGTTCTTTCAAGGCCTCTTCCATAGCAGCAATCGAAGCCGAAGTTCTGACCGAACCGTTTTCCATATCTTCGTCATCGCCGCCTTCACCGTCGACATCGCCATCTTCCTGCATTTCATCTGCAGGATCATCTTCTTCGTCAACAGCACCCTCTAATTCCATATCATCGTCGATATCGTCATCAATATCATCGAGATTTTCTTTTTCATCGAGCTCTCTGGCAACCTTGTCCAAATCTTCGTTTCCGCTATTGTCGTCTTCTTCAAAAGCCATAGCTTCAACATCATCGCCATACATCATTTCCAAATCGATAATATCGCGAAGTTGCATATTGCCGTTTAAGAGTTCATCGCGCCAAGAAGCAATTGCGCTAATAGTCATCGGGCTTTCGCACAAACCGTCAATCATAACGGTTTTACCGGCCTCGATACGCTTAGCAATGGCGATTTCGCCCTCACGTGACAAAAGCTCGACCGAGCCCATTTCTTTCAGATACATTCTGACCGGATCGTCATTACGACCCAAATCTTTTTCGTCAAAGTTTCCGCCTTCTTCATCGTCGTCGATATAATCAGACTCACCGTCTGTTTCGCCGTCAAATCCGTCAGCATCGGCCTCCGAAATAATGCTGATACCCATATCGGATATTGAAGTCATAATATCTTCAATATGTTCCGAAGTTTCTCTTTCAGAGGGAAGTACTTTATTTAACTCTTCAACGGTAATAAAACCACGGGCGCGCCCTTTATCAATCAAGCGTTTTACGGCACTACCCAACGAATCAATTAACGGCGCATCCAATGATCCGCCATCATACAAATCAGAATTTTCTATGTCCGACATAAATTTTCCTAAAAAATCGATTTTTTACTTAAGCTTAAACAGGTATAGTTTTTAATGATTTTTTGTTCTCTTGTCAAGCATTATTATCTCGATTCGCACCAAAACAACCGCCACTTGCACAAAAGCGTTACAAATTATCGGCCTCATTCAAAATTGCGTTGCGTTCTTTTTTATAATTCTCATAACGCACATAGTCCTCATCACTAAAATTACCGCTTGCCAACAGTCTTTTACATTCTCTGATTTCGTTATCCAACCTTTTCAGCTGTATTTCAATCAGTCTTCCGTCCATATCCTTGCGCATTTTAATAATATCGGGACATTGTTTTTTCAATACCTTCAAGTCGGTTTTTTCTTTCAAAACTTGAGCAAAATCATTTTCTTTGAGCTTTTCAATCAGTTCGCCTTCATCTTTGATATCGGGATTAGAGCGTATGATATCCAATATATTTTCATACATTGCGCGCAATTTTTCATCTTTTATAACAAAATCGAGCAATCTTTCTTCATACTCTTCGACCAATTGCGGATAACAAACAAAAGCCGAAACAATATATTTACCGACCAAATCGTCCAAATCGGTTTTATAAGTTCTGACTTTTGGCTTTGGCTTATAAGTTTTGTTTTGATTATTGTTATAAGCCATATGAGGTTTATTTCCTATCAATTCGCTATAAACTTTATCTTTCATTTCGCGGATATAATAGTTTTTAACCGTTTCATCGGTTATTTTGGCAACCTCTTCTTTTATTTCTTTTTCAATTCGTGCTTTTTGTTCCGGAGTATCAACCGACTTACCCTCCAAAGTCTTTTTCCACAAAAGTTCTTTCAACGGAGTTGTGTCGGTAACAGTTTTCAAAAATTCTTCCGTACCTTTTTCTTTCAAAAACTCATCCGGATCCATTTTATCCGGCAAAAAAGCATATTGCAAAGAATATCCTGGTTTCAATACAGGTAACACTCTGTCAACCGAGCGAATGGCAGCTCTGATACCGGCATTATCACCATCAAAACAGCAAATCGGCTCATTAACCACTTTCCAAGCCTCTTGAATTTGATCTTCGGTCAAAGCCGTTCCCAGTGGTGCCACCGCATAACCTATACCATACTTATCCATGGCGATTACATCCATATAACCTTCGCAAACAATCAGCCTCTTAGCCTCATACCCGCTTTCTCGAGCATAATTAAGATTATACAAAATACGCCTTTTATTAAACACCGGTGTTTCGGGCGAGTTCAGATATTTCGGCTGGCTCTTATCCATAACCCGACCGCCAAAAGCAATAACTCGATTACGCTTGTCCATAATCGGAATCATAACTCTGTTTCTGAAAAAGTCGTGCGGATTTCTTTTGCTGTCTTCGGGAATAGAAATCAAACCAAGCTCAGCCATTTCATTGTCAGAAATGCCTCGTGAAGATAACAAAGCTTTCAGACCGTTATTATTCGGCGCAAAACCTAAACGAAACTTTTCGATAATCTTATCATCAAACCCGCGCCCGTAAAGATAATTCAAAGCCTCTTGACCGTCCGGAAGGCGCAAATTTTTCTCAAAAAACTTTGCGGCCATTTCCATAATATCGTAAGCCGTAGCTCTTTTTTCGGCTTGTTCTTTACTCTCCGGCGAAAGTTTCGGAAGTTGCATACCGACCTTATGAGCCAATTTTTCCACCGCCTCAATAAATGTCAGACCGTTGGCTTCCATTTCAAATTTGATAATATCTCCATGAGCTCCGCAACCGAAACAGTGATAAAAACCTTTTGCTTCATTAACGGTAAAAGACGGAGTTTTTTCATTATGAAACGGACAACAAGCTTGATACTCGCGACCTTTTCTAACGAGCTTAATCTTCGAACCGACCACATCAACTATTGATATTTTGGCTCGAAGCTCATCGCAAAATCTTTGTAAATCCGTATTCGCCATTTTTTTAAATTCACTTTTTCCAATTGCACTTAATATCTCTTTATCACAATTTTTAAAGATATCAAGCATAAGCTTTTTTTATTTTTATCTACTGTCTTATAACCTCATATTTACCATTGATAACTTTGCGCAAAATCGGTTCATTCACAATATATCCGCTCGAAGTCATTTCACATTCTCCTGCACCGCATTCATAAGTTTGCAAACCATTAAGATATTCAATTATTTGCTCCGAAGTTGGTATTTGCTTTTCTTGATATTTGTTTTCAAAAGCACTCACCACCAAATTTGCTAAATCATAACTTATAACTGCTCCATAACCAATACCTTGCTTATATTTTTTTTCAAACATATCCTGAAATTTTTTTGTTCCAATAGAAGAACCTGAAAAAACAATACCTTCATAAAGCGACATATCAGAAATTGCATCTCCACCGGCTCCCATAATATTTTCATTTGATATACCTGCCTCATTCAACTGTTTAACAATAATATCAAATTCCGGCCTTATACTGTTAACCATAAAATATTCAAAACCCTTACCTTTAAGTTTTTCAATCAAAATTCTAAAATCTCTTTCACCACGATTAAATGTTTCATATTGAGTTATAAAACCAGCCTCTTTCATCATTACATTTAACAATGATGCAAATTTTTCTGAAGTTCCTCGTACCTCTGTAATTATTGCAACTTTATTAATATTATTCTCTTGCAAATACTTAATACTCAAATCAGCCATTGCCTCCATTGTAGTATATTGAATAAAATTATAATTGCCATTAGCAACATTTTCCTCCCAAGTATTACCAAAATGAGGGATCCTATGTTGTTCCGCAATAGGCGATACCACCAAACCGGCCGGTGCATAATATGTCAAAATTGCATTAACCTTATCATGAAAAACAAATTTATTTACAATATTTGCCGTAACAGCACTTTTAAACTGATCATCTTCTACAATAAATTTATATTCATATTTTGTATTTTCAGAGATATTTTCTTTTGCTAAATCAATTGCTTTTTTAGCCATTTCTCCAACATCAGCCGAATTTCCGCTCAAAGGTAAAATCACCCCAATCTTTACCACCGGCTTTTCGTTTTCTTTCGGAGTTTCTGCTTTGTCACCACAAGCTGCCAACCCCAAAGCCAGCACCATACCCAATAAAACTTTTTTCATTTGCTTTTTATTCCTCCACCACAACCGGCTGACCATTAACGATTTTCTTGATTACAGTTCTTGACGCGAAATTTCCGTTAGCATTCAAATCATATTTTCCCATAGGAGCTACATATTCTTTCATTTTATTCAAATAATCTACAACCTCATCATATGTAGGTTTAGCACCATTTTTATTATATAATTCTTCGTATACTTTCATTATAAGATTTGCCAAATCATATCCATACATAAGACCAAATTCATTATTTATATTAAGTTTCTGCATAATATCATCTAAAATAGCCTGTTCTCCTGTCGTAGAATCAATATAAGGAATACCCTCATAAAGTTTTTTATGATTCGAGAAACCAAAATATTCCACTCCCAAAAAAGGAATATTTATATCAGCTTCCTTAAATTGTTTCATTAAAATATCACTTTCTGGCATCCTGACAATCATTAAAATTAAATCATGATTTTGCTTCTTAACTTTTTCTATAATACTTCTAAAATCTCTGACTCCATCTTGAATTAAATACTTTGTAATATCCGACAAAGTATATTTTTCTTCAATTCCTCTAGCATATTCATAAGCATTTACATAATTAGAAACAATCATCGCAATGCTTTTATAATTACCTTTATTAAGTTCGCTAACTGCTCTGCTAACAAACATATCGTTTGTTGGATAGAATGTAAAAGAGTTTTTGCCATTAGCAATTGATATGTCAGGAGCAATGGAAAAAGATACAATATTCTGAGAGCTCATTTCTTTTGTAACAGCTTTAGATACATTTACCATAGTCATGATTAAAACATCTACATTATCTACATATTTTAATTTTTTTGCTGCTGAAATTCCTTTTATAGGATTTCCGGTACTATCCTCAGCTATTAACTCATATTTTAATTTTTTATCACCTTTATTATCAAGAGAATATTGGAACGCGCGTAAAATATTATTATTAGCCTCTGAAGCTTCGCCGGTTAACTGAAAAATTGCACCAATCTTGACCACCGGTTTTTCGTTTTCCTTTGGAGCCTCTGCTTTGTCACCACAAGCAACCAACCCCAAAACCAACACCATACCCAATAAAACTTTTTTCATTTGCTTTTACTCCTCTACCGCAACCGGCTGACCATTAACGATTTGTTGTAATACATACTTGTTAATGAACTTATTATTTTTTATTTCAACAATATTTGCGGTCCCCTTAAACTCTCTAAAATCACTGATAAGTTTAGCTAACTCTTGTCCTGAAGGTATTTTCTTATGCTCATCTACATACTTATTAATTATATTATTGATAAGACTAAGACTATCATAAATTTGCAGCAACCCCATTTCGCCATTTATATTTGCTCTTTTCTTTATATCGTTCAATATTTCTGATTTCATGTTAATATTTGTATATACAGCATTTTCAAACAAACTTTTATTTTCGCTAAAAGCAATAGCTTCCATTGCCAATACGGGAATATCTATCCCTTTGTTTTTCAAAGATTTACCTAATATATCTAACTCAGGCATTGCCAAAATTAGCAAAAAAGCATCAGGTTTATCTTCCATTGCTTTATATATATCAATATCAAAATTTCTATTACCTCTTACTATTTCATACTTTTTTACATTTATATCTTTTTCCTTAGCTAATTTCTCAAAAGAATTATAACGAGCCAATTCACCGCTCATTGTATTTACAAAAGCTACAATATTTTTGATATTTTGTTTTTGTACATAATCAAGTAGCCTTTCAGCTTCATATTCCGGAAGTGCAAAGTTTTGAAAATTTAGCCCGCCTGAAAATGTCGGCAAATTAGCAACAACTCCTATTTGAACAATTTCATTTTGTTCTACAATTGGCATAATTGCTTTCGCCACATCAGAAAAAATACTATAAATAATATTAACTTTATCATATTGAGCTAATTTTTGTGCAGCTAGTACACCTTTTGCAGCAGCACCTCCGACACTATCTTCAAAAATTAGTTCATATTTAACATTTGCAGTATCGTTTAAATCCGATACAATTACTTGCATTGCTTCTTTAAGTTCATTTGCCTCTGTCGAGGTAGCACCACTTAATGGAAAAATTGCACCAATCTTAACTACCGGTTTTTCGTTTTCTTTCGGGGATTCTGTCTTCTCACCACAAGCAACCAACCCCAAAGCCAACACCAAAGCCAATAAAACTTTTTTCATTTGCTTTTTACTCCTCCACCACAACCGGCTGACCATTAACGATTTTCTTTATCACAGCTTGAGAATGAATAACTCCTTGCTCATCTTGTTCAAGAGTTCCGACAACACCTTCATACTTCTTTATATTCTTAAAGGCTTCAAGCACATTATTGTCTGTAGCGTTTTCAAAGGCCTGAACCAACATATTTAAGGAATCATATATATATCCTACACCATAGGTATTTTCCGATTTGTTATGTCTAATAAATTTATCACGATATTCATTTTTAATATCCGGAGCATCCGAATACCACAATCCTTCAATATCTTCTTTATTATCCATATATCCAAATGTTTCTACTGAAGTAACCTGAGCCGAAAAATTCATTTCTTTAATACGTTTTATTAAAACATTTATTGAGGGAGTGTATTCCAACAATATAAAAAGTTGTGGTTCAAATAACATCAAATCATTTAACACCGTATTAAAATCTTTTTCCCCATGATTATTTTTCTTTTCTATATATTTGATATTATTATTTTCAAATCCTCTTTTTAGTTCATCTGATATTGCAACCATCGCTTGATCTTCTTGGGTAAAAATAACAATATTATTTATCTTATCTTTTAATATTTTATCGACCATTTTTTTTGCTGTATCCGATGGTTGAGCCCAGTTAATAAAACTGTAAGCTCCTTTTGCAACAGCTTTTTCAGTTGCCAATGAAATATGAATTACTTTGTTTTTATCTGCCAAAGGATATGTTATTAGCCCTACCTTTGATCCGACATCTAAAATAGCATCAACTTTATCATTATTAAAAAATTTATTATTTATCATTGCAGCTCTTTTAGTATCAAAGCTATTATCTTCAATTATAAATTCATATTCATTGCGTATTTCGTCAGACAAATCTTTCTCTACAAGAGAAACTGTAGTTTTTAACACTTTACCGACATACGCCATTGGACCACTAAGAGGTAAACTCACACCAATCTTGACCACCGGTTTTTCGTTTTCTTTCGGGGATTCTGTCTTCTCACCACAAGCCGCTAAAGAAACCGCCAACATCAACGATAGTACAATTTTTTTCATTCTCTTTACTCCTCTATTTCTTCTATTTTTCCGTTTTGTATCAATCTGATGCTTGCTTCACTATCAACATTTTGTTCTTCTTTGTCTAAAGAAAGCTTGCCTAAAGGCGAAATAATATTATCTACGGAAATCATATTATTTATAAAATCTTCAGCCGTTGGCATATTTACTGTATTTAAATTTTCGTAATTATTTACAACAACTTGCAACATTGTATAAAAGTTCTCAGCAAAATTTGTAACATCTTCACCAAATTTATTCTTATAATCATTTAAGAATTTTTTATCAGCAAAAGCGACATCAACATACCACAATCCTTCAGCCAAACTTTTATCCTTTAGGAATGAAAACGACTGTATTCCGACTATTGGCATAGTTAATTCGTTTTGTTTGGCTTGCTTCATAAAGACATCAACTTCAGGTGCTTGTAATGAAATAACAACAACATCCGGCTTCATTGCATTTATTTTTTGAATTATAATATTAAAGTCCTTTTCCCCCGGATTTACATCAATCGTATCAATAATTTTTAATTCATCATCTGTCTCAGCAATTGTTGAAAAACCATTATATAAGGATAGCGTTCCCGAGGTATTTTCTACTACACCGACAATATTATTCAATTTTCTTAATTTTAGGGCATCCACCATTTTTTGCCCCGTTTTTTTGGTTGATGTAACTACGCGATAATTATAAAACCCGGTTGAAATTGAACGATCTTGTGCGAATGTTAAATGAGGTGTCTTTTTCTCATTAGTAATTGGAGATATAGCATTTCCGACACTTGAAAAAGCATCTAATATAACATTAACCTTATTATAATCTATAAGTTTTCGTACAGCCAACACAGCTTTAGCCGGATTGGCTTGAGTATCTTCCCATAATATTTCATACTCAAATTTTGCATTTTCTTCATTAAAATTACTAAAAAATAAGTCTGTTGCTTTTTTAGCACCATCGCCAAAAAACGCAGCATTTCCACTCATTGGATAAAGAACCCCAATCTTGACCACCGGCTTTTCGTTTTCTTTCGTGGATTCTGTCTTCTCACCACAAGCCGCTAAGCCAAAAACTATCATCAAACCCAATAAAACCTTTTTCATTTGCTTTTACTCCTCTACCACAACCGGCTCCCTGTTTTCCATTTTATTAAAGACAAAAAAGCGGCACAGTCTCTTCATATTAAAAGCTTTCATATCAACATAATCAACAAAAGATGCCTTCTTTTCAAAAGCACCTTCTATCACACTTGCTATATCGTTAATAGCCCAACAATCTTTGTATGTTATACAGCCTTTATAGTTTTCCTTTATTAAAACAGGATCATTTATATCCCATCCGGAAACTATTAAAACCCCGTCTTTTTTTAACAAGTCGTACAGGCCACTAAAAAACTGTCCCCATAAATCAGGATTTATATGATGAAAAACCCCCATGCAAAGTATATAATCGTAAAAATTTTTTTGCTTAATATCACTAGGAAAATCAACTCTATCAATTAGCACTGTTGTACCATACTTTTTTTTCAATTTTTCAACCTGATATGCAGATATATCAGCCAAAGAAAGATTTGCACCTTTTTGATAAAAATAATCGCCGATAGAGGCATTTCCACAACCATAATCCAGCAAATTTTTACCTTTAGGATCTCCAATATACTTACTTATGTGCTCAATATTAAAATTTGCCCAATCATCACCCAACCATGGGGCTGCCTCAGACCTGTCCTCGTATAAATCATCCCAAAATTTACTATTATACATCTAAGTTATCTCCGGTTTCCATTCATCAACGACATGCAAATATTACGGATTATCCCAAAAGCGATTTAATAATTCCGTTAGCTTTGCCCATATCCAACTGACCGGCATATTTAGATTTCAAAGCTCCCATAATTTTACCCATATCTTTCATTGAGGCAGCACCGGTTTCAGCAATCAAAGTCTTGACCACGCCGGCAATCTCATCATCAGACATTTGTTTAGGTAGAAAACGCTCAATAATGGCAATCTCGGCTTTTTCTTTATCGGCCAATTCCGGACGGTTGCCGTCAATATACATTTTGATTGAATCATTGCGTTGTTTAATCATTGTTTGCATCATAGCCATCAATTCTTCATCAGTAGCTTTTTCTTTGCCCTTGCCTCTGGCTTCGACATCTTTTTCTTTTTGGCCGGCAATAATCATTCTTACCGCACTTGTTGTAACGGTATCTTTAGCCAACATTGCTGTTTTCAAAGCATTTTGCAAATCATCTCTCAACATCTTTACTAAACTCCTTAATATATTTTGTTAAAATTTGAACCAATAATAAACTTTTTGCATAAAAATTGCAAGGCTATAAATCAGAAGAAATAACGCAATTTTAAGCCAAACTCGTTTTCATCTTTGCCATATCTGTCTTCAAACAAAGCTTCTGCCGCAACCGAAACATTAGTATCAATCACATAGTTTAATTCTGCGCGATAGCTTGTCATATTACCTATTTTTTGACTTGCCCACCAAGGTGTAATCTCAAACAACCCCTTCCATTTATCAAAATCAAGCAACATTCCGGTATTTAACCCGAAAGACAACATTGAATTATGAGGCAAAAATCCACCGGTTGACGCCTTATTATTCCAAAAAGCAAAGCCCCAAATATTATCCGAAAAAGCATAAGTCTTGCCCGTTCCTATCATCAGATTTCCGATATAACCTTCTTTTTCGCTTGTAGAATCAGTCCACCTTTCAATATTAGCTTTTATCTGAAAAGACAAAGGATTAAACATCGCATCTGCCGGTGAAATTGAGCGAATTGTCAACAAATCCAAATTTTGTAAAACCGTTTTATTATCTTGATTATAATGACGAATTTTTGTTTCCAAAAAATTTATTTCCGCCCCTTTTAACAACCCAAAATTATTATCCGTTAACGAATGATATGCCGGTCGATAGGCAATTTCTTCAAAAACATTACCTTTTTTTGCCCCGATTCCGACAGTCAAGCGCATCGATTCGTGAGATTCCAAAGGCGATTTTCCTTGTATCTTTTTTTCTTCTTTTGTTGTTTTCAACTTACTTCTCTGACGCAAAATATCAAAGCTTTGCTTGCGATAATCAGCTAATTCCAATTTTTTTGCCACATATTGATATTGCACAAACTGATATACCGCTCCCAATACATCTGACTTTTCATCTTCACTCAAATTTTCCGGCAAATCATATTTTTTTTCTTTCAATCCTTTAAAATAAGCCTTTTTCTGTACATTATTCATATCTGCCACAGCTTCAACAATTTGCTTTTGCCGTGACGGACGATAATTTATATTTTTGACCAAGTTTTTAGAGCGAAAAACAGCCTTAAAACTATCCAACGGGATTACCTGAACCGTGAATTTTGAAGCCAATTTCAACGACGGACGAACAGCATCTAACATTTCCAAAAGCATATATGAACAATTCTTGGTAAAGAAATAATAACGCGATTGTGTCTGCCCTATCTCCCACAAGTGCGCCACAAAAAACTCTAATTCCTCTTGCGTTAAATCAAGATTAAGTTCCCAAATATCACGATTTTCAATATTATTATAAGTATTGATAATCTCATAATAAGGTTTAACCGTAAAACCTCCGAAATATCTGCCGGTCAACCCGAACAGAGCATATAACGGACCGGGGTTATCACCGGTAAAAGCACCATAATTTGCCCCATGTGCCAACATCTGCGTACCTTTGCGTTTGGTATCAATTCTGATTAAAGTATGCCCGAAAAGTGATGATGGATTATTCATATATGCGTCTGTAAACAATAATGTTACACCGCCCGGCTGTAAATCATGCTTAAACTCTTCAAACTCTTCACATTTAGGAAATTTTGTTGCTATAAGCTTGTGTTTTTTCAAAAACAAATAGCGCGACGGAAACTGGCATTTCAGCTGGTTATCGTCAGAATTAAACAAATTTATCGAAGCTTCCAATTCGGCCTTAGGGTTTACTTTACCATCTTTTGATAAAAAGAAATTAGGTGAATCAATCGAGCTTTTTTGGTTTTGATAATGTCCTAAAGCAAGCCATTCAGCAGAATTTGATAAATCTTCCGCCCAAACACTAAAAGAAAACAAAAAACTCAAAAAAAAGACAAAGTACCGCATTAAAAACATTTTTCTATAAAAGTCGGAGAATAGTTTAGATAGAGTAATTTCTAGGGGAGTTAAAAATTTTAGCGTACAAATAGCTACGTGAATTTTTAACTCCCCCGTAAAATTGCTCTAGATGAGCTATTATACGACTTTTATGCGTTCATTGACAAAATTGATAAAGTCAATTCCACCGCATCAACATCATTGCTGGCAAACAAAGTACCGAAATTATTATGAATTTTAGCTGACAATTCATTAACATCAGCATTTAAGATACCGGCAACGGTAACCAAAGTTTCGCCATGACCGACAGAAGCGTCAAACGCAAATTGTTCCATATTGTTTTCCAAGAAAGAAAGCAACATTCTGCCTGTGCCACCGCTTACACGACCGTTAGGATCGCAGCCTGATGTACCTGTGGTAATACCGAATGTTTGTGTTCCGAATATACCGTTGGTAGTAACGGCTGCAACCTGAGGAATAATACCGGATTGTCCTCTCCAAGCCATAGAACCCAAACCGCAACCGGTTGAATCATAAGCGTTGGCGTTAGATGACAAAGCAATCAAACCTGCAGCTACTGCTGACAAAAGATAAATTTTTTTCATAAGTTTCATCTCCGAAAGTTTTATAAAAATACCCTTTTAGTTTAATAACAAAATTTTCTTTTGTGTAGGCATTTAAAAAATTTTTCCCCAAAGAAAACTCTTGATTTATTTTTTTTAGCTGTTATATTCTCATTTATTGAAAACAAATAGACAGTTCTGTGAAGGATTTTTGCTCCTCGCAGTTCTTTTTTTTAACATTAAAAACAAAAGGTGAAAAAATGGAAAAATTTCCTTTGACTAAGATCGGATTTAACGCATTGGAAGCCGAATTAAAGAACTTAAAAGGTGTTGAGCGCCCGAATATCATTGCCGCCATTTCAGAGGCCAGAGCCCAAGGCGACTTGTCTGAAAATGCCGAATATTCTGCCGCCAAAGAAAAACAAAGCTTTATCGAAGGACGCATTCAAGATTTGGAAGCCGTTTTAAGCCGCGCTCAAGTTATTGATGTTGCCGCAGTTAAAAGCAATGTAATCCGTTTTGGCGCCACTGTTTTGGTTGCGGATGAAGATTCTGACGAAGAAAATTCTTATCAAATCGTCGGTGACTATGAAGCCGATATCGAAAAAAACAAAATTTCTTTGTCTTCTCCTTTAGCCAAGGCTCTTATTGGTAAAGAAGTCGGAGATGTTGCCGAATTTAGAGCTCCGTCAGGAAACAAATCTTTTGAAATATTGGAAGTAAAATATATTTAAAATATTTTTTTCATACCTATATAAAAACTGTCTGATATAAAATCGGGCAGTTTTTTTTATTTTTAACAAGGGGAAAATATGCAAAACGACAATATCAAAAGCCTTAATGAGTGCGATTGCGACGAAGACAACAAATGCGGATGCTCATATCCCAACAACATAGATAAATCTGCTTGCAACTGCGATGAAAATACCAATATTTGTGATTGCGCAAGTTTTGACAAAACTAAAGAAACGAGCAAAGCCAAAGAAAGTATTTGCCTTTGCGACACTCAAGGCGATTGTTCATGTAATGAAATATGATAGACCATGGCACAATATCAAAGTGACATTTTGATAATAGGTTCCGG
Source organism: Alphaproteobacteria bacterium (assembly GCA_015062585.1). Lineage (GTDB taxonomy): Bacteria > Pseudomonadota > Alphaproteobacteria > RF32 > CAG-239 > CAZU01. The sequence continues at coordinate 146,037 of SUUJ01000005.1, read as the reverse complement.
TCCCGCCGGCTATACTGCCGGAATATATGCTTCGCGTACCGGTAAAAATACTATATTAGTTTCCGGTGACGAAATTGGCGGACAGCTCACTTTGAGCAATGATGTCGAAAACTTCCCGGGCTTTGAAAAACCTGTAACCGGAAGCGAATTGATGGAAACAATGAAAAAACAAGCCGTGAATTTGGGTGTCAATATTATCAATGACACGATCGTAGAGGTCGATTTTTCGCATTATCCGTTTGAATGTTCATCTCAAAATCACAATGTTTTTTATGCCAAAAGCATTATTATTGCCACCGGCGCTTCGGCCAAATGGCTCGAAATTGATTCTGAACAAGCGTACAAAGGTTATGGTATATCGGTTTGCGCCACCTGTGACGGATTTTTTTATAAAGGTAAAGATGTCGCGGTTGTCGGCGGTGGCAATACTGCCTTGGAAGAAGCTTTGTATTTGGCCAATTTTGCTCGGTCGGTAACCATAATTCATCGCCGAGAATCTTTAAGAGCCGATATCAAAGCGCAAGAAAAAATAAAGCAAAATCCCAAAATAAGCGTAAAATATGATGTAACCGTTGAAAAATTTATCGGCGAAGGCCAAAATCTAAAAGGCATAAAAATAAAAAATGTCAAAAACGATAAAGAAGAAATTATCAAAGTCGACGGCGTCTTTATTGCCATAGGTCACAAACCAAACACTGAGTTTTTGCGCGGTGAGGTAAGCTTGGATAACAACGGCTATATCATTACCCAATCTGATTCTTGTAAAACTAATATTGAAGGTGTCTTTGCCTGTGGCGATGTCAAAGATCCAAAATTTCGTCAGGCCGTAATTGCCGCCGGTTCCGGAGCTATGGCAGCTATCGAAGCCGCTCGCTGGTTGGGACAATAAAATATGCCCTCGGAAAACTTTTACTCATAAAAAACAGAGCCGGTTATTTAAAATTTTGGCTTTGAGAAAAGCTGTTATACGATTTTACTATAAAACTCGGAGAATGAGGTTAATAATAAGATTTTAGGGAAGAAAAAGCGGAGTGTACAAAAAAAGTACATGAGCATTTTTCTTACCCGCAAAATATGTATTAGTAACCCATTATACGAGTTTTACTCATAGCGAAGAGCATTTATAGGATTAAGCTTAGACGCTTTGTAGGCTGGGTAGAAACCGAAGAAAAGCCCGACAAATCCGGCAAATGAAAACGGAAGCAAAACATAAGTTAAAGCAACTTTTGCCGGCAGGGTAGTAAATATTCCTACTAAGACAGAACCGACCAAACCGACCACAACTCCCAACAATCCGCCGATAAGTGATAAAACCAAAGCTTCGGTTAAAAACTGTAACCTTATATCCCAAGCCTTTGCTCCGATTGCCATTCTGATACCTATTTCACGCGTGCGTTCGGTAACTGATACCAACATAATATTCATAATACCGATACCGCCGACCAAAAGCGATATTGAAGCAATCGCGCCAAGCAAAATCGTCATAACTTTAGTTGAACTTTCCATCATTTCCATCATTTGCGTTAAGTTCATAATCACAAAGTCATCATCTTTATTTACGCCCAAATTATGACGCTGACGCAAAAGCTCTTTTATTTCGCCTTGGCTGGTATAAGTGGATTGAGCATCAACCGCTTGCAACATAATCATTTTAACTTGATCGGGAAACATTATACCCATAACCTTTTTCTGTGCGGTAGTAATCGGAATATATACCACATCATCTTGATCTTGCCCGTGCCCTGATTGTCCTCGTTTATCCAATACACCGATAACTTGAAAAGGAATACCTTTAACTCGAATAGTTTTACCCAAAGGATCAACATCGCCAAACAACTCGTTTACTACCGTTTGCCCCAAAATTGCCACTTTCGAAGCATTTTTTATATCAGTACGCGAAAACATACGACCATATGCCAAACTCCATTCTTTGATTGCAAAAAATCGACTATCAGTACCGCTTACACCGGTTGACCAGTTAGTATTACCATAAACGATTTGAGCAGTTTCCTCCAACACCGGAGCCGCCAATTTTATTGCATCAATTTTTTCTTGAATAGCATCACCATCAGCTTTTTTCATAGTCGGTTGCGAACCGTGACCACCGCGCGCACCCGAAGATTTTGCCACACCGGAACGAATAATAATCAAATTAGTTCCCATAGATTTCATTTCTTTTTGAATGGATATTTGCGCACCATTTCCAACCGAAAGCATCACAATAACTGCCGCCACACCGATAATAATACCCAAAGATGTCAAAATCGAGCGCATTTTATTAGCTTTTATCGCTCGAGCAGCAATTAAAAATATGGTCTTAAAATCAATCATTTTTTATTCCTTGTATCAGAGCTGATTTCACCATCGACAATTCTTATTATACGCTTGGCATATCGCGCAATATCTTCTTCGTGCGTAACCAAAATAATCGTTCGCCCCAATTCCTCATTAAGTGACACAAACAGTTCCATAATTTCGACACTCATCTTAGTATCTAAATTGCCGGTCGGCTCGTCGGCAAAAATAATCGGCGCATCATTAACAATGGCTCTCGCGATTGCCACGCGTTGTTGCTGTCCTCCCGAAAGTTGATTCGGTTGGTGGTGCATACGCTCTTTCAGTCCCACTTTTTCCAAAGCTTCTATGGCTTTTTTTTGTCTGGTTTTAACATCAACATTGGCATACACCATCGGCAATTCGACATTTTCCAAAGCCGAAGTGCGTGAAAGAAGGTTAAATCCCTGAAAAACAAATCCTATTTTTTTGTTTCTGATTTCGGCCAATTCATCAGGAGACAATCCCTCAACTGCCTTGCCGTCTAATTTATAGCTTCCGCTTGAGGGAACATCCAAACACCCCAAAATATTCATACAGGTCGATTTTCCGGAACCTGACGGTCCCATAATTGCCACAAAGTCACCCTCCTCAATTTGCAAATCAATGCCTTTTAAGATTTTAAGCTCACTATCCCCCACCGGATAACTTTTGGTAATATTTTTTAATTCGATTAACGACATTATCTCGGCATCCTCATACGCATAGCTCGTTGTTTTTCATTGGCTGCCTTATCTTCTAAGACCACGACATCACCGACATTTATTTTATCGGATATAATTTCGCTCATCTCATCATCAGACACACCCTGAGCTATATTAACTCGGGTTAAATTACCCTTTTTCAAAAGCCAAATTCCCTTGTCTTTGTAACGAACAACTTCGCCTTTGTCATCAAAAGTATAAAAACGCAATGCTTTATTGGGAACAAGTAAAGCATCCTTCTTTTCAGCTGTGATAATCTCTACATTTGCAGTCATACCCGGTTTAATTTTCAATTCTTTGTTGTCAACCCCGATAATAACTTCATAAGTTACGACATTAGAAGTGGTAATCGGGTTATTTCTAACCTGAGTCACAATTCCGTGGAATACTTCATCAGGAAAGCTGTCTACCGAAAACTCAACCTTTTGTCCTTCGTGAACTTTGGCAATATCGGCCTCAACTACCGAAGCTTCAATTTGCATTTTGGTCAAATCCTCTGCCACATTGAACAGCACCGGAGTTTCAAAACTTGCCGCCACGGTTTGTCCCACTTCTACTTCACGCGAAATTACCACACCATCGACCGACGATACAATTTTAGTATATTCCAAATCGATTTTTGCTTGTTTTAGAGTAGCTTCAGCTTGGGAAACTTGCGCCACCTTCAAAGCTTTTTGCGCTATGGCATTATCATAATCGCGCTGAGCAGTTTCCAATTCCTTGTCGGTAGAATATTTTGAGGTATTGAGCTTTTTTATCCTGTCTAAGTGTTTTTTGTAATATACAATGTCATTTTTGGTAACTTCTAACTCAGCCTTTGCAATATCGAGTGCTGCTTGTTTTTGATCAACCGAAGCTTCGAAAGTCTGAGGATCGATTATCGCCAATAGCTGACCTTTTTTAACATTGGAATTAAAATCGACATAAATTTCATCAATAATTCCCGAAACCTGTGTACCGATATTAACAGTTGATATCGGATTGATAGTGCCCGAAGCGGTAATTTTTTGCACAATATCGCCTTTTTTTACTTTTGCCGTTATATAAACCGCGTCGTTTTTTTTGCAACCGCTCATGCCAAAAATAACGAATATTGCTAAAAAACTAAAAAACAAACTAAATTTCAATACTTTAGACATATCTCACCTATTATAAAAAAACTACCCCATATATATAATAACGATAATTGTTTTAAAAAAGTTTTAAATAAGACTTGAAACCAAAAATATTTATATGTATATTGAAATTTGCTATACATTTTTATGAATAAGACTATATAGATAAACTAAGCGCAATCAAATGATTGTGACTTAAATCAAAGATAAATAACAATAATAATTAATTAAAATTTTTATGAACACAGAAGAAAGCTTAGAGACAACAAAGCTCAAAGAGATGATGAGCCTCTTGCCTGGTTTTTCAACCAAATGTTTAACAGCACAGCACAAGTCTGTACAACATCATTCTCACGACAACCCAAAACAATATTGGTGTTGTTGGGTAACAAAAGACGGTAAAAAATTCTTTGCTATGTATGATGGCATCGACACCGTTAAAACTGTAACCGAAGATGTAAAAAATAAATGGATTGTAAAACCGCTAAAATAAAAAATTATGGCAAAGGAAAAATTAACAAGAACACAAAACGAAACTTTGGGTAAAATCAAAGATTTGGATGAGAAATTTGTAATTTTGGAACAATGGCTAAAAGAAGAACAAATTTCACAAAGCTTGTACAACAGCACTGTAAACAAACTCATCAATCGCGCCATGAAAAGCGCTAAGCCATCTATTGATTTGGATGACAAAACGGGTTATGGTCTTGCTGTTGAACCTGAAATGCAAAGACTTATTGAGAAGTTAAGAACTAACCTCAATTTGTATTTGAGCGAACGAAACAAAACAAAGGCTAAAATTTCTGCGACAGACTTGAACAATTTTGAAAGGTACATTTACGATTATCCTCAACTTAAAAGTAAGGTAAATCGATTATTGATTGTCGGTCTCAGATACCCTGATGAACAATTAAATCGCATTTGCGAGAAATACATCAGGGAGCACAGACTTATAGAGTCAATTAAGCATGCTGATACAGCCTTTTGGTTATTACTTTGGGAAGATGGCAATTTGGTCCCGCTCAACGCAGTTCGCTTGATGCTTGTTAAAACAGACGATGGCTATGACTTGAGTCCTTGTTTTAGAAACCATCTGCTTACTCTGCTTATTCCCTTGGTGGAATTTCAGCGTGACAAAGAGCAACATCGCCTTAACTGGGTAAAAACCATTAGTGACCCCGTTGTAAGGGCTAAAGAAAATGAGCGTAAACAAAAAAGGCTTGATACCTTTAATTGCTTACTCTCATTGATGAAAAAAAAGCTTTAACAACTCTAAAAACTTTCAAAAACTCGGTCTTAAAAACCCGAGTTTTTTTTATTTTAAATACTTCTTGCATAGCACTCGTTTTTGTGCTATTATCCAAAAAGTTAGACAAAAAAACAGAGAAGATACGCAATGAAACAACAATATATTCCTGATGCCGAAGAAATTATAGCACTTTCACGTGATGAAATAAAAGAAATACAAGATAACATCAATAAAGAAAACTTGAGTAAAATAGATGCTGCATACAAGCAAGGATACATCACAGAAACGGAAAAAGAGTATTTGCACCATTACTATAAAGACCCCATGCGTTTATATCGTGAGATATACAAAACTTTCTTCAAAATATTTGGCAAGGCAGAAAAAATTGAAGCAATTAACATCGACACCGGAGAAGTCAAACGCGACAAAAATGGTCAGCCGATAGTTTATAAGGATCTAAAAAATTTAACACCTTTTAATTGCACACGTGTCACATTTAAAAACGCCGGTCATGAAATAGCCATTATATTTCCGGAAATGAAATCTGTCGAACGAACTATTGAAAAAACAAAAGGTGAATTTGGTGTAGAATATAATAGCAAAATCAGACAGGCTGTTGATGCTTATTCTAAGCATGAAGACCGTGATTACCTTATAGAACAAATGCAAAATATTCCTTCAACCACCTCCCACTTACATGACATTCTACGCTTAACAATTACTTGCGATTTTTTGTCAGATGTTAAAAACTTGAAAGAATTATTTATTAAAAACAAACCGGGAAACAAACTTTTGCCTCACAATTCTATCGTATACGAAAATAGTGATGAACAAAAAGAAACTGACTATTATGTTATACCAGAAGAAATCAGAGACCGTTTTGAAAAACCGTTAGATGAAAATGAAAAGAAATATTATGACATAAAAGTTCTTATGCATCACACAATCAAAGGTTTTGGAAGTTTCAGAAATGAAATTCAGCTTAAGATTAAAACTCTTTTCTATGGTGATGCAAAGACTCATCCTATTTATGAACTAAGGCGTTCTTTGTTTGCATTAACTCGTAGTACTAATGAACCTGAAGCAACACGAAAAATGAATGAAAGGACACTTAAAGAATATGACGATTTGACTGAGCAAATAAACAGAAATGCGCTTCATCAATACAATATGAGCGTTCTTGATAATGTGCACTATACAGAATATAATGATAGTATTCCTCTTCAAAAAGATATGAATGCTGACGGAACCTATTGTGATTGTGTTGAGTTCATTGAAAACAATTATAAAGAAGAATCTTACGATGATTTTGATCCCCAAACCGCTTTTTCTATGGATAATACCATAAACAGATTATGTTTTTTACGTCTTATAGAAGCTCTTCCCCAAACTTTTAATGAGCTGTCGAAAGATGCCGCAAAACAAATCAATGAAACATTCGAAAGTCTCGGCGAGGAAGATATCGAGCGTTTCAAAAATATAAATGAAGTAGCTAAGCGTTATCAAAAAACCATTCAAGAAATAATAAATGAGCGTAAAATAAAAGATGGTAAAATGCTACAACCTAAAACAAAAAAACGAAAAAACAAGTTATCGTCCAGATTGCGTAAAGCTATGACAAGAACATAATTATCCGCAAGATAATAAAAAATCCCGCTAATAAAAGCGGGATTTTTTATCTTAAAACTTATAACCTCTGAGCAATTCTTCAACACTCATGGCCCTTTTACCTTGTCGCTGAATGCTTAAAACTTCTAAAGCTTTAGTTTTACATCCTATGATTAAGTGTTTATTGTCGCTGTATAATTCTCCTGACTTAAGACCACGCTCATTTTCAACAACTTTACATTTTAGCAACTTAAATCTTTCACCCTTATGCTCAAAATATGTTGCCGGATATGGATTAAAAGCTCTGATCTTGCGTTCCAAATAAACCGCATCATTATCAAAATCAAGCCTTGATTCTTCTTTGTCAATTTTAGCCGCATAAGTAACCAAGCTCTCATCCTGTTTTTCAGGAGTGATATTATCCAAATCTCTCAATACTTCTACCATCAACTTTGCACCGGCTTCCGCCATTTTATCATGCAGGATTCCGACAGTCATATCTCTATCAATTTCTATTTCGTATTTTTTATACATATCGCCGGCATCCAACGCCTCAACCACTTGCATAATGGTAATACCGGTTTTGTCATCACCGGCTTCGATTGAACGTTGCATCGGAGCCGCACCACGCCAACGCGGCAACAAAGACCCATGAACATTCAAACATCCCTTAGGAAACGCCTCAATAACTTTTTTGGGCAAAATCAAACCATAAGCTGCCACAATTGAAATATCAGCATCAAGTTTGGCAAACTTTTCCTGCTCTTCTTCACTACGCAAAGATTTTGGCGTACGAACCTCAATTCCTTTTTCCTCAGCCCATAAATGAATAGGAGTCTTTTGAATATCCTTTCCTCTACCGGCTTCTTTCGGTTCTTTGGTATATACGCAAACGATTTCATGTTGTTCGGCCAAAGCTTTCAGCGTCGGCAAAGCAAATTCAGGTGTCCCCATAAACACAATTTTCATCAATCATTTCCCTTAATTTTAAGCCCTAAAATCAAGCCCCCAGACAGAATATCTGCCGGCATCTTCCTGCCAATTTTCACGCACTTTAACAAATAAGAACAAATGTACCTTATCTTCCAAAAGCTCTTCCAATTCTTTTCTGGCTGTTTGCCCAATGCGTTTAATCATCGAACCGCCTTTACCCAAAACAATAATTTTTTGGTTATCACGCTCGACATAGATTGTTATTTCTGCCCTAACCGAACCATCTTCGCGTCTTTCCCAAAGCTCCGGTTCAACTGTTAAAGAATATGGCAATTCCTGATGCAAAAATAAAAACAATTTTTCACGCACAATTTCGGCGGCTAACAATTTTAACGGCATATCCGAAATTTGCTCTTCCGGATAATACCAAGGGCTTTCCGGCAGATTATCAGCTAAATACTTATAAAAATCTTCAATATTTTTACCGGTTGCGGCCGAAATAAAAAATGTTTCCTTAAAATTAAACTCATCATTAAGCGCTTTGCTTAAACCAAGCAACAAATCTTTGTGCACCAAATCAACTTTATTTATTACCAAAACAGCTTGCTTATTCTTCTTTTTCAGCTTTGCCACAATACTTCTGGTTTCATCGTCAAAACCTCTTTTGGCATCAACGACCAAAACCGTAATATCAGCATCATTAGCTCCATCCCAAGCTGATGTAACCATTGCTCTGTCCAAACGGCGTTTCGGCTTAAAAATACCCGGAGTATCAACAAATATAATTTGCGTATTATCCTTAATCCCGATACCTCTGACAATGGTACGAGTAGTCTGAACTTTTGGCGAAACAATCGAAACCTTCGAGCCGACAAAATGATTGGTAATTGTTGACTTTCCGGCATTCGGAGCACCTATTAAAGCCACAAATCCGCATCTTGTAGATAAATTTTCACTCAACTTATTTTCTCCAACATTGCTTCGGCAGCAGCCATTTCAGCCATTTTTTTGCTTCGTCCTTTAGCGCTGATATTCTTATCAACTCCCAGACTTACCTCTACTTCAAAAATCGGCTCGTGTTCATTACCTTCGCGACCGATAACTTTGTATTGCGGAACTCCAAAACCTTTTATATGGGCAATTTCTTGTAGTTTGGATTTGGCATCTTTCGGTGGTGCAACATTTCTATCAATCAATTCACGCCAATGGTTATTTACAAAATCAATTGCCGCCTTACTTCCGCCATCTACATATATTGCTCCGATTACAGCTTCACACACATCACACAAAACATTAACATTTTCACGAAGCTCGTTATTGGCAACCATCATAAATTCGTTCAACTTCAAGCTTAAAGCTACTTCAGATACGGTTTCTTTTCGAACCAAACGCACAAACCTTTGTGACAAATTACCTTCCGGCTCATGAGGAAAAATATTATAAAGGAGATGTGCAACCGCTTCACCCAATACTCTGTCACCTAAAAATTCCAGTCTTTCATAATTAGCCAAAACATCAGGATTAACGCTTCCATGAGTAAGTGCTTTTTTTAATAAAGAATCATCTCTAAATTGATATTTCAAAATTTGTTGCAATTGTTTCATCAACTTAACAAACCTTAGTCTATTGTATTAAATAATCTCGACCATCTGATTTTTTTAGGCCAGGTCCAAGGCATATACCAAGCATCTTTATCATTATGAGAAAAGAACAAAAAACGAGCCTTTCCGACCAAATTTTCATACGGTACAAATCCGACATTAACACGACTGTCGTCAGATCTGTCTCTATTATCTCCCATCATAAAATAATGACCTTCGGGAATTTTTACTTCGTCAAAATCATCATTTATTTCATAATCAGATACTTCTAAAATAAAATGCTCTTTTCCTTCCGGTAAAACTTCGACATACTGATTATACCTTTCAGCGCCGCCTACTCGATTTCTTATTACAAACTCTTGTTCGTTTTTGCGTTCGAGCTGTCTGCCGTTTATATAAAGGCGACCTTTTTTCAACATTATCTTATCACCCGGAAGTCCTATAACTCTTTTGATAAAATCTGTAGAATTATCTTGCGGATTCTTAAATACGACAACATCACCGCGCTTCGGTTCATCATCCCAAATACGGCCATCAAACAAAGGCAAACTGAACGGAAAAGAATGTTTAGAATAACCGTAGGTATACTTAGACACAAACAAATAATCACCCACATGAAGTGTAGGATACATTGAACCTGACGGTATCTTAAACGGCTCAAACCACAAACTGCGTATAACCACGGCAATAAGTATGGCATAAACAATGGTTTTTATTGTGTCGACTAAATTTTCTTCTTTTTCCATTACTCTAAAAGGCCTCTAGTATTTTACTTTCCAGCACATCATACAACTTCTTTTTTAATAAACAATTAAATTTTTTCAATAATAACAACTGCTTGCGCAAAAGGTTTGTCATCACTCAAACTGACTAAAATATTTACATTTTCACTTTGTATTTTTTTATCCAATATCTCTTTGGCTTTACCGAAAAATCTTATTTCCGGCTTTCCCAAATCATCATGAAAAAGCTCAATATCCAAAAACGAAATACCTTGAACAAATCCCGTACCCAAAGCCTTTACCGCGGCTTCTTTTACCGCCCACATTTTTGCCAATTTTAAAGTAATATCACGACAAGACTGCAAATATTTTTTTTCTTCTTTTGTGCAAATTCGATCAATAAACGCAGCCTCATTTTTTTCTAAAACTTTGGCTATTCTTTCTATACTTACAATATCTGTACCAAGCCCAATAATCATTTTATCTTAAGCCTCGCTTTTCATAATTTTTTTTCTTCGTTTTTCCAAAATATTTTTAATAACTATATACGACAACCACCACGAAACCAAAACATAAGGCACACATCCCACTATCATCGGATACAATATTGGCCATATATCAGACCAAAATGCCGTAAAATCAAGATTTATCAAAGCCTTGAAAGCATCAGAAAACAATGTTACAAAATTAACATCGGTTATACCGTCATATCCCATTCCCAATATTTTTCTTCCGGTGTATAATACCGAAATCCATATAAAAGGAAAAGTCCACGGATTTCCGAAAGCCGTACCCAGTGCCGCCGCAATAACATTTCCGCGCAAAATCCAAGCTGATGACATTGCTAAAATGAAATGCGCACCGACAAAAGGTGTAAACGAAACAGCCACTCCGCAAGCAATTCCCGTTGCTACCGAATTTGGTGTTCCTTTAAGCCTTTTTACCTTTGCCAACCAGTATCTTTTTTGCCTATTCCAATAATCTGACATTCACCCTATCTCCCTACATTTTACTATAAAAAGATATTGTATATATTTCGTTTTGCAACAATACAGTACAAATCATTGATTTGCTCTGGCCACATAAGATACTACTTTTGATGATTTCAGCGAAGTTATAATATCTGTCAAATGCTTCAAATCTCTAACTTCAATATCAATAATTAACTCAAAATAGCTTAATGTTCTGTTTGTAATATTCAAATTTGCAATATTACCTTCATGACGCGCAATCAGGTTTGACAAATCTCCCAAAGAGCCCGGTTCGTTTGATAATATCAATTTAATACGACCGACATGTACTCTGTCATTTGCATCATCACCCCAAGAAATATCCAACCAACGCTCCGGTTCCAAAGAATATTTTTCCAAAGCTTTACAGTCAATAGAGTGAACAGCCACACCTTTTCCTGTTGTAACGATACCGACAATCCTATCTCCCGGCAACGGGTGACAACAACCGGCAAAATGCACAGCCATTCCGGGAATAAGGCCTTTAATCTGTAATGGCTCGGATTTTGATTTTCTTTTTGTGGTTTTACCAAAACTTTTAGCTGCAAAAGTCTTAACCACCTTGCCGATTTTTGATTGCTTATAGCTCGGATATACAGCCCGCAAAACATCCCAAGCCGTCACAAGTCCTTCGCCGACTTTAGCATAAATATCCTCTACCGATGTTGCTTCAAAATTAGGCAGAATACCGACCAAGCCTTTTTCATTAAACTCTAAATTTTCACCTTTGAATGTGCGTTCCAACATTTGCTCACCCAAAGTAACAAATTGTTCGCGTTTGCTGGAACGAACATATCGTCTGATAGCCGCTTTAGCTTTTCCGGTAACGACGAATCTGTCCCATTCGGGAGACGGATGCTGTGCTTTTGATGTTAAAATTTCAATTTGATCACCATTTTGCAAAATAGTTCTCAAAGGCTTAATTTCGCCGTTAATTTTGACACCGACACAAGTATTTCCCACTTTTGAGTGAACAGCATAAGCAAAATCAACCGGTGTTGAATTAACCGGCAACCCGATTAAATCCCCCTTAGGTGTAAAGCAGAACACCTGATCATTATACATTTCCAGCTTGGTATTTTCCAAAAACTCTTCCGGATTCGATGCCTCTTCCAATATTTCCAAAAGTTCTTGAATCCATCTGAAGTTTTTGCCGACTACTTTTTCACCTTGCTTATAAGCCCAATGCGCCGCCACACCTTTTTCATTAACTTCGTGCATTTCTTGAGTTCTTATTTGAATCTCAATGCGAGTATTTTCCGGACCTATAACACCGGTATGCAACGATTTATAACCGTTTGGTTTCGGGGTTGAAATATAATCCTTAAAGCGTCTTGGGACCATGTGATATTTACTATGAACAATACCCAAAGCCTGATAACAAGACCCGACATCATCAACAATAATTCTAAATGCCATAATATCTGACAATTGTTCGAACGAGGCGTTTTTCTTTTGCATTTTTCGCCAAATTGAATAAGGCGATTTTTCTCTACCCGAAACAGTAGCTCTAACACCGCCCTCTTCCATATCTTTTTCAAGTTGCTTAATAATGGCGGGTACAATATTGCTACCTTGTTCACGCAAAAAGTTCAAACGCGCGGTAATAGATTCATATGCTTCTTTATGAAGCTCGCGAAAAGCAATCTCCTCCAGCTCCGATTTAATTTCCTGCATACCGATTCTTTCAGCCAAAGGAGCATAAATATCCAATGTCTCTTTAGCTATTCGTGCTCTTTTTTCATCAGCACAAAAATGCAAAGTTCTCATATTATGCAATCTATCAGCCAGCTTAATCAAAAGAACGCGAATATCCTCTGACATTGCCAACAGCAATTTTCTGAAATTCTCCGCTTGCTTAGTATCTTTTGATTTTAGCTCAATCATTGCCAATTTGGTCAAACCATCAACAATTTGAGCAACTTGCGAACCGAATAATTCTTTAATTTCCTCAACTGTTGCATCTGTATCTTCAACTGTATCATGCAACAAACCGGCAATAATAGATGTTGAATCAAGCTTAAACTTGGTCAAAATACCGGCAACCTCAATCGGGTGTGAATAATACGGGTCACCGGATGTTCTAAGCTGTGCACCATGTTTTTTCATTGCATACACATATGCACGGTTCAATGCGTCTTCATCAGCATCCGTATCATATGACTTTACCAAATCAACTAATTCATATTGTCTTAACATTTTTACTCATATCAAAATAAAAAAAGTTTCAGTTATTATAAACTTACACCCGCATAGGTTAAATTAAGTTTAAATATCTGAAACTTTTAATGCAAGAAAAATCTGATTAGAAACGAATCATTTATTCGTCAAAATCATCCATTCCGTCAAAACCTTCGTCACCGAAAAACTCTTCGTCGCCCATTTCGATATCATTATCGATTTCACTATCGGCGTCCAAATCCATAGCATCGTCATCATCAACGCCGTGAATTTGCATAGAATCTTCCAATTCAACTTGTGGCAAAAGACCTGAGAATTGCTCATCCAAATCAGCCAATTCTCTTTCAGCAGCCATAATTTCAAGCTCTTCTTCTTCAGGCTCTTCAACCTCAACAAATTTTTGCAATCCCATAACCAAAGAGCGTTGCAATTCTTCAATACTGACCGTTTCCTCAGCAATTTCACGCAAAGCCACAACAGAGTTTTTGTCATTATCTCTGTCAACTGTCAAAGGCGAACCAGAAGAAATATCTTTTGCGCGTTGGGCAGCTACCATCAAAAGTTCGTAGCGATTCGGAATTTTATCAATACAATCTTCAACTGTTACACGAGCCATTTTTTTAAATCCTTCATAAATTAAAAAAGTTGTCAAAAAAACAAATACACGATTCGTTGCTATCGTCTATAACTCATCTTAAATACAAAAAGCAAGAAAAAAATGATTTTATTATTGCAATTCAGATAGTTAACTAATGTCTCATAATTTTATGCCCGAACAAGCTTCCTTTGTGTTTTTTCAGTTTTTCGGTAAATTCTTTCCGATTCTTTCGATATTCCAACACATCGCTCATAGGTGCTTTGTGATCTTGTACAATACCCTGCATTGTTGCAAATCTGACATTTTGTGTAAAATTACTCAAACTTCTTATCTCATAATCATAATAACCTTTTTGTATTTCTCTTACAAACTGTACAATTTGCGCTCTGACATTGGCCACCTTATGAGCTTTTATGGTTTTTTCGCATGTATAACCCCATTCATTTATTGTAAACCCTTGCTTACCGACAATTGCGCCAAGCTCCTTATCTTTTCCCAACATTTTGGCTTTTTGCACAAATCTTGAGCAAGGAAATACCAAATCCAACATTCCCGACGGAACATATTTACCCAAAGGATCTTCCTTATCATGCAGATTCCACAAAATTGTAGCTCTAGAAAACAAAATTCTGTTTTCATCATTATTAGCCCACTCATCAACTTCATCAATTGTTGAGATAAAAGCTTTTATATCTGCCGATGTTAAAAGCGAATCCTTTGTCGGTTTTAGTGTACGCAAATCACTTTTGCTTAATTTGGTTTCCTCTTTATATCCCGGTTGAAATTTCTTGGGATTCAACAGTTTTCTTAAAGTCGGACCCAAATCTTTGTTATAAATCAGCTTGGGTATATAACTGACATTTTGCGGATATTCAATTTCCTCATCATATTCCCCCCAAGCTTCCGGCATTAACAAGATGTACAAATGCGTTGAAACATGCTCAATATTTTCAATATCCTTTACCGCGTTGGCAATTCTGGTCGGAAACTTATTTTTAGTTTCTTTAATTCCCGGAAGATTTAATACTTTTTCCGACATATTTGGCACTTCAAATAACTGTGGTCCCAAATACTGATAATATTTTTTAGGAATGTGACTCAAAAACTCAATATACAAATCTTCACTTTCACCTTTGAGACGTTTTTCTTGCATACCATAGCTGGCAATTGTAGCGGCAAACTCTGCATCAAAATCACCCAAAAGGTCATAAAAATCGCCGTATTTTTTATCATAAACCTCATATTTCTTTAATAAAATATAGAGATCTTCCATCTTCAACACTTCGTCATTTTCCAAATCTATTTCAAAAAATGGCGCAAAATCAGACGCACCTGCTTTCACATTAGTCGAAAACAAGATACAAAAAAGTAACAAAACGATTTTTCTCAATATCCTCAAATTTGCCCTTTCCATAAAAATAATATATCTATATTAAACGCAAAAAGTATAAAAAAGATAAACATTAAACAATTTATTTAAAATTAAGCTAGACTCTAAGAAAATATTACCATATTATGCTTGCATAAAATGTTAATTTTTTAGGAGATGTTTAATATGGCTTGGACAGATGAAATGGTAGAAGAGCTCAAAAGACTTTGGGCCGAAGGAGTAACAACCGGCGAAATAGGCCGTCGTCTCAATATTTCAAAAAACTCCATTGTAGGAAAAGTACACCGTTTGGGATTATCGGGTCGTCCTTCTCCGATTAAGAAAAAATCGGATAATCCTTCCGCAGAAAAAGCACCCAAAAAAGCCGTTACAAAAGAAAAAAAACCTTCTGCAAAAAAATCTGATACACCTAAAGCTGCTGATAAAAAAGTCCAAATAAAAGAACCTGCAACAGAAAAAAAAGAAGCAACTCCTAAACCTGTTGAAGTAAAAAAAGCTCCGGCTGTTCAGGTAAATCTCGAACCTGCCAGTGTATCTAATGAAGAAGACATAAAATTAGCAAAATCAATGACCATGGTCGCACCGACTACTGCAAAAAGCGAAAATTTGTCATTAACCGAATTAGATAATCATACTTGTCGTTGGCCCATAGGCGACCCCAAAGATGAAAATTTTCATTTTTGCGGCAAAAAAATTCGCTTAGGACAAACCTATTGTGAAGAACATGCGGCTATAGCCTATGTAAAACCTAATAAAAAATAATTTTTTATTTTTAATTTGAAGGAAGCATTTACTTTAATTGCTTCCTTTTTTTTTGCGCTTATTCTTCAAATTTTCTTATCAACTCATATATTACTAAAACAACAACCGTAAAATAAGGAAATATTGATATGCAAAAAAAATTACTTTTAGCTTGTGCCATCTCAAGTGTTTTAGCCTTCTCAGACAATGCTTATGCTACAAACACCACGCCAATTCCACACAAAAACTCTGCTGCCGGCAGAATTATGCGCAATAATCATTACCATCACCTAAGTTTTTCAGACATTGGTAATGATTACACCGACTTCAAAGATTATTTACAAAAAAAATACGGACTAAGTTATTCTCTTACCGCGTCATTTACTCCCCAATATGGCGCTCCTTCCGGCAAACAGGCAGGATTTCAAACCATTGTTTATCCGGCTATAACTTGGGATATATTCAATAATCACTACGGACAAATGACCTTAAATACCGCATACAATGTTGTCAGATACAGCGGGGCCGACGGACAAAAAATTCAAAACAACATAAATGTAGTAACTCCGATTAACGACTACTCAACTCAATCAAACGAATTTCCGGAACTTTTTATAACCTACCAATTACCTGACGAATACAATTGGTTAACCATTGGCGCCGGTCAATTTCCGATATACAATTTTGACGGAACATCCTATGATTCCAACCAACAGCAATATTTTATAAATTACGGATTTTCACAAAATGCCTCATCAACTTATTCGACAGCGGGTATGGGCTCATACTTGCAAGTAACACCTAACCAAGATTGGAGTTTTGTTGCCGGCTTTCAAGATGCCACCAATATCACCGGCGACAGAATATCTACTTCCAATCTTGATGAAAAACATTTCACTACCTTTGGCTATGTTTCATATGCTCCGACCATCAAAGGTCTAGGTGACGGACAATACACTTTCTTATACTACAATCAACCTTGGGTCGAAGATCAACCGCAAACCACAAACGGATGGTCGCTAAACGCCTCACAAAATATTGGCGACAAATGGTCGGTATTCGGACGCATAAACGGAGTTTCCAAAGATGTTGCCGAGGTTGACAACTCCTATGTCTTGGGTGCGGTGATGAACAACCCCTTCAACCGTAATCCGCTTGATCAAGTCGGTTTTGCACTAGGTTTCAATCACATCAACGAAGATGCTGTCGGAGAACCTCTGGAAAATAACTGGGAAAAAGTTTTGGAAGGCTATATGACTTTCGGCGTTTCCAAATGGATGACCATAACTCCGGATATTCAAGTATATTTTGATCCGGCCTTATCACCAAAATCAGATAACGCCTTTGTATTTTCTTTGAGAACAACTGTATTTTTCTAAGTAAAAAATCTGTATATAAAATGGTAAGTTATACAAAGTTTAACTTTACAAAAAACAATATTTTACGCTAAACTTAGGCAAATTAAACAATTAAAGTAAAGTTAAAAGATGAAAAAACTTACCATTTTATATGCAATAATGTTTCTGTTTGGCTGTCAAACAACCACTGAAATGACAAACAATTTTGACAACTCAACCGCAATTGATAATACAAAATCATCACAAACACCCATTGTCGGCGGTGTGGAAACCTTATATATTCATCCTTTTGACATTTCTTTTCAAGCTCGTATGGACACCGGCGCCGAAACATCTTCAATCGACGCACAAAATATCCAACCTTTTGAACGCGACGGTGAAAAATGGGTTTCTTTTGATATAACCAACCGCAAAAACAATCAAACCCATCACTTTGAAAAACCCATTATCCGAAAAACCAATATTATCCGTACTCTTCAAGAAGAAGTTCGCTATGTCGTACATATGAGCTTGCAAATAGCAAACGAAATAATAGATACCGAATTTACCTTAAATGACCGCTCAAAATTTGAATATCAAGTGCTAATCGGCCGCAATATCATCAATGGCCGCTTTATCATCGACCCATCAATTGAAAACACTTTACACTAGGACATAACATTTTATGAAAAACTCTTTTCCCATCAGACTGTCTTTAGGTATTTTGCTTGTCATATCATTAAGCTTTGCCTTTTATTCAATATATTACAAAACAAAATATTGGGGATTTAGTTTATCACCTAAACAAACATCAAATGTTTGGGCAATTGAAAGCCACATAAATTTTATTGCTGATGATGCCCCTGTCAAGGTAACCTTGAGGATTCCGACCAAGAATCGCGGTTTCAAAGTATTAGAAGAAAGTATTACGGCTAAAGAATACAAAGTCAAAAAACTATCTGATCGCATCGTATTTTCTCATCCGAAAACAAGCGGTGAGCAAAATCTGTATTACAAGCTTATGGTTTTTGATAATACCTTGGGCAAAGACAAAGTCCGAGCACCTGCACCCGAAAACATAAAAAAACCACATTGGAATAAACAAATAACTGCTCAAGCAAAACAAATAATCGAACTATCCCAACAACTGGATGGCCGTGACAATATTGAAAAAATGATAAAATTTTTCAATCAGGAACCGATGGATGCCACACTCAAGTCAATGCTTCCCGTCCAGTACAACCAGAAAACAGCTCTCGAATTTATGAGTAACATCTTATCTTTGGAAGATATTCCCACTCGTATTGCTCGAGGCATAAAACTTGAAGAAGGGCAAACAGTCAACCCCGATTTAATGTTGGAAGCATATATTAACGGAGCTTGGTGGCTATATAATCCTAAAACCGGCAAACAAGGTCTGCCTGACAACTTTTTAGTATTTCAACGCGGAGAAGATTCACTACTTGATGTAGCTGGCGGCTCTGCTTCCTCTATAAAATTTTCTTTACAAAAATCGATAACTTCATCAATGAATTTAGCCGAAAGACGAGCTCAACTTTCTAAAGACACCGGATTATTCAATTACTCAATATACAACTTGCCGATTGCACAACAAAACACTCTAAAATGGCTCTCGGTATTTCCTATCGGTATTTTGATTGTAGTTTTAATGCGTAACATTGTCGGTATTCAAACTATGGGAACTTTTACCCCTATGTTGATATCAATGTCTTTGGTAAAAACAGGTTTTATCACTGGTTTGACCTGCTTTTTAGCCATTGTATTGCTGGGTTTGGGCATTCGCTTCTTAATGTCAAAATTTAATCTTCTTTTGGTACCGCGAATTTCAGCCGTTGTAATTTTTGTTATTTTGATAATCCACGCACTAACCATTATCGGCTATAATTTTGATATAAAAATAGCGCAAGCTTCGGTCTTTTTCCCCATCATCATTACTGCTTGGATAATTGAACGAGCCTCAATCACTTGGGAAGAAGACGGACCTATTAACGCATCACGCGAATTGATAAACAGTCTCATCGTCGGCATAATTGTTTACTTTGTAATTGCTAATGACACCATTCGCCACATTATGTTTGCCTTTAACGAACTCAACATTGTTATATTGATTGTGGTAATGTTGCTCGGAACTTATACAGGTTATCGCCTAACCGAACTCAAACGCTTTGCCCCGTTGGTAAAAAAATAAAGGAAAACAAATGTTTGGTTTCTTCAAAAGATTTACGACCCCGCAAAAGCTACGCGAAAAAGGCGTACTGGGCATGAATGCACGCAACTTTCATGTCATATCAAAATACAATCCGCGTAACTTATACCCTCTGGTCGATGACAAAGTAAAAACCAAAAATTTGGCCTTAAAAAGCGGTGTCAAAACGCCAAACATGATCGGCGTTATTGAACATCAATTTCAAGTTAAAAATATTTTGGACATGGTAAAAAATCATTCCGAATTTGTTGTCAAACCATCTCACGGTTCCGGTGGCAAAGGTGTTTTGGTAATCAAAAGCTACACGGAAAACAGTTTTACCCTTCCCTCCGGACGCAATATTACCTACAACGAATTATATCAACATATTTCAAATATTTTAAGCGGACTATATTCTCTCGGCGGTCGCTACGATACAGCCTTAATTGAAGAAGTAGTCCACTTTTCCGATGTGTTTAAAGATTATAGTTACCAAGGCGTACCCGATGTCAGAATCATTGTCTATAAAGGATATCCGATTATGGCCATGACTCGTCTTTCAACAGCTCGTTCGGGTGGTCGCGCCAATCTTCATCAGGGAGCCGTCGGCGTCGGACTTGATATCAAAACCGGCAAAACAAAAAAAGCCGTTCAACACAATATTCCTATAACTCACCACCCCGATACCAATGCTGATTTGCGCAAAATCGAGGTACCGATGTGGAGAGAACACTTACTTATTGCCGCAAAAGCCTATGAAATGACCTCTCTTGGTTATTTCGGCGCTGATATTGTGCTTGATGCAAAAAAAGGTCCGATGATGCTTGAACTTAATGCTCGCCCCGGTCTGGCAATTCAAATCGCCAACGGTAGCGGATTGAAAAAAGCTATGAAAAAAGTTGATAAAAAATATCCTATGAATTTAAGCGCTGAAGAAAGAATAAACTTTATTTTATCCTAAATTTTGCAATTTATAATTTCAATACCTATATAGATACTAAAGAAAATTTTTTAAGGAGAAAAAATAATGGCTGCAACCAAACAAATTAAAAATGCCGACACAAAAAAAATCGCCAAAGCTAAAACCAAAAGTTTGCCGGCTGATGAAACCAAACAACTTAAAATGAGCGAAACGAGAGCAAAAAAAATTAAGCATTCATACAAAGTAAAAGACGCCGAAAATTCTTTATTACTAAAGCTAAAAGACGGTGATGTTGTTATCGAAATGTATCCGGAAGTTGCACCAAACCATGTTGCTCGCATCAAAGAATTGGTTCGCGCCGAATTTTACAACGGGCTGAAATTTCATCGTGTAATTGACGGTTTTATGGCTCAAACCGGCTGTCCGTACGGAACAGGCACAGGAGGTTCCGGCAAAAAATTAAAAGCCGAATTTAACCGCACTCCTCACAAGAGAGGGACTGTTTCCATGGCGCGCTCAATGTTTCCTGATTCTGCCGACAGTCAGTTTTTCATTTGCTTTAAGGACTGTTCTTGGCTTGACGGACAGTATACCGTTTGGGGAGAAGTAACCTCCGGTATGGAATATGTCGATATGATAAAAAAAGGCCAAGGAGCAAACGGCGAAGTTTATGATCCTGATGAGATTATATCAATGAAAGTAATCGCCGACATTTAATCGATAAAAAAACTCATATTTCCTAAGATATGAGTTTTTTTTCGCTTAATAGTCTATTATAATTTTCATTCACTCTCCCGTCATCATATCCCACAACTCCTTGCGATAAATCCATAGATTAAATACACCCATTACAACAGAAATCATACCAAACAGATATAAGAAATAATACCAATTGAGTTCCTCTACATTCATCATTACATCTTGCTTTCCGCCCTTAATAAATCCTATCGCAACTGATGTAGCAACAAAGGATAATATAAAAGCAATCATCCAAATTCTTTTACGCAAGGCATCATCAAGCATTACTACCGTAATTATATAGAACAATAAAAAGGCAAAAAACATATACAATTCCATCAATCAACTCCCCTATCAAAATAAAAGCTTATTGATACATATATATGTGTCTTAATTTGCAAAACAAGATTATAAAAAAAATAAAGAATTATTCATCTTCAAAAATTGCCGTATTAACATCAGTATTTATTGTCGGCCACTTACCTTCGGCCAATTGCTCCAATGTATGATTTTTATTACCGAATCTCATATTATAAATCCAATAGTTTGCCATAACTCTTTCAATATAAATACGAGTTTCTGCCGATGGAATAACTTCAATAAACAACAGAGGATCGTCATAAAACCTTGCATTATTTTTCCATTTCAACAAGTTTCCCGGTCCGCCGTTATAAGCCGTTAACATATAAAACAGATTTCCCTCAATAAACGGTTTAGATAATAAATAAGATACATATTTTTGCCCCAGACTTAAATTATAATCCAAATCCAACAGCTTATTCTTTTGATTCTTTATCGTTTTATCACCGCTGATATGATATGCCGTATTCGGCATGAGTTGCATAATACCTCGAGCACCGGCCCTACTTGTAGCATTATCCTTAAAAGCGGATTCTTGTCTGATTAGAGCCAAAATCAAAGCCTTGTCAACTTCCCAATTTTTATCGTCTGTCCACTTGGGTAACGGATATAACTCCTTTTCATAGTTTCCGCTCAAATTTTCTATATTTTTTTGACGACTTATATTTATAACCAATGAGTGCAATTCATACTGATTTGCCAACAAAATAACAGCCTCTTTTTGATTATCGCTCAAGCTGTCATACACAGAATACAATTCTTTTTCAGCCCAATCATTTTTTCCGACATTTAATAAAAGCAATGCTCTGACAATTGGTTTAGAAGCAATAATTTCGTTAACATAATCCATTTTTTCGAAATCATTCATATAACTGTCTTCATCAAACCCCCAATCAAATGTTTCACCCAATTGGTAGGCTGCCAAAATTCCATAAAATGTATATTTATGAGCAGCCGCAATCTTAAGCATTTCACGAGATTTGATGTGGTTTCCCAATTTATCATAGGCTCTTGCAGCCCAAAAAGCACCGGCTGACTTTAACCAATCATCCGAATTTTGCGAGCTTCCCAAACGAGTAAAATAGCTCGCTGCCGTCTTATAATTTTTCTTTCGCCACGAAGCAAGTCCGGCTACCCAGGTTGCTGTACCCGAATTATGTCTTTTAGAGGCAATTTTTCCCCATTCCAAAGCTTTGGTATCATAATTATCAACCAAATATTTTAGCGCTAATTTTGCTGCCAAATTATCCCAATACATTTTAGGAGCCAAAATTTTAAAACGCTTGTTTTCAAGAACATTGCGCGCTGCCAAGGTCTTTCCTCGTCTTAGCTGAGACTTAAAAATTTTAGCTTGTTTAATTAAAAATTTTCTATTCTTAGGTGATAATCTGTCTAAATATTTTAAGGATATTTTGTCGTCACTTAAATCAACATCACCATCAGAATAATAAACCGGAGATTTTAGTTCTTTTGCGCCCTTTTTCCTGGCTAAATTATAAATTTTTGGCGCCTGAGGATAATCTCGATATTCGCTCAACCAATTTTCTAATTCTTCAATTGAAGAAGCATATGACGGGTGCATATACTTTTCAGACAAGACATAACCCAAAAGCGCATAACTATCCAATTTTTCTATCAAAGCATCTGCTGTTTCAATATCGCCTTTATCAAGAGCCTTAAAAATATTTTTGTATTTTTTTAAATCACCGTCACTAATACCGATATTGTCCATAACCTGCTCATAAATATCCGGCGTAATAACATTTACTTCGGCACAAACAAAATCAGTCTTAAAAATACCAATACTGATATAAACAAGAAGAATTGAAAATATTTTTATTTTTTTCATTATTCTACTTTGACAACCAAACTATTTTTCCGGCACATTCAGTAGCCGTCATACCTTTAACACGACAGCGATTTACTATAATATTTGGAGCCATATCCATCTTATAACAACCTTCGCCGATAAGCGAATAATTATAATATGTTTGAGTGTTAGGATCTATATTGGAAAAAGATAATGTCGTTGTAAGCCCCGGCCATACTAACTTAACATCTATTTGTGATATCTTTCTATCCAAATTAGATAATATATTGAATCTTACATCACAAGTACCGGTACCTTTTATAAAATCGGTTATTTTAAAGTTATCGTAGAAGAAAAAGATATTTTCAGCTTTTTTCATTCTACCATTTTCATCCACCTCAACAAGAGCCTGTCCGCCCCTTTGCGAACCATCCATGGTCGGTGTATTCAATCTGTACAATTCGCCTTCAGGAATGAACACATCTTCCTCATCCTGTTCGACCTCATCACCAACATTTTCATCTTTTATATTATTACTATTTTTTCTTGGAGCCGATAACATCCTTGACATATCAACATTTGAAGACGATTGTTTGGTCAATTCTTCCAAGGTTGGCCCATCTTTTGTTTCGCTTGCACCGGCCCTTTGAATATCGGCACTCACATTTTTCGGTCTTTTTACAACATTTTTTTTACTTGCTTGAGTATCAAACTGCAACATCTGAGCCGAAGTATCAAATGCCAACATACAAAAAACCGAAAAAACTAAAACACGCAAAAGCATAAATACAATCCTTAATGTTTAATTATTTATCTACGCGATTTTTTAGTGCCTCTATTATCTTTTTTATTTTTATCTTCTTCTACCTTTGAATCGTTTCTTTCATCAGAGGTTAAAGGAGCAACTATATTATCAATAACATCAAAAGCATCTTTATAAATAGCGTCGACCTCTTCTTGAATTTCGGCTATATAATTATCTTCTTCTACCAATTGGTCTTCCCAAGAAATTTCCTTAAACTCGGTATAATACTCACCCAACTTAGGACTTACATATCGGAAGTAATTATTACAAGCACCTTTTGATGTTGAATCACTCAATGTACCGCAACTTACTACGCTTATATCCATATCTTCAAGCAATATAAAGCAACGGTCCGTATCAACTTTTGCTTTCAATGTAATTTGTTGATTCATTTTAATCGGAGGAAGTTTCAACAATGTGGAAACTTTTTTAGAAGTAAAACCTGCGGTTGAATAACGAGATCTTGGTTCTTTTGAACCTTCTCTTCTGCTTTCTTTCTCTTCTCTATCCTCAATATCAATGATATCACCGATTACGCTATCATTCCAAACCAAATCTAATGACACATTAGATGCATCAGCTTTTGTACGATTAAAAAATGTAGCACCTATATTACAATAAACAACTTGACCGTCAGCATTTTTTTCCGGCACAACATCATGTATCTTAAATATAATTTCGCCAAAAGATTCTTTACCGCTTTTTGCCGGAGCTGCCGACACATCAGTAGCATTCCAAACCAACCCCAAAGCCATAATTTGCAATAAATATTTAGCATTTATTTTCATTTCTGTTTCCTCATACAAAACGACACTATAACAAATCTACCATACATAATAAAATGTTTTAAAAAAAATACCATAAAATATTAACATATTAACAAGTTGTTTGCTCCATTTTCTTTTTCAGGCGCAAAAAATCACTCCAAGCTTTTGCTTTTTGTGCCGGTGTCCTTAGCAAATATGCCGGATGATACCCGGCCATAACATCAACAATCTTGCCATTTTCGGTTTTATATTCCATCCATTTGCCTCTGAGTTTTGAAATTGTATCGGTATTATCCAACAATGTATTAACCGCAACAGCTCCCAGTGCAAAAATAATATCCGGTTGCACAATTTCTATTTGTTTTTTCAAAAAAGGTAAACAAACTGCAATTTCTGCATCCGCCGGAGCTCTGTTGCCCGGTGGACGCCACGGCAAAATATTACAAATATAGCAATTTTCCCTATTCAATCCTATTGAAGCCAACATTTTATCCAACAGTTGTCCGCTTCTGCCGACAAACGCTCGACCTATTCTATCCTCATCAGCTCCCGGAGCTTCACCGATAAACATCAATTTGGCATTAGGATTACCATCGCCCATAACCGTACTTAATGCCGTAGTTTTTAACGAACATCCCTCAAAATTTTCTACCAGTGTTTTCAACTCGTCAATACTTGACACTCTATCACACAAATCATAGGCGCTTTCCAAAGCCTCTTTGGTATCAAAAGCCAAATGCGAATGAATCTTTCTGTCAGCCTTAGGTAAAACATCTTTTTTTACACACGAAAAAGCAATATCCCCGCAGGTTTCTTCAACTCCGGACAGAATATAAAAATCCAATATTTCTTTTACATTTATATTTTCTTCGCTCATACTCGCAAGCTTAAAATAAATAAACATTTTAAGCAAGAATAATCATTTATTTGCACAAATTTAATCATATATTTATAAACCTGTTGTAATATTACATGATAAAATATATCATGCTATCAATAAATATATTCGGATTAAAGTTATGAACAAACTTACATTTGCATCAATTCTCATGCTTTCAACGGCTGTTTTTATATCATGTGCCCCAAATATAAATCAGTACCAATCATTCAACAACAATCAAAGTACTCAAGCCTCAAAAATGACCACGGCATACGGAGCATATTTAGCCGGTCGCGTTGCTCACCTAAGAAAAGACTTTGATAACGCAGCCACATTTTATAAACAAGCCCAAAATCTTGATGCCGATAACCAAGAACTCAATAACAAATTATATTTATTATTCGCGTCAAACGGCAAGATTGACGAAGCCGTAAACTATGCCCAACAAGCCATTAAAGACAATACAAAAAACAATTTTGCTTATATGGTTGTTGCCGCTTCTCAACTTAAAAATCAACAATTTGATGAAGTTCTCAAAACTATAAAAAATTTCAATGAGCCCTTATATAAATCTCTGATATCACCGATAATCTCAGCTTGGAGCTACGCCGGACTTGGTGATAGCAAAAAGGCCTTCAGCGAACTGGATAAGATAAAAACTACCGATGGTCTTGAAAATATATATAATTCGCAAAAAGCCTATATTTTAGATTATATGGGTAAAAATCGCGAGGCTCTTGCTTCATACCAAAAAATTATCAATAACAAAAATGCCGAAATTTCAGTCCGCTTAATTGAAATAATTGTTAATTTCCAAATCAGAACCGGCCAAACAAAAGAAGCTGTAAACATTTTAAAATCTATAGATTCTCATCCGTCACTATCTGTAATAATAAGTAACTTATTGCAAAAACTGGATAACTCAAAACCAGAAACAACAAAACCTATTTTTGAAACACCGGCAATCGGTTTTGCCGAAGCCCTGTTGTCGATTGCCTCATCATTTCATTATGATGAAATTATCGATATTGCCCATATGTACACGGCTCTTTCAATATATTTAAGCCCCGACTACAGTACTGCCAAAATTTTAATGGCTGATATATTCGAAGAAAGAGAAATGTATAAAGACGCCAACAAGTTATATGACAGCATTTCAAAAGAAGACATAACCTATTATCCGAGCCAATTAAAAAAGTCTCGTAACTATGTTAAGCAAAAAGACTACAAAAAAGCAGAAAAACTTCTAAAACAACTAAGCAAAAAATATGATGATCCGCAAATTTATATGGATTTGGGTGAT
This sequence comes from Alphaproteobacteria bacterium, assembly GCA_015062585.1. Classification (GTDB taxonomy): domain Bacteria; phylum Pseudomonadota; class Alphaproteobacteria; order RF32; family CAG-239; genus CAZU01. Next base: position 118,723 of record SUUJ01000005.1, on the reverse strand, counting down.
ATTTTAAGAATAAATCGTCGTTTCAGCGAAGCCGTAAAAATATATGATAAGGCTATATCTAAAACCACAAACAAAAACAGCCTTTGGGTCTTACACTATGCCAAGGGCTCGGCTTTAGAACAATCAGGTCTTTGGGAACAAGCCGAAAAAAGTATGATGAAAGCATACGAAATCAAAAAGCATTATCTTATATTAAACTATCTGGGATACACTTGGTTTAAGCAAAACCACAATATTAACGAGGCTTTTTCCATGATTGTAGATGCCTATAATCAAGCCCCGCTTGATCCTTCCATCAACGATTCTCTTGGCTATGCTCTGTACAATTTGGGATATTACTCTATGTCACTTCCTTACCTTGAGCGCGCCGTTGAAATGTATCCGTCATCAGCAGTTATATCTTCACACTTAGGTGATGCCTATTGGTTTGCACACCGCAAAAATGAAGCTGTTTTCCAGTGGAAACACGCCCTAAGACTCAAGGATGAAAACAAAGAACTTAATATTGACGAAACTAAAGAAAAAATTGAAAAAGGCATAGCAACAGAACCCAATCTGACCTATGATAAAACAAATATTGAAGAAACAATCAAAAAGATTAAGCGAATAAAAGTATTTCAAAAATTATAACAAAAAAGGCTGAATTTACATTCAGCCTTTTTATCACAACATACTATACAGCTTTTTTCTTCGTATGAACATATTTAGGGGCTTTGCCATCATTAACAACCTTGTCATCAATAACAATCTCAGCCACATCAGTTTGATCCGGAATTTCATACATCAAATCAAGCAATATTTCTTCCATAATCGCGCGCAATCCTCGGGCTCCCGTCTTACGCTCAATAGCTTTTTTGGCAATCGCACGCAAAGCCTCTTTAGTAAAAGTAAGTTTAACATTTTCCATATCAAACATCATATCATATTGTTTTACCAAAGCATTCTTCGGCTCGGTCAAAACCTTAATCAAAGTATCTTCATTCAAATCTTCCAAAGTCGTAATAATCGGCAAGCGTCCGACAAACTCCGGAATCATACCGTATTTCAACAAATCTTCAGGTTGAACATCTTTGATAATTTCACCGACATTTCTTTCTTCCTTGGTTGCAACTTTAGCACCAAAACCGATTGATGTTTCTTTACCTCTTCTACCGACAATTTTTTCCAAACCGGCAAAAGCACCACCGCAAATAAACAAAATATTTGTAGTATCAACATGCAAAAATTCTTGTTGCGGATGTTTTCTTCCACCTTGAGGCGGAACATTGGCAACCGTACCTTCAATAATTTTAAGCAAAGCTTGTTGCACACCTTCACCGGATACATCACGAGTAATCGAAGCACTGTCAGATTTACGGGTAATCTTGTCAATTTCATCAATATAAACAATACCGCGTTGAGCTTTTTCAATATCATAATTGGCATTTTGCACCAATTTTAAGATAATATTTTCAACATCTTCACCCACATAACCGGCTTCGGTCAAAGTGGTAGCATCCGCAATAGCAAACGGAACATCTAAAATCTTAGCCAAAGTTTGTGCCAACAAAGTTTTGCCGCAACCGGTAGAGCCGATTAAAATGACATTAGACTTTGAAATATCCACATCAGCATTTTTCTTTTTTGAATTAAGACGCTTATAATGATTATAAACAGCCACGGCCAAAACCTTTTTAGCTCTGTCTTGTCCTATAACATATTGGTCTAAAAATTCTTTGATTTTTGACGGAGAAGGCAAGGTTTCGAAAGTCATTTTACCTTCAGCTTTTTCCATCTCTTTGATTTCATCAGAAACAATACTGATACAAACCTCTATACATTCATCGCAAATGTATACACCGCGCCCTGCCACCAATTTTTTTACTTCATCTTGGCTTTTACCGCAAAACGAACAATGTAATTTTTCTTTTGAATCTGTCATTTTTTTAATCCTTATTTACTTAACTCTTCACGAGATGTAACAATATGATCAATAAGTCCGAATTTTTTAGCCTCTTGAGGTGTCATAAAGTTATCGCGTTCCATAGCTTTTTCAATAACATCCAATTTTTTACCGGTATGATGAGCATATATTTGATTCAAACGCTTTTTCATATCCAAAATTTCTTTAGCATGAATTTCGATATCTGTTGCCTGACCTCTAAATCCGCCTGACGGTTGGTGAATCATAATTCGCGCATTAGGAAGAGCAAATCTTTTTCCCTTGGCGCCACCGGCCAATAATAATGAGCCCATAGAACAAGCCTGACCGATACAAAGTGTGTTAACATCACAAGAAATATATTGCATTGTATCATACATTGCCATACCCGAAGTAACCACACCACCCGGTGAATTTATATAAAGGAAAATATCTTTTTTAGGATCTTCAGCCTCTAAAAACAATAACTGAGCGCAAACCAAAGCCGAAACTTCGTCATTAACTTCGCCGGTTAAAAATATAATTCTTTCCTTTAACAATCTGGAAAAAATATCGAATGAACGTTCACCTCTCGATGTCTGTTCAATCACCATGGGAACTAAGCTGTCTTTGATTTCACTCATCATTTCTGTTTACCTTTTCTAAAAAAATAAAGCCACTAATCTTATTTTCACATATCATAATATAATCAATAAATTATTAAGAAAAAGCTGTTTTATAAAAAAAAGTTCCTCAAACAATTTGCTGAGGAACTTTCTTTATAATCAAAGCATAATATTAAGCCGATTTTTTCTTAGAAGATTTTTTATCCTCATCAAACTTGTACAATTCTTCAACCGAAACTTTCTTTTCATCAAGTTTAACTATTGAAATAACATGATCAATGATTTTTTCTTCAAAAATCGGAGCTTTCAAAGCCTCAACAGCTTGTTTATTCTTCAAGTAATAATTCAAAACCATCTGTTCTTGACCCGGATATTTTTTAGCTTCATTCATAATTGCGGCGTTAATATCTTCAGGCTTAATGGTAACTTTAGCATCTTGACCTACTTCAGAAAGCAACAAACCGAGTTTAACTCTTCTGACAGCGATATCTTTATATTCCTTAAGCAAATCTTTTTCTTTTTTGCTTTTTTCTTCTTCATCGAGCTGATTATACTTTTTAGCTTGTTCATATTGTTCAACAATGGCTTTGTATTCAGCATCAACCAAAGAATTCGGAACATCAAATTTATATTCTTTATCCAAAGCGTCTAACAAATGGCGTTTTAACTTCATACGCGAAGCATTTTCGTAATCAGCCTTGATTCGTGAAGACAAAGTTTCTTTTAACTTATCCAAACTTTCAGCGCCCAAAGACTTTGCTAATTCATCATTTATTTCAACGGCTTTCGGTTCGCGTACTTCCTTAACGGTTACGGCAAAAACAGAATCTTTACCGGCCAAATCTTTTGCATGATAATTCTCAGGGAACTTAACCTTAACATCAACCTTATCGCCGGCTTTAGCACCGATTAATTGATCTTCAAATCCCGGGATAAACGAACCGGAACCGAGTTCCAAAGGATAATTATCGCCCTTACCGCCGTTAAATTCAACGCCGTCAACCGAACCGACAAAATCAATCATCACGGTATCGCCCTTTTGAGCCTTTTTACCATCAACAACTGTTGTTTCTTTTCTGGCGTTTGCCAAGTAAGAAACGGCTTTGTCAACTTCTTCAGCCGGAACATCTGCAGTATATTTGGTCAAAGTAATTTTAGAGAAATCGCCAAGTTTGATTTCCGGCAAAACTTCAACATCCATATCAAATTCAACATCCTTATCTTCGCCGAAAGCAACAATTTTAATAGCCGGCTGAGTAGCAGGACGCAATTTATTATCAGTCATAACTTTGTTAGAACCGTTACGGATAGCTTCATCCAAAGCTTCACTCATAGCTTCGCCTTGATATTTTTTCTTAATCATAGACAATGGGGCTTTTCCGGCTCTAAAACCTTGAATTTTGACTTGCTTTGCCAATTTTGCCAATTTGGCATCAATCTCTTTGACAAATTCTTTATTTTCGATAACAACCTTATAAGACTTGTTCAAGCCTTCTGATTTCAATTCGGTAATCTTCATTAACTTCACTTTCTTAAAATATTTTTATTCGACCACCTTTGGCTAAAAGATGGTGCGGGTGAAGGGACTTGAACCCCCACTCCTCACGGAACCAGATCCTAAGTCTGGCGCGTCTACCAGTTCCGCCACACCCGCTTTTTAGTTTACAAAAAGCCTTTTAATACGGCAAATACTAGCGTATAAATTTTTTAAATCAAGCATAAATTCACAATGCAAACAAAAATATTGTAATATAATTTAATATTTTATATTATGGTGGCAAATGTGAAATTTTAATATCGGGAGTATGTATTTAATGTTTTCTCGCAATTTTAGCAAAATCTTATTATCTGCAACGGCTTTTGGGATGTTAAGCGCCTGTGCGGTTATCGATAAAAAAGATACACCTCAGGAGTCTAATTGGTTTGTACAATTGTTTGAAAAAGACGGTCAAAGTTATGCCGACAAAGCAACATTAGCTTATTCAAACGGCAATTTTGAAAAAACTTTGATATATACTACCGAAGCGCTTAAAGACAATCCGCGCAATCAACAAGCCCTCTTAGTCGGCGCTTTGGCAGCCGAAAAATTGGGTCGTTATAATCGCGCCCGCCAATATTATGAAGATTTAATCATCATTGATGGAAATGAAACTTCTGTTTTGGGTTCATCTAACGGCCAACCGCAAAAATTAAAAGAAATTGCCAAAAACAACTTGCGTGCTATTACCATCGCGCAAAGCAACCTTACTATTGAAGATCGTGATGGTGTCAAACATTTTTCCATCAGTGATGATGCCAGCGAAGAAATTTCCAAAAGAACAATTGTTAATGCCCTGAATAAAGAAACTGTTGAATCAAAAGAAGCTAAAACTACTTCTCTTGATGACATTTTCTCACCGGCAGAACGAAATATTGTTTCCAGATTCTTAATCTTGCGCGAATTAGCAGAAAAAGATTTTATCACTAAAGACGAATTTTTATCTCGTCGTTCTGCCAATATCGGCGGTCTGCTTCCTTTAACCAACAAAGCACCCGGTGTCGGAATTGATGCTCCTACTCCATCGCCGGATTTGATTATCGAAAGATTAGAAGTATTAAAAGAAGGTGTTGAAACCAGAACAATTACTCCACGCGAATTTTCTGCCGAAAGAGATGTTATTATCGAAGCTTTGATGTCACCGGCTCCTCGCCATCGTATTAAAAACAAAGCTCCATCCAAGAATATCTTAGATGCTGCCGATGACTTGCGCAGATTAGAAATTTTGTATGATTTGAATTTGATTACCGAAAGAGAAAGACAGGCAGAGAAAAAAGCCGTTGAAAAATACTTAGGTATAGATCGTTCTCCTAAAAAACCGGTAGCCGAAAGTGTAGCAACACAAACTTCAGCACCGGCAACTACTCCTCAAGCAGTTGCACCGGAGAACAATATAGTTGCGACACCCAAACCGGAAGAACCGAATAAGGTTGCAGCACCTATAACTCCTAATGTAAGCAGTCCTTTCTAAAAAAAAATGGTTCGTAAACAAAATTGTTACGAACCATTTTTTTGATAAGCCTCTACAATCACAAGATTAAATGGCTTAACAGCTTCATGAACAGCATCTTCAAATTGTTCGGATGTCCAATTGCCTTTATTGGCCTTGTCAAGAACTGACGCCACGGTCAATTCCAAATTTTCAATTGTATGAACACCTTTCCAATCCAAAACAGTTTGATTTGCTTTTTTCACGGATTCGGCATCACCGGTTATAAGAGGATGGTATTCAGGTAATTTGCCTTTTTCTTTAAGCACCCGATAAGCACAAGTTTCAGGTAACAATTCCGGATGCTTAGCAAGAACTTCCATATCAACTTTCAGACAATCATCACAAAGACGAGTATCATATCGTTTACATAATCCGCTCTCAAGATCAAAACCGCCACAAAGACGATTATAAAAGTATACCTTGCTTGCATCCATAGTTTTTACTGCGCAGCATTTGCCACACCTTAGACAAATTTGCTCCCATTCCTGATTGGTAAAATCTTCCATAGATTTTACTTGCCAAAACTCATTATCCATAATCATAAAAAATTAATGTTAATATAAAAATTTTAATTTATAAAACATTTAATAACACAACTGAAATATAGATGCAACTATAAAGAAAAAGCGGGAATTTTATCCCGCTTTTTCTTGAGCTGCAACTTCTTGCAATCTGAATAATTTTATTTTTTCAAGTTTTTGTCTTTTAACATATTTTAAATATCCCTCATAGCTGAATAAAACAACAGCTGAAAAGACTAATGGCAGTAAATAATACATTATACGATAAGCCAACAAAGCACCGAATAACATAGCCTGATTGTGCTCTCCCGGTATTATATACATGAACAACCCCTCAAACACACCCAAACCTCCGGGCACTTGGCTGAATACACCTAAAACCTTGGCAATAATAAATACGCCCATAAATGTTTCAAATGGTATCTCTACAAACGGAATAAGCGAAAAGTACAAAACAAACGAATCCATTATGATATCAGCGGCACCGATAATCATTTGAGCCAAAGCCATTTTAAATCTCGGCATATCTAACTCGATATCTTTAATTCGCAAAGGTTTTTTATACCAAATACTTAAACCGAAATACCCCAACAAACCCACAAACGACAACAAAGTAGTAATTTCAGTCGTTAATTTAGAAACCGAACCGGCTCCAAAAGCATGATTAGGAGTAATGAAGTACCCCACGATAATCAAAAAGAAACAAGCTATCAAATAAGTAAATCCGGAAAAAGTAACCATCCTGACAATTTCCGTTCCTCTAAATCTCCAACGAGTATATAAACGATAGCGAATAGTTCCACCCGAAACAATTGCGTGTCCGGCATTATTACTTACCGAAAAACCGATAATTCCGGCAAAAATCCATTTCCACGCAGCCAGCTTTCGTCCGATATAACGCAATGCCAAATAGTCATAGGATGACAAAGCAACATAGCCTAAGAATGAAGCACCGCAAGCTAACCACAAATTTTTTGCTGGTATAGAAAATACTGCATTTTTAATATCAGCAATACTATACTTTGAAAGTTGATTATAAAGCATATATGCAGCAACAGCAAAAAAGAATAATCCTGCCCAAGATATAACTTTCTTTACAACTCTTTTTGCTTGAAATGACATCTTATTTTCAATCCTTATAACAATTATACAGCATCTCTAATGAACTAATATAATATCGAAATTGTTAAAATTATGTAACTTTTAAAAATAAAAAAGTTAGACAAAATAAATATGATTACGAGTTTTTATGAAAAACTCGGAGAATAGTTCAGATAAAGTGATTTCTAGGAGAGGCAAAAATTTTGAGCCGTAGATAGACCTACGTGAATTTTTGACTGCTGAAGTAAAATTGCTTTAGATGAGCCGTAATAAGAGTAAAAAAAGGTTGGAGAACGAGGCTAATAATAAGAATTGAAAAATTTTGCGAGTGAGCGTACAAAATAGTACGTGACCGAACAAAATATTTTCCAAATTCTGTATTAGTAGCCCGTTATACAACCTTTAACCTTATATTTGGCCGTGACAATGCTTATACTTCTTTCCACTTCCGCATGGGCAAAGATCATTGCGGGCAACCTTACCCCATGTGTTGGGATTTCTTGGGTCAAACTCTTCCTTACCATAAGTAAACGGAGTTTGTTTTTCGGCAGTTGGGACATTTTCTTGTTTACCCGAAAGCAAGTTTACCGGACTTTCATGAACTGCTTGCATTTTTGCCTGTTTAGAATTACGTTCTTCCATATCCTCAGCCGAATTTTGCTGAATAACGGTACGCATAATGATAAATGCCACTTTTTCGCCTAATTGATTGAGCATATCCGAAAACATATTAAAGGCTTCTTTTTTATATTCGTTCAGCGGATCCTTTTGGCCATAGGCACGAAGCACGATAGTATGACGCATATATTCCAAAGTTGCGATATGATCTTTCCACAAAGCATCCAATTCTTGTAACAGAACAGACTTTTCAACCGCACGAACAATCTCGGTCGGAATAGACGCGTTTTTATTTTGTTGTTGTTCATCAACAACCTCGATTATTTTGTCAATAAAGCTCTCAACATCAATATTTTCATCTTTACGCCATCCCTCCATCGGCAACAAAATACCGGTAAGGCGAGCAAGTTCCTGTTGCAATATTTCAATATTCCAGTCTTTTGGCGATGAACCATATGCCACATTACGATAAACCACATTACGAATTTGATCATGACACATATCCGCAACGGTATCAGAAACATCTTCAGCTTCCATCAATTCTTTGCGTTGTTCATAAATGACCTTGCGCTGTTCATTCATAACATTGTCATATTTCAACAAGTTTTTACGAATGTCAAAGTTGCGTTCTTCAACCTTTTGCTGAGCCTTTTCCAAAGCTTTACTAATCCACGGATGGACCAAAGCCTCACCTTCCGGCAAACCGAGGCGCTGAAGCATAATACTCATGCGTTCAGACCCGAAAATACGCATTAAATCATCTTCTAATGATAAGAAGAACTTAGATGTTCCCGGATCACCCTGACGACCGGAACGACCGCGCAGTTGATTGTCGATACGACGGCTTTCGTGACGCTCGGTACCCAAGATATAAAGACCGCCGGCATCTTTAACTTTTTGCTTATCAGCTTCGACCTCTTGTTTGATTTTTTCTCTCAAAGTTTCGATTTGTGCTTCGGTTTCATCGCCTTTTAAGGCTTCTTTAAGACGCATTTCCACATTACCGCCGAGCTGAATATCTGTACCGCGACCGGCCATATTGGTAGCAATGGTAATAGCACCCGAAGTACCGGCCTGAGCCACGATATAAGCTTCGCGTTCGTGGTGACGAGCATTCAAAACTTCAAATTTTAATTTGGTATGTTTAGCCAACAAATCAGCAACCAATTCCGATTTTTCGATAGAGGCTGTACCCACCAACACAGGTTGTCCTTTGTCGTGGCATTCCTGAATTGTTTTGATAATCGCATCAAATTTTTCGCGTTCGGTACGATATATTTCGTCATGCAAATCCTCACGCAAAACCGGACGATTGGTCGGAATTTCGACACAGCTCAAATTATAAATATCGTTAAATTCGGCTTCTTCGGTCATTGCCGTTCCGGTCATACCCGAAAGTTTTGGATAAATACGGAAATAGTTTTGGAAAGTAATCGAAGCAAGAGTTTGATTTTCTGATTGGATTCTGACCCCTTCTTTTGCTTCTATTGCTTGGTGCAAACCGTCAGAATAGCGTCTGCCTTCCATCATACGACCGGTAAATTCATCAATAATCATTACCTTGCCGTCTTTAACAATATAGTCAACATCACGAGTGTGCATTTTGTGAGCACGCAAAGCTTGGTTTACATGGTGAACCAAACTGACATTTGCCAAATCATACAATCCGCCCTCGGCAATAAGTCCGACTTTTTTCAACAATTCTTCAACATGGACCATACCTTTTTCGGTCAAAGTAACCTGACGAGCTTTTTCATCTTTTTCATAATCAACATCATAAAGTTTAGGAATAATTTGGTTAACCAAAATATACTTTTCCGAACTGTCTTCAGCGGCACCCGAAATAATAAGCGGAGTTCTGGCCTCATCAATCAAAATAGAGTCAACCTCATCGACGATGGCATAGTTAAACGGGCGTTGTACCATATCTGAGCGGCGAAATTTCATATTATCGCGCAAATAATCAAAACCCAATTCGTTGTTAGTACCGTACAAAATATCGGAATTATAGGCCACACGGCGCTGTTCATCATCTTTTTCATGGACAATATAATCAACCGTCAAACCCAAAAAACGATAGACTTGTCCCATCCATTCGGCATCGCGTTTTGCCAAATAGTCGTTCACGGTAACGATATGCACACCTTTGCCTGATAAGGCGTTAAGATAGGCTGCCAAAGTTGCCACCAAAGTTTTACCTTCACCGGTTTTCATTTCAGCGATTTGACCTTGGTGTAAAACAATACCGCCTATAAGCTGAACATCATAGTGACGCTGTCCCAAGGTGCGTTTTGCCGCCTCTCTCACTGTAGCAAAAGCCTCTACCAAAATATCGTCTTCGGTCTCACCATTAGCCAAACGCTGTTTAAATTCAGCTGTCTTTGCCAAAAGTTGTTCATCGCTAAGTGCACTGTACTCAGGCTCTAAGGCATTGATTTTTTCAACTGTTTTATATTGTTTTTTGATATATCTGTCGTTAGCCGAACCGAAAATCTTGCGGGCAATACTACCTATCATATTTCAATTATCCTTGGGTTATAAATTTTATAATCAATAGTTTAACACATCATATTTAGTGTTTTAAATCAGCAGAGTCAAGAGCGCGCTCAAGTTATAAACCTCATTGAAAAAAATATCTTGGAATTTTGGCAAAAATTTATTATATAAAATCTAAAGTATTAAATTTTGTTTGGGAGATATTTTGATGAATAAAAAGTTTTTAGCAATGCTAATGTTTTCAAGCGCTTTGTTAACCGCAACATCCTCTTTTGCCGCCGGCAAAGACGGAATTGCCGCTGTTGTAAACGGCAAAGAAGTCAAGGTTTCCGATATCAAAGTTGCTTACGAAGCCAACCCTATGGTTAAAGAAAAAACTTCATTTGATGAGTTTTACGGCAAAACCCTGGACATCTTTGTTGATGGCGAAATTGTTTATCAGGAAGCAACCAAATCCGGTATCGAAAATGATGCTGACTACAAAAAACAGCTAAAAGCTTTGAAAGAAGAATTGGCTCGCAAAATCTATTTGGAAAAAGAGGTTAAGAAAAGAGTCAACAACGAAGCCGTTAAAAAACTCTATCAAGACTACAAAAACACCTTCAACGGCGAAAAAGAAGTAAAAGCTAAACACATCTTGGTAAAAGATGAAGCAACCGCCAAAGAAGTAATCGCCAAATTTCAAAAAGACGGCAATTTTGAAAAATTGGCCAAAGAATATTCTAAAGAACCGGCTGATTTAGGCTATTTCACTAAAGAAATGATGGTTCCCGAATTTGGTGATGCCGCTTTCAAATTGAAAAAAGGCGAATACACCAAAACTCCGGTAAAAACTCAATTCGGTTACCATGTAATTTTGGTCGAAGATGTCAGAGAAGCCAAACCGCAACCTTTAGATAAAATAGAGGCCCAATTAAAAGGTATGTTGGCTCAAAAAACCATGGGCGACATCATCAAAGAATTACAAAGCAAAGCCACAGTTACAAAATATGATGCTGAAGGCAAAGTTATAAGCGATTAGCCTGATATATCAATCACAACTCCCTGTTTTAAAAAAAAATGGGGAGTTTTGTTTTACTTGACTAATAAAACTTTAATTGATACTTGTATGCTAATTTTACAGATTCTAAAAAAGAGAAACAAAATGACTAATACAACTAATTTGCGCAAAACTTTTGCGATTATTTCGCACCCTGACGCAGGTAAAACGACCCTGACCGAAAAATTGTTATTATTCGGAGGTGCTATTCAACAAGCCGGTGCCGTTAAAGCTCGCGGAGAAAATCGTCGTGCGCATTCCGACTGGATGAAAGTTGAACAAGAGCGCGGTATTTCTGTGGCTTCATCCGTGATGACTTTCGAATATAATAATATAACATTTAATTTGTTGGATACTCCGGGGCACGAAGACTTTTCCGAAGATACCTACCGTGTTCTAACCGCAGTAGATTCTGCCGTAATGGTTCTTGATTCGGCCAAAGGTATTGAAACCCAAACTAAAAAATTGTTCGAAGTTTGTCGTCTTCGCGATGTTCCAATTCTCACATTCATCAATAAATTAGACCGCGAAGGACAAGACCCTTTTGCCTTGTTAGACGAGATTGAACAAACCTTGGCTTTAGATGTTACACCTGCCAGTTGGCCAGTCGGATCAGGCAAAGATTTCAAAGGATGTTACGATATTTTGAACAATCGCATGATTTTGATGAACAAAACCGGCGATAAGTCCACCATCAATACCGTTATTGAAACCGTTTCAGGCCTTGATGATACAAAACTGGATGAATTATTACCGCCTCACCAAGTTGCTAAGCTTCGTGAAGATATAATGATGATCAGTGAACTTTGTCCGAAATTTGATTTAGACGCATATTTGGCCGGCACTTTAACTCCGGTATTTTTCGGTAGTGCCATAAATAATTTTGGTGTAAAAGAAGTATTGGAAGGCTTGCATGCTTTTGCTCCTACACCTCGCCCGCACCCGACTATTGAGCGCGAAGTAAATCCTGATGAAAACAAAGTCAGCGGTTTTGTCTTCAAGATTCAAGCCAATATGGACCCCAAACACCGCGATCGAATTGCCTTTATGCGAATTTGTTCCGGTCACTTCAAACGCGGCATGACTTTGCATCAGGTTCGCACCGGCAAAGCCCTAAAAGTTCCGACACCGGTTATGTTCTTGGCCCAAGAACGCGAGTTAGCCGAAGACGCTTTTGCCGGCGACATTATCGGTATACCCAACCATGGACAACTAAGAATTGGCGATACTTTGACCGAAGGCGAAAAAATCACCTTTACCGGAATTCCCTCATTCGCACCGGAACTTTTGAAATCAGCTCGTGCGCTCGACCCTTTAAAATCCAAACACTTAGGCGACGCACTCAAACAAATTGCCGAAGAAGGCGGCGCCAGTATTTTCAAGCCTGTCGTCGGCGCCGAATGGATTGTCGGTGTAGTTGGTGTTTTGCAATTTGAAGTTATGGCCGACCGTATCAAAAACGAATTCGGCCTTCCGGTTATGTTTGAACAAACCCAATATTTTACGGCTCGTTGGATTTCGGCCGATGATAAAAATGAACTAAACAAATTTATCGATGCCAACCGCTTAAATATTGCCGAAGACAATGACGGCGCCTTGGTATTTTTAGCCCGCAACGCTTGGCACCTAAACAAAGCTCAAGAAGATTTTCCGAAAATAAAATTTTCCAAAATCAAAGAATAATACGCAAACAAAAAGCCTTCCGTTTTACGAAAGGCTTTTTTAGTAGTCAAAAAATAACGCTATATATACATATCCACTTCCCATGTATACGTCAAATCTCTGATAATAGAGAGCAACGCATCTTTAGTCTTCGCATCATCATTTTCCCAAACCAAAACAGATCGTTTCAAATTGTTAAGTTTTTCGCCAAGTCCGGCAAAAAACTCGTTTTCTTGGGTGTTGTCTTGACGCGGATTGTTTTCAATCGCCACAGCAATCAACCATAACTGGCGTCTGATTTCTTGACGATGATAGTCATGACTTTTATCAAGTCCTAACTCTCTTATCTTGCTTGCAATACTCATAATAGATATAGATTTAAGGGGTTAATAATGCAAAATATACACCGATACTAAAATACATTTCATAATATTGCAAGCATTTATATACAAAAAAACACGCCCTTGAGGACGTGTTTTTCTAAAAAAATAAGCTTGCTTATTTCTCGATTTTAAGACCTAGTTTTTCAAGCAATGCCTTACCGGCATCAGTTGTGGCCAAAGCCTCAATAGCACCGGCTATGTTTGCTCCTCCCTTTGGAGTAAGCACATCAAGTGCCGAGCTTACACCACTGGCAACATCACCGGCATTTGCAATAACCTTGATGTTAGCGCCTGACATGTTCTCTGCCTGTGCAAGACCGACTTTTTCCGTAGCCTCAACCTTACGGATCTCGATAAGATATTTCTGGTAACCATCGTTCTCACCGATTTCTTTTGCCAAAGTTGTTTGTGCCATAACGGAAGCAAGTTGCATTTGCTTCTCTGCTTCAGCCTTCGCATCACCCTCAGCTTTGATACCCTCGGCATTTTTGGTAGCTTTTACCAATGTAGCCTCAGCATCAAGCTCAGCCTTACGCTTAGAAGCCTCTGCATCAATTTCAGTCTTACGACGATCAGCTTCAGCCTCTACAATCTTAGCATCACGAGCAATCTCGGCAGAACGAACGGTCTCCACCTGGCGAACCTGCATGTTCTTCTCCATGGTAACCTTTTCCTCTTCCTTGACTGCTTGATCCGACTGCTGTTTAGCAATACCGACCTTCTTGTCAACCTCAGCAGCACGCAGGCCTACAACCTCGTCAGCAGTTTTTTGTTTCAGATCGATCTCCTGTTGAGCAGCGATCTCGGCCTCTCTGGCTTCCTGCTTGTTCTTTGCAACAGTAACGCGAGAATCTCTCTCAATTGTTGACTTCTTCTTTGCCATGATGTTAGAAATTACCTCTTCACCATGAGAATCACGGATATCCATCAGCTCGATAGTCTTAATGGTCTCTACCCCCCAAGCTTCAAGTTGCGTATCTACCTCTTTAGTAAATTCCTCACCATACTTTGAGCGCTCAACCATGATCTTCTCGAGATCATCCTTTGCGAGAATACTACGAATAGCACCCTTCACTACGGAATCCAAATGACCAAGAATTAAATCCATTGAAGATGCCTGTTTAGCAGCCTTCATGCAATCCCTAATGTGAAAGAAAGCTTTAACATCCGCGAGAAACGGAAGCTTATCCTTATCGTAGACATCGTAGCCTTCTACCGACACATCGAAGTTATCAAGCGGCAACTTTGTCACAGACACTCCGACTACAGGCACCCACTCAGGCCAACGATAGTAAACTCCTCCGGCATCACCACCATACTGCAGAGTTTGATTACCCTTACGTACAACATGCACCTCATTTGTCGGCACAACTTTACGCAATGACAAAATCCACTTCACTAAGAAGAAGATAAACACCAGCGTAACCAACGAAACTGCTCCAATAACAATCCAAATCGTTTGATTCATACTTATTTGTTTTTTTGATAAAATCATCATTCTTGAATGCTTTTTTATATTCGTCCGTCAATATTTTAAGCTTACTTCTGATCCTCATGAACTCATGGTTCTCACCTTAAATAAAAGGAGCGGGCGGCATGGATTAAATGCTCTTTCACTTAAAAAAATTGATTTCTGAAATATGTACTCAACAAACAATAGCTATGATTTCGTTGTTAATTATATTATAATTTTAGTAATATTCTTAAAAAATGGAAGCAACACATAGCACATCATTAAGCTTTTGGCAAGAGGTTTTTTAGACACAAAAAATCGCCTTTATCCAAACGAACAGATAAAAGCGATTAAAATTAAACGATAAGCTGTTATTTTCCCTGCAAAGCTTTTAATTGAGTCATCAATTTTTCTATACTTGCTTTAGCATCGGCAATTGCTTTTTGAATTTCTGAGCTTTCGGCATTATCCGAGGCTTGCCATTTAGCAATTTTTGCTTTCAATTCGTTGATTTTCTCCATAATCGAATTTTGAGCTTCTTGTGATTTTTCATCAGATTTGTTTTGCACGGATTCTATTTTGGCACTTGTTTCATCTGCCGCAGACTTAACTTTGTTTGCAAATGAAGCCAAATCCCAAGCATTAGCATTTGAAGCAAACAAAACCAAAGCTATCAAAATAACAATTTTCTTCATCATTAGTCTCCAATAAAGTTAGTTCAAATAAAGCTTATTAGAAATTTAAAAAAAATCTATAAAAAAACGCATTTTTTACTAGATTTTTAATCTTTCGAGTGCTATAAAAGGCGCAGAAATTTTTTCTATTAAACTATGGCCGGTAGATTAGGCATAAAATCGTCTGATTTACTGGCTTTTTTATTTTGTTAACATTAACTTTAAGGATGAAATATGTCTGAAGTAAAGATGAAAATGATGGATGGTAACGAAGCTGCCGCTTCCGTTGCCCACCGCATGAATGAAGTCTGCGTTATCTACCCGATTACTCCGTCATCTCCGATGGGTGAATGGGCTGATGCGTGGTCTGCAGCTAACCAAAAAAACCTTTGGGGAATTGTTCCCGAAGTTCAAGAAATGCAATCAGAAGCCGGTGCTGCCGGTGCTTGCCACGGTTCACTCCAAGCAGGTGCTCTGACAACTACCTTTACTGCTTCTCAAGGTTTGCTCTTGATGATTCCTAACATGTACAAAATCGCTGGTGAATTATCTCCGTTTGTAATGCATGTTGCCGCTCGTTCTTTGGCTTATCATGCATTGTCAATTTTTGGTGATCACTCCGATGTTATGTCTTGCCGTCAAACAGGTTTTGCAATGCTTGCATCAAACTCTGTTCAAGAAGCTCATGACTTTGCCGCCATTGCTCAAACATCTACTTTGCGCTCTCGCGTTCCGTTCATGCACTTCTTTGATGGTTTCCGCACCTCACACGAAATCAAAAAAATTGCTCTTTTGTCTGATGATGATTTGCGTGCAATGTTAGAAGGCGTTGATTATCAATTCAATGTTAAAAACGCTCTTCGTCCTGAAGCTCCGGTTATTCGCGGTACTGCTCAAAATCCGGATGTATTCTTCCAAGGTCGTGAAGCTTCTAATCCTTTCTACAACAAAGTAGAAGACATTGTTCAAGAAGAAATGAACAAATTTGCCAAAATTTCGGGCCGTAAATATAATGTTGTTGACTATGTCGGACCTCAAGATGCCGAACAAGTTATCGTTATTATGGGTTCAGGTGCCGAAACAGTTGAAGAAGCTATCGAATACTTAAACGAAAACGGCTACAAAGTAGGTCTTTTGAAAGTTCGCTTGTATCGTCCTTTCCCTGCCAAATCATTCTTAAATGCTTTGCCTAAATCAGTCAAAGTTGTAAATGTTTTGGACAGAACAAAAGAATCAGGCTCTATCGGTGAACCTTTGTACTTGGATGTTGTAGCAACATTGACTCAAGCTTTTGCCAATGGCGAAATTGCTAATATGCCTCGTATTTTTGGCGGTCGTTACGGCTTGTCTTCAAAAGAATTTACTCCGGGTATGGTTCGCGCCGTATACGATAACGGTGCTTCTATGAAAGCTATCAACGGATTCTCTGTCGGTATTAACGATGATGTAAACAACACTTCTTTACCATACAGCGACGACATCGACACCGAAGGCAAAGATGTTGTTCGTGCCGTATTCTATGGTTTGGGTGCTGATGGTACAGTCGGTGCTAACAAAAACTCAATTAAGATTATTGCTGAAGACGCCGGTAAATATGGTCAAGGTTACTTTGTTTACGATTCTCGTAAATCAGGTTCTATGACTACATCTCACTTGCGTTTTTCTGACAAACCGATTAAAGCTGCTTACTTAATCAACAAAGCAGACTTTGTTGCTTGTCACCAATTCCCATTTATGGCCAAGGTTGACATCTTAAAGATTGCCAAACCTGGTGCCACATTCTTGCTCAATGCTCCTTACCCTGCTGACGAAGTATGGAATCATCTTCCACGCGAAGTTCAAGCCGAAATCATTGAGAAAAAGCTTCAATTCTACACAATCAATGCTGTAGAAGTTGCTCGTGAAACCGGAATGGGTCAACGCATTAACACCATCATGCAAGCTTGCTTCTTTGCAATTTCTAACATTTTGCCCAAGGACGAAGCTATTGCACAAATTAAAAATGCAATTAAAAAAACCTATTCTAAAAAAGGTGACGCAATCGTTCAAAAGAACTTTGCCGCTGTTGATGCCTCTTTAGCTCACTTGCACAAAGTTGAATATCCTAACGAAGTAACATCTACTTTTGATAGATTGCTTCCTGTACCTGCTAATGCTCCGGAATTCATCAAAAAAGTTACCGGTGAACTTATTGCCGATCGTGGCGATTTGCTCCCTGTTTCTGCATTTACCGAAGTTGTTGACGGTACATGGCCGACAGGTACAACTCAATTTGAAAAGCGTTGTATTGCAACCGAAATTCCGGTTTGGGATGCTAATGCTTGTATTCAATGCGGTAAATGTTCATTAGTATGTCCTCATGGTGTAATTCGTATGAAAGTTGCTTCCGAAGAACAATTGGCTTCAGCTCCGGCAACTTTGAAATCTGCTCCATACAAAGGAAAAGAATTTGCCGACAAGCGTTTCATCTTGCAAATTTCTGCCGAAGACTGCACAGGCTGTGGTATTTGTACTTCTGCTTGTCCGGTCAAGAACAAAGAAAATCCTGAACTCAAAGCTATCAACATGGCTCATATTGAAGGATTGCTCGAAGATGAAAAAGCAAACTGGAACTTCTTTGAGACTTTGCCTTATGTAAAACGCACCGAAGTTGTTAAAAACTTGCCGAAAACTACTCAAATGATTCAACCTTTGTTTGAATTCTCTGGTGCTTGTGCCGGTTGTGGTGAAACTCCTTATGTAAAATTGTTGACTCAATTGTTTGGTGACCGCATGGTTGTTGCCAACGCCACAGGTTGTTCTTCAATTTACTCCGGTAACTTGCCGACAACTCCATATGCCAAAGACGAAAAAGGACACGGTCCGGCTTGGGCAAACTCATTGTTTGAAGACAATGCCGAGTTCGGTTTGGGTATGCGTTTCTCAATCGACCAACAAACATCTTTTGCTAAACAGATGTTAGAAGGTTTGAAAGACAAAGTAGGTAGCGATTTGGCCGACAAATTGTTAAACAACCCGCAATCAAACGATGTTGAGATTGACACTCAAAGAGGTTATGTTGCCGAATTACGCGCAAAATTGGCTGGCATAAACTCTGCTGAAGCTAAACATCTCGATAAATTAGCCGACTACCTCATCAAAAAATCTGTATGGATTTTAGGTGGTGACGGTTGGGCTTATGATATCGGCTTCGGCGGTCTTGATCACGCTATTGCTTCAGGCAAAAACATCAACATTTTGGTAATGGATACAGGCGTTTACTCCAATACCGGCGGTCAACAATCAAAAGCAACTCCTATGGGTGCTTCTGCTAAGTTTGCCACAGCCGGTAAATCATTACCGAAAAAAGATTTGGGTATGATTGCTATGTCTTATGGCAATGTTTATGTTGCTCAAATTTCTATCGGTGCTAATGATGCTCAAGTAATCAAAGCCTTAAACGAAGCCGAAGCTTATGACGGCCCGTCTTTGATTATTGCATACTCACACTGTATCGCTCAAGGCTTTAACTTAATCGACGGTTTGGCTCATCAAAAAGCCGCTGTTGAATCAGGTTCATGGCCATTGTATCGTTACAATCCGGAAAACATCAAAGAAGGTAAAGCTCCGTTGAGCTTAGACTCAAAAGCTCCTTCTAAACCATTGGCTGAATATATGGCTAATGAAACTCGTTTCCAAGTTGTGAACAAACAAAATCCTGAGCGCTATGAAACTCTTGTGAACAAGGCTCAAGAGAATGTTAACGAAAAACGTTCTCTGCTTGAACACATGGCTGATTTTAAGGTTGCCGAATAATCACAACTTTTAAAATAATAAAACTCCCTGCTCTTACGAGCGGGGAGTTTTTCTTTGTTTGTCAACGAACATCTTATTTTTTTAATGACATAATTTGTTCGTAAACACGGCTCTTAGCATAAGGAATCCACTCAAAGTCTGCCAGTCTTTTTGGTAATCTTTCGTTAAATTCCTCTAGAGAAATACCTACGGCATTCATCTCTTCTTCGGTATTCAAACCGAGAATGTAGCCCTTATCAGTGAATTTTTTCACTATTTCAAGTGGCATTAAATACTCCTGCAAATATTCCGGCAGCGTATTCCTTACAAGATTAAGCCTCACAAGTTGTCCCAACAAGAGATCCATTTCTACCGAACTCAGCTTGTCAGTATCAAACACACAGTTTGACACCACTCCTTCTTCAGCCATCCAATCTTTAGAGACATACTCCTTTTCGAAGTACCTGAAGTTAATCTCAGGGATTAGCTGTTCCAAAGTTACAATCGTACTCACGCTATAACCTCGTGCTGCGAAAACAGAGACATGTCTGTAATGATGTTTTCTAATAAAATTCTTCACATCATCAATTGAACTTAAGCTCTGTACCTTTTTCTCAGGAACTCCGTTATTCGTCAAAATAGTTTTTAGCCATGTTTCCTCAGGCATGCCCCAATCAATATATTTTGATGAGGATACCCCGGGTAGAGTAATTATCATCGGATACTTCTCAAACATTTTAACATACCCTTGCAAGTACTCTAACGCATCAAAGGCGATTGATAACGAATCGCCAAAAATTAGCATTAACTTAGGAGTATTAGCTCCCTGAGCATCTTTTGGTAGCAGTTTATCGAAAGTAACTACTTCTCTGACTGCTGACAACAGCGTTTTCATCATTCCTGCATTTGCCCTTTTAATGTTGGATATTTCGGCAGCAAATTTTTCTTGTTTTTGTTTCTTTGCCATAATTGTAAAAAAATTAATTACTGTTTAACATTATTTTATTGTCACAACAAGCTTATTACACTACTTGACAAAAATCAAGACAAAAATATTGACAAAAACACAAAATCTTGATTAGATAGACCTAACCTTATGATATTAAACATAAATAATAAAGATAATTATTAAAATTTCGAGCATATGAGAATCAAACCCTATCCCCTAGAGAATGGAATTAACTCTTCTCTGGAAGCGCAAAAGATCTATTTCAAGCAATTCGGAAAAAAACTCAATCTCAAGCCTTTTATCATAAACTTTCACATGAATGACGAGGCAATAATCTCATCTATCGGTTGGAAAGGTTATGATAACGACGACCAAAAAGAAAAAATTGTTATGGCATTAAAGCTTCCGTTAGAAGTTGTAAACGATTCGCAAAAAACAGAATATATTCCGCTGAACAATGGAGACACCATAATCATCAACGGAACTATTATCACAGCTGAAGAACGCGAACAAACAACATGGCTGATGCAACTTCCGTATATCACATCGGAAAAATATGCCATAAGCATTGCCAATACCCTCACGGGTAGAGATAACAGTAATCTTTTTTGGCAACTGGCTTCAGGTTTTCATAATGAAGAACCAGCATGTTGTATATGGCTCGGGTTATGCCCGACAGATCCTAACAAAAGCATGGTTTTTCCGGTTTTTGCTGAAGACAAAGATCTCTTAGAGGAAATAAACGATATTAAACCTGCAAGCATTCCTTCAAATCTAATGATAAACGATTGTATTTATCATTATGTATTTAATAAAGAAGACAATTGTACGGAATTGGAGTTTATTTGTACCTCGCCACAAGGCCTGCCATCTTAAAATGAGCAGGCCTTGTGCCTTTTTTATTTTAATTTATCGGGATTAAGCCCTTGAAGTTCTTTAATCGTAAAAATACCGTCTTTTCTGATTAAAACATCATCAAACCAAATCTCGCCGCCGCCGTGAGCCTTGTCTTGAATTAGCACCAAATCCCAATGCACATTTGAACGATTACCGTTAAAACTTTCATCACTATACGAATTGCCGATTGCCATATGTAGCGAACAAGCAATCTTTTCATCAAACAAAATATCCAACATTTCTTTTCTGATATACGGATTTACACCTATGGCAAATTCACCCATATATTTAGCACCATCATCAACCGAAAGTTGCTTTTGCAATTTATCATTATTAGCTCTCGATTCGGCTTTAATAATTTTGCCGTCCTTAAACTCTAAATATACATTGGAATAAAATGTCCCATCATAAACCGTATCGGTATTAAATTGAATATGCCCGTTTATCGATTCTTTTACCGGTGCGGTATAAACTTCGCCATCGGGAATATTCATTGTTCCGTCACAAATAACTGCTTTCAAATCTCTAATTGAAAATTGTAAATCGGTATTAGGCCCTTTAATTCTAACCTTATCTGTTTTATCCATCAACTTTTTCAATGGAGCCATAGCCTTGCCCATTTTTTTATAATCGACCAAGCAACAATCAAAATAAAAATCTTCCAATTTTTCACGCGACATCTTCGAAACCGCCGCCATTGTATCGTTCGGATAACGCATTATGCACCAACGAGTATTAGGGATTCTTGCTTCAAAATGAATCAAATTATAATAAATATTATTATACAGCTTTTGCTTTGCAACCGGCAAATCCGACAAAGCAAACAAATCATCATAACCTCTTACGGCCACATAACAATCCATATCATCCAACAAAGCTTTATGCCATTTGGCATATTGTTCGATTTGTGCCTCAGATGAATTTATCATCAAATTTTTTACAAATAAATTGTCATTAAAAAAGTAAAAAGGCGTAGCACCCATCTTCGCGGCAATACGAATAAATTCATTAAACAAATCTTTGGTTGAATCACTAAAAGCTTCAATATAAATTTTTTCGCCTTTTTTCAACTTAACCGAATTTTTTAACACACTTTCGGCTAATTTGGTAAGTCTTTCATCAACTCGCATTGTTTTTACAAACCCTTCATAACTTCATTTAACAATTTTACACCAAAACCTGAAGACAATCCGGTTTTATCCAATCTTAAACCGCTGATATCGATATGAGCCCACTTTGTGCCTTTTTCAATAAATTTGTTTAAAAATGCTACCGAAGTAATTCTGGCCGATTGTCCGGTAGGTATATTTTTTATATCGGCGACATCTGACTTTATCATCTTTTCATAATCTTCATTCATCGGCAAGTGCCACAATTTTTCACCGCTTTTTTCACCTGCAGCAATTAGTGTTTTAGTCAGTTTCTCATCATTAGAGAACAATCCGGCATATACATTACCGAACATAGCGCTTATAGTTCCCAAAGTTGCCAAATCAACAATTTTTGACACCTTGAAATTCTTTTGCATATACGCCAAAGCATCGGCCACAATAAGTCTTCCTTCAGCATCGGCATTCAGCACCTCGACTGTCCTACCATTATAAGCTGTAACAATATCGCCGATTTTAACAGCATTGCCGTCAGGCATATTTTCCACTAAAGATACAACAGCTACAATATTTTTCCTTATTCTTTGTAATGCGGCAACCTTCATTGAAGCAACCACACAAGCAGCACCGGTCATATCCATTTTCATCTCAATCATACCTCCGCCGCTTTTTAAGGACACACCGCCGCTGTCAAAACAAACACCTTTACCTACAAGTCCTAAATCATAATCATTTTTTTCGGGATTGCCGCGCCACGACATTATAACCACATACGGCAAATTACTTGAACCTTTAGCCACAGCCTCTACCAATCCCAAACCTTTAAGATGTATTGCATCCAAATTCAAAAGTTCAACATCAAGTCCCAAATATTCCAATCGCTTAATATCATAAGCAAAAACTTCAGGTGTCAGATAGCTTGCCGGCTCATTGCACAAATCTTTGCAATATCTGATACCGTTCGCCATAGCCACATAAGATTTAAATTCTTCCGTATTTTTTTCGACATCGTCTACTTTTAGACTGATTTGTTCTAACTTGGTATATTCATCATCTTTCTTTTCGGTTTTGTATTTATCAAAACTGTACGAACCGAGTAAAACACCATAGGCCAAATTTTGTGCTATTTGGTCATTTTCCGCAACAATATAGGCATTTTCATCATTAAATAAAATATTGAATAATTTTTCACCGACACCTTGAATATTTAGATCATCGTCATTTTTACCCAAACCGAGCAACACTATTTTGCTCGTTCCGCCATATACATTAAGATAATCACCGGCCTTTGCTTCAAAATTTGCCTGTATAATTGCTGTTTCAACCAGTTTTGCTTCTTTAGTGCTCAAAAACTCAACCGTTGCCGGCTTGTCTTCAAACATCGCAATAACTTTCACAACATCTTTTAGCGGTTCATCCTTAGTAAAAATAACTTCTAACATAACAATTAACTCCTCAAGGTTATAAGGATACTCATTTAATAACAAACAGTCTAAACGCTAACTGAATAAAAGTAAAACAAAAAACACATAAATATAAAAAAAATATATAGACAAAATAAGTTATATATGTTATTTTTTGTCAAAGTATGGAGATAACTATGGTCCGATACAAAAAACAATATTTAGAAGCAATCAGAGGAGAGCTTGAAGAAAAAGAGCTTTTGGAGGAATTGCTTGAGCAATTATCAAAACACAAAAAAGGACATCTTGCTAAAGGAAACAACAAAAAAAGTAAGGATCGTGGCGGTAATGACGGCAAAAAAAACACCCAAAGAGATTCTTCTCCCGACCAATCAAACCGTGCCATTGCCAAAGACGATATTATCAAAATAATCTACTCTCACCATATCGGCTCCCCTCACTTAACAATTCCTGATCAACCCAAATTATCTCCCGAACAAAAACTCATTATAAACTGGGATTTTGAAGGTGTCAGCAAAGAAGAAAGTAATATTTCAACTTATTTTAAAAATGCACTTGCTACCGCTCAAAAATATGATATCAGCAATCGTCACGAATTCAATAATTACGAATTGACCAATATACCAATTTGGTCAGAAATGGCAAAATTCAAAAATTTTCAGACCATGTATTTTCCGATATGTCATCAGTTGGCTAATATGGGATATCCACCTGATGAACTCCAATATCTTAATATTTATGATGTGGCATATCTGATAAAAAAACACAACAAAGAAAATCCGCAAAAAGCAATGCCTTGCCAACGCACAAAATTTCTTAAGATGTTTGAAGTATGCTATGGTGAAGAATTTTTACGCATAGAATCAATGCTTGGTCGAAAAGATGACGCAAAAAACTTTTTGGAATATATTCACCAAATCGGTACATCAAAACAATATTCTGATGAAACTTGGGAAAAATTGCAAAAATCCGCAGCAATGTACAATGTACATCACAAAAAAAATCGTCAATTTGCTAACGAAACTGATGATTACAGTAAAATCAACGATTTTTCAAACTTAACCTTATGTTATGCCAACCCGTACCACACCATTATGCACCACCCGCAAGAATTAGACCTTAATATTAACTTGGTATATTTGGGCGGCTTAAGAAAAGAATTCCTCATTGTCAGAAATCCGGCAAACGAACGCTTATATTCTCAAGGAATATACAAAATCAAAAACGGAGGCAGAAATGAATAATTTGTTTGATGAAATAAACAAAATTCCTTTTGCCGTAACCGGCACTCCTTTGAACGAAAAAGATATTATATCATACCAAAAAAAGATGGTGGAATATGGTTACAATCAACTTCCGCCGGAAGTTATTACTTTCTTAAAAAAATATAACGGCTTTTTACTTGAAGGCCGCTGTCTTTGGGGTGCCAACACCAAAAAAGGCTATCGTTTTGATATTTTAAGCGAAAACAATCTTGCCGAAGCCCCAAACTATGAAGACATGACTTTATTAGGCTCGACCGAAACAACTTATGTAGCATGGTTTAAGTCAACCAATTCCTATTCTATGGTTGACAATTATGATTTTTCAGTGATACATACATTTGACAATTTTCAAAACGCTGTAAGATATTTATTAAAAATCGATGACTAACATATATGTTTATTCAAACTCGACCATTTCAAAAGCCGCCAACACCATCAAAAACGGCGGTTTAGTTGCGTTTCCTACCGAAACCGTATATGGTTTGGGCGCCAATGCTTTTGATTCTAAAGCGGTTGCCAAAATATTTGAAGCCAAAGGTCGTCCGAATTTTAATCCGCTGATATCTCACATTGCCGAAATCGAATCATTACATGAATTAGCTCAAACTGACGAACGCGTCATTGCTTTGGCTAAACAATTTTGGCCCGGACCATTAACCTTTGTCCTAAACCGCAAAAAGCTTGACCCCTCATTTGACTTAGTCTGTGCAGGATTGCCAACATTAAGTGTTCGTATGCCAAACCACCCTATTGCCTTAGAGCTCATCAAACAAGCCGGCGTTCCCATTGCCGCCCCCTCGGCCAATCGTTCTCAAAGTATTTCACCTACCACCGCACGCCATGTTTATGAAAGTCTCGGATTAAGGGTTGATATGATAATTGATGGTGGTGCTTGTAATGTCGGAGTTGAATCAACCATTATCGATTTAACTACCCAAAAAACCGTTTTACTTCGTGCCGGAGGTCTTGCTAAAGAAGACATTGAAAACTTCTTAAACGAAGAAGTCATCATTTCTCATGGCAATCCCGAACTGCCCTCCTCTCCGGGACAAATGCTCAAACACTACGCCCCCAAAATTCCGACCCGTATCAACATTACCCCGCAAGAACGCTCGGAAAATGAATTTTACATCGGCTTCGGTGAGATGCAGTGCGACTTAAATCTAAGCCCCAAAGCCGACCTTGTTGAAGCAGCCGCCAATCTTTTTGCCTTTATGCACTTAGCCGAAGAACAAACAAAATATTCGGCTATTGCCATTGCTCCCATTCCTGACATTGGCTTAGGATTGGCTATCAACGATCGTATCAGACGAGCTTCCTACAACAAATAGGATTTCTTTTACTCCAACGATATTCCAAAATTTGAATTATACCAAACATAATAGCATAAAATCCGATGGCTGTTGAAATAGCTACGGCCCCTATTGTAGGAAATATCAATATTGCCAACCCGAAAAATAATCCCACATATCCCATAACCGCTGTTGATTTCCAAGGTAAATCAATACTTTTTAATTCCAGTGAGCTTATTATCTGAATAATTCCTATCGTCAAACTCCACAAAGCCAAAATAATCGGCAAGCTTACCGCGGTAATTCCCAAATTTGAAATAAGCACCACTCCGACCAGCACATCAAAAGATCCAACCAACAAATACCATCCCATTCTTTGCTCATAGGCTGACATCAAATACAAAAAACCCGTAACAATAAAACCAACTCCGATATAAAAAGCCAAAGCCAACAATGTATCAAAAGGATTAAACCAAACCATCAACCCCAATAATAACATTATAATACCGGCGAACAAATTCCACTTACCATTAACATATTTAGCAACAAACATAGCAAAACTCCCATAAATTTTGATGTTATCAAAATATATAGGTTGCAAATTTCAAAATCAAAGGTCACTTAAAAATTTTGTGTCTTAGCAAAAAGTCTTCCATTTGAAAAACTACGGCTCCCAAAATGGCCGATAATATCGAACCGCATAAAATACCGAGCCTTATCTCTCCTTGCATAGCCTCGGGTAATGATAATTTACCCACAAACAAAGCCATGGTAAAGCCGATTCCGGCAACCGAAGCGACACCATATAAATCTATCAATCTTACATTTTTGGGAAATACGGCAATTTTTGATTTTACCAACAACCAAGTCGTTCCAAAAATACCTATTTGCTTACCGAAGAACAACCCGAATATAATACCCAAAGTCAAAGTATGAGTAAATGTCTCAGTAGTAACATCCCCCAAGTACAAACCGGCAGAAGCAAAAGCAAATACCGGCAAAATCAAAACATCAACCCAAGGCTTAATTTTATCGACCAACTTTTCCAAAGGCGAATAAGTTTTTCTTGAAACCCTCATCGGATAAGCCATAGCCACCACGACACCGGCAATTGTTGTATGAATACCGCCGTTTAAGAAGCAATACCATAAAACAACACCCAACAACAAATATGGCACAAAAGATGTAAACTGCATTTTGTTTAGCATATACAGAGCAAAACAAGCCAAACCGGCATATCCCAGCAAATCAAGTGATACACCTTGATTGTAAAAAATAGCAATAATCAAAATTGCGCCCAAATCGTCAAATATGGCAACCGCCAACAAAAATATCTTAGCAGCCTGCGGAATAGATTTTCCCACCAACATCAAAACACATACGGCAAAAGCAATATCTGTCGCTGTCGGTATTGCCCAACCGTTCATATATTCGGGGCTATTATTATTCAATACCGCATAAATAATAGCCGGACACATAATTCCGCCAAACGCAGCCAAAGCCGGCACCAAAATTTGTTTAGGATCAGATAAAAATCCCTCTTTCATTTCTTTTTTCAGCTCAAGTCCTACCTGAAGAAAGAAAAACACCATCAAAACATCATTAACCCACCATTCCAACGGTTTAGAAAAGCTCAAGTTTCCCATACCGACAAACAAAGGAGTCTCCCAAAAATGAGCTATCGGTTCTCTCACACCGGTATTTGCACAAATAATCGAGGCAAACATGGCCAATATCATCAAAATACCGCTGGTCATATCATTACAAACTATTTTGTTCCATATTTCTCTGATATTAATCCCCTTCATTTTTCACCTCTTGGTTAATATTACAAAACTAAAAAGTCGCCTTAATTAAAGACGACTTTCAGCAAATCAAAAAACTATTGACTAGTCAACATAAATTATACCTTTTGACAGTCGATTAAAGCATTTTTCTTTTACATCACCGGTTTTTCTTGATACGGTAATATAACACTCACCTTCGGGTTCGGCGATATATACTTTAGGCTGTTGATATTTTACACTGCTTGACGAAGAAACCAAATTGTTAATCAACGCCGCACCGGCCACAACTCCGGCAACGCCCCAAGCCAAATCACCTACGGCATGAATTCCTCCATGGTGTCCGCGATAATGAAAATGCCCGTGATGATGCCCGCCTCTTCTGGCAAAAGCCGGATTACAAAACATCAAAGCCATTAACAATGTCAAAACAAATTTTTTCATTTTATCACCTTATAAATAAGTTAGTCCTTTTTATCGTGCTTACCTTTTTTTCCTTTGTGGTAGCGCTTACCGAAATGCTTTCCTTTATGTTCCTTTTTAATTTCTTTCAATTTTGTTTTTTGCTCATCGGTTAAGATCTTTTCAAATTCTTCCATATTTTCTTTTCGCAAATTTTCCATTTTTTCGTGAAGCTCTTTCTTTTGTTTCATCAAAGGTTCCATTTTTTTTCTGCCGGCTTCTCTCAATTCTTTGGCTTTAGCCCTTTGTTCCTCGCTCAAACCCAATTTATTTGCAAACATTTCTTCATGTTTTTTCATTTCCTCAATAGATGGGCGTTTATCAAAATCGCCCCGCGATTCCTTGGCTTCAACCGTACCACCACACAAAACAACACTAAAAACAGCAAGTAATAACAATTTTTTCATCAATTTTCTCCTAATAAAAATTTCAATTTTTCTGCCAAAATTTTTCTGGCATTATAAAGTCTCGATTTTACAGTTCCTTCCGGCTCGTTTAGCTTCTTTGCAATTTCGGCAATACTAAAATCTTCAAATTCAAACAAAATCACAACTTTGCGCATTTTATAAGGCAAATCATCAACCGCCTTCAAAATCATTTTCTGCCTTTTTTTAGCATCAACAATTTTTTCTTGCGAAGCTGCAACAGCCTTACTTTCCAAAACTCCATCTTCTCTTACCTCTCGAAGATTTTGTTTGTATGATGATGACTTAAAATAATCTCTGCACAAATTAGCCGTAATTGTGGCAATCCAAGATTTTAATTTTCCGCTTTCTTTATAATTATCAATATTTCTCCAAGTCTTAATATATACCTCTTGTTCGATATCTTCATTATAAGAACCGGTAATTTTTTTGATTATGGCTTTTATCAAGCCTTTGTTTTCTTCAATAATATTTCTCATTTAGCTCACCAAAAGCAAACCATAATCATCAACCGGCAATCCCAAATTTTCAACATAGGTGCCTTGATTTTCTTCATATCCAAAATCAAGATACGGATTATAAAAATCATCATTTATTTTATAATTTGGCATATTCACAAAAACCACAAACAAACATGCCATACCCACCAAAGCCGATTTTACAATGCGCCTTTGTTTTTTTCTTTTGTGATACAAAGGTTTTGCTTCTTTAATCAAATCAGAAATATTTTGCATTTTTCATCTCCTTTCTACCACTTATAACGACAGTATAAATCAAAAGGTTCATTTTTAAATAAAAAAAATTTACATTTTGTAATTTCTTAATATAATCAAAGACAATTCAAAGTTAAAAGGCCTACAAAATGATACATATTCGCAAAGCTAAAATATCTGACGCCAAAGACATTACTTATATCAATATTACAACCTGGAAAGATGCATATAAAGGCCTTCTTCCCGACGATTTTTTAGCCAATCGCAATTTAAGTGAAGAGCGCATAGAATGTATCAAAAATCTGATTGAAAGCCCAACCGATATCTGCCTTGTTGCCGAATTTGATAAACAAATAGTCGGTTTTTGTATTGGCGGCCTGCCTCGTCAATATAATGATATTTTTGAATTTGAGTTGCGCGCTTTTTATGTATTACCAAATTATCAAGGAAACGGTGTCGGCAAAGCCTTGTTTAACAAATTTAAGGAAATTACGGATAACAAGCCTTTTTATTTGTATACATTGTCCAACAACCAAAAAGCCATTCGCTTTTACGAGAAAAACGGCGGTATGATTATACCGGAATATGCTCAAAAAATGCCTCATCCTGACCTTGACGCTGACGAAACACTACTGGCATATAATTTGGAATAACACTTATAAAGCTGTTTTTTAATAAAAAATAAAACAATATATTATACACTTACAAAAAATCAGAAACTAGAAGGAATAAAAAGATGAAAAAGGTTTTATTGAGTTTGTTGATGGCGACATCTTTAGTTGCTTGCGGAGAAAAGACCAAATCTCCTGCCACCCCCGAAAAACCTACAATCAAAATCGGCGCGACACTCCATTTGAGCGGCAACCAAGCTCATATTGGCAACAGCGCAAAAAATGTCTTAAATATGGTCATGGATAAATGGCAACAACGAGACACAAAATATAACTATCAGATTATCTTTGAAGATGATATGGTCCAACCAAAACAGGCTGCCTTAAACACTAACAAATTTATCAACATAAATAAAACAAATATTGTAATCTCAATGTTTGGCGTGGTTGACAGACCTGTTGATGACATTGCTAATAAAAACAAAGTAATTTCATTATCTTGCTCTTATGGTAAGAATCAGTTACCCGAATACGGATTTAACACTTCACCGCAAAATGAGGAAATCTACTCATCATTTTTACATCAACTCAAGAAGAGAAATGTCAAAACCGTAGCATTATTAGGAAACAATGCAGCTGTAAGTAATGTTTTGTTAGGTTATGCTGCACAAAGCTTACCCAAGGACGGAATAGAAGTTCTTTATAATGAGAGATTTAATTATGGCGAAACAGATTTCCGCTTAACTATTCAAAAAATGGAACAAGAAAAGCCTGACTACTATGTTTTGTTTGGTGTAGAACCCTTTAACAGCATTTTCTTAAGACAATATTATGAACTAACCGGCAAGAAAAACATCACATCTTTAGGTACCTTTCCAGGAATGAATCCTAAAGCGTTTCCTCCGATAAATGATATTTGGTCAATATACTTAAATAGCAATAACGATGAATTTGAAAAAAAATATTTTGAAAAATATCATAACCGATTAGAATCATGTTCTGCAAACTTATACGACGGCTTAGATATGTTCATCAAGGCTTTTGAAAACACCAAACCTAGAGAGGGTGAAAAAATTCCAAACAATGCCGATGTTTTGCAAACAGTAAAAGAATTTAAAACTTGGTATGGTGCATTAGGCGAAACAAAGATAGAGCCCAACGGCATTATGCGTATGAACGTTCCGGTACGTATTTTCAAAGATGGCCAGTGGCTAAAAGTAGAGGAATAAATAGGCTATCTTAAAATACCTGTTTGTCTTCAACCGACATATCACTATATGCTATCCGCAAAATAGTAATAAGGATAACTTAAATGATATACTATAATAGCAATGACATTCTAATCAGGAACCTGAACTCATTACTGATGAAGAAATTGCACAAGGTTAGATAACCAAAAAACTATCTTTCACACTGCTGTGTTTCAATAATTAAATTTGAATAATCTATGTCTTGTGCTTTTGCTTCTGATAGCCCCATCTTCTTTACAGTATCATGACGCGTTCTGGCAAGATATACTACATTATCCCACAAACGTTCACCGGCATATTTTACTTTTTCAAAAAATATTTTGTCCTTTTTATTTCGACAAACAAGATCTTTAACATCAGGTAAATCTTCGTTTTGGTTCAATGAATTTTTCAAAGCCCTGACAATTGCATTATTTGCCATACTAATAGCCGTAAAAGCATGCCTATTCATATTTCTATCCGGCCTTATCCCAAAAGAATGAGGATTTATTGAATCAGAATCTGACAATACATTTGGTATCAAGAAAAAATTTCCTTTGCTTTGTTCAAAATAAGAAAAAGGCGTATTCAATTTATATTTATCGGGCATCTGACATACTGCCTGAAAATAATTATTATGGTTAACATTATAATCTTGAACACAGCAAAACGATAAAAACATTGATTTTGAAATTCCTAACGGACATGCCGGCACCTGATTAACAACCAACAATTGACTTTGTATTTCTGCTCTTTCTTGTTTTGAATAGCCGATATTTTTCATCTTTTTTTGCATTAGCTCTTCCAATTTAAGCGCACTGTATGAACCATGACAATGAGCATAAATAACTAAAGAGCGTATATTCTTTTTTGCAACATCAACTGCGAGTTTTTTTCCATCATCATCGCAAATTCTATTTTTTATAAAGCAGTCATATAATTGTTCAACATAGCGTGGATTACATTCATCATCGGTAAGGCCGGATAATTCCGAGCCATTGTTAAGGCGCTTATGCTCATGAAAAAGCTGTTTTCTCGCTCTATACGGGTTAAAAATCAATTCAGACGAATTTTCATTTTTTTTAAAATCATACAAGGCCCCGCACACCGTTACCTTGCCTCGTAAATTTGATCTATCCATAAGCGATGTAAGGGGCGATAAATAATACTCATCCAATATCTCTTTCAAATGAGTACGTTCACCACCCAAACAAAGCAAACACGGCTTATTAACATCAACTGTCGAAATATCTTCAATACAATTAGACTTGTCAGATTTTTTACAAAAACTAACCGAACTTATATAGTCATTATTAACGCTCTCATTATTATTTATCATATAAGTAAATACCGCCATATAAAAACATGCCAACAAGCCATTCATAATATACTTTAATTAAGGTCAAATGTCTAGACAAAATTTTACAAAAAAATATATTCTTGTTGACATCACAACTTTAATATGCAAAAAAAAACAAAAAAAACGGAGAAATCAGATGATATACTATAACAACAATGACATTTTAATCAGAGATATGGTTGAAACCGACCCTCAAATCATTACCGATGAAGAAATAGCTCAGGGTTGGGTTAATCAAAAAGTTGAGAAATATACCCAAAGATTAAAAGATGTTGCCGAAGGTAAATGCATTGCCTTAGTCGCCGAATACAAAGGTAATATTGCCGGATACTTCAATGTCTACCCCAACTCTATGGGTGGTTCTTTTGGTGGCAAAGGTCTTCCCGAACTGGTCGATTTCGGCGTATTGATGAAATATCGCAATCACGGTATCGGCAATACTCTTATGCAGGTAGCCGAAGACTTGGCCAAAAAATATTCCGATACTGTTTATTTGGGCGTAGGCTTACACCGTGATTATGGCTCAGCTCAAAGAATGTATATCAAACGAGGTTTTATACCCGATGGAACCGGACTTTGGTGGCAAGGCAAAAATTTAGAACCCTACGCCGATATGAAAAACGACGATGAAACTGCCATCTATATGTCTAAAAAACTGTAATCAACAAGTTTACATATAAACAAATATTTTAATGACAAAAACAATTTAACTATGTATACTAACCAACAAATAAACCTCAGCAATTAAGGATGAAAAACAATGAAAAAATTACTGTCAAGCCTTTGTCTTATTCTATCTCTTACAGCCTGTGATAATCAAAAAGAAGTACAGCAATCAAATGGCAAACCCGTAGTAAAAATCGGTTTTATTACATCTTTGACAGGACAATTTGCAGAGGTAGGAAATAATACAAAAGTCGCCATAGATTTGGCAAAAGAAGATGTTAACAGTCAAAATCTTGATTTTAATTTTATTGTTGAAGATTACGGATATGAATCTCCTCGCGCTGCGACTGCTGCTGGCAAGTTAATAAACATAGACAAAGTTGATTCTTTAATTTCTTGGTCTTCAAAAGGCGGAAATGTTGTAGCACCCATAGCTCAAAACAGCAAAGTCCTAAATTTTTCCATTAGTAACGACAAACACATCTCCCAATCCGGTATTTATAATTTTATTCACTGGACGCAGTCAGATGCTTTGGTTAAAAAATTTATGGAAAACATAGATAAGAAAAATTACAAAAAAATCGCAATGTTTGTTGTTGAACAGGCATCTTTACAACACGATAGTGATATTATTGAAAACTTGCTTAAACAAAAAGGTATAGAAGTGGAACGCGCCAATTTTTCAATGGACAATCGTGATTTCGGCTTAGCCATAGAGAAGATGAAAAGTAAAAATTTTGACGCTTGGTTTATAGCCTTGTTACCACCTAGTTTAGACATATTTTTAGATAATTTCTTCTTAAAAGAAGTAAATAAGCCAATATTATCTATCGACACTCTCACATTTGCAAAAGATAAGCTTCGATTAGAGGGCGTAGAATATGTCACCATTCCTGATGGAAACAAGGAACTGCTAAACAGAATAAAACAAAAAAACAACTCCACCAACTTCTTTGGTGTGGGCTATGTTTACGATGTTGCCAAAATGCTTATGTATACATATGATGATTTTTATACTAAGTACAAAAGAATTCCCTCATCCGAAGAAATGTCCGAAGCACTGTTAAAAATCAAAGATTTTGATGGTGCTGTAGGGAAAATAAGCATTGACAACGATAGAACTGTTCAATCACAAGCTGTCATCAAAAAAATGACAAACGGCGTCCCCGTCGAAATAGAAGAATAAACCTCTGTAATACAGGCAATAAATATGAAAACCAGGGACGCATGGAATAAAGTCTATATTGAACATGGTGAAAATGTACCTTGGGCTGCTGAACCCGAGCTTAATAAATGGTACATAGAAGTTATTTCAAAATATTTGAAACAAACTCCGCAAAAACAAACTTTGTTAGACTATGGTTGCGGCTTAGGACAGGTTGCAGAGCATTTTCGTCAGAAAGGATTTCAAATTGAATTAGCCGATTTATCAGAAGTCATAACCGCTAAGTTGATAAAAAAATATCAAAACAAAGTACCTGTTTATCTGGTAACAGCCCCAAAAGATATTACCAATGATGAGGGTTATGATGTCATCTTGGCTATTGGCGTTTTTCACCATGTTAATCCTGATAATTGGACATCCTTTTTAGAAGATTTTTATAAGTTATTAAAAAAAGACGGAACCGTATTTATTTTCGGCTGGGACAAAACAGATGAGGAAATCAGCAATATCCAAGAAAGCCTTTTTACTCACTTGTCACGGTGGTCTGTTAATGATTTGCCAAGCTATATCAATCCCGAACATTATGAAATTATGATTGACGACGCTCATCAAATTAAGTTTAACAGTTTACCCTTTCCCAGAACCATGCATTATTTTGTGCTAAAAAAGAAATAATAACCGATATCATGAAATAAAACCACATATTACACACTTACAAAAAAATTTAGGATTGAAAAAACAATGAAAAACTTTTTATTAAGCATGTTGGTAGTCCTTTCCCTAACAGCCTGTGGTGAAAAAAATAAAACCTCCGCCACCCCCGAAAAACCCACAATCAAAATCGGCGCAATCGCACCTTTAACCGGTAATATGTCTTTAATGGGAGATAATTTTAAGAAAGGCATAGAATTATTCAAAGAACAACATCCCGACAGAAATATAACTATTATTTTTGAAGATGACGCTCTAAATTCTGCAAAAACAGTCCTCGCCGCAAAAAAGCTTATAGAAACAGACAAAGTCAATGCTATATTAACATATAGTTCACAGGCCGCCGGGGTTACAGCCCCTATTATAGCCAATAGCAAAGCTATTCACATCTCTCAATCAACCGATACTGAATTTACCAAGAAAGCCAACAATTATGCTTTTACCTCTATCGCATCAGAAGATGCTGAAATCTTATTACAAGATATTGTTAAAAGAGGATACAAAAAAATAGCACTTATAACAGCAAATGAAACATTTTCAAATTTGGTAGAAAAAAATATCAAAGAACAAATATCAAATTATGACATACAAATAGTTTTTGATGAAAAAATTATTCCTTCTACAAAAGACTTCAGATTGCTTATACAAAAGTCACAATTACACAAACCTGATATATATATAATACAATCATGGTCACCTGAAATAGATATTTTTGTAAGGCAACTAAAAGAGTATGATGCAGACATAGTTTTTACATCAATGTATTCTCCATTTTTTTCAAATCAGAAAGCTCTATACGAAAATGGAGTTTATTTGAATAATGATCCGATAGATAGAGAATTTGTTAAATTGTTTATTGACAAATATGGTCACTACCCTAATCTTATGGCATCAACCGCTTATGTAATGACTGATATCGCAGAAACCCTAACAAATAGCAAAAAAACAATAAATGATGTTATAGGTAACATGAATACGATTTTTGGAAAAATTGATATCAAAAACAATATAATAAGCTTTAAATCAGTAATGAGAAAAATCGTCAACGGTCAACCTGTTGTGGTAGAGGAATAAAAAGCCACAATAAATTCATTGACCATTATTTAACTATCCGCTCCGAACCAAAATCTTGGTTCTCGCCATGACGAGTGCATCTCAACAAAAAAATCCACCATTTCAGGTGGATTTTTTTGTTGGCTGGCAGGATAACACAGAAATAGAAGAAAAATCTGCTCAAATTTACAATGTACTTGTTAAAAATTACAACGAAATATTAGCGATGAAAGACCAAGTTAAATTTATCAAAAGTATGTTATCTTTCCCTAAAACCTTCTCATCATTCTGATATTTGAGAAGCGTTTCAAAGTTAATGTGAGAAGTTGTTTTTTTGTTTCATATTTCCTACTCATAAATCTTGGGGATGGTAATAAGGAAGGTTTTGCCGTTGTGGGCTTCCAAAGAAATCTTGCCTCGTGCGATTTGTTCCTGCGCTGTATCCATGGCTTGGAAAGGCTCATCCAACAAAACCATATCGCGTTCATGCTGATATAAAGCTAGGCCCAGCGAAATCCGCCGATTTTCCCCACCGGACAGGCTCCCCCCTTGGCGAGTCAAAAACTTTGCACCCAGTTCGGCATGCTTTACCTGTGCCAAACGTTTGTTTTCGGCCACCGTCATAGACTTGAACAGCACATTGCTTGAGCGCGACAGCAACAATCCTTTCTTGGCTCGTGTCCAAATAGGCAGGGTTGTTATGTGTTCATTGTGCAATAAAATTGTTCCTGTCTTCGGCTGAATCACACCCGTTATTGCATCCATCAATGTGGACTTACCCCATCCGTTCGGGGCTTCCAACAAAGCAATATCGCCTTTGTGGATTTCAAAGGTCAACGGTTCAATAATCACAGGGCGTGCACCGCGGGCTACGGTGAGGTTCTTGACCTCAAACACCGTGGGGGCCACAGGATCCCTGCGTGCAATGGTAAGCCTTGCCCCATTGGGTAAAGGAATGATATCTGTCCGTCCGGTTTGTCCCGAAAAAGCAGTCAGCCATTCCAACATTGCATCTTTGTGCTGGCGTGCCTCTTGCTTAAACACTTCGGCTTTGGTGTTGCGGGTAATCACACCGTCTTTTAGGGTCAGCACCCCGTCCACCAAGTCCAAAATCTTGGGGATATTAAAGGCGTGTTCTACAATGACAATAGAGGTGTTACGTTCCTTGACCAAATAGTGCAAAAAGTCCAGCATTTGTTTGATGCCTTCGTTATCCAGTCCGGCCAAAGGCTCATCTAAGAACAAAATCTTGGCACCTGAATAGATGGCGCGTGCAATCGCCACGCGTTTGGATTGCCCCAGGGATACGCGGCTGCCTGATGAGTTTTCGCGGCCTTCCAGCCCGAATTTTTTCAAGGTTTCCTTGGCCATGCCCGTCAGTACCGCTTCATCTTTATCAATCTGCCATGGGGTTATCAGAGTGCGCAAAGGATTTTCGCCCCGTTGGTGGGCTTTCGCAACCACAATGTTGTCCTTTAACGATTGGCTGGAAAACAAGCGGACATCCTGCCACATGCGGGCAAGACCTTCTTTCGCAAAGCGTTCCGGCGAAAAGTAAGTGAACGACAAAGTCCTGCGCCAAAAGGGAATCGGAAAGCGGAAGTGGCGGATTTTATTCGGGTCTGTGGCCAAAGTAATCCGACCGTGAGAAGGCATCAAGTTCCCCGTCAAAATGTTGATAAGGGTTGTTTTGCCCGAGCCGTTATCACCCTGCAACAGCATGACTTCGCCTTCGCGGAGTTCCAAACTCACGTCTTTTAAGACCTTGTTACCCTCAAAGGCCTTGCGGATATGACTGGCGCGCAGGATAACACGGCGTTTTCCCTGAGGTTTAGATTGCAGTGTCGGTTTCGTTGTGGTGGTGGGCTTTTTGTCAGCCGCCTTTACCTTTACCACACGTTTTGTTGTTTTTTTCTTTTCTTCCTTTGCCATTTCACACCTTTCTTATTCGGTCACGGAGATGAATTTTCCGTCCTTAAACGGAACTAAACCATATTCAATAGATGATTCCCCCTTTCCAGAAAAATTGTTTTTTAACTCTTTCAAGACATTTTGGTACATAGGGCTGGGGGCATCACAACAACCACAACTTCAGGATTGTTCATTAACAATTTCTGTGTTTCCAAACGTATATCCTGCTGAAGCGGCTTTTACATGTTTCCCAGCTTCTGCAATAGGACCTGTTAATTGAACAATCGTATATACCTTTCGTTTACCTGTTGTATTACTTTGTTGCTGGTGCATATTAAATCCCACAACCTCCACCACAACGGCGGCGGCTAAAACCCATCCAATAATTTTCTTCCAATTCATTCTCCTTAATCCAGTTTATAGTTTCCCAGCAAGCCTTTTGGGCGGACATGCACCATCACGATCAGCAATAATCCATACAACATTATCCGAGCTTCAGCCGCTATATTATCAGGAATTTGCAACATTCGCAAGATTTCCGGAATTACTAACAACAATAACGCCCCTGTCAAAGGTCCGCGCACATTGCCTGTGCCCCCCACCAAAACCATTGACAGAAACAAAATGGATTGGTCCATCGTGGCCAATGTTGGGTCAATATAGCTGACATATCCGGAATACAGCGCGCCTGCAAAGCCCGCCAACACACACGCGATTAACACCGCCTCAACCTTATAAAATTGCACATTCTTGCCAATACTGCGGGCGGCCAGCTCATCATCTCGCATGGCATTCAGCACACGTCCCCATGGCGAAAAGAGCAGCTTTTTGTTCATCCATGCCACTGCCCCCAGCACCAGTAAAGTAATCAGCGTTACCTTTGGCATAGAGTTCAGCTCAAACCCGAAAATGTTTGGCCGTGGGATAGAGGAAATACCAAACGGACCGTTTGTCATGTTGTCAGCTGTGCCCAAAGCGGCATTGCTTTCCACCCAGTTGTAAATAGCACTGTAAATCAGCACTTGAATGGCGATAGAGGCAATCACGAAGTAATCCCCTTTTAATCGCCACGTGGGGAGGGAAATCATTAGGCTGAACAGTGCCGCCATGCCGACCGAAAGCCCGATGGCCGTCATGGTATCCACGCCAAAGGCCACCGTTGTAATGGCGTAGGTATAGGCTCCCAAGGCAAAGTATCCCGCGTGTGCCAAGGTCAGTAAGCCACACGCACCCACCAAAATGTTCAAGGATAAGGCCAGCACGCCATAAATCCCGAAGTATATCATCAAATGCCACATATAGTTCATTTTATTTGCCTTTCTTTATTCAGCCAGCTTAACTTCCTCTATAACCCCTTTATCATTGACACGAGCCAATAAAAATTCGGATACTAAATCCCGTGTCCTTGGGTCCATCACAACCTTACCAGATGCCCCTTCATAAGGTGTTTCAGCAATAATATCTTCCGCTGTAATGTGTTTGCCGTTTTTAGCAAAAGCTCGTGCAACCAACACACCCGCATCATAAGCGTATGCATCATTATAAATTGGTTTAACACCAAATTCTTTTTCATAGTTTTTCTTGAATTGTTCTGATTTTTCAGATTTTCCGGGAATTGAAAATGCATCTGCTGTGAAATAAAAAGCAGATTTAACACGGTTATCAATGTTTTTTTCATTGATAAATGGCAAAAATGTTATAGGTGCTAACACATTGTTATTAACCATTTCTTGAGCATAGAGTTCCATTAGAGATTGAAAGAAAGACCCACTGAAACCAACTGCAAAAATGACATCAGGTTTCTTTTGTTTCAGTTTGTAAACAATTGTATGAAAATCCCTTTCCTTTGATTCATAAAAATCCGTTGAACAAGTAATTCCCATTTCTTGGCACATTGGCTGTATTAAATGGTTAAATTGTTCGTGATATGCCACGTTATTTTCAGCAAAAAATAGTAATGTTTTTGCTTTTTTCTTTTTCAAAAAATCTTTTAGCAGATTTATTTCCATATTCATATTACACAAAATCCGCATGGTTTGATTATTACCACGTTTCATTGTTTCAGGACCTGTCATATCATAGAAATTCGGCTTATTTGTTTTATTAAGTAGCGGAGAAACAGCAACAATTTCATTTGTCATGCCAATGAAATAAACATCAAATCCGCGCATTTCTTGGAGATGATATACAGATAAAGCCGTTTGTGGAGTAGTTGTATTATCTTGAATATCAAAAACGACACTGTCTTCAGGTAGATTTAATCTTTTTAATTCATCTCTGACTCCCATTTTGAAAGCATTAGGAACACCTTTTTTATAAGAAGCACCACCACCGGTTAAGGGAACATTCATTGCAACGACCAGTTTATCTTCATCATTTTTGTTTGTAGTTTGTGCATTATGCCAAACCACACCAATGATCACCAAGGCAGCCACACCCCAACCAATTACCTTTTTCCAATTAGTTTTTTTCATAGTTTATGCTCCTTTACTTCTTTGCTAATTGTAGTTTTTTTTGCATTTTATTTTGTGATTACAGACTTTCCTGTTTTGGATGCCAGCCTTATCCTATTCATCTTTCCTCCCTTATTCCCGCGTTTCCAAGCGGTCTTCCTTGGCCAACAATCCGTCCGGCTTCAGCAACAAAAATACCACCAAAATCACAAAAGTGATGGCCTCTTGCCACCGTGCCGAGTAAAACCACACGACCTCTGCGCGCAAGATACCCAAAATCAATCCGCCTAGCAACGGCCCCACAAAGTTTGTCTTGCCCCCGATGATGGTGGCTATCACGGCCAACAAAATCGCATTCATTCCCGTATAGGGGTCAAAGCCCAAATCATACGCCGACAGGATTCCCGCAAATCCCGCCATAGTCCCCGACAATCCGAACGCCACCAACCGCAACCTGTTGGTATCATAACCCAGAAGTGCCATCTGTGTTGGGTTATCCGCCAACCCACGGAACAACAGCCCCAAACTACTGCGTTTCAGCCACAAAAAGAATCCGCCCACAGCCAAGCTCGCCGCAATCAAGTTAATCACTTGGGAACTGACCACCGTAAAGCCCATCAAGTGATAGGTTGTTTCCAGCCCTGTTTTCAATATCTTTGGCTCATTCCCCCAGATAATCGCTATCGCCTGAACCATAATCATATAGATGCCCAAGCTGGAAATCATGTGTGCCCCGTCCGAGGCTTTGTGCTTTTCCAAAGCCCGATGATTGAACAATTCGCACAGCACCGACACGCCTGCGCCCAAGGCCACACTGAGACCGATAGCATAGCCGACATGGATGCCTTTGCCCAGCATCTCCCACGTCAAGTACGCACAGCCCACATAAATCCCCGCCAATGCGATAAAGAATATCCTTGTTGGCAAGTACACCACAGTATAAGCAATTGCCAACAAGGCAATCACCATTCCATTACAAAGTCCATTTAATAATATCTGCATGTTTTATTCTTCAATTGGAACAACTTTACCATCTTTAATCTGTGCTAAAATGAAAGAATATGTCGCGTTACCCAAGCTCTTAAACGTCACATCCTCAGCGACACTATCAAATTTTTTCAATTTCAAAAATTCTTCTTGTGTAAATGGTGTATTACTTGCCAGCATTTGGTTAATTAAAACTGCCATATCATCCCCCTTTATCCTTAATCACACCTTGTTACGCCTAATGAATTTGTGCGGCATTTGGTTTTCTTGCCGTTTTGGTCGGTGTAGGTTGTAACTCCTAATGAGTTTGTGCGAGATTTGATAACCCGACCATCATTATCTTACAGGCCATATAACGAAAAAACAAAGAAAAAGTTTAGTTTATGCTCATTTTAGAAAATACATACACATTCCAACAAATCAAACAACTTACAACGGATTCAAGCCAAATATAACACTTTATAAAAAAAATCCACCATTTCAGGTGGATTTTTTTTGTTGGCTGTCGCGAACTTCCAACTGTCAAACAATTCATTATTGATTACATTGTAGCGCCTTATAGTCTGTCATCATTTTTTCAACAGTTTGAGACAGATTTGTTTTAATACTTTCAGCTGTTATGTAGGTATTAGAAAAAGAATCCTCAAACATTACTTGTACAGGTTTTTTGATTAACTCGTAACAAATAATATCAACTATTCGTTCTTTTATGTTTTGGGGAACAGCATATTTTTCGATTATTGGTTTTTCTATCAGCATATGAACAAATTCATGAAACATTATATTAAAAATAGAAGTTTCATCTTTAGGAAAACGAGACATCCGAAACAGCATTATGGCTGTATAATCATCTTTACGCCAATATCCTGAACCATAACCAAAAGTACACCAAATTTCAAACTTATCAGGCATTATAGCATTCCATGATGAGCACAGAGGTTGCAAATATTTATCCACGCTATCCATAAATTTTTGTTTTATATTATTCTCAAAAATGCTTTCTATAGATTGTAGTTTTTTTATATCATAAATATCATTTAAAAACTGCGTTTTACATTTATTTATGTATTGAGGTGTTAAATTTTCATGATTAAACATATCTTTAATAAAATCGTGCAAAGGAATAAAATTTTCATAACTATATCCAAAATGCTTTAATATCTTATGATATGCCATATGGTTATGAATAATATGTTCCCAAGCTTCTTCAGATGACATTGGTCTAATTGTAATTTCCATAATGAAAATCCTTTATTATTAAATATATTATATTTATAAAATATATTTTGTGTGACTCATACAATATTTACACTAAGCAATCAAGCGTTAATTTATTTTCACATAAAACAAGCCTTTAGATTTGGAAAAAAGCATATACACAAGCACAAAAATACAAGGATACCGGCTCAACACTCGTTTTCGCCAACTATCCGCTCCGAACCAAAATCTTGGTTCTCGCCATGACAAGTGCATCTCAACAAAAAAATCCACCATTTCAGGTGGATTTTTTTGTTGGCTGCTTCGCCTGGACTGGGCACTCCCGCCAAAGCGGGTCCTCCTCGCGCCGTAAGCCTCAAACTTCGTATTTCGCTAAGCGATTTGCTAAGCTCAACACTCGTTTTCGCCAACTATCCGCTCCGAACCAAAATCTTGGTTCTCACCATGACGAGTGCATCTCAACAAAAAAATCCACCATTTCAGGTGGATTTTTTTGCTGGCTGCTTCGCCTGGACTCGAACCAAGATTGACGGAGTCAGAATCCGCTGTCCTACCATTAGACGACGAAGCAATCATCGTTAACGATTTTGTTATATAAAACAACTTTTAGTTAAAATCAAGCTATTTATCTTTATTTCTTTTTAGCCTTTT
Organism: Alphaproteobacteria bacterium; assembly: GCA_015062585.1. Lineage (GTDB taxonomy): Bacteria > Pseudomonadota > Alphaproteobacteria > RF32 > CAG-239 > CAZU01. Next base: position 75,112 of record SUUJ01000005.1, on the reverse strand, counting down.
TTCGCGTTCTTCTTTTTTCTTTGCTCTTGCCTCTGCCTTTTTTTCTGCCTGCAATTGAAACCGCGTTTTCACCTCATTTTTTTCTCTTTCCTTGGCTTCTTCTCTTCGTTTTTTTTCATTTTCTCTTGCTCGTTTTTGAAAGCGAGACTCTCTTTTTTCTTTTTCTTTCAAAATTTCTTCATGTCTTTTTTCTCGCCTCATGGTATTTTCTATTGCTTTTTTCTTAAATCTGCTTGTTTCCTTAGCCCTTTCAATAGCTAATTCAGCTCTTCTTTTTTCCAAAAGGCTCATCTCTTGTTCTTGTTTCTGTTCTGTCTCGACTTGAGGTTGTGTTTCAACACCTGAAGTTGTTTCTTCTTTAACAGCCTGTTCCTCTACATCAACTTTTTTCTCTATTTTAGGCTCTTCTTTTTTTATCTCTTCAACAGCAACCTCTTCCTTTTCTTCTCTGACTATAACCTTATAGTCCAAAGCATTGTCTTCAGTAAACCCCTCAGATATACCGGCTTTTGCTTCAGTAATTGCGCAAAACAAAAACAACGGTAAAAAAACAAAATTTATTTTCATAACACACCTCATTATCTACATTCACTCACATATTATACTCAAATATTTGACTTATCAATAGATTCGTATTATCTTACAACCGAAAAAAATATAATAATGGATACGCCTATGAAAAAAATTACTGTTGCAGCTGCGGCCTTGGTCAGAGATAATAAACTTTTTATTGCACAACGCCCTGCTACCAAACTGCCTCCTTTAGTATGGGAATTTCCCGGAGGAAAACCCGAAGCCGGCGAAACGCTTCCACAAGCCCTTCGTCGCGAACTTCAAGAAGAGCTTAATATTGATACCATTGTCGGTAACTTCATTATGAAAGTAACCCACAATTACGACTTTGCTCAAGTGGAAATCAATTTATATTGGGTAACGATGGTTAATGAAAACGATACCATTGTCGATACCGAACACGCCCAAACTGCTTGGATATCTCTTGATGAGATAGATAATTATGAATTTGCTCAAGCCGATGTCGCATTGATTGAAAAGCTTAGAGAAATCGGGTTCACATTACCAAACTAAACCACAAAAAAAGCACTTCAAAAACGTAGTGCTTTTTTTTATTTCCTTCTAATCTACGAAACAAGACAGGCTCGAACCTGAGAGCCCGATTGTTCGCAAAAAAAGCACCTCACTAATGAGGTGCTTTAATCTGGGGCGATCGATCGGGCTCGAACCGACGACAACCGGTACCACAAACCGGGGCTCTACCAACTGAGCTACGATCGCCATCAATTTACAGCAGTCTTTTTAACTATAATATAAAACAAAGTCAAGCTAATTTTTACATATAATAAAAAAAACATATCTTAACTTTTTTTTTCCTTTTTTTCTTTAGAATAGTTCAAAGATAACCATTTATACAAAATGAGGATGCTATGAAGCTATTATTCAAAGCAAAAAAAATCGCGTGTTTGCTGTTTTGCTTTTCAGTTATATTTAACATATCCGAAGCGCATTCAGCTAAAACAACATCATCCATTGTCATCGACGCTCTATCCGGAGAAATTATATCTTCACACAATGCCGACGAAAGACGCTATCCGGCTTCACTGACTAAATTAATGACTTTGTATTTGACTTTTGATGCTTTGGAAAAAGGAGACATAAACTACAACACGCAACTTACAACCTCATACAAAGCGGCCCGTCAAGAACCTTCATATTTAGGCTTGCGCAAGGGTGATACTATTTCTGTTAAAGATGCCATTTTGGCTTTGATTGTAAAATCAGCCAACGATTGTGCCGTTGTATTGGCAGAAGCTTTGGGCGGTAGTGAAAAGAACTTTGTTGACATTATGAACAAAACCGCAAAAGAACTTGGAATGAAACGCACCGTTTTCAAAAATCCAAACGGTTTACATCACAAAGACCAAAAAACGACTGCTCGCGATATGGCAATATTAGCAAGTGCCGTATATCATCATTTTCCCGAATACTATGAGCTGTTTTCCGCCAAGACATTTACTTTTGACGGCCACACCTACGGCAACCACAATCATTTGCTCAAACATTTCAAAGGAGCCGATGGAATGAAAACCGGTTACACTCGCAGTGCCGGATACAATATTGTAACTTCAGCTCAATGGGGGGACAAAAGAGTTATTGCCGTTACCATGGGACACAACACACATAAACAACGCGACCTGAAAATCGCCGATATGATGTTGTCAGGATTAAGAAAATTGACAGGTAGCGGGTATTCCAAAACTCTTTTAGCAAAACTTGATATCCCCGATATCATATCAGCCGATGATGAAAATATCTGGGGCATACAAATCGGAGCCTTTTCAAACTATGTAAAAGCCCGCAATTACGCCTTAAAGATTCAAAACGATCTTCATTTACCTTACGCCAACAAAAGCGAAATCAATGTAGAAGCTTCACCTAATAACGGTGCCGTAGTATATCATTCGCAAATAAAAGGCTTGGCAAAAAATGAAGCGGATAAAACTTGTTTCCAATTGAAAAAGAGAAAAAAATCTTGTAGCGTAATTCAAACGAATAATAATCAACAACTTGCAATGGCATACAAATGAGCATATTATCTTCAAAAGCACATATTATCGTAGTCGCCAACGAAAAAGGCGGCACAGGAAAATCAACCCTTTCAATGCACATGGCCACCAAGCTATTGTATGAAAATTTTAAGGTTGCCGTAATTGATTTGGACGGACATCAAGGTTCACTCACAAAATATATTGAGAACAGGCGCAATTTTTGCACCAAAAACAAAATACAATTACCCTCTCCGGTACATTATGTTTTTGAGCCTGTAGCCAAAGAAGCAAACAAAGAAGAAATAGAAAATTTGATAGCTGAATTATCAACTCGATTCGATGCCATAATTATCGACACTCCCGGAAGCAGAAATTATCTTTTCGAATTGGCTCACAAATTTTTACACACTCTCATTACTCCGATCGGTGACAGCCTAATAGATTTATCCGCTATTGCCGACATCAATCCCGAAACCGGAGAAATCTTAAAATCCGGTCATTATGCCGAATTTGTATGGGAAACAAAGAAAAAACTTGCAGCTAATGATTTGCCCTATCTTAACTGGATTATTTGCGGAAACAAAGTATCATCTTTGCGTTCCAAAAACAAAGATATGGTTTTTGCCAAATTAGAATCATTATCAAAACTTTACGGTTTCAGATTTACCCAAGGCTTAAAAGACCGTGTCATCTACAAAGAGCTGTTTTTAGACGGACTGACCATTCTTGATATGACATCCCCGAAACTGCACCGTCGTATGTGTATGTCACATTTGGCAGCCAAAATGGAAATAAATTCACTGGCCGAATTTATTTTTCCTTAAACTTTGCTGATAACTTTGTCATAAATCTTGTTTTTAGCTCCATAAATGATAACTTATTTCAATATATAAGTTTCATTTAAGGAGATAATATGATTACAACCATTAAAACCACCCCGTTCACCGATCAAAAAATGGGAACAGCCGGACTAAGACGCAAATCAAAAGTTGTAACTCAAGAACATTATATTGAAAATTTTGTTCAAAGTATTTTCAATGTTATCGATAATTTATCGGAAAAAACTTTTCTTGTCGGCGGTGACGGACGCTTTTATAATGATATTGCTATTCAAAAAATTATCAAAATTGCCGCTGCCAACGGTGTAAAAAAACTCCTGATTGCGCAAAACGGCTACATTTCTACTCCGGCCGGCTCTGTTGTAATCAGAAAAAACAAATTAAACGGTGGCTTAATACTGTCTGCCTCACATAATCCCGGTGGCGAAAACGGTGACTTTGGTCTCAAATATTCAAATGAAACAGGCGGACAAGTTCCAAGTTCGGTTACCGATGCCATTTACCAACAAACCCTAAATATTTCTGAATACAAAATTTGTTTAGGCGACGATGTAGATATTTCAAAAATCGGCTCAACCGAATATTGCGGAATGCAAATCGAAATCATTGATGCCTTAAAAGACTATGTCGATATGATGCAAAACATTTTTGATTTTAACGCTATTAAGCAAATGTTTGCCAAAGGTTTTACCATGCGCTTTGACGCCATGAATGCCGTAACCGGTCCTTATGCAATCGAAATTTTTGAAAATATTTTAGGTGCTCCGAAATGCTCGGTTGTAAACGCTACACCCAAACCTGATTTTGGTGGACTGCATCCGGACCCCAACTTGGTATATGCTAAAGAATTGGTTGATTTTATGTTCTCTGATAAAGCTGCCGACTTTGGTGCTGCTAACGATGGTGACGGCGACCGAAATATGATTTTGGGCAAAGGATTTTTTGTCACTCCAAATGACAGCTTAGCAATCTTAACCGACAATTATAAATTGATACCGCATTACAAATCAGGTATTTATGGTGTTGCCAAATCAGCTGCCACCTCAACAGCTGTTGCTCGTGTGGCAAAAGAGCACAATATCGGTTATTACGAAGTACCGACAGGTTGGAAATATTTTGTAAACCTTATGGATTCTAATCGTATAACTTTCTGTGGTGAAGAAAGCTTTGGTACCGGTTCGTCTCACATCAGAGAAAAAGACGGTATTTGGGCTGTTTTATTTTGGTTAAACATCTTAGCCGTAACCGGCAAAACCGTAGAAGAAATCACTGTTGAACATTGGAAAAAATATGGTCGCAGCTATTATATTCGTTTTGACTTCGAAGGAGTTGACACATCGGTTGCCGACAAACTGATGGCAGACTTGGAAACCAAACTTCCGACATTAGCCTCTCAGGTTTTTGAAGGCTTTACCATAAAAGAAGCAAAGCCTTTTGTTTATAACGATCCGGTTGATAATTCATCCACCAAAAACGGGCTTGTTATCTATTTTGCTGATGGCTCACGCATAGTTTACCGTCTGTCAGGAACAGGTTCATCAGGGGCTACCATACGAGTATATTTAGAAAGATTTTCACAAAATGACATATTGCAAAATCCTCTTGATATGGTTTCGCCTTTGGCTAAAATCGCCTTACAAGTTGCTGAAATACCTCAAAGAACAGGAAAACAAAAAGCCGATGTTATTACCTAGATTTATCAAATTATCGGCGTTGGCCCTTGCTTTTACATCAACCTTTATTTCAAAGGCTGATGCGGGGTTGTATGGCTTTACGCATTATAATCCCTATACCAAAGAAGAGCGCATACTAAACATTAACAAAGTTCCCGACAAACTTGATAATTACCGCGAAAAAATGCGTCAAAATTTGCTCATGCTGATTCGCTATGCCAAAGAGCAAAACAAAGACTTTAAGATTGTTACTCACGAAGGACAAGATCTTCTTACCAAAAGCTTGTGGGAACATGGTCGAGACGGATACAATCGCGCCAGAGTAGAAAAAAATGCCAAGGACGATGCTTTTCTCTTCAATAAAGATTTTACCGAACAAGATCCTCAAAGATATACTCCGGAATATGACTATCTTCATTTGGTAGATGCGGTTGCCATAAATAATCTTTATTGCGGCAAAGGACACGAAAGCAAAATATCCAAAAAATATAAACTAAACCTCATTACCATAGAGCAATGCCCTGACCTTGATACACTGGAAATGGCCAGAATAAATTCTATGCTTGAAGGTAAAGCTTCGTACTTTTTTACCGATATCAATAACGCATTTAACAATACTGATGATCATATAAACATCAACGATTCAGCGCAAAATGTATTTAATGTGTCAGATGCGCAAAATATATTGATACTTAACGATACATCGCGTTTCAAAACCAAAGAAGAATTTGTCGATGCCTTACTGAAGACCAATTATGATATTATTGTAATGAAACCGTTATTTAATAATAATGAACGATATAGTGCCTCAGATATTCAAAAACTTCATTTCAAAAAAAACGGTTCCAAAAGATTGCTTCTCGCTGAATTTAATGTTTCGGAAGCCTCGCCTGATGAATATTATTGGCACCGTGACTGGAAAATCGGCGAGCCTTCTTGGTTGATACGCAAATCATTTGACAACGAAAACAGTATCATAACTTTATATTGGCACAATCAATGGAAAAATATTATCTCACGCCATTTCAAAGACATTATAAAAGAAGGTTTTGACGGTGTCTTTTTCACCGGCGTAGAAAACTACAAATATTTTGAACATCAAACCCCGTTAGAGTAAACAAACAATGAATGAAACAGAGATTTTTGAAATTACCCGCGACGCAATATTTACTTTATTAAAAGTAGTATCTCCCATTGTGTGTGTTGCACTGGTTGTCGGTCTTATTGTCGGTATTTTCCAAGCCTTGACTCAAATCCAAGAAATGACCTTGGCTTTTGTTCCTAAAATTCTTTGTGTATTTTTGGCTTTGGTGATTTTGTTTCCGTTTATGTATAATCAAATGCAAACTTTATCAGATTCATTATTCTCAAAAATAGCCGGCGGATAACTGATACATGACCGAATTGTTTAACATAACCATATATAACTACCTTATGATATTTTTACGCATAGGTACCATATTTATGTTGATGCCGGGACTTTCGGCGTCTTATGTTAATATACAAGTTCGCTTAATATTTGCCTTGGCCGTATCCCTTGTTGCCATGCCCCTGATAGTTCCGCACTTACCGCCCGAACCCAAAGAATTTAGCATTATGGTTCAATATATTCTAAACGAAATAAGTGTCGGCATCTTTTTGGGTATGATTATGCAATTTTTGTTTTTTGCACTTAACTTAGCCGGATCAATAGCCTCACAAGCCATCGGTTTTTCAAATGCTCAAATTTTTGACCCGACTTTTCAAAATCAAACAATGCTTATTGAGTCATTTTTCAGTATTATTGCCGTAACGCTTATTTTCATAATGAATTTGCATCATTTGATGTTTGAGGCAGTCATTGACAGTTATTATCTGTTTGTTCCGGGACAAATGTTACCTTGGGCTGATTTTGCGGCACACATGACAGACACCATGAGCAAATCATTTACCTTTGGTTTCAAGCTGGGCTCACCTTTTATAGCCTTTACCATAATATTTTATACCTCTATCGGTTTAGTATCACGATTGATGCCTCAGCTTAACATATTCTTTTTATCACTTCCCTTGCAAATATACTTGGGAATTGGCCTGTTATTTATAACCGCCCCGATTATAATATCTGTATTTTTAAGGTATTTTGATGAAGGGCTTTACTTGTTTACTCACTAAATAAAGGATGCTTAAAAGATGGTAGCCCCTGAAGAAGAAGACGAAGCGTCCAAAACGGAAGAACCCTCCGAACGGAAGATATCCAAAGCCAAAGAAGAAGGTGATGTTGCGATATCCCAAGATACCAAAAGCTTTATTATGCTTGTTGGTACACTTTTTGTTGTTTGGCTATTTATTCCCATAATGTTTGTTTGGCTTAAGACTATCGGTTCATCTTTTATTTCTCGTTCAGGTTCAACTAATGTTGATTTGGCCGGGTTTATCATATTACTGAAACAGGCATTTTTCGGATTTTTCAAAGTAATGGGGATTCCTTTCCTAATTTTTATGGTTTTAGGCGTTGCCGCTTCCTTAAGTCAAACCGGCTTTATTTATGCACCAAAAAAACTTGAGCCTAAATGGGAAAAATTAAATATTTTTGCAGCAATTCCAAAGTTTATTAACAAACAAAAAATTGTCGAAAGTATCAAAGGTATTATAAAGATAACCGTTGTAAGCATTTTAGCTTACATGGTATTACGCCCCTATGTTGCCAAGAGCGAACTTTTGCCGACAATGGATATATATGGTATTTTAGACTTCATCCACAATGTTGTTGTGCTATTGTTATTTACCGTCACTATGGCTGTATTGGTTATCGGTGCCGGCGACTATTTTTGGCAAAAATATTCTCACCTCTTAAAATTGCGTATGACCAAGCAAGAAGTCAAAGAAGAATACAAACAAATGGAAGGTGACCCTTTAGTTAAATCAAAGATAAAACAAATCAGAATGGACAGAGCTCGCCAGCGTATGATGGAAAATGTCCCCAAGTCCGATGTTGTTATTGTCAACCCGACCCATTATGCTGTAGCATTAGAATATAAGATGGACACGATGCCTGCTCCTAAAGTAACAGCCAAGGGTGTTGATACTGTTGCTTTACGCATAAAGGCCGTTGCCGAAGAAAACGAAATACCGATAGTGGAGAATCCACCGCTTGCCCGAGCTTTGTTTGCTTCAACAGAACTTGATCAAACGATTCCAACCGAACACTTCCAAGCCGTAGCCGAGGTTATTAACTATGTTATGCAACTCAAACAACAATAGACCAGACAAAAACTTAGAAAAAGCCCTTCTCAAATTGGCTTTTTCACTAGTAGTACTGACACTCAGTTTAATATGGTTCTTTTTAGATACTTCTCATAGTCTGTATTCAACAGCTTTGACATCTTTGGCCACGATTTATTGCTTAATCATCGCCATAAAAACCTTGTCTGCCGGTGAAGAAGCCATAAGCTATGGCGGTTTTGCCAACGAAATAATCAAAAATGATTTCAAAATGCGTCGTATAGAGAATTCTAATTTTGAAAGTATTATTCAAAATGCCCCGGCCAAAGAATTTTTCAAAAACGATAATGTTCTCGAATTTTTGAACAAATATTTAAATCAGAGTTCATCAGCCAAAGCGGCATTCTATCGCCTGCAAACAGCGGTCAAAAACCTTAGCTCGGAAAAAGTAACTTTGTCATTGTTATTAAAGCAAAACAGCAATTTAATTTTCAATGATTTAGAATATTTTGAAGTTTCGGTGCGTCCCATATATCTTAAAAAACCCCAAATTTTTGATGGAGCTTTCTCAATAAAGCGTATCAAAAAAGAAACATATTTTTATTGGACCATAAACAACATTACCGCCAAGCAAAATATGGATTTTGTATTTAAGGAAGAATCTTCATCTTTGCACAACTTCTTAGACTATTTACCGGTTGGTCTTTACACCATAGACACCGACTATACCATTCAATATGTCAATCACAATATGGCCGATTTTTTAGGCTTAAAACCGCATCAGCTTATCGGAACATCATTATCCAATTTTCTAACTTCGGATTCTGCTGTCCCGCTCAAAAAAGACCATTGGTCAGGCCAACTTTTGTTTACCAAGCACTCCGGCGAAACATCTGAAACATTTACTTTTCAAACCTCATATCGTGAAAAAGAAAAAATAATGTTCAGAGGCGTTGTCGTTCATCAACTTCCCACACCTGAGGAATTGCAACAACAAGTAAATAAATCACTTGATGATATCAATTGGTTTTTCAATCACTCACCTATCGGAATCTTGTTCATTGACAATCACGGACTATTAAAAAATGCCAACCCCAAAGCAAGCGAGTTATTCTCTCTCAAAGGCGAAGGGCTGAATTTATTTGACAAACTAACCGCAGAAGATGGCAACAACCTTAAAAAATCTCTCAGCAAGGCTGCTAAAAACCAAAATACTGTCCTACTTGAATTAAAAAGTAATGACTCAACTTTAAGCCTTTATATAAATGCACTACATCACTTGCATCAAAACAAAAAATCAAAAGAAACAAACTATATTATATATGCAATTGATGTAACCAAACAAAAAAATCTTGAGATGCAATTTACTCAAGCTCAAAAAATGCAGGCAATCGGTCAGCTTGCCGGCGGTGTTGCGCATGACTTTAACAATCTTTTGACCGCTCTCATCGGATTCACTGATTTGCTGTTACAAAGACATGGTGTCGGCGATCCTGATTTTGCCGATTTAATACAAATAAAACAAAATGCTAATCGTGCTGCCGGTTTAGTTAAACAACTCTTGGCCTTTTCTCGTAAACAGCCCTTAATACCAAAACTCACTGATGTCACCGAATGCTTTGCCGATTTAAGCCAAATGCTTAAACGAATTTTAGGTGAAAAAATTAAATTAAAAATAAAACACGAAAATGATTTGGGTTATATAAAAGTTGATCACACCCAATTTTCACAAGTTATTATGAATTTGGCAATCAATGCCAAAGACGCTATGAACGGAACCGGAAATCTTACCATCTCGACCTCGAATTTCAAATTAACAGAAGAATACACTTTTGGTGATGACATAATTCCACCAGGTGATTTTGTTGTTATTGATGTTGAAGATACCGGTTGTGGTATTCCTCAAGAAATTATCGGACAAATCTTTGACCCGTTCTTCTCCACCAAAGAAAACATCGTAGGCTCCGGCACAGGATTAGGTCTTGCCATGGTATATGGTATTGTTCGCCAAACAGAAGGCTTCATCAAAGTATCATCCGAGGTTGGCAAAGGCACAATCTTTTCAATATATCTGCCGCGTTTTGAAAACGGTCCTGATGACGAAGGAATTAACGAAGCTCCGTCTGTTGTTACCGACAACCTTGGTCATACCATCTTAAAGGTCGAAGAAACACTTCCGGCACCCAGCAATATTAACCAAAAAATCATTATGGGTCTAAATGTAAGTAATGCCATTGATAGAAGCCACACCGCAATAGATAAAGGCAACAGAACAGCTCGCATCTTGTTTGTTGAAGACGAAGATTCTGTCAGAATATTTGCTGTTCGCGCCCTTAAGAAAAAAGGTTATGATGTTATCGATTCTAATTCTGCCGAAAATGCTCTCGAAATATTGGAAAAAGACCAAGACTTCGACTTGCTTTTAACCGATATGGTCTTGCCCGGAATGAGCGGTGCCCAGCTTACCAACATCGTAAAAGAAAAGCTTCCAGACATTTCGGTTATTTTGGCATCGGGATATTCTGAAGATATTGCACGCAAAGAAGTTGACAACACCCACGAATTTAAGTTTATTACTAAACCGTACAGCTTAGGCGACTTGACAGCAAAAGTTTTTGATGTCTTAAATAAAGCCTAAAAAAACAACAAAAGGACACTATGGTAAATCAAATATCCGACAATTTGCAATTGGCACTCGACTTTCCTCATCGACCAAGCCTTGGCCGTGAGGATTTCATGGTAGCCAAATGTAATCAAGAAGCCGTCTCGACCATAGACTTATGGCCCGAGTGGCCTTATTTTGCCATTTGTGTATACGGTCCTAACGGTTGCGGTAAAACACACCTGGCTAATGTATTCGCTCAAATTGTCGCCCTCAAAACATCGCACCCGTATAGAATTCCTTTTATAAAGGCCTCACAAATAACCAAAGATATGATTCACAGCTTGTACGAAACCAGTCAACAGATTGTTATAGAGGATCTGCAAGAACTATCAGACCAAGAGGCACTGTTTCACCTGTATAATACTTATCGTGATATGGGAGGTAACATTCTGTTTACCTCAAATATTGCCCCGGCAAGACTAAACTTTTCATTACCGGATTTACGCTCGCGCATGAATATTGTACCCAATATGGAAATAAAATCTCCTGATGATGATTTACTGTCAGCCTTATTGGTAAAACTATTTATGGACAGACAAATAACCCCGTCACAAGAACTGTTAAATTACTTATTAAAAAATATGCAACGCTCTTTTTCATACGCCAGAAAACTGGTTGAAGAAATTGATAATATATCTTTGGCAAAAAAACGCGCCATCAGCATAAACATTGCCAAAGAAGCTATCGCAACATTAGATTCTGATTTGCAATTTGATTTATTTTAATAAAAAAACCGAAGGAAATATAAAATTCTTTTCCTTCGGCTTTCCCGTGAATAAAAAAACTTTTTTAATATTATCTTCGTCTTAAGAACGACGGAATTTCCAAGTTCACTTTATCGTCATCATCATTTGAAAAAGATGCTGAAATAGGTTCTTGAACTCTGGCATCCTGTTTTTGTTTATTGCGCTTACTGATAGAACGATTTGTCCACAAATCAATAAAACTGCGGCGTCTTGGTTCACTGGTAGAAGGAATAAATTCCTCCAGTTCTTCTTCTCTTTTTTCAATAACCGGAGCCGGATTATGATTCGGGAACAATTCAGGTTCTTTGGTCGGCATTTGAATAGCTGTTTTAGGAACAAAATGACTTTCTGCGCTATCAATAGCTTCGGCAATTTGCTGATTTGATTTCAAATCATTTTCTTCGACAATTGTTTCAGTCGGTTTATTGATAATAGCCTTAAACAAAGCAGTTGAACTTGGCAAATCGGCAATAACATCAGATTTTTCAACATTATCAAAATCATCAAACATTGTTTCCTTCAATGAAACCATGCTTTCAGCTTGATTATCCAAAACCAATACTTCATTTTCAACGGCTTCATCAACATTTTCTGCTATGTCATTTGTCAATTCTTCCGAAATATGTTCCATTGCTTCAGTGTATTTATTCTCTTCCGCAACAACCTCTTCAACAATTTCAGGTTCAGCTACCACGACAGGCTCTGCTTTTCTTACCGGCTCAATTCTTGGTCTTGCCTTACCATCAATGCCCGTTGCCACGATAGAAACTCTTATTTTGCCATCTAAAGAAGCGTCAAAACTTGATCCAAAGATAATATTTGCATCTTCATCAACTTCTTCTTTAATTCTGTTAACGGCATCATCAACTTCCATCAAAGTAATATCTTGGCTTGCAGTAATGTTGATTAAAACACCTTTAGCACCTTTCATAGAGCAATCATCAAGCAACGGGTTCGACAAAGCTTGTTCTGCCGCCTTAATAGCTCTATCTTCACCTTCAGCCTCACCGGTACCCATAATAGCTTTACCTTTATCTTCCATAATTGCCTTAACATCGGCAAAATCGAGATTGATAAGTCCGGGCATAATCATCAAATCGGTAATTGAACGCACACCATCATACAAAACATTATCAGCCATAATAAACGCGTCTGACAATTTAGTATTTTTATCAGCGATTCTAAACAAATTTTGGTTTGGAATAACAATGATACTATCAACTTCTTTAGTGAAATTTTCTAATGCCGAATCAGCTGTTTCCGAGCGTTTTTTTCCTTCAAATTGAAATGGTTTGGTAACAACACCGACCGTCAAAATACCTTTTTCTTTGGCAATCTTGGCAACAACCGGAGCTGCGCCTGATCCGGTACCGCCACCCATACCGGCAGTAATAAATACCATATTGGCGCCTTCCAATTCACGTTCAATTTCATCAATAGCTTCTTCCGCAGCCAACTTACCTATTTCAGGTCTGGCACCGGCACCCAAGCCTTTGGTTGTTTCCAATCCGAGCTGAATGCGTCTTTGAGTTTTTGAATTTTCCAAAGCTTGAGCATCGGTATTTGCCACAATAAAATCAACACCCTCTAGCTTTTTAGTAATCATATTGTTAACAGCGTTACCACCACCGCCGCCAACACCTATCACCGAGATTCTCGGTTTTAGTTGAAGCATATTTTTTTCAGGAACAGCCAATTTGATACCCATAGTATTTCTTACTCCTTGATAATTCTGATATTTTACCACTTTACCGAGAGTATAAATCAAATACCTTAAGTTTTAGTTACCATAAACAAATAAAATGAAATAAAAAATAAAAAAACTTAACCCCACATGGCCTTCAACCACATAGCAATACTATCAGTTAAGCTATTACCTGAAGATATCGGTTTAGATATAATCTTTTTAGGCTTGCGTTCGCTAAAATTAACATAAAACGACAACATACCGACACAGGTCGAAAATCCCGGAGAATTTAAGATATCAGGCATATTTAATATACTTCTCGGTTTTCCTAACCTTACCTGTTTATCCAATACCATTGCTGCCACATCAACAACGCCGGGAAGCTGCGAAGCACCACCGGTCAATACGATTCTGTGTGAACTGTCATTGGCAAAACCGGCTTCTTGCAATTTTTTGCCGACCATTTCAAAAGTTTCTTCGATTCGCGGCATTATAATTTCAATCAAATCCGAGCTTGGAATCTGCTTGATACAACTGTCATCTTCTTCACCGACAGGATAAACATTTATTGTATCTATCGTATCTTGTTGGGTCAAAAATGCACAACCGTGAAGCGTCTTCAGTCTCTCGGCATGAGAAAAAGAAGTAGCCAACCCACAAGCAATATCATTTGTTACATTACTGCCACCAACCGGAATTGATGAAAAATAAATCGGATGACCATGTTTAAATGAAGCCATGGATGTTGTACCACCGCCCATATCAACAACAGTAACCCCCATTTCCATTTCGTCTTTTACAAGACAAGCAAGACCGGAAGCATAGGCGTCAAAAACTTTTGATGATATATCCAAATGGGCATTTTCTACGACAGTATTCAAATTCTTAAAAACCTGATCCGGTACAACACCAAACAAAATATCAACCGACAGTTCATCACCGAACAAATTGCGCGGATCTTTAACTAACTCACCGTTATCTAAATGGAATCCATTATGAATACAGTGCAACAAATTATACTCTCCGATATTAACCTTGGCAGTTCCTTTTTGATAAACTTTTTCAAGATCAACATCGTTTATCGGGCGATTCTTATTAAGCTGAATAGATGCTGTTTTAGACAAGCTTTTAACTTTGTCACCACCAACACTTACAATAACTTTGTCTATATGTTCATTAGCCATTTGTTCGGCATCTTGCACTGCGTTGCCCACGGCTATTGTAGCCTCGCTAATGTCGGTAACAGAACCTTTTTTAACCCCGCGTGAAGCGTTATAACCATAACCTATCACATTGATTTTTTTATCTTTACTTACTTTGGCAATAATACAACTGACCTTAGATGAACCGATATCTAAGGCTGCTATCGTTGTTGCTTTTCCAAAAGTATGTTGCAAAATAAAAACTCCTACAAATTATGTTCGTTACGCTTTTTATGCAGATTCTTTTTACTTAATTTAACCACTACCTTACCATCGGATCTTAAATCAATGATAGTTAATTTACGCTTAAGAATTCCTTTAGTTTTTTCCAATTTTATCAATTTTTTCCAAGCGTCGTCATATTTTTTTTCCGGTAATTTAATTGTAACACCATTTTCAATATCATCCAAAATTATATTCCAGCGTCTTTTAGATATATAGCTTGCGACTTTTATTCTTTTGGCAAAATTAACATCGATATTTCTTATTTTTTTAAGAAACTCAATAAATTTTTCGGCAGCACCATCACCGACAACCAATAAAACTTCGCCTTTTGGCACATAGTCAGCCTCAATTACATATCCGTCCATATCTAACGGATAAAATTTTTCCTTTAACTGCCACAAGGCTAAAACCTCTTTCTCTTTAATTTCAACTTTTATTACATTAGGAAAAAAGCTTCTGTTTATCTCCACATCCCTGATCCACGGCAGAGTTTCCAAATTTTGTTTTATCTTAACAATATCGGCTTTCAATAAATTGTCGCCACGCTTAAGGCTGATATTCTTTAATATATCATCAACACTTGTTCTTTTGCGCCCGCTTATTATTATATCATCAAGCAAAAATTTTTCTTTACCTATATAATCAAGAACAATCTCTTGAGTTTCAGCGATTTTTTTATTAACCAAATCATTTTTTAAGATAACGATCGTTGCCGCACTAAAAAAAGTAATAAACAACACAAACAACATTGCCTTTGCCCGCAAAAAACTATTGTTTAACGGACGAATAGTGCTGTTCTTGTTATTCTCATCTAAAACTTTTTTAGCCATATCAACCTTTAACGCCTACTCTTTTAACTTCCCACTCTAAGACTATGGATGTTTCCTTTTTTACATTTTCAACAATCATATTGCCCAAGTCTTCAATATCTTTCGCCGTTGCGCTACCTGTATTTATCAAAAAGTTACAATGCTTATCCGAAACCTCGGCTCCATTTACCTTAAATTCGTTACTTTTGGTTTTCTTAATCAGCTCCCAAGCTTTTAATCCTTCAGGATTCTTAAATGTAGATCCGGCTGTTTTCGAATTGTATGGTTGACTTTTCAATCTATAATTTTTATGTTCTTCCATAATTTTTTTAGTTGTTTCCGCATTTTGAGGCTCAACTTTTAATGTCATGGATGTAACAATCCACTCTTCAGGAAAAAAGCTTTGGCGATAACTCAAATTAAAGTCATCTGCTCCAACTTCCAGTTCTTCACCTTCGGCATTTACAATAGTTGCCGAAATCAGAACATCTTTCAATTCTTTGCCAAAACATCCGGCATTAGTTCTAACTGCTCCGCCAAGACCACCGGGAATTGACACTAAAAATTCCAGCCCACCGATATTATTATCAAGCATAATTTTTTTCAGCTCACCATTTTTCATACCGGCACCGCAAATAAGCTTGTTACCGTCTAATTTCCAGCTTCTAAAAAATTTGTTCTTTAATCTGATAACAACACCGGGAATTCCTCCATCCCTTACCAACAAATTAGAACCGCCACCAATGACAAATACCGGCAGATTATATGGCTTGTTTTTCATAAAATTACACAAATCGACATTATCTTTCGGACAATACATAACCTCGGCAGGTCCGCCCACACCAAACCATGTATATTTATTCATTGGTTCGTTTGGTAAATATTCTCCCCTTACTTCAGGCAAAATTTCCAACAACCCTTTTTTCTTTTCTCTTTTCTTAAAAAAAGACATTTTACCCTCCATTATTTACAAAATTTTTCTACTTCATCGGCCAATCTTTCAGCCGCATCAACAATAGCCAATTTTTTTACTTTTTCAGACATTTTTACAAGCTTTTCCGGACTTGCAATAAAATCGGATAGATTTTCACTCAAATATTTGGCATTAAAATCTTTTTGTTCAACAACAATTCCGCCACCGGTACCGGTAAACTCTGTTGCATTAAAATATTGGTGATTATCAGCTGCACCAGGCAGAGGAACTAAGATTGACGGCACACCTGCAGCTGCAATTTCATAGACTGAAGAAGCTCCCGAGCGTGAAACAATAAGTGAAGCTCTTTCATATAATTCAGGCATATTATCAAAAAAAGATTTAACGGTAACATCAACCGCCAAATCTTTATATTTTTCTTTAACAATATCTTCCTCGCCTTTGCGACATTGTTGATAAATAACCAATTTCTTTTGTTCTTCATTACCAAGAAATTTAATTGCTTCCGGTACAATATCGGCAAAAACGCTGGCCCCCTGTGATCCCCCGATTATCAGCAGAGTTATTTTGCCTGCTTCATCTGTCGGATTATATTTTTTTTGATATAATTTTGCAATACTTTCACGCACCGGCATTCCGGTCAAAACTGATTTTGCATTTGAAGGGGTATTTTTAACATTGCGAAAGCTTTGTGCTACCAAAGACGAAAACCTTGCCAATATTCGGTTAGTTCTGCTCATTACCGAATTTTGCTCATGTACAATCAAAGGTACACCGTGCAAAATCGAAGCAATTGCCGTCGGAAAAGAAGCATATCCGCCAAAACCCACCACACATACCGGATGTTTTTTAAACAAAGCCTCAAACGCTTGAACAACACCCAATGAAACCTTTAACAAGCTTTTAATTTTGAAAAACACCGATTTTCCGACCACGCCACCCGATAAAATAGCTTTATTTTCTATCTCGCCGAGCTTACCTTTATAATTGTTCAGGCCTCTTTCATCAGTAAACAACACAACCTTATAATTGCGTTTTTCCAACTCGCAAGCCAATGCGTCAGCGGGATAAATATGCCCTCCGGTACCACCTGCCGTTAATACAACTAATTTTTCCTTATTATCCTTCGTCATCTCTATTCTCCGCATAAACATTCTTTCTGGTCAATGCCAACAGCATACCGACACCGATAGCCGATCCCATTAGCGATGAACCGCCATAAGAAATCAATGGCAAAGCCATTCCCTTAGTCGGACCCAATTGCATTGTAGAGGCCATATTTACCAAAGCCTGTATTCCGAAACTGATAGCCAAACCGCAAACCGACAAAACTATAAACATATTGTTTTCCCTGCTGGACAACCACATTGATCTGACAACCACGGTTGCATAAGCCAAAACTATCAGCAAACAAACAAACATTCCGTATTCTTCAGCCGCTACCGGAAAAATAAAATCGGTATGTGCATCGGGAATATGCCACTTTACAACACCTTCGCCAACCCCTACACCGAAAAATCCGCCATTTTCAAATGCATCTAACGACCTTCTAACCTGTTCCTGCGGCTTATCGGCAAAAATACCGCTTATCAATCCGTCTATTCTAACTTGCACATGCGGTAATGCCAAATATGCCAGTCCAAATAATACCAACGCCAACATTCCCAAGACAACAAATATTCTAATGGATACCCCTGACAAAAATACTTGTGCCAACCATACAACTACCACAACTATCGTCATTCCGTAATCAGGTTGCTTTAACAGTAACGAACAGGTTAAACCCAACAATCCCAGACTAACCCAAAGTCCGGGAAAATTTTTATACCTGCGCTGAACTTCAAACATCCAAGCCGTCAAAACTACAAACACCGGCTTTATAAACTCTGACGGCTGTATTCTCATCCCTACATCTAACCAGCGTCTGGCACCTTTAATATCCACGCCGAAAAATATCGTCAGTATCAACAAAAATACAGCGCCGGCATATCCCAATATTGCTAATCGCCGTGTCCACTTCATACCCAACATCGAAAAGAACAAAACAATGCCCACCGCAATACACATAAATATTGCCTGCTTATACACAAAATGATACGAAGCCAAATTTTTCAATTTAGCAACCGCCGGTGATGCTGACATACTCAACACAATTCCACACAAAAGCAAAAAAGTAACTGCAAACAACAACAGCTTATCGACTGTCCACCACCAGTTTGCCAACATTCCCGAACTTGAGCGTGAAAATGAAAATGTCACTTTTCTAACTCCTCAGATTAAAAACAAAATGCCATCAATGCAACCAAAGCCAAAACCAAAGCAACCAGCCAAAATCTTTTTACAACTTTAGTTTCTTCCCAACCGATTTGTTCAAAATGATGATGAATTGGCGCCATTTTGAAAAATCTTTTTTTAGTCAACTTAAAATAGCCGACCTGAATCATCACAGACAACGATTCAAAAACAAACACTCCTCCGGCAATTGCCAACAATATCTCTTGCTTTAGCATAACGGCAATAACACCCAAAAAAGCCCCTAGTGCCAATGAGCCTATATCGCCCATAAAAACAAGCGCCGGTTTTTTATTAAACCACAAAAAGCCCAAGCAACCGCCGATTACCGCAGCACACATAATAGCAACATCGACAGTTCCGCTAATTACCGGCACACCGGAATTTAGAGCTATAATACCACCGGCCGCAAATCCGCCTATCATAAACACCGTAAATACAATACTTAGCAAACCGGCAGCCAAACCGTCCAGCCCGTCACTCAAATTAACACCGTTTGAAGCGCCGGCAATTACTATCATAGCAAAAGGAATATAAAGCCAACTTATGTAGAGCTTCCAAGATATATACGGAAAGTTTAAGAAATATCTGTACTTTACGGGAGTATAATGACTGATTATTAAAACAGCTGCCAATGCCGTTGCAAACTGCAACAACAGTTTCATTTTTGCAGTCATGGCATTAGATGTTTGCTTTGTAACTTTCATATAATCATCAACAAAACCTACTCCGCCGAATATCAACAAAACACCTATTCCGACCCAAACAAAAACATTGCTCAAATCACAAAACAACAACATGGACAAAATAGATGTTCCCAAAATCAAGAAACCACCCATGGTAGGTGTTCCTTTTTTGGTCAGCAAATGCGACTGCGGACCATCTTCTCTGATTGGCTGTCCTTTTTTTTGGTGTAATCGCAGAAATTCAATCAGTTTTTTACCGCACACAAGTGAAACAACCAAGGCCGTCAACAAAGCCAAAAGACTGCGCAAATACGGACATTGAGCCCAACTGCCAAAATTCAAAACATCAGCCAAATAAGTCAGCATCTATCTTCCCTCAATTAAAAAAATACAAAGTTACTTAGGTTAAAACTATCACGCAATTCTAAACAAATATTAAAGATATTTAATAATGTTGGAAAATAATTCTTGCTTCCTTCTTATATGTTATAACCTACTTGCTTTTAACATATTTTTTTATTAGAATTGCCCAAACAAAATCAGGAGAATACTTATGCAAATCGGTGCGCGTTATCAGGCTGTTTTAGAAATTTTGACCGAAGTTTTCCAAGACAAAACTCCGGCTGACAAAATTATCAATGACTATCTGCGCAAAAAAAAATATATTGGTTCTAAAGATAGGCGCTTTATCACCGATATGGTTTGGCACATTATCCGCAACCGCTTAAAACTTGAATTTGATTCCTCTTCAAATGACCCGCGCCGCATCTTACTATATACCAACAAAGACAAATTATCTGAAATTTTTGACGATTCCAAATATGGGCTATCTCCATTAACCGATGAAGAAAAATCTTGGTTAAATTATGAAAACGACGAACCGTATCCCGATTATGTCGAGGCCGAATGTCCGCAATGGCTTTTTACCAAAATCAAAAATATTGATTATTGCAAAGCTCTAAACCAAACAGCTACAACCGATATCCGAGCTCACAATATCACAAGAAATGAACTTCAACAAAAACTATCTGCTGAGGGAATCGAAACATCATTTGGCGCCTATTCACCGCATTGCTTAAAAATTTCCAACCGCTTAGTCTTAAACAATTGTATGGCTTGGCAAGACGGTCTTTTTGAAGTGCAAGACGAAGCCAGCCAAATCGCTTCCATTTTGGTTGACGCCAAAGAAAATCACAAAATTATCGACTACTGTTGCGGTGCCGGAGGTAAGTCTTTGGCAATCAGCAACGAATTACACAATCAAGGTGAAATTTTAGCTTATGACATCGACCCGAAACGCTTAGAAAACATCAAGCCTCGTATACAAAGACTAAAAGTCAAAAACATCTCGCTCACCGATATTATTGCCGATTCGGATAAGAATTATGACCGCTTTGTTTTAGACGCTCCTTGTTCCGGAACCGGCACTTGGCGTCGTTCACCTGATGCCAAATTTCGCTTAACCAAAGAAAAACTATACGGCCTTACCAAAATCCAGGCCGATTTATTAAATATTGCTTCGCAAAAAACAGCCATCAACGGCCGTATAATTTATATAACCTGCTCCGTCTTAAAAGATGAAAATGAAGATATTATCGAAAGCTTCTTAAAAAAACATGATAACTTTGCTCCTATAAACCTCAAAGATTTATGGGCAAAAAAAATTGATGCACCCTATCCTTGTGCAAGTGAAAAGTACTTAAGAATGTCGCCTCTTATTACCTCAACCGACGGATTTTTTGTTTGTGTTTTAGAGCGCATATACTAGCTTTGCGCATTTTTTTGATAAATATATGATATAATTTCGGCAACAGCAGCAAAAGCCTCGACCGGAATTTCTTCATTTATATCAACGGCTTTCAGTATTTGCAGCAAATCAGCATCTTTTCTTATTTCAATTCCGTTTTCTTCGGCAATTTTAATGATTTTTTGCGCAATTTCGCCGGCACCCTTTGCCAAAACCACCGGCGCATTATTTTTATCTTGGTCATAACCTAAGGCCACAGCATAATCTTTTTCTTTTGCTGTGGAAAAATTTGTATCATCGTTGTTTTCATTGTCAAATATGCTATTATTCATAGCGTATGAATACTCCGCTAAATTTGGAATCTTTTTTAATCATATTATCAATTTCAGCGGATTACAAGAGTTTTATTGGCATAAAACTTGCATATTATTTCAGGTATGGGGATACTTGAAATGAAAAAAATGGGGAAAAAAACTATGGATTTAAACAACCTTACGGTTTTTAATATGGCTAAGCAAAATATGGACTACCTTTCTTTGAAAGAAAAGGTAATTGCCGGTAATATTGCCAATGCCTCTACCCCAAACTATCTTGCCAAAGATGTTACCAAACCGTCATTTATCGACAACCTTAGAGAAACCAAACCTCTAATGGAACTAAAGCAAACCAATCCGAAACATATGAATGGATTAAAATCGGTTAATCAAAAGAATCAACTTAAGAATATGGCTGTAATATACACGCCAAAGCCCGGTGATTCTCTTACTATTGATGGTAATGGTGTAATCTTGGAAGATCAAATGAACGAAGCATCTAAAGCTTCGTCCGAATACAAAAGGATGATTACGATTTACAATTCGTACAAAAAAATGCTCTCAACCGCCAACACCAAAATAAACGGATAAGGTAGGATAACATGGCCGGAGATTTAACATTAAGCGCAGATATAGCCGCCTCGGGAATGAAAGCCCAAGCCGAACGCTTGAAGGTTATATCTCAAAATATGGCCAATGTCGATTCTGTATCCGCCGAACCGGGCGGCGAGCCATATCGTCGTCAGGTTGTCAGCTTTCAAAACTATATTGACCAAGCAACCGGAGCTCAAAAAGTCCGCGTTGACAAGATTGTAAAAGATATGTCGCCTTTTGAGAAAAAATATGATCCTAATCATCCGGCCGCCGATGCCAATGGTTATGTATCTTTGCCAAATGTAAACACCTTGGTCGAGATGATGGATATGAAAGAAGCTCAGCGAGTTTATGATGCCAACCTAAATATGTTAAAAACCGCTCGTGAAATGAACTCGAGTGTCTTAGATATCTTAAAATAGCTTTTTATAGGGGAATAAAAAAGTGGTTAGCAATATTTCAAATGCCTTAAATGCGTATCAAACAGCACTAAATCGCATCAACAACACTCCGGCAACACCAAAAGCCGAAGTTATTGAACCGGCTCAAACCTTTGGCTCAGTCTTAAAAAATGTTGTAAGTGAAGCTGTAAATGCTCAGAAACAAGCCGAAATAACCACTATTAACGGCATTTCCGGCAAGGCCGATATTCAAGATGTTGTTTTGGCAATTTCTAATGCCGAACAAGCTTTAGAAACCGTAGTTGCCGTCCGCGACACCGCTATCAAAGCCTATAACTCAATTATGCAAATGAATATTTAATCGAGATTTTTTTATATCAATCAAACCCCCGACTTTTTCAAATCGGGGGTTTTATTATCGAGCAAAACAATTAAATATCTTATAAATTATTAGCAGATTCTTTGCTTAATGATTTGCCTGTACCATTCAAGCTGCGAACTTTTTGCATTGTTGGAGTATTCCTTAAATCAATCTTTGCAACATGAAGCCCTACCGCAGTTGTAACTATTTCTGACTCTAAAAATTTTTCAGGCTTCAATATAGCCAAATTCTCATTTAAAACGCCATCTTTCTGAAGTTGCTCAAGACATTCCACTGCAGGCATATCAGGTGCATAAAACACCTTCTTTTCTTTAGTATAATAATCTCTGTCTGCACCTTGTGATAATACAATATCTCTAACATCTTTAAGTTTAGAAACGACCAAAAAACCAGGTAAGCCTTCATCCATCATAGCTCTGCCCAGCACTCTTAATGCCGGAGGCATTTTATCTATTGTTTCATATACTTCAGCAATAACATCTTCTGTTCTCCCTACAGGACATTCTATATCTTCAGCTAATCTCTCCTCCGGAGTTTTTAACCTGTTTTCTGCAACAGCCATTTTTACTACTAATGATGCAAAGCTTTGGCGTTCATCACCGGATCTGTCATTTTTATCTTTTTTTCTTTCTCTTAGTTTATCTAATAAGCTTCTAGTACCCAAAGCTAGAACTCTTCCTTTACTATGATCGTTTGGATCTACCCACACTGGCGCTAATTCACCTTCATTGTTTATTGGCTTAGCCACATCCTCTTTTATAGCTTTTATAGCTTTTTTTCTTTCTCTTATTTCAGCTAATAAGCTTCTAGTCAAAGGACTAACAGGAACTCTTCCTTTACTAGGATCGTTTGGATCTACCCACACTGGCGCTAATTCACCTTCATTGTTTATTTTTTTATTAGCGATCCGTTCTTTTAGCGCAGCATTACATTCTTTTCCACTTTTTTTATTTGGTTTAATAATTTCCCTGGCACCCTTAACATCTTTATATCCTCCCAATAATTCTCCTTGAGGGGAATAAAAAGTAATTGAACGATTTGCACCCACATATCTTGAACTATCAAATATTACTAACATTCCTTCCTTCATATCAATACCGCATTCTTTAGGTACAAAACATGGAGAATTTATCCCCGGTATAGCCATATTATCCATAACTATGTCATATCCGCTTCTCGTTTCTTTAACCGTTTTTACAACAAATTTTTCAGGAGCATCTTTTTCAGAAATAAATTCATTTTTATATGTATTAAAATCACAATTATCGGCTAAACTCAAATGCTCTTCCGGATCATTTGTCTTCAGACCTAATTTTTTTAGAGTATCCTCTATTCCCATCTCTCTTCTCCTTGTTTTGTACAAACGCAAAACACCCAAAGGGGTATTATCCCTTTGGGTGTTTGTTAATCTCGTTTATATTATGCTTAGCAGAGTTTAAATGTGTGTAGATTTCCGCCACTTTCACACTTCTTACTTTATTGATATTACGCATTGTTTCACACATATCTTAAAACCCTTGGTCTCGTTAATATATAACTTATACTACCATATTTTTAAGATTAAGTAAATATGCTTTTAGACAAAAAAGATAAAAAAAATGTCTTTCCTCGAAGTGCACTGCGTGTCACTTCGTCAAGGAATCTAACCTCTGCGCCAGCTACTAATTAAAAAAATTTGAAAATGCCAAGTCTCGCTACACTAAAGTTCCGCTCAAGGCGATGACGGTTTAAATTTAAAAAAACAACAACCGCGATTTATGTTTTTTAGCTTTTTTTAATCGGAGACTCTCCTTTTATGTACCCAAAGTCAGCCAACGGATGTGAAGGGCACATCCGGTTGAAAAAAGCGTATAAAAAAACTTTCTCGAGGTGACTTTTGGTTACTTTTGGTCACTCAAAAGTAACATAAGAACTAATTTGAAGATGCCTGACCGCACTTCGCTAACGCTCCGTTTAGGGCATGACATTAAAACAACAACAAAGTCATCCCTCGATTGCGTTGAGCAATCGTCTAGGGATCTTCCTTGTTTTTATTAAATATAGCGCTGACGCAAAGATGAGATTCCTAGACGCACGGACGCAAAGCGCCGAGCGAGGAATGACATTTCTTATTTGCTCAAGTTATGACAGCTCTTTTTTATTTTTGCTCTTAGCAAACCATTAGATAAATTTTTTTTCAAAAAATTAGATGCCCGTTAGACGAACTTTTTTCCTATATCCTTGAGCAACCAAATAGGTCTCCGGTGATTCCTTTCTGCTGGCGGCCGGTTTAAAGTGAGATACTTTGGTAAAATTTTTCTTAGCATCAGCTAAAAGATTGCCCTCTGCCCCGCCTTGAAACACTTTGGCAATAAAAATACCGCCTTCGGCCAAAACTTCTTTAGCAAATTCATATGCGGCTTCAACAAGTCCGATTGTGCGAAGATGGTCTGTCTGTTGATGTCCGGTAGTATTGGCTGCCATATCGCTCATTACAATATCAGCCTCACTTCCCAAAAGAGCCTTTAACTTATCCGGCGCATCTTCCGAAGTAAAATCTTGGCAAATAAGTGTAGCACCAACTATCGGCTCGGTTTCTAAAATATCGATTCCGACGACCTGACCGCTTCCTTTGTTACGCATAACCGCAATTTGTGTCCACCCTCCCGGAGCACACCCTAAATCAACAATAGTTTTTCCCTTACCCAAAAAATGATATTTTTCATCTAATTGGATAAGCTTAAAAGCCGCGCGCGAACGGTAACCTTGGCGTTTTGCCTCTGCCACATACGGATCATTAAGTTGACGCATTAACCATTGATTTGAAGATTTTTTCTTATATTTTCCGGTTTTTAACTTTACGGTCAAACCATGACGCGAACCGATTTCTTTTGCCGATTTAGTAAGCTTTGCCATTTTAACCTCTTTTATTTTTATCGCGTTCTATCAAATCGGCAACAATACCGTCTTTTGCACTTTTTAGCGAAGCGGTTATCTTATCGACACCCAACCTGTCATAAATTTGCTTAAAGATAACGGCAGCCGAAATAAAAATATATGAACGCTTGTCACCGATATACGGATTTTTTGCCAAAGTAGCTCGTTTTGCTTTCAATATCGAGGATATTGCCTTATCCATAGCTTCGCGTTCCATAATTATGCCATCAGCTTTGTCTCTGTCATATTGTCCAAATTGGTTAATCATTGAGGCCAAGCGCAAAGGTGTTGACGAAGTTGCTACAAATACTGCATTGTCAATTTGGCTACATCCGATTTTATCGAAAAACTCATCCATATAAGCATCAACTTCTTTGCGCAACATATTTGCTCTTTCTTCATCATATTCTACCAAGTTAAAAGCCTCTGACGAATTTCTGGCTCCCCAAGGGATTGAAACAGTTGATATAATTTCCGGAGTTTTTGAATTTGTGGCCAAAGTTACTTCGGTTGAAGCCCCTCCCAAATCAAATACTACTACATATTCACTCTTATTCAAAACATGCTCAATTGCACCTTTTAAATTTAGTTCGGCCTCTTCCTTACCGTTTATAATCTCAAGTTTTATACCAGATTCGGCATAAATCAACTTAACCAAATCAGCTCCGTTTTCAGCTGTGCGACAAGCCGCCGTAGTAATAGCGCGCACATTTTCAGAATCAACATTATGTTCATCCAACAATTGTCTATAATCGTAAAAACATTTTTGACATCTTTCGATTGCTTCATCAGTAATACGATTATTTTTATACATTCCTTCAGCTAATCTTGTAGAAGTATTTTTAATACATAAATTATTTTTATTTTCATCACAAATTATTATTTTACAAGAATTTGAGCCAAGATCGATTCCGGCATAATTTTTAGTCATTAGCAACCTCTTTAGGTTTGTAATTATTATTAGAATACTTCCGCGATTTTTTAGCAAAAGGATAGCGCCTGCGGAATTTTTTGTTATGCTTTTTCTCTTTTCTTTCCGAATGCATCAAATCAAGCAAAATACCTTCCCTGATACCTCTATCGGCAATGGTAATTTCCGATATATTCCAAAAAGACATCAATCCTTCGATAATGGCACAACCGGCAATTGTCAAATCAGCTTTTTGCATTCCTATACAAGCGTGTTTTTTTCTGCCCTCGTCACCCATGCGTTTAATTTTTGAAATTGTTTTATCAACATCTTGAGCCGATAAAGCCAAACCATCAACTGCCGAACGATTATATCGGGTCAAATTAAGATGAATTGCCCCCAAAACCGTAACCGTACCGGAAGTACCCAAAACCTGAATTTTTTGATTTTTAATATCCTCGGCAATATGATACTTTTCTTCAAACTCCGCCAAAATTTTATGCGTGCGTTCAATTATGGTATTATATGCCAAATCCGTCATTTCATGTTCGGGAAAAGCCTCTGATACCGTAACCACACCATAAGGCAAAGAAACAAAGCCCTCAATTATTGTTCTTCCTGAATTTGACATTCTTGCTAATGAAACTTCGGTTGAACCACCACCTATATCAAAAACCAATGCTCTTTTAATACTACGATTAAGAAGCGGAACACAACCGACTACTGCCAAACGCGATTCTTCTTGAGGCGATATAATTTCAATATTAAGACCTGTCTCTTTTTTGACCAAATCGATAAAATAGCGACAATTTTTTGCTCTGCGACAAGCTGCCGTTGTAACATATCTGGCCTTCACAATCGGAGAATATTCTTCCAAAACGCCGGCACAAACTCGCAAAGCATTTACTGTACGGCGAATTGCCGTATGAGATAATTCATTATTATTGATAATACCCTCACCCAAACGGGTAATTTTAGAAAATGTTTCAACAATGCGAAATGACGAAGGGGTCGGTGTTGCAATCACCAACCTGCAAGAATTTGTTCCTAAATCTATTGCCGCATAATTATCACCGCCGGCTTGTTGTCCTAATCTTCCGGCCTCGTACTTTTCAACGGCTTTTTTATCCTTTTCGGGCCACTTACGCATATATTTTCAAAAACTTTGCATTTAATAAAAAATAAACTTGGACATAATATATTCCAAGTTTATTCAATGTACAACAAATTTTTTCAATTTTTTTTACATCTCAGCACGCAAGACTTCTCTCAAACTGTCAATACATACCAATTCTTTTTTAGCATTTTCATAATGCCAATATACCCAACCGTTACAAGCGGGTGCATTCTGAGCCGCTGCACCGACCTGATGAATAGAGCCCTCGGCATTTTCGCTTTTTAAGGTTCCGTCCGAACGAACCACCGCACAATGTTTTTTGCTTGCATCATACAAAATATCACCCGGTGTCAACAAACCGCGCTCAACAACATTGCCAAAAGGAATTCTCGGCAATTTTTTCTTGCAAGCATATTCCAAACACATCTTATTTTTAACTTCTTCGACTTCCTCAATGCGTTTCATGGCACCTTTGGCATAGGTCATATCTTTTTCGATACCGATAAAATTGCGACCCAATTTTTTAGCAACCGCGCCGGTTGTACCTGTTCCGAAGAACGGATCCAAAACCACATCACCGATTTTTGAAGATGACATAATTACCCGATAAAGCAAAGCCTCTGGCTTTTGTGTCGGATGAAGTTTTTCACCCGTTTCATCTTTTAGTCGTTCTTTTCCGGTACACAAAGGAATATGCCAGTCTGAGCGCATTTGTGTATCTTCATTCAAAGCTTTCATAGCTTCATAATTAAAAGTATATTTTGAATTTTGGCTTTTTGATGCCCAAATCAAAGTTTCGTGAGCATTAGTAAAACGAGTACCCTTAAAGTTTGGCATCGGGTTTACCTTATCCCAAATAATATCGTTTAATACCCAAAAGCCCAAATCCTGTAAAATTTTTCCAACTCTGAAAATATTATGATATGACCCGATAACCCACAAAGCACCATCGTCTTTTAATACGCGTCGAGCAGCACTCATCCAAGCCTTTGTATATTCGTCATAGGCTTCCATACTTTCAAAACTGTCCCATTCTTCATATACACCGCTGACATTACTGTTGTCCGGTCTAAGTAGTGCATCACCTAATTGTAGGTTATAAGGAGGATCGGCAAATATCAAATCTACCGATTTTTCTTCCATTTCGTTCATTACCTTAACACAATCATCGACGATAATTGTATTTAGCAGCGATTTAACTTGTTTTTTACTCATATCATAACCGTGAAATTATTGAATACGCTTATGACAACAAGTATGATTCACATATGGTTATAAATTTATTAACAACAGTGAATTTAAAAAAAATAAAAATGAAAACTATTGTTTTTCAATCAATTATGCTGCTTTACTTGCCAAGATTTCTTGAATCGGCTTATAACTTAAACGATGAATTCCTTTAACAATTCCATAAGAATTTAAGCCATCAACATGAGCTTTTGTACCATAACCGGCATTTTTTTCAAAAGCATAATACGGATATTTTTTAGCCAAATCCGTCATCAATCTGTCACGATAAACTTTTGCCAAAATCGAAGCCGCCGATATCGAGTAAGACTTTGCGTCACCCTTTACCAAAGTCGCACAATCACAGCCGATACCTTGCGGCTTTTGATTACCGTCAATAAGTGCAAAATCAGGAACAACTCCCAAGGCTTCTTTAGCTCGTTTCATTGCTAAAAATGTCGCTTGTAAAATATTTAAGCTATCAATTTCTTCAACCGAAGCCTCGCCGATTCCGATTAAAACTTGTCCTTTTTTATTAGCCTCAAGCAGTTTTTCATAAAGTTCTTCGCGTTTTTTGGCACTCAACTTTTTAGAATCATTAAGGTTTTTCAATAAAAACTCATCAACATTTCTATCCAAAAACACCGCAGCACCGGCCACCACCGGACCTGCCCACGGACCGCGTCCGGCTTCGTCGATTCCGGCAACTTTTCCTTTGTGTTTATCTTCAAATTCAAACGAAGGCATTTTTTACCACCAAACCTTAATTTTACCGTTATTTATTTCACACATTCCGCCTATTGGCAAAGTCGCAATCGGCGTTGTGTGTCCGAAATCAAGATTCGCAATCACAGGCAAACCTTTTAGTTGCGGAATATTATCGACCACAGCTTGTAAAAAATCTTTAGATATTTTTGATGCCTTTTGAAAGCGACCGATAAGGACAGCATTTACATTTTTAAAATCATCTCTTTGAGCCAAAGCCTGTAATTGGCGCATGAAATATTTACCGTCAATATTTTCTGCCGAGAAACAATCTTCTATCATCAAAATTGTATCTTTCTTAAATTCGACTTGATATGGCGTTCCGTTCAATAACAAAAATGTTCCCAAATTTCCGCCTTTTAACTCACCTTTGGCATTACCGTCTTGCAGTACCCAGCGACCCTCATTTTTTATAAAATCACGATTCTCTTGGTCGATAAACCACAAATCGTCACTCCATTCATCAGAAGCCTTTAACTCACTTTCACCTTCAAACAAAACTTTTTTAAGCATATCCAAAGTATAATCATTGCCTTTTTTCATACCGATAGAACTATAATGAGGGCCATAAAAACAAACCAAACCGGTCTTAGCTTCTATTGCCGACAACAAAGCTGTAATATCTGAATATCCGCACAAAATTTTCGGATTATTTTTTATTACTTCATAATCCAAAAACGGCAAAATCTGATTAGAATTAAAACCGCCCAAAATCGTAAAAATAGCTTTTACATTTTTATCTAAAAAAGCCTCCATAACATCATCAGCTCTTTTTTTGATATCTGTTGATGCAAACATATCAAAATTTTCATCGGTTGTATTTGTTGCAAAACTAACCTTCAAGCCCATAGCTTCAAAACGCTCTTTAGCAATTTGGCGACAATCCTGACCGATTATTTTAAGTCCTGTTGCCGGAGCGATAACTCTGATTTCATCACCTTTTTGCAATTTTGCCGGTACTATCTTCTGCATAACAGCATCTCCCATAACATTAAATATTAACAGATTATAGACTTTTTTTTATATTTTGCACCAATTATATCCGCTTAAATAACAAGATTCGTTATTATATATAAGAAAAAATTACAGGAAACAATATGCTCAAACATTTTTACATTTTTCGTCACGGCCAATGCCCTTTGAATGTAACCAATCACATCCAAGGACAATCTTTTAACGGGCAACTTACCGCCATCGGTCGCCTTCAAGCACTAAATACTGCTCAAAAACTAAAGAACAAAGGCATTACATTGATTGTTTCCAGTCCCATGAAACGCGCCATGCAAACTGCCAAAATCGTTGCCGATATAATTAAAGCACCAATCTTTATTGATTCGCGCTTTATTGAGGTAAATATGGGAATAGTTGAGGGAATGCACATCAGCTATGTCGAAAAATATTATCCTGATATTTACTTCAAATGGCGTCATGATACCACCGGTAACACCCGCTTTGCCGGCGGCGAAAGTAAAAAAGAAGTTCGCGCCAGAATATTAGACGGGCTTAATCATTACTCGCTTAATACTTTTCATCAAAACATCGGTATTTCTTCGCACGGAATAGCCATTTCTCAAATAATGCAACATCTGGGTATTCCTTGTTCAAATGTACCAAATGGTGCAATACTTCACATATCGCACCATTTGTCTGATTGGCATTACCACGAATTTATCAATTAGCACCGATGCAATAATATTCAAACCCCATATTTACCGGATTTTTTTCTTTTAACATATTGCGTAAATCGACAATTTTTGGTGTTTTCATTTGTTTTTTAAGCTCTTGTAAATCAACTTTAGAAAATTCATCCCATTCCGTCAAAACAGCAACCGCATCCGCATTTTTTACAGCCTTTAATTCCGATGAAGCATATTCAACTTTATCACCCAAAATCTTTTTTGCATTAGCAACAGCCTTGGGATCATAGACACAAAGTCGGGCATTATTTTTCAACAACTGCTCAACAATCTGCATAGCCGGAGACTCTCTTACATCATCAGTTCCGTTCTTAAACGCCAAACCCCAAATTGCAATTTTCGGATTATCAATACCTTCAACTGCTTTTATAATACGCATTGCCATTTGTGTTTTTCTAAGATCGTTACCTCTGATTGTTGCTTCAATCAAAGACAAGGGCGCACCATATTTTTTGCCCATATATGCCATAGCATTGGTATCCTTAGGAAAACAACTTCCGCCATACCCCGGTCCGGGATTTAAGAAACGCTTACCGATTCGATTATCAAGTCCCATACCTTTGGCAACTTCAAAAACATCGGCTCCTGACTTTTCACAAAAATCAGCCATCTCATTTATATAATGAATTTTCATCGCCAAAAAAGCATTTGAGGCATATTTAATTGTTTCCGATGATTTTCTTTTAACAAACAAAATTTCTGCTTTGCCTTCAAACGGCTCATACAGTTTTTTAATAACTTCGGTTGCTTTTGGAGAATTTGTACCTACCACAATTCTATCAGGCTCAAAAAAATCATGTATAGCAAAACCCTCACGCAAAAATTCCGGCAAAGACACCACATCAAACTCAGCTTTCGAATTTGTTTTTTTAATAATTGCCTCAATCTCATCACCTGTGCCGACCGGTACGGTAGATTTTGTAGCCACTACCGTATAACCGTTAATATATTGCGCCAACTCCTCGGCTGCTTGATGAATATATTTCATATCAGCTTCTTTGGTAACCGGATGAGGCGGTGTACCCACCGCAATAATTACCACATCGGCATTTTTTACCCCTTCTTCCATCGACGAGGTAAATTTCAATTTTTCATTTTGGATATTTTTCTTAAACAGATCTTCTAAACCGTCTTCAAAAATCGTAACTTTTCCTGATTTCAAAGACTTGATTTTCTCTTCATCTTTATCAATGCAGACTACTTCGTTTCCGAGTTCTGCCAAGCCCACACCCGTAGGCAAACCGACATAGCCGGTTCCTATAATTCCTATTTTCATTTTTATACACCCTTACTAAAAATAGTTTTATTAAAATTTTATACAACACTGTAAGCAATATCAAAAAAACGCTTTAATTTCAAGTTGTAAAATTGCTGTTATCAACTGATATAAAAAACTTCAAAAAATTAAACATTGTTGCTAATACAAAAATATAAAAACAATACGGAGTAAGTTTTATGAAAAAAGGATTTTCATTTACATTAGCAACATTTTTTAATGTCGGTTATTCCAAAATAGCCCCCGGAACATTTGGCTCATTAGCAACTCTTCCTTTGGCATATTTCTTGGCCAATTTTTATGGAATATGGGGTATTGGCATAGCTGTATTTGTTATTTTTGTAATCGGCACTATGGCCACAACCGAAGTTTTGCGTCATACACCTCACGACCCCGGTTTTGTGGTTATCGACGAAGTTGCCGGACAACTGCTTACTTTTGTCAGCGTCGCTCCGTATTTAAATAATCGCCTTTATGATTGGCAGATTTATTTAGCCGGTTTTATTTTGTTTAGAATTTTTGACATTCTAAAGCCTCAACCGGTTCGCTGGGCTGACAGAAAAATCACTAATGCTTGGGGGGTAATGCTCGATGATATTATCGCCGGAACCTACGCAACTTTGATTTTATATATTCTGTTTGTTTTCAAAATATTACCTTTTTAATAAAATAAAAATCGCAATGAAAACTTGCGATTTTTATTTTATTAAAAGCTACCGTTCTTGCGCAAAATATTACCTTTGACACAATTTGCCACATCTTCAAAATTCATCAGCTTGTGCAAAATATCACGCACCTTTTCCGGCGCATAATTTTTATAAACAAAGTCAGCTCGATAAAAATCAGCCTTAATATTTTTAGCTTCTTTGGCCATGCAAAAAGCTTTTTCGTTAAACATCATAAGTTGGCAATCCTTTGATAAAGCCTCATATTTATTTCCCTCTTTTTCCATATAAATCCAAAGAGGTTTTTTATTACAATCTTTACATGCATTATCTCTGATACAAACCGCTGATGTAAACAAAGGCACATCCTGATAAACCACCAAAGCAATATCTACCGGCGAGCCAAAAGCCAAAGTTTCCATATTTTCCAAAGTGTCTTCGACCGCCAATGTAGCTCGTGATATATGTATATCTTTTGCCATTTGTAAAGCCTGCAAATTAAACATATAAATCATATTATCAAAGCTTAAATCAATTTTCTTAATCGGCAAAACACTCAAGCCCCAATAATTTCCGATTTCCCATTTTTTATATCCGGCATCAAGTAATTTTGATATAATTTTTTCAAAATCTTTCGGATTTCTGCACACCGTCGGCAAAGCAATTCTTACCTTATTTTTAGGCAGCCTCAAAACATCAGAAATTTCGGTCTCCGGATTTATCAGCAAGATTATCTCATCTAATTTTTCAAAATCCAATAACGCTACTTTTTTCACATCATCAGTTTTGACAATCCATCCATGTTTCTTTTTTAAGATACGAGGTTCAACATCTTTGATTTTAACCATCTCATCTTCAATTACGATTTGCTCATATAATTTTCTTCTCAAATCATTAAGCATAGATATCGGCGCAAACAGATTACCCTCATTGTTTATAACGATATTTCTCAAATCAAAAACCGTATCGCCTGTTTTTTCAAAAGCATTTTTTATCGCTTCATTGACTTTATTTATGTCTTTTGCCGGCGTAAAAATACCCTCAACTTCTGCAAATTCGCCACAAGATTTTGCCATCAATTTATTTTTTGTAACACTTACTTCAACATCAATTTTGGTTCTTATGATAAATTCTTTTGGCCTTGGTTTTTGATAATCATATGCACCTTTTACATAAGATGACGATGACAAATAAACCGAATTTCCTTTTTTTAATCCCTCAAGTTTATAGGGCAAATTTATTTCAACCTTATCGCCGGCATTTGCCTCCCAAACATTTTTTCCTTTTACTCTAAATTTTTGCAGCGAAAATCCGTAAGGTTTTTCTAGCCCTTCGACATCTATTTGAATTCCATCATGCTTGGCAATTCTGAATTCGGTAGTTAAAATTATTTTTTTATCAGTAAAATCCTCAACTTTTCCGATTAAAAGTCCTCGATGCCCGACAAATTTTTTATCAGTCACATCTTTATTCTTGCCTTTTAAGTGAAACTTACACCACGGACGAGAAAATATTTGCTTAATATTTTGCGCTTTTTCTCTTAAATTTCCGTTACCATCCAATATATTGCGATAATAATCAGTAACAGCTGCCACATACAAAGCATTTTTCTTTCTGCCTTCAATTTTCAACGAATAAACCGGCAAATTGATAATATCTTCTTCCAACGCCATATCTTTCATCGAAAAACTGTGCTCATTTTTGCCGCTCTTACAAAATTGACTGCGACAAGGATACAAACATTTTCCTCTGTTGGCGCTTCTTCCGTTTTCAAAAGATGAAAACTGACAAATTCCGCTATACGAATAACAAAGCGCCCCATGAACAAAAGCCTCCAATTCTAAATCCTTAATTGAGGCAATCTCTTTCATTTCAGGCAAAGACAATTCTCTGGCCAGAACTACCCGTGAAAATCCAAGATTCTTTAGAGCCAAAGCGCCCTGTTTATTATGCACCGCCATTTGTGTACTGGCATGCATTTCAATTTCGGGATAATATTCTTTGACAATTTTTGCTACGCCCAAATCTTGCAAAATAACCGCGTCAACCTTACACCTTTTACAAATATCCAGATTTTTTATCAGCTGTTGCATTTCCGATTCTTGCAATACGGTATTTATGGTAACAAAAACTTTTCGTCCCAAATAGTGAGCAAAACCGACAAACTCATCCAACTCATCTTCACTAAAATTATTTGCCGTAGCGCGAGCCGAAAACTGCTTCAATCCCAAATAAACCGCGTCAGCCCCATAATAAAGAGCTGCATACCCGGCTTCAATATCACCAGCCGGCGCCAAAAGTTCTTTCTTCATCAATATTCCCGTAAATCGTTATTTTTTTTTCAATTATTAGCTCAAATTCTGTTCATTTACAATAAAATTTATGCACAAAATTTAAAAAAAAATACCAATTATTATAAAAAAGTGATTATATAGCAGATGGTTTATAAAAAAGGGGAAAGTTATGTATAATCCAAAATCAACAAAAGCAGAAGAATTTATTGATAATCAAGAAATATTAGACACTTTGGAATATGCTTCAAAAAATAAAAGCAATATTGCTTTAATCGATGAAATATTGAACAAAGCTCGTCTTCGCAAAGGATTAACCCATCGTGAGGCCGCTGTTTTGCTTGATTGCGACATAGAAGAAAAAAACGCAGAAATTTTTGCTTTAGCACAACAAATCAAAAATGATTTTTACGGCAACCGTATTGTAATGTTTGCTCCCCTTTATCTGTCAAACCACTGCGTAAACGGTTGTGTTTACTGTCCCTATCATTTGAAAAACAAAAATATTCATCGTAAAAAAATGACTCAGGAAGAGATAAAACAAGAAGTTATCGCCCTTCAGGATATGGGACACAAAAGGCTGGCATTAGAACTTGGCGAAGACCCGATAAACAACCCGATTGAATATGTTTTAGATTCTATCAAAACTATTTATTCAATCAAACATAAAAACGGTGCGATTCGTCGCGTAAATGTTAATATTGCCGCCACAACGGTTGAAAACTATCGCAAACTTCACGAAGCCGGTATCGGCACATATATTCTTTTCCAAGAAACCTACAACAAAGAAAACTACGAAACTTTGCACCCTACCGGCCCAAAACACAATTATGCATATCATACCGAAGCTATGGACCGCGCAATGCAAGGCGGAATAGACGATGTCGGACTTGGTGTATTATATGGCCTGTCAACCTATCGCTATGAATTTGCCGGCCTTTTAATGCACGCTGAACACCTCGAAGCTGTATACGGCGTTGGCCCGCATACCATAAGTGTTCCGCGTATTTGTCCGGCTGATGATATTGACGCTTCTTCTTTCACTAATGCCATTGACGATGACATTTTTGCCAAACTGGTGGCTTGCATCCGCATCGCAGTTCCTTATACCGGTATGATTGTTTCAACCCGCGAAAGCCAAAAATCGCGTGAACGCGTATTAAAGCTTGGTGTTTCACAAATATCCGGCGGTAGCAAAACATCTGTCGGCGGCTATGCAAATCCGCAAAAAGAAGAAGAAAATTCCGCTCAGTTTGATATCTCCGACACCCGCAGTTTGGATGATATAATCTGCTGGCTTATGGAACTTGGTTATATCCCGAGTTTTTGTACCGCGTGCTATCGTGAAGGACGAACCGGCGACAGATTTATGGCACTATGCAAAAATATGCAAATTCATAATTGCTGTTTGCCCAATGCTCTAATGACCTTAAAAGAATATCTCGAAGATTATGCTTCGGATAAAACTAAAAAAGTCGGAAAAACTCTAATTGAAAAAGAGTTAAATCAAATACCTAATGAAAAAGTGCGCTCTATATGTAAACAACGAATTGAGGCTATAAGCACCGGCGAACGAGA
Source organism: Alphaproteobacteria bacterium (assembly GCA_015062585.1). Lineage (GTDB taxonomy): Bacteria > Pseudomonadota > Alphaproteobacteria > RF32 > CAG-239 > CAZU01. The sequence continues at coordinate 37,709 of SUUJ01000005.1, read as the reverse complement.
TTTTCGTTTTTAACATCCCAAAAGCCAAACAAAAGTTTGGCTTTTTTATTACCCTCGCATTAAATATTTTTTTATAATTAATACATTATAATTCGGGTTGAATAAATTTAAGAGGTACCCTTTATGAATCATTTGCCTGACTTGATATCAGACCTTGCACTGATTATGATTTGCGCCGGTCTCATAACCGTTTTGTTCAAAAAACTGAAACAACCGGTCGTCTTAGGCTATATTTTAGCAGGTATACTTGTCGGCCCGCACTTTTCTTTGTGGCCCACAGCTCTTGACAAAGCCAATATTCAAACTTGGGCTGATATAGGCGTTATCTTCTTACTTTTCAGTTTGGGCCTTGAGTTCAGTTTCAAAAAGATTGTAAATGTGGGAAAATCCGCCATAATCACCGCCAGTGCCAATATTTTATTTATGCTTCTTATCGGCTACAATGTGGGTCTTGCTTTGCACTGGACAACAACCGAAAGCTTATTTTTAGGCGGTATGATTTCAATGTCATCAACTACCATTATCATCAAAGCTTTTGAAGAATTAGAACTAAAAGGTCAACGCTTCACCGACTTGGTTTTCGGAGTTTTGGTCGTTGAAGATGTGGTAGGAATTTTGCTCCTTGTCTTATTACCGACTGTCTCTTTAGGTAAAAATGTTGACAGCATAGAATTGCTCATAAGTTCGGGCAAACTTATTTTCTTCCTCGTATTGTGGTTTATTACCGGTGTATATTTGGTTCCGACCCTAATCAAAAAAGTAATTCATCTGCTTAATGACGAATTACTGCTCTTGGTATCAATGGCTTTGTGTTTAGGTATGGTTATGATTGCCACATCAGTTGGGTTTTCATCAGCCTTGGGTGCTTTTATTATGGGCTCTATTTTGGCCGAAACAGATGAAGCCGAGCGCATCGAATCAACTATAAAACCGGTCAAAGATTTGTTCGGTGCCGTATTTTTTACCTCGGTAGGAATGCTCGTTGATCCTGCTATGTTTATCGAATATATCAAGCCTATTTTGATTATAACTTTTGTAGTTATTACCGGAAAAGTTATATTATCAACCTTAGGATTTTTGCTTTCAGGCAACCGTTTGGAAACATCTATCCTAAGCGGTTTTTCACTTGCTCAGGTAGGCGAATTTGCATTTATTATTGCCTCTGCCGGTATGGCTATCGGTGTTTTGAAAGAATATGTATATCCGACTATTGTGGCAGTTTCGGTTATTACAACCTTTACCACTCCGATGATGATAAAATCATCCAAAAGGTTTTATAATTTTACCTACAAATTGATACCGCAAAAATGGAAAGAATATTTATCAACTCACACAACATCAAAAAAAGATACTTCTGCTGATGAACAATTGTGGCGCCAATTATTTAAAAAATATTTTTTCAAGCTTTGTATAGCTTCCATAATTTTAGTCGCCATCATCAACATTTCTTTCCATTTGATACATCCGTTTGCAACAAAACTAATGCCGTCAAAAGTTGCTGATTTACTGTCAATGCTGATAACCTTAGTTATTATGTCACCATTCTTACAAGGGCTTTTAACCGTAAACAGCGATTTGGCTCGTATCTACCTTACATTGTGGCACAAAAAAATAACCAACCGCCTGCCTCTTATATTTTGTACCTTCTTAAGAATGGCGATTATAATCATCTTTATTACTGTGGTAATCAATCATTTATTTACCAAAGACTTTTTTACCACCTATGCCATCATCGGAATTTATGTAGCATTTTTATATAAATCAAAATTGTTGTCGAAAAGTTATAAAAATATTGAGCGCCAATTCTTATCAAACTTGTATCGTTACAAGGAAAAAGAAAAGGAAAAAGAAGAAATTGAAAAAGACACGGAGGTAAAACAGAATGATTAAAACCGCTTGCATACTACTGGCTGCCGGCTTTGAAGAAAGCGAAGCAATAGTTCCTGCCGACTTATTAAAAAGGCTTGGTGTAAACATTGTTTTTACCTCAATTACCGACAATAAAGAAATTATCGGCACTCATGGTTTTAAGATTGTCAGCGACACTACCATTGATAAAATCTCAACCGCTGATTTTGATGTACTTATGCTTCCCGGCGGACTTCCCGGCACCACCAATCTGCGTGATTCCAAAGAGGTTATTTCTTTGGTGCAACAATCTGCGCAAGATGAAAAAATAATCTCAGCCATTTGCGCTGCTCCGATAGTCTTAAAAGATGCCGGAGTTGCTGATGGCAAACGCATTACCGGATACCCTGCTTGCGAACAATTTTCTAAAAAACACAAATTTTCATTTACCGGCAACGATGTTGAAGTCGACGGCAAAATTATCACCGCCAAAGCTATGGGCAAAGCTCATTTATTCGCTTTTGCCATTGCCAAAGCATTAGGCTTTTCCGATGATGATATAAAACAATTGGCCTCATCAACCTTTACCGATTAGGAAACCAAAATGTATTACATTGGCATAATGACCGGCAATTCTCTAGACGCTGTTGATGTGGTAATTACTGATTTTACCTCAAAAAACATCAAGGATATTTGTGCTCATTCAATGCCCATTCCTCAAAATATTGCTGATAGTTTTCGCCAATTAAAAAACGAAATAAAGTCAGCTAACGGCGATATTGAAAAAATATACAACCACGATAAAACAAAATTTTTAGCCCTTCATAATGAATATATAAAAATCGTTGCCGAAACAATTAAACAAACCATTCAAAAAGCAAGCTTAAAAAAAGAAGATATCAAGGCCATCGGTTTTCATGGTCAAACCTGTTATCACAATCCGCCATCCATATCAAAAGAAAATCCCAACACTTTACAAATCGGCTCCGGTCAAATGTTGGCTGAGGTGGCTGGAATCCCAGTCGCATACGATTTTCGCTCCGACGATATAATGAACGGTGGCGAAGGTGCGCCTTTGGCTCCGATACACAATCTGCATTTGGCTCTAAAGCTAAAAGAAAAAGGCATTTTTCCTCTTATATTCTTAAATGGTGGAAACACCGGAAACCTATCCGTAATTTCCAATGATAGCGATGACAATATCAAAACTTTCGGTTGGGACACCGGCCCTTTTAATCATTTTGTTGATTATCTTGCACGCAATGAACAAAATGTGCCTTGTGATTTTAATGGCAAATTTGGAACACAAGGCAACATCAATTATGAGCTGTTGCGCAAACTTTTTAATAATGCCGTAATTTGCAGCGACGATTCTAATTTTATAACCAAACTTCCGCCCAAATCATCTGATCCGGCGTGGTATAAAATATTGCCGGAACTTAACGATAAAAAAATCTCATTTTTTGACCGTATTAGGACTGCCGAATTTTTCAGCGCTTATATTATGGCTTATAATTTAAGATTTATAGCTTCTGATATTGCTAAAGCAAATTATTTTATGACCTTTGGCGGCGGTTGGAAGAATCCCGTTATGCAAAATGATTTCCAAAATCTTATCTTGGGCAAAGCAGAAGTTTTACCCGAACACAAAGCTATTTTTGAATCGCTTCATAATCCTAATGCCATAATTACAAACTCTGACACTTACGGCTATTCATCACAATATATGGAAGCTCGCATTTTTGCTGATATGGCTTATTGCTTAGATAACAATATTGCTTATACCACTCCCGAAACCACCGGTTGCAAAACACCTACCGTTTGCGGCATTTTTGCTTATCCCAATGGCAATGATACTCGCCTTTGGTCACGCGCCTCATACGGCTGGCAACAAAAAAAACGCACCTTATAAAAGATGCGTTCTTTATAAAGCACATTTTGTTTATTTTTTCTTAGCCTTTGTTGTTTTTTCTTCTGCCGGCAATTCAGATGTACAATGCGGACATTTTTTTGCATTGATAGAAATCTCCGAACAGCAATAAGGACAAGACTTTGTAGTTTTAACTGCAACTTGAGCTTCTTTCTTATCCATCTTGGCTTGCAATTCGTTAATAGCCTTAATCAAAATAAATACGGCAAAAGCCACAATCAAAAAGCTGATAACGGCATTAACAAAAACACCCAAATTCATAGTAACTGCACCGGCTTCTTGAGCAGCAGCCAAAGAATTATACGGAGCCGGAGTTGCACCTTCTTTTAATACCAAGAACAAGTTTGTAAAGTCAACCTTACCGAGCAACAAACCGATTGGTGGCATAATAACATCTTTAACCAATGAGTCGACAATTTTACCAAAAGCAGCACCGATGATAATACCGACAGCCATGTCGATAACATTACCGCGCATTGCAAATTTTTTAAATTCATTTGCCAAATTCTTAAACATATAAGTTCTCCTAAAAAATTATAATAAGATAAAAAGACAAAGCGCCGACATTCTCATCGGCGCTATAAATTCAAAATTGATTAAATTTTTTCAACTTGCGAATATTCTAACTCAACCGGAGTAGAACGACCGAAGATAGAAACCGAAACCTTAACTCTTGCTCTTTCGGTATCAACATCTTCGACCAATCCGACGAACGAAGCAAACGGACCGTCACAAACTCTGACTTGCTCACCGATTTCAAAGTTGACAACTTCACGAGGACGCTCAACACCTTCTTGCATTTGAGTAATAATGCGCTGAGCTTCTGCCTCGGTAATCGGATAAGGTTTGTTACGAGAACCCAAAAATCCGCTAACATTAGGATTATTCTTAATCAAGTGCCATGCCTCATCAGACATTTCCATCTTAACCAAGATATAACCGGGGAAGAATTTGCGTTCACTGGTAACTTTTTGACCTTTTTTGACTTCAACAACTTCTTCAGTCGGAATCAAAATATCCAAAATTCTGTCTTCCCATTTTTTCAAAGCAACTTGTTCATTGATAGATTGTGCAACTTTTTTCTCACAACCCGAGTGAACATTAACAACATACCACTTAGCACTCATTTATATTATTCTCCAAGCGAAAATACAGTTTTGACAATCCAACCCAAAATTTGATCTACAAAGAAGAAGAATGTAGCGGCAATAGCAACCAAGATGATTACCATAACCAAACTTTGCATAACTTCTTTTCTTGTGGGCCAAGTAACTTTCTTAACTTCCTGTCTGACCTGACGGAAAAACTGTAACGGACTGATTTTTGCCATAACTTTACCTTATTAAAATAAAAAAACTACCAAACCGACTCCTTGAAAATTGTCTTTTATCCAATGCAAAACAACATCAAAAAGCCGCGCTCTTGATTTAACAGATATATAAAGGTTTTTATATCAAAATGTCAAGCAATTCTTTAAGAGTCTCTTAATATTTTTATTAAAAAAAGCTCGAGGTCTTATAAACCTCGAGCCTTTATTTTGCTTTATAAGAAAATTATCTTATAAATTAAGCAGATTTTTGGCAACAGCAAGAGCCGTTGTGTTCACCGCCTACTGTACGATCTTTGCCGAATTTAACTGCAGCTTGAGCGGCAGCCAAACGAGCAACCGGTACACGGTATGGAGAACAAGATACATAATCCAAACCAACCTTGTGGAAGAATTCGATTGATTTCGGATCACCACCGTGTTCACCGCAAACACCCAAGTGAATGTCTGCATTGGTTTCGCGACCTTTACGGCAAGCGCGAGCAACCAATTTACCAACGCCGTCAACATCAATAGAAGCAAACGGATCAGCAACATAAACACCTTTGGCTCTGTATTCGTCCAAAATAGCACCTGTATCGTCACGGCTCATACCCAAAGTTGTTTGAGTCAAGTCGTTTGTACCAAAACCAAAGAATGCAGCAGATTCAGCAATTTCTTCAGCCATCAAAGCAGCTCTCGGCAACTCGATCATTGTACCGACGATGTAGTTAACTTTAGCGCCTTTTTCAGCGAATACTTGGTTAGCTGTTGTATCGATAACATTTTTAACGATATCCAACTCTTTCTTAGAACCTGTCAAAGGAACTTCGATTTCAGGAGTTACTTTAATGCCTTCAGCTTGGCATTCCAAAGCAGCTTCCAAAATAGCGCGAGCCTGCATTTCAGCAATTTCAGGATATGTAACTGCCAAACGGCAACCACGGTGACCCAACATCGGGTTAGCTTCGTGCAAAGCAGCAGCGCGTGTCTTAACTTGTTCTAATGTGATACCCAATTTATCAGCCAATTCTTGCATTTCAGCATCTGTGTGAGGCAAGAATTCGTGCAATGGTGGGTCAAGCAAACGAACAGTAACCGGCAGACCGTCCATAATTTTGAACAAATCTTTGAAGTCTTGCTTTTGGTAAGGCAACAATTTTGCCAAAGCAGCTCTACGACCAGCTTCGTTGTCAGACAAAATCATAGCGCGCATATCGCCGATTCTGTTTGCATCAAAGAACATGTGTTCTGTACGAGCCAAACCGATACCTTGAGCACCAAAATCACGAGCTGTTTGAGCATCTTTCGGAGTTTCGGCATTAGCACGAACTTTCAATACTCTGATTTCATCAACCCAGCTCATCAATTTACCGAAGTTACCTGTGTTTGTATCAGCTTTAACTGTCGGAATTTCGCCTTCGATAATTTGACCTTTAGCACCGTCCAATGATACCCAATCACCTTCTTTAATAACAACACCAGACTTTGTAGACATAGTCTTGTTAGCATAGTTAATTGTAATATCGTTAGAACCAGAAACGCAAGGAGTACCCATACCGCGAGCAACAACGGCAGCGTGAGATGTCATACCGCCACGAGCAGTAATCACACCTTGAGAAGCGTGCATACCGCCGATATCTTCCGGAGAAGTTTCGTTACGGATAAGGATAACTCTTTCACCTTTGTTAGCCCAAGCTTCAGCGTCTTCAGCATTGAATACTGCACGACCAACGGCAGCACCAGGAGAAGCCGGCAAACCGGTAGCAATAACATTTTTCTTAGCTTTAGGATCAAGCATCGGGTGCAACAATTGGTCTAATTGATCAGCACCAACTCTCATAATAGCTTCTTCTTTAGAAAGCATGCCTTCTTCAACCATTTCAACAGCCATTCTTACGGCAGCTGCAGCAGTTCTCTTACCGTTACGGCATTGCAACATCCAAAGTTTTCCATGCTCAATGGTAAATTCCATATCTTGCATATCTTTGTAGTGAGCTTCCAATTTATCTCTAACATCAACTAATTCTTGATAGAGGTGAGGCCATTTTTCTTCCAAAGAAGTACCGTCATTTTTAGAAGCCATAGGTTGTGGTGTACGAATACCGGCCACAACATCTTCACCTTGAGCATTAACCAAATATTCACCGTAGTAAACATTTTCACCGGTAGCAGGGTCACGAGAGAAGCAAACACCGGTAGCACAATCATCACCGGCATTACCGAATACCATGGTTTGAACATTAACGGCTGTACCCCAGTCGCCCGGAATGTTGTTTAATTTACGATAGGTAATAGCACGAGCGGCCATCCAAGAACCGAACACTGCACCGATACCTGCCCACAATTGATCCCAAGGATCTTGCGGAACAACTTTACCCAATTTTTCACCGATAGCTTTGTATTGGCTTACCAATTCTTTCAAATCTTCGGCTGTCATATCTGTATCAGAAGCATAGCCTTTAGATTTTTTCATATTTTCCAAAGCTTCTTCGTACAAATCAATGTCTGCACCCAAAACCACATCTGAGAACATTTGCAAGAAACGACGATAAGAGTCATAAGCAAATCTTTCAGAACCTGAAGCTTTAGCCAAAGCTTTAACTGTTTCATCATTCAAACCTAAGTTCAAAACGGTATCCATCATACCCGGCATTGAAACTCTGGCACCTGAACGTACCGAGAACAACAACGGATTGTTAGCGTCAGCAAATTTTTTGCCCATAATACCTTCAACATAAGCAACAGCTTGTCTGACTTGATCTTTCAAATCAGCAGGATAAGTCTTGTTGTTGTCGTAGTAATATGTACAAACTTCAGTTGTAACTGTAAATCCCGGAGGAACAGGCAAACCGACTGTGTTCATTTCAGCCAAGTTAGCACCCTTACCACCAAGGAGATTACGCATGCTGGCATCGCCTTCAGCGCTACCGTTTCCAAATGTATAAACCCATTTACTCATGGTAAATATAGCTCCTTTCGTAAGCTTTTGTTAAAACGCATGTTAAGGGCTAAAAAAAGCCCCAACACAAAATTGTCGGGGCTAGCTTATATCAATAAATGCGATTCTACAAGCAAAATCTTACACTAATCAAAGATTTAAGTAATAAAAAAGCTAATTTTATCGTTTATATGAATTACGATTCATTTTTGCAAGTGGAGGTGATACCTTCGAACTGTTCGCTACAGTTCTTGGTAAGCCCATTTGCTTAATCAAACTATCATTTCCGGTGCTCATACATTTATTTATAATGTTTTTAACATGTTCAAGTTGTTTGTCAGTAAAATTTTCACCATCGCCGAAGTTCATACGATATAATATACCTAACGCTCCAAATCCATATTCTTTGTCATCCAACAATGTGGTTAAAATATCAGCCCGTATAAGTTTATCATCTACTGACATACTTCTAAAACCACGAGAAAATATATCATATCCGTTTAAGGACATTCCATTATAGCTGTATCTTTTTCCGCTAACAGCCGGTGTTTTTCCTGCTTCCCAAAAAAAGCCATGATATATTCTACACGCTTCTACATCATCTGTTGCAAGCTCTCTTGCTAAAGAAATATATCTCTCAGCCACGCTCTTAAATTCTTCCGGACTGTTTCCCTTATTATAGCTATCCTTTATATTTGCAATCTCTTTAGACAGATCGTCTATTGATATTTTTTTATCACTCATTTTTTAACTCCTTGCTCGAAATATGTGTCATATTATCACATTTTTAACATTAAGTAAACTCTTTCAAACAAAAAAATATGTCATTGCAAGGAGCATAAAATGACCTAATAAGTCATCGCCTTAAGTGAGCTTGCGAACGAAGTTAGCGATCTTCCTTGTTTTTAAACTAATTTGAAGATGCCTGACCGCACTTCGCGAACACTTCGCTTAGGGTTATAAAAAAAGCCCCAACACAAAATTGCCGAGGCTAGCCTATATAAATAAATGCGGTTCTACAAACAAATCTTACACTAAATAAAGATTTAAGTAGTAAAAACTATCTTCTTAATGCTGCTTTTCTTCGTTTTGCATAATTAGATAGTGCGACAACATTTTTTTCTTTATCTGTTTTTGGCGGATTCTCTCCCTGATTAAGTTGCGATTGTACCGCTTTCAATCCGCTTAAACTTTCGTTGTCTTTATCTGTTTTTTTCTCATGTATTTCCTTTATTTTTTTTAATCTTTGCTCGCAATCACTTATAAAAGACTCATTACGTTCGCTCGAAGCTTCTATTCTACTTTTTACTGCTTCAACATTTTTTATAGTCTCCTTAATCAAAGCCGCTGATCCGCAACCATCTCTATATGAGGTTACGCAACTCATAGCTGCTCTAGATAATTTCATCGCATATTCCTCATCCGGATTATTGCGTAATTCCATATTAATAATCATTAATCTTTGACTCATATCCTGACGACTTCCACCATATATACCCAAACTTTTTTCTAAAGATTTTCTCACTTCTCTTGCTTTATCCACACCAATTTTCTTCAATATACTCGGCGTATGTACAAGGCTCTTATCTGTATTCAAAAGTACCACAATACTCTCTGGTTTAAGTTTATCGCTTTTGCCTTCCAATATATCCTGAACAACAAAAGAAGCTTTTAGTTTTTCTAAATGTTCATGCCCATTAATAGTTTCAACACAAGCATCAAACATTTCTGTTTTTGTCTCAGGTATTCTTCCGTCTGTTACACCCAAAAATTTGCAATATTTTTCGCCGGCATTTTGAGAGGAAATCACATAATCTAATGTTTCTTTAATTTTAGGATAATAACCACTTATAAGTACATCATTAAAAGTTCTTTTTGTTTGAAATTTTGCATCTAGCATCCTTCCAGGAACTACAGAATTGACTAACTTTCTTGTTTCATCTGATAACCCACCAGTATTAGCTAAGTTTTTCAATAAGTTAAATTGTCCTATATTATCTGCACCATAGCAGTCTTTTGCCTTCTTAATGATATTGTCAATTTTTTTTGCTTGCTCATCAGAAACATCTGCAATAGCTCCAAAATTTGTAAATGACAGGTGTGCTATATACATATTGCTTCTTGTTTGGTCTTTGTACAATTTTGCGGACAGTAAAACTTCAGCATAGTGCAATTTTTCGTCTGTCGTCAAATTATCTAAGCATCCCTTTATAATGACATTAAAACCGTCTTCCCATCCGGAATATATCGCAGATTGTTCCAAATCAGACGAATCCACTTCTTTAGCCATAGCAATATATTCTTGCTGAATTTGCTTATATTTATCTGACCCTCTTTCTGTTTCACATTTTCTTTTATAGAGTTTAGATAATTCTGTTTCCAATTCTTCATTAGTCATCTTTTTAAATCTCCTTGTTTAGTATAAAAACAAAAACACCCAAAGGGGGGATTATCCCTTTGGGTGTTGGTTAATCTCGTTTATATTATGCTTAGCAGAGTTTAAATGTGTGTGTGTGTGTGTGTGTGTGTGTGTGTGTGTGTAGATTTCCGCCACTTTCACACTTCTTACTTTATTGATATTACGCATTATTTCACACATATCTTAAAACCCTTGGTTTCGTTAATGTATAACTTATACTACCATATTTTTAAGATTAAGTAAATATACTTTTAGACAAAAAAATAGAAATTACTTCTTAAGCAAATAGACAATGTCATCGCATTAAGTGAGCTCGCGAACGAGGTTAGCGATCTTCCTTGTTTTTAAACTAATTTGAAGATGCCTGACCGCACTTCGCTAACGCTCCGTTTAGGGCATGACTTATTTTAGCATTCTAGTTTTTTATAAAAAAACTCGGAGAAAAGAATTTATAGTGTTATTTTCAAAGCGAGAAAAATTTTAGTGTACAAAAAGGTACATGAATTTTTCGAGCCTGCAGAAAATGGCACTAGAAAACTTTTATACGAGTTTTTATGAAAAACTCGGAGAATAGTTCAGATAAAGTTAAAATAAAAAAGCCGGCGAGCGAGTGTACAAAAAGAAGTACATGACCGAGCCGGCTATTTGAAATTTTGGCTTTAAGAAAAGCCGCTATACGAGTTTTTATGAAAAACTCGGAGAATAGTTCAGATAAAGTTAAAATAAAAAAGCCGGCGAGCGAGTGTACAAAAGAAGTACATGACCGAGCCGGCTATTTGAAATTTTGGCTTTAGATGAGCTGTTATACGAGTTTTTCCAAAATTTCCTCGGAAATTTCCGCATTATGATACACCTTTTGGACGTCGTCGTCATCTTCTAAGGCATCAATAAAATCAAGGAATTTTTGCGCAACTTCAACATCAGTAATATCGGTTTTAACCATAGGTTTCCAATCTAAACGAGAAGCCGACGGAGTTCCGTATTTTGCTTCCAATGCTTCGGTTACCATATTCAAATCATCCGGCAAAGTCTCAATTTCGTGATGTTCATCATCACTTGTCACATCATTAGCACCGGCTTCCAAAGCAGCCTCAAACATCGCATCTGCCTCTGCTGTGGCCAAAGGATATTGAATATAACCGATTCGCTCAAAGTTAAATGCCACAGAACCTGTCTCGCCCATAGCACCGCCGCGTTTACCGAATATGGTTCTGACATTACCGGCTGTACGATTTTTGTTATCGGTCAAACATTCTACAATAACTGCAACTTTTCCCGGGCCAAAACCTTCATAGCGTGTAGCAACATAATCATCACCACCGGCTGTTTGGCTAGCCTTTGCGATTGCTCTTTCAATATTATCTTTTGGCATACTTTCAGCTCGAGCTGCTGCAATAGCCAAACGCAATCTCGGGTTTTTATCAGGATCAGGCATACCTGATTTTGCTGCTAAAGTAATATCTCTGGCCAATTTTGCAAACATTTTGGCTTTTTTTGCGTCTTGTGCACCTTTGCGGTACATAATATTTTTAAACTGCGAATGTCCTGCCATTTTTATAAAACTCCTTAAAAAATATTCAAATTTTAAGAACTTATACAACAATGGTTTCTTTAGTGCAAGATTTTTTTGAATTAAACTCTATTTTTCTATCAGCCTTTTCAAATCATAATCATCAATAATTTCAGGCAAAACTATCCCTTTCGGATATCTTTGAGAAAACAAAACATAAAACGGTAATCCCGAGCGCCCGAATTTTTGCATAAATCTTAATACCTGTGGCTGATATTTGGTCCAATCAACCTCTATTACAAAAACATTGTTTCGCACAAAATCATCTTTAATATTTTCAATATTAAAAGCCATAACATCATTGAATTTGCAAGTTAAACACCAGTCAGCCCCGACCTTAACTAAAATTTTGTTACCATTATTTACCATCCCACCGATATAAGCAACATCTAATACCTTTGTGCGATTTTCATTTATAAATTCTTTTCTTTGATTGGCTGATATTCTCACATCAACAAAACTTATTGATATAATCAGCAATATTACTACTGAGAAAATATAAGTAAATTTTTTGTGCAACCTCAAACTAATATTTTCATCTTTTTGTCTGTTTATTTCTTTTCTGACAGCCTTCCAAAACGATAAAACGACCAACATCACCGCAATATACAAAATCCAATGCCATATTTGCGCTGTTGTCGACTGCACTGCCAAAATACTGAGCAACCAGACAACCGTTACTATCAGCAATACTAACATTACAAAATTAACCCAAAGCATCCATTTTCCCGGTTTGGGTATGTACAATGCGATTTTAGGACAAGCCGCAATCAATATATATGGCGCAGACAAACCTAATCCGACAACCATAACTGTTGCCACAATACTTTTAACATCACCGGCTAAGGCCACACCAAAAGCAGTTCCCAAATACGGAGCCATACAAGGTGTTGACAAAAGCACTAAAAATACGCCGCTTAAAAACTCAAAAATCTTACTTTTACTTGAATAGTCATCTAATTTTTTATTAACATCAGGCAAAGTAAAATCTATCAACCCCATAACATAGGCCAAAAAGAATATAACAACCCATAAAACAGCAACCAAAAAGCTGATACTTTGAAATTGCATTCCCCATCCTATCGCCAAACCAAACATCTTTAATCCGGCCAATATACAAGCCATAACACCGAAAGACGATAAAATACCGATACTGTTAAAAATAAAGTTTCTCCTGATTTGTATTTCAGACAGTTTTCCAAACCTTGAATAATTTAACAGTTTTAATGACAATACCGGAAATACACAAGGCATCAAATTAAGTAATATTCCACCCAAAAAAGCAAAGCCTAAAATTCCCCAAGACATCAAACCGGAACTTATATCAAACAAAGACATTTCTCGGACTTTTTGTTTGTGTATATAATTATTTGTATTACCGTCGGACAACCAAAAAGAAAGCTCTTTATCCAAAGGATTAAAGCTCATATCGTCCAAATCAAATCTGATAACTACCCTATCATTTTCTATACTATATCGCGGCATTTTGAAATATGACGCTTCATCCCCGACTATAAAGGCATCAATATTAGGCAAATTTGATGTTTCGATATCTAGTCTTACACTTCCTAAAAATCCGTCATTTTTCTTTTCAAAAACTACATCACCGATTTCATAATTATCTTTATTTGTCTCTTTTGCGACATTCATAGCAACCATTGTAATATGCGATGAATACAGCGTTTTACTTATCTTTTCAACAGGCTCTAATTTTGTATAAGGCTCCATAACTATGTTGTCGCACGCACTCTTATCACAAACATTAGCCGTTATTGTCGGTTTAATAATTATCGGCTTGGATCTATCCGTTACCTCGGCTTCGTAATATATCGAAAAATCATTTACATACGCCGTAACAACCCCGATTTTTTCCAACTCAAAACTCTGCGGCATCATAAAATTAAATTTTACATTTTTTATATTTTCCGATTTATCAAAGTTTATTTTTATTCCGTCATATTCTTTGTATTTGTTAAACAATAACATATTTTGAGGCAATAGTTCTATTTCTATGGTACCTCTTATCTTACCGTCTTCATTTGCAAAATTACTGTCTGATAAAACTATTGATTTGGCTTTTTTTGCTTTTCCGTCAACCCCCACATCAGGAAGATTATAAATATCTTTCTTTATTTTACTCCATGAATCTTTCAGAAATTCTACCCACTTCTGCTCCATAATTATTTTTTTATATTTGCGTAAAACATCTGACGGAGTTGGCTGTTTTGCATCTCTGGCTCGTTTGTCTTCGGCAGCCTCAACATCTTTTTTCAATCCCGAATAAGCAACAACTTTCTTAAAATCTTTAATTACAACCGGTTTATCACTGGGAATATATTCTTCCTGCTCTCCCATTTCATATTGGCTGTCATCAACTATTAGTGGTGTCTCATCTTCCATCAGCCAATTTATAACTTTACTCTTAATATCCTTATACCAACGATATGTTTTTACCCCATTTCTTACATATCTTTCCCACTCTTCATTTTTTTTCTTATTATAATTTTTATACTTTATCTTAAAATCATCGCTAAAATCTTTATTTATCGCGTCGCCTTCCAATATGTCATCATATTCAACCACATCGTCAATATATCTTTTACCAAGCTCAATCAACGAAGGAACATTGTCTAAAGTTCCGCGCTCCAAAACTTCGTCTTCTTTCAAATCCAAGTATACATTTCCGCCCGTTTGAGCTTTTGTTACAAAAGGATTTATCAAAAACAATACCAATAAAATAAAGAATACTACTTTTTTTACCATTTTCTTTTTCAATAAAATTGATTTTTAACCAAATATTACCTATATTATAAGATAAATATCGTATATATAAAGTTAAATTTAAATACAAAACACTATACTATGAATAAAATTGACATAAACAACCTAACCGGCAAATGCCTTGTAGCGACACCAAATTCAGATGGCGAGTTTGCCCAAAGCGTAATCTATATATGTTCCCATGGCAAAGACGGAGCTATGGGCTTTATCATCAATCACCGATTAAAAGAATTTTCTTTTTCTGATTTGGCTGTTGAACTCCCTTTTCCCTTTAAGGACAAGAGTCTCCCAATAAGCCTATATCAAGGAGGCCCGTTAGATAAAACCAAAGGCTTTATTTTGCATTCCGATGAATATCAAATCGCTGACAGCATAAATATCAGTAGCGGAATATCCGTATCATCTTCTTTAGAAGTATTGCAAGATATTGCTTGTGGCAAGGGGCCAAAACAACGCATTATCGCATTAGGCTATGCCGGTTGGGCGCCCGAACAATTGGAAAAAGAAATCCTAAACAACCAATGGGTAGTTGTCGACGCCAACCAAGATCTTGTTTTAGGCGATAAAGACAGTATCAAATGGGAACAAGCCTTATCCAGCTTGGGTATCAATAACCTAAATTTTTCAGATTCTTTAGGTCATTCATAAATCAAAAGATGTACAAATTTTTATTACACCGATACATAATTTTACTATGTTGAAAACTTGCATTTTTCCTTTTAGATTATTTTATGAAAAACATTAAAGGAGGAAAAAATGAACACACAAAAAGATACTATTCTATATGATGTCGTTACTGATAACCTCGCCCTAATGAGCAAAATATATCAAAGCTTCGAAGCTTTGGAGCAAACCTTGGGAGCACTAAAAATGGAAGAAGCATTATTTATGACCTATGCCGCCAAAAAATCTTTCGCCACCAGCCTGACTAAACACGATGTAAAACACTACCTAAAACATTAAATCTGATTACGGATACTATATTTTTTTCCATGTAGTTCCGTTAACACCGTCTTCTAAGACTATTCCTCTTTCTTTCAAATCGTTGCGGATTTTATCGGCTAGGGCATAATCTTTATTTTTCTTTGCTGTTGCGCGCTGTTCTATAAGAGCTTCTATTTCTTGAGCCTCGCCAGACGCCTCACCCTTAAACCAAACTTCCGGGTCTAGCCATAAAATTCCCAACAAATCAGCCGATTTCAACAACAATGTCTTATATTTTGATTTCTCTTCCAAAGTTTCGGCTTTGTTTAATTGATTTACCAAATCATGAATATAGCTTAATGCCAAAGGAGTGTTCAAATCATCTTCCAAAGCTTCAACAATTCTGCTATCTGCTTTAACATTTTCATCTAAAGCAACATCTTTTACTTGTAACAAAGCATTATAAAATTTATCCAAATTTTGTTTTGCTAAATCAAGTCCGTCAAAAGTAAAATTAAACGGTTGATGATAGTGAGTAGTCAAAAACAACAAACGAAGAGCTTCCGCCGGATGCTTTTCCAAAATTTGATCAACAGTATAAAAATTACCCAAAGATTTAGACATTTTTACACCGTCTACCATAAGCATACCGCCATGCATCCAATATTTTGCAAAACTGTCGTTCGGAAAAGCGCATAAAGATTGAGCACATTCATTTTCGTGATGAGGGAATATTAAATCCGAACCACCGCCATGAATATCAAACGAGTTACCCAATAACTTAGAGCTCATAGCCGAACATTCCAAATGCCAACCCGGTCTGCCATATCCCCAAGGACTATCCCAACCGGGTTGATCGGCATCAGACGGCTTCCATAAAATAAAATCGGCCGGATTCTTTTTATAATCAGCAACTTCGATTCTGGCACCTGCCAACATCTCTTTCATTGAACGACCGGATAGAAAACCATAATTTTTCATTGAATCAACATCAAACAACACATGACCTTGTGCTTCATAAGCATGACCGTTTTGAAGCAGCAACTTAACAATTTCAATCATTTCATTGATATATTCGGTTGCTCTCGGCCTGTGATTCGGCGACAAAACATTAAGCTTTGCCATATCATCAATATACCACTGATATGTTTGTTCGGTAATTTCACGAATAGACTTTCCGGTTTCTTTGTGTTTGTTCAATATCTTGTCATCAACATCAGTAATATTTGAAACATATGTAACTTTATCTTTACCGTATTTATTCATCAAAACTCGATAAAAAACATCAAAAACTACCGAAGTTTTTGCATTACCTAAATGCGCCCTATCATAAACTGTCGGACCACAGACATATAAACGAACATTGTTTGCATCTATTGGTACAAATTCTTCTTTACGACGCCTTAAGGTATTAAACAAAAACATTTTTCTCTATCCTGTTAAAATAAAAAATTAAGCCTTATTTCCTTTGAGTCTGTTAACGGCTCTGCTACGACCGATAAACGGTAACAACACTTTCAACTCCGGACCGTTTTCTTGAGCCGTCAATGCCTTTCTTATCGGGTGAAATAACTCTTTACCTTTTTTGGATGTATTTTCCTTAACCGCATTCATCCAAGTTTGATAAGTATTATTGTCCCAAGGTTCATTTGGCAATAAATCAGCCGCCATCGAAGTCAATTCCAAATCTTCCGTTTCCGGAACTATTTCCTCACAACAAACTTTGTGCCATTTTTCAGCTTCGGCAACAGTATTCAAATTGCCTTTAACCGCTTCCCAAAAATCTTTTGCAACATTAACCCTGTCCGCCACTTTTTCAAAAGGCAATTGACGAACAAATTTATGGTTAAATATCTTCAACTCTTCTTCATCAAATTTGGGTTGCGAACGACCGATTTTATTAAAATCTAACGAATTAGCCAAAGTTTGCAAATCAAAATAAGGTTCAATAGCTTCCGATGTACCGAGCTTTGCCAAAAATGAGCAAATTGCCATATTTTCAACACCATCGGCACGCAATTCTCTAACACCAAGCGAACCCAAGCGTTTTGAAAGTTTTCCTTCCTTACCGGTCAACAACGGCAAATGTGCAAATTCCGGAACTTTTCCTCCCAAAGCCTCAAACATTTGAATTTGAGATGCTGTATTAGTAACATGATCCTCACCACGAACAATATGAGTAATTCCAAAATCAAAATCATCAATAACCGAAGGCAGATGATATAAATAGCTTCCGTCTTCTCTAATGATAACGGGGTCTGCCAAATTAGAAGCATCATACGAAATTTTGCCCCTGATTAAGTCGTTCCACTCAATAGTTCCTTCAACTAATTTAAAACGATAGTGAGGTTTACGACCTTCTGCTTCGTAGCGAGCAATATCTTCTTGGCTAAGCTTCAATGCACCTCTGTCATATATAGGAGGTCTTCCTTGTGCCATAAGTTTTTTACGCATAACTTCCAATTCTTCAGCCGTTTCGTAACAAGCATAAATTCTGCCTTCTTGTTTTAATTTAGCAACAACCTCATCATATCTTTTAATTCTGGCCGATTGTCTGGCTTCTTCACTCCAAGTCAAACCCAACCATGTCAAAATATCACGAATAGCATCCTCATATTCTTGTTTTGAACGAGCGACATCGGTATCATCGATTCTCAACATAAACTCGCCACCGAGTTTTTTAGCCAACAACCAGTTAAAAACGGCAGTACGCGTATTTCCGATATGCATCCAACCCGTCGGAGACGGGGCAAATCTAACCTTTACATTAGTCATAAATCATAAAACCCTATATTATTAAAAAAACTTTGCTAAGACTACTTCTTTTTATTATTGATTTCAAGAAATTTTTAATTAGCTATCATTTTTTGCCTTAAATTATATTCCATAGATGAGGCCATATCGGACAAATCCTCTAAAAACCAATCAATTTCATCATCACTTTGTGCAATCATTTCATAAAATTTTCCACGATATGACAACAATAAACTGCTTTCGGCTACTTTAACATCAACCAATTTTATAACACCATCTGTCTTGTGCATTCTGAATGTTACCGTAATTTCTTGCTGTTCATTTGCCAAAGGAACTTTTATATTTGCCAACACATTGGTATATTGCCCTTCTATTTTTGCTGACATAATTTTATAAACAATATCTTTTGCATACTCCAAAGGCAAATTTTTATATGCTGCCAGACCGTATCTTACAAAAATATCTTTATATGTCTTTTTTTGCTCCGGTGTCATAACTCGCCAATATTTACCGATAACAAATTTGCTGATATAATCAATATCAATATGCTTTATTATCAGTTCATCCAAAACCGAGTATCTTTTCTTCAAATCTTTTTCCTGAAATATGTCTATCAGCTCTTTTCCTTTGGTATTTGCAAAATCTACTGCTTCAGCCTCATTAACCGGAGCGGCATAAACATTAAATGTTGCTAAAAACATAAAGCAACCTGTGATAAAATGCAAAAAGATATTACTTTTCATAAAATAACCTTTATAATGTTCTTCGACATATATTGCATTATAACTACAAATGGTTAAAAAAATGAAACTAAAATTTTTATTTTTGATTCTTTCCTTGCTAATTTTTACCAATAAGTCATATGCCGGCGACTTAACCGTTAATGACATAAAATCTCGTCAAATAGTTGTTTGCGGAACAAGCTCTGATTACAGATCGCTGGCCTATAAAAAAAATGACAGATTAGAAGGATTTGATGCTGATATATGCCGAGCTTTTGCCACAGCCATTTTTGGTAATTCCGAAAATTTTAAACTTGTATACATCAAAAGAAAAAATATAGGCAAAGCCCTAAATTCAGGCAAAATAGACATTATGTTAGGACACACCTCGTTATCTTCAAACGAGGAGGTATCTCAAAATGTACTTCCGGTAGATACATTATACTATGATAAGCAAGTTTTTGTTTCCCGTATCCAAACTAAAGCAACTTCCATGAACGAATTTGCCAAAAACAAAGTATGCGTTCTAAAAAATTCCAATGCTGCAATTTTTGCCAAAGAATATAACAATAAACATGCTCTCGGATTTAACATTATTGAATTTCCGGACTTGGCAGCTCTCAAAGAAGCTTTTTACACCAATCGTTGCGAATTGGCATCCGATAGCGAAATATTTATCAACGATTTTGTCAGAAATATCAAAACCGATAATCCGACACAAATATTACCTGAAACAATTACTTACATTCCCATAAAAGCATATACAGCCGGCAATTCAACACAGTTAAACACGGCATTTCGTTGGATAATAAATGCGCTTAAACTGGCCTATTCAAACGGTATAACAGCACAAACCATCGAAACTTTTACATCCAGCAGAAGCTCTTCTATTCAAAACCTGCTCGGAATTAACCCAAAATCATGGATGTCAATGGGTTTACTTCCTGAATGGGTCAAAGATTATATTAACACATCGGGCAACTACATGCAGGTAATGGACCGCAATATAGGCAAAAGTTCAAAACTGGAAATAGATAACCCGCAAAACGAACTGATCGAAAACGGCGGGCTGTTAGTAGTTCAACCGTTTATTTAATTTTTCTTTTGATAAAATTATACGCTTCTTTTACGGCTCGTGTACTGATATAATGCCCGGCATCCTCAATCTCGAACACGCTGACCTTACATCCTAAATCAAGCAAATTTTTTTTGGTAAAATTTAAGGCTTCAAATTTTATTTTATCATCAGTTTTGCCATGTGTAATCAAACAGTCCGGTTTACTTCTGCCATGCTTTTCAAGATATCCTTTAGCCGCCAAAATTCCGCTAAAGCTGACTATACCGGCAATCTTGTGCGGACACATCAGACCGCTATACAAAGCACACATAGCGCCTTGAGAAAATCCGCATAAAAATAAATCATTGTACCCCAAGCCATACTCACTCAACAAGCCGTCAACATATTGCAAAATATAATGATTTGCCTCAACCAAGCCTACGGTCATTCGGTTATACAACTCAACGACCTCTTCCCATGAAGTTGTCGTTCTGCGCTTATCTTCAGGATCAAACTGATGTATAGAAAACCACTGGCGTTGAGTATTATCTATCTCATTTACGAATGGTGACTGAGGAATATGTATGGCAATATTTTCAATTTCTTGCAGCTGCGCTGTTTTTCTATCAATATACTCAGCTGTATCTTGATAGCCGTGCAATAGCACTACCAATTTTTTTGGTACTCCGTTTACATGAACTATTTCTTCAGCAATCATTTCAAAGCCTTTCAAACTTTGTGCTCACATTAACTAATAGAACAAACATTTAAATAAATCGTAAACAAACCCCGCTTTTTTTTATTAAAAGCGGGGCCTTTTTTCTTATACACCTTAAATATTATCTTCTAAAATCATATAAGTAATAGAATTATCATCCGCCTTTAATACCCTGAGACCAATACCGTTAATAACGATTAGCCCCGGTTTATTGGGAAAGTTAATCTGCTTAAATTCACCCATAGTATCATTATTGCTATCAAATGTCAGATAATCAAAAAAGATTCTGTCAAATTTTATACCACCGTATTTAACTTGATACCCAACTTTTTCCGTTCCTAAATTGTCACGCATTTTGCTGACAATCTTAAATCTTAGATCAGACGGATACGGAAATAAAACACCATCTAACAAAATCAAGCGCTCATCCTCTATCATACCGATATTTTCATACATTTTGCCTTGCTCATCAAACAAGAAAACTTGTCCCTCGACATTGGAGTTAATCAATGTGTATTTTTCGCCGTCAATCGTTGCCCATCCCAAAATAGTATATTCGGTTTCACTATCAACATTCATAGGATAAACCTTGCTGTTTAACACACCTTTTTTATTAAACTTTCCGACAAAACGCTGATATGTTTTTTGTTCAACGGTTGAATCTTGTAAAATATCTTCACCTTTTTTCACCGTAATAGCTTTATTCAAATCATAGTGGTTTTCTCTCAACAACCTGTTATCAATCATAACCTCTTTATTGTCATAATATTCAATTCCATGAGATTTATAAAGATTAAATATTTTGCTTCTGACCGGCAACAAATCAACATCGCCGGCATAAATACAAGCATTCAAACCAAAACAAGCCAATAAACAAACAACTATCTTTTTCATGAACTTTATCTCAAACTAAAATTAAGATTTATAAATTTATTTTTAATTATTATATCATAAACTCAGTTTAGTAAATAAAATTATAAAAGCAATAGGATAATTAAAACTAATGACATCAAAATGCTGGCAAATCACTTTTTATCCCGACAAACAAATTGATGAAACCTTTGACGAGTTCTTAAACAACTTTTTTGAAGTCGTATCACAAAACTATAATGATAACGGAATGGACGAATATATCGGTTATATCGGCGATTCCTTCAACGAGGAAAATATGCTCGAATACGCAAAACATTCAGGTATTGATTTGCCGTCATATGAAGTTGTCGAACTCAAAAGTGAAAATTGGCTCAAAGATTATGTTATAAAATTCCCATCTTTCGAAATTTGTGATTTTTGTATTTATGGTATTCACGAAACATCGCAACCCAAAACCGATAAAATTCCGTTGCAAATATATGCTGCCACGGCTTTCGGTTCCAACCATCAAACAACCCAAAGCTGTATCAAAGCAATATCAGAGCTTCACGATTCTCAATTTATACCCTCAAAAGTTTTGGATATCGGCACCGGCTCGGGTATATTATCTCTATGTGCGGCAAAACTTTGGCCCTCCTCTCAAATTATTGCCGGTGATATTGACGACGAAGCCGTAATTGTAACTGACGGCAACGCCAAAAACAATAATCTGGAAACACAAATTCAAGCTGTTGTCAGCGACGGCTACAAACACCAAGCCATTACAAACAACGCTCCATACAATCTGATATTATGCAACATTTTAGCCAATCCGCTGATTGCTTTTGCACCTGATTTAGCTAAAAACTTAAAATCAAGCGGTTATTGTATTTTATCGGGTTTTATCGATGAACAAACCTCAGATGTAATATCAGCCCACGAGCGACAAGGCTTAAAACTTATAAAATTATATTCATTAGACAACTGGCGTGCTGCCCTTATGCAAAAGGTAAACTAACATGACTACTCTTGCTGAAATTCAAAAACAACTTATCAGCACCAATTTTGATGCTTATATTGTTACCCGAAACAACTTGTTTTTAGGACAAGATATCCTCAATGAAGAAAACAAAATTTCAGAACTCACCGGATTCGACGGTTCAAGCGGCAATCTGATAATTTTTAGAGATAAAGTATTTTTATTGGTAGACGGTCGCTACGAACTCCAAGCCCAAAACCAAGTAAACAAAGATATTATAACCGTTGTTTGTACCCGAGATTCTATCGGTACTTGGATTCAAAACAATATCGAAACCCCAACCAAATTTTTATACAACTCATGGTGTCACAGCATTTCCGAAGTCGACTATTGGAAACGCTCTTTAATAAATCACGAATTTGTTGATGACAAGTCCGATATTTTAGGCGAAAGAGTTATAAAAGCCGAAGCCGAAATTTTTGAATTGGAAGAACAATTTTGCGGAATTACGGCAGAAGAAAAAATATCATACTTTACCAAGTTTATCAACGACCACCATCTTGATGCATATTTAATCTGTGAATGCGATTGTGTTTCTTGGCTGATGAATTTGCGTTCAAGCTTAATCAAAAACACCCCGATTATCCGTGCCTTTGCTCTTGTATCAGCGCAAGGTGAAGTTTCTCTTTTTGTAAATGATTTTTCCACTCTGGCAAGTGAGCTGGAAAATTACAAAGGCAAAAACATCGGTGTTGCTTATAACCGCACGCCAAAAAGAATTCAATTTTTGATGAAAGACAAGCATATCTGGTTAAACAACATCAACAATCCGATTATCGATTGGAAATCCCAAAAAAATCCGGTTGAAATTTCCGGTTTCAAAAATGCTCATATCAGAGATGGTTTGGCAGTCTGTAAATTTTTACATTGGCTTGAAAATAACAATGAAACTATTGATGAGCTTGGTGTGGTTAATAAACTTTTTGAATATAGAAAACAAGGCAAAAACTTTTATTCCGACAGCTTTGACACAATCGCCGCTTTTGCCTCAAACGGTGCCATAGTTCACTATCATCCGAGTGAGAAAACCAACCAACAAATCTGTGGCGATTCTTTGTTATTGATTGACAGTGGTGCTCAATATTATGACGGCACAACCGACATTACCAGAACCATTGCCATTGGCACACCGAGCGATGAAATGAAGCAAAACTACACCCAAGTACTAAAGGCTCATATTGCTGTTGCCTCGGCATTGTTCCCACAAAACACCGCCGGCAGTGCCATTGATACCTTGTCTCGTGCGCAACTTTGGAAATTGGGTCAAGAATACGCTCACGGTACCGGTCATGGTGTCGGTCATTTCTTAGGTGTTCACGAAGGCCCGCAATCTTTGTCGGCAAAAAACAATATTCCTTTGAAAAAAGATATGGTCTTATCAATCGAACCGGGATTTTATATCGAAAACGAATACGGAATCAGATTGGAAAATCTTGCCATTATTGAAAATGCTTCAACACTTTATTCTGAAAATATGTTAAAGTTTACGCCACTCACCGTCGTACCTTTTGACAATCGCTTAATCAATAAAGATATGCTAAGCGAAAATGAAATAAACTGGCTTAACGATTATCATAAATTTGTCTTCGAAACCCTATCCCCACTTTGTGATAAGGAATTGAAAATCTGGCTCCAAAAATCTTGTAAGATGATATAAGAAAAAAATAACAAATGTCATTGCTTTGGCGTCAGCAACGCGGTAATCCCGGCATATAATAAAACAACAATGTCATCCCTCGATTGCGTCAAGCAATCGTCCAGGGATCTACAAATTAAATAAAAACAAAAACCGCGATTTATGTTTTTTAGCTTTTTTTGACCGGAAACTATCCTTTTATGCACCTAAAGTCAGCCAACGGATGTGAAGGGCACATCCGGTTGAAAAAAGCGTATAAAAAAACTTTCTCGAGGTGACTTTTGGTTACTTTTGGTCACTCAAAAGTAACATAAGAATAATTTGAAGATGCCAAGTCTCGCTACACTAAAGTTTCGCTCAAGGCATGACTTATTTTAGCATTCTGTTTTTTTATAAAAAACTCGGAAAATTGCTTCAAATAAGCTGTCATACGAGTTTTTAAAAAAACTCGGAGAATGAGGTTAATAATAAGATTTCAGGGAAGAAAAAGCGGAGTGTACAAAATAGTACATGAGCATTTTTCTTACCCGCAAAATCTGTATTAGTAACCCATTATACGAGTTTTTTAACTTTATCCGAAAAGATGTCCCCCATGTGCCACATCACTTGCCGGTAAATCGGTTAGTGCAATACATACCAACGAACGCTCAACACCAAAATTTTCAACCGCAAAATCGGTCAAAACATCAACCACCGCTTGCTTGTTTCTAAATCCGATAGATGCAAGCTCAATCCACGCACCTTTACTTTGTTTACTACCACCAAAAGCCAAATTTTCACTATATTTTACTTCAGCACAAACATACGAAACCGGTTTACCCAAAGCATCAGCCACTACATTAGCCAATTTTTCGGACACATTTACATCATTAGAAAATCCGTTAGTCTTAACTGTAACAAAAGGCATAATTTTTCACTCCTAAAAAAACAAAGGGGCGCTCATAAGGAACACCCCTTTTTAATCTACTGATTATTCAACATCCTGTTCAATCACTTCGGGTTCTTCGACAGCGACTTCTGTTTCGTCAAATTCGGGAATATTCTCTCCCAAAACTTCGCTTTCCGTTTCTGATGTCAACTCTTCTTCATCGTCATCATCAGCTTCTAACTTAGTAACCGAAACAACCTTTTCACCTTCGGCTGTTCTAAAGAGGATAACACCTTGTGTCTTGCGACCGGCAATTCTGATATCCTCAACCGGCATTCTGATAAGTTTTCCGGCATCTGTTACCATCATAATTTGGTTATCGTCTTCAATCGGGAACGAGCTGGCAATTTCTTTGTTACGAGCCGACATTTCCATATTGGCAATACCTTGACCGCCACGACCTGTCACACGATATTCATAAGAAGACGAACGTTTACCATAACCGGTTGTAGTAACTGATAAGATAAATTGTTCATTTTCTTTCATTACGCCAAATTTTTCCTCGGTCAATACAGTCATTTCAACACCGGTATCGGCGATAGAAACTTCCGCACCTTCGCCTTTTTCAGCTTGAATGCGTTTCATTGCCGAAGAAATGCGTAAGTATTCGTCACGCTCTTCCGAAGTAGCGTCGCTGTGATTCAAAATTGACATCGAAACAACTTCGTCTTTGTTGGCCAACTTAATACCGCGAACACCGGTAGAATTACGTCCGACAAACACGCGTACCTCAGTAACCGGGAAGCGAATACATTTACCGCTTCTGGCAGCCAACAACACATCTTCGTTTTCGTTACAAATTCTAACATTTATAAGTTTATCGCCTTCGTCCAACTTCATCGCAATTTTACCGTTAGATTGAACATTTACAAAGTCCATCAGCGAGTTACGACGAATATTACCCGAAGCAGTTGCAAACATAATTGACAAATCTTTGCACTCAGCCTCATTTTCCGGCAACTTCATAATTGTAGTAATAGTCTCACCGGCTTCCAAAGGCAACAGATTGATAAACGGCTTACCTTTAGATGTCGGAGAACCTAGCGGCAATTTATAAACCTTCATCTTATAAACGATACCGCGAGATGAGAAGAATAATACCGGAGTATGTGTACTTGCCACAAACAAACGAGTAACAAAATCTTCTTCTTTGGTAGCCATACCCGACTTGCCCTTACCACCGCGTTTTTGAGCCTTGTAAGCATTAAGCGGAACGCGTTTGATATAACCTGCATCAGTAACCGTAACCACCATTTCTTCGCGTTGAATCAAAGATTCGATATCTGTATCATATTCAATATCTTCAATCTTTGTACGGCGAGGATTAGCGTATTCATCTTTAATTGCGACCAACTCATCACGCATAATTCCGTAAAGTTTTTCTCTCGAACTCAAAATTGACAAACATTCTTTAATTTCTTCGCCAAGTCCGACCAATTCTTCGTGAATCTTGTCGCGTTCCAAACCGGTCAATCTTTGCAATTTAAGATCCAAAATAGCTCTGGCCTGAGCTTCCGACAAACGATAAGTTCCATTTTCAACTTTTCTATCAGGCTCATCAATAAGCTGTACCAAAGCCTCAACATCGCCTGCCGGCCAAGCTCTTGAAAGCAAAGCATCTTTAGCTTCTTGCGGGGTTGGAGCTGTTCTGATAAGCTCAATTACCGGATCAATGTTTTCAACCGCAATTGCCAAACCGACCAAAGTATGAGCTCTGTCACGCGCTTTATTAAGTTCAAAAATAGTTCTTCTTCTGATAACTTCTTCTCTAAACTCAACAAATGCTTTCACAATATCTTTTAAGGTCAACATAACCGGACGACCATTGTGAATAGCGAGCATATTCATACCAAAACTTGTTTGAAGCGGAGTATATTTATACAACTGATTCAACACAACATCAGCTTGGAAATCACGCTTAATCTCAATAACTACGCGCACACCATGACGGTCTGACTCATCTCTGATTTCCGAAATACCTTCGATTTTCTTTTCTTTCAACAATTCGGCAATTCTTTGAATCATCGCAGCTTTGTTAACTTGATAAGGAATCTCGTGAACAATAATGGCTTCTTTATCTTTGTGCAATTCTTCAATAGTGCATTTTGCACGCATCATAACAGAACCACGACCTGTTAAATACGCTGATTTTGCCCCCGAATAACCCAATATCAAACCACCGGTCGGAAAATCAGGCCCCGGAACTATACGAATTAAATCTTCGATAGAAATTTCCGGATTATCAATATATGCGCAACAAGCATCACAAACTTCACCCAAGTTATGTGGTGGAATATTTGTTGCCATACCAACAGCAATACCGTTTGTTCCGTTAACCAACAGGTTTGGATATCTTGCCGGCAAAACCGTAGGTTCTTGCAAACTTTCATCATAGTTTGGCATAAAATCAACGGTATCTTTATCAATATCATCAATCAATGCATGAGCAACTTTGGCAAGTCTGGCTTCGGTATAACGCATAGCAGCTGCGCTATCACCATCCATAGAACCGAAGTTTCCTTGTCCGTCAATCAACGGCACTCTCATTGAGAAAGGTTGAGCCAAACGAACCATTGCTTCATAAACCGAGCTGTCACCATGCGGGTGATATTTACCTAAAACATCACCGACGATACGAGCCGACTTTCTAAAAGGTCTGTTATAATCATAACCGTTTTCATAAGCCGAATAGATAATACGGCGGTGAACCGGTTTCAAACCGTCTCGCACATCAGGAAGCGCACGAGAAACGATAACACTCATCGCATAATCAAGATATGAACGACGCATTTCTTCCGAAATTTCGACCGGTGCAATATCTTGAGTGCTTTCAACTAAGTTATTTTCTTCCACTCTTAGATTTCCTTCTTATTTTTAACAATTATCAACTGCCAAAAATCATAGCAATTTTATCTTTTTCAAACCACTTTTTTTTGATATTTATCCCACAAAAAAGCACCGTTTTTTGCTCTACGGTCAAAAAAAGTGCCTTAAAATCGATTTTGTCTTAAAAAAGTTAACAAATTTTGTCTTCAGAAAAAACACCGCTTAAAAACTAAAAAAAAAAGCGATGCTCTTTGCATCGCTTTTTTCTCACTTACATAAAAGCCATAAAACAGGCTTTACCTTGTCTTTCAGGTCTTTTGCTAAAGTTTGGATAACTCCAAATAAAAGAACTTGCCGAAGACTTGAACCAATAGCTTTCTTCTAAATCAAACTCACCGATTTGATTCAAAAGTTGGTTAACGCATTCAAGATTTTCACCAACTCTCATCATTTTAGTACCATCCGGCAACAAATGCCATACCTTAAGATACTCCGCCATAGATTTGTCAATTTGATAATCGACAATTCCGCGAATTATCGTGTGTTTGTTCACGATAATTCCAAGCATCCTGCCTTCCATATCGACAAGATACGACGGCTTATCCCGATTGTAGTGAATCGACTTAACACTATCATATGATGATACGCTAAAGATAAGATCTTTGTTTTTCTTGATAAATCTTCTCGAAAAACGAGGCCAATTGCCCTTTGCCATACGCTTTAACAAAGTAAGCAAAATTGTTTGTTTGTTAATACTTGAAGTATCGCCAATATGCTTTTGCAACAATTTTTCCACTCGGGAAAAACAAGCATTTTCCGCAAAATACTCCCATGCTTCAAAACAATCATCAAAAGATGGCTGAGGATAACGAATTGCGTTAATCCATCTGATAACAAAAAAATCACTCATATATAATTGTATTTTAGTTAATAATCAAAATTTGGTCTGCCCATTGTATATATTTTTCTTAAAAAAGCAACAAAAAAACGGCACCCAAAGGTACCGTCTTTCTGCTAATTAAACAAACAGATTAAGCTTGCCAGATCATCATCCCCCATACAAGGTCTGAAATAAGCAGGCGCACCCCAAGCCACAATGTTAAATCCATCGTCTGCTTCGACCCAATAATTCGCAGCCAATTTCAAACCAAAAGGATACAACAACCGATTGATATCGGCCTTGTGCTTTCCGATGATTTTCATTTGCTCCTTTGACGGAAGCAGTCCGTTTCTAACAAGATTTCTGTCAGGGAACCTTGCTTTAATTGCCTCATTAACCAATCCGGTAATTACCACATCCTTAGAAACAATAACACCTAACATTTGATTATTTTCATCAATCAAATACTTAGCAGACTCAAAATGATAATTTTGAATTTCTTGCTCAATTGTCTTGGCAGAAGGTATCCTCCAAATATCTTTCGGATATTCTCCGATAAAATCATCAGATAAAACCGGCCAATTACCTTTAGCTAATTTTCTCAAAATTACTTCCAAGTTTTCTCTGTGAAATGTCGACAAAACATTGTCTTTATTTTCCCTAAAAGCTTTTTGTAATCGAGAAAAAGTTGCATGTTCCGCAAAATCTTCCCACGCCTCTTTGGTCGCCCATATTACGGGCATGGGGTACATCATGGAATTTATCCATTCCTTAAAAAAATTACCTCTCATATAACACATATATTTAAAAAGTTAATAATCAAAATTGTTTCAACTACAATACTATACTTTACTAAAAATGCAACAAAAAAACCCTCTCAAGAAACGAGAGGGTTTTTTAAATTCAATTCATCAAAGAATTAGAAATGTTCATCAACACGACGAATCAAATCTTCAATATTCTCTGGCGGCCAACCCGGAGTATCCATACCCAAGTGAATACCCATCTTAGCCAATACTTCTTTAATTTCGTTCAAAGACTTACGACCAAAGTTAGGTGTTCTGAGCATTTCAGCTTCTGTCTTTTGAACCAAATCACCGATATAAACGATATTATCATTTTTCAAGCAGTTAGCCGAACGAACAGAAAGTTCAAGTTCTTCAACTTTTTTGAGCAAATTACGATTAAACGGCAATTCTTCTTTTTCTTGTGCATCTTCAGCTTCCGGTTCATCAAAGTTGATAAACGGTTTCAACTGATCTTGCAAAATTCTTGCAGCATAAGCTACAGCATCTTCCGGAGTAACAACACCGTTTGTTTCAACAATCAAAGTCAATTTGTCATAGTCAGTAGCTTGTCCGACACGTGTATTTTCAACTTTGTAAGAAACTTTTCTGACCGGTGAATAAATAGCATCAACCGGAATAACTCCAATCGGAGTATCAGCTGTTTTGTTTTGGAATGCAGGAACATAACCTTTGCCTGTTCCGACTGTCATTTCCATATTGATTTTTGCACCGGCATCCAAGTTACAAATAACCAAATCAGGATTCATAATTTCAACATCATGACCTGTTTCAATCATTGAAGCGGTAACAACACAAGGACCTTCAGCTTTCAAGCTCATAGTCTTTGTGCCTTCAGAATGAACGGCAACGGCTAAACATTTAACATTTAACACGATGTCGGTAACATCTTCTCTAACACCCGGAATAACGGAAAATTCGTGCAAAACACCGTCAATTTTAATACTTGTAACGGCTCCACCTTGTAAAGATGAAAGCAACACTCTGCGCAGAGCGTTACCCAAAGTCAAGCCAAAACCTCTTTCGAGGGGTTCAACGACGATCTTAGTTTTATTAGCTCCATCAAGAGCGTTGATATCCAAGTTAGTCGGTTTAATAAGTTCTTGCCAATTTTTTTGAATCACTGGAGTACCCTCTAAGTTTTTAAATATTGCATATGCATAGTTCATTTAAACAAGTCAATAGATTGCGAAGCACTATGCGTTTACTTCGCAATCCACAGACCAAAAATTATACGCGGCGTCTCTTCTTCAATCTGCAACCATTGTGCGGAATAGGAGTTACATCACGAATAGTTGTGATTGTAAAACCGATTACTTGCAAAGCTCTGATTGCCGATTCTCTTCCTGAACCCGGACCTTTAACTTCAACTTCCAAAGTTTTCATACCGTGTTCTTGAGCCTTTTTGCCGGCTTCTTCAGCTGCAACTTGAGCAGCATAAGGAGTAGATTTTCTAGAACCTTTAAAACCTTGAGCACCTGCAGTTGACCAAGCAACAGTGTTGCCTTGAGCATCTGTAATGGTAACTCTTGTGTTGTTAAAAGAAGAATTGATGTGGGCAACACCGGCCGTAATATTCTTCTTTTCTTTTCTTTTAATACGTTGTGATACTGCTTTTGCCATTTTTCAAATCACCTTATTTCTTCTTATTAGCAACAGTTTTGCGTTTACCTTTACGAGTACGAGCATTTTGTTTTGTGCTTTGTCCTCTTACAGGCAAACCTTTACGATGACGCAAACCTCTGTAACAACCGAGATCCATCAATCTCTTGATGTTAACGCCGACTTCACGACGAAGCTCACCTTCAACAACTACATCATTGTCGATAACTTCACGAATTTTAGCAACTTCTTCGTCACTCAATTCATGAACACGACGATCTGCAGAAACACCGGATTTTTTGCAAATGTCTTGAGCAGTTTTTCTACCAATGCCATAGATATAAGTCAAAGCGACTTCAATTTTCTTGGCAGTTGGAATATTTACACCAGCTATACGAGCCAAATTAACTCTCCATATTTAAAATTAAACCACATTCAAAAAGTTGATCACCACTTTTCAAAATTAAGCCGGATTATATGACAAAATTTGTTAGTGTCAACTAAAGATTTAATAAAAAATGCAAAAAAATGCATTTTTTTTAAAATTATTTACTTTTAAGTAAGTTATGCAACGGCAAACAAACTATCAATCTTATTAGAAACAGCTTCAATAGACCCTGTTCCGTCAACACATCTGAGCAATCCTTTTTTCTCAAAATAAGGTATTGTAGGATAGGTCAACGCGCGATAATTAACGAGTCGATTCTGTACCGTATTTCTATTATCATCGATTCTACGATAAAACTCCGTTGCTCCACATTCATCACAAACGCCATAAACCTTTGGTTTTTGGTGTTTATCATGATATCCGTGGCCGCATTTCATACAAGCATAACGTCCTAATATACGCTCCATAATAATCTCATCGGGAACTTGAATTTCTATAACGGCATCTAAGGTAATGCCCTTTTTCTCAAGCATCTTATCCAACACCTCTGCCTGAGGCAAAGTTCTCGGAAAACCATCAAGTATAAACCCGTTTTTACAATCATCCTCATCGATTCTTTTTTCAAGCATTTTGATTATCATTTCATCCGGAACCAAATTTCCGTCATCAATCAAAGCTTTTATTTCCAAACCGAGCGCTGAGCCTGTTTGCACCTCGGCTCTAAGCATTTCACCTGTCGACAAATGAGGAATGGCAACCCTTTCTTTTAACAGGCGCGCCTGAGTACCTTTTCCGCACCCGGGAGCACCTGTCAAAACCACATGTATTCCTAAACCGTTTGAATTCATTATCTTCTCTTTTTAGAAGCTAATTGAGCTTTACGAATCAACCCCTCATATTGATAAGCAATCATATGTGATTGGATTTGACCTACAAAATCCATAGTAACTTGAACCACGATAAGCAAGGTTGTACCACCCAAAATAAACGGTACGGACAATTTGCTGATTAAAATTTCAGGCAAAATACAAAGACCAACCAAGTACACGGCACCCAAAACAGTCAAGCGGGTAATTACATAATCCAAATACTCAGCAGTATTTTTACCCGGTCTGATACCGGCAACAAAACCACCGTGTTTTTTCAAGTTTTCAGCTGTTTCTTCCGGATTAAACACGATTGCTGTATAGAAGAAAGCAAAGAAAGCAATCAAAAACGCATACAAAGTCAAATAAAGCGGTTGACCGTGTCCCAACATTTGTGACAAGCTTTGAACCCAAGCCGGACCACTTTCAGCGCTCAAATTAGCAATAGTAATCGGCAACAACAACAACGAGCTTGCAAAGATTGGCGGGATAACACCTGTCGGGTTAATTTTCAACGGGAGATGTGAACTTTCAGCCATACCCATTCTGCCCATAGCTTGACGCTTCGGATATTGAATAATGATTTTTCTTTGAGCTCTTTCAACCAATATAATCAAATAAATCAAAGCAACCGCCATAACCATCAACATCAAAATTACACCGGCAGACATAGAACCGACGCGACCCAATTCAAATGTTTGAGCCAAAGCAGCCGGAATATTGGCAATAATACCTACTGTAATGATTAAAGACGAACCGTTACCGACACCGCGAGCTGTAATTTGTTCACCCAACCAAACAATAAACATTGTACCGCCCACAAGTGAAACAATTGTGGTAAACTTAAACACAAAACCCGGAAGCAATACGGCAGAAGCGCCCATAGAGCTGCTCATACTTTCCAATCCGACAGCAATACCATAACCTTGAACAATGGTAATCAACACTGTCAAATAACGAGTATACTGAGTAATCTTACGATGACCGGCTTCACCCTCTTTTTTCAAGGCCTGCAATGACGGAATAATCGACTGTCCCAACTGAATGATAATCGAAGCCGAGATATAAGGCATAATGTTCAAGGCAAAAATTGTCATACGCTCTAACGCACCACCGGCAAACATATTAAACATACCGAGCAAACCGTCAGAATTTTGTGCAAAAAGTTCAGCCACAACCGTCGGATCAATACCCGGCAACGGCACAAAAGTACCAACTCTGAACACTATTAACGCTAAAACTGTAAACCATAATCTTTTCTTTAATTCTTCAGCTTTTCCAAAGGCCGACATATCCATATTTGCCGCCATTTTTTCTGCCAATGAAACCATTGTTATTATCCTTATACTTTATTTACAAACAAAACAACAAGGGTAAATTAACCCTTTTTAACTGATATAGTAATACACTATATTTTTTTTAATGCAACTAATTTATCTTTGTTACATACAAGATTTACTTAGTAAAAAAAAATATTTCAATACCTCATTTTAATAAAATCTAAACCAATTTATGGCATTCTTATAATCAAACTGTTTTATTTAATTTTCGGAGATAGATAAATGAATTTTTTTCACAGACCATCACCTACAAATAACGAGGCAACTACGCCTGCGGCAGCACCTCAACCCAATCCGTCAGTCGAAATGCCTAATCCGGCGCAAGCGCCTTCGGTAGCACCGCAACCAAATCCTATGTCTGCTACAATGTCACAACCAAGTGTTGCTCCGACATCTCCTTCTGTTACCCCGCAACCAAATCCTATGTCAGCCGCACCGGTCCCGCCGGTTGCTCCAAGACCTGTTGCGCCCACACCATCTGCTCCGACAGCCCCTTTGGGACCAACCTCAGGAAATACCAGTGTGGAAATAGATTATGTAAATGATCCTTCCGTAAAAACATACGAGGCTGAAAATGTAGGTTTTATCAATGATGTAAACTTTTCCGATGTTTATATTCCTTTTGATAAAAAAACATTTATTTGGGGGGCCAAAACAAACTGCGGATTAAAGCTAGTAAGATTTGCCGATTTTAATGAATTTTTCACAGAATTGGAAAAAGCCTTCGATGGTAACCGCAGCTATTTGCTAAACTACAAAGGACGCAACTATCGTGTTGAACGCACCATCGCCCTCGACGGTCCGCAATATTGCGCACGCAAAATGCCTATAACCGTGCCAAATATCAGAAATTTGGGCTTACCGCAAGGTATCTACGAACACCTTATTTCCCTAGCCGACGGATGCGGTCTTATTCTTTTGGCCGGTGCTACCGGTTCCGGTAAATCAACCACAGTATCTGCGCTCTTAAAAGAATTTTTGCAACTAAAAGGCGGATATGCATACACCATTGAAGATCCTATCGAAATGCCTCTTGACGGTGTATACAAAACACCTATCGGTGAGCTTGGCCTGTGTAAACAAACAACTCCGCCGGATGGCATTTGGGAAGAAGGTATCAAATCAGCTCTTCGTTCAAAACCGCGTTATGTATATTTGGGTGAGATTCGTTCTCCGGATATTGCCTCTGAGGCTCTCCGTGCCGCCACATCAGGACACTTGGTAATATCGACCATTCACGCCAACAATGTTCCGGATGCCGTAAACTCCTTAGTAAAATACGCTGCTTCAAGCGGTATTTCCGAAGAAATGGCTTTCGAATTAGTTGCTAACGGTTTCTTGGGCTGTTTGCACCAAGTATTGGAAGGTGCACCCAAACGCGCAAGAGTTACTTATCTGTTTGCCAACCCGAATGTTGATGAAGCCTGTCAAGTACGCGGCATGATACGAAGCGGAAAATTAAACTTGGCAACTTTGCTTGAACAACAACGCATTAAAATTGAAAAGAAAATGCCATTGTTCTAAGAAAAAAAACAACACAAAAAAAGCATTAAGTTTTATTACTTAATGCTTTTTTTTGTTAGTTAAATCATCTGAATACTTTTTTCGTTAGTTAAATCATCTGAATGCTTATGCAATCACACGAGCGAAAACAATAGTAGACAGATCATTCAGTGATACACTGCCAAATCGGTCAATATAAGTACTGATGTCATTTCGCAAGATCTCAACATTGTACTCTTTGTTGATTCCTTCCAATAGCTCGGAAATTTGAGTCTCTGTTAAAATTGAAATACTTGCAGTAGCTTCCGCAGAAATAGCGAAGCGCGTCATCAAAAAATTGATGATCCAATCCAAAATAATCTTTTTCATATCACATTAAATTTTATTTACATGGCATAGTAATTAGCATAGACTTACAAAAATATATACTAGGATATACTCAAAGATATAAAAGTCAACATTATATTTCTAAAGGCAACAATGGAAGAATATTTAGCTTACGGTTATTACGGACTATTTTCTGTCAGCTTTTTAGCAGCCACAATACTACCCATAAGCTCAGAAGTAGTATTTATTGCTCTTTTAAGTGCTGAATTTAATCCGCTTCTTTTACTTTTTTCCGCAACCCTAGGCAACTGGATTGGCGGCATGACCAATTATTACTTAGGTTATTTAGGTAAAATTGAATGGATTGAAAAATATTTTCATGTTCCTTTAGAAAAAATCCAAAAAATAAAAGAAAAAATATATAACAAAGGTGCTTTTATGGCTTTCTTTTGCTTTTTACCGGCAGTCGGAGATATCATAGGTTTCGCACTAGGTTTTATGCGAGCCAATATTTTGATTGTAAATATTTCAATGTTTTTAGGCAAACTCTTCAGATATATTGTCTTGCTCTATGCCTTTAATCACGGAATAAAATATCTTCTTCCCTAGATAGTAAAACCTAATTTTCTTAATCCGATAAGTATTGAGCAAACATCATAATAGGCATTATGAACTTGCAAACAAAGTTGCTTCAATTCATCCTCCTCACCCAAAATTGATGCAATTTCACCGGAAGATTGCATCTCAACCTTTATACCTTTTTCTATATATTTATCTCTAAACCAATAAGCGATATTTTTGTAATCAGGCTGTTTTTCATCAATCACATTGTATATTTTTAACATTTCTCGCATAACTACGCCGTCGGAATCATTTTCTTTATCAAAGTTCCAACCATGAGAATAACATACATCTTCGCCGACAAAACTCTTAAAAACCTTATAAGCATCTTCAAAATTCATTCCGTTTTTTAGCATTATTTCATCATCAATACCTGTCAAATCAACAAAATATTGTGGAATTTTTTTATGCAATTTGGGTGTTATATAAATATTTAGCTTATCAACCACTTGCAAATTATTATCAACTTTAAGTGCTGCAATTTGGATAACTTCTCGATTTTGCCACCCGCAAAATCCCTCTTCTTTCATTCCTTTATCAGCAATATATTCCGTATCAAAAATAACAAATGTCATAAGAAGGCTCCTATCATATATAATAACAAATTATCCGTAATTATTATCTTTTTTGCAACAAAAAAAGCCTCGCTTATTACAAGCGAGGCTAATTTTATATTCAGGTTGTTATCAAATCTTACTTCAAGATTTTAGAAACAACGCCAGCGCCAACAGTGTGACCACCTTCACGAATAGCAAAACGAAGACCTTCGTTCATAGCAATCGGGTGAATCAATTTGGCTGTCATTGAAATATTATCGCCAGGCATTACCATTTCTGTACCGGCAGGCAATTCGATTGAACCTGTTACATCGGTTGTACGGAAATAGAATTGTGGACGATAGTTTGAGAAGAACGGAGTATGACGACCACCTTCTTCTTTTGTCAAAATATAGCATTCGCATAGGAAGTCTGTGTGTGGTGTGATTGATCCAGGAGCTGCCAAAACTTGACCGCGCTCAACTTCTTCTCTCTTTGTACCACGCAACAATACACCAATGTTATCTCCGGCTTCACCTTGATCCAACAATTTGCGGAACATTTCGATACCGGTACATGTGGTTTTTTG
>SUUJ01000004.1 GCA_015062585.1 Alphaproteobacteria bacterium | reverse complement strand
TACGCTTTTTTCAACCGGATGTGCCCTTCACATCCGTTGGCTGACTTTGGGTACATAAAAGGAGAGTCTCCGGTCAAAAAAAGCTAAAAAACATAAATCGCGGTTGTTGTTTTTTTAATTTAAATTGTCATGCCTTGGGCGAATAAATAATGTCATTCCTCGCTCGGCGCTTTGGCGTCCGTGCGTCTAGGAATCTCATCTTTGCGTCAGCGCAATATTAAATTAAAAAAACAACAACAAAGTCATCCCTCGATTGCGTTGAGCAATCGTCCAGGGATCTTCCTTGTTTTTAAACTAATTTGAAGATCGCTAACCTCGTTCGCAAGCTCACTCAAGCGATGACTTTATATATTCACTTAAGGCGATGACAATATAAATAAAAAAAGTGGCGACTAAAAAGCCGCCACCTTAATTTATAAGCTTTTCTCTTAGCGATTAGAACAAGCTCAATACTGATTGTGCAGATTGAGAAGCTAATGCCAAAGAGTTAATAGCCAATTGTTGACGTGTTTGCAATGCCAAGTAGTTAGCTGATTCTTCGTTCATGTCAGCCAATACGAGGTTGTCAGAACCGGTTTCGAGAACATCAACCAAGGCAGATGTAAAGTCTTGACGTGTTTCGATAATGGTAAAGTTATTACCAAGTTCTGTTGCATAAGAACGTAAGTAAGTATTAACTTTAGCAATAGCATCCAATGAATCTTCAACAGCCATTGCAGAAGTTCTACCAACTTCTTCACCTGTCGCATCATAGATAGCAGCACTTGCTTTAGTAGCCATAGCATTAACTGTGCTATAACCATATTCATTTTCTT
Organism: Alphaproteobacteria bacterium; assembly: GCA_015062585.1. Taxonomy (GTDB): domain Bacteria; phylum Pseudomonadota; class Alphaproteobacteria; order RF32; family CAG-239; genus CAZU01. The sequence continues at coordinate 167,538 of SUUJ01000004.1, read as the reverse complement.
CCATATACAGAGGTGTAGTTGAAATAGCAGAAGCTTTTGTATAGTATTCAGCATTCTCGTCATATACTGTGGCTTTTTCCCATGTACCGGCACCTGAAGTAGCATCGGTTACTGTAAATGTATAATATTCACCACCAGCAAATGTAGCTGCATCAGCAACAGTTGTTGCAGTCATTTCGTAGTAATCAACTTTTGCATAGCCACCACCTTCAACAACATCCCAAGAAACATTACCAACTTCTTCATTGTTTGCAAGTGTCCAAGCAAAACCGTTAGGATCGGTTTCTTGCATTTTGGCAATAACATCATCAGCTTCAATTACCAAAGAGTGAGTACGTGTTTCGTTGAACATAACTGTTAAAGTGTTACCTTTAAGCAAGTTAACACCTTGATAAGAAGAATCTTTTGCTAAAGTAGCAATTTCTTTCAAGATATCATTGTATTGTTGTTGGTATTTACCCAATTCAGTTGTATAAGTGTTTGCTGTCGGGTCTAAAGCGAAAGCAGATGTTGCAACAGATTTCAATTGTTCAACATAAGATGTAATTGCTTCAATACCTTCGTTAGCAGCTTGAATTGTTTGAATACCTTGTCCCATGCTGTCCAACAAAGAATCTAAGTCAGCAGCGCGGTTAGTCAAAGAACGAGATTGATAATAAGATGATGCATTATCAATAGCCGAGTTAACTTTCTTACCTGTAGAAAGTCTTTCTTGAGTTTTATCCATCTGAGCTTGGATAGACCTCAAAGACGACAGGTTAGAACGCATACTTGCGGTCAATGTAATACTGGTCTGAGCCATGGTTTTTCTCCCAAAATTTAAATTACGTTTTGCTCAAATACTTTTGAGCTGTCATTATTATCGCCTTAAATAGTTAATTTTTCTTAAACAACACAGAAAAAGTAACAATTTATCTTTTTTTTGAGGAATTTTATCCTCATTCATCCAAAATAATTCTTTTTTAGAGTGCTTTCAATGTAGCACCAAATAACTTATCTTCTTGTTCAACAAGTTTTGCGGCTTCTTTGATTGCATTGTAATGATTACCTACAATCATAGCTTCAACCACCGGGTTTGAATATTCGCGCAAACTCGGGGCAGCCTCGTTTAAGTCACGGATATATTCCACAAAAAGTTCTTGAAGCTCTTTAGAACCTTTTGACAAATACATTTGCTGAACAATGAAATATATGCGTTTTGCCGGAGTAGTTGCATCTTTTTCGCGCAAAATAAATTTTTCACGCAAAATAGGTACATTACCATCAATATAAAAACGAACACGATCGTTATCGTTTGTTATAAGAGCATCACCTATAATAATGCATTCTCTAGGCTTTAACTCTATTTTTAAAGACATAAAAAAACTCCTGTTAAATAAATACTCCTGAACATATGGTATTTAAATAGTTATAATTTGTAAATAAATATTTGCAAGTTGTGTATAACTATAATATAAGAAAATCAAAATGCGACTCGGAAAATAAGCTGAAAACGACTCGCAACAACAAAAAAAGTAAAAAAAATGGCTGAAGCACCTATATATACATTAAAAAACATACACTTAGCTTTTGGAGACAATCAACTCTTCGAAAATGTCGAATTATATATAAATAAAGGCGACAAAATATGCCTTGTCGGACGCAACGGATCGGGAAAATCGACTTTGTTAAAAGTTATTGCCGGTGTTATCGAAGCCGATGGTGGCGAAATTTTTATTCAGCCGGGCATCAAAATTGCCTATATGCCTCAAGAACCCGATTTAAGTGAGTATGCCAGCCTAAAAGATGCCATACTCTCCGGTTTGCCCAAAGATGAAAAAGACAATGGTTATATGGCGGATATTTGGCTCGATCGCTTAAAAATCAACGGCAAATCCAACCCCAAGGAATCATCCGGTGGCGAGTGCCGTAAAGCAGCTTTGGCCAAAGCATTGATTTCTGAACCCGACATTTTGCTTCTTGACGAGCCGACTAACCATTTAGATATTGCAACAATCGAAACTTTAGAAGAAATTATCAACGAATTTCGCGGCGCTGTTGTGGTAATTTCGCATGACAGAATGTTCTTAAATCATGTTTCAAAGTCAACTTTTTGGTTAGATAGAGGCAATATGCACCTATCTAACAAAGGTTTTGCTTTTTTTGAAGAATGGCAAGAACAGATTATCAATCAAGAAATTATTGCACAAAATAATTTGAACAAAAAAATTGCCGAAGAAACCGAGTGGCTTCACAAAGGAGTTACGGCGCGCCGTCGTCGTAATATGGGACGTTTGCGCCGTCTAATCGAGCTTAGAAAAGAGCGCCGTGAACAAATAAAAGCCGTAGGTAATATTAACCTTAATATAGATGAGGGCGATTTTCGTTCCAAACTTGTTATTGAGGCTAAAAATATTTGCAAAGCTTATAACGGGCGCGACATTATCAAAGATTTTTCAACTCGTATAATCAGAGGCAACAAAATCGGTATTGTCGGACCAAACGGTGCCGGCAAAACCACTTTGATAAAGCTTCTTACCAAGCGTCTTGTTCCTGACAGCGGTTTTGTACGCATTGGTAAAAATTTACAAGAAGCCTATTTTGACCAAAATCGTATAACTTTAGACCCCAAAAAGACTTTGTGGCAAACTTTGTGTGACAAAGGCGATCATATTATGGTGCAAGGTCATTGGCGTCATGTTGTGGCATATTTGAAAGACTTTTTATTCAAACCGGCTCAGGCGCACACACCCGTGGCTGCTCTGTCAGGTGGTGAAAAAAATCGACTTATGCTGGCTTATTCTTTAGCCCAAGCCTCAAACTTTTTGGTACTTGACGAACCGACCAACGATTTAGACATGGATACACTCGATTTATTACAAGAAGTGTTGGATGAATATGCCGGTACCATTCTTATTGTCAGTCACGATAGAGATTTTTTGGATAGAGTAGTATCTTCGGTTATATACCTAAAAGGCGACGGCACAGCGTTTGAACACGCCGGAAGTTATACCGAGTGTTTGGAAAAAGTAAAAGGTCAAGCTTCTGTACCAAATAAAGCTAAACCAAACAACAAAACCTCTGCCAAAGTTGAGCAACCGACAGCAAAACAAACTAAAAAATTAAGCTATAATCAAAAGCGATTGTTAGAAGTTTTGCCCAAAGAAATTGAAACTTTAGATAAGGAAATTGTCGAATTAACGACAGAGCTTTCCAATCCTGAGCTATATCAACAAAACCCCTCGCGCTTTGATGAGGCATCGCAATTGCTCGAATTAAAACAGCAAGAAAAAGCCTCTAAAGAAGAGGCTTGGTTAGAATTGGAAATATTAGCCGAAGAAATGTCTGTCTAATCACCCTTAGGAAACAAAGGAATACCTTTTTGCAAACGAGTCATTTGTGTTTCTATCGGTGTTCCTAAGTTAAGATTACCGGTTTTGATAATTCCTCTGACCTGATCACCATGCGAAGTATCAGGATTGGCAAACAGATAGCTTACATCGGGTCTTCTGATACCTTTTCCGACCAGATTTTGGTGCAAAACACCTAGCATTCCGCGTGAAAATAAGTCATAAGCCAATTCTTCACTCATATCGCCGGCTGCCGCATATTTTACCACCGAGTTTATCGCATCAGTTACATTATTGGCGTGAATTGTCGAAAATACTAAGTGACCGGAAGTGGCCGCACGCAAAACCTCACTGGCGCAGTCAGGTGACAAAATTTCGCCCACCAAAATATATTTCGGATGTGAACGCAGTGCTGATTTTAAGCTTTCGCCCCATTTTCCGTGTAAAGGGGTTGTTTGGCGACAAACACCGAGCCCTCCGGTCGGGGTATGATATACGCCATTTAACGGGTGTTCGGTCGGGTCCTCAATGGTATAGGCAAAGCCGCCTTCAATTTGCAAATATTCTTTTAATAAAGATGAAATTGTAGTGGTTTTACCTGCACCGGTAGGACCTGCACACAAAATCAATCCGTTTGCTCTACGCAAAGTCATTAAAAAGTCTACTAACTCGGGCGGATATCCTAAAACATTTAGCCCCGGTACGGCATGTGGCATTTTTCTGGCGCAATATTGTTCGCCCGAAACACCAAAGCTTTTTTCAACACGATATAGTATTCCGTTATAATTGATTGAATATCCTGTATTGTGTCCGTCAAAACCTTCTTCAACCACCTTACAAAAATCAGCCAAATCATCAGGCTCAAATTCCATCAAAGCATTCAGTGTTCGTCTGTCGGCAATATAAGCCTTTTTGTCCTCGCTGGTAATATAGATATCTGAAAATTTTGTATCGGTAATTGTGGTCATGATTTTATATCCTTTATCGTCCTAAAATTGCTCGTCCGGATAATATTTCGGTTATTTGATAGATGTTATTTATAATCAATTCTATTTCAGCACTGTCATAAGGGCATCTTTCAAGTTTACTTTGCAAATCTTTGTTCATGGAATGCAGATTGATATTTGATGATTTAACAATTTTCATATTTTCCTCAAGTCTGCTCTTGATTTCGGCATATTTAAGCAGATCACGAACTTTTTGCTCGGTATAAAAAAATCTATCAACACTCCAATGTTGCAAATCTAACCAGTTTTTAAATGATGTAGGATAAGATTCTTTTGTTGTTAAAGATTTCGATTTTAAGCTATCCTTGAAAGTTGACTGCATAAAGTTGGACCAAACACCCAGAAAATCATTTAATTCAACCTGTGTAAGTTTATGGTTGTCTTCGGGCATTTCAAGATATTTTCTGTTCATATCAATATCTGTCAAGGGGCTCAGCAAAAGCCATATTAAAAAAGAAAAACTGACAAAAATGATTGCAAATTTTTGATATATGTTCATTTTTTACCATCTCATTGCTGAAATTACACAACCGGGCGAAACATCATAACTGTTGGATAATTCACGAGTTTTTGCCACATCGGGAATATAACCTTCACCCAAAAAATTAACATGTCGTCCCTTTGATATCAATATTGAATCAAAACCCAATAATGAGGCGGCTTTGATGTCTGTTGCGACATTATCGCCGACCACAACCACAGACTCATCTGTTGATATGCCTTCTAAAGCATATTGCATGATTCTGACATCAGGTTTACCGACGGTAATAATTCTTCCGCCCAAAATCGCATAACTCTCGGCAACAGCGCCTGATGATAAGCTCAGTTTGCCTCCGATAAAACAAGATGTATCATTGCCGGCGCATACAAACGGCAATCCCAAGTTTACGGCCTGAACTAAATATGGTCTGTATTTCTCAATTACATCATCAGGAGTGGAAATTTCACTCATATAAATAAAATGTGCTTCTTCAATTCTGGCTACTTCTTCAAAATTAAGTCCGCTAAAAACACCTTTGTTTTGTCTGCTTCCCAAATGATAATATTTTGTGCCTATGGCCTCAAATTCATTTTGAGCGTATTTTAATTTGTAATGTAGTATTTCTCCAGCAGTAACAATGTTGGAAAAAATATTCAAGTCAACATGATTTTCTTGCAAAATTTTAACAACTTCGGCAACTCTTAAATGCGAATTTGATACAATAACTATTTTTTTGCCCATAGATGATATGTTTTTCAGGCATTTTATTGCGTCGTTAAATACTTTTTCCCCATCATACAAAACACCATTAAAACCGACTACAAAAGTATTGTAATCGCTGGCTATTTTAGAAAAATTGACAATAGGTTTTATCATATTCATTGCATATCATCCCGACATTTAAGTCATAATTTTGCCTTAAATATAAATCGTTTAACTTAAGAACAAGTTAAGAAAATTCAGTTTTTGTATTTAGATATGCTCAAAATTATTTCGTTCGCAATAGTTAACCCGAAAATGGCGGTAATAGTCGGTAAAGAGCCTAAGGTATGGCGTTTGCGACCATTGGTATCTGAATTATCATCAAGAGCTAATGCGCAATCAGGAAGAGAGGTTTGTTCTTCAGACCAAACACATTTTATTTTTGTAATGTCAATATTGCGCTTGCGTAAGCGTTTGCGCACAAATTTTGCCAAAGCACAATTTTTTGAATTGCTCAAATTTCCCAGTTTTATTTTTGATGTATCGGTTTTCAGCGCTGCGCCCATTGACGAAATAAAAGGTATATTGTTTTCGTATAAGGCTTGCATAAGACAACATTTGGGATTTAAGGCATCTATGGCATCAACCACCAAATCAGGCTGATGTTGTAACAATTGCGGTATTGTTTCCTCATTTACAAAAATATCAACAGTTTCTACCTTTGCGCCCGGATTTATGCTTAAAACCCGTTGTTTTGCCGCTTCGGTTTTTTTTATTCCCAAAGTATCGGTAACAGCCAAAATTTGACGATTGATGTTGCTTTCCTCAAAAGTATCAAAGTCAACCAAGACAAAATTTCCTATACCGCTTCGAGCCAAAGCCTCCAGTACATATCCGCCCACAGCCCCCAGACCTACAATCATAATTTTGGACTTTTTTAAGTTAGTTAATCCGGCTTCGCCCAATAACATTTGTGTGCGAGCAAATCTTTTGTCAGACACGGCAAAACTCCTCAAAATTTTGGCAAACTTGTTTTACAAGCTCAATCTTATCAATATTTTTAATTCTTGCAACATATGATATAAATTCATCAATTTCATTATAATCGGACAAATAAGGTCCGTCGCTCTCAATCAAAAGCTTTTCTTTGGGTATGTTTTTTATGATATCAATATGATTTTTTTGCTTTGTTGCGGCAGCACATAAAGATATATATCCGCCGTGTTTTAATATTTTTTGCAAAAAATCTAAACTTCCGCCAAAGGCGTGGAGCATAAATTTGTCAGGCATTTTATGTAACATAGCCTCTATTTGATTGTTTGCTTTGAGTGCGTGGATACAAATGGGGCGCTTAAGACTTTTGGCAAGCTCTATATGATAGGCATAAATTTGTTCCTGAAGCTCATTATTCCCGGCCTTCAGGTTATCAACTCCGCATTCTCCGACAAGTGCATGAGGAAATTTTGCCAAATAATTATTTAATTCGTTTTTCCAGTCTGTTGTAACATCGGCAACATACCACGGATGTACACCAAAAGCCGGGACTACAAAATCGGGATTTGTTGATGCGATTTGTGCAATCTTACTCCAATCACTTGGGTGTGATGATGCACAAATTATTTTTGAAAATCCTAAATTTTTCATATCACTTATAATTTTTTGCTCGTTTTTTTCTTTATAGTCTTGCAAATGGATATGAGAATCTGTAAATTGCATATATAATATCCTAAAAATGTTATAGCCCAAATTGATAGTAGGAAAAAATGAATATTTTGACAAGACCGATTTTAGAAATAAATTTAAGCAATGTACTGAAAAATTACAATGTATTGGCAAATTTGTCTCATCCCGCCATTGCAGCCGCTGTTGTAAAAGATGATGCCTACGGCCTTGGTGCTGATAAGGTAGCACAAATGCTCTATGAAAAGGCCTACTGCCGATATTTTTTTGTTGCTCATGCTTCGGAGGGAGAAAAAATATCTTCCCTTATTCCCGATGCCAAAATATATGTGTTGCAAGGTATTGGCACAGATTCATTGTCTTCGTTTCAAAGCACCGCCAATTTGATACCGGTAATCAGTTCACCTGAAATGCTGAATTTTTATAAGCAAAACAAAATTGAAGGCATCAAACCGGCAATACAAATTGAAACAGGACTTAATCGATTGGGTTTTCGCGCAGAAGATTTGGCACAGCTGGACAGTGAAGATATAAAAATGTTTTCTCTTGTATTATCGCATTTGGCTTGTGGTGACGAAAAAGATCATTTTATGAATCAACATCAAATGGAAAATTTTACTAAATTAAAAAATGAATATTTTCCCAAAACACCGGCTTCTTTATCAGCTTCGGACGGGGTGTTTTTAGGTAAGGATTTTCACCAAAATATGGTAAGACTTGGGGCTGCTATGTATGGAATCAATACTACGCCATATCGCCCTAATCAAATGGAAAATGTCGTCACTCTAAAGGCTCCGGTATTACAGATAACCAAACTTCCAAAAGGCGATTTTGTCGGATATTCCGCTACCTATCGTGCCAGTTCTGACAGAAAAATAGCCATTGTTTCTATCGGCTATGGTGATGGTTTGCCTCGTTCATTATCAAATGTCGGAAAAGTGTTTTTCAAGACCTTAAACAGACTTACCGAAGCCAGAATTATCGGCAGAGTCTCTATGGATAATGTAATTTGTGATGTTACAAATGTTGAAGGTCTGCAATGCGGTGATATGGCATATTTGGCTGCTGATTTTTATACATTGGATGATGTCGCCAGAGATGCCGGAACAATTTCTTATGAGATAATGTCACGACTTGGCAAGAATACCCGTTTTGAAAAAATATATATTTAAGGCTTAAAAAAATATAGCTGATGTACCTATAAATATGAAATAAAGAATCAGACTACGAGGTATAATATTACCGCCAAAGGTAGAATATTACCGTTTACGGTACTATGTTACCAAGCAGACGCCATTTTTGTCCTCATTTTTTCCTTGTTTTTGCGATTCGTTTTGCGATTCGCAGTAGAAAATGTTTCACGAAAATATTGCATAAAATCAATACGATAACTTGTGTGAAACACTTTTTTTATCTTGTTGAAGTTGTTTTGACTTGGTTTTTATGGTATAATGAAAGGGTAGTGTGAATATAGACACCACAAGTAATGTGAAACTTATTTTATGGGAGAAAAGCCATGTCTACTATTACATTAACCGCAAGTATGCGTTCAAATCTTTCGTCTTTAAAAGTAATTCAAACTCAAATGGATAAAACTCAAGAGAGACTTTCTACAGGTAAGAAAGTTAACTCGGCTATTGATAATGCCTCTTCGTATTATCAAGCTCGTTCCTTGACTAACCGTGCCGCTGACTTAGATTCTTTGTTGGATAGCATGGGACAAGGAGTTCAAACAATTCAGGCCGCCAACGAAGGTATCGAAGCTATTACTTCTTTCGTTGAACAGATGAAGTCTGTTGCCGAATCAGCTGCTGCTCTTGATGCCGGTGCAGAAGGATATGAAGATAAACTTGCTGAATATGCAGCTCAATTTGATGCAATTAAAGATCAAATTGCAGATATAGCAGAAGACTCATCATACCAAGGTGTAAACTTGTTGATCGGAAACAAATTAAAGGTTGTGTTCAATGAAACACGTTCAAATGACTTGACTGTTACAGGTAAAGATATCGTTGATGAAATGGCAATAGCCGACGCTACAGGTGCTTGGGCTGCTGCTGCAGATGCAACTGAGTCAATCGGTGAAATTACAACAGCTATAGAAACATTGCGTTCTTATGCTACAGAGCTTGGTAACAACTTTACCATTATTGAAACACGTCAAAACTTCACTGAAGCAATGATTGATGTTTTGGAAACCGGTTCAGATAAGCTTGTATTGGCAGACATGAACGAAGAATCAGCTAACTACTTGGCATTACAAACACGTCAACAATTGGCTATTAACTCTTTGGCATTAGCTTCTCAGTCTGCACAATCAGTATTGAGCTTGTTCTAATAGTCAAAAACATAATATCTTTTGATAGTGAGGGTGGTTACTTACCGCCCTCATTTTTTATAATTTATTCTTTAGGAAAACTAATTATTAACTATATTGATAATATAATAACAAAAAGCAAAATTTTAGGAGTCTGATATGTTAAGATTTTTCCTGATGGTTTTTGGTATGTTTTTGATGTTAGATTCGGCATCAGCCAACGAAGAGTCTGTGGTTTCTTTATTTGAAGATGCAGATTTCAGAAAAGATACAAAAAATGAACCGACAAAAGATGAAAGCGGAATATTTTCGTTTTTTAACTTTTCAGTGCCGGACAAATTATTCTCCTCAGATAGTTCATCAGAGGTAAAAGATTTAACTATACAAGAAACGATTAAACTGGCAGACAGAGGCGACCTTAAAGCTCAAATGCTGGTGGGCTTTTCTTATTTATATGGTGATAACGGATTACCGGTAGACTATACCAAAGCATTTGAATATTATGCCAAAGCCGCATTGCAAAATGATCCGGTTGCGCTCAATAATTTAGGAAGCCTATACTATGGCGGCATAGGTGTTAAACGCGATTCTGCCAAAGCCGGACATTTGTTCAAAAAATCTGCTGATATGGGAAATCATGATGCTGCTGTAAATATAGGTTTTATGCATGCCAGCGGAAACGGAGCCAGACAAGATCCTGAGCTGGCATTAAAATATTTTGAATCAGCTCTTCCGGGGAATTCTCCTGCCGCAAAATATATGGTTGGCTATGCCTATTTTTACGGAAAACATAGAGAAAAAGACTATACTAAAGCCGCGCAATTGATCAAAGATGCTGCCGATGCCGGATTTGATGAGGCACAGTCAATTGTGGCAAAAATATATTTGAACGGTTTGGGATTTCCGCAAAATTATACAAGTGGTGTAAACTATATGCACAAAGCCGTAAAACAGGGAGATACTGGATCTATGATGTTGTTGGCTGATATTTTGGCCGAAGGTAAAAAATATACCAAAGATCCTTTGTATGCGCATACATTATATAATATTGCCGCAGTAAGAGGTGTCGCAGGTGCTTCGGAAAAGCGTAACGAGATTGAAAGTAAACTTAAAATAGATGAGATTATGGCCGCACAAAGAAATGCCGCTACATATAAAGAAGAGCTCTCAGAAATGACCTCTTATATTCGTAATACATATGGACGCAACATAGGATCGTATTTAGATTAAATAAAAAAACAGGTTGTTTTTTTTTACAACCTGTTTTTTTTGATTTATTTCAACAATTTTTCTAACCAATGTATATCATATATTCCGTTAATAAAATCGGACTGAGATATAATTCTCTGGTGTAGCGGAATTGTCGTTTTTATACCATCAATAACAAATTCTTCCAAAGTTCTGTGCAATCTCATCAGTGCCGCATTTCTGTTTTTGCCGCTGACAATAAGTTTTGCAATCATACTATCATAATACGGAGGAATGCTATATCCTGAATAAATTTCGGAATCAACTCTGACACCAAGCCCGCCTGGGGCATGCCACTCGGTAATTTTTCCCGGATTTGGCGCAAAAGTAGACGGGTCTTCAGCATTGATTCGGCACTCAATAGCGCAACCGTTAAAGGATATATCTTCTTGCGAATATCCCAATTTGGCACCATTAGCGATTCTTATTTGTTCTCTGACAATATCAATACCGGTTACGGCTTCGGTTATCGGGTGTTCTACTTGAAGTCTGGTGTTCATTTCCAAAAAGTAGAATCTTCCGTCTTCAAACAAAAATTCCAAAGTACCGGCACTTGAATAACCTATTTTTTCAACAGCTGAACGAGCTATTTCACCGATTTCATCTCGCTGTTTTTGGTTTAGAGCCGGAGATGGAGTTTCTTCAATAACTTTTTGATTATTTCTTTGAATAGAGCAGTCGCGTTCACCCAAATGAACGACATTTCCAAAGCTATCGGCTAAGATTTGAACTTCGATATGACGAGGATTTTGCAAATATTTTTCCATATATACTTCGTCACTGGTAAAAGATGCCTTTGCCTCGGCTCGTGCCATTGTATAAGCGGTTTCAATATCGCTTTCGTTAAAGGCAACCTTCATTCCTTTTCCGCCGCCGCCGGCTTTGGCTTTTATTATAATCGGATAACCGATTTTTTTTGCCCACTCTCTGGCTTCGTCAATATTTTGCAAAGCCGGTGATCCCGGAATTACCGGCAAACCGGAAGATATAGCAGCTTCGCGAGCTCGCAATTTGTCACCCATAAGGCGTATTTGTTCAGGTTTTGGTCCGATAAAAGTAATTCCGTGTTCTTCGACCATTTCGGCAAAATCGGCATTCTCGGACAAGAAACCGAATCCCGGGTGGATAGCATCGGCACCGGTTATAATGGCTGCCGAAATAATGGCTGATTTGTTAAGGTATGATTCAGCTGAACGAGCCGGTCCGATACAAACGGCCTCATCAGCCAGGCGAACATGCATTGCATTGGCATCAGCTTCCGAATGTACGGCAACGGTTTTAATACCCATTTCCCTACAAGCACGATGGATTCTTAATGCTACTTCACCACGATTGGCAATCAGTATTTTTTCAAACATAGGTTAATACCTTATTCAATTACCAACAAAGATTCACCATATTCCACAGGGTCACCGGATTCTACCAAAATTTTGGTGACGGTACCGGTACGATGAGCTTTAACCGGATTAAATGTTTTCATGGCTTCAATCAAGCAAACGATATCGCCTTCTTTAACTGTATCGCCTACGCCGACATAATCAGGTTTTGTCGGATCCGGAGACAAATAAACAACGCCCACAATCGGAGATTTGACAGTACCTGCATTATTAGAATAGCCGTCTGCTACATAGGCATCTTCTTTGGAAACATTTGCCGGTATAACTACATTACTCGGAGTTTGAACTTGAGGTGCGTTTGATACTGCCACCGGAGCAACGGTTGTGGCACAAACAAGACCTTTTATTTTTATACGGCAGGTTTCGTCTTCATATTCCAGCTCGCTCAAATTGTTTTTATTAAGCACATCGGCTAATTTTCCAATAATTTTAGTATCAATAGCATTTGCCATAATATTTTCTCTCTTTCCAATTTAAAAAGTGTGCGTCCTTATCACTTAAAAAAGAAGATAACACAAAATATGCAAAAAACAATAAAAAATGCACTTTTTTTACCAAAAAATGCAATTTTTTGAGCAAAAACAGGCAAAAATGATAAAAAATCAGTTTTTTTAAATATTAGAAAAAAAAGGATAAAAAAAACAACATTAAAAAAATGGCACGCAATTTGCATATACTTCTTCAGGTTTATTTTTTTTAAGGATTTTTCCGATGGAAATACAAGATAGAAACAGTTTACTTCAAATACTAACCGGCGCCAGAGAAACAGGTGTTCAACTTTCGTCTGTCGAAGGTAGCGCATTTGCTGAGGTACTGAAATCAGCTCAAACAGAAATGTCATCCCCCGAAAAAAACACTGATGATATTACTTTTAAGCCTGTATTAAAGCAAAACGGTACATCTGATAATCTCGGTAGTGTTGAGAAAAAGCTTTTCGATGATAGAGGCGTTGATAATAATAAGAAAGATTCCCCGAAAAAAGCAGAAGCAAAAAATACTGAAACAGCGCAATCTAAAGAAAAAGAAGAAGTAAGCAAAGATGCTGATGAAGAAAAAAGTGTTTGTGCAAATCAATCAACTGAAAAAGTAAATGAAGTTGATGCAAAAGAACAGCAAAACACAGAAAGTGAAGTGTCACAGACATCGGAAACTCAAGAAGGTGAGGAGACTTTATCCTTGTCGCAAGAAACTGTCCCCGCAGATATTATTGCACAAGGTGTTGACGAAGTCGTATTGCAAGCATTTTTGCAAGGAAATAATCCTATTACTACAGAAGAAGTACCGGTTTTTGATGAATTGGTAACAATGCAAAATGTTGTAGAAAACAATGTCGAAGAAATCGTTTTGCAAGAAGTTCAAAAACAAGAGGTTGCTACCACTTCAAAAGCTGTATCAGAAGAGCTTGTTCCCATGAGTAAAGAAGAAGCTTTACTCATGGAGCAGGCAAAGTTATTGGATGAAAAAAATACCACTGATAAAAAATTAAAAATAGAAGTTAATGTGTCAGAGGAAAAAATTGCCGATCCTATCGTAAAAGATGTTTTGAAAAATCGTTTTGAGATAGATTCAATGTTTCAATCTGTTGATGTCGACACAAACGCTGAAGCTTTGGTAACAGATGTTGAGATTGTTGCTGAAGAAACACCTGTTACGGATTCTGATGTTGCAACATTACCTGAAATTAAAACCAATGCAGCTTATAATGAAGTTAAAGTTGTTCAAGATTCTGCCAAAACAGCATCTTTGAAAGATGCAACGGTTGTATCTGTTTCCGGTAAAGAAGTTGTTGCTGAAGTTGCCAATGTTTCAAGAAATGAAGCTTTTGCTAAAATTACCGAAGCATCTTCTCGCGACAATTTCAAAGGTATGGCGAAAGAGGTTGTTGAGCAAATCAAAGTGAATATTACTAAGTCTGCCGTAAAAGGTATTGATACTATTGATATTCAATTAAAACCTGAAGATTTGGGTAAAGTTCAAATAAAAATGCACATTGCCAAAGACGGAAAAATTCAAGCCGAAATAATAGCAAGCCGTGCCGAAACAGCTGATTTGCTGCAAAAAGATGCTTCATCTTTGTCAAAGGCTTTCAATGATGCCGGATATGATACCGACGCCAAAAGCTTTAGTTTCAGACAAGAGAATCAGGCTAACGGTCAAGAAAAAGACAATGCCGAATTATTGAAATTCATTGGCGATACTTTAGAGCAAGAAGCTGAAAATATCGCCGGTAACGACAACTCGATTTATGATCCCGCATTGGGATTGAATATTAGAGTTTAAGTAAAAGGGAGGTAAGATCATGACAGATTTAAGCTCAATCATCTCATCAATAAATACAGGTGTTAATAAGGGAACTAACTCTGCTCAAACTTTGTCTGCCGATATGGATACATTTTTGACATTGTTGACTACTCAATTGCAATATCAAGATCCTCTTGATCCTATGGACGCATCTGAATATACCAACCAACTTGTTCAATATTCTAATGTGGAACAAGCAATCCAAACTAACTCAAAATTGGATAACTTACTTAACTTATCAATTTACAACTTGGGGGTTCAAGCAACCGGTTATGTCGGCAAGACCATTCAGGCAATCAGCGATGTAATGCCTTTGGATAAAGGTGCAGCCAAAGCTACTTATACTTTGAGTAAAGATGTAATTGATTGCACCATTGTTTTGAAAGATATGGACGACAAAGTTGTCTATACCGCAAAAGGTGAAACATCTTCAGGGGCTCATGACTTGTTATGGGACGGCAAAAATATAAATGGCGAGCAACTTCCTGACGGAGCCTACAAAATTGAAGTTTTAACCACTGTTCCCGAAGGCGAAACATCAGCTTCGGTAACAACAACCGTATTCGGTCGTGTAACAGGCGTTGCCAGTGACGACAGCGGAATTTATTTAGGTTTGGGTGATGCCATAACAACAACACTTGATTATGTTGTTACATCACGCAACGAAAATTATTGGGACGAATTAGTTGCCGAAATTCAGAAGAATAACGGCGCTTCATCAGAAGATGAAGATTTGAAAGAAGAATTAGAACAAATAATCGCGCAAATGGCGTAATAATATAGTTTTAGGAGAAATAAAATGAGTATTTTAGGAGCATTACAAGCCGGTGTATCAGGCCTCGGAGCGCAGTCAAGCGCAATGGGTGCCATTGCCGACAATATAGCCAATATGAATACTATTGGTTATAAAACAAATAATGTATCATTTTCAACTTTGGTAACCAAACAGGTATCATCTAGCAAATATTCTGCCGGTGGTGTACAATCCCACACCTCGCAAAGTATTGATGCTCAAGGTTTGTTATCATCTGTTTCATCAACAACATCTTTGGCAGTCAGCGGAAACGGATATTTTGTCGTCAATTCGCTCAATAACGGCGAGGGAACTTGGGCATATACTCGTGCCGGTGATTTCTTAAAAGATGAAACAGGATATTTGGTAAATTCCGGTGGTTACTATGCACAAGCTTGGTCTTTAATGCCATGGGATGGTACCGATTCTGCCGCCACGATCGAAATTAACGGTATTATGTATATGAAAGCCTACAAAAACGACAATGGCGAAACAGTTTACATAAATGATAACATTGTTGATGAAAACAATCTTCGTGGTATTAACCTTTCCAACATCGGCGGTACCGCAACTCCGACCACCCAAATTGCCTTTGGCGCTAACTTGCCATCAGGCAGTCGTATCGGTGAAACTCATTCTGTTTCTACCTTAATTTATGATAGCTTGGGTAATCCAAATAATATCAGTCTTAACTATACCAAAGAAACAGCAAATTCTTGGGGTTTGAATACATCAATTCCTTCAGGTGCCGCTGCTATCAATCTTTATACTAATGACGGTATGGTATACTCATCAATCGGTCAAATGGAATTTACCGAGATACCGGCAGAGGGTTCAACAATTAAAATTAACGATGTAACATTTGAATTTGTTAATAATAAGGCGCTTACAAACGGTAGTCAAATCGGCAACGGTAATACTAATATTGCCGTAAATATTTCCGAAGCAAATTCAATAAGAGATGCCATAGAAGCATTTTTGGAATCTATTGAACTCAACATAAGAGATGCCGGCCGTTTTGTTCGTGATAACAATGCAATAAAGATTTCACAATCATTAACCGGTGACAAATTATCTATTGATTGTAGCGGAACATTGGCTTGTGTACAATCTGCTGCCGCTATTGATAAATCATCAGGTTTATCACAGGGTACATTTACTGTTGAAGCTATTGACAATCGCATCAAAAATTGTGCCAGCATCGACTTTGATACAGTTAATGTGAATGATAGCATAGCTATTGATGGAATTAACTTTGTTTTTGGTCCAACTCCGGCCACGCCGGCAGCAAATACCGTATACATAGCCTATACTGATAATAACAATAAACCGTATACACCAAACATCTTGGTTGATAAGCTTGTAAAAGCTATTCAAGAAGCAGGTGTTTCAGAGCCGGAAAGATTTGTCGCCAGCGGTAAAACATTGCAAATCATTCCTACTTCAACCGGTGAAAACATTAAAATTCCTAATGATGGTATTAAAATTACCGACGCAACAGTCGAATATATTTCAGGTTCAAATGAAGTATCCGGAGATATTCCGACCGACGGTATCAGCAACAAGTTTACTTATGATGAAGTTGAACAACTCGGAAGTAAAGTTCCCGCTATTATGTTCAACTCAGACGGTACACCTAAAACGATCAATGTTGAAAATATGGAAATATACTGGGCAAATGGCGCTCAAGATATGACCGGAGAAGTAAAATTAGGTGATGGCGTACAAATCAGAATTAACATGGGTGAAGAAAATGTATCAACAGGTTTGACTAACTTGTCAGGCGGATTCTCAACCAGTTATATCAATCAAGACGGTGCAACATTCGGTAGCTATGCCGGTGTTACCGTTGGCGATGACGGTGTGGTAACTGCAGTATTCTCAAATGGTGAAACTCGTCCTATCGCAATTATTCCTTTGGCAACATTTGTAAATGCCAATGGTATGGAAGCTCTTAACAATAACGTTTGGATTGCAACAACCGAGTCTGGAAATCCGTTGTTAACCCAAGCAACAACAGGCGGTGCAGGTGAGATAGTTTCATCATCACTTGAAAGCTCAACAGTTGACTTGGCAACCGAATTTTCAAATATGATTGTTGTACAAAGAGCTTATTCAGCAGCCGGTAAGATTATGACAACTGCTGACGAAATGTTACAAGAGCTGACAAATCTTGTATAAAAATTAGATAAATCCTAAAACTAAAAAGAAAGAGAAGCTTCAGAATGAGGCTTCTTTTTCTTTTTTTATATAAATATCAGTGGGTAAGAAAGAGGCTGTTAATATCTTAAATAAATGGTTAACTAATGCGTTTTTTTAAGTTAAATGATAAATAAAAGGGGAAATGATTCGCATCAACTTATCTAAAGTTGGCGGATTTTAGTGTTTATTTGCTTATAGATTGGGGAATCTATGAATAATATATTGCAGATGATAAAAAATATGTCGCCGTCTAAGGTGGCATCTATCGCAGCCATTATCATTTTTTTGATTAGCTTTTTTGTGTATGTTGTTGTTCAAATAAGTGGCAATGAATATGTGGTTTTGTATTCTGATTTGGAACTGCCGGATTCGAAACAAATAGTCGACAAACTCGATTCTTCAGGCGTTGATTATCGTTTGGAAAAAAACGGAACTGAAATTTTAGTTCCGGCGAGTGAAGTTAATCGTTTGCGTTTGGATACGGTGGATTTTGCTCTTGGTTCCGGAGTTTCAGGCGTCGGATACGAAGTTTTTGACAATACAGATGCCTTAGGTTCAACCAACTTTGTTCAAAATGTAAACTTGCTCAGAGCCTTAGAAGGAGAATTAGCCAGAACTATCAGCTCTGTTGAAAACATCAGAAGTGCCAGAGTCCATCTGGTTATGCCCAAACGCGAAATTTTTTCTCGCGAAGAACAAAAGCCATCTGCTTCTGTTATCATAAAAACTAAAGAAGGTCCGCTAAACCCACAAAGCATTCAGGCTATTCAAAAGCTGATTGCTGCGGCCGTTCCAAAGTTGGACATGAAAGATATTTCAATCGTTGATTCCAATGGTAATCTTTTAACCGAATTTAGCGAAGAACAAACCGAAATTGTTAAAAAGTCGACCAATGAAACAATGCGTTTGGAACAGGAATACAAACTTAACCAACGTTTGCAAGAGCTTTTGGAAAAAAGTTTGGGCAAAGGAAAAGCTCAAGTCCAAGTAAATTTGGAAATGGATTTTGATGAAATAGTTACCAATGAAGAAATTTTTGATCCTGACAGCCAAGTTATTCGCTCTCAAGCCAGTATGTCAGAAGAAGGAACAACAGGACAAGATGCTTCGCAACCTGTAACTGTCGGTCAGAATATACCAAATTCAGACAGTTCTTTTCCATCATCTAACGGTTCGTTCGGCACAATGGCAAAAACCGAAGAGACTATTAACTACGAAATTTCTCGTGTTGTCAGAAACAAAGTAAAAAATACAGGTGTAATCAGTCGTGTTACAGCCGGTGTTTCCGTAGATGGTACATACAAAAGAAACAAAGATGGTCGTTTGATTTATCAGCCGCGTACTCCGGAAGAAATGGAACGCATTACCAATTTGGTAAAATCAGCTGTCGGATATGATGCCAATCGCGGAGATTTAGTTGAAGTTGTTAACATCAAATTCTCAACACTAATAGATGAAGAGAATGCTCTGCCTGAGAAATTGTATATGGGCTTGACCAAACAAGAGTTGATGCGTATGGCTGAAGGTTTGGGCGTTGCAATCGTGGCGATATTGGTTATTTTATTGGTAATCAGACCGTTAATAAACAATGCGTTTGAAGTATCAAATAACAATTCAGCCGAAAAACTCATATCTGCTAATACCGACGAAGATAATTTGCTGTTGTCCAATTTCTTAAATGATAACTATGATGACAATGCGGATGAGTTGGTTAATATTAACAAGGTCGATGGTCGTATCAAAGCTTCATTGGTTAAGAAGCTCAATGCTACGGTTGAAAAGAATCCCGATGCTGCAGTTAATGTGATTCGTGGTTGGTTATATAATAATGAGGGTTAAGAACAATGGCTATTAAACAAAATGTAATAGATGATTTTAATCTTTTGTCCGGTCCGCAAAAAGCCGCTATTTTAATGTTGTCATTGGATGAGGAACGCTCGTCTTCACTGTTTTCGGTAATGGATGATGAAGAAATTAAAGAATTGTCGGTAATTATGGCATCACTCGGAAAAGTAAACTCCAATGTTATTGAACAATTGATAACCGAATTTAACGAAAGAATAAATGATACCGGTAATTTGGTCGGTACATACGAAACCACGGAAAGATTATTAGCTAAGGCATTGGATAAAGACCGCGTTTCCATTATTATGGAAGAAATAAGAGGACCTGCCGGTCGTACCATGTGGGACAAACTCGGCAATGTCAACGAACATGTTTTGGCTAATTACCTTAAAAACGAATATCCTCAGACCATTGCGGTTATCTTGTCAAAGATTAAAGCAGATCACGCTGCTAAGGTTATAGCATTATTCCCTGAGAATTTTGCAATGGAAATCGTAATGAGAATGTTGCGTATGGATTCTATTCAAAAAGAGGTTTTGGACAGCTTGGAAAAAACATTAAGAAAAGAATTTATGAGCTCATTGTCAAAATCTACCAGAAGAGATGCTCACGAATTTATTGCCGATATCTTCAATTCATTGGATAGAAATACCGAAACTCGCTTCATGGAAGCTTTGGAAGAACGCAACCGTGAGAGTGCTGAACGCGTAAAATCATTGATGTTCACATTTG
This sequence comes from Alphaproteobacteria bacterium, assembly GCA_015062585.1. Taxonomy (GTDB): domain Bacteria; phylum Pseudomonadota; class Alphaproteobacteria; order RF32; family CAG-239; genus CAZU01. The sequence continues at coordinate 147,504 of SUUJ01000004.1, read as the reverse complement.
AAGATTTGACCAGAATCGATTCTCAAGGTATCCAAATTTTGTTGCGCAATATCGACAAAGACAAGCTTGCAATTGCTTTGAAGGGTGCTTCAGATACCTTGAAGGATTTGTTCTTCAACAATATGTCAACTCGTGCAGGAAAAATCGTCAAAGAAGATATGGACGCTATGGGACCTGTTCGTATGCGCGATGTTGAAGAAGCTCAACAATACATCGTTGCTTCGGCTAAAGATTTGGCTGCTGCCGGCGAAATTGTTGTTGCCGAAGGAAATGATAACGACGAATTAGTATATTAGTATAAGGAATAAGTTAAGGTGGTTGATTTTCAGAAATATTTGTTTGATAACTTTGTCGTCAAAAACGACAAAGCTACAGATGTAGTTTCTGAAGACAATCAACCCTTAGAAACAGATGAAGAAATTGTAGAAGTTTATGATACAGTAGAAGATATCGAAACAACGGAAGAAATCGTTGAAGAAAATATTGAAGAAGTTGTTGAAGAAGTTATTGAAGAAAAAATTGAAGAAGTCGCAGAAATCGAAACACAACAACCGATTATTGAACCTTCGTCATATAACTTTGCAGAAGAAAAGATAGATGAAAATATGGCTGTCTACACCGAAGAAGAATACCAACAGGCCATAGAAGAAGCATCAAAAAATGCTTATGACAAAGCTATGGAAGATGCTAAAAATTCTTCTTTTGAGCAGCAAAATATATTATTGGAAAATATTAAAAATCAGTTGATGACTATATATTCAACTTTAGATGAAAAACAAACGACACTTGAAGCATCTGCTCTTAATTTTTCTATTGAGATGGTCAGAAAAATATTACCCACTTTAGAAAAAGAAAGAGCCGAAAAAGAAGTTAAGAACTTTTTAGCAGAAAATTTTGCTAATTTTTCTAATCAAGACACATTATCTTTTTCATTTAATCCTGAGATAATATCTTCTGTTGCCGATAGTATTTCTCGTTTGGCCGAACAAAATGATTTTGCAGGAAAAATATCTGTTCACAAAGATATAAGCTTAGGTCTTTCAGATTGCAGAGTAGAGTGGAAGTCAGGCGGAGTTGAAAGAAAAACATCTGATTTAATCAACAAAGTAGAAAATTTAGTAAATACAAATAATCAAGAGAGGGAAAATGGATAATAACTTAGAATTAAACGAGCTTAGTGAATCTAGCATTTTGGATAATGAGCCGATTTTACGCAAAGATGTCGGTGTTGAAGATTTTGATATTCCGACATCAACATCAGATTTGGAAGCCGTATATAATATTCCGGTAAAAGTATCTGCTGTTTTGGGCAAGACCAATATGAAAGTCAGTCAATTGATGAAATTGAACAAAGGTGCGATTATTGAGCTTGATAGAAAAGTAGGCGAAGCCATAGATATTTATGTAAACAATTCGTTGGTTGCTCGTGGTGAAGTGGTTGTTGTTGATGATAAATTAGGTATCACAATGACCGAGATTGTTAAGGCTTCCGGAAAATAAGGATATAGTTTACGATGGAATTGCTTATAGTCGGAACATTAAACGGTCAGATAGGAGCTGCCAGCAAGATAGCAATATCAAAAGGCGGTCAGGTTTCTTTGGCCGATAGTGTCGAAAAAGCACTTGAAATTTTGTGTTCCGGAAAAAATATTGAGTTAATAATGGTTGATGTAACACTCGATGTTCATAAGCTTATTTCATCTTTGCAAGCTTCAAGAATAAATGTTTTGGTCGTTGCTTGCGGTGTTGCCAATGATACATCTTTAGCGGTTAAAGCTATTAAGGCCGGTGCAAAGGAGTATATCCCTCTGCCTCCTGATCCGGAACTTATCGGAGCTGTTTTGGCTGCTGCTACCAGAGAGAATCACGCACTTATATATGGTGACAAAAAGACCGAAGCAATTTTGAAAATGGCCAAACAAATAGCCCCATCCGAAGCTTCTGTTTTATTAACCGGCTCATCCGGAACAGGTAAGGAAATCTTTTCGCGCTTTATCCATGATAACTCTAAAAGGGCTAATCAAAAATTTGTGGCCGTAAACTGTGCCGCAATTCCTGAAGCTTTGCTGGAATCTGAATTGTTTGGCTATGAAAAAGGTGCTTTTACCGGAGCTGTTTCTCGTCGTATAGGCAAATTTGAAGAAGCCTCAGGCGGTACATTGCTTTTGGATGAAATATCTGAAATGGATATTTCTTTACAAGCCAAGTTACTTCGCGCGATTCAAGAAAAAGAAATTGATAGATTGGGCGGTAAATCACCGATAAAGGTTGATACCAGAATTATTGCCACATCAAACAGAGATTTGGAAAAATGCACCCTTGACGGAACATTTCGCCAAGATTTGTACTATCGCTTAAATGTAATCAATATCAATATTCCCGACTTAAAAGATCGCGAGGGTGATATTGTTGTTTTGGCTAAGCATTTTATCAAAAAATATTCCGAGCTTAACGATTTGCCGATGAAAGACTTATCGCCAAACGCTGAAAAAATATTACTCAATTATTTGTGGCCGGGTAATGTTCGCGAGCTGGAAAATACCATGCATCGAGCTGTATTACTCTCAAGTGGTGACGAAATAGGGGAAGAAGCAATAATTTTGCAAACACCATCAGCTGTTCGTGAAGTTAAAGAAAGCGAAGAAATTACAAAAGCTCCTGTTGGAAAAACAGTTGCCGAAATGGAGCGCAAGCTCATTTTAGATACTATGGAAGATACCATGTGGAATCGTTCGGCTGCGGCTACTATACTAGGTATATCGATTCGCACTCTTCGCAATAAATTAAAACAATATCAGGAAGAAGGCTATTTACATCCTTCGTCTAATCAAGGGTAGTTAAAATGGCCGGCAATATAACAAAAAACGGATTTTCTGCTTCAATGAAGGATATGCTCCTTAGCTCAGCAAAAAGGGGTGATTTGTTTTTTGCCTTTGCCATTATTTTGATGTTGGTTATTTTGATTATGCCAATGCCTGTATGGTTGTTGGATATATCATTAGCTCTTTCTATAACACTTGCATGTGTTGTTTTAATGATGGCAATTTTTATCGAAAAGCCGATAGAGTTCAGCTCGTTTCCATTGGTGTTGTTAATTACAACCATGTATCGACTGGCCTTAAATCTGGCTTCAACCCGTCTTATTTTATCTCGAGGATATTTAGGCGACAATGCTGCCGGTGAAGTCATTAAAGCTTTCGGCGGCTTCATCATGGGTAACAATTTTGTTATCGGTGTAATAGTATTTGCCATATTGGTTTTGGTAAACTTTATCGTAATTACCAAAGGTTCAGGTCGTATTGCTGAAGTTGCCGCTCGTTTTGCATTGGATGCCATGCCGGGAAAACAAATGGCTATTGATGCCGATTTGTCATCAGGATTGATAAATGAGGACGAGGCTAAAAAACGCCGCGAAGATTTATCCAAAGAAAGCTCGTTTTACGGAGCTATGGATGGTGCTTCCAAATTCGTGCGAGGTGATGCCATAGCAGGCCTTTTGATTACCTTTATCAACATTGTAGCCGGTATTATTATCGGTATGGTTCAAAATGATATGAGCTTTGCTCAAGCCGGTGAAACATATACTCGTTTGACTGTCGGTGATGGCTTGGTTTCTCAAATTCCTGCTTTGATTGTATCCGTCGGTGCCGGTATCTTGGTATCAAAAGCGGGCATGACCGAGTCAACCGACAAAGTTTTGTTTGAACAACTTGCTAATTATCCTAAGGCTCTTGGTATGAGCTCGGGCTTGGCTGTTGTTTTAGGCCTAATTCCCGGAACTCCGGCTGTTCCGTTTTTTATTCTCTCAGCCATTACCGGAACAACGGCATATTATTTATCTAAGCAGCAAAAAGAAGAAGCTGCCAAAGTTCAAGCCGTATTGGAACAAGAGCAAAAACAATCGGCAATCAGCAAAATGACTGATGAACCGATAGCTAATGTCTTAAAAGTAGATTTGATACGCCTTGAAATCGGATACGGATTGCTTCCATTGATTAACGAAGATACCAACCGCAAACTTACCGACCAAATCAAAGCATTGCGTCGAGCTCTTGCCTCGGAATTGGGTTTTGTAATGCCCTCGATTCGTATTCAAGACAATATGCAATTAGAGGCTAACGAATATAACATTTATGTCAAAGAAGTAAAATCAGGCAAGGGCGAAATCAGACCGACTCAGTTGTTGGTTATGGATCCCAGAGGTGACAAAATCAATCTGCCGGGTGAAGAAACTTTGGAACCTACTTTTGGGCTAAAAGCTATGTGGGTAGACCCGTCATATCGTGAAGAAGCAATGTTCAGAGGTTATACCGTTGTTGATCCGGCAACGGTTGTAACAACTCATATTACCGAATTGGTAAAAGAAAATATGTCAGAGCTGTTGTCTTATGCCGAAACTCAAAAGTTGCTTGATGAAATGGATAAAGAACATCAAAAATTGGTAAAAGATTTGATTCCAAATAAGATAAGTTTGGCGGCTTTGCAGCGTATATTAAAAAATCTGTTGCAAGAAAGGGTTTCGATTCGCGATTTACCGACCATTTTGGAAGGTATATCCGAAGCGGTTACTTCAACGCATAGTTTAATGCTTATAACTGAGCATGTTCGCACCAGATTGTCGCGCCAATTATCAAATGCTTACTCTAATGAATTTGGTGTTATATCCTTAGTTCCTTTGTCAGCAGAATGGGAACAAAACTTTGCTCAATCAATCATTGGCGAAGGCGAAGAAAAACAACTTGCTATGCCGCCGACAATGTTACAGTCATTTATAACAAAAGTTCGCAATGTGTTAGAAGAATTGGCTCTCAAAGGTGAAAATCCGGTGCTTTTAACCAGCCCGAATATTCGACCGTTTGTTCGTTCTATAATTGAGCGCTTCCGTCCTTTGAGTGCAGTAATGTCTCAAAATGAAATTCACCCGAAAGCTAAAATAAAAACCGTAGGCCAAATATAAAAAACAATGCTGAATGAAACAGAAATAACAACCAATTTTGCCAAAGAAGCTATGCAGCTTAAGGGCAAAAATATGCTCGCGGTTATTTCCGGTTATCGTGGTTGCGGGAAAACATGGTTTTCATTAAATTTGGCGCACGCACTAAGTTTGTTTAAACAAAAAGTTATGTTGTTTGACGGAGATTGCGGCTTAAATAATACTAAAGTGCAATTAGGCTTGGATTTTGCAAATGATTTAGATGCTGTGATATATGGCAACCGCACGCTTAATCAGGTTATTTTCAATTATGAAAAAGGGCGATTTGACATAGCTTATGGCAATCCGGGATCTTCGGGCTTGTCAACGATGTCAATCGGGCGTTTGCAGATATTGGGAGATGATTTAAATATTGTATCTCAAAATTATGATAAACTGATTTTGGATATGAGCTCGGGAATGAACAATTCATCCAAAGTTTTGGCCGGAATGTCTCAATCGGCAATAATTGTATGTAATGACGATCCGAAATCACTTACGGCGAATTACAGATTGATAAAGCTGATGACAACTCGTTACCCAAATACCTCGCTAAGTATAGTCATCAATCAGGTAAATTATATAGAGGACGGATTGCGTACATACAAATTGTTAAAAAGAGCATGTAGCGAATTTATCAAAACAGTACCGCCTTTGCGGGGGATTATTCGACAAGACACCCGCGTTCGTGATTCTATCAGAAATCAAAGTACAATAATCAGTCGCTATCCGGAATCAGAAGCCGCGCTTGATGTTATGGCCGTAGCTCAAAGGATTCTCAAAAATGAACAATTCGATTAACATAAACAATATAATTTCACTCATAAAACCGAGCGATATTAAACAAACAATTTCTTTGGATAATATAACATCAGAACTGGCCAAAGCAATAAATACTCAAAGATATGGAATGCTTGAGGTCTTAGCCAATTCCGACGGAGTGGAATTTTTTTTACAGCTTGGTGAAACTTCGTTTCCCGTAGAGTTGAAAGGCAATATATCTTTATCGCTGCAAGTTGGTGAAAAAATTACGATTCCGGTTAAAATAAGTCCAACCGGAGTAATGACACCAGAAACCCCAAAGCAAGACAATGTGTCATCTTTGCCTCAACCGGAAATAGTTATTGAAAGCAAAGATGCTTGGCTTAACAAGCCTCAATTATCTCCGATAAAATTACAAAATTTTATTGCGGAAAGTACAAAAGATACACCTCTGGATAATAAAACTAAGCAACAGATTATTCAAATAGCTAAAGATATTGAGGTAAGTATTGCCAAAATAGGAAGCTTGCCCGAAAAAAGTATCGATATAAAAAATTTGCAAAATACAATTAAGGAAATTATCGCAAACCCGCAAAAAATAGATATCTTAAAACCGCAACTTGAAGAAATAATACAAAGTTTTAGCGGTAAGCAACTGGGCGGTGAAATCAGCAATAAGATAAACCAACTTTATATTGTAAAAACTCCCATAGGCGATACTTGTTTTGCCTCAGACATCGAAATTCCTCTAGCTGAAAAATTAACGCTGGATATAAATGTCGCAAAATCATCATTGGAACAAAAAATAAAAATCGTTGATGATATTATCAAAAATATTTTACCTTCACACAAGACAACCGCAAATATCGAAACCATGCTTAAAGACACAAGCTTTAAGCATTTAATCGATTTGTTTCAAAACACAGATACCAAAACGATGAATTTGCTTTTGCCGAAATTACCGTTTCAAAGTGATAATTTGTTTGAAAATATATATAATTTATATAAAGGAAGTCTAAATAACGATATCACCCGTTGGTTGGGAACAGAAGTTGTCAAAGAAATAATTTCAGATAATGTGGCCGGTCAAAAAATTGTAACCGAACTAAACAATATGATGCAAAGTTTTGTAAAAGAAACACCGTCTTGGCGTATTGTCGAAATGCCGTTTTTTGACGGTTCGCAATTGTCTGCCATAAAAATAGCTCTAAAAAAAGACCAACAACAAAAAGAAAAGCAAAAAGACGGCAAAACAACCAGATTTGTTGTAGAAACAGAGTTTTCTAAGTTGGGAAAATTTCAATTTGACGGCTTTTCAAAAGTCCAATCTCGCAGCCTTGACCTGATAATCAGAACAAGCACAAAACTTTCTGACGATTTTTGTTCAAATATTATCAATTTATTTAAAAAGTCATTGTATGATCTGAATTACTCGGGAACTATCAAAATAAATACGAGTGAAAATTTTATAAAATTACAAGAAGACAATATCAAAAGCGAAGGGGTATATATATAGATGAAAGATGTACTGGGGTTTTACGAAATATTACAAGTATCAACAGATGCCGATTTTGAAACTATAAAGCATTCATATCGAGATCTGGCCAAATTATGGCACCCTGACAGCAATTCTGACCCTAATGCAACCGATGTATTCCAAAAGCTGTCTATCGCGTATGATGTATTGAGTACTCCTCAAAGCAGACTTACATATGACATATTGTCTTTAGTATATACCAAAGATAATTACCCCGATGTTAATGCCATGATACCTTTTAGCGACGATGATGAAGGCGTTGATGTAAAAGCACTAAATTTAAAAGAAGTTTTATCATGGGGCGTAGGCTATAAACAGACCAATCGCTATAAAGTAGCCACATATAACAATGCGCTAAAATTAAATGCCAAAGTTTCATTGATAAACTGGTTTGCCGGTTGGTGGCATCCCAAAGGATTTTTCTTAAACCTGAAAGCAATCAGCCATAATTTTAAGAATCCGGTATCACAATCCGAAACATTGAAAATAATGCTTCATAATATGATAGCCTATGCGCAAAAATCACAGAATGTTCAAGCTGCAAAATGCGGAATCAAAGCGCGTGGAATGACAGATGACTATGGTAAAAAACTTATTGATGAATATGTTGCATCTCTTAATGTTAAAGTATCGGCTCCAAAATCGTGGAACGAAGTTAAGTTAAAACTTTCACAAACAATTGTTCCTATTGTATTGTTGCTCGCTTTTTTAGGTGCTGATAACAGCCGTTTTATTTCCGAAAGCGAACTATGGAAAATGTTTGCCAAACAAGACCGCATAAATTACTATCAAACCGTAAATACCGGATATGGTCAAAGTGTCGATGATGTTGTTGTCGGTAAGGTTGTAAGCATTCCGGTAAACAAGGATGATTCCTCAAAATTATATCATCTTACTCAAAGTAGCAAGGTAATGTACGGTCCTTCAGATGATTTTGATGTACTTAAAGAACTCGACAAAGGAACAACCGTGCGTTTGACCGGTTACACTCCGGATAAAATATGGGCCAGAGTAATGATAGATAATGGTGAAAGCGGATTTGTTCATTATGAAGCAATCAAGCAAGGTATTGGCAAAGAAATACCTTTTGGCAGTTCAATTATAGAGTAATCTTAATTCTTTCAATATATTTAGCCAGTCCGGTTTTATCGTCTGTTTCGATATAAACACCGCAAACTGTTCCTTTATTTGTTGCCGGTTCCAAGCGGTGCGGCGAAAACTTGTCTTTTAACCGTTCAATAGGAGCTTTGACATCAAAACCGATAACACTATTATAGTCACCGCACATTCCGGCATCTGTCTGATATGCTGTTCCGTTTGGTAAAATTCGTTCATCAGCGGTGGGAACATGAGTGTGAGAGCCGATGACAGCCGATACCTTGCCGTCAAAGTAATAAGCAAAAGATTGTTTTTCGGCGGTGGCTTCTGCATGAATATCAACAAATATGGCATCAATATTTTTGCCCAAATGATAATCTTTTAACAAATTTTCCAAAGACTGAAGCGGGCAATCAACAGCTTCCATAAATACGCGTCCGACAACTTCGACAATAAGTATTTTTTTACCCGAATCAAGAGGAATAATCTGAGCTCCGACACCGGCTAAATTAGATGAGTGATTAAGAGGTCTGACAATGCGTTTGCATTCGTTAAGATAAGGATAAATATCTTTTTGATTCCATACATGATCACCGGTGACCAAAGCTGTTACTCCGGCCTCAAATAGTTGATTGCAAACTTTTGGTGTACATCCAAATCCATGTGCTGCATTGTCAACATTGATAATTATTACATCATATTTGTATGTATCTTTAAGCTGTGAAATAGCGTTTTTAACAGCTTCGCGTCCGGATTTTGCAACTATGTCACCTAAGTAAACTATTTTCAATGTTTTTACCTTATACCAAATTGTTGTTCTCAAAAAAAGAAAACCCCGTCTCAGCAACGGGGTTAAGCTTTGTAAAATTATCAGAAACCGTTTAGCCGTATATGTACATTCTTGAAACGAACCGCGGGTCATAAAGTGGGTGCCATATAAACAGACCACGATCTGCTCAGCGACAGCTCCCTATAAAATAATGTTGGCTCGGAAGACCTGCTAAATTACGCACTACGCAGTCTCTGATGCACTTTATGTATAAAGCTTATAACAAATTTATTTCATTTGCAAGAGTTTTCAACTTGTTATTCAAACTTTTTACGGTTGAAGCCAACTCCTCATCGATTCGCTGCAGATTTTTATTATCAATTAAAGATGTATCAGCCGGAATAATACCTTTTTTCAACTCGCATATTTCATCAGCGAGTAATAATCCGACCATGGCTAAAAGCATACTTTCACTTATTTGATTTACTCCGGCACCCAATAATTTTGCTTTTTCATCCAACAAACGCGACAATTGTAAAATATGAGCTTCCTGTCCGTCTTCACAGGCAATGGCATATTCACGAGAGTTAATTGTAATTGTAATCTGAGACATGGTATTAAAGCACCCCATCAATAAAATCGGTAATATTATCAATTTTTACTAAAGCATCTTCAGAAACTTTGGTTAAGCTTGCAATAATCTTTTCTTGTTTTTCCAGCTGTTCCGAAGTTTTTTTATTGTTTTCTGCCAATTGTGAACGCTTTAGCTTTATTGCAGATTCTAATTGTAATAAATCGGTTGATAATTGACTTAAAGCATCTCTGGTGTTGTTAAAGTCAAAATTTTTGTCTGTCATTGATTATTTTTCTTTCACTTTTAAAAATATTGCCATATTATTAGACAAGATAATACCAATCTGTGTAACTTTTACAAGAGATAAAGAAAAATTATGCCAAATATAATACTGCGTATTACAAAACAATCAGACAAAATATTCAAAAACGAAGACATATGCTGTTATTGTTTATCTGATAGTTTGCCCAAAGCTCTATTTGATGAGGCTGTTGCCACAGGCAAGATGGTTTTAGTTGAGGGCAACAAGGCTTTAGAAAAATGCAAAGAATATAATCTGGACGGTGTGGTCAAAGAAGTAGATGTCTCGAAACCTCTTAAGGCTCAAGTTAAAGCATTACGCGAAGCCTTAAAGAAAAAAACATTGGGAATTATTATTCCGGCGCGTCGTCACGAGGCAATGCTGGCCGGCGAAACAGAACCGGAGTTTATAGCCTTTTATTCCAATAATGAAGATAAGGATGATGAGCTTATTTCGTGGTATAATGACCTGTTTTTAATACCTTTGGCGTGGGTATGTTCCGACAAACAAGACAAAGAAAAAAACAGGGATGTTGATTTTATGATGGTTTCGGCCGAAGATTTTTAAAAATTTTGGTTGCTAAAAAAATAAGTTTATATTACTTTGCTAGGTAATATTGCTTTTTAGAAATTTTAATGGGAGTAAAAAATAATGAAACAACAAGCAGGTTCAATTCGTATCGGTTGGGTAATTGAATATAAAGGAAAACCATGGACCGTTATTAAAACTAACTTTGTAAAGCCCGGAAAAGGCGGCGCTTTTATGCAGGTTGAAATGAAAGCCGTTGAAGAAGGCACTAAAACAAACGAGCGTTTTCGTACTGAAGATATGGTAGAAAAACTTATGGTTGAAACCAAAGATTGCCAATTTTTATATGAAGATGCCACAGGCCTTACATTTATGGAAAGCGATACTTACGAACAATTTGCCATGCCCTCTGATATTTTGGGCGATTCTCGTCCGTTCTTGGCTGATGGTATGGATGTAAAAGTCAGTGTTATCGACGGTAAGCCTATTTCGGTTGAATTACCGTTGCAAGTTATCTGTGAAGTCGTTGAAACCGAACCTGTAATCAAAGGTCAAACAGTTTCATCATCATACAAACCTGCCATTTTGGATAACGGCGTCAGAACCGGTGTTCCTCCGTTTGTTGGCGTCGGTGATAAAATTGTTGTTGCCACATCAGATGGTTCATATGTTGAAAGAGCTAAATAATGTCATATATTTCAACTAATCTTAATATGTTGATAACTGTTGCCAAAAAGGTATCAGGCGGTTTGGCTCGTGACTTTAACGAGTTGGAAAAACTTCAAACATCAATTAAAGGTCATACCGAATTTACCAAAGCTGCAGTTGAGCGTACATTGAAAAATTTGCGCACGGAGTTGCAAAAATCCCGCCCGCAAATGCCGGTAATTACAATCGGCGAAAAAGCACCCGCCGGAGCTTATTACTTGGTATCAGTGCTGGATGGTGAACTGAACTTTGTTCACGGTATACCTCATTTTGCCGTAAATATTGCCGAAGTGGTTGATTCACAAGTTGTATCTTGTGTTATCTATAATCCTGCTACATCTGATATGTATTTTGCCGAAAAAGGCAATGGAGCATTCAAAGAAGGCTATCGCAATCACGAGCGTTTGCGTGTTTCTGCTCGCAAAGATTTGCCTCAAGCTTTGATTTCTGCTGACGATTCCTATGCTCAAAAAGTTGCCGGAACTCGTCGCTTTGGAGCAATAAGTCTTGATTTGGCTAATTTGGCGGCCGGAAAATTGGACGGAGTCATTTCAATGTCTAATGATTCGGCTTCGATTGCTGCCGGAATTTTACTTGTTAAAGAAGCTGGCGGACAAGTTTTTGCCAAAGAACAAAAAGATATCAGAACTGCTGATTTGCCTCTTGTTTTGGCATCCGGCAATATAATTGCCTCAAATGCCGAGTTGGGCAAAAAATTATTTGAATTGGTATAAAAATATAAAAGGAGGAAATAATGCGCTTTGAAAAAACAGCTTTATTAGGAGCTTTGCTATTTGCATTTTCTGCAAACGCGCAAGATGTTATGGTGGATTTAAGTGTTTTGGATGACTTAGATACACCATACAACATTGATTCAAAACCGTTATTTCCTGTTTTGGATAAAGAATCTATAAAGAAAAAAATCGTAAAGCCTAAGGTTGAAGCTAAAAAAGAGATTGTAAAACCGGTTGTTAAAGATGATACAAAATTTAAGGCGCCTATTGTAGAAATCAAACCGCTTGATGATGATATAGTGGTGGTTGATGTTGAACCTGTATCAAAACCGCGCCAGCCGGATAAAGCTACTGTCATCTATCAACCCAAACCGGTAGAAGCCAAGCCCGAGCCTGTCGTAGCAGAGCAACCCAAACCGGTAGAAGCCAAGCCCGAGCCTGTTGTAGTAGAGCAACCCAAACCGGTAGAAGCTAAGCCCGAGCCTGTCGTAGTAGAGCAACCCAAACCGGTAGAGGCTAAGCCCGAGCCCGTTGTAGTAGAGCAACCCAAACCGGTAGAAGCCAAGCCCGAGCCTGTTGTAGTAGAGCAACCCAAACCGGTAGAGGCCAAGCCCGAGCCTGTCGTGGTACCTCCGGTAGTGACAAAGGACAGCAAATTACTTATAGAGGAACCAAAAGCTGTTACAAAAGCTGACAATGTTATCAAATTTGCCGAAGGTGTAGACGAGCTAAATGAAGAGCAAAAAGTACAAATATCCGCTATTGTTGCCAAATATCAAAATGGTCCGAAGAATAAAATTGCAATTTATTCGTACAATTTGGATGACGGGGTAGACAGCTTCAAAAAGAAAAGAATAAGTTTGAACCGCGCTGTTGAAGTCAGAAGCTATCTGTTAAAGAAAGGATACAAGAATTTTAGTATTAAAGTAATCAATATAAACTCTGTATCTGACAAACTAAATACGGTAGAACTTAAAGAAATTTAAAAAAATATTTAAATAATGCTTGCGTTATTAAATTCCTTAATGTATAAGGATGTAAAATTATCGCATTTTAAGTAAGAATCTAGGAGTTTTATACGATGAAAAAAGGAATTCATCCAGATTACCATGAAATTACATATGTAATGACAGATGGTCAAAAATATACAACACGCTCTACAATGGGCAAAGCCGGTGATGTAATCAACTTGGAAGTTGATCCTAAATCTCACCCGGTATGGACAGGTGTTCGTCGTTTGGTTGATACAGGCGGCCAATTGTCTAAGTTCAAGAGCAAGTTTGGTGCTTTTGGTATCAAAACTGGTGATGCCGAATAATTAAGTTATTTTAACTTACGATTTATTAACCTGCGCTTGTTATATTAAGCGCAGGTATTTTTATTCTAAAGGTTAAAATTATGGCAAAAATAGCTCACTATGAAGTTTATGTTGATTCGGGAAGTGGTTGGCGTTTAATCGAAAGATTTACGACAGAACAACGCCAAGAAGCATATCGCTTGGCAAAAGAAACCGAAAATGGTACTAACAAAGTCAAAATAATCAAAGAGACTTTTGAAATAACTGATAACAGTTATGACGAATCTTTAGAATATATCAGTTCAAAGAGCAGAAAAAAAAGTTTGAACAAAAGTTTAAGAAACATTGATTATCGCAAAAATTCCGATGAAGTAGTACAAGACATTACCTTGAGCAGAAATAATATATTTAAGGCTATGATAAAATTCATCGCTTTGGTTATTGTCAGTTTGGTTTTTGCCAACATATTTGTAAGTTTGGTATTTCCGATTTTAGAAATATTTATCGGTGAAGATAATCATAATTCTGCTTTGTTCTTTGTATTCTTTATTGTGTTTATGGCCATAGCCATACCTTTAGTTTTAAAGAATATACCTTGGTACATTTTTATAAAACAAGACAAAGAAGACAAAGCCGACCTAGATGAAAAACAATTTTTTGACCGAGCAAAATCCTTAGTCAAAGCTTTTAATATAAATTCTGATTTAAAAAATTTGAAAACCAGTGCATTTCCAGAGGCTCCTTTGGAATATAAGCACTATTTGGTGTATTATTTGAGTGAAATTTTGTTTAACCTGAATGTCAGAGAGGCTGTGCAAAATCAATTTTCCAGACTCGGTATAAAGTTTTTAGTCTTCGGAGGATGCTTAGAGTTAGGGCGATATGGTAATCTAACTATGAATGAAGCTAATTCGGTTTTATATGATGCTTTTAAGATTATCGATGGTAAAAATGCCGATTTGGAAGAATTTTATGAAACCAAACAATCTTATAGTGATAACAAAATAGCTATATATTTGGTCGGAGTAGGGGCGTTTTTGATGCACCAAATCATACATGACGAAAAACTTTATGTAAAATTGTTGAATCGTGCTTTTGACAAATGGGAAACCCAGAGAAACCCTGAAGTTTATAATAAACATGACGAACCAAAGGTTAAAGTCGAAGAACCGAGTTCCGATAATATTGTAATATCAAATGATGACGCAATAGACAGCACCTGTGTAGCATATATAAAAAGCGACTTAAAGTTCTTGTCGTCACAGATTGAAGACCAAGAAAAGATTGCAAATGATATTAGTGGCGCGATTAGAAGTGTAGTTGCGAATCTTACTCAAAAATACAATGGCAGAAATGTTGTTGAATGCGAGGGTATTTCCATTGTAATGTTTGAAAAAACAAGAGATGCGGCAAAATTTGCAATAGAATATTTAAATGACATAAGTTTATATATCGAAAAAAACAATGATGAAAATATTGTTCTGCGAAATTGTTGCGCTTTGACCGAAAATAAGTATTCTGACGACAATGATAAGGTTAACTACATTAAAGATGTATTTGAGCATGTATATAATAATGAAATTGTTGCTACCAAGGATATAACCAAAATATTAGAGGGTGAGGGGTACACAATGGAATTTTTGGGCGATAAAGTCTTAAAAGAGGCTAAAAGCTCTGCCGAATTGTACAAATTAAAATATTAACATATATAAACCGTCAAAAAAAACTTGTATATTTGAAATAAAAAAACTATTCTTAAACAAAAGTTTTTAAGAATAATTTATTTTATGGAAAGGATATGGTTATGACAGCACCTTTAATGCCCAAAGCAACAGCTGTGTGGTTGGTAGAAAACACCACTTTGACATTCCGTCAGATATCGGTTTTTTGCGAAATACACGAACTTGAAATTCAAGCTATGGCTGATGGCGATGTTTCGGGAAATATACGCGGTCTTTCACCGGTTGACAATGGTCAATTGACTTGGGATGAAATTCATCGTTGCGAAGCCGATAAAAAGGCCAATTTACAAGCTTCTGAAATGGAACGCAATGTCAAAGCTCGCAATTTGAAGGCTAAAAAGATATTGTCACCGTCACAACGCCAAGACAAACCAAATGCAATTGCTTGGATTTTGAAAAATTATCCGCAAATTAAAGATACTTTGGTATGCAAGTTGATTGGTACAACCAAAACAACAATTCAAGCTATTCGTGAAGGAACTCACAAGGACGCTGCCAATATCAGACCAAAGAATCCGGTTACTATCGGTTTGTGTAGTGAGGCTGATATTGAAAAAGCGTTAGTAGCTTCTCAACCTAAGCCAAAACCGGAGAAAAAGGTAAAAGTTAAGAAAGCTAAGGCTAAAAAGACTACTAAAAAAACTGCTGCTAAAAAAACAGTTGCCAAAAAGACTGAAAAGAAAGCTAAACCGGCTAAGAAGACAACTGCTAAGAAAACAGTTGCCAAAAAGACTGAAAAGAAAGCTAAACCGGCTAAGAAGACAACTGCTAAGAAAACAGTTGCCAAAAAGACTGAAAAGAAAGCTAAACCGGCCAAAAAGACAACTGCTAAGAAAACAGTTGCCAAAAAGACTGAAAAGAAAGCTAAACCGGCTAAGAAGACAACTGCTAAAAAAACAGTTGCCAAAAAAGCAGAAAAGAAAGCCAAGCCGGCTAAGAAGACAACTGCTAAGAAAACAGTTGCCAAAAAAACAGAAAAGAAAGCTAAACCGGCTAAGAAGACAACTGCTAAGAAAACTGTTAAAAAGGCAACAAAAACAACTAAGAAAGCTAAGGCCTAAGTTAATAGATAAAAAAATAACCCTGATTTATTCAGGGTTATTTTTTTATCTGCCATAAGATGCTTCTATTATCTTATTGCTTATTACTTCATCCAAATCATAATTAGCCTGAACATTAAGTTGTGGTGCAACTGCTTCAATAATCTCAGCAGCTGTCGGTACAGAATTCCAACCGGCTGTATTAAATCCAAAAGTTTCTTTGGTTCTTTTTGGACTATCCATCATTACTAAAAGAGCATATTGGGGATTGGATATCGGAAATGCCGAAACAAAAGTTGTGACCACATTGTTGCTGTCATATCTGTTGCCTACAAGCTTGTTAGCTGTTCCGGTTTTTCCGCCGACATCATATCCCAAGATATTGGCTTTTTTACCTGAACCTTTAGTCACAACGGCACGCATCAATTTTCTCATTTGTTTGGAAGTATTATCAGAAATAACTCTGACACCGTCCGAAGAATTGTCCGCTTTTTTTACCAAACTGGGATTATGATATATACCGCCGTTTATCATTGCCGAGTATGCTGAAATGATATGCAACGGAGTCACCGATATTCCGTATCCGTAACCGATAGTTGCGATTTTGGAATCGATTTTTTCCCAATCATCTGCCGGAGGGACCAAAGGCATTGCCGTTTCAATTATTTCCAGTTTAAGCTTTTCCATAAATTTAATTTTCTTTAAGAAATTATACTGTTCGTTAAAACCGCTTTTCAAGGCAATGCGAGCAGATGCAATATTTGAAGAATGAACAAGAGTTTCTTCAACCGATAACCAACGATTTTCCGGATGAAAATCTCTGATGGTATGAGCTTTTAGCTTTAGAGGTTCTGTCGCATCAAAACTCTCGGAAATTCTGATTTTGCCACCGTCCAAAGCCATTGCCGTATTAAAAATTTTTAATACCGAGCCGGGTTCATATACATAGAATGTGGCTTTGTTAAATTGTGCCGCAATATCTTGTTTTGATATATTATTTGGATCAAAATCGGGCAAAGAGACCGAAGATATTATTTCGCCGTTATTAACATCCATCAAAATTGCAGTAGCGCCTGCCGCTTTATATTTTTTCACATTGGCATACAAAATCGAGCGTATAGTATCTTGAACTCCGATATCAATTGTCAGGCGCAGAGGAATTTGTGTCTCAACGATAATATCTTCCATTCCTTTTTCAATACCTGATAGCCCCTGATTATCAATGTTTGTAAAACCGACAATATGCGAAAGCAGTCCCTTGTGAGGATAAACGCGTTTTTCATTATTTATAAATTCTAATCCGGGATCGCCCAATTTCAGAATTAACGCCTGTTGGTGTGGTGTCACACCTTTTTTCAGCAGATAATTACCTCGTCCTTTTTTCAATATTTTATAGACACGGTCGAAATCCAAATCAGAAAAAATTTTGACCAAGTCTAAAGAAGTTTGTCTTGGTGATAAAATATTTTTTGCATTAACATTCAGGTCAACGGTAGGCAAAGATGTCGCGACAATATTGCCGTTAACATCAACAATATTTGTACGATGTATCGGTTTTGCTTGTTCATGATAAGTATTATTTTGGGGTTTGTACATATTTGGCAAAACACATATACCAAACAGCCTTAGAGCGACAATAAAGAAAACAAGAATACAAACACCCATACCGAACATAATTCTTGTTTTACAGATAGTAGCGAAACTTTGGGCATTGTCCCATTGGGCAAACATATCTTTTTTGCCGATGTTTATCTCTTCACCGGGCATATATAAATTACGATTTTTCTTTTTGTTCTTTTCTGAAAAAATACTCATTTTTTGCTTCTGACAACCTAAAAAACAATTATTTATCTGCTTGCATTAGCCATTTTTTTCAAATTTTTATTACTTTGAGCCATAACAGCTATATGCTTGCGGGCTATATCGCGTTGCGACTCGCCTGCCTCATATTCAAATGGTAAAGCAGAATAGTTAATAATTTGTTCAGCTTTTACAGGTTTTAGCGCAATATGTTTTTTTGCCAAAGCACGAAGCCTTGCCGGATTGTTTAAATTTGACCATTCGGCATTAAGTACATGGATATTTTGAGCATCCTCTTTATTTTGCAACTCAAGTTGTTTCAACTCATTTTCCAATCGATAAACAGAGTTTTTGATATGAGTAGAAACAGTAACTGAAAAAATAATAAGAACCATGCACAAGGCATTTTTTGCTAATTTATTTATATTCATTTTTAAGCTCCTACTGGGCATAAAAAGCGGGTTAATTCCTAATTGCATAACGCAGTTTTGCCGAGCGTGAGCGAGAGTTAAGCTCTAATTCTTGAGCTGTTGGTACAATCGCCTTTGACACATAGGAAAACAATGCGTTAGAGTTTGAGTTTTCATCTTTGCGATAACGAGAAACATGTTGTTTCTTATTGCTGTTTAATTTCATAAAGGTTTTTACGATACGATCTTCTAAAGAATGAAAATCAACAACAACCAATCGTCCGTTTTTATTCAAACGAGAAGTTGCACCCAAAAGACCTTTACTTAATTCGTTCAATTCATCATTTACGGCAATACGCAAAGCCTGAAAGCTTCTGGTTGCCGGATCAATATTTTGATTAAATGAGCGTTTATTGATTTGATAAATAATATTTGCCAGCTCGACGGTGGTTTCAATAGGTTTTACCTTGCGAGCTTCAATAATTTTTTTGGCAATTTGACGAGATTTTTTTTCTTCGCCGTAGTTATATAAAATATCAGCCAATTCCGTTTCTGAAAGTTGGTTTACCAAATCTTTGGCAGAAACACCTGTTTGCGACATTCTCATATCTAAAGGCGCATCTTTACTAAAAGAGAATCCGCGTTCGGTTTGATCGAGTTGCATTGATGAAACACCGATATCAAATACCGCGCCATCAATATTTTCCTCTACCAATTCGGCAAAGTCTCCGAAGCAACCGAGCCTAAATTCAAAACGGTCGCCAAATTGTTTTTTTAATTCTTCAACTCTGGGAAGTACGGTACTATCTCTATCCAAAGCAATAACTTTGCAATTTGCTTTGTTTAATATGGCTTCAGAATATCCGCCGTTTCCAAAGGTTGCGTCGACATAAGTTTTGTTATCAGATACATCAAGGTTTTCCAAAACCTCGTTTAGCATAACCGGATAATGTATTTGATAATTTGCCATTTTTATTTTGCCTCCTCATTGCTTGGTCTGATAGAGGGGCGTTTTTTCATAACTTCGGCACGAATACGAGCCTCTTCTTTTTTCCAATTTTCAGGATTCCAAATTTGGAATTTGCGACCTTTACCGACAAATACGGCAGTATCGGTAATGCCTGCGTGTTCCAGCAGTTTGTCTGACAACATAATTCTACCGGTAGAATCGAATGAAAAGCGTTTGGCGTCACCAAACACTAAATTGGTCAAATCGTCCTGAGTTTCGGAGAAAAAGTCTAAAGCATCTTCCATTTCGGAAGCCAATTTATCAAGCAAATCTTCCAAGCAACCTTCAATGCAAGGCGCTGTAAGACTGCGATAGCAAACTATTTCAGATTCTTTGGATTTTACAATTGCGCGATAATCGGCAGGCAACGAAACACGGCCTTTAGCATCGACCTTGTTTACCACCGTATCCATAAATAAAAATGTTTTACGCAATTTTTAAATCCTTATTTGGTTTTAAGCTTACTTTAAATGGTATATCATGGTATTTTATGGGAATCAATGGGAAATTTTAGTATTTTATTAACTGTTCTAATAATGTTCTGGCCGTATTTTTAAAAATCTATATATAGCAAGACATTGCGACACTTAAAAAAATGTGCATTATTTGTTTTGAATTTTTTGATGCTGTTTATATCTTGAAGCAGGGGTGAAAATATGATATAATATAATTGTTAAAAAAAATGAATAAATTATTCTGTCACAACCGAGGCTATGTGCGGAGTAATAATGTATAATGCCTCAAATAATTATTAAAAATGAATGCAACATTTATTTCTCTTCCTCGCAACGGAAGAATCGTAAGCAACAATCAGGTTTTTAATGTTCAAAATGGAGTAGCTACTCCGTTAACGGGAACTAAATCCATAAAGATGGTTGTTGTTAAAATCGGCAAAGCCGTAAAACGCTACCCTGTGTGGGTGCCTAACCAGGTATTCACAGATGATGCCGGTCAGACATACCTTCTTGCGCAGGCTGAAACGGAAAGTAAAGTGGCAAAAAGAGCCAAGGTAATCGGTGCCGGCTACATTATCGTAAGAAAAAATGTAGCGGAGGCGTGGGTAAATGGTCAAAAGGTTGAGTTTCCTACTCACCTTACCAATGAACTCGGTGTTCGCTATATGTTTGTAAACTTCAAAGATTACGGAGAGGTTTGCAAGCGAGTTAACGGATACTGTAAAGCTCATAAGGTAGAGCCTATATTGGTGGATACCAACGCTAAGGTCGGACAACGAGTAGAAAGTATCGTGTTTGGTGTTCGCGAACATGACACCATACTTGAAGAAGGCATGGTTCTCGTTCAGAACAAGTTCCACGGTGAGACCTACAAGATGAAGGTAGCAAAGCTTGAGCAAAATTATGAGCTTAAGTCATGTGATGAGACCGGAATCGAAGAGTGGGTTCCCAAGAATATCGTTCAGGAGTGGACGTGGACACGAGAAAATGTTGTCGGTGTTCTTTGGGGATCATTTGAGTTCCTCGCCGGTGCCATGATCAACATCACTGATCCGGAAGACGTGTATGGATGTAACTATACTGTTTTCAATGGTAATGATGTAGCGCCGGGGTCACACTTTATCGATGCGGTATTTGAACCTGCCAATCCGTTGCCAAAGGTATGGTTGGAAGAGAGGGAGTTGAGCGGAATTGCTTCGGTCTTGGAGGCGATCCCAAAAACAACCTATGTTCAGATTGCAATGCCTTTCGAGGTTATTGCGTGCTAAAAAATTTTAGTGAAAGACACTCCTCGCAAGGGGAGTGTTTTTTTGTCGGTAAAATCTAACATAATTCTTGCAATCATTGACGGATATGTCTATTCTATCTGTTAAATAAGACAGCCGGACAGTCGCTTTACGGCTTTGACTGTAAAGAGGAAAGTCCGGGCATCAAGGGAACACGATACCGGATAACATCCGGCTGGGGCAACCCAAGGGAAAGTGCCACAGAGATATACCGCCGAACTATATGTTCGGTAAGGCTGAAAAGGCGAGGTAAGAGCTCACCGCGGTGGTGGTAACACAACCGGTCCAGGTAAACCCTATCGGATGCAAGACCAAGTTAGGAGCTTCCAGGTGTTGCTTTGCAACAAACCGGATGTTTTGGATCGTTCTCTATCCACTCCAGAGGTAGGTCGCGACGAGCTGTTTAGTAATAATCAGCCAAGATGAATGACTGTCGCTTTTTTTATAAAAAGTACAGAACCCGGCTTATAGGCTGTCTTGTTTAGTATAAAATGATAAAAAGGATTATTTGATGCAACAAACAATAGCAAGAGAACTAAAAATCGAAGGTGTGGGTTTGCACTCCGGCGTAACATCAACGCTTATATTAAAACCTGCCGAGGTTAACACAGGCATAGTTTTTGTAAGATCAGATATTGAAAACGCCAGACCTATAACAGCAACTTTTGATAATGTTATCGATACTAAAAACTGCACTTGCATAGGTTATGACAAATCAAATATGGTATCTACTATCGAACATTTGATGTCAGCACTTTATATTATGCAAATTGACAATGTTATTGTTGAAGTAAGCGCATTAGAAATGCCGATTATTGACGGATCGGCTCAAACCTTTTTACAAAAATTGCAAGAAGTCGGAGTAACAAAACAAAATACTTCCAAGAAATATATCAAAGTACTAAAAAAAGTCGAAGTTTCTGACGACAAAGGCAACACCGTATCATTAGAACCGGCAGATGATTTGTATATCAATTTTGTAATAGAGTTTCCATCAAAAATTGTCGGCAGACAAGAATTTGACGGACCTATCAATCAAGAAATTTTCAAAAAAGAAATCGCTCCATGTCGTACATTTTGCGAAAAATATCAAATCGATTATTTGCGCTCAATCGGTTTAATCAAAGGCGGTTCATTAGAAAACGGTGTAGTCTTGGACGGTGATACTATCTTAAATCCCGGCGGATTTAAGGTTAAAAATGAATGTGTAAATCACAAAGTTTTGGACGCTATCGGTGATATGTATACAGCCGGACTTCCTGTTTTGGGCAAGCTCAAAGCATATAAAACCGGTCACTATCACAACAACCTGATACTAAAAGCACTGTTTGCTGATACCACCAATTATCAAATTATTGAAAAGGAATAAAGCTCATGAAAAAGATTGTTTTCGGACTATTGTTATTTACTGTTGCTTGTGCTTCTGCTCCAACCGAAACACAAACCGAAACCGCCGAAGATTTGTACAATCAGGCCTATGCCGAAATGGAGCAAACCGCTTGGAAAAGAGCTGCTCAGACTTTTGAAAAAATCGAGTTGGAACATCCTTACTCTAAGTTGGCCGCCAAGGCTAAGCTGATGAGCGCCTATGCTTATTACAAAGACGAAAAATATGATGATGCAATTTTAAGTTTGGACAGATTTATTCGTTATCATCCCGGCAACCAAGATGTTGATTATGCCTATTATATGAAGGGCATGTGTTATTATGACCAAATAGTCGGTTCTGAAAAAGCTCAAGAAAACACCCAAAAAGCCGAAGAAGCATTCAATCAGGTAATTGTTCGTTTTCCCGACTCAAAATATGCCAAAGACGCTTCCGGTAAAATGGCACTCATTCGCGACCATATGGCCGGACACGAAATGGAAGTCGGCAGATATTACTTAAACGAAAAGAACTATTTGTCAGCCTTAAATCGCTTTGCTGCGGTGGTAAAAGATTTTCAAACCACTCCGCAAATCGAAGAAGCTTTATATCGCCAAGTCGAAGTTTACACAATTTTGGGTTTGAACAAAGAAGCCAAAGAATCATTAGATGTTTTGGCGCACAACTACCCCAAAAGCGAATGGTATAAAAGGGCAGTCGAAATAATAAAATAGGACTGTAATAAAAATGCTTCGCTCGTTAAATATTTCCAATGTAGTTTTGATTGACCGGCTTGATATTGATTTCGATGCCGGTTTTGGAGTATTAACCGGCGAAACCGGTGCGGGTAAATCCATTTTGCTTGATTCTTTGGGACTTGTTTTGGGAAAACGCGCCGAAACATCACTTATCAGAAAAGGTGCAGACAAACTTTCGGTTACAGCGGTTTTTGATAATGTGGTCAATTCGGAATTAACCGAAATTTTGCAAGAAAACGATATCGAAATCGATAACAATGAATTGATGATTAAGCGAATTCTGAATACCTCGGGTGTCGGCAAAATTTTTGTAAATGACCAACCTATATCAGCCAAATTGTTAAAAGAAATAGGTAAATATTTGGTTGAAATTCATGGCCAGTTTGACAATCAAGGCTTGCTTAATCCGGCGAATCATTTAAGCATATTGGATAATTTCGGCGACTATGAAAACTTGCTTGATAATTGCGCAAAAGCACACAAGGAATACAAAGAAATTATCAAAAAAAGAGCTCAAGCCGAAAGCGACATCCTAAAGGCCAAATCCGATGAAGAAAATTTAATTCATTGGATAAAAGAGCTTGAAACTTTGTCGCCAAAATCAGGTGAGATGGAAGAATTGCAAGCGCGCCGTCAAGAGATGATGAGTTCTGAAAAAATTATCGAAAATTTGAATTATGCTTATGCTTCGCTTACTCAAGGACGCGATGTATCCTCGGCTATTCGTTCGGCTCAAAGCGGTATTTCAAAAGCCAACAATTATGTTAACGGCAAGTATGATGAAGTATATGCCGCGCTGGACAGAGCCTTGATAGAAATAACCGATGTCGTCGATCAAATCGAAAATTTGTCATCGCAAATCGGGATAAATGCCAACGAAC
The DNA here is from genome assembly GCA_015062585.1 of Alphaproteobacteria bacterium. Lineage (GTDB taxonomy): Bacteria > Pseudomonadota > Alphaproteobacteria > RF32 > CAG-239 > CAZU01. Next base: position 123,477 of record SUUJ01000004.1, on the reverse strand, counting down.
AAGAAAATATCGACAGTCGTATTTTTGCCTTGAAGGATGTAGCCAGAAAACACGGATGTCAGGTTGATGATTTGCCCGAAACATTGGAAAAATTCAAATTTATGCTCAATTCGATAGAAAAGGGTGAAGACATTTTATCTGATTTGCGCAAAGAAGAACAAGCCAAGCGCTTAGCCTATATCGGAGCCGCCAATCTTTTGCATAAAGCACGAATTGATACAGCGCAAAAATTAGATGCATTGGTAATGAATGAGCTTCCGCCGTTAAAAATGGAAAAAGCCAAATTTGTTACCGAAATCAAGCAAAAAAACGAAGATTTTTGGTCGGATAAAGGTTTTGATGATGTATGCTTTACCGTTGCCACCAACCCAAATTCGCCACAGGGCCCGATTAACAAAATTGCCTCCGGTGGTGAACTTTCTCGCTTTATGCTGGCTCTGAAAGTAAACTTAGCGTCTTCGACCAATATTCCGACCATGATTTTTGACGAGGTTGATGCCGGAATAGGTGGTGCCGTTGCTCAAGCAGTAGGTGAAAGATTATCGCGACTTGGCAGAGATGTTCAAGTTTTGGTAGTTACTCATGCTCCACAAGTAGCAGCACTCGGAAATTATCATTTCAAGGTTGCCAAAACTACAACAAATGATATTACAACAACCAATATTCGCGTTCTTGATAATAATGAGCGCAAAGAAGAAATTGCCCGTATGTTGGCCGGTGAAGTCATTACCGATGAAGCCCGAGCCGCTGCGGTTAAACTGATGAAATAATAAAAAAAAGAGGAATAAATAAAATGACTACACGTACACGTTTTGCTCCGTCGCCCACAGGATATATGCACATCGGAAACTTGCGCACGGCATTATACGAATATCTTATTGCCAAAGCCAATGGTGGCGACTTTTTGTTAAGAATTGAAGACACTGATCAAAAGCGTTATGTGGAAGGTGCAACAGATATTATATATTCAACCTTAAAAATGGTCGGTATGAATTGGGACGAAGGTCCGGATATCGGTGGCAATTATGGTCCTTATGTTCAATCCGAGCGCAAAGATTTGTATGCTCCGTATGCTCACAAATTGGTAGAATTGGGCGGTGCTCATTATTGTTTTTGTGCCGAGAGAGAAAAACAAGTCGATGAAGAGGGTAACGAAATTATTGCCAAGTTTGAAGACCCTTGCAAACACATTCCTTTAGAAGAAGCCAAAAGAAGAGTTGCAGCCGGCGAACCCTATGTTATACGTCAAACCATTAACAAAAAAGGCAAATCGCAATACGAAGACAAAGTATATGGTACAATCGAAATTGATTATGACGAATTAGATGAGGGTGTATTGTTAAAAAGCGATGGTTTCCCGACATATAACTTTGCCAATGTTATTGATGATCATTTGATGAATGTAACCCATGTTGTCAGAGGTAGTGAGTATTTGCCCTCAACCCCGAAATATAACTTGATGTATGATACTTTCGGTTGGGAAAGACCGGTATATGTTCACTTGCCACCTGTAATGAAAGACGCTACACACAAGCTTTCAAAACGCAACGGCGACGCGTCGTTTCAAGATTTGGTAGCCAAAGGTTATTTGCCGGAAGCCATTATCAATTATATTGCACTTCTAGGATGGAATCCCGGAACAGAAGAAGAAATTTTCTCGATTAAAGATTTAGAAAAGATTTTCTCGGTCGAAAGATTAAATAAATCACCATCGATTTTTGATATTGTAAAATTGACATGGATGAACGGTATTTATATTCGTAATTTGAGCGAAGAAGAATTTTACGAAAAAGCTTTGCCGTATTTTAATGATTTGCCGGCAGGTGTAGATAAAAAAGCATTGGCTCGCGCTCTTCAACCGCGTATTGAGACTTTGGCGCAAATCTCAGAGCAAATTGCCTTTGTTAAACAAGTTCCCGAATACTCAGCCGAACTTTATGTTAACAAAAAGATGAAGACAGACATTGAAGTTGCCAAAAAAGCTTTGCCTTTGATTAAGGAAGTTTTGTTAAAGCAAAACGAGTGGAACAACGACGCCTTGTTTGCTGCGTTAAAAGCTTTAGCCGAGGCCAATGAGATGAAAAACGGTCAGATTTTGTATCCGGCGCGCATTGCATTTTCCGGACTTGAAACCACCCCCGGCGGAGCAACCGAATTAGCCGTAGTCTTGGGTAAAGAAGAGTGTTTAAGACGCATTGACGCCGCTATTCAGAAACTTGCATAATATTTAAGCAGTTATCCTACTGAATGAAAGTTTAAATAGTCATCCCTCCGAGCAAAGCGAGGTCATGGGATCTTCGAATTTTTAAAATATATCGAAGATGCCTAATCTCGCTCATTTTACTCGCTCAAGGAATGACTTTTTAAATTAAAAAAACAACAACCGCGATTTATGTTTTTTAGCTTTTTTTAATCGGAGATTCTCCTTTTATACGACCAAGCCTGCCAACGAATGTGAAAGGCACATCCGGTTGAAAAAAGCGTATAAAAAAACATCTTGAGCGGTGACTTTTGGTTACTTTTGGTCATTCAAAAGTAACATAAGAAGAAATACCTAAATAGTCATCCCTTCGAACAAAGCGAGGTCATGGGATCTCCGAATTTTTTAAATACATCGAAGATGCCTAATCTCGCTCATTTTATTCGCTCAAGGCATGACAGTTATTTTTTTTAACACATAGCGTCGCACGAGGAATGACTATATTTATTAAGCCTTCTTCAGCATCACTTCCGGTGATTCGATACCGAGCAAATATAACAATTTGACCAAGATATCGCGTACCAATTTTGCCAAAGCCAAACGCGAAGACATCAATTCTTTACTTTCGGCAGTCATAATCGGTGACGAATTATAAAATGTCGAAAATGTTTGAGCCAAAGTATAAACATAATCCGAAATAATGCTCGGTTCTTTTTCATTATGAGCACGCCAAACTGCCGCATTAAGTTGTGCAATTTTTAATGCCAAATTACGCTCATCAGCAGTTGTAATAATCACATTATTCGGAGTAATATTTTTCTCTTCCGCTTTGCGTAAAATCGAGTTAATTCGAGCAATCGCATATTGAATATAAGGTCCGGTTTTGCCTTCAAACTTGGCAAAATCTTCCAAATCGAAAATATAACCTGATGATGTAGTGTTTTTCAAATCTTGGAATTTGATTGCCGCAATGGCAACTTGATTAACCAATTTTTCGATTTCTTTCTCGCCATATCCATCAACTTCGTTCGGATTTGGAATAGATTCTCTAACCTTGTCTTTTGACATCTTAATCAAATTTTCCAAAGTCATAACTCCGCCGTCACGAGTTTTAAAAGGCTTACCGTCTTTGCCGTTTACCGTGCCGAAACCATAGTGTTTCATAACCAAATCCGGTGCAAATTTCAGCTTTTCAACCGATTGGAAAACCTGTTCAAAGTGCAAGCTTTGTCTTTGATCAACGAAGTAATAAATTTCTTCGGCTTTCAAATCTTCCACCCTCATTTTTATAGTTGCAATATCGGTAATCTGATATCCGAAACCGCCGTCGCGCTTAATCAAAATCGTCGGAGGCATAGGTTTGTTTGTTTCTTCCAAACGCATGATGAGTGCGCCATCATCCATTTCAGCCAAGCCCATTTGCTTAGCCATTTCAACAACATCTCCGCTGGCCTTGTGAGCATCACTTTCACCAAGCCACAAATCAAAATTAACATCCAAAGCTTCATAGTTAGCTTTTACCGCATCAACCGAAATATCTCTGATATGACGCCATGCTTTGCGATATTCTTCATCACCGTCTTGCAATTTGGCGGTAATAATACGAGCATTTTCTTTTGCGTTTTCGTCTTCCTTACATCTGATATTGGCGGCCTTATAAAATTCGGTAATTTCATCAACATTATAAGTTGTTGCTTTGCTCAAATCACCGTCATGATTGATAATTTCGGATAAAATCATACCCATCGGTGTACCCCAGTCGCCGAAATGCACATCAGAGATAACTTTGTTACCCAAGAAACGCTCGATTCTTGAAACAGCCTCGCCGATTGTACCCGAACGCAAGTGTCCGACATGCATGGCTTTTGCCACATTTGGTCCGCCATAATCAAGCACTACTGTTTTTGGGGTATCGATTTTTTCAATACCGAGCATTTCGTCATTTGACATATCTTGCATATTTTTGGCAATATATTCATCAGCAACCGAGATATTTAAAAAACCGGGTCCGTCAACACTGATTTTTGCCAAATCGCTATCCTTTTGTAAAACAGATGCAATTTGTGTTGCAATTTCACGCGGATTTTTCTTTTCTATCTTGGCCAAAGCCAAAGCGCCGTTACATTGAAAATCGCTCAAATCAGGTCTGTCAGATATTTTGACGGTAGCAAATTTTTTATCCAAACCAAGTTCACTAAAAACCTTTTCAACTTTTTGATTTATCAATTTTTCCAAAGATAAAGACATTTTATTTATTTTCCTTATTGTTCACACTTAAAGTAATAATGATTCGGCACCAGCAAACGACAAGTAAATACGGTTTGCTTTACCGGAACAGCCTGATTTCCTGTCTTGTTTTTTTTGCATTCTTCATCAGCCAAGGCTTTGACTTCATCATAAGAAGTGTACAAAATATTATAACATACGGCAGGATTTTCGGGGGTAGATACTCCCGCATATAATGCACCATCAGAGAAACCGCCGGCTTCTCGTCGTCGATCGACAAACGGACCAAACTGCGCACAAGCGCAAAGCAAAGATGTTAAAACCGCAATATTTATAATTTTCGTACTTGCCAATTTAACAAAACTCCCTATACTAGATTTCAAAAAATAAACTTTCGTAACTATAACAAGAAGAAGTCAAAAATGCAAGCAAACAAATATATTGGTGATGAAGCTTTTATCAAAATGTTGGAACACTACTCTTGTCCGACACCTCTAAATGTCATAAAAATGCGTTTTGCCGGAGCAATTTGCTCTCCGAATATGAACTTACGCCCCACCGATGTTATATCATCATTTTGGGAAGAAGGACGCGCTCCGCGTTTAGAAACTAAGCAAGAAGCAGACTTGTTCTTTAAGTTTTTTATGGGACTTTGGGACGAAGTTTTTGAAGATGTTAAAAAAGTAGAGGTAAAACTCCCCATATCCAAAGAAAAAGACATCGAAATTTATTGCCAAAATCGTTTTGAAGAAGTCGAACAAGGTTTTGTTGAAGGATTTTTCGGTGGTGAAGAAAACTTAAAAATTCCCGGCTATATTGCACAAATCGTCGATTCTTTGTCCGAAATGGCAACTCTATACACCAAGATTGCGCTAAAAGGCGAGACCTCTCAGGCTACTTGGGACGCGGTCAAACATACCGACAAAGTTGTTGCCCGCTCAATTGCATTTATTATCGAAAATTCGGTGTTACCGCGTATCGAAGACATTAAACGCAGTGTAAACTAAACCAGCACACAAGAATACAATATTGCAAAAAAATGCATTACCGTACCGCTAAGCACAAAAAAGTGCCAAATTGCGTGGGTATATTTTTTGGATTTTTGAACATAAAACAACACGCCGAATGTATAAAGCAATCCGCCCAAAACCAAAAAGATAAGTCCCAAAGACGGAATGGCACTGACCAATGATTTTGAAGCAAAAACAATCAACCAACCCATAATCAGGTATAATGATATTGACCAAATTTTGGTGCCGCTTCCCGAGGTGGCAAGCTTTAAGACTGTACCCAAAATTGCCAACCCCCAGATAATGCCGAAAATGACCCAACCGGTAACGCCACGAAGCGAAACTAATAAAAATGGTGTGTATGATCCGGCAATCAGATAATAAATCGAAATATGATCAAATTTTTTGAGCTTTTTCTTTATGTCCTCATCTCTAAAGGCGTGGTAAAGTGTCGAAGCCGTGTACAACACAATCATACTGGCGCCGAAAATGGCAGTGGAAACAATCGCCCAAACATCAGCATATAGCGAAGCAAAGACTACCAACAAAACCAATCCGGCAATGCTTAATCCGATACCGATACCATGAATTATCGAACTCCACAATTCTTCACTTGGTGAATAAGCTCTTGTTGTCGCCATAACATGCCTCCTTAAATAAACCTATGGCAAAAATTTTGACACTCAAGTCTTTATCTGTCAAGAAGGCACTTTTATAATATTTAGTATGCTAAAAGAAACCACCAACCGCTCAAGATATTCTCTCTCGAGCGGCTAGTAGCTGTGATATATAACCGATATAAATTTTTAATAGAATATAGGTCTGATTTCTACGGTTACTTGTTGAGTGGTTGCCAGTTTAACTCTAACCTTACCACTCAATCCGGTATTACGATAATCTGTTCCATTGATAGCCAGTTTATCAAAAGATAAAATACTATATGGACCATAATTAAGGTTAGTATATACCTCTACATCATACTCACCAGCAGGTATTGCTTCGCTGGATTCACTGGTTTGAGTATTCATTCCAGAAGTGATATTCCATAAAGAAGCGTTTGTTGAAGCTACTTTTTCACCGCATAAATTATATACATTCACGGTAGCGGAATATGATTGAGTTGGTCCACTTTTCGTTGATCCGCTAATTCTACCACCGAGGGTTAATCTGGTTTTCATCTTTGTTGACCCTTTATACATGTCGGATTCTTCACAAGTAGCACACGCATATTTGTAATTGTTTACAGAACATTTATCTACGATCCTGTCTGAAGGACAAGATGGTGTTCCTGATTTGTTAAAATAAGAACCGCAAGATACAATATATTTACCGGAACATTTCTCATATTCACAATTATATTTTGTGCTGTCGCAATAGGTCGTAGTACCTTTGTTAGGACAATAATCTATACATTCACCTGTTGCACCATCATAAATCTGGTCTGACGGACAAGTACATTTTGAGTATTTTGTTGTTGTAGACTTAGATAAGAAATCTTTTTTACAAATTACTCGAGCCTTTATTTTATTACCATCGACACAATCACCACATCCGTTCGCAACTAAAGCAGCAGCATCGGTACCGGAACATAATTTGTTATCATATGTACGCACCAAATTTCCTGATTCTACAAAGACACAAGTGTTATTATATATATCAGGCCAAATTATACGGAGTTTATTTGCAATAGTACTATATTCACTGTCAGATAAAACTCCTTCTGATTCGCATTTTCCAAAAGCATTATTGCGAGCTTGTTCAAATACATCTCCGGTAACTTCAAATGCCGGCGAATTAAGGTCTTGGGCTTTCATAGCAACTATAGCATTGCCATTAGTTACACTTGCAACCAAATATGTGTTAGCTTGTGTGCTACAATCATAACCGCTACCGGAATAATATTGGCCGGCTTTGCAATTGAAAGCATCATATACTGTTTTCTCCTCTAATGAACCTGTAGCACCCGCAGGACAGGTACAAGTTGTCAAATAAATCAAATGAGAAGCTTTAGTCGTTGATTTATTTACGCATTCTAATTTTCCATTCTTACCAATCCACATCATTCCTGAACTTTCAGCACAACCACCGTCAGCCCAGAAAGTAATGTTTTGATAATCTGCAAGAGCTGATAAGCCGCTTGTAACACTTGATGATAATCCTGTGTATTCGTCACTTATTCCTGATTTATAGTTATCATGTGAAAAATTACCTGAACTATGTATATATGGGTTATAATATTTTCCACCCTGCTTAACAGCAATCATTTTATGTGTATTAGCACCGGTGGATCCATATACTATATATTCACCTTTATTTACATATCCGGTTCCGCAGATTGAAGGTACGCAATCTGTATAACAAATCTTGCCATCTACTGTGGTTTGAGTACAGATATGTCCGTCAGGTACATATGTAGAGCAAGCTTGTTTACATTTTCTCTCGGTTTTTATACAATCCCATCTAGTTGATGTAAATGTTGTACTGCCGTTTTTACATAGATACATTTGTTTTTGAGAATCCCAAATAAGATCAGTACAGGTTGTACCTGTTGCGGTTATCGGAAAATATCCGCAAAGTTCATATTTTCCATCCACACAATTAAGTGAACATACACCATTATCTTCACAGATACATTCACCTGTGTCTTCATTAAGAATAGACGGTTCCGGACATTGCATTACTTCAGATGTCGGATCTACAACGCATTTATCTTCGTCATCAAACGGATCATCACGCCATCCTTCTTCACATTCACAGTACATCTCGCCATTATCATCGGTGACAAGCTTCTTATCCGGATTATTACATTTACATACACCATCTGCTGTCAATGTCGCATCACTCGGACAAATTCCTTCTCCTTCTTTAGTTGGTTCATCTATCGGAGAAGGATTTTTCACGCGACAAATAATCCAACCATCAGATGATGCATCAGGTGCTTTTGAAACATAAGTGTAATTTGTATTTGCTGAATCACCGTTAGCATCATTAAAACTTGTTTCGCCTGTGCCGGATCCGACATATTCATAAATATCCGAACAAGAAATCTGTGCACAACCGTTATCCTTATTATATACAAGATCAGGAATGTCCGTAGCAGGTGCTTTATCACACAAAGAATCTTCTTGTTTACCTATCTTACAGCCTGATATATGGCTACATGAAAAAGTTTTTGCTTCTTTAGTCGATGTGCTATATCCGTTAACTTCAACAATTTCTTCTTCAACGCAAGGATGAGATGATTCTTGACATCCCGATCTGGTCGTATTACATCCGCTGTAATAATGGTATGAAATATTTAAGAATTTTGTTGTGCCTGTAGATGTTTCAACACAGGTTTTAGCTTCAGGTTGAAATGACATAACATTTGAAGTAAATTCATCTACTTTTTTAACACACATAACCAAATCATTATGATCCTTGTTTGATGTTTCGATATTGGTAGCCACCTCATACCAAACAGGTTCATCTTTCGATTTAACTCGGGTCTTAGCCGAGGTGTGTTGATAGCTTGTTATATCACTAACTGTAATTTTGTTGCTTGCGTTTTTACAGGTAAATTTCTTCGGGTCATAACAAGCAAGATTGCCGGCTGATTGAACCGGACTTCCTATATCAAAATAAGTAGCGTATTTTTTAGCTTCTTCAGCGGCAAGCAAACCTTCACCGCACTCACAAGTTTTATAATATTTTTTGCCGGTTGTAATATCTGTACAGGAACTTGAAGATGTGTCGAGTATCAATTTGCCTGAGCAATTTTCTTTAGTATAAGGATAGTCTTTTTGCGAGCAATCGCATTTCCAACATTGGGTTTTATTATCAGATAGTGTTACAACTTTGCAATCCATACCGCTTTTGGGTGATGAAAATGTAGTTATGTTATCACATTTTAATTCGCCCTTTTTTCTGGAGCCGAACTTTAAGTCATTCTCAGCTTCGTTAATTGGTGTAATCGCAGCTTCAGCAATGCCTGAAAACATTATTCCAATCATTGCAAACAATGCTATCTTCAAATATTTTGTCATGACCTTTCTCCTGTACACATCAGCAAAAAATACAATAATCTATTATAGATTATAGCACAAAACAGTTAAAAAAGCAATAATGCGGACAGAGTGCAAACGCCCCATAATGTGTGCGTAACATATTGAATATCAATAATTATTTTATGCCACTTTAAAATGTAACAAAAACATAATATTTGATAAGGCTAATTTTTAGGCTCAAAAATTTCACCCCCGATGACCTCTTGCGAAGCCCCTGTGGTAAATGGAAATGAGGTTGGCATAAACTGTAAGCGTCTGACGGCCAAAAATCCGAAAGCTTCGGCCTCAATACCCAAAGGCTCAAAATCGCATTCTTGTGCTGTCACTATTTCCATGCCGATTGAACGCTGTTTTAAGAAACGAACCAGTGTCGGATTTTTTGCGCCTCCGCCACATACAATGATTTGCTTTGGCGTAATAGGTATAAAATCATCTATTGCTTTTAATATTGATGTTGCAACATAGGCGGTTGCGGTAGCGCATCCGTCTTCTAAAGACAAACCTTCCAAATGTTCCAATTTGTCCTTAAAAGTAGCACTGTCAGTAGCTTTTGGCGGCAATAGTTTTAGGTATTTGTGCTTCATCATAGCGCTCAAAACTTCATCATTTATGTGACCGGTAATACCAAGTTTGCCGTTATAGTCCATATACATACCGCCATGTTTGTTAACCCATTCGTTAATTGCGGCATTTCCCGGTCCGGTATCAAACGCCATTAATTCGCCGTTTTGTCCGACAAATGTAATAGAACTGATACCGCCAATATCAACTATGGCCAAAGGTTTTTCCATATTTTGCGTAATTGATGCGTGATATACCGGTGATAGAGGAGCTCCTTGACCTCCGGCTAAAATATCGGCATTGCGAAATTTTGAAACAACCTTAATTTTTAGTTCATTTGCCATTTTTTGTGCGTCGCCGATTTGATACAAAATATGCTCGCTCGGTTTGTGGCAGATTATATGTCCGCTAAAACCGATTAAATCAATGCCTTCATAATCACACAGAATTTCGCGCGCAATACCTATGTGAAAGTCAGTCAGCGAATTTTCGATTCTGAGCTTTTCATCATCGTTCATTCTAAGATGATTTTTTTGCATATGACGAAGTGCTTCGCGCAAATTATCATCATAGGGAATATCAAAAGTTTTGATTCTTTCAAAAACATCAACACCATCGGTAACAATAATCGAAGCATTAACCCCGTCTAAAGACGAACCGCTGGTAAGACCTAAAACTTTTGTTGCGTGAACAGAACTCATAAAAAAAATAAACTCCCTTGTTGCAATACCAAAATTATATGCTAATATGCGTTAAGATTTAGTTATAAAATAAAAAAAGAGGTTAAAAGAAAATGTCGCAGTTAAAATCAGAATTTCTAAATATTATGCAGGATAGAGGTTTTTACAATCAATGCACCAATTTAGAGGGCTTTGATGAGTATTTGGCCGATTGTGAGCAAAAGGGTGTTCCTGCGGTTGGTTATTTAGGGTCTGATCCTACAGGCGACAGCTTGCATGTCGGACATATTGTACCTTTGATGATGATGCGCTGGTTTCAAAAATGCGGACACAAACCGTTGACATTGGTTGGCGCTGCAACAGCTCGTATCGGTGATCCCTCAGGTAAAGACAAACTTCGTCCGTTTTTGGATGAAGCTACTTTAGCCCGTAATATAGAAGGCTTGAAAAAATCATTTTCCAAATTTTTGCGATTCGGTGATGGGGCAAATGACGCTCTTATGGTTGATAACTGGGATTGGTTTAAGGATGTAAATTATTTGGAATTTTTGCGTGATATCGGTACTTGTTATTCGGTTAATCGTATGTTGACCATGGATAGTGTAAAAACTCGTCTTGATCGCGAACAGCCGATGAGCTTTTTAGAGTTTAACTATATGTTGTTACAGGGATATGATTTTTGCGTATTGATGCAAAAATATGGTTGCCGAGCACAAATTGCCGGCTCTGATCAATGGGGTAACATAACTTCGGGAACCGAGCTTGGACGCCGAAAATACAACACAGAGTTGTTTGGTTATACTTCGCCGATTATTACCGATTCTAATGGTAAAAAAATGGGTAAATCCGAGGGTAACGCCGTTTGGATTAACGAAGACAAATTATCTTCTTACGATTATTTCCAATATTTCAGAAATATCGGTGACAACGAAGTCGGTAAATGTTTGCGAATTTATACCGATTTGCCTATGGATGAAGTTCGTCGCTTAGAAGCCTTGCAGGATAAAGAAATTAACGAAGCCAAGAAGATTTTGGCCTTTGAGGCTACCAAGATTTGTCGCGGCGAAGCCGAAGCGGTTAATGCTAAAGAAACAGCTATCAAGGCTTTTGAACAAAATCAAGCCGGCGGTGAATTGCCTTGTTTGGAAATTGATTCCGGCGAAGGTATCTTAAACGCTTTTGTTAATATCGGATTTTGTGCTTCCAAGGGCGAAGCTCGACGCTTGATAAAACAAGGCGGACTAAAACTGAATGACAAGCAAATTACTGACGAAAACTATTGCTTGAGTGCTTGCGATATTGTCGACGGTCAGGCCAAAATTGCTTTAGGCAAGAAAAAAATAGGAATTATTAAACTTCGCTAATGTTGATTTTTTATTGATTAGCTCTTAAATTATCAACTGGGCTTTTGAAAAAATAAAGGGAATTTGTATGCCGGATAATTTACCTGAGTTACGGGATATACATATACCGCACGATATTTCAAACTTTCCGTTGGGATACGGATGGTTGATAATTCTCTTTACCATAATTTTTGTGTGGCTTTTCTACAAGCTTATTCGTTTAGCCGTTACAAAATCTAAAAAACTTTACGCCTTAAAATTGGTAAAAAATATTCCTACCGCCAATATTCAAAAATCAGCCTCAAATATGTCTGAAATTTTGCGCCGTATTTGTGTATATAAGTATCCTGAAGCGCTTGTTTTGAGCGGTAAAGACTGGATTGAATTTTTAAATAAAAACACTAAGACAAAGCTTGATGACAAAACCGCAAAATTGCTGGCTGACGCTCCGTATATGCCTCAAGATTCCAAAACTTATAATTCAAAAGACTTAACAAACTTGCAAAACTTTTGCCTTAAATGGATAGGAGAAAACTTATGATTGTTTTTGCTTATCCTTTGGCTTTTTTGTTGCTCGTAATACCTTTTATTATCTACCTTTTGACACCGGCAGTCAAAGGAATGCACGGTGAAGCCCTAAAAGCTCCGTTTATCGATGATCTGAAAAGAATCTCAATTTCTGCCGGCTCTATTTGGAATGCTTCCGCTTCCGAGAGCAAATTATCCAAAAGATTTTGGTTTTTGTATCTGGTTTGGCTCTTTTTAACCATAGCTTGTGCCCGTCCCCAACTTCTTGGTGAACCTATTCGCCTAAAAAACGAAGCCAGAGATATTATGCTTGTGTTGGATATTTCAACATCAATGGTAGAAGATGATTTTTCATTATATGGTCGCAGAATCACGCGCCTTGACGCCGTAAAAAAAGTGGTGTCCGATTTTGCCGATAAACGCGCCAACGACAGAATAGGGCTAATATTATTCGGAACTCGTGCATATTTACAATCGCCGCTCACTTTTGACAAGGCATCTGTCAAAGATATTTTGTGGTCAATGAAAGCCGGTATGGCCGGAGATTCTACCAGTATCGGCGACGCATTGGGATTGGCTTTGAAAAAACTTCGCGAAGAAAAAAATAAAGACAATAAAATAATTATTCTTCTGACTGATGGTGAAAATAATGATGGCGCAATCTCGATGGGACAAGCCATAAAATTGGCTTCTGACGAAAATATCAAAATTTATACTATTGGTGTAGGCGCACCCAATGTCTTTTTTAAGATGATATCAATGTCGGCCCCCGGAGTAGATGAACAAGCAATGAAAGAATTGGCTAAGCTTACCAAAGGTCAATATTTCAGAGCCGAAGACACCGCAGGTTTGCAAAAGATATATCAAATCATAGACGAACTTGAACCGACATCTCAAGATCAAAGATATATTCAAGAAGCAACCGATTTGTTTTATATACCGCTGTTAATTGCCGTAGTGCTGAGTATGCTGATGTTTTATCTTTTGCGAGGTGGCAAATGATGGCTGAATTTATGACAAATTTTCATTTTATGCGCCCATGGCTATTGCTGTTGTTGTTAATACCGTTTTTGCTTTATTCCCGTTATTACAAAATGTCAAATATGCAATCATCATGGCAAAAAGTGATTGATAAAAGATTGCTTTCATATCTTTTGGTAAAAGGCTCGGCTCAAAAGCGCAAAATGTTTGCACTATCAAGCTTTTTGGCGATAATATTTGCCATAATAGCTTCTGCCGGTCCCAGTTTTCAAAAAATCGAGGTTCCGGCATTTGAGGTGCAAAATCCTTTGATGATTGCGCTGAATATGTCGTCGGATATGAATGAAAAAGACCTTGCCCCCAATCGCTTGACCCGAGCAAAATACAAAATTGATGATCTGCTTAATATGTTAAAAACCGTTCAGGCCGGATTGATGGTTTATTCTTCCGAGCCCTTTGTCATTTCGCCTCTAACCGATGATATGAAGATTTTGCAAAATTTGCTTTCGGCAGTTGATTTTAATATTATGCCGGCTAACGGCGACAGGCTCGACAGGGCAATTCAATTGGGGGTTGAACGAATAAAATCAGCCGGTTTTAATCAGGGAAATATGCTTATATTTACACCGGATGTCGGACAAAAATTTGATTTGGCTATTGAAGAAGCCAAAAAAGCCAACAAGCAAAATGTAAAAATAAATATTATCGGAGTAACGGCAACCGCAAATGAAAAACTGCGCCTTGTGGCTCAGGCAGGTGGCGGTATGTATTGGAATATCAAAAATGATGATAATATGATTTCTCGTTTTGCCGAAGAGCTGAATACCTCCGATAAAGAAATGCAAAAAGGCAAAAATTTGCGCAATATCTGGCTTGATGCCGGTTGGTATTTGCTTATCATACCGCTTGTTTGTTGTGCTGCCCTATTCAGAAAAGGTATTCTTGTTATCGCCTTTTTGCTTATATCCTCCAATGCTTACGCCGGATTTTTATATAGCGACAAACAGGAAGGTTATCAGGCATATAATAAAGGCGATTATGAAACAGCTATAAGCAAATTTGATGACGATAATTGGCTGGCCTCAAGCTATTACAAGCTTGGCGATTATCAAAAATCTTACGAGCTTTTCAGTAAGGATACTTCCGTTACGGGGTTGTATAATCAAGGCAATGCTTTAGCCAAGGGTGGTAAAATAAGTGAAGCTATCAAAAAATATGAAGAAGTCTTGAAACTGGAACCGAATCATGAAGACGCTAAATTTAATCTTGAGTATTTGAAGAAACAGCAAAATCAACAACAAGCCAGACAAAATAAAAATAATCAAGACAACAAAGATGACAAAAATGATTCACAAAACAATAAGCAGAATCAACAACAGGATCAAACGCAATCTGACCAAAACTCTGACGAACAACAAGAAAATGAACAAGAATCTCAGGGCGAACAAGACGCCAAAGCACAACAGCAACAACAAAAACAGGGTAATGACCAAACAAAACAAGACGCTCATTCCGATAAAAAAGATGATAAAGGCAACAAAGATACAAACTCTACAATGAATGAAGTCGATGACAGCGAGCAAAAAAAAGGCGAAGAAAGCAAAGATAAAGGATTCTCGATTAAGCAAGGATCAAAAGAAGAAAAATATGATGAAAAAATGCAGGCAAAGATTCAGCAATACCGCGAAATTCCCGAAGATGCCGGAGGTCTGTTGCGAGCATTTATCAAAAGTGAATATCAACAAAATCGTTATAATGAACAATAGGTGAAAAATGAAAAATATATTTTTAAGTTTTTTATTGTCTGTGTTTGTGAGCAGCTTCGCACATGCTCAAAGCTTTAATGCAACGGTAAACCGCAATATTGTTCCCGAAGGCGAAACATTTGTTTTGACCTTGGAGTTAAAAGATGTTGACACTTCATCTTCACCTGACTTGTCAGCTCTAAATCAAGACTTTATGGTTTTGTCCGTATCTAACGGTTATCGCACTAATATTGTCAATTCTCAGGTTTCCAAATCAAGACAATGGAACTTGGTAATGATACCTAAAAAAACCGGTGAAATAACAATATCGGAAATTGAATTGGACGGAATGAAAACCAAGCCTATAACCATCAATGTTAAGCCGGCCGGCGAAGAACCTTTGGTAAAATCTGTTGATGTCAATTCGCCAAAGTTTAAGATTGTCGGCAGTATTGACAAAGATACATCCTATGTTCAAGAACAGATAAACTATCGCGTAAAAATATACGATGTTGGTGGATTGCAGGGAAACGCTCCATATTTTGTAACCTCAAATGATGATTGGATTATTAAAAATCTGGGCGAACCCAAAGTTGAAAACAAAATTGACAACGGTCGCAATATTCGAGAAATAACTTTTGACTATGCACTGTTTCCGCAAAAATCCGGTGAATTAGTAATACCTCCGGTTCGGTTTAACGGTTATTTTATAACCCAAAGCACCAGAACTGATCCGTTTGCTCAGTTGTTTGAAGAAGACGAGTTTTTTGCCAATTTGGGAATGAATAGAGTATTTGCCAATAAAAATCCGGTTGTCCTAAACACCAAGCCGATAAGCATAAATGTTAAACCGGCTGTTTCGGGTGCTTCTTGGTGGTTGCCGGCCAAAGATGTAAAACTATCGGCCAAGTTTAATGATGACAAGCCAAAGTTCAGAGTAGGCGAACCGGTAAGTCGTACAATTCAATTGAAGGCTGTCGGCGTTTTGGATACCAATCTGCCAGAAATTGAGTTTGCTTCGGTTAATGGCGTTAAACAATATCCTGAAAAACCGATTAACGAAATGGGCGTTGTAGGTAATGATGTGGTATCAATCTCGAAGATATCCAATGTCTATATTCCTTCAACTACCGGTGAAGTAACTTTGCCGGCGATAGAGCTTAAATGGTTTAATACCAAAACAGATACTTTTGAAATAGCCTCGATTCCGGAATATAAAATAAAAGTTACGGCCGGCTTAACAGATGATTCTGCTAAATCAAATCAGGTTGAAGAAATTGTATCGCAAGCTCAAGATAATGTACAAGCTAAAGAAAAAACAGTTGTTGAAGTTAAGTCTAAAGTTGACAATACAAAGATTATATATCTTCTTATTGTGGCATTTTTCGGCGGTATTTTGGTTGCGCTGCTATTGACTAAGATTTTAACATCAATAGCCCTAAAACCCAACAACAAAAAAACTATTATCAATGCTGCAAAATCAAAAGATTTGAAACTGTTGCGTGATGAGTTGATTGTTTGGGGGCAAAAACATTTTCCGAGCAGACATATTGCCAATTTGCAAGATGTTGCCGATATTTTTGATTCTTCCGTTTTTAATCGTGAATTAGACAAGATAAGGGAAACTTTATATGCCAATACCGAAAAAGATTGGGATGAAAAAGCCTTTTTGGATGTTTTTTGTCATATGTGCAAATCGGTAAAAAAACACGCCAAAAAACAAAAAGATCCCTTGCCGAAACTTTATAAATAAAAAAACAAAAAATTAACTATTAGCCTGTAAGATATATCCATCTTAAACAGGCTAATTTTATTTTATAAGGACTTTTATTTATGAAAAAAGTAGGATTTTGTGCCGTTTCCGGTTCGGGTATGTCGGCTTTGGCTCAGGTTTTGAGTTTCAAGGGAGTTGAAGTATATGGTTCAGACCGAAGCTTTGACCAAGGCAAAGATGAAAAAAACAAAAAAGCTCTAACCTCGCTTGGTATAAAAATATATCCGCAAGACGGCTCAATGTTTGAAAATGAAATTGAAACATTGTACGCCTCGACAGCGGTAGAAGATACAATTCCTGATGTCAAACGCGCCAAAGAATTAAATGTGCCGATTCAAAAGCGTTCTGATTTGCTGGCTGAAATATTCTCGCAATATAAATACAATATTGCCATTGGCGGTACATCCGGCAAGTCAACCGTAACCGCAATGGTAGGATATATTTTAGATAAAGCAGGCAAAAAACCGCTGGTTATCAATGGAGCTATTTTAAAAAATTATGAAAACCAAAAAGGCATACCTAATGTTATCTTAAATGAAGGCGAATATTGTGTGATTGAGGCTGATGAAAGTGACGGATCTATCGAAAAATATAACCCTTATATCTCGGTTATAAATAATATAACCCTGGATCACAAACCTATCGAGGAATTAAAAGTTTTATTTTCCGATTTTGCCAAACGCGCCAAAAAAGGAGTTGTTTACAACAAAGATTGTGCTAACAGCAAGGTAATTGAAAATTTGGGATTAAATGCTTTAAGTTTTTCCATCAAAGATAAAACAGCCGATTTTTATGCTTCTGATATTACACCTTTAGCCGACGGCACTCAATATGAGCTTAACGGCAAAAAATATAAGCTTGCATTGATTGGCGCTTTTAATGTGGCAAATGCCATGTGTGCCGTTGCTGTTTGTTCAATGTTGGGAATTTCAAGTGACGAAGCTTGTACAATTTTGCAATCATTTTTGGGAGCAAAGCGCCGCTTAGAAGTTTTGGGGCAAAAATCAAATATTACGGTGATTGATGATTTTGCTCACAATCCGGACAAAGTTTTGGCCTCTATGAGCGCCTTAAAGAGCTATCATGGTCGACTGCTGGTAATGTTTCAACCTCACGGTTTTGCTCCTATGCGCCTGATGGGAAAAGAAATAGTCGAATCATTTGTTTCACAAATGTCTGATGACGACATTTTGCTGATACCGGAAATATATTTCAGCGGTGGTTCCGCAGTCAAAGATATATCTTCAAATGACTTGGTAAATCATGCCAAATCATTCGGTAAAAAAGCCATATTTTTTGCAAAACGCGACGAGCTGTATCAAGAATTGCTGAAACAGGCAAAAGCAGGCGATAGAATAGTGTTGATGGGGGCTCGCGACAATTCAATTACCGACATGGGTTATTCACTTTTGGAGAAACTGTAATGAGCTTGTTAAAAAAAGGTGATACGATTGGCTTTATAGCACCTTCGTCATTTGTAAAAAAAGAAGATATTTCCGAGGCTGTAAAATACTTCAAAGAAATGGGGCTAAAAGTAAAATTGGCCGAAAACCTCATCGATGAATATCGCTATATGGCGGGAAATGATAAAAAACGAGCAAGCTCAGTCAATAAAATGTATGCTGACAAAAATATAAAAGCAATTTTTTGCGTCAGGGGTGGTGCCGGCTCAAGCAGAATATTGCCCTATTTGGATTATAATTTAATAAAATCAAACAAAAAGCCGATATTCGGCCTAAGCGATTCAACTGCTATCCAAAATGCTTTGATTTCGCTTTCTTTCATACCGGCATACACCGGATATCTTCCGGCTTATAAGCCAAATCAAAACTCATTTAATGATAAAGCCGGTAAATATTTGCAATCAATCTTATTTGATAGCAAACATGAGATTTGCTCCGGTCAATGTCTTATTAAAGGCGAGGCAGAAGGCAAAATTGTCGGCGGTAATTTGAGTGTGCTGACTTATTTGTGCGGCACAAAATATTTTCCCTCGCTCAAAGACAAAATATTGTTGATTGAAGATGTCGGTGAAAAGACCTATAAAGTTGATTTAATGTTAAATCAATTAAAACAACAAAAAGATTTTGATAAGCTAAAAGGAATAATTATCGGACAATTTTCCGATTGTAAAATTGCGTCTGCTTCAGACGGCAGTATTGATGATTGTATCAAAGATTTTGTCGCCGGACTAAAAATTCCGACAATCAGCAATCTTGATTACGGGCATATCAATCATAGCCTGATTTTGCCTATGGGTATAAAGGTAAAAATGACTTCAACACCAAAAAAATGCTCAATCAATTGGTAAGGCTTCAGACAATTCCCATTTGCTGTGATTTAATAACCGCCTGGGTCCTGTTTGTAGCGCCTACGGCTCTAAGTAAAGCATTTATGTGCAGTTTAACGGTTGCTTCCGAAACATTCATTTTATAAGCTATTTGCTTATTGGATAAACCTTGTGCCAAATATTTCAAAACTTCCATTTGCCTGTTAGTCAAATGTTTGCTGGTTTTGGGCAAAAAGTCATCAGCCTGTTGTTTTAGCAATGATGGGGGAAAATAACTGCCGCCGTTTAGCACCAAACCCAAAGCCGAATTTAATACTTTTGTATCGATGTTTTTGGGCAAAAAACAGCACAATCCCATATTTAATATTTTTTTGATATCGCTATTTTCTCCCGAAGAAGCAATAACACCGATTTGCGAATTTTTTGTGGCTTCTTTAATATGTTTCAAGCCGTCTTGCCATTTTATTTCCGGCATATCCCAATCGGCCAAAACCAAATTTACATCAGAATTTTGTTTTAATTGTTCAATTGCCTGAGTTAGGTTTTCGGCATCTAATATCTGAGCTTCAGGTACTATATTGGCAAGGTTAAATTTTAGTCCGTCACGATACAAAGAATGGTCGTCTATAATTAAAATCTTCATTGTTATTCCCTCTGAGGTTAACGAAATTATAGTCCGATTATTCAAAATAAAAGTACAGATTGCTAAAATATATATTATTAAATAAAGCTATTTAAAGATTTTTTTTTAATAAAAAATCAAATTTATAAGAAAAGGCATTCCACTCCGGCTTCCTTAAACATTTGTTCCGAATATACCACTTTATCTCGCCAAGTTCCTTTGGGTGTGTTTTCATCAATAGGAGGAAGTTTTTTGGTTACAACCATTTTAATTCCAGACTGAATAATTGCTCTAGCACAGTCAGGACAAGGCATAGCCGTTACATAGATAACGCATCCTTTAAGTGATGTACCGATAAGGCAGGCATTATAAACGGCATTGCGTTCGGCATGTTCAAAAAAGTCGTATTTTGTAGGGCGTTCAAGTCGCTCGGGAACATCATCATCAACGCCTCTTACCACGCCGTTATAACCGGTAGAGCGAATTTCTCTGTTTTCGCCTACCACTACGGCACCGACCTTAGTTGAAGTATCTTTTGACCAAGTTGCCACTAACTCGGCCATTTCCATAAAACGATTATGCCACTTATCCGAAAACATCTGTTTACCCCTTCAAAAATATCATTGACAATATTATAAAAATGAAAGATTTTATAGGCAACACTTTTTTATAATTTAATAGGAGAAAAAAATGAGTGCGATTATTGATATTCATGCCAGAGAAATTTTAGACTCTCGCGGAACACCGACTGTTGAAGCCGAAGTTGTTTTGCAATCAGGTGCTTTTGGCCGTGCAGCTGTACCCTCAGGTGCTTCTACCGGTGCTCACGAAGCAGTTGAATTGCGCGATGGCGACAAAAAGCGTTTTGGCGGTAAAGGTGTTTTGAAGGCTGTTGAAAATGTTAATGACAAAATTTATGATGCCTTGGCCGGAATGGATGCCGAAGACCAAATTGAAATCGACAACGCTATGATTGAACTTGATGGCACAGATAACAAAGGCAAACTCGGTGCTAATGCAATTTTGGCTGTTTCTATGGCTGTTGCTAAGGCTCAAGCTGAAGAAGCCGAACTTCCTTTGTATCGTTATTTGGGTGGTACAATGGCTCGCACTTTGCCGGTTCCGATGATGAACATTTTAAACGGCGGTAAGCATGCTGATAACCCGATTGATATTCAAGAATTTATGATTATGCCGGTTTCTGCCGCTAATATTCGTGAAGCAATCCGTATGGGTGCCGAAATCTTCCAAACATTGAAGAAAAACTTAAAAGCTGCCGGTCACAATACCAATGTCGGTGACGAAGGCGGTTTTGCACCAAACTTAAAAACAGCTGAAGAAGCTTTGCAATTTATCGTCGATTCTATCGCCGATGCCGGCTACAAACCGGGTGAAGATGTTGTTTTGGCATTAGATGCCGCATCTTCAGAATTTTATAAAAACGGTAAATATGAAATGGAAGGCGAAGGCAAATCTTATACTAACGCTCAAATGGTTGATTACTACAAAGATTTGTGCAATCGCTTCCCGATTTTCTCTATCGAAGACGGTATGGCCGAAGACGATTGGGAAGGTTGGAAAATGTTGACCAATGCTATTGGTGACAAAGTTCAACTCGTTGGTGATGACTTGTTCGTTACCAATCCGAAACGCTTGGCTATGGGTATTGAAAAAGGCGTTGCTAACTCTATTTTGGTAAAAGTTAACCAAATCGGTACTTTGACCGAAACAATGCAAGCCGTTGACTTGGCTCACCGCAACAAATATACAGCAGTATTGTCTCACCGTTCAGGCGAAACAGAAGATGCCACAATTGCTGATATTGCTGTTGCTACAAACTGTGGTCAAATCAAGACAGGTTCTATGTCTCGTACAGACCGTATGGCTAAATATAACCAACTTATTCGTATTGAAGAAGAATTGGGCGATATGGCAATTTATGCCGGTAAATCTATCTTGAAAAACAGATAATTTAACGAGTATGAATTATTAAAAAAACGGTGGTTTGCAAGCCACCGTTTTTTTTTAAGAATTACAATGTTCGGTTGATAGGTTTCTCTTCCCCCGGAGTGAAGCCAAAGAGAACATGTACATCGGTTATATTTTGTCCGCCGTCGCAATACAAAATTCCGTTTTTAATCGAATAACGACCGTCAATTCGACCATGCCAATCGGTATAAACACCGGAAGTCCAAGAATTTTTGATTTCAAAACCGACTTTTGTACCCCAATAGTTCAAATAATCAATCTGCCCATTGGTCAAAAGGCAGAAAACTACATCGGGATTGAGTTTTTCCAAGCTTCTTAGATAAGAACGAGCTTCACTTAGCGTCATGTTTTGCGCCCAAGGTTGTGCCGAAACAAAAAAATGCTTGTCTTCAAACGGCAAAGGTTCTCCGGCAAAAAAGCCTTTGTAACACAAATCAATTGCAAAGCGTTGTTCCTTAGGACTGCCAGCGGGAATGACCTTAAGCTGAGAGTCAACAAATACTAATTCCATACGACATAAAAAATTTAAAATTATACAATTTTTTTTGCATAATATTTTATTTACGCTTAAAATCAATATGTTTTATTTTGTTACATTCACCAAATGTTAATAAATAAGAGGTACAACGATACTAGTAAGTATTATATGTCTTAAGTAAGAAGGATACGACAGGATGTTGTTACAAGTATTGCAACAGTACCCGAATTTTCGGATGGTAGGCTCTTTGCATAAGTATACGCAAGGGGTTTTGTTGTATCTGAATCAAAAGTTTATGAGTTCTACCCCCCCCCCGTGTATTTTTTAAGTATTTTCAGTATGTTAGCCGGGGTAAAATTATCATTTTCCAAAGAGTAAGAAGTGTTACTTTGTTGAGGAAATTGTACCTTTGCGCCAATGCAAAAAATTTGAAGTTTCCTTATCTCGCTATATGTCCTCATTCAAAAAATGATTTATATGGAGATTTGTTATGCCAAATAGTATAGCTTTAACTGCAAGTATGCGATCAAATCTAATGTCGTTGAAAAATATTGCATCACAGATGGACAAGACACAAAATATTCTTTCTACCGGCAAGAAAGTTAATTCAGCGATAGATAACGCGTCTTCATACTATCAGTCTCGAAGTCTGACTAGCCGCGCCGGTGATTTATCATCACTTTTGGATACAATGGGACAAGGTATTCAAACTTTGCAAGCAGCCAACGAGGGCATTGAATCGGCAACATCATATTTGGAACAGGCCAGGTCTGTTATAGAACAGGCTTCTGCAATAGAAGAACATAATTTTTCCAGCAAAGTTGAGCTGAAAAATGATGATGTTGAGGCACTCGTTGCGCAAGGTTATACAAAAATTTCTAAAGGAATGTCAGCTTATTCTATAAAATCACTGATAAATAGTAAAGGTGATAACGCAAAATTTGTTTTGGAAGATGATATTAAATTAAGCGATTATTTGACAATTTATAATAGCGGTGTTGTGATAAATGGAGCCGGTCATAAGCTTATTGGCGGCAGTTATGGTATCGAAATGATGGGTGATGGTGATGTTACCTTGGAAAATATGGTATTGGATAATAATGGTTCTCATATTTATTTCGAGGTGGGAGGTCTAACATTAAAAAATGTTGAGGTTCAATTCAAAGATAATGATGCATCGGCAATTATAAGCAATACCGCTGGCGGAATCAATCTTGAAAATGTTGATTTTAATGTGGAAAACAGCAACTCGCAATTTTCTGTTATCAATTCAACAGATGATATCAACATTAAAAATACAGTGGTAAACATATTAACAGATGAGGCAAATAATGTTACCTGCGTAAAAACAAACAAAAATGTAACCGTTGATGGAATGTTGATAACAGGTAATTGTGACACCGGTATATCAGCAAATCAAATACAAGGTGTTGCTGACGGATCTGTTGATACAATTAACAAAGAGTTTTCAGGAGTTGATGCGGATTTTTATGCCGAAGAATTTAATGCAATCATTACTGAGTATGACAATCTGGTCAAGGACACATCTTATCAAGGGGTAAATTTACTTACCGGCGGCGAGATGAAAGTTACTTTTAACGAAACTCGCACGCATGATTTCTTAGTCAAAGGCGAAGATATCCGTTCGGATAAAGTCGGCTTGAAACAAGCAGAATGGAAAAATAAAGATCAAATAAACGCTTCAATGGACGAGGTGCAAAATGTCATCGGAAAATTGCGCTCTTTAGCCACCGATTTGGGTAATAAATATCAAGTAATCCAAACCCGCCAAAGCTTTACCGGAGCTTTGTGTGATGTTTTGGAAACCGGCGCCGATGACTTGGTTTTGGCCGATATGAACGAGGCTTCGGCAGAATATTTGATGTTGCAAACCAGACAACAATTAGCGGTTAATTCATTGTCGCTTGCCTCACAATCCGCCAGCTCGATTTTAAGTTTGTTTTAAGTGAATAATAAAAAAAACAACAACCGCGATTTATGTTTTTTAGCTTTTTTTAATCGGAGACTCTCCTTTTATGCACCCAAAATCAGCCAACGAATGTGAAGGGCACATCCGGTTGAAAAAAGCGTATAAAAAAACATCTTGAGCGGTGACTTTTGGTTACTTTTGGTCATTCAAAAGTAACATAAGAACTAATTTGAAGATGCCTGACCGCACTTCGCTAACGCTCCGTTTAGGGCATGACATTAAAACAACAACAAAGTCATCCCTCGATTGCGTTGAGCAATCGTCTAGGGATCTTCCTTGTTTTTAAACTAATTTGAAGATCGCTAACCTCGTCCGCAAGCTTATTTAAGACGATAACATTGTAAATTATGACATAGTTTTATTATTGTAAAAATTTTAAAAATAGCTTGAAAAAAAATCATATAATGATAAATTAGTTGACGATAATTTTCAAATGCCTGTGCGGGGCTGTCCGCACATAAATAACTTTTTATAGGAAGGATAAAAATATGACAATTCGCGTCGGTATTAACGGATTTGGCCGTATCGGTCGTTTGGTTTTCCGTGCCGCTCAAAAAAGAAACGATATTGAAATCGTCGGTATCAATGATTTGATTGATGTTGAATATATGGCCTATATGCTCAAATATGATACAATGCATGGCAGATTTGACGGTGAAGTTGAAGTAAAAGACGGTAAATTGGTTGTAAACGGCAAAGCAATTCGCGTTACAGCCGAAAAGAATCCTGCTGATTTGAAATGGAATGAAATCGGCGCTGAATATGTTGTTGAATCAACAGGCTTGTTCTTGACCAAAGAAAAAGCTCAAGGTCACATTGACGCCGGTGCAAAATATGTTGTTATGTCTGCACCTTCAAAAGATGATACACCGATGTTTGTTTGCGGTGTAAATACCGATTCTTATGTTAAAGGAACTCAATTTGTTTCTAACGCATCTTGCACAACAAACTGCTTGGCTCCGATAGCTAAAGTTTTGCACGATACATTCGGTATTAAAGATGGTTTGATGACAACTGTTCACGCCACAACAGCTACACAAAAAACAGTTGATGGTCCGTCTGTAAAAGATTGGCGTGGTGGTCGTGCTGCTGCCGGCAACATTATCCCATCTTCAACCGGTGCTGCTAAAGCCGTTGGTAAGGTTATTCCTTCATTGAACGGAAAATTGACAGGTATGGCTTTCCGTGTTCCGACATTGGATGTTTCGGTTGTTGACTTGACAGTTAACTTGGCTAAAGAAACAACTTATGACGAAATCTGTGCTGCTATGAAAAAAGCTTCTGAAGGCGAATTGAAAGGCGTTTTGGGTTACACCGAAGATGCAGTTGTATCATCTGACTTTATCGGTGATGCTCGTACATCTATCTTTGATGCCAAAGCAGGTATTCAATTGACACCTTCTTTTGTTAAGGTTGTAAGCTGGTACGATAATGAATGGGGTTACTCAAACAAAGTTTTGGATTTGATAGCTCATATGTCTAAAGTTAACGGCTAATATTGATTAAACCCCTATCTGTTGATTAGGTAGGGGTTTTGTTTTTTTTACAAGGAATATAAAATGGAATACAAAACTATTGAAGATTTGGGTGATTTGAACGGCAAAGTCGTTATGTTGCGTGCCGATTTGAATGTTCCGATGAATGAAAAATTTGAAGTTACTAACACTGCTCGTATTGACAGAACAGTTCCGACTATTAAAGAATTGATGTCAAAAGGTGCCAAAGTTGTGGTTACATCTCACTTGGGTCGTCCGGAAGGTAAGGGCGATATGGCCAACTCTTTGACCCATATTGTTAAAGATTTGGAAAAAGCTTTGGGTAAAAAAGTTGTATTCGTAGGCGATTGTATCGGTGACGAAGTTGCAACAGCTATCAAAAATATGAGCGCTGATGAAGTTTTGTTGCTTGAAAATCTCCGTTTTTATAAAGAAGAGAAAAAAGGTGACGAAAACTTTGCCAAAGAATTAGTTGCTCATGTTGATGCTTATGTAACCGACGCTTTTTCAACCGCCCATCGTGATCATGCGTCTATGGTTGCTGCGGTTAAAATGCGCCCGTCAGCTTTTGGTCGTTTGATGGAAGAAGAAGTTAACGCCTTGTCCAAAGGACTTAACGATCCTAAGCGTCCGTTGATTGCTATTGTCGGTGGTTCAAAAGTTTCTACCAAGTTGGATTTGTTAAACAATTTGGTTAAAAAAGTTGATAAATTGGTAATTTCCGGCGGTATGGCTCATACCTTTATGAAAGCCAGCGGTATTGATACAGTTAATGAAGCTAACTCTTTAGTTCAAATGGATATGCTTGATACAGCTAAAGAGATTATGGCAACTGCCAAAGCTAACAATTGTAAAATTGTTTTGCCCTTAGATGTTGTTGTTTCTAAAGAGTTTAAGCCTATGGCAGAACATAAAACAGTTTCATTAGATGAAATTCCTGCTGAAGGATGGAGTTTGCTCGATGTCGGCGCCAAAACTATCGCTGCAATCAATGCCGAATTAGATGAATGCAAAACACTTGTTTGGAACGGACCTTTGGGTGTGTTCGAAATGAAGCCGTTTGATACTGCAACCAACGCCGTTGCCGAACATGCTGCCGAGCTTACTTTAGCCGGTAAATTGATGTCGGTAGCCGGCGGTGGTGACACAGTTTCAGCTTTGGCCAATGCCGGTGTAGAAAAGAAATTTTCATACATTTCAACCGCAGGCGGTGCCTTCCTTGAATGGATGGAAGGAAAAGAGCTTCCTGGCGTTGTTGTTTTGAAAAAATAATTGAACACCAATTAAATAAATAAGCCTTACTTTTGACGAGTGAGGCTTTTTTTTATGTATTTTCTTGTGATAGACAAAAAAAGATTGATTTAACCTCTAAAATATGATATTTTGTCTAAAATTTATTTTTAGGAGTTTTTTTTGATGAATATCAAAGAATATATCAATCATATGAAAGGTGTGCGCGGCGATAGAAGTTTTGCCTTTCTCGCCGAGCGTTGTGAAACCTCTGAAAAAAATCCTTTTCGTATTCGTCCGGCAGAACCGATAAAATCAGATGAAGTTCTTGTTTGTGTGCTTTGTGGTGCAAACAGAAATGAAGGTGATTATATTCGTGAGCATAACGGATATTTAAAAAAAGTTGACGAGTTTGTTAAAAATTCGCCCAAGTTAAAAGGATATAATATAAGAGTTTGTGTTGCTGTATGTAATTTTGGTAAATATCACAATACCGATAGAGCTCGTTATCTGCAACATTTGAAGCAATACGATTATAAAAAATATAAGAAAATGATATCTGAATTACCGCCGGAGATTAAAGAAGAAATATTAAATCCCTGCTATATTCAAGATATTTTTAACGCAACTATGCTTCCTCGTATTTCAGAAAATAAAAGCGAAACGATGCGCAATATTCGTCGCCTCAATTTTGTTACTCATTGTCACGGTGCTTACGAAGTTGTGGAGATGGAGGATAAAATGTCTGAAAAATTAGCTCGTTTGGGATATACAGATAGTGACAAAGAGCAAATTTTTGCCCAGCAGATGAGCTTAAATTTTAATCCTGAGGGGGCAAAAAATCATGCAAAATCTCGATTTTTCAATATTCAATCAGCCGCTGATTCACATAATCAACAAACAACACTTTTGGAAGAATATTTGCTTATGAATCCGAGTGATTTCGGAATTGCTTATATCAAGCATAAAAATATCAAGACATTGATGTGTGCTCAGGTTGATAAAAGAGGTGTCGAAGGCAATCCTCCGCCGGTATATGTTGTACGGTCGGTTGAAGATCTTTTTAGTGATACAATGGAAGTAATGTCCGATAAAAATAATGATGAAACCAAGGAGCCCGAGGAAGAAGATTATGTTTCTGAGCACTCATTTATGGGGTTTGCGCCAAAATCAAATATGAGCCGTGGTGCAAAAAAAATGCAAAAAATTGCCGGCAACATACTGGAAAATTCTTTGCTTAATTCAGTTCGGCAAAAGAAGAATGAATTTGTACCTTTACCACCTTTTTTAACTTTGGCAGCCGGTGATAGAACCGAGCGCCTTGAAATTGCCAAAGCTTATATAAAAGGTTGGAAAATGGTCGGCAAAACAATGCTTGTAGATCCTGGCAAACTTGCCGCATATAATGCTTATCGTAAAAAACACACCATAGAACTATAAGCTACATAATCACTTTGTTTAGTATAAGTAAAAAAATGCTTTAAGTTGACTATATTTTAACTGTTCACGATGGTAGAATATTAAGAGAAACATCAACCTTTCTTAATTTCTAAGATGAGTGAATATAGTGTTTTTTCTTCATATTGCAAAATTTTGATACAAAAACGCGAAAAAGATGTTTTTTCAAGACGTTGAAAGAACATCTTTTTTTTACAATTAAAAGCTTGTTTTTTTGTCCAAATAGTGATACTATAAAGCATAATATGATCTTCGTTAGGAGGAAATAATGGGAAAATATAGAATCGGCATATCATATGATGAAGAAGAAAAAGCCAAAAAATTAAAAGAAGAAGAAGTTAAAAGGCACGCCGCCATTTTATACTCCTTGTATGAAGATTCCGATGACGACGGTTTTCAAAATGCCTTAAAAGACGAAATTGAAGCTATCAGAAAAGCAATATCTCCCGATGTAAATGAGCGTAAGAATGTATATCTGGACAACCATAAAAAAGGTGGCGAAAACGGAGAAAAACTTGCCACATTTATTACTGATTTTTTTGACACCCAAAATGATTACGACCAAAATTACAAAGCAAGATATAACGAATATCTGGCTAGAAAAAATGCGATAGAAAAGGATGGAGAAAATAAAAAAGACGAGCTTGAGAAAAAAAAGAATGGTTTGTTATCTCAGTTACGGGATAAGCTTAAAAAAGCAGAAGATGAACTTGATGCCGTAAAAAAGGCAAATGACGAAAGCAAAGTAAAAGAGTTAGAAAAAACAATAACAGGCTTAAAAGGTAGCCCATATTTTGTAAATACAACATATGCTGAAAATATAGATAAGATAAATGAAGAAGTAAATTCCCGTCTGAAAGAACTCGAAAATAATGATGACATAAAAAAGGCTATAGAAGCTTACGATTCTTATACAGAAAAAAAGAAAAAGTTTAGACATATACACGATCTTGTTAAACTTCATCCTGATGTCTTAGATAGTGTGGCTGTTTTGTCAGAGCATGGCGCGGAAGTTATAGAGCAAGCCTTAAAAGAAATATTAACATCATATCATGATTTTCCTACAAAAACCGTAGAAAAAGACGGTAAATCGGTTGTCGAAAATAAACATACTGTTACATATGATGGAGAAAATAAAAGTTTAAGTCATAATATTTTTAACCTGAACGGAACAGGCCTTGATTTAAGATTTATCAATTCTAAGACACCGCTTTTTTACTGGAAAGACAAGCTCACACAAGAACAACTGGAAGCATTGGTAGCTTTTTGTCGTGCCAATGGTATAGATATCAGTGATTTTGGAAAAGCCAAGGATGAACCGGTAGTTGATAAAGATGGTAATGAAGTCGGCACCTTTGAAAGTGAATACAATCGTTTGATGGGCAACGAGCCAAAAGAAGAGGCAAACGAACAAGAACAAAGCACTATTTATCCGGAAGGCCACTTAACCGAAAGTGAAGAGGTTCGTTCAGGAAGCTTCTTTGGTTCATTTATTCCGAAGGAAAGAATAAAGTATGGTACATTAGATATTGACAAGGCAATAGGGGCTATTCGAAAATTTGTGAATCCTAATGCAGAAATTGTCGAAGACAGTTTCTTTGGAAAAACAACTCTTAGTGTATACGACGATGTTAGAGCCAAAGAAAAAGATGGTATTGTAGGTAAAGACGGCCATAGAGAGCATACGAAAAAGTTTTCGGTTACTTTCCACCGAGGAAATCCTATTCGTTCTTCGATATATTTGGGCAAAGAAAAAATGTCTGCCGACTTGGCTCGAGTTATATTGGATGTGTACAAGGCTCAAGGCCTCAAATACTTTACCTTCCCGCCGCTTACCGCTTCAAACGGATTTGGTAAAGAAGGACAGGTCGCATTCCTGAAAGCATCGGTAAAAACCGGTATGGTTATTTTGCTTAAGGGTGAAAAAGGTAAAGGTTGCAGCATTGGTCCGGCCGACTTGAATACAATTTTGGAAGAGACCAAAAAAGAAGAAAACTTTATCAGAAATCATGATCAAAAGATTGAATATCTGATGCGTTGGCACGAGCAACTTGAAAAGTTTGTAAAATACAATCCGAAAGAAGAAAAACAGCTCCAAGATTATCTCGGAAAATTCAAACAACAAGCCAACTTCGAATATTTTACATCTTCATACAAAGATTTGCTTGATGACGAAATAGAAAAAGGTCTCAATGGCGAATTTGATAACAAAAAATGGGATGAAGTAGATGTAATCGCATCAAAATATGCCTTAAACAAAATAGTAGAAGAAATGAAAGAGGGAAAAATCGATGGTGTAAGATTTAATCCTCTAAAGAAAGACGACAACGCTAAAAAAATTGTTGAGGCCTTCCATAAACACATAAAAGAGCACCGTGAAATAATAGAAAAAGAAATAACGGACAAGGTTAATAGCGAAACCGATAATGCGAGAGATAATGGAAAAGAAATAGATATTAATACTCGAAACAGAATACAAAATAATGCTATAAAAACTATTCGCGATCAGTATCAGACAAACCTAAGCAGAACTTGTGATGAGTTAAGCGGTGATGGCGTTGATATCAAGTTTAAGAGCCACGGACATGGTGAAACATATGTATTTAAAAATAATAATAATCGTACTGATAGAGGTGCGCCTAAGCCTGTTACACCAAACCCTCGAGATTCTCAACATGCTATGTAGCAAAATAAAAAACCTCAGTTATTACAAACTGAGGTTTTTTGTTAAGACTTAAAATATCAGCAAGGTTTAATATTCCAAATTTTCTTAGCATATTCTTTAATAGAACGATCCGAAGAAAACTTACCGATTCTGGCAACATTAAGAATAGCTTTTTTGTTCCAGACTTCGCGATTGACATAGTCTTTTTCAACTTCTTCCATTTTCTTGTCAAAAGATTCCAAATCTTCTAATACAAAGTAATAATCACGATTCAACAGTTCTTCAAAAATCGGCTTAAACAACAATACATAGTCTTTTTCACAGAACATATTAGAGTTCAAAGCATTTAAAATGCGTTTGATGTAGTTGTTTTTCTCGTACAATTCCCTAGGATTGTATGAGTTGCGTTTGGCTTGAACTTCTTCTTCGGTCAATCCGAACAGATAGAAGTTTTCTTCTCCGACACATTCTCTGATTTCGATATTGGCACCATCAAGTGTACCCAAGGTCAAAGCGCCGTTTAGAGCAAACTTCATATTACCGGTACCGGAAGCTTCAAAACCGGCGGTTGATGACTGAATACTCAAATCGGCAGCCGGAATTAACACTTCAGCCAATGATACTTTATAGTCGGGCAAATAAACAACTTTTATCATATCATTAGTGCGCGGATCGTTATTAACTACCGAAGCCACATTGTTAATCAGTTTGATAATCAATTTGGCAAAATTGTAAGACGGGGCAGCCTTTCCTGCAAAAATATAGGTTTTTGCCACAGCAGGTTTTTTGTTGTCTTTAATAATATCAAGATAATCGCCGATAACCTGCAATATGGTCATCAATTGGCGCTTATATTCGTGAATGCGTTTTGCATGCACAATAAACATACTTTCCGGATCAACAAAAATACCGGTAGTTTTTTGAATAATTTTGGTTAAACGCTGTTTATTTTTAATCTTAACTTCATTAAAGTCTTTAACAAACTTTTTGTCATTTACAAATTTTTCCAGACCTTCTAATTTATCAAGATCAATAACCCAATCTTCACCGATTTTTGAATCAATAAGCGAGGTAAGGGCTGTATTGGCGTGTAATAACCAACGACGAGGTGTAATACCGTTGGTAACATTGGTGAATTTTTCCGGCCAAAGCTCATAAAATTCGGGAACAAGTTTGGTTTTAATCAAATTAGAGTGAATTTCAGCCACACCATTTACCGAGAACGAACCGACAATGGACAAGTTTGCCATACGAATAATTTGTCTGTCGCCTTCTCCCGACACGATAGAAACTTTAGACAGTTTTTCTTCGTTATCACCAAATTTGGAACGAGCAAATTCCATAAATCTGCGGTTAATTTCATAGATAATTTGCAGGTGTCGAGGTAATAATTTTCCGATGATACGGGATGGCCATGTTTCCAAAGCTTCAGGCAACAAAGTATGGTTGGTATAAGCAAAACATTTTGTAGTAATATCCCAAGCATCAACCCATTCTTGACCATGCACATCAATCAACATTCTCATCATTTCAGCAATAGCAATCGCCGGGTGAGTATCATTAAGTTGAATAACTACTTTTTCCGGTAATTTGTGGAAATCATCGCTTTTTTCTAAGAAACGGCGAATAATATCTTGGATAGCACAAGAAGCAAAGAAATATTGTTGTTTCAAACGCAACTCTCTACCTGATTCGACAGCATCAGACGGATACAAAACTTTCGAGATAGTTTCGGTTTCGATTTTTTCTTTCATCGCTTCGATATAACCGCCTTCATTAAATACATTGATATCTAATTCATCGTCGGTTTTAGCTGAGAATAATCGCAAATAGTTTACCGATTTGCCGTTATAACCCACAATCGGAAAATCAAACGGCACACCGTAAATAGTCTTGGTATTCATCCACAAAAAGTCTTTTGAGCCATCAGGGTTGTCAATAACTTCGACATTTCCGTAAAGCGGAATTTTGACAATGCGGTCGCGTCTGGCAAACTGCCATGGCGATTCTTCACCTTGCCAAGAGTCTGCTTGCTCGACCTGATAACCGTTTTCAAATTTTTGTTTAAATAATCCGAACTTGTAGTTAATACCATAACCGAAACCGGGCATTCCCAATGATGCCATAGAGTCAAGAAAACAGGCAGCCAATCGTCCCAAACCGCCGTTACCCAGAGCCGGATCATATTCGGTATCAAAAATTTCATTTAGGCTGATATCGGGAAAACCGTCAATTTTGATATCTTTTAATATATCAAAAAGCCCCAATGAATGAAGATTGTTTTCCAATGAGCGACCGAGCAAATATTCAATAGAAAGGTAATAAACGCGTTTTGAGTTGCATTTATTATAGCGGGCAATAGATTGATACATCTTGTCCATTGCAAATTCTCTGACTGCTAGAGCGATTGCTTCCAAAGCTTCATCCTTGGTAACCTCGCAAACACGTTTTCCGATAAAATATTGAATATAGTGTTCAATAGAAAATTTCAGTCTGGCTTTATCAATTTCATTGATGATGGCTGTATTTTTCTTCACTTCAGTCACTCCTTAAATAAAACATAAAATACTTAGTTATCCCGATTTTATAATCAAAATGTTTGAGATATGGTTAACACTTTGAACCAGATTTTTGATCTGTGCAATAAAAACTTTTCAAAATTTTCAATAATTATTTGAAATTTTTTTTGTGATGTTGTAATGTCGAGTAAGTTATTTATGCGTAAAAATGTTAAAAACAATAGGAAATATAAATGAAAAAAACTTTTTTAACCGGATTATTGATTACAACATCATTGTGC
Organism: Alphaproteobacteria bacterium; assembly: GCA_015062585.1. Classification (GTDB taxonomy): domain Bacteria; phylum Pseudomonadota; class Alphaproteobacteria; order RF32; family CAG-239; genus CAZU01. The sequence goes on along the minus strand of SUUJ01000004.1, from coordinate 89,365 downwards.
CTGTCTTCAACCGCAAATGCTGATGACATATTCAGTGCCTTGGCAAAAACCTATACATCAAACCCGACCTTGCAATCGCAACGCGCCTATTTGCGCTCGGTTGATGAAAATATTGCCATTGCTAAATCGGGTTACAGACCCAATTTGTCGCTTCAAGGCTCATTTCGTGAAGGCGAAAACAAAGTTAAAAAAGGTGTCGGACAGGGCAGTGATTACAATAGTTTGAGCGGTGCTGCAGTAGTTTCACAACCTGTATTTAGCGGTTTTTCTACGGTTAATTCGGTAAAAGCTGCTGACAGGGCAGTTAAAGCAGCTCAAAATAATTTGTTTAATGTTGAGCAAAATATATTGTTGGAAGCATCTACCGCATATTTGGATGTTTTGCAAAACAGGGCCATTGTTGAATTGCAAAAAAACAATGAAGAGTTGTTGCAAAAAAAGCTTGATGAAACAGTCGAGCGCTTTAAGGTTGGCGAGGTTACCAGAACCGATGTTTCGCAAGCCGAAGCTCGTCATTCGCAAGCTGTTTCCGACCGTATTGCTTCGGAAGGCAATTTGCAATCATCTGTTGCTACATACATAGAACTGATAGGCGAAGAGCCCAAAGATTTGTCTGAGCCGGTATATATGAAAATTTATTTGCCTGCAAGTTATGATGAAGCCTTAAATATTGCCTTAAAAAGTAACTATAGCATAAAGGAAGCACAACATTTATATGCCTCTAAGGGCTATGAAGTATATGCAAATACCGGAGCGTTGTTTCCCTCAATCAGCTTGGACGGTTCTATCGGACGCAACAAGGCCGAGCAAGGTGAAATAGATACAACAACCGAAAATGCCGAATGGGGCGTTAACTTAAATATTCCTTTGTATACCGGAGGTGCAACCAGAGCCAAAATCCGTCAGAGTAAATATCAAAAATGGCAAGCCCAAGAGGGTGTTCTGGAAGCTAAGCGCGCGGTAAAAGCCGCTGTTTTAAGTGCTTGGGAATATATGAAATCAAATGAGTCACAATTAAAAGCCATCGCCGATCAAATCAGCGCCAATACCATAGCCTTAGAAGGTGTACAAAAAGAAGAAGCTTTGGGTAACAGAACAATTTTAGATGTCTTGGATTCTTATCAAGAATTACTTAATTCCAAGGTAAACGATGTAAAAGCCCGTCGTACTTACTATGTATCGGCAATGAACTTGCTGGCCTCAATGGGCAAGATGACCGCTAAGGAATTAAAGCTTGATGTCGAACTTTATGATGCGCAAAAATATTATAAAGAAACCAAAGGCAAATGGCTTTCTCTTAATTAGTTATTAAATTGCTTGATAAAATAAATTTTTTATATAAGATATAACCTATGTTTATGTTAAAATGGGATTTATTCGAATATGTCTGAAACTAATCAAGAAAACGATATGGAAAATATATTATCATCTATCAAAGATATTCTCGAAGAAGATGAAAAAAATACACATAATACTGATTTTACCGAGAATAACGAAGTAGATGATATTATAAGTGATTCGGATTCTACCGACATTGATGATATATTGGAATTATCTCCGGATATGCGTGTTGAGGATGTATCAACATCAGAAACGCAAGTTGATGATGTAGTCTTTGAGTTGGATAAGATTACCGATGAGCAACAGTCTGATGGCCCCTTTTTTGAGATGAGAACTACGGAAGAAGAAACTACAGATGAAGGACCGTTTTTTGAAGCAAGCAATTCTGAATTGGAAATAGATGACTTGTTGGTTGATACAACAACTGATGATAATTTATCAGATATTCCTGCAAATGAGCCGGCAGTAGAAGAAGAGATTACCCCGTTGGGTGATTTGGTAATCGAAGAGCCGAAAGTTGAAGAAGAGATTGCTCCGCTGGATGATTTGGTAATCGAAGAGCCGGCAGTTGAAGAAGAGATTGCTCCGCTGGATGATTTGGTAATTGAGGAGCCGAAAGTTGTAGAAGAGATTGCTCCATTGGATGATTTGGTAATCGAAGAGCCGAAAGTTGTAGAAGAGATTACTCCGCTGGATGATTTGGTAATCGAAGAACCGAAAGTTGAAGAAGAGATTGCTCCGCTGGATGATTTGGTAATTGAAGAGCCGGCAGTTGAAGAAGAGATTGCTCCGTTGGATGATTTGGTAATCGAAGAGCCGAAAGTAGAAGAAGAGATAGCTCCATTGGATGATTTGGTAATCGAAGAGCCGGCAGTTGTAAATAGTCCTGAACTACCTCAAGAAGATGCTTCTACAAACATTATGAACAATTTTGCTAAGATGTTCTCTCATGAAGAAAAAGTTCAGGAAACTACAATTTCATCTGTTGGCAATATATCTAAAACTTTAGAAGAATTTGTTGTTGATTCCATTGGTAAAGCCATCGGCAATGAGATATCGGCCAAATGGAACAACGGTGCTGATTTCAATGCTTTTGCCGAAGCAGAAATCAGACGCCTCGTTAATGCTTGGATAAGCGAAAATATGGCATCTTTAGTTGAGGAAGCCGTTAAAAAAGAATTTGAACGAGTGATGGCAAAGGTCGGTTCATAAAAGCATATTAGCCGGAACCAACCTCAAAATTTTAGTGCCCGCAAAAGTGAAATCTTTACGGGCATATCGTTTTATAAAATATCACTCAATTAAAAAAATAAATAGGATTAAAAAATGTTAGAAAAAAATTATACACCAAAAGATTTTGAAGAAAAAATATACGAAAAATGGGAAACAAACGGTGATTTTAAACCTGATATGAAATCAGACAAAGATGCTTTTTGCGTAGTTATTCCTCCGCCGAATGTTACCGGTGTTTTGCATATGGGGCACGCTTTGGACAATACTTTGCAAGATATCTTAATTCGTTACAATCGTATGTTGGGTAAAAAAGTTTTGTGGCAAGTAGGAACCGATCACGCTGGTATTGCCACCCAAATGGTAGTTGAAAGAAATTTGGCCAAAGACGGTATTTCTCGTCATGATTTGGGACGTGAAAAATTTATTGAAACAGTTTGGAAATGGCGCGAACAATCAGGCGGCACAATTTGTAAACAACTTCGTCGCTTGGGTGCATCATGTGATTGGTCAAGAGAGCGTTTTACCATGGACGAAGGTTTGAGTCGAGCAGTTTTAAAAATATTTGTAAGTTTGTATAAAGACGGACTCATTTACAAAGCTAAAAAATTGGTAAACTGGGATTCGAAATTTATGACAGCCGTTTCCGATTTGGAAGTTATTCAAAAAGAATGTGTCGGCAAAATGTATTACTATCGTTATCCGATAGAAGGTGAAGAAGGTCAATATATTCATATCGCCACTACTCGTCCGGAAACAATGTTTGGCGATACAGCCGTTGCTGTTTCTAAAGATAACGAAAAACTAAAACACCTTATCGGCAAAAATTGTATTATTCCGATTATCAATCGTGCTATTCCGATTATTGCCGATGAGCATGCCGATCCTGAAAAAGGAACCGGTGCGGTTAAGATTACACCGGCGCATGACTTTAATGACTTTGAAGTTGGTAAGCGTCATGATTTGCCTTTGATAAATGTTTTAAATCCCGACGCTACATTAAATGAGAATACTCCTTATGAGGGTATGACAACTCTTGAAGCTCGTCAAAAAACAATCGATACATTGGGCGAATTGGGACTTATGGACAAGATTGAAGATCACCCGATGGTTATTCCTTATGGCGACCGTTCCGGTGTTATTATTGAGCCTTTGATGACTGACCAATGGTTTGTTGATGCGCCTGTTTTAGCAAAAGAAGCTATGCGTGTTGTTGAAGAAGGCGAAATGGAATTTGTTCCAAAGTCTTATGAAAAGACCTATTTTGAATGGATGCGCAATATTCAACCATGGTGTATTTCTCGTCAATTGTGGTGGGGACACCAAATGCCGATTTGGTACGGACCTGACGGACATATTTTCTGTGAAGAAAATGAAGACTTAGCACAAGCTGAAGCTGATAAATTTTATGGAAAGCATGAAGAATTAACCAGAGAAACCGATGTTTTGGATACTTGGTTTTCATCAGGATTATGGGCATTTTCAACACTCGGTTGGCCTGATAAAACCGAATTTTTAGATACTTTTTATCCGACATCTGTATTGGTAACGGGTTTTGATATCATTTTCTTCTGGGTTGCCAGAATGATGATGATGAGTATGTATATGATGAAGAAAGTACCGTTTAAGAAGTGCTATATTCACGGACTTGTTCGTGATGAACATGGTCAAAAAATGTCAAAATCAAAAGGTAATACGGTTGATCCTATGGAAACAATCGAAAAATACGGCGCTGATGCTCTTCGTTTCTTTATGGCTTCTATGGAAACTCAAGGCCGCGATGTTAATATGAGTGAGGCTCGTATTGCCGGTTATCGTAATTTTGCTACAAAATTATGGAACGCTGCTCGTTTTGGTGAAATGAACGAAGCAAAACCTGTAGCTGATTTTAATCCGGATAATGTAAGTTTGGCGATAAATAAATGGATTATAGCTAAAGCTAAAGAAGCTACTTTAGAGGTTACAAAGAATCTTAATGCTTATCGTTTTTCTGATTCGGCCAACAGTATTTACCAGTTCATTTGGGGTAGTTTCTGCGATTGGTATATCGAAATGATTAAGCCGATTTTATATGGCGAAGATGAAAAAGCCAAAGCCGAAACCAAAGCCACATTTGCTTGGGTTTTGGATAGAATTTTGATTGTTTTACATCCGTTTATGCCATATATAACAACTCAACTTTGGGATAATTTGGCAGACAGAGATGTTAAGCTGTTACATCACAAATGGCCGTTGAACGAAACAATCGACAACCAAGCCAAAGAAGCTATTGACTGGGCAATTGATGTTATTTCGGCTATTCGTTCTTTGCGTGCCGAGATGAACTTGCCTGCCGGTGCAAAATTGAAAGCTTGTATTAAAGATGATAATGATAAAATTGCAACTTACATCAAAGATTTTGCAAACATTATTTGCTCACTGGCAAGACTTGAATCAATTGAAATTCTTCAAAGTGAAGTTACACCCGATATGGTTCAAACTGTTTGTCAAACAAGCACTATTTTGCTTCCATTGAAAGGGGTTGTTGATTTTTCGGCCGAGCGTGAACGCCTGCAAAAAGAATTGGCTTCATTAGAAAAGAATTTGGCCGGTTATGCTGCAAAGCTTTCTAATCCGAACTTTGTAGAACGTGCTCCGGCAAAAGTAGTCGAAGAAGAAAAGAAGCGCCAAGCCGAAGCTTTGGAAAACAAAGCAAAAGTTGAAGAAGCTTTAGAGCGAATAGCTAATCTTTAAGATTAAGAAAATCCCTCTTAATTAAGAGGGATTTTTTATTGGATAATATTGCAAAATAAAATCTCTAAATTATAATAAAAAATAAGTTTTAATGATAAGAGGTTATAATGCGTATTCTAGGTTTGGATCCCAGTTTATCGTCAACAGGATGGGGTGTAATAGAGATTGAAAACAATCGGGTAAAATATATTGCCGATGGCTTTATTCCGACCGATAACAAAGCACCTATTGAAGAAAGATTAAAAGAAATAAATAAAGTTTTGTGCGAAGTTATAGAAGCATATAAACCTGATGAAGCCTCTATCGAACAGGTATTCTTAAATTCTAATCCGACCTCTACCATAAAACTGGGAATGGCGCGAGGAGTTGTCATTATGACACCGGCACAATACGGGATTTCGGTTACCGAATACGAACCGACCAAAGTAAAAAAAGCTGTCGTCGGAGTGGGCAGGGCAGAAAAAGCTCAAGTTGAAACTATGGTAAAAATATTGCTTCCCGGATGTAAGCCGAAAAATAATGATTCTGCCGATGCTTTGGCAATAGCGCTTTGCCATTTTCAATATCGTAATGCTTATGGAATCAAAAAATAATGACAGATTGGAATTTATTAAACGAAAAAGTTAGAGCTCATATGAACCATGACAGCTGCGGTCACGGTTTTGATCATGTTGAAAGAGTCTCACAAATTGCACAAAAATTGATGCAAAATTTATCAGAGATTGATAAAGAAATTGTGCTTTTAGCCTCTCTTTTGCATGATGCTGATGATTACAAATTGTTTGGACAAGAGGCCAGCGATAATTTAACTAACGCCAAAAGAATAATGAATGAGTGCAATGTTGATGATAAAACCAAACAAAAGGTTTGCGACATTATCGCCAATATGGGCTATTCTAAATTGCTTACAGGTATAAGACCGACAACCAAAGAAGGAATGATAGTTTCTGATGCCGATATGCTGGACGCTACCGGTATAAACGGCATTATCAGAACTTTGAATTATGCTTTTTCTCGTTGCCTGAAATATGGTACTCCGGTGTTTGATAAAAACGAGTGGCCCGAGATAAATATGAGTGCCGAAAGATATAAATCGCGTGATCGCAAAAGTGACAATTGCATCAATCATTTTTTTGAAAAGACTCTGCGCCTCGGCAATCTTATGATGACCGAAGAAGGTCGCCAAATGGCTAAAGTAAGATTGAGCCGAATGGTCGAATTTTTGCGCGGTTATTTTGATGAAAATGATGTGCCCGAGTGGAACGAATATTTGGAAAATTACTTAAAACAAGAAAAAATAGATGTATAAAAGTTCGTTTTTTGTTCTAAATGTTTAAAATAATTCTTGCAAGCAAATTGTTTATTGTATAGGCTTATTACAGTTGATAAAAACAAGGAAAAAAATATGATTGCTAAATTACGAGGACTTGTTGATACCATAGCTGAAGATTATTGCATTATAGATGTTAACGGGGTCGGATATTTGGTCTTTGCCTCGGCTAAGACATTGGGCAAATTAAGCTTAAATTCTACTGCGTCGTTGATGATAGAAACAATTGTCAGAGAAGACAGTATCTCATTGTTCGGATTTGCTGACGCTTTGGAAAAAGAATGGTTCAATACTTTGACCAAAGTTCAGGGCGTGGGTGCTAAAGTATGTTTGAGCATTATGTCGGTATTATCACCAAATCAATTAGCTCAAGCTGTTGCAGCTCAAGATAAAACATCTTTTGCTCGAGCCAACGGTGTCGGACCTAAGTTAGCTGCTCGCATTGTTACCGAACTGAAAGACAAAATCGTTACCGTTCCGATAGCCAATGTTTCTAAAGACTTAAATCAAGCTGTAAATTTTGATGCGGCAACCGGCGAAGTTTTGGAATATGAAGATAATTTAGTTTCGCGTGATGAAGATCCTACCAAAATGGAAGACGCTATTTCAGCTTTGGTTAATTTGGGTTACCAAAGAATAGAAGCTTATCGCGTGGTAAATTTGGTATTGAGCAAAAATGAAAATGCCGATACAGGTGAGATTATTCGCTTGTCGTTAAAAGAATTTGCTAAGGAGCAAACAAGATGATTGATGAAAGATTAGTCAGCCCGCAAAAACAAACAGAAGACGAAAGCGCGTCCAATATGCCGGTAAATTTGCGACCTCAAGCTTTGAGCGATTTTGTCGGACAAACTCATGTTTGTGAGAACTTAAAAGTATTTATTGATGCTGCCAAGGCCAGAGGCGATGCGCTTGATCATGTGTTATTGTTTGGTCCTCCGGGGTTAGGCAAAACAACTTTGGCTTCAATCGTTGCCAAAGAATTGGGCGTAGGTTTCAGAGCAACTTCTGCTCCGATGATTTCAAAGTCGGGCGATTTGGCGGCTATTTTGACAAACCTTGAGCGTAACGATGTTTTGTTTATTGATGAAATTCATCGCTTAAATCCGGCAATTGAAGAAGTTTTATATTCGGCTATGGAAGACTTTCAGCTTGATTTAATTATCGGCGAAGGACCTTCTGCCCGTTCGGTTAGGATAGATTTACAACCTTTTACATTAGTCGGTGCTACTACTCGTTCGGGAATGTTGTCAACACCACTTCGTGAAAGATTCGGCATTCCTTTACGATTAGATTTTTATTCGCCGGAAGATTTGAAAAAAATCGTGCTCCGCGGTGCAAGGTTATTAGATATGCCTTTATCGGAAACCGGAGCTTTAGAAATTGCCAAACGCTCACGCGGAACACCTCGTGTTGCCGGCAGACTTTTAAGGCGAGTTCGTGATTTTGGAGCTGTTTGCGGCGCTTTGGAAGTTGATAATAAAATTGCCGATGGAGCATTAAAAAGGCTCGATGTTGATGATTACGGATTAGACGCTTTTGATAGAAGATACTTAAATTGTATTTTGCAAAACTATGGCGGTGGTCCGGTTGGTGCCGACACTTTAGCGGCTGCTTTGTCAGAAGAGCGTGACACCATTGAAGAAGTTATCGAACCGTTTTTATTAAAACTTGGTTTCTTACAAAGAACTCCGCGAGGACGCGTTATTTCGGATTTGGGTTGTAAATATCTTGGAGTTCCTTCATTGAAAAAAGAAAAATACAACCCGCAATTGGATTTATTGGAAGGTTAAAAGATGATAGTAAAATCTGTATCGCCGGCACAAGGCGAATTGGTTGATAAAGAATTTTTGTTTCCGGTTCGAGTATATTATGAAGATACCGACGCCGGTGGCATAGTTTATTATGCAAACTATCTGAAGTTTGCCGAAAGATGTCGTACCGAATTTATTCGTTCACTGGGTGCCAGACAACAAGATGATTTAACATCACCGGAAAAAACAGCTTGGGTTGTACGCCATTGTGAAGCTGATTATATGGCTCCGGCTGTTTTGGATGACGAATTAGTGGTTAGTTGTCGCATTACTAATCTTGGCGGTGTAACAGCCACAATGCATCAAGAAATAAGACGCGGAGCAGATGTCTTGGTTGCTATTGATATTAAGGCTGCCCATATATCACTGGTTACTAAAAAACCGGTTCGAATACCCAAGGCCTTGATGGAAAAACTACTTTAGAAAAAATCGCCCGAAAGGGCGATTTTTTCTATTCTTTCTTATTGTCTTTCGATTTCACAATTTCTAAATTGCCGCTCAAAACGATAATATCGGCAATATCATTGTCACCAATATCACCATTTAATATTTTTATGGCCAATTTGTTTTCGATATTGTTTTTTAATAGTCGTTTCAACGGTCTTGCACCATATACCGGATCATAACCGTTGTTAACAATCCAAACAAATGCGGTATCGTGAACATTGAGCTTAATATTATGACTTGCAAGCCTTTTTTCAATTAAGTCAATTTGTATTTTAGCAATTTCTTTGATATTAGATTTATCTAATTTATGGAAAATTGTAATTTCATCAATACGGTTAATAAATTCCGGTCTGAAAGCTGATTTTACAATATCCATGACCTGAGCTCTTACTTTTTTACCATCGTCAATACTGATAGCATTATTTAAGATTTCGGCGCCCAAGTTCGAAGTCATAATTATCAAAGTGTTCTTAAAGTCTACTGTGCGACCTTTACCGTCGGTAAGTCTGCCGTCATCAAGAACTTGAAGCAAGATGTTAAATACATCAGGGTGCGCTTTTTCAATCTCATCAAACAAGATTACCTGATAAGGCCTTCTGCGAACGGCTTCGGTTAAAAATCCGCCTTCATCATAACCTACATATCCCGGAGGAGAGCCGATAAGACGAGCAACCGAATGTTTTTCCATATATTCAGACATATCAACTCGTAAAATTGCTTTTTCGTCATTGAATAAAAACTCGGCCACAGCTTTACTCAGTTCGGTTTTACCAACACCGGTCGGACCTAAGAATAAGAACGAACCGATAGGTTGCGAAGCATCGGAAATGCCGGCACGAGAACGACGAATTGCGTTTGAAATGGCTGATATGGCCTCTTTTTGACCGATTACGCGCTTGCTTAAAAAACTTTCCATATTTAAGAGTTTTTCTTTTTCGGCGCCGAGCATTTTATCAACCGGAATACCTGTGCGTTTTGATACAACATTAGCAATATTTTCTTCATCAACCGTTTCGCTGAAGCTATCAGCTTTTTCTCCTTTATCTTCATTAGAAGCAATTTGTTTTTCTAATTCCGGAATAATACTGTATTGCAGTTCACCGGCTCGCTCTAATTTGCCTTCACGCTTTGCAATTTCTGCCTCATTACGAGCTTTATCCAGCTTGTCTTTCAATGTTGTATAATCAGCCAAACCTTTTTTATCTTCACGCCATTTTTCTTCCAAAACTCTGGCTTTCGCCTCAAGGCCGTTTATTTCAAAATTGATAAGTTCTAAACGTTCTTTAGATTTTGCATCGGTTTCTTTTTTCAAACCTTCACGCTCTACTTTTAACTGCAACACGCGCCTGTCTAATTCATCCAATTCTTCCGGCTTAGAGTCAATCGACATTCGCAAGGCTGCGGCAGCTTCATCCATTAAATCAATAGCTTTATCCGGCAAAAATCTGTCAGAAATATATCTGTTTGAAAGAGTGGCAGCTGCAATTAAGGCATTATCGGAAATTTTTACACCATGGTGGAGTTCAAATTTTTCTTTTATGCCGCGCAAGATAGAAATAGTGTCCTCAACATTTGGTTCTGCGACATAGATTTCTTGGAATCTACGGGCAAGGGCTGCGTCTTTTTCAACATATTTTTTATATTCGTTAATGGTCGTTGCGCCCATACAGTGTAGTTCACCTCGCGCCAAAGCCGGTTTTAATAAATTAGAGGCATCCATAGCCCCCTCGGTTGCACCGGCACCGACTAATGTGTGCATTTCATCAATAAACAAAATTATTTCACCGTTAGATGATTCGATATCTTTTAATACGGCTTTTAATCTTTCTTCAAATTCGCCTCTGAATTTTGCGCCGGCAATCAAAGCACCCAGGTCAAGCGCCAAAAGTTGTTTGCCTTTTAAGCTTTCAGGAACATCGTTATTGACAATTCTTATAGCCATTCCCTCAACAATAGCTGTTTTACCTACACCTGGTTCTCCGATAAGAAGAGGGTTATTTTTAGTTCTGCGCGACAATACTTGAATTGCGCGCCTGATTTCCTGTTCTCTTCCTATTACCGGATCTATTTTTCCTTCTTTAGCTTTTTGAGTAATGTTAATCGTAAACTTTTTCAAAGCTTCAAAAGAATCTTCCGATGTTTCGTTATCTGCCAGTCGCCCTTTGCGGTAATTGTTTATGGCTTGATTTAGTTTAACGGCATTTACACCGGAAGACGACAGGATATTATACGCTTCATTGCCAGCAGTCATAACCAATGCCTGCAACAATCGTTCTATGGTGACATATTTATCATTAGCTTTGTCTGCTAATTTTTCAGCCTCCATCATAATGGTGGTAAAATCTTGATTCATCAAAGTTTGGACAGCACTTCCGCCAACAGTCGGAAGTTTGGAAAACGCATTGTCAAGTTTTTCTCTGATTTGAACAATATCACCGCCTGATTGAGCTATAAGGCTTAAAATCAATTCATTTTTGCCGTCAAGCAAAACTTTAAGCAAATGAAGAGGCGTAATATACTGGTTTTTATTAGCGGCAGCCAAATTGACCACGGCTTCAATAACATCTTTTGATTTATATGTAAGCTTTTCGAAATCCATAACAAAAATGCTCCTTGTTTATATATATAATATAGGAAACAAAGAGCATTTAAATCAAGAGAATAAAGTTATTTTTTTAACAAATCTATCAAGATGACATCAGACGGAGCAAATAATCTCATCTGGGGTCCCCAGTTTCCTACACCACGCGATACAAAAAGATTTATACCGTTAACCAAATATCTTCCGGCCAAATATTGATTGGCTTTTTTAGCCATTAAATGCATCGGAAAAACTTGTCCGCCGTGAGTATGGCCCGACAGAACCATATCGTACAAATCTTTATTAAGCGAGTTGATTATAATTGGTTGATGTGACAACAATATTTTGTAATCATCTTTTTTAGAATCTTTAATAGAGCGCCACAGGTTAATGCGTTCAAACATTGTCGTAAAATCAGGGATACCCGTAAGGTAAATATTGCTATTACTGATATGAACACCGCCATTAAACAAAAACTTTATTCCGGCAGCTTCAATAATTTTCTTTGCTTCGTACACATCATTATAAAACTCATGATTTCCCATAACCGCATAAACACCATATGGAGCGCTAAAACTCGACAGAAGCGTCAGCTTATCTTGTATTAAGTTGATGTTATCATCAATAGTATCACCTGTTAGTACGATAATATCAGGATTAAGCATATTTATTTCATTTATGACAGACATAATTTTATTGTTTGGTGTTGCTCGAGTAATATGCATATCGCTGACATGTGCAATACGAAGACTACGAGATATTTTATCAGAATATACGACCTCCTGAATTATATCAGGTTTTTTATATCCTTCATAAAAAGCATATCCCGAAATTATGATAGTAAAGAACAAAACCACAAGATTCGCGCGATTCAGCAATGAGAGGTTTTGCGGGTCAATGGCCATTGCGTCAAGCTTTAACAATTTGACCAAATAAAACAACATATACCACACAATATCACGCAATATAATGCAGATAAACAAAATAAATACTATACCCATCAAACTATATAAAAATGTAGAAATGACAGAATAAAATTCGACACCTAAGAATTGTTGTTTTTTTAACAGGTTAAGAATAAACATTCCAAACCAACCCAAAATAATAAAAGCACCGATTGTGATTTTATATACAGGTTTTAAATCGGAATAACCCACCAATGTTTTAATGGTAATGGCAGAACATGCTGTTGCAATTATAAAAGCAGTTATAAAAAATAACACATCAAGTCCCCTTATTATTCATTAGCAGCTATTGTTTCGTTTTTTTTGCCTTTGGCTCTGGTGGTTCTTTTAGTTGATGGCGCATCGTTGGAAACTTCAATCACTTTAAAAGCTTTTTTTACCGATTTTGGTTTAGTTTCAACCAAGGTGCCTTCTTTCTTATTATCATTATTATCGCTTAATTGAGCAGATTCTTCAACCTGTTTTGTGTTGTTATCAGAAGAATTGTTATTATCTTCGGATATTTCAGCATTATTTTCAGCATTAACAGGTGTTTCTTTGTTGTTAAAACGAATATTTTTACGCTCGTTTATTTCGGTAATTATTTTTCGGTAATGTTCGGCATATTGGCGAAAAACTTCAGCTTCCACATGATTGCCGTTGGCTTGAGCTTCCTTAGCCAATTCATTATATTTTTTTATCAAATCCAAAGCGGTACCACAAACTTTGCCGGCAGGCGAAACGCTGTCGAATTTATAGTTAATGGAATAAACTTGATTACTGTAATTGTTATTATTTCTATACTTAACTTTTTTCATAAAACTAAACACCATAAAAACAACACTTTATAAAAAAGTGTCAAATAAACAAAATTAAAAATGCAAAATTTTCAAAAGGTGTTTGATAAAATACAACACCCAAACTATTAAGTTCATAATAATAAAATTTTTGTTTAAATCAAACTATTTTTTTAATATTACACAACGCTCAATACCGTTCAAATCATTGGATATCTTTACCGATTTTAAGCGGTTTTGTACGCCGATTTCAGCAATATCATAAGCCTGATTTATTCCGGCTTCAAAAATTAAATATCCGCCTTCTTTAAGAAGACTTTCCGCTAATGAGCAGATTCTTTTATAATCTCTAAGTCCGTCAGTTCCACCATCCAAAGCAAGCAAAGGATCAAAGTTTTTTACCTCATTATCCAGCTTTTGGATATCGGCACTGGGAATATATGGAGGATTTGATATTATTATATCAAATTTTTTATTTATTTTTTCTGTAATATCATTGTCAAACCATCCGGCGTGTAACAAACTAAGTCTGTCGTTAACCTGATTTTTTATGGCATTTGTTTTGGTAATTATCAAAGCCTTTTCAGATATATCAATGCCGACGGCTCTGGCATTTTTATATTCGTTTAACAACGATATCACAATACATCCCGAGCCTGTACCCAATTCCAAAATATCGATTTTTTCATCCGGATTAAAAAGTGTTATAGCCTCATCAATCAATATTTCGGTATCATATCTTGGAGATAAAACATCTTGGTTAACTTCAAATTCAAGCTTATAAAAACTTTTTTTACCCAATATTTTATCAACCGGCCAAAAATCTTTTCTCAAATTTATATATTTATCAAATTTGCTTAATTCATCAGGAGTTAAATTTTTATTGTAAAATCGCAAATTACCGGTATCTGTATTCAAGACATCTGCTAAAAGCATTTTTACCTCGGATATCGAAGTATCAATACCGCAAGTTTTGAGGTATTCAAATTTATCTTTGATAATGTCTCTGATATTTGACAAATAAATCCTCTAAAATTTAAAAAACAAAAAGCATCTTAAGTTAAGATGCGTTTATATAGTTATTAAATTATTATGCCTGACAAGAATTAGTATTAGATTTATAATTATGGCGCAACAAAAAACTTTTACTGTTATCTTCTTCGCCACGCACTTTTTTTAATCTGTCTTCCATGTTTTTGCTAAATTGACTAATAGACGGAATCTTCCAACCGCGCTTAGATATTTCTTCTGCGCTTAACATTTTCAATTCGTTATTTACTGTCTTATGTTCCATTTCTTTGCGACTCCGTTTCTATTTTCTTCTAATACTTCATTATATCATTTTTTACTGTTCAACGCAAGCAAAACTTCGTTCTTAAGTTTTTTCAATGCAACTTCTTCGATTTGTCTGACTCTTTCGCGACTGATGCCTAATATCTCACCGGCCTCGTTAAGTGTAATCGGTTCACTGACAAGCATGCGTTTTCTAATGATAAATTGTTCGCGTTCACTAAGTTTGTTCAAGCATTTTTCCAAAATCATACGACGATATTCAGCTTCTTGTTTGATAGCCAATTTTTCTTCAATATTTTGTGATTTGTCGACTATAAAATCTATTTTTTCATTATCATCTTCATCGGCAACCGAAACATTTAATGATGTGTCACCGCCCAAACGACGATTCATTTCGGTAACTTCCGATTCTTCGACCACCAGCTCGGCGGCAATTGTTTTGACCTCATTAGGCGCTAGTTCTTTGTTATCATACAAACCGAGTCTGGCTTTAATTCTTTTCAAGTTATAGAAAAGCTTTTTCTGTGCGGCACTTGTTCCCATTTTTACCAAAGACCAAGAGCGCAAGATGTAGTCATTGATAGAAGCCTTAATCCACCAAATCGCATAAGTTGCCAGTCTTACTTTTTTGGATAAATCAAATTTTTTAACAGCTTGCATCAAACCGAGATTAGCCTCAGATATAATATCAGCCAAAGGCAGTCCGTAACAACGATATGTCATGGCAACTTTAGCGGCTAGGCGTAAATGTGAGGTAATCAAAATTTGAGCGGCTTTCATATTGCCGTTTTGTTGCAAGTCGTTAACCAAACTTATTTCTTGTTCTTCGCTCAACACCGGAAATGCTTTAATTTTTTCAAAATAAGCCACCAACGAGTTGTCATTCACAACCGCAGGCAAGTTACATTTTTTAATTACAAGACCATTATTACAAGTCATAAATTAAGCACTTTCATATAGTTACGCCATTCTTAATATATAGCGGACAATGTCCGGTTTCAAGTAAGCGTGGGAATTGATAATACATAATAATTTTTTATTTTGCAAGACTATTTATCATAAAAATAAAAAGCCGGCACTTCTTCGGTATTTAAATTTAACAGTTCAACTTTTACATTGCTGTTATCATCATACATCAATACAAACAATTTATTTTTCAAAACAGGGTTATCACTTTGACAAATTTTGATATTTGAATTGTCGATTCTGTTGTTGATCTTCAATTCAACCATTCTGGCTTTTAATATTCTGTTGTCCAAGTTGAGGGCCTCTTCAATACTTAAATCGCTAAAATTGTCGATATTTTTTGTTATTAAAATATTTCGTCTTTTATTAACAATAGTCGAAGCTTCTTTTTCAATATATGGTTTGGCATTTTCGCGCACAGCCTTGGCAAAATTTTTATCAGCGCAATCAGGCTTTTCTCTAACGGGAATATCTGAGATAACCGGTCTTCCTTCTATCATTTTGATAAAACTCTTATCCGGAAATCCAAAGGCATTAAGTTCGACTTTTTCCGTCTCTTTTGCATAAGCTACCGAGGTCGATAAAAGAGCAAACAATAACGCAGCCAAATATTTTTTCATATTATTTCCTTAGAAGCTGATAGATTTTGGTGTGCGAGGGAAGGGTAAAACATCTCTGATGTTGCCGATTCCCGTAACAAACATCATCATTCTTTCAAATCCAAGACCAAATCCTGCGTGTGGAACGCTTCCGAATTTGCGAGAGTCTAAATACCAATCATAATCTTCGGCTTTCATACCCATTTCTTCAATGCGTTTAACCAAAACATCAAGTCTTTCTTCGCGTTGTGATCCGCCGATAAGCTCGCCGATTCCCGGAACTAAAACATCCATGGCGGCAACAGTTTTACCATCATCATTCATGCGCATATAAAAAGCTTTGATTTCTTTCGGATAATCGCGAACAATAACCGGACGCTTAAAATGTACCTCAGCCAAATAACGCTCATGTTCGGTTTGCATATCAATGCCAAACTCCGGAGTATATTCAAATTTGTGGCCTGACGCTTTCATTATTTCGATAGCCTCGCTATATGTAATGCGAGCAAAACCGTTATTCAAGACATTGTCCAATTTATTGAGTAAACCGGGCTCAACAAACTTGTCAAACAAGGTTAAATCTTCCATGCAAGTTTCTTTTAGATGTTTAATGCAATATTTAACCATATCTTCGGCCAAATCCATATCATCAAAGATATCTGCAAAAGCCATTTCCGGTTCAATCATCCAAAATTCGGCGGCATGGCGAGTGGTATTAGAGTTCTCAGCTCTGAATGTCGGGCCAAAGGTATAAATATCGCCCAAAGCACAAGCATACATTTCACCGTTTAATTGTCCCGAAACGGTTAAGTGAGCTTCTTTGCCGAAAAAGTCTTGGCTGTAATCGATTTTGCCGTCCGGTGTTCTTGGAGGATTACTCATATCCAAAGTGGTTACTTGGAACATCTCGCCGGCACCTTCACAGTCCGAACCGGTAATAATCGGAGTGTGAACATATCTGAAACCGCGTTCGTTAAAAAATTTGTGAATAGCAAAAGAAAGTTCCGAGCGCACTCTGAAAGCAGCTCCGTATTTATTAGAACGCGGACGCAAATGCGCAATGGTACGCAAATACTCGTCGGTATGTTTTTTCTTTTGCAAAGGATAATCTTCCGGCGCGATAGAGTATATCTCAACATCAGATGCCACAACTTCATATTTTTGGTTTCCGCCTTGTGATTCGACCAAAGCGCCTTTAATTGCAACCGAAGAACCGGTAGTTAATTTTTTGACCTCGTCATAATTGCTTAAATTATCTTTGGCAATAACTTGAATATTTTTCAAGCAAGATCCGTCATTAACTTCCACAAATGAAAAATCTTTGGAATCACGTCTGGTTTTTACCCAACCCTTGACTAAAACTTCATCAATGGTTGCAGGAGCATTAAGCAATTTAACAATTTTGGTTCTTTTCAACATATTATCAATCCGTTACTTTTTTACTACATTATTTTTTTGAAAAACTCATTTGAGTTTATTACAAGTTTAATGAAATGTCTAGCATTGACAAAAAATATTCTACAGATTAAATTTATAATCAGTTTAACAATGTAAATATGGGTAAGAAAATATGAAAAATAAGCTGATTTATTCTGTCGGTTTAGCCGTTTTGCTTTCGGGCTGTGCCGCCAATATCAATTCGGATCACTATGCCACATCTTCAACCGGCTCGGTCGGTCAAGTTATGCCTTGTACGGTTGTCAGTGTCCGTCAGGTAAATGTTTCGTCATCTGATTCGTCGGCAGGTTCTATGCTTGGTGCAATCGGCGGTGGTGTTGCCGGTTCGACCATCGGTCATGGACGCGGTTCTGTTTTGGGTGCATTAGGTGGTGCCGCTTTAGGTGCAATCGCCGGTGATTTTGCTGAAGGCGAGCTTTCTAAACAAGCCGGTGTTGAATATATTGTAAAACTTGATAACGGTGCAATGCGTACAATTACTCAGGGAACAGATGTTTATATGCAACCGGGACAAAAATGTTATTTGCTTTACGGTAACCAATCTCGCGTTATTCCGGCAAACTAACTTGATGTAATATACAATAAAAAAACCCGTCTTAAAAGGCGGGTTTTTTTAGACTAAGGATATATATTTAAGCTTTTAAAGCATATAAATCTTTTTGCATTTTTTCATTATAAGCAACCAAATTATCTATTATTTCTTCAAATTTTTCTATGCTTACTTCATTTTTTATTTCGTCTAAGACAGTCAACATATCATCAACAAAGGTATCAGGATAAGGAACTTCTTCAACATGTTTGATATCAACTTCGTATCCGTTGGCAATTTCACCATTATCCAAATGAATGATAATAACTTTATCCATTTTGTTTAACTCATCACGGATATTCAAAGATATGTTGGTCAGCAAATATGCTTTTTCATTATTAACGGTCAAGATTGCGCAATTTCTGCCGTCATAAGATAAAAACGCATCTTTAACATTATCATCACCCATTTCCAAAGAAATCAACCAACCGTCTTTTGTTAATGAAAATGTATAATTATCTACTAAAATTTTTTCTATTGACATATGCCCTCCTTAAAAACGGCACAAATTAAATTTTATTTAGGATCCATACCTTTTTTAGCAGCTAAAAGTCTTGGATCAAATTTTTTTGTGTTTTCGGTGTTGCTTAAATGTTCACAGAACTTCTTACCCCCTTTGACAGTTTTTGTTGATGGGTCTTTGAGTGCTGCTTTTATTTTATTTAACTCTTTTTCAGGTAAGTGATTTAACATTGTTTTTTCTCCTTAATCTAAGTTTTTGGTCATATGTCATTTTCTTCCTAGCATCTGCATAATTTTTTGTCAAGAATTTTTTGTCAAAATACTAACAATTAGACAAAACCAAAAAAATAAGATTTTGTATTATCTCCAACCTTAAACTTTAATAGTTAAAAAATAGTGTATAATATTACAAAATAAAGCTTTGCCATTACGATGCGTATTCGCGACGCGACAATCCCGGCAAATTATAAAACAACAAAGTCATCCCTCGATTGCGTCAGCGATGCGGCAATCACATCAACATACAAAAATGTCATCCCTCCGAGCAGAGCGAGGTCTAGGGATCTTCCTTGTTTTTATTAAATATAACGCTGACGCAAAGATGAGATTCCTAGACGCACGGACGCAAGTGCGCCGAGCGAGGAATGACATTATTTATTCACTAAAAGGCGATGACTTATTTTTTATAAGAAACAACAACAGAGTCATCCCTCCGAGCAGAGCGAGGTCTAGGGATCTTCCTTGTTTTAAACTAATTTGAAGATGCCTGACTGCACTTCGCTAACGCTTCGTTTAGGGCATGACAATTTAAATTTAAAAAACAAGAACCGCGATTTATGTTTTTTAGCTTTTTTTAATCGGAGACTCTCCTTTTATGTACCCAAAGTCAGCCAACGGATGTGAAGGGCACATCCGGTTGAAAAAAGCGTTAAAAAAACATCTTGAGCGGTGACTTTTGGTTACTTTTGGTCACTCAAAAGTAACATAAGAACTAATTTGAAGATGCCTGACCGCACTTCGCTAACGCTTCGTTTAAGGCATGACAATTATAAAAAACATCTTGAGCGGTGACTTTTGGTCATTCAAAAGTAACATAAGAAAAACACTTAAAAAATTATCTCTATTTCTTAGCATCAATAATCTTAATTGCTTCATCTAAACTCGGTTCATGACCGGAAACTTCTTTCGGCAAAGCATAATTATTCTTACCGCACTTCAAATATGGTCCGTATCTGCCCATCATCAAAACAATATCTTGCTTGTTTTTCGGGTGGATTCCCAAAGATTTGCCTGTCGGTTTTTCCTTAGCGCCGGCCAAAAGCTCTTTAGCGCGTTCCAAATTGATATTAAAAATTGTATCGTTTCCTCTTAATGAAACAGATTTTCCGCCACATTTGATATATGGTCCGAATTTGCCTGAATTTACTTCCACACCTTCGCCCAAATCAAACGGTAAACTCAATAAGCGAGTTGCTTGCTCGATAGTAATATCATCAGGAGTAATACCATTAGGTAAAGATGCGCGCTTAGGTTTTTCGGTTGTAGCTGTTTGATCTTCACCCAGTTGAACATAAAAACCATAAGGGCCTTTTTTCAAATAAACATTCATACTGTTCATTTCACCCAAAATTTTATCGGCAGTTTCTTTGATTTTTTGTGCGTCGGCATTTTCTTCATCAGATGTATCAACCAAAGGTTTGGTATATTTACATTCCGGATAGTTTGAGCAACCGATAAAAGCACCGAATTTGCCCAACTTTATGCTTAAACGACCGTTTGCACAATCAGGACAAGCTCTGGGATCTGTTCCGTCTTCTTTAATCGGGAACAAGTGATGAGATAAAACTTCATCGATTTTTTCGATAACTTCGGCAACTTGTAAAGGTTTTACCGCATCAACATTGCGTGCAAATTTCACCCAAAAACCTTCAAGTAGCTTTTTCCATTCCATATTGCCGGAAGAAACATCATCCAAAAATTCTTCCATTTGCGCGGTGAAATCATATTCCACATATTTTTTGAAATAGTTTTCCAAAAATACCGTAACAATACGACCGCGGTCTTCCGGTATAAAACGCAGTTTTTCTACGCGAACATATTTACGCTCTTGCAATACGGCAATGATTGTCGCATAGGTTGACGGACGACCGATTCCCAATTCTTCCAATTTTTTAACTAGGCTTGCTTCGGTAAATCTCGGAGGCGGAACGGTAAAGTGTTGTTCGGTAGTAATTTCGCCTTTATCGACTTTTTCGCCTTGTTCAACATTCGGCAAAATTCTGTTTTCGTCATCATCATCAGAGTCATCTTTTGATTCTTGATACAATTTCAAGAAACCGTCAAATTCAATAACCTGACCGTTGGCACGAAGCAAAATTTGCATATCTTCTGATTTTGAATCAATTACAACTTTATCTAAAATAGCCGGATTCATTTGACAAGCAACCGTACGCTTCCAAATAAGTTCATAAAGCTTGTGTTCATCAGAAGCAAGTTTCACTTCCATTTTTTTCGGAGTGTTCATCACATCTGACGGACGAATAGCTTCGTGAGCTTCTTGAGCATTTTTTGACTTGGTTTTATATTCTTTTGCCTCTTTAGGTAAGTAAGACTCACCAAAATATTTCAGAATAGCTTCACGACAAGATTTGATAGCATCAGCCGAAAGGTTAACCGCGTCGGTACGCATATAAGTAATAAGACCGTCTTCATAAAGTTTTTGAGCAATTTGCATCGTCTTTTTGGCAGAAAATCTCAATTTGCGAGCAGCTTCTTGTTGCAATGTCGAAGTGGTAAACGGAGGAGCAGGGTAGCGGTTGGCTTTTTTGCGTTCAATATTATATATGGCAAAGTTTTGAGCTTCGATTTTTGCTTTTGCTTCCAAAGCTTTTTCTTCGCTGTTTAAGTCAAATTTTTCCAACTTTTTACCGTCTAATTCAATCAGACGAGACTTGATTAGAGCCTTTTTAGCTGTCAAAAGTTCGGCATCAATTGTCCAATATTCTTCAGCCTTAAATTTCTCGATTTCGGTTTCTCTTTCACAAATCAAACGAAGCGCAACCGATTGCACGCGACCGGCTGAACGCGAACCCGGAAGTTTGCGCCACAATACCGGTGATAAAGTAAACCCTACCAAATAGTCAAGCGCACGGCGCCCCATATAAGCCGATACCAAATTATCGTCGATTTGGCGTGGATTGGCAATAGCTTCAGTTACGGCTGATTTGGTAATTTCGTGAAATACCACACGTTCGATTTTTTTATCTTTTAGGGCTTTTTTCTGTTTTAATTCTTCTAATATATGCCATGCAATGGCTTCTCCCTCTCTATCCGGGTCGGATGCGAGGACTAATGTGTCAGCATCTTTTAGAGCTTTTACAATATCGGCAAGGCGTTTTTTACCACCACTGCTTAATTCCCAAGTCATTGCAAAATCATCATCAGGATTAACCGAACCGTCTTTACTCGGCAAATCTCTGATATGGCCGAATGAGGCCAAAACCTGATAATCTTTTCCCAAATATTTGTTGATTGTTTTGGCTTTTGCCGGAGATTCCACAATAACTAATTTCATTTTATTTATCACCCGTTAATGCTATTTTATTTCCTGCGCGTCTTTCGGCAATACCGCTCAATTCAAGCTCGAGAATATCCATCGCAATTTCCGAAGCACTCTTGCCGGTAAGACGTATAAGCTCGTCAATATGTACCCCGTCAACAGTCAGATAATCTGCTAAAGTTTCGGGGGCCTTTTTCTGCTCGATATAATTATCATCATTATTTTCAAAAACAAGATTTTTTTGAACATATTGTTCTAATTTAGGTTGCTCTGCTTTTTTATTACCTTTTAAAAAAGGTAATATATCAGACGCATTTTCTACTAATATTGCACCGTTTTTTATAAGTGTGTTAGAACCTTGTGTTCTCGATTCGCCCGGTGTACCCGGAACCGCAAAAATTGTTTTTTTCATATCTATACCATATTGTGCGGTAATCAGCGAACCGGAGTTGTTTGAAGCTTCAACAACTAAAATACCTTCACTTAATGCAGCCACAATTCGATTGCGTCTGGGAAAGTTTGAGGCGCTGGCTTTTGTACCGATTAAAAATTCGGATATAATACAACCTTGTTTGGCAATTTGTTCATATACATCTTTATTTTCCGGAGGATATATAACATCGATTCCGGTTCCTAAAACTGCAATTGTTTTACCTGTTTGATTAAGTCCGTACATTGCACCTTTGTGAGCTGATGTGTCGATTCCTCGAGCCATTCCTGAGACTATGCAAACACCTTCATCGGTTAATTCCATGGCAATTTTTGCTGCTGTTTTTCTTCCGGTAACAGATGCCGCACGGCCTCCGACTATGGCAATTGATTTTTCAAAAGAGGTCAAAGTTTTGACATCACCTTTTACATATAAAACCGGTGGTGCATTTTTATCACCACGCAAAGCATAAGGATAATCTTCGTCACAATATATAACGATTTTCACCCCGAGCTTATCGGCTTTTGCCAATTCTTCTTTAGCCTGCTCAATACTCCAAGGCTTTTGCTTTGCGTTTTTTTCTAAGAAATCAACTACTTTTTCGGCCGAGGTAAATTCTTCGATCAGTTGATAAAATTTTACCGTGCCGATTCCATTCGTATTTATAAGTCTGATTGTCGATATGATTTCTGTTTCGCTTGTCACAACTTAAGCCTTTTTCTTAAAACTTATTTTGCTTTCTTGTCCCTTGAACAAGCGTACAAAATTGGCGTGATGTCTGATAAGTACCAAAACAACTAAAGCACTGTAACACACAACATAAACCGGCTCGGCATAAAAATATGTAATTACCGGTAGTGAAAAAGCCGCTACAATAGCCGACAAAGATGAATAACGGGTAATAAAAGCCGTTGCAAGCCAAATAGCAAAAACGCTCAAGGCAATCAGAGGTTTTGTCACAAGTAAAAATCCGAATGCCGAGGCAACACCTTTACCGCCCTTAAATTTTAACCATATAGGAAAGTTGTGTCCGATAATTGCCATCGAACCGGCAAATAACCCTGCCGCAATATTCAAATTTGTTGAAATGCATTTGATTACAAAAGGTGTTGCTGCAACAAATTTTAGGGCAAGCCAAGCAATAAGGCCGGCTTTTGAAGCGTCTAAAATAACTGTAAGCAAGGCTAACCACTTGTTACCGGTGCGTAAAACATTGGTAGCCCCGATATTGCCGGAACCGATTTTTCTGATATCGCCATAACCGGCCAAATAGCACAAAACCAAACCAAAAGGAATAGAACCTAAAATATATCCTCCGATTCCCCACAAGGTAAACAACATACTTTCAGACATTTTTCCTCCCAAAAACAACATTTTTCAAATTATTTGCTAATTACTAACCGATGATTCACTTTTTTGCAACCTTTTTGCACTAGGTTGTTAAGCAAATGAAAAAATTTGATGACAAAGCGATTCTATTCGCTAATATAAATCATCATGATAACTTATGCATAAGAGTTTATAATGAAAACAAAGTATAAAAGGGTCTTGCTCAAGCTTTCGGGTGAAGGTTTGATGGGAGACGAAAAGTTTGGAATATCACCAAAAGAATTGCAAACTTTGGCCTTGCAGATAAAAGATATTGTATCATCCGGTGTCGAACTTTGTGTTGTCGTCGGTGGCGGTAATATCTTTCGCGGTGCTAAAGGTGCGGCAAAGGGTATGAACAGAACGGTCGCTGACCAGGTTGGAATGTTGGCGACATTGATGAATGCCCTATGTTTGCAAAATGCCTTGGAGGAAAACGGCGTTTCGGCGCGTGTTTCTTCAGGTCTTAGTGTTCCTCAGGTGTGTGAAAATTATATGTATCGTAAAGCTATGCGTCACTTAGAAAAAAAACGCGTAGTTATTTTTGCCGGCGGAACGGGTAACCCGTATTTTACAACCGATACCGGTGCAGTTCTACGAGCATCTGAAATGCAATGTGATGTTGTATTAAAATCAACACAGGTAGACGGTGTGTATTCCGCAGATCCTAAAACAGATGCCAAAGCCGTTCGTTATGACGAAATCAGTTATGATGATGTTATCGGAAAACAGCTCAAAGTTATGGATTTAACAGCTGTTGCTTTGGCTAAAGAAAACAATATTCCTATTATAGTCTTTTCTCAGCATGAAAAAGATTCGTTGAAAAAAATCGTGCAGGGAAAAGGACACTATACAATCATAAAGAAATAATGAGGTAAAATATGACTGATTTTTCAGAAATTAAAAACAATACCAAAACCCGCATGGATAAAACCTTAGATTCCTTAAAAGGCGAGTTTGGAACTCTTCGTGCCGGTAGAGCTCATATCAGCTTGCTTGACGGTATTATGGTCGAAGCTTATGGTTCGATGACACCGCTTGCGCAAGTCGGTACAATCTCAACCCCTGATGCCAGAACATTATCAGTCAGCGTCTGGGACAGAGGTTTGGCTAAGGCAGTTGAAAAAGCAATTATGGAATCAGATTTAGGCTTAAATCCTTCTTCTGACGGACAGCTTATTCGTATTCCGATTCCGCCACTTTCGGAAGAGCGTCGTCGCGAGCTTTCAAAAGTTGCCGGCAAATATTCCGAAAATGCTAAGGTTGCTGTTCGTAACATCCGTCGTGACGCTTTGGATGAGGTCAAAAAATTGAAAAAAGACAATGCTATATCTGAAGACGACGAAAAAAGATATGAAGTCGAAATTCAAAAACTGACTGATGAAGCAACTAAAAAAGTTGACGAAATGTTGGCGCAAAAAGAAAAAGATATTCTTCAAGTATAAGAAACGGTGTGATTTAAGTGAGTAACGAATTAAAACATATTGCCATAATTATGGACGGCAACGGAAGATGGGCTAAAAAGCGTAATCTTCCGCGCTCTGCCGGACATAAAAAAGGTGCCGAAACTTTGCAAGAAATTGTTAAAGGCGCATCTGAAATGGGCATTAAATATATGACCGTTTATGCCTTTTCTACCGAAAATTGGAAAAGGGATGAAGAAGAAGTCAACTATCTGATGGATCTTTTGCGTCAGTATTTAAAAAATGAACTAAAAGAGATTAACAAGCAAGGCGGTAAAATTTTATTTATCGGCGAAAGAAATATGCTTGCTAATGATATTGTCACTCAGATGGAAAATATCGAAAAGCAAACGGCCGGCAATGACAAATTTACATTTATTGTTGCCTTAAGTTATGGTTCGCGAGCTGAGATAATTTCCGGCGTTAAAAAGATATCATCGCTTGTGGCAAATGGCGATATGTCAATCAGTGACATAGATGAAAAAAGCTTTTCATCAGCTTTGTACACTTATGGTATACCGGACCCTGATTTGGTAATCCGCACCAGCGGTGAACAACGCATCAGTAACTATTTGCTATGGCAGATTGCATACAGCGAACTGTTTTTTACCAAAACTTTGTGGCCTGATTTTACGGTGGCCGAACTTAAAGAAATAGTAGATGATTTTAACTCAAGGGAGAGACGTTATGGAAAAGTCTAAACTAAGATCATTTTTAGTGCGTGTTGCAACATCATTGGTTTTGATACCGGTGGTAATTGCTTGTGTTATTTTCGGTTATCCGACATTATTTTTGTTGGCTCTTTTAGGTGCTGCATTGTTGTCTTGGGAGTGGGCAAATATGATGCCGAATTCTCGTCCGACATTTTATGCACTGACATACTTTTTCGCAGCTGTAAGTGCCATAATGTTAAAGCCTTGGTTGGTTCCGGCTTTTGTTATTGCGGTTGCTTTAACGGTTGCCTTTTGTAAATCAAAAGGTGAAGCTCATCGCAAATTTTTGCTTTTGGGTATTCCTTATATTGCAATCGGTATAGGCTCTATTGTTGCTTTATATACCATGTATGGTCCGTACATAGTATTGTGGTTTATGTTCCTTGTTTGGGGTGTTGATATAGGCGGATATTTGGTAGGTTCAACCGTAAAAGGACCTAAGCTTGCACCAAAAATTTCACCAAACAAAACATGGTCAGGATTACTTGGCGGAGTATTGTTGGCAGTTGCCGTAAGCTATGGTGTTATGTTGATATTCAAAGTAAGCAGTGATGTTACAAAATACTATTTGGTGATGGCGGCAATTTTAGCGGTTATTGCGCAAATTGGTGATTTGATAGAGTCATTTATCAAAAGACGCTTAAACATAAAAGATTCAAGCAATCTTATTCCCGGACACGGCGGTATTTTTGACCGTATTGATGGTTTGATTTTTGCGGCTCCGTTTGCTTACTTAATGTTGGTAAACTTAGCCAAATTTGTAAAATAGGGAGTGTTAAATGGATTTTATTATTAACACGGTTTATTATGTAGTACCGTTTTTGTTTTTGCTCGGTGTACTGGTTTTTGTACACGAATTCGGGCATTACATTATTGCCAAAATTACCGGTGTAAAAGTTGCCGAATTTTCAATCGGTTTCGGTAAAATGTTGTGGGGTAAAAAAGATTCTTCGGGAACACTTTGGAAACTGTCGGCAATTCCTTTGGGCGGATATTGCAAATTTTTGGGTGATACTGACGCAGCTTCTTCGGGCAATGATACGACAGAGCTGTCCGAAGAAGATAAAAAATATGCTTTTGCTTTTCAAAATCCGTTCAAAAAATTGGCAATAGTAATCGGCGGTCCGGCGTTTAACTATTTGTTTGCTGTTGTTGTTTTTGCCTGTATCTTCATGGCATTCGGCAAAATGGAATTTCCGCCGGTAATCGGTTCCGTTATAGAGGGTTCTCCTGCAGCCAAAGCCGGTATTAAAGCCAAAGACAAAATTATATCAATCGACGGACGAAGCGTAAAAACTTTTAATGAATTTCGTCAAGAAGTCGAGATGTCGACAACCGGCAATGTAAAAATCGTGTTAATGCGCAATGGTAAAGAAGTCAGCGTCAATGTTAAACTCGGTGTTATTACAATAGGCGAAAACGGTGAAAAATCTCAAAGACCCATGCTTGGCGTTACATCCGTGAACGAGGTTGAATTTTCATCTGCCAAAATGTCGGTTTTTGCTGCTGTAAAAGAAGCTTTTTACGAATGTTACAGAATAAGCGCCGTAACATTACGCGGTGTCGGACAAATGATATCAGGTCAAAGAGATACTGACGAATTGGGCGGAATTGTTCGAATTGCCGAAATGAGTGGCGATATTACCAAAACAAGTTCTTGGTTAGACTTTTTGGTGTTTATGGCATTGCTTTCTATCAATTTGGGTTTAATCAACCTGTTCCCGATACCGATGCTTGATGGCGGACATGTGGTAATCTATTTGATAGAGATATTATTGAGAAGAGAAATTAACGAACAAGCTAAGGATTATGTGTTTAAGTTTGGTTTCTTTTTACTTATCGCATTGATGATCTTAGCAACATACAACGATATAGCAAGATTGTTTAATCGTTGGTTTTCATAAAAACAAAAATATTAGTGGGGTTTACAAAATGAAAAAATTAACTTTAGGAACTTTTGCATTTTCGTTACTTGCATCGACATCCGTATTTGCCGGAGATGTCTATGTGAAAGATATAAAAATACATGGTTTGGAACGCGTTGAACCGGAAACAGTCAAATCTTATATAGAGATTGAAAAAGCTCGACTGACTGATGACACCAAAATAAACGAGGCCTTAAAGAAACTTTATGCCACAGGTTTGTTTGAAGATGTTGCTATCAAAATGTCTGATAACATTATGCATATCAAAGTTTCTGAAAACCCGGTTATTTCCGAAGTTTTGTTTGACGGTAACGACAATGTAGATGACAAAATGCTCGAAAGCGAAATAAGACTTGCCCCACGTTCTACTTTTTCGCGAGCAAAAGTTCAAGATGATGTCCGCCGTATTTTAGAAGTTTATAAAAGAAGCGGAAGATATGCAACCGTAGTAAATCCCGAAATTATTCGTCGTGATCAAAACCGAGTAGATCTTATTTTCAATATTGATGAAGGTCCTTTGGCTGTTATTAACAAAATTAACTTTATCGGCAACGAGCATTATTCATCAAAAGAACTGCAAGAAGTTTTGATGAGTAAGGAAAGCAGATGGTATAGAATTTTTTCATCATCGGAAAATTATGATGCCGAAAAAACAAACTATGACAAAGAATTGTTGCGTCGCTTTTATTTGAAAAAAGGATATGCTGACTTTAAGGTTGTTTCGGCAGTTGCAGAACTAAGCCCTGATAAAAAATCATTTACCATTACTTTTGTAGTTGACGAAGGTGCAAAATACAAGATTAGAAATGTTGATATTATTTCCGAAATTGCTGATGTAAACTCAGATGACTATACTTCTTTCTTAGAAGTTGAATCAGGTGATAAATATAACTCAAAAGATATTGATGATTCGGTGACTCAAATTACTGACGAATTGGGTCGAAAAGGTTATGCCTTTGCCGAAGTGGAGCCGGATATAATCAAAGACACATCAACCGGCGAGGCTGATATCAAATTCCGCATTAAAGAAGGCGCTCGTTTCTTTGTTGACAGAATTAACATTACCGGAAACAACCGCACTCATGACAAAGTTATTCGTCGTGAATTGCGCATTAACGAAGGTGATGCTTTCAATGCCTCAAAGATTAAAGATTCTCGCCGCAATGTCGAAAACTTAGATTATTTTGAAACTGTTGATATTACTACCGAACCCAAAGATAATAATAAGGCTGATTTGAATGTCGAAGTCAAAGAAAAATCTACCGGTTATTTCAATGTCGGTATCGGTTTCTCAACAGTTAACGGTGCTTTGGTCAGAACCGGTGTAACCGAAAACAACTTCAGAGGTTTGGGCCAAAGATTAGGCTTTGATATTGCCGTTTCGCAAAAATCACAAGATTTTGATGTAAGCTTTACCGAACCCTATTTCTTAGGACGCCGTTTGCGAGCAGGTATTGATGTATTTCACTCTCGTCAAGACTATCAGGACGAAAGCTCTTATGATAGCCAAGTTACCGGTGGCCGTTTAAGAACCGGATGGAACTATACCGATGATTTCTCACAACAAGTTCGTTATACTTTAAAACAAGACGAAATTACCGATGTCGGAGAAGAAGCTTCAAAATATATTAAAGAAGAAAAAGGTAAATATACTAACTCATCAATCGGTACAACTTTTGTCTATGACAAGCGTGACAGCGCAATGTTTACCAAAAACGGTTACTTCTTATCGTTGGGTACCGATGTAGCCGGACTTGGCGGGGATGAGAAATATATGAAGTTTGATTCTAAGGCATATTGGTATAAAACATTTGCCGACTATTACACATTCAAATTATTTGCCAATGCCGGTATGATAGAAGCTTATGGCGATGAAAGCGTCAGACTTTCAAATCGCTACTTCCTTGGCGGATACACCATGCGCGGTTTCGAAGCCGGCGGTATCGGTGCCAGAGATATGTACACCAACGACGCTTTAGGCGGTAATTGGATGGTATATTCAGGTGCTGAATTCGGATTTCCGATCGGACTTGATGAGATGGGTATTTCCGGTCACTTGTTTACCGATGTCGGTATGATAGGCGAACCTGATAATTTGAATACTAACGATGTATATTATTCAGATTCACCCAGAGTGTCGGTTGGTTTTGGTTTCCAATGGTTGTCACCGATGGGACAAATTGATATCGACTTCGGTTTCCCGATTGTTAAAGAAGATTATGATGAAACAGAAGTATTCCGTTTGAATTTTGGTACTCGTCTATAATAGGAGAATAACTATGGTTGATACACGCTTTTATAACAACAACGGACCTTTTTCGCTAAAGCAAATTTGTGAGATTTGTTCATGCGAATTGCTTGATAGCAGCAAAGCCGATGTAATGATTAAAGACATGGCTACCATATTCAAAGGGGGTGAGGGCGATATTTCTTTTTTCTTTGACAAGAAGAAAAAAGAAGCAGCCGCCAACATTAAGACAACTGCTTGTGTGACATCAAAAGACTTTGTATCTTTAATACCCGAAGGTGTGGTTGTTTTGGTCAGCGAAAATCCGCATGATAGCTTTGTAAAATTAAACTATGCTATGTATAGCGAAGTTTTGCCCGAAGCAAAAATTTGTGAAAGTGCCAAAATTGCCTCAACTGCCAAAATCGGTCAAAATTGCTATGTCGGAGAAGGCGTAGTCATCGGCGATAATGTGGTTATCGGAGACAACTGCCGTTTGGAAGCAAATTGTGTTATTGCAGACGGTTGCGAATTAGGTAATAATTGTCGTGTTGGTGCATGCGCCAATATCATGCATGCGTTAATCGGCAACAATGTATATATTTATGGCGGAGCTCGTATCGGTTGGGACGGATTTGGTTTTAAGACTATAAACGGCGTACACAAAAGAGTGCCGCAATTAGGTAGAGTTATTATCGGAAACGATGTAGAAATCGGAGCAAATACTTGTATTGACAGAGGTGCTTTAGACGACACAATCATTGGTGATGGTGTCAGAATAGACAACCTTGTTCAAGTTGCTCATAATGATGTTTTAGGACGTGGCTGCATATTGGTCGCTCAGGTAGGAGTTGCTGGAAGCTGTACCTTTGGTGACTATGTTGTAGCCGGAGGCCAAGTGGGATTTGCCGACCACTTAAACATTGGCTCAATGGCTCAAATTGGTGCACAATCCGGAGTAATGAGGGACGTGGAACCCGGGGCATCGCTGATGGGATCACCGGCAATCGGCTTTAGAGATTTTATGAAGCAGACCGCCTGTGTTCAAAAATTATGGAAAAAATAAAGGTAAATAAAAATGGTAAAAACATATAATGAAGAACAAATAAAAGATATCCTACCTCATCGTGATCCGTTTTTATTTGTAGAAAAAATGGAAATTATCGAAGATGGTATAGAAGGTATCGGATACAAAAATATTACTATGGATATGGACTTTTTTAAAGGTCATTTTCCGGGTAATCCTATCATGCCCGGGGTTATTCAAATCGAAGCAATGGCTCAGGTTGCCGGTTGCGTTGCTATTGAAAATATGCCGGATTATAAAGAAAATAAAAGAGGCGTATTTTTTATGTCGATAAACAATGTAAAATTCCGTCATCCCGTTGTGCCGGATACATTGTTAAAAATGCATGTCAAAAAGATAAAAGGCAGAGCAAATGTCTTTGTATTTGAGGGCAAGGCCTATATAGGCGACACCCTATGTTGCGAGGCAGAACTAACCGCAATGATAACCAAATAAAGTAATATCCTGCAAAATAAAAAAATCTCGAAGTTATGTTCGAGATTTTTTATATTCTCAAGGCATGACATAAAACAACAACAAAGTCATCCCTCGATTGCGTCAAGCAATCGTCTAGGGATCTTCCTTGTTTTTATTAAATATAGCGCTGACGCAAAGATGAGATTCCTAGACGCACGGACGCAAATGCGCCGAGCGAGGAATGACATTATTTATTCTCTCAGGCGATGACACTTTTAAATAAAAAAACAACAACCGCGATTTATGTTTTTTAGCTTTTTTTGACCGGAGACTCTCCTTTTATGTACCCAAAGTCAGCCAACGGATGTGAAGGGCACATCCGGTTGAAAAAAGCGTATAAAAAAACATCTTGAGCGGTGACTTTTGGTTACTTTTGGTCACTCAAAAGTAACATAAGAATAAGTTGAAGATCGCTAACCTCGTTCGCAAGCTCACTCAGGCGATGACTTATTTTTTACGCCAAAGCGCCGAGCGAGGAATGACATTATTTATTCATTTGAGGGATGACATTTCTTATTTATGCTCTCACTTAAGGCGATGACATTTTTTCTCTTATGCTACTTTTTTATACAAAAAAAGCTCTGCTTTTGCTTAGCAGAGCTTCTTTTATCTGTTTCAGGTATTCTTTATTGAACAGACCGCTGAAGTTTGTTTGGAGTAGTGATTATGGTCTGTGTGTTATAAAGTCCTATATCGACAGATAAAATCTTTAATTTTAATCACTATCCGATTCTAATTTTGTCAAAATATTGACATAATTTTAAAAATGAGTCAATACACTCGATTCAACTTTCTTTGTTTTACAAGCTAAATCAATCAGTTAGTCTTGCATTTTGTTTTTGTACTCATATAAGGCATTTATATCGTCTTTGAAACAACCTATTTCATCTTCGTGCTCGATTTCTTCGTGCAAAATCTTTACGGCCATACGGTAGGTTTCATAATCATTACCGTGTGTCATCTCGCAAATCTTTTGATATCTGACGATTGCACAACGCTCGGCAACCAAATTTTGTTCCAACAAGTTCATCACATAAGGTTTGGTCGGCGCATCATATTTACAAAGTGCAACTTTTTGCCATTCGTCAGGGTTGAGAATCGGAGTCCCGCCAAGCTCGATAATGCGTGTAGCCAATTTTTGAGCATGATCAAACTCTTCTGTCGCGTGTTCGATAAATTCTTCGGCAATTGCTTTGCGCTCGGGTCCGACAATCAGCTGAGCTCCAAGCCAATATTGATAATATGCCAGCCACTCTTCCGCATAAGCAATATTTAAGATTTTTAGCAACTCTTCTCTATCTACTTTTGAAATTTTTTGAGCCATTTCACCCATATTTGCTTCTCCTTTACATAAAAAAATTTAACAATGTCCACATAATCACATTTTAATAAGATACAAGATTTGCATTGCTTTTTTTATAGATTGCCCCTATCCTATTTGATATAAATGTCTAATTTTTTTAAAAAGGGGTTTTTGATATGGTAAAAATTGCGCCGAGTATTTTGTCTGCTGACTTTTCCGATTTGAAAAATGAAATTATCAGCCTTGATGAAGCAAAAGCCGATATGATTCATCTTGATGTTATGGACGGCAATTTTGTGCCAAACTTGACTTTTGGCCCTTGCGTCATCAAATCGGTTCGTCCATATACCAGACTGCCTTTTGATGCTCATCTTATGGTCGAAAATCCCGACAAAATGATTGAGTGGTTTGCACTGGCCGGTGCCGATATTATCACCGTTCATGCCGAGGTTTGCCCGCATTTGGACAAGACTTTGGATGCCATTCACAAACTTGGTATAAAAGCAGGTGTCGCCCTTAATCCTTCGACCTCGGAAAAAGTTTTGGAATATGTTTTGGATAAGCTTGATTTGATATTGGTTATGACAGTTAACCCCGGATTTGGCGGACAGCAATTTATGGAAAATCAGTTAGAAAAAATTGCCAAAGTAAAAAAAATGATTGGCAATCGCGATATTATCTTGAGTGTTGACGGCGGCATCAATCCGATGACAGCGGCAAAAGCTATTTCGGCCGGCGCTGATATGTTGGTAGCCGGTTCGGCGGTGTTTTCCGGAAAGGATTATGCCAAAAATATTGCAAACTTAAGATAATTTTAACGGTGTCGTCTTTATAATTGCCGTATATGAGTCTAACCCTTTTATAAGATTGGCGGTTAATTATGAAACATTTGATTATGGTTATCGAAGACGAAGAAGCTATCAGCATTATGCTTAAATACAACCTGGAAAAAGAAGGTTTTGATGTTGCGACTCAATCGCGCGGCGGCAAGGCAATCGCCGATGTTGAAAAATTGCATCCCTCAGTCATTTTGCTTGATTGGATGTTGCCTGAAATGTCCGGCGTCGAAATCTGTAAGCTTATTCGCTCAAAACCCGATATCAAAGATATTCCAATCATTATGTTGACAGCCAAAGGCGAAGAAGAAGACAAAGTAAAAGGTCTTAGTGCCGGCGCCGATGACTATGTCACAAAGCCTTTTTCCGTTCCGGAACTTATTGCCAGAGTTAAAAGTCAGCTCAGACACGCACCGGAACCTTTGGAAGAAAAAGAAATATTCTTTGAAGATATCAAAATGGATTTGGTTGCCAAAAAAGTCTTTAGAGGTGAAAATTATATCCACTTGGGACCGACTGAGTTCAGATTGCTTAAATTGTTTTTGGAAAATCCGGGCAAGGTCTTTTCTCGTGAATATTTGCTTAAAAATGTTTGGGGGAACAATATTTATGTTGAGTCGCGTACGGTCGATGTACATATTCGACGCTTGCGCCGCGCCTTAAATGAATATGGAAAAGATTATATCAGAACAGTCCGCGCAACCGGTTATGCAATTGATACTAATGAATATACCGAAGAATAGATAAAATTTAATTACTTGCTTTTATACTTTTATTGGTGCATTATCCTTAGCATTATATATGATTTAGGGAATATTTACTTATGGCTTTAAAATTTGATATTTTGGCCACCGACGGCAAAGCTCGTCGCGGTCAACTTCACACAAAACACGGTACAATTAACACTCCGGCTTTTATGCCGGTGGGAACTTGCGGCACGGTAAAGGCTATGATGCCGGAATCGGTTGCTGCAACAGGTGCCGAAATTTTGCTCGGCAATACTTATCACTTAATGCTTCGCCCCGGCGCAGACTTGGTCGAAAAAATGGGCGGATTGCATAAATTTATGAATTGGGACAAGCCTATATTGACCGACTCAGGCGGATTTCAGGTTATGAGCCTGTCCGGACTGCGTAAACTTAGCGAAGAAGGGGTCAAGTTTTCTTCGCATGTAGACGGTAAAAAGTTTTTCTTATCGCCGGAAGAATCTATTAAGATTCAACATAAACTCGATTCAAATATCACAATGTGTATGGACGAATGTGTAAAATTGCCGGCTAAACATGATGTGGTTAAAAAATCAATGGAAATGTCCATGCGTTGGGCAAAACGCTCGCGTGATGCTTTTGTTGATAGGGACGGATACGGAATATTCGGAATCCAACAAGGCGGTGATTATGAAGATTTGCGCGCTTATTCAGCCGAAAAGCTTAAAGAAATAGGATTTGACGGATATGCTATCGGCGGTTTGGCCGTCGGCGAAGGGCAAGAAGTTATGTTCAAAGTTCTCGATTATGCACCGGGAATGTTGCCACAAGACAAACCTCGCTATCTGATGGGGGTCGGACGCCCCGATGATATTGTAGGTGCTGTTTTGCGCGGGGTTGATATGTTTGATTGCGTGATGCCTACGCGTTCGGGCCGTACTTCTCAAGCTTTTACATCGCATGGTACAATCAATATCAGAAATGCTCGTCATAAAGAAGACCCGCGACCTTTGGAAGCTGAATGCGATTGCCCTTTGTGTAAAAATTATTCCCGTGCCTATATTCACCACTTGCAAAAATGTAACGAAGTACTTGCAGTTATGCTTTTGACATGGCACAATATCAGATATTATCAAAGATTGATGCAAGGCTTGCGCGATGCTATTGAACAAGGACGCTTAAACGAATTTGCTTCAGACTTTTATGCAAAGCAACAGGCCGGCGATATTGAGGAGTTATAATTGATGGATAATTGCGAAAATAAAGTGACTAATTTAAGAGTTTGTGTTTCGGGTGGGCATTCATCAGGTAATGACCCTATTTATGAAGAACAAACTTATGAAATGGGACGATTGATTGCAAAACTCGGTTTTCGCCTCGATTACGGATTTTCTGACAGCGGCGTTATGGGAGCTGTGGCAAAAGGCGTGTTAGACGAATATGAATCTCACAAAGAGAAATATTATACCGAGGTCAGCCCGATTGTCGGCATTACTACCCAAGAATATTACAACCTTTATCAAAAAAATGAGGTTTTGGAAAAAGTTACTAATGTCGTGTTGACCGATACTATCGAAAACAGAAAGAAAAAACTTTTTGATGCCGATATTATCGTTTTTGCTCCGGGCGGGGTTGGAACTTTGGATGAACTGGCCTATGACTGCGTGGCAATGCAAGACGGTTTTATTAAAACTAAGCCTTTTATCATCTACAATATTAACGGATTTTTCTATCACATTTTGGAATATTTGAAAGAAATGGTTAATACCGGTTTTGCTGAACCGGTGCCGTTTATCGTGGTTGATAATAACGAAGAATTGGAAATTGCGTTCCGCTTGTTAAAGCTTAGATACAACGACTGCGAAAGCTTTAAGGAAGCTTATTATCACGCTAGAAAACTGGCTTATGAATTGCCATATTTTATTAAAAACAAGGTCGGCTCGGTTTGGGTTGAACATCTAATCGAAAATATGGATAATATTGAATTAAACGGTTCAAAAGAAGAAAAAGATTTGCTTCATAACGAAATTGAAGAGGCTTATTTGGAAAAAGAAATTTCCCGTATGTATGAGCGCTTGGCCAAATCAGGCAAAAATACCGCGGTTATCAGTGAAAAACTGACCAAATTGAAAAAATCGCAAATGAGCAAGCACTCTTAAATAAATTTTAAGTCACATGGTGATAAAATCCCCTTGTTTGTACAACTTGGGGATTTTTTATGCTGAATTTTATTTGGGCCGGATTTTTTATAGTCGCTTTTATCTCGGCAATATTTCAATCTTTTGACGGTAACGCGGCAATATGGAGCCATATTTCCGAATCGTTGTTTTCGACTGCTCATTTAGGTTTTAAAATAGCTTTGGATTTAACCGGTGTGTTGTGTTTTTGGCTGGGTTTGATGAAAATTGCCGAAAAATCAGGATTAAGCGAGCTGTTGGCAAAAGTGTTAAAACCGCTGTTTCATAAAATTATGCCGGAAATAAAAAAAGATTCACCTGCCTTTGGTGCTATTGTCATGAATATTGCCTCAAATATTTTGGGACTTGATAACGCGGCAACTCCCATGGGTATCAAGGCTATGGAGTTACTGCAAAAAGAAAATAAAAGCAAAACAGAAGCCTCCAATGCACAAATTTTGTTTATGGTTATAAATTCTTCTGCCGTTACTTTAATCCCAATCACAATCTTAATGTATCGCTTTCAGGCCGGCTCGGCAAATCCGGCTTCGGTATTTATTCCGATATTGATTGCGACCTCAATTTCAACCCTATCGGGATTTTTGGCAACTGTTTGGTGGCAAAAAATAAATATACTCAACCGTGTGGTTATGAGTTATGTAATGGGTGGCATCGCCTTTATCGGGCTTAGTATTTGGGGATTTTATGAACTTGATGCAGAGGCTAGAACTCAGATTTCTTATATTATGAGTAATGCCATTTTGTATGGTTTGGTAATAGCATTTATTGTTTCGGGATTGATAAAAAAACTGAATGTTTTTGAATTGTTTATTGAAGGCGCTAAAGACGGTTTTAAAACCGCCGTGCAAATTATACCCTACCTTGTGGCTATGCTGGTGGCAATCGGAGTTTTCAGAAGCTCGGGGGCTTTGGATTATATTATCGATTTTATTAAGCTTGTTGTCACTAAACTTGGAATAAACAGCGATTTTGTTTATGCTCTTCCCACCGCAATTATGAAGCCTTTATCAGGAAGCGGAGCCAGAGCTATGATGCTTGATACTTTTAATACTTACGGTGTTGACAGTTTTGCCGGCTTTGTTTCATCAATCGTCCAAGGTTCTACCGAAACTACTTTTTATGTTTTGGCGGTATATTTTGGAGCAGTTAAAATAAGTAATACGCGCTCGGCACTGCCATTGGCCCTATTTGCCGATGTCATGGGAATTGTAAGCGCAATTTTGTTGGCTTATCTGTTTTATTAAAAAGGTGTTTTTATGAAAGTTCTGATTCAAAGAGTTACAAATGCTAATGTTGTTGTTGAGGAAAAGGAAGTTTCCCAAATAGGAAAAGGATACTTGCTTTTAGTCGGTATCGAAAAAGATGACAATAAAGCAATGGCCGAATATTTAGCAAAAAAGACCGCTAATTTAAGAATTTTTGAAGATGAAAACGGCAAAATGAATTTGTCGATTATTGATATCGGAGGGCAAATCTTAGCAGTATCCCAATTCACTTTGGCCGGTAATACCTCTTGCGGAAATCGCCCCGGTTTTGATACCGCCGAAAAACCTGAACTTGCAAAACCGTTGTATGAATATTTTGTAGAATGCCTAAAATCTTATGGAATCGAGGTAAAATGCGGAATCTTTCAGGCTGATATGAAAGTCGGGTTGGTTAATGACGGTCCTGTTACATTTATGTTGGAAAGGAAATAAAAAATGAGTGATATGGAAATAAGAGAAAAAAGTATCAAAATGATTGAGGAATTGGTAAAACTTCCATATTCAGAAATTTTTCAAATATCTCCTATTCAAAGAGATTTACTTAATATGCATATGCAGGCCCCTCAATTGATAGAGCCTCTTATCGGTTTGACATTCTGCTCTATAATGCTGGGTTATAGTAACCAGGCAAGAGATTATGTCAACAAGGCTTGGAATATCGGCGGTCAATTGCCGGATATGCTTGAAATGTTTTATACCGACTGCTTATTAAACTTAAAAGAATTTGAGAAAGCAAAGCTGATACTTCAAGACAAAATGGCTGATCCTGAAAAAAATTTAAGAGGTTTCTTTAATGTAGTGGCAAAATACAGCTTATACACCGGTGAATTATATATTTTGGACAATATATCTCAGGATGCGGATATATATTTGACAGAGCCGGCATTGTTCAATTTTGCAAAAAAATATTCTTCAGGCTTAAATAACAAACACTATCACACGGTATTGAATATTATTTATGAAGTTTTGGGCGAAAAATTATGTGTTCTTGAATATATGAATCACGATAGCGGTATTCAAATGTGTTTGTATACATCGTTAAATGCTGAAGAAAACATAAAAGCGCAACGCATAATATTGGAAAAAATAAACGGCTATTATTTAAGTATGCAGGAACAATATGAGCAAGATGTATTTATTCGTTTGGAAAATGTGAATTTACATCCTGCTTGGTGGTAAAATTATTTACTCGGCGGAGTAATTATATTGTTCTTCAGCAAAATATCATTAGCTTTTTTGATTTGCGGCAAGATTTTTGCCACACCGTCAGCTAACAAATTTTTTGTCAGCTCAGCTGCTTTAGCTTGAGCATCTTCCGATGTATTAAATAAGATAAAGCGATTTTGATGTTCGGTGGTGGTCTCAGAATTTGAAGTGTCGGTCAACTCTACACTGACAACTATTTGAAGACGGCCTGTCTCAGAATTGATATTATCAACCTTTGCTTTTAAAACTTTAGTTCTTAAGATATACTTCGGATTGTCAAATTTTGCCTGTATATTTAATTTTCCGGCTTTTAGAAGTTCTTGTTCCAAATGTGCAAAAAATCCGTTGGTAGATGTGTCATTGTAAAACATCGTTCTATCTATAAATACCGAAACACCATTATTTTTTTCTGCCTTTGGTAAGGTGGGTATGGGGGGTGTTATATTCTCGTCCTCAATTATGTACTCCTCAACTATTTCGTCATCAGAATAGTCATAGGCAATTTCTTTGCTGATATTTATTTCCGGCTTTGGAGGAATAACAATATTGACATTTTCTTCAACATTTTCTGTTTCAACTACAAGAGTTGTGTTACCGTCTTGAATATCGGTTATATCACTAAAAACTTCATTTATCGATGATGTGCGTATATACCCGCTAACCTCTACGCAAACTTTTTCATTATCTTGGCTTAGGACATTGATTGCCATATCCTCAAAATAATTATCAATCAATTTGTAAATATGTAAATTAAATTGGTGCGGATCAAGATATTGGCGAAACTCACGCAGTTCGGGAATTTCTTCAACAGCCTTAAAAGATGCCTTATCCGTAGCACGCAAACGAGCAGAAGCTCGGCTTTCGGAAGAAGATAAATTCTCGCAAACCTTAGCAAAAACATCTATTTCGCCGGAGTTTTCTTCGACCTGAGCAATTGAATTTTTTGCCAATACAAGAGCAAGAATAAGGACAATCTTAAAAAGTTGCATTACCACCAGCTTCCATCATCATTTTGAACTTGGCGAATGGTGTCTGTCCATCTGTCGATGAGTTTGTTTTCTCTGTCATATAAGCTCAGAGAATATTTGAACACCGGAATTTCCGGAGTATTTATATTGGTGAGTCTGCCTTTTAATATGTAGGTTCCGCCGGTTTCATCCGAAGCAATTTTTACCATTTTGGAGTTGGTTAAAATTTCTTTTGTAGTGTTGCCTGCAACATCAACAGCTTCGGGCATATATCTGTCGGCATATTCAGTATCGGCAATATATACCGTAGGTGACGGATTTTCAGCCGTAATACCCGGTAAATCCATTAAAAGCTTATTTACAACACGAGATGCCAAGATTGCATAAACATTAGGTGAGAAGGTTTCATCAACATTTTTATAACGTTCTGAGCGTTTGGCTAAAGTGTATGTTTGAGTATCTTTGTTGGGTTTTGCTTCTTCAATAACCACTTCTTTTACTGCAATTTTTTCAACCTCTTTGGGTGTTGTTTCATTTTCTTCAAGCTGTTCTACTTCGACATATTTTACATCAACATCTTCGTTATATTGATGGCTTTTATGTTTATCATCTTCAACTTCTTTAGCTTGTGAAGGGTCAATCTCTTTGTATGATACTTTTACATATTGAGGATCTGCCTGAGCTTCATAATCATCGCCCCATACAAACATATCGGCAAGAGTGTAACTGCGATGTTGTTTGGAAAAACCACCGCAAGATGCCACAGATAATATACATAGACCCAAAATAAGCTGTTTTTTCATTATGATTGCTCCCTAGTATGAACCATTATGAATAATATAAATAAATTGCGTGCAAATGAAAAATACATTTTCTCACTTATTCACTATTTGATTTTTATTTAACTTTGGTTTATGAATAAACTATGTGCTAAAATTTATAGGGAATGTTTATTTATGCTGACCGGCGCTTTTTTGTTAATTTTATTAGGTTTGGCGGTAATTATACCACCGCTTAAGCACAACAAGTTTTATTTGCTTAATATCGGATTGGTGGTAATAGCCTCATATTTCTTTGAAAATAATGTTTTTAAGATTCAAAATATCTTTACTTATAAGACATTATTGCTGTTTTTGGTCTTTCATATTTGCAGTATAAATATATCAACTTTTATTGCCTATGGTGCCGATAAAAAGGCGGCACAAAAAAAAGCCTGGCGCATACCGGAAAAAGATTTACATACCTTGGAATTTTTGGGCGGATGGATAGGTGCTTTTTTCGGGCAAAGATTTTTTAAGCATAAAACATCCAAGAAAAGTTTTCAGGCAATGTACAAGCTTATGATTGTTATGGAAATTGCGGTTGTTTTTGCTTTGCTAAAATATTTCGGTTTTATTTGAATTGCGTTGACGCTTTAGCAAAATATAATAGGCCCCGCTTCCTCCATCCGATTGCTTGGCTTGAGCCACGCTCAAAATAAACGGTCTTATTTCGGGGTTATTCAACCAGCCGATTAGGGCTTGATTTATGACACCGGTAGTTTCATACCAAGGCTTGTTATCATCACGAAGCCCTTTGCCCGTAATAATCAAAACGCACCTTTTCCTTTGGATATAACAATTTTTTATAAAATCGGCAACAGCTACAAAAGCACCTTTTTCGGTGTATCCGTGCAAATCCAAACGAGCATCTATCTGATAGTTGCCCTTAACAAATTTGGTTGCCGTATTTTTATCAATATTTGCGGTAGAGCCTAAGGTGATTTCATTAAACGAGTTGTGATTATACAACCCCTCACCTTTCAGTGACGGTTTTATTTCTTTTATTATAAGAGGCGCTTGCGGTTTTTCTTGCGGTTGGTTATATGCCTCAATTTCATCAACTTCGGCGTACCACAAATCAATGTCTTGAGGAAGATTGTCAATATCAGGCAGCTTTTTCATTTTCTTTTATATCTTCGTTACTTGCTTGCGATACTTCTTCGACAACTGCTTCTTTTTTGTCGGTCATATACTGAGAATAATTCAAAACCACAAATTCTTTCCAATTGCCCTCAGGAGACACACAACAATGTTTTTTATTTGATGAATTGATTAAAACTATTCCGCCAAAATCCCACAACTCGTTACAAGAATTGTAATCTGATACAAAAAATTGTTTACTCCTATCAAACAAGCGTTGTTCCATTTTTTTCTTAACCAAATTTGAGGACAATAAAATGCCGGCAATCATAAATATCAGGCCGAAAATAATACCTACAAGCCATATTAAAAACAAGCCGAGCACTGTCGGAATTAAGGTTGGAAGCAACACTTCCCACGGGTTATATACCGGTGATGAAGGAATATTTATTTTTGAATTTATCAGAGCAATTTGCAGTTCGCCCTTATCAATTGCCGTTTGTAGAGCCTTAAAAGTAAGCCTATCGGCTTTGTTAATTCTTTTTGCCATTTACTTCTCCGAATGATTTGGAATTAAAATATAATATTGACCTTTAGAGTTCATTTTTCCGGCCTTTTCCAAGATATCATCACCGCCGGAACCCCAAAAATAATCGCCTCTGACAGCGCCTTTTATTGCGCCGCCGATATCTTGTGCAACCACCAATTTGTTAAGTTTTTTATTGTCAGGCTTACTCGTTTCGAGCCATAGCATTGCACCAAGCGGTATAAACTTCTGGTCAACAGCTAAAGAACGGCCGGATGTTAAACCAACCCCTAATGCGCCCATAGGACCGTCTTCATTACCCAAACGATGAAAAATATAGCGTTCGTTTTCGTTCATGTGCTCTTTGGCTTTATCAAAGTTTTGTTTGAGCCATTTTTTGATATTTCCCATAGAAGCCTGACCGGAAGGAATAACTTTTTTGGAAAGCAAAATAGAGCCTATGCCTTTGAATTCGTGTCCGTTGTTTTCAGCGTATGATATTCTGGTTTTTTGTCCGTTTGGAAGTTTTGCCACAGCCGAACCTTGAATTTGCATAATGTATAAATCAACATAGCTGTCGGCCCACAAAATAACAGGTGCATTAAGTCCTTTTTCATATATTTCTTTGCGGGTGTAATAAGGTACAAGCTTGCCGGAATCTACTCGTCCCAATATTTTTTTATCGGGAAGACTTTTATCAAAATCTTTTAAGTTAACTTCTACCAAATCGTACGGCTTGGCGTATATAGGGTAACGATATTTGTCGTCTTTGACATAAGATGCGTTGAGCTCGGCTTCGTAATATGCCGTAAACTTACCCTCGGCAGATCCGTTAAAGGTTACCAAATACGGAGTAAAATGATTTTTTATAAATTCGCCGAATTTTTTGGGTGCAACCCCTAATGATTTTGCACAAACGGCCATATAATCCTTTCGATTTATCTTTATTGCAGAATCATCGATAAATTCGCCGGTTTTTAAGGCTATTGCTTCGCAACTTTTACGAAATGCTTTATACGCCCCCGTCATATTATCTTTTTCAAAATCGACCAATTTTGAAAAAGACACTTTTTCAAGTTCAACATCATCTGTTTTTTTCACACAGGATGTAAGTAACAATAGGACTATGATAAAAGATAAGTATTTTTGCATTATTTTTTTGTAGATACCAGAACCCAGTTTAGTGTTTTTGCATCGAGGCTGCGTTCAAAAGTCCAAACATCGGTAATTGTTTGAATATAATTTTCGTCACCTTCGATAATTTCGTTATCTTTGTTGCGCAACAGATTTACTTGCTCACTGACAAATTCTACACTTATCAATGCCTTTTGCTTATCGTTAATTGAGGCTTTGATAATGTCAACTTTTTCAAAGCAAATAAAGTCTGTTTCAGCGGTAATATTGTCTTCTTTGCGCTGTTTAATAACTTCTTGCATTTTGTTAAATA
This sequence comes from Alphaproteobacteria bacterium, assembly GCA_015062585.1. Taxonomy (GTDB): domain Bacteria; phylum Pseudomonadota; class Alphaproteobacteria; order RF32; family CAG-239; genus CAZU01. The sequence continues at coordinate 45,196 of SUUJ01000004.1, read as the reverse complement.
TTGACTTGCTGACCAACATTTTTAAGGTTTCGATATCGGCTTTGTTAAATGCTTCGGTAATAACTTGAAAAGCTTTTTTAGCGCCGTTGATAAAACTGTCTTTTTTAAAGTTTGGAATAGTAACCAAAATTGCATCTATTTCGCTCAACGGTTTAGAATCGAGCGGAACTAATTCTTCGATTTTGCTTGCATCGATTTTTAATTCCTTTTCGGCTTCGGATTTAAGCAAATTATACAATTTTTCTGCACCCTCGCGACTAAGTTTTACGCGCTTTGCCTCTGTTTCGGGACGAGTACCCAAAACCTTCCACAAACGGTGAAATATCAGGGCTACAACAATAATCAAAACTACTATATCTATGGCCAACATTTGTATTTTTCTCCTTAATTGACATATGTAATATAACTGCCAAACATTCTTTTATCAACTATTTATTATCATTTGACCTAAACAATTTTTAAGTGTAAAACATTTATCAAGGACTGATTTTTTAGTTAAAAGTTTTGTTTAAGGAGAAAATTTATGGAAGACAAAAAGCCGGCTATTTTGATTAACAGTCAATATATCAAAGACTTATCAATGGAAATTCCTCATGCACCGCTCATTTTTAAGAAATTAAATGAAAATGGCCCGAAAATATCGGTTGAGGTTAATGTAGAAAGCCAGCCCTTAGAAGAAAATGTGTATAATGTTTTATTGAGTGTAGCAATAAACGGTGACGCCAAGGAAGAAAAAGCATTTATTTTAGAATTATCTTATGGCGCGGTTGTTTCGCTTAATATTCCTAAAGAGCATCACGAAGCCGTGCTCATGGTCGAAATTCCGCATATGATATATCCTTTTGCCAGACAAATCGTAGCAAATACATTAACAAATGCTGGTTTACCGGCGCTAATGCTTAACCCGATTGACTTTTTGGCTTTGTATAATGCAAAGAAAAATAAGGCAGCCGCAAACTAAAATTTATATAGCCTAAAAAAAAGCACCTTTTCAAAGGTGCTTTTTTTTTACTTTTGGTTATTATGCTCTACGTGCTGAAGCTCTTTGGGAAGCTAAAGGCACTGTATTAGTAGTAGCGCTGTTTAAGGCTGTGATTTGTTGATTGTTTGAGCCTTGTTCAATAGCAGAGATAATCTTTTTGGTGTATTCGTTATGTAAAGTTAAATTCATATTTACATTTTGTTTTTTTAGAGCAAGTTCTACCAAGTTTTCTGTTTTGGTACTGCTATCAGTATCTAAGACAACAGGTTTACCGTTAAGTGTTGTCGAAGCCTTGCCGTCAGCTATTGTTACAAGCATTTTTTGTTCATCTGCTGTTGTTATTTCAACTGTATAATTGTTATTTTCGCCAACTGTTGCAACCGGCTGATGTTTTGCAAGATCATAATCAACATGTACCGGTTTGGGAACCCTGATATTATTAAATCCGTTAGCTCCCTTAACCGACAAAACAGCTGTTTCATCCTCAAATTTTACAAGTTGTAATTCTGTAGTTTCCTTCATAATTTCAGCTCTTTGGGTTGCTGCTATTTCTACATCTTCCGTAGTAATCTTAGGAACAATGTGTTCTGCATTTTCACTAGGAGATACCGGATTTTCCATCTTTTTAATTAAGTCTTCTTTGTAGGCTTGCATTTTTCTGGTTATTGCTTTATTGATTTCTATACGTTCAATTACATCTCCTGATTGTTCGTCACCGTCTACGGATGTAAATTGCATAGATGGATTGTTAGACATTTTGGTCATCAAAGCATCCGCAGCTTTTTCATCAATAATAACTTCTTTTTTACCGATATAGAAATGTCCTATACGAACTTCTTCGCCTTCTTTTGGAGCATCTATAACTACTCTGAAATTATCGCCTTTTCCAAATTCATAGGTATAAGTTATTGAACCATCCTCAGCTTCTATTACTTTTGTCGGAGCGTCAGGTAATTTTGCAATAACATCTTCCAGCTTATTTGCCATATGGAAAGTATAATCTCTACCGTTAATGCCTGTATCAATATCTTCGGTCTGTATCAGATTATTTTCATTATCCGTTTCGTTTCCGAGGAAAACAACACCTTCTTTGTTCCAAACTCGTAATACGCCGACAGTTTCAAACCCTTTAGTTCTATAAGCCATAGCCTTACCGCCGATAAATTTAGTATTTATCGGAAGCTCTTCGCCTGATTGAACTGATGAAGATACAGCATAAGGATCTCTCATATTTACGGATATTTGCTTTTTGGGTGTTGCAACATTTTTAGAACCCTCGGCTTCAATATCATTACCGCCGGCTGTCAGGTCTTCCGGTTCTGTTTTTGGTTCTGTTTTTGGTGCCGTTTTTGGTCCTGGTTCCGGTTTAGACTCAACTTCAACATCATCACAACCGCAATCAGGTTGAGGTCCTTTTTCATATAAATTTGCTACTTTAGGATCCCCACCGCAATTCGGATCAAAGCCATGTCCGATTGTACGATTGGTAGTTCGTATCGGCAATCTTTCAGTTGTACCATCTTCATGTTGATATATGTCTGTTTTCTGTGGGCCGACATATTGTCCCCATTTATATGTCGTACCATAGCAAAGGTTGCCGTCTTTGTCTTTTAACAAACACGGGAATTCACCCTTTTCGTATATAATATCATTCATAGCTTTGGCAACGAGCAATTTATCGGCATCAGTCGGCTGAAACTCATCACAAAGCAAATCTTTTATCATTACATCTATGGCTTTTTTATGTACTCCCGGAGCAAGTTCCATCAAGCGTGACAATCTGTTGACATATTCTTGGGCGCTCATGCCTTGAGGAATAGTGGTAACATCACCATTTTTTATCGCTTCATAAAACTCTTCAACAGTTCCGTTACCAATTCTTGATTGGTCAGTAATTGTTCCTTTGGCAACATAATCACCGGCATCTGTATTATTGGCAGCAGCAAGTTTTTCTAATTCTTGTCTGTTGCCGGCTATAATCTCTTTTGCATCATCACTGTTAAACTTTAATTTTGAATTTTCATCCAACAATGTCAACTTTTCTGTTTTAACCAACTTGATTTCAACTGTTTCGCCATTATGTGATACGACAGCAGTTTCTCCCTGTGTCTCCAGATGATCATTATTAGCTACGACAACTTCTTGTTGTCCCTGATTTTCTTGTTGTCCTTGATTTTCTTGTTGTTCCTGATTTTCTTGTTGTTCCTGATTTTGTTGTTGTCCTTGATTTTCTTGTTGTTCCTGATTTTGTTGTTGTCCTTGATTTTCTTGTTGTTCAATAACTGTTTCAGCATCAACAACCTCAACATTACCTTTAAGTTTGGATGTGAGTTCCGAAATCTCTTGATTTATGTCTGAAAGATCAATTTTTCCTGAAAGGATTTGGAATGTATCTATTCCAGCAGACATTGTGGTAACAGCTGCAAGCGCCGTTGCATCTTGTTTTACATATTCTTCGGCAGTATGTAATGCATTGTAATTTTTGACCGAATATACTTGATTCAACTTTTTAGCAGCTGATTTTCTCTTAAACAAACTTGTGACCAAAGATGCTGTTTTGCCCAGGGCTGTTAATCCTTGACGAACAAAGGTTTTTAATACCGGAGCTCCGCCAAATGACAATCCACCGCAGGCAAGACCTATTACAGAGCCTTCAACGGTACGCCATGCGGCGCGCTTTTTAAATCCGGGTTCCTTATGTTTTTCTTCTTTGACATGTGCCCAGTTCTTTTTGATATAATCCCATCTATCCTTAAAGGTGACTTTTTCTTTTCGAAGCCCTTTAACTTCATACATATCAGAAATTACTTTATCATAAACCGGTGCAACCCATGCATTTACAGCTGTCCAACCGGCGTAAACAACGGCTCCGGTAACAATAGCTGCCGTTGCCGGGTTAGACATCAAAGCTATTGCACCACCATACACACCAAAATTTGCAACAAATTTTTTCCAACCGCCCTGTTTGGCAAATTTGTTCCAAAAGGCCTTAGCTGCATTTTGGGCTTTGCTTAGTACTTTTTGATAGAAAGGTAGCTCGTTAACATCTACTTTCTTTAAGTTTTTAAGTACTTTTTCACTACAAGATGTTTCTATTCTGAGCTGGTGAGAATCTAAAGCTACGGCCTTAGGATGAATTTTGAGCTGTTTATTTTGTATATTTTCAATTGTTTTTCTAACCAACTCATTTTTTTCATCAAATTCTACGCGACCGCTTTCAGCATCTATTTTCAAAACCTTTGCTACTTCATCAGAACTGGCCAATCCGGCAATAAAAACGCTACGTTCAAAATGTTGAGCTATCAATCTCTTAAATTTGGCCTCAGCTTCATCTTTAGTTTTTATATTGTCAAACCATTTCTTATTTTTTAGAACATCTTGTGTGGCGCGTTGAAGAGCATTAGCCATAAGCTGTTGATTAAGCGAGGTTGTATATTTATTTGCAACTTCCTTAGCTGTATTTGGCGAAAAATCATAAGATATTGATTGAGCCAGTTCTTGGCATCCGTCAAACAACGGGTTCAGTTTATATTGATCACTGTCTTTATCTTTTATGTAAACATCAACCGAATTACCAAAGTAATTATACAATGTTTTGTCATTAGCTTTTATGCTGTCTTTATCGGTATTTTGCCAACCTGTAACTTTTGCGATATATTCCAAAAATTGTTTTTCTACATCAGCCGGAATATCAACATCATCTAAAGCACCGGCGTCTTTGGCTAATGTGTACTGATCTATAGCATCATCACTTGAATGTTTTTCAGGAACTTTCATACCCTCAACAATACCGACATTAATGACTTTGTTTTGCTCTTCAAGTTTTGCCGGGTCTATTTTTTTACTATATTCATCACCCAGATTTTGCAAAGAAATATTTATCATTTGCAATGCCGACTTTAGGATAATACCTGCGGAGAGAGGAATTTCTTTGTTATCTTTATATGCATCATTTATATCTTTTTGTACTCCGAGACCGTATCTGAGTATATTCTCATATGTTTTAGCCTCCAAGGTCACTTTTTCATCCTTGCAAGCGGCATTGTGTTCATTCACAACTTTAACTTCGGCAAAAATGTCATGAACTGTCTGTGTGGAAACTTCATCATCAAGATTTATGAGCTTAGAAGCAGCAACCTCGGCAATAATTTTTTTCATATTTTGCGGTGTGCTGGAGCTATGGTACAGACTGCGCAAGCCACTACCGTTTAACATTTTCAATTCTTTTATGTCTTTATACATATCATCCCAAATTAAACTCATAACTTTCTCTCCTAAAAAAGTCGAAATTTTTCAGTTGTTTCAAATAGTACACTATTTTTAACCCTCTTGCAAGTGTTTTTTTGTCAAAATTTTGTACTAAATGCAAAATTCTCCGTATTTTTGCATATTTTAGCGTAAAAAAGTTAATTTGAGGTTGATTTTGGCACAAAAAAACTCCTCTTGATGAGGAGTCTTTTTATATTTTTTGCTACTGTTTAGGCGACGAAAGCATCATAGCAGATATCCGCGCCTTCAATATCAGCCTTTGTACCGTCGTTACAAGTATTATCAACCTTAACAGCCAAAACTTGTTCGGCAATATATGATTTGTTTTCATCCAAAGCCAATGCCAATTCTGAGTTGGAAGTAGAATATGACAATGCTATTCTGTCAGAAATGTTAAAATCTTTGTCTTTGCGCAAGGTTTGAACAAGACGAACAAAGTCACGAGCCATACCTTCGCGTTTGAGCTCCGGTGTAACATTGGTATCAAGTGTTACCAAAGCTTTGTTATCGGCAAAAGCGCGACCGACCACACCACCTTTCATATCAAGGCGAACTTCAAACAAATCAGTAGTTAAATTTTGACCGCCGATGGCCAATGTTCCGTCATTATTTAATGTCCATTGTCCTTGCTTATAGGCAGCCATAACAGCGCCCATATCTTTGCCCAAAGCCTTACCCAAAAGCGGAGTATACAAATATATTTTCTTTTCGGCATAGGCAGATAAATTGCTGTCAAACAAGACTTCTTTAACATTGAGCTCATCTTTGATAATGTCGCAATAGGCATCAGAAAGTTGACGACCGACAACAGTTAAAGACTTTAACGGCAAGCGATTGCGCAAATTCTTTTCTTCGCGAATAAACTTACCGGCAGAGCACAAATCTTGCAAGAAATCCATATCCTCAACCAAATCCTTGTCAAATTTGATTTCTGATAACATCGGATAGTCAGTTAAATGAACAGATTCTTCGCCTGTTAAGTTTTTGTATACATATTCGGTTACAAACGGCAAAAGCGGAGCGGCTATTTTGCACAAATTGACCAATACGGTATACAAAACATCAAAAGCTTGAGCTTCACCTTCCCAGAAACGGTCACGAGTGCGGCGAATATACCAGTTGTTCAAAACTTCGATAAATGAAGCTATTTCATTACAAGCAACGGCTACATCATAGGTTTCGATTCCATTTCTTACCACATCGGCCAAATTTTTGAGTTTTGACAAGATATAGTTATCGATAGCCTCGTTTGAAGTATAAACTTCCTTAGCCTTATAGCTTTCGGCATTAGCATACAAAGTAAAGAAATAAAAGGCATTCCACAATGGAATTAACGCCGAGCGAGAAGCTTTGGCAATTTCTTTACCTTCTTTATCAACGGCTAAGTTACCGCCTTTTAATACCGGAGACGACACCAAAAACCAACGAAGAGCGTCAGAGCCGATAGTATCTAAAATCTCGTTCGGATCAGGATAGTTTTTCAAGCGTTTAGAAAGCTTTTGTCCGCCCTCGGCCATCAACAAGCCGGTACAAATACAATTTTTGAATGCCGGACGATTGTGAAGCGCTGTTGACAATACGGTCAATGTATAGAACCAACCGCGTGTTTGATCCATTGCTTCGACAATGAAGTCAGCCGGAAAATGATTTTCAAACCATTCTTTGTTTTCAAAAGGATAATGCACTTGAGCATAAGGCATAGAACCTGATTCGAACCAGCAGTCAAAAACATCGGATACACGACGCATCATTGTTTTGCCGGTCGGGTCATCAGGATTGGGATATACCACATCATCAATATAGGGTTTGTGCAAATCCTTAACATCAAAGCCGGTTTTTTCTTTGATTTCGGCAACCGAACCGAATACATCTATTCTAGGAAATGCCGGATTATCAGATTTCCAAACCGGAATTGGTGTACCCCAAAAACGATTACGAGAAATTGACCAATCTCTTGCACCTTCAAGCCATTTACCGAAACGACCGTCTTTAATATGATCAGGCACCCAGTTGATTTCTTGGTTATTTTTAACCATTTCATCTCTAAAGTCAGTTACACGAACAAACCAAGATGACATTGCTTTATAAATAAGCGGTGTATCAGTACGCCAGCAGAACGGATAAGAGTGAGTATATTGTTCTTTTTTGACCAAAAGACCGTTTTCTTTGAGCCATTGCATAATCGGTTCATTAGTTTCGAAAACTTGTTTACCCTCATAATCAGAAACCTCTGCGGTAAATTTACCGGCTTCATCAACAGGGCAAACAACAGGGAAATGCTCATCAACCGCGCGGCAAACATCAAAGTCGTCTTGACCAAAACCCGGTGCAATATGAACAACACCGGTACCGTCTTCGGTTGATACGAACTCGCCTGACAATACTTTGAAGCATCCTTTTTCTTTCAAATGTTTAAAGTATGGGAACATCGGCTCATAGCTCATACCTACCAAATCAGAACCTTTCATAGAACCGACTTCAACGGCATTTTCAAGTTGTTTTTTATAGCGACCGAGCAAAGCGCGTCCGACAATATATTTTTGACCGTCTTCTTCCATGACCACATAATCAATATCTTTACCCACTGCTAACATAAGGTTTGACGGCAAAGTCCAAGGAGTTGTGGTCCAAACAAGAATTTTCATGCCGTTTTCAAGCTTAAACATAACGGTAATGGCATTATCGGTCTTGTCTTGATAGCCTTGGTTTACTTCAAAGTTAGAAAGCGGAGTTTCGGCAGCCCAAGAATATGGCAAAACACGATAATCTTCATAGACCAAACCTTTTTCCCAAAGTTGTTTGAAATTGTTGATTACGCTCTCCATAAAAGACAAATCCATGGTCTTATAATCATGGTTAAAGTCAACCCAACGGCCGATACGCTTAAATGTATCTACCCAAATGTTTGAATATTTTAATACATCGGAACGGCAAAAGTTATTAAACTTTTCAACGCCGTATTCTTCGATTTGTTTACGACCGGAAACACCAAGTTGTTTTTCGGCAGACATTTCGGCCGGAAGACCGTGACAGTCCCATCCCAAACGACGCTCAACTTTTTTGCCGTTCATAGTTTGAAAGCGAGCGACAACATCTTTGACATAAGACACCATAATGTGACCATAGTGTGGTGTACCATTGGCAAACGGAGGACCGTCATAAAATACAAATTCGGCAGCACCATCACGGTTTTGAACCGATTTTTCAAAAGTTTTGTCTTCTTCCCAAAAGTTTAATACTTCTTTTTCTAATGCGGCAAAGTCAGGTTTTGCCTTAACCTCTTGATAATGTTTCATCTTCTTAAAACACCCTATAAAATATTATTGATTGATTTGATTAAAAACTAAAATGAAAAATATGTGCAAACTAACTAAATCCCCTAAGGGATAATTCGAAAAATGATTGATATGATATTTGAGTTGCGCATATTAAAAAACTTTCAAAATTTTGAACACTGCCAAAGAATTTAATACAATAAAGCTGATGAGTCAACACCTTAGTTTGAAAAAAGAATTGTTGACCAAAAGTTAATAATGTGTTAACATTTGCTCATAATGGGGAAAATCGGAGATATAAGATGAGTGAAGGAAAAGATGTAGCCGTTGGTATTTCGGCAGCAGTGCTCGGAAAAGCTCTTGAAGCGCACGGACTTACACCTCTGAGAAGATTCTTTGGAGGCGCATTACATGTTGCCGGATGTTTATATCTTGTAAAGAAGAGTATCGACTTTATTTTTAATAGAAACAAGGAAACATCTCGCTGATGAAACATGCTAAAAATTATGAAGTAGTTACTACAAAAGAAGGCGTGCCGGTTTTTGTGATTGATGCTAATCGTTCAAAACCGGATAATGCTGTTTTGCTGTATGATGGCGGAAGACACGCAACATTGTTTCGCAATGATCATGATGTGGTTTTGCTGGATTATATACCTGATGAAGCTTGTTCTTATATATCCAATTCCTCTTGGGCCGTTGTATTGGAAAAAAACAAAGCCGGCGATAAAATATTAAAAGATTACAAAGTTATGATTAAACATGTTAAGAAAAACCCCTTAATCGACGGACTTTAAGTAATAAAATTTATTTTTTCTGCATAATAAAGAATTATGTCATTCCCTTATATAATGTCATCGCCTTAAGTGAGTAGATAATGTCATTCCTCGCTCGGCGCTTTGGCATAAAAAAATATGTCATGCCTTGAGCGAATGAAATGAGCGAGACTTGGCATCTTCAAATTAGTTTTAAAACAAGGAAGATCCCTAGACGATTGCTCAACGCAATCGAGGGATGACTTTGTTATTGTTTCTTATAAAAAATATTGTCATCGCCTGAGAGAGCTTGCGAACGGGGTTAGCAATCTTCAAATTAGTTCTTATGTTACTTTTGAGTGACCAAAAGTAACCAAAAGTCACCGCTCAAGATGTTTTTTTTAACGCTTTTTTCAACCGGATGTGCCCTTCACATCCGTTGGCTGACTTTGGGCGCATAAAAGGAGAATCTCCGGTCAAAAAAAGCTAAAAAACATAAATCGCGGTTGTTGTTTTTATTTAATATTGCGCTGACGCAAAGATGAGATTCCTAGACGCACGGACGCCAAAGCGCCGAGCGAGGAATGACATTACTTATTCATTCGAGGGATGACTGTTTTCAACAATATCAAAATATTATTTACCGAAAACGGCGTCTTTCAATCTTTTTAATGTTTGTTGAGCAACCGGACGAGCTTTGGCGGCTCCTTCTTGAAGCATTGCTTCGACTTCTTCATAATGAGCCATATAGTAATTGTATTTTTCTCTCGGTTCTTTAATCTCGTTAATAATCGCATCTAGCAACATATTTTTGACATGACCGTAACCAAGCCTTCCCTCGCGCAAACCGTCAGCCATTTCTTTTAATTGTTCGGGGGTGGCAATAGCTTTATAAATTTCGTAGACCATAACACTTTCAGGATCTTTGGGCTCATCCATCGGGCGAGAATCGGTCACAACCGAAAATACGGCTTTTTTGATTGTTTTATCATCATCAAAAAGCGGAATTATGTTACCATATGATTTACTCATTTTGCGACCGTCAACACCGGGGACTATTTCTACATTTTCCTTTAAATAATATTCCGGCAAATGCAACAAATCTTTACCGTAATGAGCATTGATAGCACCGGCAATATCGCGCGCAATTTCCACATGTTGAACTTGATCCTTACCAACAGGAACAATATCAGTATCAAAAGATAAAATATCGGCAGCCATTAGAGTCGGATATGTATATAAACCCATATTGATACCGTCATCATCGGGTTTGCCCGCCTCACGATTTTTGTCGACACAGGCTTTATAAGCATGAGCCTTATTCATAAAACCTTTGGGTGTGTAGGCATATAAAATTGTAGTAATTTCAAGAATTTCGGGAATATCGGATTGACGATAAAAAACAGAGTGATTAGGATTTAGTCCCAAAGCCAAATAAGTGCAGGCAACTTCTTTGATTTTTTGTTTTAACACAAGAGGATCTTTTTCGGCATTGATTGCATGATAATCAGCTATAAACATATAGTGATTTTCAGCCTTATTACCCATTTCTATTGCCGGCATTATAGCACCCAAATAATTACCCAAATGAGGTGTACCCGTCGGTTTTACTCCGGTTAAAACAGTTTTTTTATCAAACATCTGCGACTAATCCTTACTTTTTTATTGAATTTATATTATAAAATTGATACTCTAGTCGGGTTTTTAAGTCAATAGCTATATAATAAGGTGATTAAAAAAAATGTTAGATATTAAATTTGTGGCAGAAAATGTCGATTGGGTTAAAAAATCTTTGGCAAGAAAAGGTTTTGCTCCATCTAATGTCGACAAATTGGTTGAAGCTTATCTTGAAATGAATAAGCTGAAAACTTCAACTCAACAAAAAATGGAAGAAAAAAACAGATTGAGTAACTCCATTAAATCTGCCTCATCAGAAGAAAGACCAAATATTATCGCCAAAAGTAAAGCTATCGGCGAAGAATTGAAACAAGAACAGGTTTTGCTTGACGAAGCAACGGCTAAATTTGATGATATGATGCTTAGAATGCCTAACTATCCGGATGAAAATTGTCCCGATGGTCCGGATGACAGCGCCAATGTGGTAGTAAGAAAAGTCGGTGAACCTCGCAAATTTGATTTTACACCACGCGATCAAATCGAACTTTGCGAATTGAACGATTGGACCGATAGTGAACGCATTGCCAGAATTTCGGGTGCCAGAACCTATGTGTTGAAAAATGATATGGCCAAATTGGAATTAGCCATTCATATGATGGTGTTAGACAAGCTTCGTGATAAAGGTTTTACGGTTATTTCCGTTCCGTCACTTACTAAAGACAAACCTTTGTACGGACAAGGATATTTGCCGTTCGCAAGAGACGAAATTTATTATATGGAAGCTGATGATGTTTACTTGTCAGGTACTGCCGAACTTATCTTAAACTCTATGCACGCCGATGAAATTTTGCCGGAAAGTTCTTTGCCTATTTTGTATGCCGGATTTTCTCCTTGTTTCAGACGCGAAGCAGGTTCTGCCGGTAAGGACACCAAAGGCCTTATTCGCGTACACCAATTTATGAAAACAGAACAATTTGTCGTTTGCAAAGGCGAAAAAGAAGAAAGCGAAAAATGGCATAAAAAACTTCTTGAAATATCAGAAGAAGTTTTGGCTGATTTGGAATTGCCTTATCAGGTATTGGATGTTTGTTGCGGAGATATGGGTTCGCCGAAATATCGCCAATATGATTTGGAAGCTTGGTTGCCGAGCCAAAATTGTTACCGCGAAACTCACTCTTGTTCAAATATCACCGATTGGCAAGCTCGTCGCACCAATATCAGATACAGAGAAAATGCCTCAGGTAAAGTTAAATTTGCCCATACCTTAAACAATACCGGAATTGCAACTCCTCGTGCTTTGGTTATGTTTATCGAAAACCACCAAAATGAAGACGGTTCGGTAAATATTCCGGCCAAGTTACAACCGTATATGGGCGGTAAAAAAGTTATCGGTAAAGGAAAATAATTTATATCAGAATTTTAGCAAAATATTAAGTCCCGTTATTTATAATGGGACTTATATTTTTATACGACAAGTTTTTGGGAGCCGTTATATGGAATTTGATAAGAAAAAATTCTCAACATGGTTTATGATTATCACCATCATTCTTATTATAGGGGGATTTAATGTGGGATATTTCTTTAAGCATATTTCTTCAAACAAAGAATCTATCGTTAATTACAGCTTAGAAGACGATGATATAAATCCTATACGCGAGGCTGCCGTCGCCGGTGTTTTTTATCCGGCTGACACTTACCAGTTAAACAGTGATATTAACGGATATATTGAGCATATTTCTAATGAAAACAGCGGCAAACCGAAGATTTTGATAGTCCCTCACGCCGGTTATAAATATTCGGCACAAGTCGCCGCCAGCGCTTTTAAGAAAATTCAACCGTTTAAAAATAAATTTAAGAAAATCTTTTTACTTGGTCCCTCACACCGTGTCAGAGTAAACGGTGTCGCTTTGGCTATGGAAAAAAGTTTTAGAACTCCTTTGGGAATCGTAAAAACCGATTTGAGCATAGCAAATCAGTTGGACCAAACATCAACATTTTATTTTAACTCAAACGCCCATAGAAAAGAACATTCTTTGGAAGTAATAATCCCATTCTTGCAAAAAACTTTGGATAATTTTCAAATAATTCCGATGGTCTATGGTTCGGTAAATCCTGAAGATGTGGCGCGAATTTTACAACCTCATTTGGAAAGGGAAGACAGTCTTTTGATTATATCAGCAGATTTGTCGCACTATTTGGATTATACAACCGCTCAACAAGAAGATAAAAAAACAGCAGAAAAAATTAAAAAAGGTGAACCTTTACTTGAACATCAATCTTGCGGGGCAACAGGTATAAATACCGCAATGATTTTGGCCAAAGATTTTGCCTTGGTACCTCATCTTTTGGATATGGCAAATTCGGGAGATACTGCCGGCGACAAGGACAGAGTTGTCGGTTATGGGGCTTGGGCCTTTGAAGAAGATAAACAGCCGGAGACTTTGGACAGTATCGAGCTGGAAGAGAAAAATTTACACAATTTTACTCGTCATAACAAAGACGCTATATTAAAAATCGTAAAAACGGCACTTTACGAAGCTGTGATGAATAACAATACTTATTCACCCAAACGCGAAGATTTTGATAATGTTATGTTTAATAAAGGCGCTACTTTTGTTACCTTGGAAAAAAACAATAAATTGCGCGGTTGCATAGGATCAATTCTACCGGTGAACGCTGTTGCCGATGATTTGGCTAAAAACACCATTTTAGCAGCTTTGAATGACTCGCGTTTTAAACCGGTAAGTAAAAAAGAATTACCGAAAATTACTTATAAAATATCGTTTTTAACCAGCTTTGTACCGATAAAATTTTCTTCTTATGACGATTTGCTGACTAAGATTGAGCCTTATATTGACGGAATATTGATTAAAGACGGCAAACGCCAAGGAATATATTTGCCCAGTGTATGGGAGCTTATATCGGATAAACACGAATTTATGAATCAACTTAAAATAAAAGCCGGACTCAGCCCGTCGTATTGGTCTGACAAAATTGAAGTATATAAATTTAGAACCGTGGAGGTTTCACAATGATTATAAACGGATACAAACTAGCAATAAGCGAAGAAAAACTTGATGATATGATTAACAATCAAATGACTGATGTTGTTCTGATTGATGAAAATTTTAAGGGATATAAGGAGCTTGCCAATAACGATAAGGAAGCCTTAAAACACCTGATAAGAGCAGGACAAATTATCAATAATGTTGCTTTGGAGCAAGATCATCACTTGAATAAAAGCCTTAAGTCAGCTTTGGAAAATGCCTCAATTACCAGCCAATATGCTAAAAAAGCTTTGATTATTTTTAACTCCTTAAACGGCGTAATCGGTATTAACGGAATAGATGATAAACCAATAAAGATTTTTGAAAAAATTAAAGAAACTCCGGGACATAATTTTTATCCTGAAGACCTTACTGTTGATGAGTTTCATAGCATTTTGTTTAGGATGATAGAACGCGGAAAAGTCGATGAATTGAAAAATATTTTATCGGCGCGTTCCATGGTCAGACGAATAAATGACGAGCTTATCGGGGTAGATTATACGCAATATTTTTCAAAAGAATTTTCCGATGCTGCCAACGAACTGGAATTGGCCGCCTATTATTCGACAAATGATGAATTTAATGAGTTCCTGAAATGGCAAGCTCAGGCTCTTATTCAACATAATGAAGATATGGATATGCTGGCAGATAAACATTGGGCTGATATGCAAGATACTCCTTTGGAATTTACATTGAGTCGCGAAAATTATGATGATCAAATGACACCGACTGTTTTTGATAATCCGGAATTGGCTCAAAAATTAGAGGATATGGGCGTCAATCCTATTCCTAAAGATATGCTGGGCGCCAGAATCGGTATTGTAAACAAAGAAGGAACCGAACTTATCTTAGATTTTAAGAAACAAATGGCAAGCTTGGCAAAGTTAATGCCTTATTCTGACAGCTATGAACAAAAAATTAACTCAGGAAATCAGGTTAATCAAACAATGGTTGATGTAGATTTGGCCGGTCTTTACGGTGATTATGCACAATGCCGAGGCGGCATGACTATTGCTCAAAACCTGCCAAATGACGATAAACTTGCAATTAAAACCGGCGGAGGTCGTCGTAATGTCTACCACAGACAAGTCAGAATGTCAGGCGATAGAGAAGCGGAACGAAAGAGATTGGACGCTTTGCTTGTGCCTGAGCTTCATAAATATTTTGATAAAGAATGCGAACATATTTTCACCATAGGACACGAAAACGGGCATTCGTTAGGTCCCGACAGTTCATATAAATCGGCTTTGGGTGTATATAATCACATTATTGAAGAATATAAGGCTGATGTAACATCTATTGCTATGATGCCTGAATATGTAAAATCAGGCGTATTGTCCGAGGAACAATTAAAGAAAATATATGTAACTTGGATTATGAGGTTATTGTTAAAAGCCAAACCCAAGCAAATCGAACCTCACCGCGTGGGCGATTTGATACATTTTAACAGATTGTGGAAATATGGCGCAATCGAAATAACCGACGAAAATAAAATCAATATCAATTTTGATAAAGTACACGAAGTTACATATAACGGATTAGAAAATGCCATAAGAGTTCAATTATCAAAATCAACCATTGAAGCCAAAAAATTTATTGATGAATATTCAGTTTGGGGGGATTTGCACAAATATATCGCCAATGTCATACAAAAACTCGGGGTTAAACCGTATAGAAACATTAGGACATTTTTGTAATGTATTATCGCTTGGAAGAAATTTATGCCATAGGAATCGGTCCGTCAAGCTCTCATACCATGGGACCTATGCGAGCTGCAAAAAGATATGTTGAAAATTTGGTTGAGAAAAAATTACTCGATAAAGTAAAAAGCATCAGAGTTGATTTGTACGGTTCTTTGGCACTTACCGGTATAGGACACGGAACACTAAATGCCGTTATATACGGATTGATGGGTTTTGAAGCCGAGGATGTTGATACCGAAAAACCTTATTATTCTTCAATAGAGCGCGACAAAATGTTGCACCTTGCACAAAAAAAGCCGATAGAATTTGATATTGAAAAAGATATGATATTGAATAAGGACATCTTTTTGCAAGAACATTCCAACGGAGTTAAGTTTTGCGCTTTTGATGATGAGCAAAAAGTCATTTTTGAAGAAACCTATTTTTCTATCGGTGGCGGTACCGTTGTTCGCCAAGACGAATTTTCAAACAAAAAAGAACAAATCAGATATAACATTCCGCATCAATTTGAAACTTGTACCGAATTGCAAGAAATTTGCAAAAAATATAATATGGATTTTTCAGATGTTGTTTTACAAAACGAAGTGTGCCTAAAGCCGGAAAAAGAAGTTTTTGCTTATTTGGAAAAAATATACAAGGTAATGAATAGCGCGATAGAACGCGGAATGAAAAAGCACGGAACTCTTCCGGGTGGTTTGGAAGTAAGGCGCAGAGCTCCGGAGATATATGATCGCTTAAAAGAACGCTTTTTGGACAACAAGCAAGACGGCTTAGAAGTTATTGATTGGATAAATTTGTGGGGATTTGCCGGAGCTGAAGAAAATGCTACCGGCGGACGAGTTGTTACAGCTCCGACTATGGGTTCAGCCGGAATATTGCCGGCGGTAATGCGCTATTTTGAAAAATTTGGCTCGCGTACATCTCCTGTGGATGTAAAGAATGGTATTATAAAATTTTTGACCACCGCAGCAGCTATTTGTTCTTTGTATAGGTCAAATGCTTCTATTTCCGGTGCCGAAGTCGGATGTCAAGGCGAAGTCGGTGTGGCCTGTTCTATGGCTGCCGGCGGACTTGTAGCAGCTATGGGTGGTACAAATCAACAAGTTGAACAAGCAGCCGAAATTGCTATGGAGCATAACTTGGGATTAACTTGTGATCCGATTAACGGGTTGGTACAGGTTCCTTGCATTGAAAGAAATGCCATGGGTGCGGTTAAAGCCATAAATGCCGCAAGGCTTGCCATGAGAGGTAAAGAAAAGAAAATTGTATCGTTGGACAATGTTATAAAAACAATGTACGCCACCGGCAGAGATATGAGTAATCGCTATAAAGAAACATCTTTGGGCGGATTAGCCGTTAACATTATAGACTGTTAAAAAAAATATTATTTGCTTGCTTGACTTTGAGCTTGAATTTATACTTCTGTCATAATGTTTGATAGCTGCGGAGTATAAAATGATTAAAAAGCTTTTTAACGGCGAACTTTCTCTTGGTGCTACTTTTTGGAAATATGGTATTTTAGGGCTTATTATCCTACATTATGCTTTTAAGATGTTTGCTTCTTTGCTTACATCTTATTTGGGCGGTCACACAATTTTTAACTTTTTTATGTACCATTTCCATTTTGTAAACTCGTCAAAACTCAGTTTGTTGTGGACATTGTGCTATATTGCAACTTTTGTGATAATGATATTTTATTCATACAAAATAATCGGTGCAGTATGGAAAAGTTCAGCAAAATATGTCAAAAGCGCTTTAATTGTACATCTTTCTCGTTTGGGAATATTGTTAGCAGTATTTATGACTTGGTATCCTTTTATTGTGAGGTAATAATATGAAGAAAGTTTTGTTGTTTTTAGTAGTTGCTATCCTTTGCGGGTGTGTTAAATCGGGTGAATTTACCCCGGAGACCAATCAGCTTTATGAAATGGGAAAGGTTGATTGTGAAAAAACACCGGAAAGATGCTATAAAGGAATCCCTTGGTAAGAAAAAAAAGCTCCGAAATATCGGAGCTTTTTTTTATTTAACCATATAAATTAAAGTTCTCCGGCTGAGTAGCGTTTGGCCATTTCAGACATCGGAATAACTTTAATTTTTGAAGCTTGTTCGGCAGCACCAAATGAAATGAAACGAGCTTCGCAAACTTTTTGCATTTCTTCGATAGCCGGTTTCAAATATTTGCGTGGGTCAAATTCTTTCGGATTTTCAGCAAATATTTTTCTGATTGCGCCGGTAATAGCCATACGGCAATCAGTATCAACATTTACTTTGCGAACACCGGATTTGATACCGCGAACGATTTCTTCAACCGGAACACCATAAGTTTGAGGAATTGCGCCACCATAAGCATTTATCAAATCTTGCAATTCTTGAGGAACTGAAGATGAACCGTGCATAACCATGTGAGTATTCGGCAATTTGGCGTGAATCTTTTCAATAACATCAATAGCCAAAATTTCGCCATCAGGTTTACGAGTAAATTTATATGCACCATGTGATGTGCCGACAGCAACAGCCAAAGCATCAAGTTTAGTTTCAGCAACAAAACGAGCGGCTTCATCAGGATCGGTTACAAGGCGTTTTTTATCAATAACACCTTCAGCACCATGACCGTCTTCTTTATCACCCTTACCTGTTTCTAATGAACCGATAACACCAAGTTCGCCTTCAACCGAAGCACCGACAGCATGAGCACGAGCAACAACTTCTTTAGTAACTTTTACATTATACTCAAATGATGACGGAGTTTTACCATCAGCTTCCAAAGAACCATCCATCATTACTGATGAATAACCGTTTACGATTGCTGATTGGCAAACATCAACTGATGAACCGTGATCTTGGTGCAAACAAATCGGAAGTTCCGGGAACATTTCGATACCGGCTTGAATCATATGACGAATCATCGGGTCACCGGCAAATTTACGAGCACCGGTAGATGTTTGAATAATAACAGGAGCGTTTACTTTGCGAGCTGCTTGTAAAACGGCAATAACCTGTTCCATATCGTTAATATTAAATGCCGGAACACCATAGTTGTTTTCGGCTGCGTGATCCAAAATCTGACGCATTGTTACTAAAGGCATATTTTTCTCCTTAAAATTTAAGTTCTGTTTCTTTTGTTAATATATATAAGCATCCTTTTTTTGCAAGTTATTTTAGCGCATCTTTAACCGCATCAACAACTTCATCGACGGTAATACCGAAATATTTAAATAATTCTCCGCCCGGTGCTGAAGCTCCAAAGCCGTCCATTCCGATAATATCGCCATTTAGACCGACATATTTTTCCCAACCGAATTTAGAGGCGGCTTCAATGGCAATACGAGGTTTGTTGCCCAATATTTTTTCCTGATAATCGATATCTTGAGCATCAAATAATTCACAACAAGGCATTGATACAACAGCAACCTCAATTCCCTCTTCTTTTAATTTGGCTTGAGCATTTATTGCAAGTGACACTTCCGAACCGGTTGCAATCAAAGTAGCTACGCGTTTTTTCTCATCACCAGATATGATATATCCGCCTTTGGCTGACAGGTTTTCTTTTGCACTTTCACGCAACAAAGGCAGATTTTGACGAGAAAGAGCCAAGATGGACGGTGTGCTTTCTTGAGTAATTGCCAATTCCCAAGCTTCGGCAGTTTCTACCACATCGCAGGGACGGAAAGTTAACATATTCGGCATAGCTCTGAATGAAGCCAAATGTTCAATCGGCTGATGTGTCGGACCATCTTCACCAACACCGATAGAATCGTGCGTCATAACATATATTGTACGCAAGCCCATAAGCGAAGCCAAGCGCATTGAAGGACGCAAATAATCAGAGAAAACCAAAAATGTTCCACCAAATGGAATAACACCACCATGTAAAGCCATACCATTCATCATGGCGCCCATAGCGTGTTCTCTGATGCCATATTCTACATTGTTACCGCTGTAATCTTTGGCTGTTATGGTCTTTGAAGCCTTGGTCATGGTCATATTAGGGCCGGCCAAATCAGCAGAACCGCCTATCATTTGCGAAATATTGGGCATAATTACCTCTAAGCACATTTGTGATGCTTTGCGAGTGGCGACCGATATATTTTCTTTAATAGCTGTTTCTTTTAGTCCGGCCAAACTGGTAGCCCAGTTTTTGGGTAATTGAGATGATATAACATCCATAAATTCTTTACCTTTGGCCTTAGCTCTTTTTTCCCATGATTTTGCCAAGCCGTCTCCTCTTGCTCCGGCATCACGCCATAATTTTAAGATTTCTTTCGGGGTTTCAAATGCCGGCGCCGTCCAATTTAATTGTTTACGCATTAACTCGATTTCTTCGACACCAAGCGGAGCACCATGACATTTTGGTGTGCCGCATTTGTTAGGAGCACCGAAACCGATGGTAGTTTTGCAAGCAATCAATGTAGGTTTTTTTGACTTTTTAGCTTTTTTAATTGCTCTGTTAATTTGGCAACAATTGTGTCCGTTAATCGAAATAACATTCCAACCGTTTGCTTTGAAACGGCAAACCTGATTGGTTGAAGATGCAATACCGACATTACCGTCAATGGTAACATTGTTGTTATCCCACAAGACAATAAGCTTGTTTAATTTCAAATGTCCGGCCAAAGCAATTGCTTCTTCGGAAATTCCTTCCATCAAACAACCGTCTCCGGCTAGTACATAAGTATAATGGTCGCAGACATCCGAGCCATATTTGGCAGAAATATTTTTTTCGGCCAAAGCCATGCCCACCGCGGTGGCAAGTCCCTGTCCCAAAGGTCCGGTGGTGGTGTCAATACCGTCCAGATGACCATATTCAGGGTGTCCTGCTGTTTTAGCTCCAAGCTGTCTGAAATTTTTCAAATCATCTAATTCTATATCATTATATCCCATCAGATAGAACAAAGAATATAGCAAGCTAGAAGCATGACCTGCTGACAAAACAAATCTATCTCGGTCAAACCACTTAGGATTTTTGACATCAACTTTTAAGTGTTTAGAAAACAATACAGTTGCAACATCGGCAATACCTAAGGGCATTCCCGGGTGTCCGGATTTAGCTTTTTCAATCATTTCGGCGCATAGAAAACGAATGGCATTAGCCATTTGCTTTTCTTTTTTACAACATGAAAATAGGCACATTGTTTTCTCCTTATTTTAGTTTTGACAACAATCTGATGAGCGATTTTTCTTTACAACAATCGGCTTGCCGGTTTCTTCAGAATATATAATTTCTTCATCTTCTTCCAATTCCAAATTTACGGTATCATAGCTTTTTTCGTTTAAATTATTGATATCTTCTTCACTCAAGTATCGGTGATTTATATTGAACATTTGTTTGGCTTTGGCCAATCTTTGGCTACTCAAATCCATACCCAAATAAATCTTAAATTTTTTATACGGCGGGTTAGATATTCTGGTTATAGAAGGTCTGCCGGTAATTCTGAGTTCTTGAACATCTTCGGGAATGTTCAATGTTTGTATAAACGAGCGTCTGCCGATATAGTTCAACTCATTAACCGAAGTTTTTACATAGAAATTGGCGTCAACATTGGTGGTATCACTATCTTCTAAACGACGAACTTCAAAAATGGGAGCAATCGAAGCATAATAACGATTATCGGCCTCATTTTTGAAGCAATATGACTCATGTCCGACTATATTGATTTGGAACTTGTCGGTTATCTCATTTTGATAAGATCGAGTAGTTGCGCGCGGAATAATTATTGTCGGACACATATGATGTTCAGCATTTATTGATGAACATGAGGATACTATTAAAACAAACAAACAACTGATAATTTTTCTCATAAGATATAACCTTGTAAATATTATTTTTTTTAATGATAAAATACATCTAAACTTTTGTAAAGAAGGCAACTAATTCGCTGTGGTTAGAATAGATAAACTGATCAACCATAGTTATTTCTTTCAGCTCGTAACCGCCGGATATAAGGGTTTTGGCATCATTTACAAAAGTATTGGGATTGCAAGAAACTGCAACTACGACTTCCGGTTTTTGCACCGCTTGAGCTAACTTTTCGCATACAGCCTTTGCACCGGCACGCGGCGGATCAAACAAAACGGCAGCAAAATCTTTCAACTCTGTTTCATCCAGCGGATATTTGAACAGATTTTTATTCATTATTTTGATATTGGTAATTTGGTTGCGGTTCACAGAATCTAAAAAGCCTTTTAACAATTGTTCGGAAGAATCGACCGCCGTAATTTTCACCTTATCCATAGAGGCCAAAAGATAAGAAAAGGTCCCTACTCCGCAAAATAAATCGGCAATGTTTCCTTGTATATTTTTCAAATAATTTAATACCAAATTGCCTAAAGCTTTTTGTCCTTCGCTTGAAGGTTGTAAAAATGTTCCGGCAGGAATATATACCGCATAATTGCCAATATTTATATATGGGCGTGATTTTTCGATAATGGTTTCGCTATTGGCAAAAGCAGAGCGTCGATGTGATATTCTGACAATAGAATCGTTAGAAGATATCGCTTCAAAAATTATCATTCGATGATTAAGTTCTAATGGCGCATCATATTCTAAAACAACATCAGTTCCGTTGTCGGCCTCGCAAATAAAGACATCACCTTGAGTTATATATTTTGCGGTTATTTTTTTACCTTTTTTCTCATTGTACGGCTCTTGGCAAATAGCGGTTGCAAGCTCGCGTAAAAAAGGAATTATTTTGTTTAAGGACGGTGTTAACAAAGGGCATTGTTTTATGTCTATTATTTGATGAGAAGACATAGCATTAAAACCGAAACAAAGTTGTTTTTTACTGTATTTGAATGCAAATGTGGCTCGGCGTCTTGATCCGTCGGCTATGAATACAGGCGGATTTATTTTTAATTTTTTTGCTCCGATTTGCGATATTATTTGCTTAAAATTATCGTGTTTTTTTCGGCGATATTCTTCTTCGCTCATATTTCTTAACGAACAGCCGCCGCACAAATCAAATATTTCACAAGCCATATAGTCTATCCTTTGTTATTTTTGCAGATAATTTGCTCCATTATTAAAATAAAATTTAATTATTTAACAAAAAAATCGCAGGTTTGTGTTTTTGTTCCTTGCAATAATTATTATTTTGATTAACATTAGTACTATTATATTGTTAATATATGATAAAATTTGTTAAAAGTATTGGCAAATATTTTAATAATATAGTATAGGTTTATTATATATGATTTACTTATATTAAGGATGGTGTTTATGAACGAAAAATTACCCACTCATTATTCCAACAAATTGGAAATAAACTATAATAAGCATTCTGCTTATTTGACTGACCGAGTTAAATTAAAGGCTGTATTACCGGGAATTATTTTCGGCCTTATGTTGGCAGTGCTTGGTTTGTATGAATGGCTAAATGCTTTCGGAGGCAGCGGGGGCGAAATAACACCTGCCGATGCGACCGTTGCATATAAGCCTATTTTAGCTGTTTGGTTCTTTGATTTGTGCTTTATTTTGTTGGGATTGGGTATCTTTGTAACAAACATCTTTTTGTTTATCCGTTATAACAAATATATCATTAAAGATAATAGCGTTATAATCATAAAAAGACTTATCTTTCGCGATAAGGTAATCTTGCAAGAAAATTTGGATAAATATACCGGTGTTCGTTTTCGGGTTGAATTTATGGAATCAGGTTTTTTAACCCAAAACAGATATATTGTTGAATTATATAATCCAAACTTTGAAAAAATAATTCCGTTGTACATTACAAAGTCATCTAAAAATGTGCGCAAAAAATGGAAAGAATACGCTAAAAAATTCAAACTTCCGGCTATGATATATACTGATGAAGGATTGAAAAAAATTGAATTAAAGAACTTAAATAAATCTATTGCCGAGCAAGTCAAATCGGGCTTTATTGAAGATAATTACGATACTTATGAGGTTTTGCCTTCAGCCGTTGCATTCACCAGAAAAAGCGATAAAATGGTTCTAAAGGTAAGAAAAATTGTTTGGGATGTATATAATTTTGTTGCCTGGTTTAGTATATTTATCATATCACTGACTGCTATTTTTGTTTGGTTTAATATTGATTCTTTTACGGGATTGTTGCAATCAACATTATATATTCTATCTTTTGTTGCCGTGCTTATTGTTATTGTCGCAATTCAAATTCTTTTCCGTAAAGAAAAAATGGTCATAAAAAAACACAAGATTGTTAATACACACAAATATATGCTGTTTTCTACCAAACACAATGAAATGCTTAAAAAAGATATTGAAGCTATTGAAGTTACCGGTAACCCGGTTACCGGTCGTTATTATGTTTCGATTATATCGGATGATAATACAATTACTTTTGGTGCCAAAATGGCAATACAAGATTTGCAGTGGATTAAGAAATTTTTGGTTCACGAAATTATCAAATAAAAGTTTTTAATATATATGGAGAAATTTATGAAGAAAAAAATACAAGATCAAATTGTTGAAGATGCTTTGTTAAGAGAAGTTGTTGAAGATGTAAAAAACGAACAATTACAACAAATTTGGAATAAATACGGACTATATATCATTATCGGTATTGCCTTAATTTTGACTGCCACCATCAGTTTTGAAAGTATTAAAGCATGGCGCGAGAAAAAAGATCAGGAATTGTCTAATTCTTATTCCATTGCCTTGTCATTACACAACCAAGGTCGTTTGGATGAAAGTTTGGATTTGTATAATTCTTTGGCCAAAAGCAATAGCGGTATTTATGATGATTTGGCAAAAATTCAAATCGCCAATGTATATTTTGAACAAGAAAAACTTGAAGACGCTATCAATGTATTGGAAACAATGCTGAAAGATTCCGGAACAGTCGATCAGATGAAAAAAATAGCTGCATTAAAACTTGTTTCATACAAACTGGACAACAATGCACCTGCTGATGAAATTACAACTTTGATAAATTCTATTTCTGATGATGAAGAACTGTCTGATATTGCCAAAGAAATGACAGCAATGTTGTATATCAGAGAAAACGATATTACAAAAGCAAAAGAAGAATATCAAAAAATTATAGCTTCGGGAACTGCTCCTGATACCTTAAAATCAAGAGCTTTGGATATGATAAATCTATTGTCTGAAAAATAATTATATAAGGGATTCTTATGATGAAAAAAATAATTTGCGGATGCTTGATGGCAACAGCTTTGAGCGGTTGCGGTATTTTTGATAAAGGACCATTGGATGTCAGCGGCGAGCGTATCAGTGTTATCAGAGAAAACAAAAATCTAAAACCTGATTATACTGCACGACAGGTTCAAATCAAACTGCCCCGAGCTATGGTTAATCATTCGTGGAAACAAGCAGGCCTTACATCAACCCACCAAGGTGCTCATTTGAAATCTGGCGGCAATCTTGATGAAATTTGGAATATTTCATTTGGTGAAGGCTCTTCTAAGCGTAATGTCTTGATTACAGCTCCGGTGGCTGACGCAAATAATGTTTACACCATAGATGCCGCCGGAGTTGTCAGAGCTTTTGGTTTGTCCGACGGTGAAGAACTTTGGGAAAAAGAATTAAAACCGACAAATAAAAAAGCAAAAGACAATTCTTTATCCGGAGCCGGTATTGCTCTGGATGACGGAAAATTATTTGTAACCACAGGGTTCGGTCAAGTTTTTGCTATGGATAAAAATGATGGTTCAATAATATGGAATGAAGACATCAAAGCCCCTATAAGAATCGCTCCGACCGTTGATGACGGTTTGGTGATTGTTCAAACATTAGATAACGGAATCTATGCTTTGAACATCAACACCGGTAAAGAAATGTGGAAAGATAAGTTGGAAGAAGAAGCAACCACTATGATTGGCGGTGCGGCACCGGCATATAGTGCCAGCAATGATTTTGTATTAGCAGCTTTTTCTAACGGGCAAATTCAAGCTTATAAGGCTTCTACCGGAACATTACTATGGAGTGAATGGGTAGTTCCGGCCTCTTCAACCGAGTCAATCGATGATATTACCGCAATTAAGGCTAATCCGATTATTGATAACGACAAAGCTTTTGTTGTAGGCTACAACGGACCTTTGGTTGCTATTGATATCAGAACAGGTGCAAAAATTTGGCAAAAAGAACTTGCTTGCAGTTCTCAACCTTGGTTGGCCGGAAACTTTTTGTTTGCTCTAACTACCGACGGTGATTTGGTAGCCATTAACAAACAAGACGGCAAGATTGTTTGGACAACTATCATTCCTTATGCCAATGATGATGAAAAATTGGGTGTATTCACCTCCGGACCGATTTTGGCTAATGACGCTTTGTTAGTAGCATCTTCTAACGGTAAATTGTTCTCAATTTCGCCATATAACGGAAGAATTATGGGTGTTGCCGATATTGAAGAAGGTGTAGAAACATATCCGGTAATGGTCAACGAAACATTGCTTTTAACAACTAACAATGCTGAAATAACAGCCTATAAATAAGTGAGATAAAAAGTGCTGAAAGTTGCAATCGTAGGAAGACCAAATGTTGGAAAATCGACCTTGTTTAACCGACTCGCAGGCAGGAAAATTGCCATTGTTCATGATGAACCGGGGGTAACTCGTGACAGAAAAATGGCCAAGGCAAAATTACAAGGTATTGATTTAGAAATAATTGATACAGCCGGTTATGAATATTCAAATGAGGACAATATCGAAAAGAGAATGTGGCTTCAGACCAAACGCGCCATTGATGATGCTGATGTTGTTTTGTTTTTGTTTGACGCCAGAGCCGGCATTCAGCCATATGATGAGCATTTTGCTTCATTAGTCAGAGAAACCGGAAAACCTGTCGTTTTATTGGCTAATAAATGTGAGGGCAAACTTCAAGAAGACAGTATTTTTGAGGCATATAGCTTAGGGCTCGGTGATCCGATAGCCTTTTCGGCAGAACATGGTTTAGGCATTCTTGATTTGACTGATGCCTTGCGTGAAGCGGCAGAAAACTTGCCTCAAGCAACTATTGAGGAAGACAACGATGATAATAGCGAAAAACCGATACAATTAGCTATTGTCGGCAGACCGAATGTCGGAAAATCAACCTTAGTAAATGCACTTTTGGGTGACGAAAGAATGTTGACCGGTCCTGAGGCCGGTGTTACTCGTGATGCTATTACATCCGAGTGGCAATTTATGGGTAGAAAAATAAATTTGGTTGACACTGCCGGACTTCGCAAACAGGCCAAAGTTGAGAACGGAGTAGAAAAAATGTCGGCAGCGGCTACAAAGCATGCGGCATTTATGGCTCAAGTTGTAGTGTTGGTTTTAGATGCTGACGCAGTTTTAGAAAAACAAGATTTGACTATTGCTCGCCAAGTTCTTGATGAAGGACGCGCTTTGATAATTGCCGTTAACAAATGGGATATTGCCAATCGCAAAGAGGCATTGGATAAGTTAAACTACAAATTGATGACTTCGTTAGCTCAGGCTGAAGGTATTCCGACCGTTACTATTTCTGCATTAAAAAAAGAAAATTTAGACAAGCTTATGCGTGCGGTCTTAAAAATTTATGATCGTTGGAATAAGCGTATTCCTACCGCACCTTTGAATAAATGGTTCGCTGATATATTGGATAATAACCCACCGCCGTTGGGTAAAAATAAACGCCGCATCAAATTGAGATATATCACTCAGGCAAAATCTCGTCCGCCGGCATTTTATATCTTTTCGAGCAATCCGGAAGGTTTACCTGATTCATATTTGCGTTATTTGACCAACAATTTGAGAGAAACTTTTGATTTGGGTGGTATTCCTATTCGTATGACAGTCAGAAAAACCGGCAACCCCTATGCTGAAAAAAAAGACAAATAAAAAAAGCTCCTTTAAGGGAGCTTTTTTTTAATGTCCAAGGGCTTTTTCTTCCCAGGTTGTTAAACCTATTTTAGACCAATCAACCGGTATTTTTTCTACTATATTCATATTGGCAATATAGGCATCTTTGATTGTTTCGAGCAAAGTTTCAACAACTATCACTTCGTGTGCTTTGCGTAATTTATCGCGAACATCAGGATTGATATAGTCTAAAATAATGCTTTCATCAGCTGTACGAACAAGCAAGGCATGATCAAATCCGTCATATATAATTTGAGGATGTGTAGGCGTGTCTTTTTTTGCACTGATATAAACATAAAGTTCACCTTCAGTACTTTCGGCAATATAATACTTATCCTCTGTTTCGTACTTGGACATGTTGTTTCCCTAAATTTTGTATCAACTTAGCCAATTCACGTCCTTTAAAAGGAACATTCTTTCCGCCACAAGGATATTTTTTCATACCTTTTTCGTTGGCTTTTACTTTTGCAATAAGTTTTTCTTTAGTCATCTCAAAAGTCCTTTTGTTAGACATTTATATAGTACTATAATATCATTTTTTACCTAAACTGTCAACACAATGCGACAATTTACCACTTAATCAAATGCTCTAAAAAAGCCTCTATAAAATCAGCTCTTTTATTTTGATAATCAAGATAATAAGCATGTTCCCAAACATCGGCTACTACAATCGGCTGACCTAAATTTAATGACAACGGATTATCGGCATTTGAAGTAGTAACAATATCAAGTTTATTATCTTTTTGCACTAACCAACACCAGCCGCTACCAAATTGAGCAACTGCTTTTGCCTTGAAAATTTTCTTAAAATTATCATAAGTTTCAAAAGCATTTTCAATTTGTTGCATAAATTTTTCTGCCGGCATTTTGGCGCCCTTGTCTGACAAAGATTCCCAAAACATCTGATGATTGTATACTTGGCCGGCATTATTATAAATTGCCTTATCATTCGGCTTGTTATAGCTTTCTTTGATAATGCGTTCCAAAGACATTTTTTCATATGGAGTTCCGGCTATCAATTCATTTAACTTATCGACATAACCTTTATAATGTTTGTTATAGTGAAAATCCATAGTTTTGGCTGAAATATAAGGTTCTAGCGCAGATAGTTCAAAATCAAGTTTTTTCATTTCAAACATTTTAAGATCTCCTTTTATTTATTGTTGATGTTTTTTAATATAGGTATTAGTTCCGACCTCATCAAGAAGCTTTTGTTCTTGCTCGGCTAATTCTTTGTTCTTTTTATTTTTACGATTTTGGGTCACTATTTCAAAAGTTTTTTGCTCTTTAAACATACCGGCCATAATATCTCTGATATTTTCAATTTCGTCCTGAACTTCGGCAATAGATTTTTCTAAAGCGCGGCGTTTTTTTACATATTGATCGGTATAAGCTCCAAAATCGCAAAGTGTCGGATTTTGGCTGACAAATTCCTTTTCTCTTTCATATTCTTCAATAAGATTTTTTAATGTTTTTTGCAATTCTTCTTCGCGTGCCAACTTTTGCATTAAAACGCGTCGTTGTTCGTCTATTTCAAATTTTTTAACCCGCTCCAATGTTTTTAAGGCATCTTTCATCAGATATTATCCTGTTATTGCGGAATATACGGAGTATTTAAAATATTGGCTAAAGCTTCATAGCATTCGGCCAAAGAAAACTTTTCGTGTTTCCCTTGAGATAAAAACTCTTCAATCATTGGATAATAAAAAATTGCTTCATCAACTTCTCGGTTTGAACCTTTTTTGTACGCGCCAAGACGGATAAGTTCGGCCATATCCTCATATGAAGAAATATATTTACGAGCTTTTGCTACCAATTCAGCCTCTTCTTTGGTGTCACAATCAGGCATAGTACGAGATATTGAACGCAAAATATTGATGGCAGGATAGCGATTGCGTTCAGCAATTGCGCGGTCTAAGACTATATGCCCGTCAAGAATCGAACGCACGGCATCCGCAACCGGTTCGTTGTGATCATCGCCATCGACCAACACGGTAAATAATCCGGTAATAGAACCGGTACCTGCACCGGGTCCGGCACGCTCTAACAATCGCGGAAGCTCAGCAAACACACTGGGGGTATATCCTTTAGAGGCCGGAGGTTCGCCAACCGAAAGCGATATTTCGCGTTGAGCCATAGCAAAACGCGTAATAGAATCCATCATGCACAATACATTTTTATTTTCATCGCGGAAATATTCGGAAATTGCCATGGTAACATAAGCAGCCTGACGGCGAAGAAGCGGACTTTCATCAGAAGTAGCCAAGACCAAAACCGATTTTTTCAAACCTTCGGCGCCCAACACATCTTCGACAAATTCTTTAGCTTCGCGGCCACGTTCGCCTATCAATCCGATAACAGAAATATCAGAATCGGTATGGCGCGCCATCATTGACATCAAAGTTGATTTTCCGACACCTGAACCGGCAAAGATTCCCATACGCTGCCCCTTGCAGATGGTCAAAAAGGCATTTACGGCTTTTACGCCCAAATCAACTTTGCCCTCTACTCTATCGCGGAATTGTGCCGGCGGCGGTGATGATTTGATAAAATAAGGTTTAGATCCTTTGATAAGAGGACCTTTGCCATCCAAAGGCTCGCCAAAGGCATTTACAATTCGTCCCAACCAGGAAGAATGCGGATAAATTACCGGTTTGGCATCAACCACCTCAACCAAGCAGTTAATTCCGATACCATCCATTGTACCATAAGGCATAAGCAAAATTTTATCATCCTTAAATGATACTATTTCACTTTGAACATTTTCGCCTCGATTATTTATAATATTGCATCTGTCACCTATTGCCAAAGAGCTCAAAATTCCGCTAACTTCGACAAACAATCCTTGAACCCCGCTAACCCTTCCGTAATAAGAAGAAGTTTCGAGTTTTTCGACAGACTTTATTATATTATCTATAAATTCCGACAATGATTTTACCCTGATATTTGTTTACATTTAGTTTTTTATACTACAAAACATTATATTTGGATAGCTTTATCATCGTTATCAACATCCTTCACAAAAAATTGTTAATAATTATTAACAGAACTAAACAAATCAAATTTATGGCTATATAGTATTATCAGAAGTTTAGTTTATTTGACGAAAGGATGCGTTAAAATGCGTGTGTTGTTAGTAGAAGATGATTATGCAATTTCACAAAGCATAGAAACCATGCTCAAAAAAGAAGGTATGATTGTTGATACCACTGATTTGGGTGAGGAAGGCTTTGAAATTGGCAAACTTTATGATTATGACATTATCATTCTTGACTTGATGTTGCCTGATATTAACGGTTATGAAGTTTTGAGAAATTTGCGCGCATCAAAAGTTAATACTCCTGTTTTAATCTTGTCCGGACTTACCGAACCTGATAAAAAAGTTAAGGGTTTGGGCTATGGCGCTGATGATTACCTTACAAAACCCTTTGACAAAAGCGAACTTCTTGCTCGTATTCACGCA
Source organism: Alphaproteobacteria bacterium (assembly GCA_015062585.1). Lineage (GTDB taxonomy): Bacteria > Pseudomonadota > Alphaproteobacteria > RF32 > CAG-239 > CAZU01. Next base: position 14,265 of record SUUJ01000004.1, on the reverse strand, counting down.
ATTGTTCGTCGTTCAAAAGGCCATTCGGAATCAATCATAAATACCGGCGATGTTGAAGTTAACCTTGATACTCAAACCGTTAGTGTCAAAGGCAAAGCTTTGCACCTTACAGGAAAAGAATATGGTATTATGGAATTGTTGTCTTTGCGTAAAGGTTCTACCTTGAACAAAGATCAGTTCTTGAATCACTTATACGGCGGAATTGACGAGCCTGAATTAAAAATTATCGATGTGTTTATTTGTAAATTACGCAAAAAATTAGAAGATGCTTCGGGCGGAAAAAATTATATTGAAACCGTTTGGGGACGCGGTTATGTATTGCGTGATCCGGACGAAGTAAAAAAATAAATAATTGGTAATGAATAAATTTAAGCCCTCGTAAACATGAGGGCTTTTTTTTATCTTCTTATATCAAATTTTTCAAAATTGTTTTTGCAATATTCTATCAGCTCGTTGTCGCTAAAGATATTTTCGCAATCACTATCCGTTGTTATTTTATCTGATTCAATCGGGCGGTATTTTTGTAAAAAGTATTTTTTTACACCTTTGGCTTTTAATGATTTGGCAATTTCGAACAAATCTTTTGTGCTTAAAAACCTTGGATCACAGGTTGTACGGCATTCAAAATCAACCTTACTTTGAAGCAACAAGTCTAGGCTTTCTTCAACTTTTGCCAAATGATTGACACCAACAATTTTTTGATAATGTTCTACTTCAAACGGTGCTTTTATATCCAAGCCCACCCAATCAACTAATGGTAAAACTTTTTCAAGATGTTTTGGGTGATAACCACCGGTATGAAGCCCTATTTCATAACCCAAATCTTTAACTTCTATAATCGCATCGGCTAAACAATCTTGCATTAACGGTTCGCCACCGGAAAAAGTTACGGCATCAAGTTTTCCTACGCGCGAACGCAAAAAATCCATCCACAATTCCCAAGAAAAATCGTTTTCTTTGCTCAAATCTCTGATAGCGGCATTATGACAAAAAGGACATTTCCACGGGCAACCTTGCATAAAGACAACAGCGGTTAGTTTTTCGGGAAAATCAACGGCGCTGAATTTCTCAACGCCGCCAACTTTGATTACTGACATATAATGAGTTCTCTTATTATTCTGCTGCGATTGCGTAAGAACCTTCTTCGCAATGGCAAGCACAACCTTCAACAGCTTTCAACTCAGAAAAGTTTAAGCGAGATTTGAATTCTGATTTTTTGCCTACATTAAATTCTGAGTAAGGACGCAAATAGCCCATAACTCTTGTCCATACTTCGCATGGTTGTCTTTCTTCGTCTGCAAGTTTGATATCTTCAAAATTAACAGTTGTCATTTCTTTCTCCATTTTCTCTTATAAAATATTAAACTTATGCAACATCTTTTCTTGATGCGGCGGCTCTCTTTATTGCCTTCTTTTCTTCATCACAAATCGGGCAATATTTGTGTTCTCCTGAAATGTAACCATGCTTTGGACAGATGGAAAAAGTAGGAGTTATGGTAATGTACGGCAAACGATAATTCGTCAAAACGCGTTTTACGATATCTCTGCATACCTTAGCTGAGGAAATGCGTTGACCCATATACAAGTGAAGAACTGTACCACCGGTATATTTTGTTTGAAGTGTTGATTGCAAATCAAGTGCTTCAAACGGATCATCCGTATAACCGACAGGTAATTGAGATGAGTTAGTGTAAAACGGATTTTCTTTAGTGCCTGCTTGGATAATATCAAGATAGCGTTTTTTATCTTCGCGGGCAAAACGTGTGGTTGCGCCTTCGGCCGGTGTAGCTTCAAGATTGTACATATGACCTGTTTCTTCTTGAATTTTAACCAGCTTGTCGCGGATATAATCTAAGAATTTGATTGCAAAGTTTTGTCCCCACTCATCAGCAATAGAGTGTTCGTCATTGGTAAAGTTTCTAATCATTTCGTTGATACCATTAACACCAATGGTAGAGAAGTGATTACGCAAAGTTCCCAAATAACGCTTGGTGAACGGGAACAAACCACCGTCAATTAAGCGTTGAATCAATTTACGCTTGATTTCAAGTGAAGTTTTTGACAGTTCTAACAACTCGTCAACACGAGCATATAAACCGGCTTCGTTTCCTTTGTAAACATAGCCCAAACGAGCACAGTTAAAGGTTACCACACCGATAGAACCTGTTTGTTCGGCAGAACCGAACAAGCCGTTACCTCTGGCCAATAGTTCGCGCAAATCAAGTTGCAAACGGCAACACATTGAGCGGATTTGACCCGGTTTTAATACTGAATTGATAAAGTTTTGGAAATAAGGCAAGCCGTATTTGGCTGTCATTTCAAACAACAGCTCGGTGTTTTCATCTTCCCAAGGGAAGTCCGGAGTCATGTTGTAAGTCGGGATCGGGAATGTAAACGGACGGCCTTTGATGTCACCTTTCATCATAACTTCCATATAGGCCTTGTTTATCATGTGCATTTCTTCTTGCAAATCGCCATAAGTAAATTCTTGTTCAACACCGGCGATAAGAGGATGAGTATTACGCAAATCTTCAGGGCACACCCAGTCAAATGTAAAGTTGGTAAACGGTGTTTGAGAACCCCAACGAGAAGGAACATTTAAGTTGTAGATAAGCTCTTGCATGCATTGATATACTTGCTTGTAAGAAAGTCCGTCTTTTCTGACATATGGAGCAAGGTAAGTATCAACTGATGAAAATGCCTGAGCTCCGGCCCATTCGTTTTGCAATGTACCCATAAAGTTAACCATTTGACCGACAGCAGCAGAAAGATGCTTTGCCGGACCGGCTTCGGCTTTGCCCGGTACACCGTTAAATCCTTCGTGAAGGAGGTTTTTCAATGACCAACCGGCACAATATGCAGCCAACATACTCAAATCGTGGATATGAATATCACCATTGCGGTGAGCTTCGCCGACAGCCGCCGGATATACATGGCTGAGCCAATAGTTAGCTGTTACTTTACCAGAAACATTCAAAATCAAACCACCGTTAGAATATCCTTGGTTGGCGTTTTCGTTAATACGCCAGTCAAGTTTTTCCAAATATTCGTTGATTGAGCTTTCAACATCAACCATAACTTTTTGATCATTACGAGTGCGTTGACGCTGATCGCGGTACAAAATGTACGCTTTGGCAGTTGCAAAATAGTTAGCTGAAATAAGAACTTGTTCGACAATATCTTGAATTTGTTCAATTGAAGGTAATCCAGATTCGAACTTGTGCTTTAGCACTTTTAAAACTTGTGCGGTCAACAACCAACTTTCTTCTTCTCCAAACTCTTTGGTTGTGCTACCGGCTTTGTTAATGGCGTTATAAATCTTTGTGCTATCAAACGGTGCCAAGGTTCCGTCTCTCTTAGCTACATTATCGATACCGATATTCTCTTCGGCAACTGATGACATTTTGTACTCTACTTCTGACATTTCTTAAATTACTTCCTTATTTTCTTGTGGTTAGACTCCAATGTCAAATCTGACACTAAACATACAATATATAGAGTTAATAAAAAGTAAAGACACAAGATATAGTATTCACAATTTTTATTTCTCTATAAATAAAGTACAATAATTTAGCAATTTCTGCATTGGCTTTATTCTTATATAAACCCCCTTCACAAACAACCTTTAAATAGTTAACAAACTTGTGTTTTTGCTCTATCTATTTAAAAAACTGTCATAATTTTTTTTTTGCCCTGTTTATAAAGTTCTTAACAACTTTTGGGAATTTCCGATATATCCGAAAATTTAGATAATTTAAGCTAAAAATTAACCATTTTTCTGTCAAAAACCGAGTCGTTTAAATTTGGATTCTTTTTTATGGATTCGAATCGGATTCGAGTCTTGTTTGGATTCATTAAATTTGGAATTAATGCCATCTCTCCGAACGAAGTGAGTGATTACAGTTTAAGTGCCAATTAAATATAAAAACAGACAATTTGACAAAGGATGCAAAACGTGATACAATATTCTCATAGCAAAATAATTATTTACTCTCGTACAATTATAGCCTATCGGTTTTCATAATCTTTGTTATGTTAATATCGGCTTTATATGAGTAATAGAATATTTTTCATCTCGAAAATTTTAGTCAACTTTATATATTCACCCAAAAAAACAACAAAAATTATGACAACAACAACTATTATTATCATCGCAGTAGCGGTGTTTGTTTTGGTAATGCTGTGCACTACTTTAATGTATGCCTGTGGGCGTAGCTTATTCAAATCGATTTCACTTATCTCGAGATCTCCACAGTATGTTGAAGAGCCTTGGAATAGCTTTTGTAAACTCATCAACAAGTCGCCTAAATGGTTGAGAGTGATATACACGATCACACTGTGGAGGTTATGGGGAGTAATTCCTTGTACAATCCTATTTTATATTATTTATTTCACTCGAGTGATTTGGAGTATAATATAATATAGAGAAGTGCAGGAGCAAAATCAAAAGGAGCCTTTCGGCTCCTTTACTTTTTTATTTGTACTTTTTTGAAACATCTTGTCCGACGGTAACATCCGTTATGTACTCATCAGAGCATTGACGACCGACACAGCGTTTTAGCACCTGAGCAGTACGGCCTTCGGTCAAACCTCTCATTTTTATCGAAGGAACATATACATCGGTAATTTTAATACCAAAGGTAATAAATCCGACTCTGCCTTCCTCATCAGAAATATAAGCTTTTACACGATGAGAACCGACATTACCGGGCATTGCCATACCGACAAAAGCATTGCGATATTCATCAAACATCAACCAATCAGGTAACGGAGTATCGTCTATCATACCGGCTTTTACCGAAACTTTGCCTTGAGGATTCAACTTATTGATAATTTCTTGCGGAATAACTACATCTATTTTTTGACCGCTTTCCAATACCAAATCAGGCAACAATTTCTCTGATGACAAATTTACCGGAGGGCGTTTGGTCGGAACATCTAACATATAGGGGCGATTATCCGGCAAAAACTCGCCTTTACGCCATTTTTCCAATACGCCGCGAAGATAAACGGCTATTCTCGACGGTTTTTCGTTCAACATATAATAAGGAATCGCATCCATACCCAATGTCGAATACAAGTTACCCAAAGCATCTTGCAAGTTTACATAAGCAATCATGGCTTTTGCTTCGTCTTCGATTGCTCGAGCCGATTCTAATTGAGAGTTTGCAGCTCTTGAACCATCGGTGATTGTGGTATCTTCGGCAATATCTTCTGAAGCATAGGCCAGCTCTTGAGCGATTTGATAATCCTCAATCGCTGACATATAACGAGCCCAAGCAACATATACTTGTGTCAAAACAAGGTTGGTCATGCGTTGACGGCGCAAAGCCTCGGCCTCGAAATATTTGGGATTATTGTTGTTTTCAAATACTGACATACCGACTTCTTTGGCTTTTTTTGACCACGCGCGATTATAGTAATTGGAATCGGTCTTGTATTTGGCATCGCCGGGATTTGAGAAAATCTTGAATGATGCAACAACCTCATCAACATCTGTTACCAAATCTCTGGTTCTTAATTCCGGACGGTTGGTCAAAGCCACCCATTCCATTTCACTCAGAGAACTTTTGATTTCAGGCAAATCAAAGTTACCGCTTTCCTTACCTACCAATGTGATTTCGGTAGAAGGGTGGAAACCCATCAATGAGGCTAAGCGAACATTAGCCGTTTCTAAATCACGCTTGATATTTGACAAATCTTTGGTAGCCTCCATAAATGAGCGTTTGCGTTCCAATTCGCCAATACTCAAACTTTGACCTTCTTTAGCCAATTCGACGGTTTTGGCGTTAAGTTCATCAACATCCAAGGTCATATATTCTATCATATCGTCAATTAGCGGAAGCAATCTTTGAGCGCTCAAAGCTTTCCAATATAAAACTCTGGTTTCTTGCATAAGATTATGAATTACTTTGCGGCTTTGCTCATAGGCTACGCTGGTTTTATACCAATCATCTTTACTTTGATAAAAAACGGTACTTACATCCAAAATATTCCAAGCGAGTTTCAACTCAGAATCCATAGCACTTCCGTTAGAGGGATTAACATATCCGGCAGAAGAGAAAACCTCAGGCAAACGATTTTTAGGATCTTTACCTACTTCTATCATACTTTGCTGATAGCTGACCAAACGGCGAGTATAGTTGTACTTTAAGGCAAGCGCAAAAGCCATATACATATCTATGGGTTTTTCAATCTTGCGCGGTGTTGCGGTATACATTGTTTGCATATCGGTATCAACACGAATCGCCCTATCCCACTCGGTATACGCGGCCGGAGACGGGACATCGCCCAAAAATGCCGGACGGTTTGAACACGCAGTTATTAACAGCGCTAAAAAGCTGAATAATATAATTGTTTTTTTCATTATCCTTACCTTAAATCAAACATTCTTTTATGCTAGCTTATATCAATATTTTAAATATTAACAGTTTTATTTGCTTTTATTCAACAATGTTGTATAAAATTAACAAAAAAGATATTATTATCGTGTTATACTAAATGCAAAGTTGTTTAAATTTATTTTTATTTTAAGAGGGATTATGCTGGATTTATTTAATACAGTCTTCAGATTTAAGGAAAATAAAAGTCCTGACAAGCTCGGAAAATATCCCGAAGCGGTACACACCCTTGCCTTTCCCGAACGCAGATATCTGTGGACATCAAGACTTTTGGTTATATTTTCCAGTATCAGCATCAGTCTTAATTTAATTTTAGTTTCTTCAATATACTTGATGTTGCCGCAGAGAACTGCTTATCCTTTGTTGCTTCAAAAAGATAAGAACTTCACTCAACTATCACCGGTCGAAAGACAAGAAAAAGCCATAGCGGTAGCAGATTTACTGACAGAAAGTTTGGTTGAAGAATATATCTATATGCGACATGTTATTACTGACGATTACGATGAGATGATGTCGCGTTGGGGACGCGGCTCTCGTGTATATTGGATGTCTTCCCCAAATATTTATACGGCTTTTATCTCAAATGATGTAGAAAAAAACATCCGAAACTCTCAGCTTACCGGAATCGTAAGATTAGTTGAAACCGAGTGGATCCGACCGACATCAAGAGGATTTTGGCAGGCTCAATTTATTACCATCGACTATTATCCGGAACAAAAGGAACCGATCATAAATATTTGGCGAGCCTATATTCGCGCGGCCTTGGCTCCGATACCTTATGAAAACAAATCATTGCGCGAACAAAATCCTTTCGGCTTTTTGGTAACCAACTATGCTTTATCTTATGTAGGAACTCCGGGTGACCCGCAAAGTTATTTGAATACAGCAAAAGAAGTTCGTAACGAATTGTATGAATATTAGGATTGTTTATCATGAGTCTTTTTTCGCTTATATTCAAATATAAAGACAAAAAAAGCCCAGATAAATTAGGACTTTATCCGGAGAGTTTTCACATTCCGGCATTTCCGGAACGAAGATATTTGTGGGCGTCTCGGTTATTGGTGGTTATGGCTGTTATGAGCATGTGCGTAAATATTGCACTAACTTCCATAATATATATGTTATTACCGCAAATAACCGCAAAACCGTCATTTTTAAGCGCGGATGAAGCTTCTTATAAACTGGATAAAACTCAACCTTTACACAAAAACGATACATTTATGAATCTGCTGACGGAAGGATATATTAAAGACTACATAACCATGCGTCATGCAATTCCGAAATCTACCACTGATTTGTTTTACAGATGGGATAAAAACTCTAAATTTTATTGGTATTCGACACCTTCGGCGTATTACGCTTTTTTAGATAAATTGAATCAAGAACAGATAACCCGTTTTATCAAACAAAAAATGGTTCGAGATATTGAAATTGATTATATAAAAAATATTGTAGGGAACCTGTGGATAGCACAATTTAAGACATATACTTCAACTATAAACCGTCCTGAGCCTGATGCCATAATATGGCGCGCATATATAAGAGTCAGATTTGACGCTTTTGAAAAGTATGAAGATCTTGAAAAAACCGATATTGAAAAAGAAAATTATACACAAAATCCGTTCGGTTTTAAGGTTATATCATACCAACTAGGATATGCCGGAAAGCCTCAAAAAGCATATACAGCCATAGAAACTGCAAAAAAGGTTTTTGAGAGTTTGGAAGATGTCGAGCAATAGTTTACAGACATTTTATAAGTGCATTTACTATTGATATTTTATACTTATCATCTTCAACAGACGGCTTAATCTCATCATCTAAATCACAGATATATATCATTGATTGATGTTGTAAAAATCCTTTGCTTAATGATATATTGTCTTTGTTTTGAATTATATGTTCTTTTTGCTTGGCAATATCATTGATATATGTGCCTATCAAGCCATTGCGCTTTGAGTACAATTTTATAGAGTATACTGTAGAAATTGTACCAAAAATCAAGAACAATGCAGCCAATGGATGAATTAGTGCGGAATAAATTACAAGGCACAGTAACAAAACCAGCACAGACAGACTTCCGGTCACATATTTCAACCATTTTTTACGACCACAGTACCACAAAAATGTACCGATAAATGATACAAACATAGTCAAAACAGCAACCTTAAATACATAGAGCGAACTTATCTTAAATGAAGCTATTCCGGCAATAGCAAAGACAATCATTGCTAAGTTAAACAATAGATAGCCGATATTTAGCTTAAAGTTGAACATAAATACATCTTTTTTTAAGCCTTTTTCCAATTGGGCAACAAACCTTTTTAGCGGCAACTTGTTGTTTTTATTGACGGTAAAAGTGGTTTCATGCGACGGAAACAAACATTTTAGAGCTTTTTTCTCAAATTTAGCCAATGACTTTAATATATCTGTACTTTTAATAATAAGAATTGTATCGCCAGTTTTTTGAATATCGATAATATTCTTCTTATACATATCGAGCAAAAAACCACCGATTGATTTTTTATCAAATTTTTCGCAAAGCATATATCTCATCATTAGCGCCGTCTTATTCAAATTTACTTTTACGCGCGATTTTCCGCTTGAAATATAGCGCCAAGAAACAAATGATGAAATTGCAATAAAGAGTAAACCTATAAATGAAATGTATATGTCACCATAATTGTAGAACGAGCGAACAAAACGCTGTCCGACGGTTATGCCGGACATTACTTTTTTATCAATATCAACATCAATAAACATTCCGTTACCGACAAACAAAGGTATATCCGCAACAAATGTCGTTGAAAGAGTGTTTTGTTTATGGGTTACACTATTGGGATAAAATCCTCGCGATGAACCTATCATGGCATTTACCCCCAGTAACCCTTCTTTATCGGGAATCGTTAAGTTGGTAATAGTTCTATCAACAACCAAATTCCAACCATTACCGCCAACATTCCAGTAAAATTTATATAAATCTTTATCTTCTACAAGTGCATTATCAGCTAAATATTGAAATTTATAGGTATAAATTCCGGGAGCAATTCGATAGTCTTTGTCCGGCACCATTAAAATTCTGTCTTTGTTTTTGGCCAGCGAATATTTAACCGGAACATCATTTATGGTAACCTCAATTATAGAATAATCGATATTTTGCACCTTGCCTTTTTCATTTATTATTCTGGATGGCAATATTTTGGTTAAGCCTGATTTTAATTTTTGATTATCAGCAACAACAACCACTGTTTCTTCAAATTTTATCATACCGTTTGATAACACATCAATATTATTCATCAACAACGGAATGTGCTCTATGGCCGGAACATGTACGGGAATATTGTATGGCGGCAATAAAGTAGAAATCACCGGAACACCGATTGAGTTCCATTGTTTAACTTCTTCACTAACTTGAGACGGAGCATATTTTTTTGCAGTTTCAGCTATAATTCTTTTGTTAAATTCAGCTTCAAGTATTTCATCAGATACATCGTTTCGCTCAACATCTGCAGGTTCATTTATTTTTTTGATTGCCTTTTCGTACGCTTTTTGAAAAAAGTTTTTTGCATCTTCTTGTTTTTGCATTGTTTCAAGTCTGCTTTCCACATGCGAAACGGTTCTGTTAACATCTTCTTTTTTTATTTTTTCAGCCGTCTTGAAACGCTCCAAAATAAATTCGGCAACTTCTTCTCTGTCAATATTTTTAATTACAGGATCTTTTTCTCCGATAATTTCCTGTTTAATATTTGTGTAACCGCTAACAGGCGTAATACGAGCTTCGGCAACACAAAAAAAGATTAAGTTGAAACATATCGCAAAAAAAAGTTTCTTCATAACTTGACACTCACTATTTAATTTATAATCATATGGTATATAGTAAAGCAAAGTTATTAAAAAGTTATAAAGGAGAACTTATAAAATGAATAAAGAAATTGGAGCAATTATTTTGGGCGCCGGCAAAGGTACACGCATGAAATCTGATCTGCCAAAAGTCTTGATGCCGGTTGCAAACAAGCCGATGATCAGACATATTATTGATACATTGGAGGAAATGAAAGTAAAGAAAATTGTTACGGTTATTGCTCCTGACGGTGACGCCGTAAGAAGAGAAGTTTTCCCATATCCTACTTGTATTCAAGAAAAGCAATTGGGAACAGGTCACGCTGTTTTGTCTGCCTGTAATGAATTTAGAGGATTTACCGGTGATGTTTTAGTTATTTTTGGTGACCAACCATTGTATACTAAAGAAAGTATGAATAAATTACTTAAAAAACGCGCCGAAGGATATTCGGTGGTTTGTATGGGATTCACCCCTGAGGATCCGGCAAGATACGGAAGATTGGTCATGGATGGCGATGATTTAAAACGCATTGTAGAATTTAAAGATGCATCTGATGAAGAAAAGGCTATCAAATTTTGTAATTCCGGTATTATGTGCTTTGACGGTGAAAAAATATTTTCTATTTTGGCTTCCATCAGTAATGATAATGCTGCACAAGAATATTATCTTACAGATGCAGTTGAAATAGCTCTTCGCATGGGATTGAAATGCTCTGCCGTTGAATGTCCCGTTGATGAAGCTTCGGCAGCCAATACATTGGAAGAATTAGCACTATTAGAAGAACTTTTGAAAAAAAGAAAAGCTAAAAAATAATAAAATAAAGGTATATAATGAATTTTATTAAGCGCTATTGGTTCGGCGGTTTATTAGCCTCTGTTATGGGGTGTTTTTTGCTGTTGTTTGTACTATTGGTGATATCACCCAAACAAGACGCAAAAAAGCGCGGATTTATACAGTGCACTCAAGAAATGATTGATAATTTAATATCTTGTGAGCGCAAAATATGGTGCTCAACCAAAGCCATCGCCAACAATACTTATTGTGATGTAAAAATTATAATTCAAGGTTTTGATTTGTGGCTTGATAACAAACAGCCTAAACCTTGGAGTAATTATATATTTGAGCCTGAAATTGAGAAAAATTCATTTTTTGATGAAGAAGAGCGCGCCGAATATTTAAAAAAATATCCTGATGTAAAAGACGAAATGATACGTTTAGATAAGCTGAGAAAGGATCTCGAAAATGAAGAAAATGAGCAAAACATCTCCGAAGAAATGTTGCCCAAAGAATGAACTTTTGGCATGGGATTTGACCGATTTATATAACGGAATCGATGATAAGCAAATCAACACAGATTTAGAAACTTATAAAAAATCAGCGCTTAGTTTTGCAAAAAAATATAAAGGCAAACTTGAAGGTTTGAATGCAAAACAATTTTACGAAATGGCAAAAGATTGTGAAGATCACTCGGTTTTAGGTAACAAAATCGGTGTATTTGCATATTTGAACATGGTTACTCAGATGAAAAATGCCAAGGCACTGGCTTTTTATCAAAACACTTCGGAAAAGCTTAATGACTATGGACTGCCTTTGATATTTTTGTCTTTGGAAATAAACAAACTACCACAAGCCAAAATTGATGAATGGCTCAAAGATGAAAAGGCGGCTTATTTTTCACCTTGGTTAAATCGTATAAGAATGTTTAAAAAATATGAATTATCCGAATCGGTAGAAGAAATTTTGCATGAAAAATCGGTTACTTCAGGCGATGGATGGCAGAGATTATACGAAGAAACCTCTGCTCGATTGAAATTTACGGTTGACGGCAAAGAATATAATGACAGCGAAATATCAAAATTGACTTTGGATAAAGACGCAAAAGTACGAGAAAAAGCCGGAAAAGAAATCGCTCGCGTATTTAGAGAAAACGCGCCGTTGTTCACCTTGATTTACAACATGGTAGTAAAAGACAAGGCTATTGAAGATGTTAAACGAGGTTTCAAAACACCGGTTGCTTCACAAAATTTGGCTAACAGAGTTGATGACAAAGCCGTTGTGGCATTGGCTGATACTGTCAGAGCCAATTATGCTAATATTGCGCATCGTTTTTACAGGCTCAAAGCCAAATGGCTTGGGGTTAAAAAACTTGAATATTGGGACAGAAACGCTCCGCTTCCTTTTGAAAATGACAAAAAATATTCTTGGGATAAGGCTGTTGATACGGTCCTAAAAGCATATAACGAATTTTCGCCAAAACTTTATGATTTGGTAAAAGACTTTTTCAATAAGGAAAATTCATGGATTGATGTTCCTCCTCGTGACGGTAAAAGAAACGGGGCTTTTGCAATGTCTTTGCCTGATAAATATCACCCTTACCTGTTCTTAAACTTTGTCGGTAAGCAAAATGATGTTTTAACTTTGGCTCACGAGTTAGGACATGGTTGTCATATGCGCTTAAGTTCAAAGCAAGGTGATTTGAATGATGCAACACCTTTGACATTGGCTGAGGTTGCTTCGGTGTTCGGCGAAATGCTAACTTTTCAATCACTGCTAAAACAAGCCAAGACTAATCAAGAAAAATTGTGTCTTATTGCCGGCAAAGTTAATGATATGATTAACACAGCCGTTCGCCAAATTGCATTTCATTTCTTTGAAACAAGAGTTCATGACGAACGACGCAACGGCGAAGTTTCGCAAGCTCGCTTAGCTGAAATTTGGAAAGAAGAAATGAGCGCATCTTTGGGTAAATATGTAAACATTGATAAGGTTACCGAGGATAATTGGGCCGTAGTAGGTCACTTTTTCTGGCGTCCGTTTTATGTATACGCATACTCATTTGCCGATTGTTTGGTAAATTCATTGTATCAGGTTTATCAAAACAAAGAAGTCAAAGATTTCGAAAACAAATATTTGAATATGTTATCCTTAACCGGTGTAAAAAAATATGACGAAATATTAAAACCTTTCGGGCTAAATCCTAAAGATCCTAAGTTTTGGAATATGGGTTTGAGCCTGATTTCAAGCTATATTGATGAGTTGGAAAAACTGGATAAGTTAATAGATAAAGAACAGAAAAAAAAGTAAGAACATACCGAAAAAGACGACATCAATAACCGAAAAATACTGTATACCCATATGCAGTATTTTTTTGTATAGTCTTATTGAACTGTTACTTTAGACTTTAACTACGAAAGGAATTTAATTTATGTTGTTTGGAACGATAAAATGGTTTAACACCAAAAAAGGATACGGCTTTATTGAGCCGGAAATAAGCGGAAAAGATGTTTTTGTTCATGTAACCCAATTAGAAAAAATCGGCTTAAAAAGACTTAATGACGGTCAACGCGTCGGTTATGAATTGTATGATGACAGAGGCCGAATTGCTGCAGGAAACATAAAAGTTTTGTAAAAAAATATAACTCATTCATTAGCTCCGAAAAAAATAAAAAATGGGGGACGCCTTGTTTTTTATTTTTTTTTGCATATCTGAAAAGTCGGTCAATCAAAAAGGGGGATATTTTGAAAATACAGCATTGGATAATTTTGATTGTTTTTGTCTTTGCTTTAGTCATCAGCTTATTTTTTTGAAAAATATACTTGACAAGGCAAGCTTAAAGGTATAATAATGCCTCATCTTATCGCGGGGTGGAGCAGCCCGGTAGCTCGTCAGGCTCATAACCTGAAGGTCGTTGGTTCAAATCCAGCCCCCGCAACCATTTAGCAAAAGAGGAAATTTATATTTCCTCTTTTTTTGTATCTATAACACCTCTCAAAGCCCCAAAATCAGCGGTATCTATTTTTTATTTTGATGGGCGTACCCTTTCTTCAAAAGCATACTATTTTTCTCAAAAATCTATAAAATATCCCCTAAATATATACATTTTTGAAGGTCGCAGATGGCAAAAAAGCGACCATCAAGAATACTCAGCATTGCATAAGCATTCGTTTCTTATTTTAGTTCAACTTTCCTTTTTTGCTTATTATTTGCTGAGGCAATTATATTTTACATAAATATTTTTATTTTTT
>SUUJ01000003.1:101547-168743 GCA_015062585.1 Alphaproteobacteria bacterium | reverse complement strand
CACCGCCAGCTTCGGCCAATACTTTTGTAATAGCTGCTGTCAATGTAGTTTTACCATGGTCTACGTGACCGATTGTTCCAATGTTGCAGTGAGGCTTTGTGCGCTCAAACTTCTCTTTTGCCATTATACAATTCCTTAAAAGTTTATGTTGTTACGACAATATTTAACTTAATTTTATTTTTTTGGAAAATAGAGAGAAGATGGAGCGGGTGAGGGGAATCGAACCCCCGTCATAAGCTTGGAAGGCTTCTGCTCTACCATTGAGCTACACCCGCTTTTTCAAACCATTATCCAAGGTTATATTTCTTATAGTGGTGGAGGGGGATGGATTCGAACCATCGTAGACTAAGTCGACGGATTTACAGTCCGTTGCATTTGACCGCTCTGCCACCCCTCCTTAATTACTATAAGGACAAAGGATTACTCCTTAAGTGTCAGTGCATTTGCACTACCAATGCAAATAATAATATTTTGCGTCATTTGTCAACATCTTTTTTATATAAATCTTAATTATTTTACGATATTTTTTTAGGAATGATGATTTAATTTGCGAGGAGTTTTCTGATGAAAAATGTTATTTTGACCGAAAAAAGAAATCCTAATACAACCAATATTGATATGATGAATGCTGATGAAATAGCAAAAGTTTTGAATGAAGAAGATAAAAAAGTCGCTTTAGCGGTTGAAAAATGTGTTCCGGAAATAGCAAAAGCAATAGAGCTTATTGCTCAGTCGTTCTTAAAAGGCGGAAGACTGGCCTACTTTGGAGCCGGTACAAGCGGAAGATTGGGGGTTTTGGATGCTTCGGAGTGTTGGCCGACATTTGGTGTTGAACACGGAATGGTAAACGGATTTATTGCCGGCGGGGACGAAGCGTTGCGTTATTCAATAGAAAACTCTGAAGACAGCGCTGAGTTAGGTTTGCAAGATTTGGATAAATTTAATCCGAATAAAAATGATGTGGTTGTGGGAATTTCGGCAAGCGGTGCACCAAAATATGTGTTGGCTCTGTTGGAAGAAGCTCAAAAAAGAGGAATTAAGACGATTGGAATAAGCTCGAATCCGGAGGCTGTTTTGCAAAAATATTCTGATATATTTATCAATCCGGTTGTAGGGCAAGAGCCAATAACAGGGTCTTCGCGTATGAAGTCGGGAACAGCACAAAAAATGATACTTAATATGTTGTCAACCGGAGCAATGATACGCATCGGCAAGACTTATGAAAATTTTATGATAGATGTTAGAATGGTAAACGAAAAACTTATTGATAGAGGAACCAGAATCGTTGCAGAGATTGCTAAAGTTTCTTATGATGAAGCCTCTAAGTTTTTGGTAGAATCGAACAATAATGTCAAAACAGCTTGTGTAATGGCTATAAAAAATTGTTCGAAAGACAGGGCCGAGAAACTTCTTGAGCAAGCAAAAGGTATTTTGCGTAAGGCTATTTAATGAAAAAATATATAAAGCAAATTTTTAAGCTTTTTTTACCCTTGTTTTTAACCAAAATAGGAATGTTTTCCTTAAGTTTTGTTGATTCTGTTATGTTGGGGTATAGCGAATCTGAACACATAGGGTTGCAAAGTATAGGTGATACACCGGTTACCATTATATTGTTGATAATGGACGGGTTAGTGGCAGGTACACTTTTTACGACATCTCAAAGTTTTGGAAAAAAGGATTTTGTTGGTGTGGGTCAATCTTTGCGTTCGGCTCTAAGATTTGGGATGTATTTAAGTTTTATAACAATACCTTGTTTTATTTTTATTCCACAAATTTTAACATTGTTTAATTATACTCCGGAACAAACTGAAATATCGTCTAATGTTGCTCGTATTCTTTGTGCGGCAATACCTTTTTCAATAATGTTTTTTATTTGTACATCTTTTTTGAATGGGGTAAGAAAAACATGGGTAATAACTTTTTTTGTTATTTTTGCTAATGTTATAAATGTTTTGTTAGACTGGATTTTGATCAATGGAGCATTTGGGACTCCGCGTCTTTTAAGTGTCGGTGCAGCATGGGCCACAAGCGCTGTGAGAGTATTTATGGGTGGAGGTTTGTTGCTATATATTTTACTGAATAAAGATTTTAAAAAGTTTAAGATTTGGTCAAAAGATAAAAATATTAGAGTTTTTGAAAAACAGAAAAATATCGGGTTAAGTGCTACCAGTAATATGCTATCATATGAATTGGCCATGTCTTTTTGTTTGTTTTATGTGGCGAATATTGATATTATTCAAGCATCTGCATATACGCTAGCTTATCGAATTTTTATTTTATCAAATATAATAGGATGTTGTTTTGCGGAAGCAGGGGTAGTGTCTTGTGGTCGATATGTGGATAATAACAGTAAAGAATTGCAAAAAATATATGAGTTTTCCTTTTTATTAAATATTTTAATAATGTTTTTTGTTTGTTTTGTATGTTTTTTATGTGCAAAACCGATATCTTTTATGATGACTTCAGATACAGAACTTTATTCTTTAACCATTCCCTTATTAAGAATAGCAAGTGTTGCAATGTTTATGCGCGCATTAAATTCTGTGCAAATAATTCTTTTGCGAAATATAAATTGTTTAGTAAGTTCTTCAGTGTTTTATAATTTGGGTTTTTTAGTTGTAACACCAGTGTCTTGTGTCTTATTTGGAAACTTGTTTTCTGCGTCAGGAGTTTTATGGGCAGTAGTGTTGGGTAATATGACGGTAGTGATGTTTTTGCATTGTATATTTGTAAAGAAAGGGGTGTTTAGTTGGTTCTTTATTACAAAAAATATGGTATATAAAGGGTAGATTCATTATTGTTTAAAGTAGTGGGTGTTAATTGATTCTAAGAATAAATATAAATGAAGTATTAGCAAAAAGCTTTACCAATAGTATTACGAAAAGATGATTAAAAGACAATTTTTAGATTGATGGTAAAAGTTGTAGAAAAAGCCGCTTGTTTGAAAGAATAAGTGGTTTTTTAATTTTTATGATATATAATTCAACGATTGTAAGGAAGGTGTGGCATGGGTAAAAGTTTTAAGCAAAAAACAGAAGTTGGTAGTAAAGGCTTGATTTTATATGGGCGCCATGCGGTTATGGCTGCTTTGGCGAATCCTAAAAGACAAGTTGCTAAGATTTTGTGTGTAAAAGAAAATGTCGATGAAATAAGAAAAGTTACGAAAATAGCTCCCCAAGTTGTGGAGAAAAAAGAAATAGACAAATTGTTTTCCTCTGACGCCGTTCATCAAGGATTTGCACTGTTTTGTAACAGATTGCCTGATTATACTTTGGATGATATTTTAGATATGGCTGACGAGAAAGAAAAATGTCATATTTTAATCTTAGATCAAGTTACCGATCCGCAAAATATCGGTGCAATAATTCGTTCGGCGGTAGCATTTAATACACTGGCTTTAATTATGCAGGATAAAAACTCGCCGATAGAAAATGGTGCTATGGCTAAGGCTTCGGCCGGAATGATAGAACATTTACCGATTGCCAGAGTTACAAATTTGTCACGAGCTATAGAAAAATTGAAAAGCGCAGGATTTTGGACAGTGGGAATGGACGGGTATGCAAAAACAACTATCGATAAACTGCAAAAACCTTTGAAAACCGCAATAATAATGGGATCAGAGGGCAAAGGTATGAGAAGGTTGGTTGAGGAAAATTGTGATATTTCGGTAAAGTTGCCGATGTCGCCTTTAACCGAAAGTTTGAATGTGGCAACGGCTGCTGCAATAGCTCTTTATGAATTTAATAAATAGGGAAAAACAAGATGCCTTGTTCAATAGATGTTAAGAATCTTTCAAAATCGTTTGGTAATATATGTGCGGTAGACGATGTGTCTTTTAGTGCATATCCCAGTCAAATAATAGCTTTACTGGGACCGAACGGTGCCGGAAAATCTACACTGATGAATATGATTGCCGGTTTTTTATCTCAAAATAATGGCAAAATAGAGATTTTTGGCAAAAATAACGAACAATATCCGATAGAAACAAAAAGAGAAATCGGCTTTTTGCCTGAAGGAGCCCCTTTGTACGCCGATATGAGTGTTGAGAGCTTTTTGAGGTATTTGGCAGAATTGAAGTCTTTGGCAAAAGATGAAGTAAAAAGAGTTATGAGTTTGGCTAATATTGAGCATGTAGCAAAACAAAAAATAGAAACGCTTTCTAAAGGATATAAAAGACGAGTTGGTTTTGCAGTCAGTATTTTAGGAAATCCTCCTATTTTGTTGTTGGATGAGCCTACCGACGGACTGGATCCTAACCAAAAAGAGCATATGTTGGGCTTAATAAAAGATATGAGCTGTGAAAAAACAATAATAATTTCTACACATCTGCTTGATGAAGCACAAACGATTGCAAACCGAATTATGATTATGAACAAAGGAAAAATAAAAGTAGACGGTGATTTGGAATCTATAACCAAGCAAACCAGAACAAATTCTTTGGAAAATGCGTTTATAAAACTTACGAGGTAGCGAAAATGTCTAAGATTTTTACGATAGCAAAAGGTGAATTTTATCGTTATTTTATATCTCCTTTGGCTTATGTTTATTTGGTGTGTTTTTTGCTGTTAAACGCGTCTGTTTCGCTGTATTTTGGCGGAATTTTTTCATTAGGCAATGCTTCTCTCAGAGCAATGTTTGAGTTTTTGCCCTGGCTTTATCTTTTGTTTGTTCCCGGTATTGCTATGAGGTTGTGGTCAGAAGAGCTAAAAAGCGGAACTATTTTGCAAATTGTGACCTTGCCTGTTTCTATCAATGATTTTATTTGGGGTAAGTTTTTAGCGGCATGGCTTTTTTGCGGAGTTGCTCTTTTTCTGACATTTCCTTTGATAATAACAATAAATATTTTGGGAGAGCCTGACAATTGGGTTATTTTTAACAGTTATATCGGAGCTTTTTTGTTAGCCGGAGCAATGCTGTCGGTATCGCAAACCGCTTCCGCATTAACAAAAAATCAGGTAATAGCCTTGGTTATATCGGTATTTTTGAATTTGTTGTTTTTCCTTAGCGGGTTGGAATATGTTTTGAGTTATTTTAGAGGAATCGTTCCGGAGTATATGATAAATTTGATTTCTTCCTTTAGCTTCTTAACTCATTTGCATTCTTTTATTTCCGGATTATTGGGGTTAAATAGTTTAGTCTTTTTTGCTTCATTGATTTTTATGTTTAACTTTTTTACTTTTGTCATCATAAACTACAAAACTACCGGAACGGCGTTTTGGTTGCATACCAAGTCAATGGTGGGATATATCAGTGCGGTTGTCTTGGTTTTTGTAATATTTGTATCGGTTAATTTGTTTAGTGACGGACTGTTAAAAGGAAAGCAAATAGATTTTACGGAAGAAAAGTTGTTTACCTTGTCTTCGTCAACAACAAAAGTTCTTAAAAATATCGAATATCCCGTGACCTTGAGGGTTTATTACTCTCCAATCTTGGGTGAAAGAGATGAAAGGTACAGAAGGATTTTTGATAACTTGAAGATATTATTGGACAGATATGTTGATGAAGCTGACGGTAACTTCAATTATCAGATATACAATCCCGAACCTTTGAGCGATGTTGAAGACAGAGCTATTGCGTCAGATTTGCAACAGATAGCTATTTCAAATATTGATGTAGCGGCTTATTTCGGATTGGTTTTTAGCGATGAAGACGGAAATATATCATCTGTGCCGTTTATTCCTTTGCAAAGAGCAAATTTGTTAGAACAGGATTTAACCGAAAATATATATTTGCTCGGACTTAAAAAGAAAAAAATCGGATTGTTGACATCTTTGCCGATGTTGTCAAAGTTTAATGGTCCGACATTGTCTCAGTCTTGGCAAATTGCTGATGAAATCAGTAAATTTTATAATATAAAAGAAATAAATGCACCTAAGGATATAGACAATTCTTTGGATGTTTTGATGATTGCTCATCCGAAAGAAATGTCTGAAGATATGGAAGAAGCTATTTATAACTATTCGATATCTGGCGGAAAGGTTTTGGCATTTTTTGATGTGGCACCGGAAGCACTGTTTTTGGTCGGCCCGCAAAATGAATTGATGCACCAGTCTGTTTATGGAAATTTACCGAAAAAATGGGGCTTTCATTATTATGATAACTATGTTGTGGCTGATTTGGATTATTCTTCACAGGTTGCAATCCAAGAGGCTGATTATTCGTCAACAACCCAAGATTTGATTCAGTTTTTTGTAACAGATAAAGGGTTTTATAGCGATATGCCGGAAGTCTATAATTTAAAAAGAATGTTAATGACTTCCGCTTCTATATTCCGCCCCCTAAAGAACGCAGATATTTATTTTATACCTTTGATGGAAGCAAGTAAAAACTCGCAGTTGATTTCATCACAAGCGGTCATACAGAATGTTCATCCGGCAGAAATTTTGCGAAGATTTGAGGCTGATGATATAAGAAAACCTTTAGCTGTTCATATTTTGAATAAAGATAAAAATAAACAATTTGAAATAATTGCCGTTGGTGATTCCGATATGCTCTATGATTCTTTTTGGACTTCATCGATAACTATCGGTAATAATAATTATAATATTCCACACCTTGATAACGGCAATTTTGTTTTAAATTCTTTAGATGTATTAACAGGAAATGATACTCTGATTGATTTAAGAGGAAAATCTCCAAAAATCAGACCGTTTGAGGGAGTTGAGCGCCGTCAAAAACAAAGTTTGATAGAGTTTAAGATAAAAGAAAAAGATATTTTTGATCAAATAAATCTGATTAAAAAAGGTTTGGCCGAGGTTAACAATAAAAAAGCTTTTGAGGGAAGAGAAAACTTTACGGCTGATGAATTGGCTGTATTAAACAAAGTGAAAACTCAATTGGATGAAAAAAGAAAAGAACTTTATGAAATAAGGTTAGAGTTGAATGATAATATGCAAAGAACCGATGCCTTGGTTAAGTTTTTTAATATTTATGCGATACCTTTGCTTGTGATAGTCGGTTTTGTCGCTTTGAGCTTAAAAAAGATAAGTTTTTGCAAACCGCAAAAACCTAATTTTAACAAAAGATTTTGGATTATGGCAGGTGTCGGCAGTGTTTTCGTTATTTTGGGAGTTGTAGGTGTTTGTTTGCAACCTGAGGTTTATGATAAAGACTTTATCGAAAAGCCGATGTTTAACAATCTGGATGATAAGATAAATGATGTAGCATCTATTGTTTTGCAAAATCACGATAGCGAGTTAGTTTTTTACAAAAAAGATAATATGTGGTTTTTGAAAGGCAAAGAAGAATTTTTGGTAAAACAGAATCGAATTAGCAATCTATTGGCTGCAATTGTGCGAGCTTCGGTTTATGAGAAGAAATCAAGCAAAGCGGAGAGTATGAAAAAATTCGGTTTGTTACCTATTGAAAATAGCGAAAGTACCGCCGTAAAAGTAACATTGAAAAACGATGATGAAGAAGATGTCGTTTCATTCGAAGTTGGCGATTATGATGTTGATTTAAGCCGAAGCGCAAAAGGTGCATATATCCGAATTTTGCCGACATTTGAGGTTTGGTTGGCAAAGGTAGCGTTTATCGATTTGGCTTTGGATTATAGCGGTTGGGTATATAATGACTTGTGGAATTTGCAGTTTGGCAGAATGACAAGGCTAAATGGTGAAAATGATGTCGATAAAATTGCAAATACAGTAAGTACCATGCTTAATATAAAAACGAGTCAAATCAAAAAAGAAAACATCGAAAAGCCAAGCGTTACTTTAACTTTTTCCGGCGAAGACTTTGAAAAATTGGTTATGACTTTTTATAAGAAAAAAGATGCCGTTGTCTTAAATTATAATTTCGATGGTGATATAAAGAATGAAGCATTGAAAGCTTTTGCAAAAATAACGGAAAAAAACTCTTATGAAATAAGTCTTGAAGATATGGAGAAAATAAATAATGCCGTTAAGCCAAGATAAAGCAAATCGACTAAAGAAAATAGCGGCTGTTTCCTCAATATCATTGGCAGTTTTGCTATGTGTATTGAAAACAGTAGCTGTTTTTTATACCGGCTCGTTGGCTGTTTTGTCATCGATGGTTGACAGTTTGTCAGATATAATTGCTTCGGCTGTTACTTTTTTTGCCGTAAAGATTTCTATAAAACCGGCATCAAAAAATTATCGTTACGGATATGGTAAGGTTGAATCTTTGAGCGCTTTATTTCAGTCATTGTTTGTGGCGGCTTCAGGCTTGTTTATTTTGTATGATTCGATATTGCGCTTTTGGCATCCGGTTGATTTGAAGCAAACGGATTTTGGCTTGGCGGTTATGATTTTCAGTTTGGTCACGACGATTATATTGGTTTGTTTTCAGCATATGGTGGCAAAAAAGACCAATTCACAGGCTATTATGGCAGATTCCCTGCATTATAAAGTGGATATACTGACAAATTTGTCGATTATTGTTTCGTTGATTGCGGTTCGTTTTTTCGGGATTACGCAAGTTGATACGCTAACGGCTGTTTTGATAGCAATATATTTGTTGTGGAATGCGGTTGCTTTGGGGAAAGATGCAGTTGGTTTATTACTTGATAGAGAATTGGATGAAAAGATAAGAGAAGATGTCTTAAATATTATAGCCAGTCATTCAATAAAACCTAAAGCACATGATTTGCGAACCAGAGATTTGGGCGCGGGGTATATGTTTGAGTTTCATTTAGAGCTTGACGGTCAGTTGGATTTGCATACAGCTCATAAATATACTGATGAGGTTGAAGCGCTCATAACGAAAAAATATCCCGATGCGCAAGTCATTATACATCAAGATCCCAAAGGAATAAAAGAAGACCGATTGGATAATCACTTAAAAAAATAAGGGCTTTATTTATATATCCCAAGGAAAGACAAGCCATTTTTCAGGAACTTGGCGCTCGAAAATATCGACTTGATTAAGACCTTTTTCTTTGGTGTAAACAGTTGCAAAAGTCCCTTTCGGAAAAGTCTGACGCATAAGCTTAAAAGTTTGTCCCGTATCGGAAATATCATCAATGATAAGGGTTTTTTCATCAACATTACCAACAGATTGAATGTTACTGATTTCGTTTAACTCTAAATGTTTGTCATCAAAATAGGTGCTGATATTTATAACGGCAGAATTTCTGATATTTAACTCATAAGCGACGATTCCGGCGGGAATAAATCCGCCTCGTGAAACAGCAACTATTTTATTAAACTCTTGTCCGGAGTTTTTTATTTTGAGGCAAAGGTTTTTTACATCTTGATGAAATTCGTTCCAAGTTATGTATATTTTGTCAGTCATAGTCTTATACCTTGAAAAAGCGTGGCGTACCCGGAGGGAGTCGAACCCTCAACCTTCAGCGTCGGAGGCTGATACTCTATCCGGTTGAGCTACGGGTACAATCAAAATTTAACTTATAACTAAACCAAATTGGTTAAAAATTCCACTATATTTTGTATTATTTACAATAAAATAGGCTTTTTGGCCAAAATTTCTCTTGACTATTGAGAGAATTGTATGTATTAAATGGCAACGAGTTTTTATAAAAAGGGAATAAATACAATGGCTAGAAAATGTGAAATTTCAGGCGCAGGCGTAATGAGCGGCAACAATGTTAGTCACGCTAACAACAGAACCCGCCGTCGTTTTTTGCCTAATTTGCAAGTTGTTTCTTTGTTGAGTGATGTTTTGGGTAAGGCTTTCAAATTGAAAGTTTGTTCAAAAACTTTGCGTACTATTGAACACAATGGTGGTTTGGACTCTTATTTGGAATCTACTTCAAACACTAAATTGACAGATGAAGCTAAAAAAATTAAAAAAGCTATCGCAAAGAAAAAAGCTTCTGCAAAATAATTTATGCAAAATGAGAAAAAGTCCTACATTTTGATAATGTGGGACTTTTTTTATCCCCATTATCCCCAATATCCACAGGCCTGAAATTTTTAAAAATCAAAAGCTGTTGTTTTTTAGCAAATGATTGGTATAAAAGGACTCTGTTTTGAATTAAATAAATTTGAGGACTGCATCATGGAAGAGTTAAAATCAGAGCAACTGCCAAAAAATATTGAAGCTGAACAAGCTCTAATCGGAGCGGTGTTAGCAAATAATAAGACTTTTGAAAAAGTGTCGGAATTTTTGCGCGCCGAACATTTTGCTGATCCTGTTCATGCCAAAATATATGAAATCTTGTCGAATTTGATTGCCAGAGGTCATGTCGCAGATGTGATTACTTTGAAAAACTATTTTGAACAAAGTAACTCTTTGGATGAGGTCGGGGGATATAACTATTTGATAAAATTGGCTGATTCGGCGACTCCTTTGACCAATGCGGAATACTATGCTCAGTTTATTTATGATAAATATTTACGCAGAGAGCTTATTTCTACCGGATATGACATAGTCAAAAATGCGACAACAGAGGATTTGGACTCCGATGCCAATGAACAAATAGAGTTGGCTGAAAAACGCTTGTTTGATTTGGCAAATCAGGGAGAAACACAAACCGGGTTTATCGATTTTTCAACGGCTTTGGAATCGTCGTTAAAACGCGTGGAAATGGCGTATCAAAAAGACGGTAAAATATCGGGAATTCCGACAGGGTTGGATGCTTTGGATGCAAAAACCGGCGGTTTGAATGATTCGGACTTAATTATATTGGCCGGTCGTCCGGCAATGGGAAAAACTGCTTTGGCTACAAATATTGCATATAATGTGGCAGAGTTTTTTGCTCATGATAAAAATACTCCGGCTAAAAATAAAGGTGTGGCTTTCTTTTCTTTGGAAATGTCAGCAGATCAGTTGGCCTCGAGAATCTTGTCGACCGTTACTCAAACCAATAATCACAAAATGCGTACCGGTGAATTGGATAATGCCGAATTTACCAGAATCGCCGCCGCAGTTCGCGAATTGGAGAAAATGCCGTTGTATATTGATGATACACCGGGACTTAATATAAATGCAATTCGTACCCGAGCCAGAAGGTTAAAAAGAAATAAGGGTTTGGGTTTAATCGTTATTGACTATATTCAACTTATTAACGGAACAGGAAGTAAAAAAGGCGAAGGCAACCGTGTACAGGAATTGTCGGAAATTTCTCGCGGTTTGAAAATATTGGCTAAGGAATTGCAAGTTCCGGTGATTGCTTTGTCGCAGCTTAATCGCGGTGTAGAATCGCGTGATGATAAACGGCCGTTGATGTCGGATTTGCGTGAATCGGGTTCTATTGAGCAAGATGCTGATATTGTAATGTTTGTGTTTAGGGAAAACTATTATATTCAAAATGAGCAACCAAAACAAAAAGCAGGCGAAACACCTGAGCATTTGCAAAAACGCCTTGAAGAATGGGATGCAAGAGTAAAGGCTACAAAAAATATCGGCGAAGTGATTATCGGAAAACAACGCCATGGTCCGGTAGGTACCATACAATTGTATTGGAACGGTGATTATGCGCAGTTTGGTAATTTGGCCAGAGAAGAATATTTGCCGGAACGCGTAGGTGGTGAATAGATTGAAAAAAGCATTTTGGAAAAATAAACCTTTGAGCGAATTTGCTGAAAACGAATGGGAGCAAATTTGTTGTAATTGCGGCTTGTGTTGTTTGGTAAAAGTCCAAGATGAAGATAGTGATGAGGTTTATTATACAAGGGTAATTTGTCGTTTGTTTGATACAAAAACAAGACTATGCAAAGAATATAAGAATCGCTGTATTTTGGTTCCGGAGTGCTTAAAAGTTACACCGAAAAATATTGATAAATTGGATTGGATGCCTAAAAAATGTGCATATAGGATATTAAATGAAACCGGCGATTTACCGGAGTGGCATCCGTTGAAAAATAAACAAACAAATATTCCTGAATTGCCGCAAAATTTGGTGGCGGACAATTTGATAGATGAAGATAATTTGGAAGATTATATTATAGAAGATGAAAGTTTTTGATAAAAATGAATAATTGGCCTGATGAAAAATATGATCCGCAATCCAGATTTGATAATTTGGATAAATTTGAGCCGGAATTTTGGAAAAAGAAAAAATTGGAAGATTTGTCTAAAGATGAATGGGAGTTGCTATGTGACGGCTGCGGAAAATGCTGTTTGAACAAAATAGACATCAGAGGAAAAGTTTGTTTTACTAATGCAAAATGTCGTTTTTTGGACGAGGAAACTTGTTTGTGTCAGATATATGAGCATAGGTTTGAAAAGGTAGATGATTGTCGAGATATTGATCTTAAAACAGTTTTGAGCGAGCCGGAAATATTACCTAAAACTTGTGCTTACAGGTTGTTGGCAGACGGAAAAGATTTGCCTGAGTGGCACCCTTTGATTACTAAAAAAGCGTCGTCAATACACGAATCAAAGCAGTCGTTAAAGGGAAGAAAATTGATTTCGGAAACAGAGGTTAGGGATTATGAGAATCACATTGTTGACTGGCAAGACCTTTGATTTTTCTAAAGATTTTGATTTTGAAATAAAGGTAAAAAAATCATCAGTCGCAAAAAAATTGGTGTTGCGGATTGATGAAAAATGCCATTGTCCGGTTTTGAGTATTCCGAAGTATTGTTCAAAAAAACAAGCCTTAAATTTTTTGAAATCCAATGAAGATTGGATTGTTAATATGTTGGCCAAACTTCCAAAGGCTTCTGATTTTGCCGATGGTGAAAAAATAAGTGTGTTCGGTAAAGAGTATACAATAGCTCATGATGATAAGCACAAGGGAACTTGTTTTGAAAATGATATCTTAAAAGTTGGCGGAGACAAAAGTTTTTTGCATCGTAGGGTAAAAGATTTTTTGAAAAAAGAAGCCGTAGATAAATTGGCTGAAATATCTTTGGCAAAAGCACAAAAAATTGGCGTAAAAATAGCTTCGGTCAGTGTAAAAGATACAAAATCGCGTTGGGGCAGTTGTTCAACAAAAGGAAATATAAACTATAATTGGCGAATCGTCTTGGCTCCTTCGGATGTTATTGATTATTTGGTATGCCATGAAGTTTCACACCTTAAACATCCTAATCATTCCACATTGTTTTGGAAGACGGTTGAAGAATTGTGTCCCTGTTATCAGGAGTCAAGAAAGTGGCTTAAGGTTAAAGGCAAAGATCTTTATAAATATAACTAAAAAAAGAAGCATTATTGATTTGTTAAAAAAGTTTTCCTATATTTATATTTAGTGATAATCAAATTTAAGGAAAAAAATATGCGAAACGGTATTTATTCTCAAGCACAAGCAAGAACAATCGACGAGGGTTTGCGCTCTTATATGCTTAAGGTATATAATTTTATGGCCGGTGGTTTGTGCCTTACCGGTATAGCCGCTTGGTTGATTGCCAATACATCTTTATTGAGGGTGTTTTTTAATATTACACCACAAGGAGCAACATTATCAGGTTTTGGTTGGTTAGCTTTGATAGCACCGCTGATTTTGGTGTTTGCTTTTAGTTGGGTTGTGTCTTCCGGTACAGCTAAGCAAGTTCAAATGATGTTTTGGGGATATTCTTTGTTAATGGGTGTAAGTTTAACACCGATATTCTTGCTTTATACTCAATCAAGTTTGGTAAGAGTGTTTTTGATTACAGCCGGAAGCTTTGGTGCTTTGAGTTTGTACGGATATACAACTAAAAAAGATTTGAGTGGAATGGGCTCGTTTTTGATAATGGGCTTGTTTGGTCTTATCATTGCGTCACTAGTAAATATTTTTGTTAAAAGTTCAGGACTTGATTGGGCTTTGTCATTTATCGGTGTTGGTATTTTTGCCGGTCTTACAGCTTTTGATTCACAAAAAATTCGTATGATTTATTCTTCTGCCGACAGCGATGAAACTCTTACCAAAAAAGCTTTGATGGGAGCTTTGAGTCTTTATTTGGATTTTATAAATTTGTTTATGTATTTGTTGCGTTTTATGGGCGACAGAAAATAGGAATAAAAAACAGAAACAAAAGGGCCGACTTATGTATTTAAGTCGGTCTTTTTTGTTGCACTTAAAATGAGAATCTTTTACAATTTTTGCATATAATTTTGAATGTCGGAGAAAATAAAAATGCGCAAGTCAGGAAGAAAAAACAATCAGCTTAGAGATATTGAATTTGTAACAAATTTTAATCCTTATGCTGAAGGTTCGTGTTTAGTAAAATATGGTAATACACATGTTGTTTGTACAGCAAGTGTTGAAGAAAAAGTACCGTCTTGGTTAAAAGGGCAAGAAAAAGGATGGGTTACGGCCGAATATGCCATGTTGCCGCGTTCCACTCAGACCAGAGTACAGCGCGAGGTTAAAAAACCTTCGGGACGCACTCAAGAAATACAAAGATTGATAGGTCGTTCGTTAAGAGCGGTGGTTGATTTGGAAAAAATGAAAGATATTTGCATTACCATAGATTGTGATGTGTTGCAGGCTGACGGCGGAACAAGAGTTGCTTCGGTTTCCGGAGGGTTTATAGCAATGTATTTGGCTTTGAACAGGTTAGTAAAAGAGAAAAAATTGCCTGAGAATCCGATTAGAGAGTTTGTGGCAGCAGTTTCTTGTGACATTTATAATGGTAAGGCGGTTTTGGATGTCGATTATGAAGAAGATTCAAATTCGCAGGTCGATATGAACTTTATTATGACAGAAAGCGGCAAAATTGTCGAAATTCAAGGAACAGCAGAGGGCGAGCCTTTTGAAGAAAAAGAATTTAATGAATTGATGAAGTTAGGTAAAGAAGGTATTAAACAAATTATTGCTAAGCAAAAGGATGTTTTGGGATGTTAAAAGAACTGGTTATAGCTTCACATAATAAAGGTAAAATTGCCGAATTTGAAAAAATGTTGGCACCATATGGGGTAAAAATTTATTCGGCAAATGATTTGAATTTGCCTGATGTGGAAGAAACAGGTACAACATTTGCCGAAAATGCAATATTAAAAGCTGAAGAATTGGCAAAATTATGCAAAAAGCCTTGTTTGGCTGATGATTCCGGTTTGTGTGTTGATGCTTTGGGCGGAAGACCGGGTGTCTATTCGGCAAGATATGCTCCAAACAGGGATTTTGATAAAGCCATAGCTATGTTAATAGGCGAGCTTAAGGAATCGAAGAGCGATGATTGGTCTGCGCATTTTTCTTGTGTATTGGCGTTGAAAATGCCGGATAGAGATATAGAGCTTTTTGAAGGGCGTGTAGATGGAAAAATCATTGAACATCGAAGAGGTGAAAACGGGTTCGGTTTTGATCCGGTTTTTGTTCCTGACGGTTTTGACAGGACTTTTGCCGAGATGAGCGGTGATGAGAAAAAGAAAATTTCACACAGAGGTCGAGCAGTAGCCAAATTTTTGCAACAGGTGTTTAATGGCTAAGATTTTTAATGTTTCATCGTCTAATTGTTTCGTTGAAGTTTTGGCTGAAAAATTGCTAAATGACTATAAAGATAATTTGCTTGAATTATCAAAAGTTTTGATTTTGTTGCCAAATCGTCGAGCGCAAAGATCGCTTGCAGACGCTTTTGTAAAATTAAAAGGAATGTCACCGACTTTACTGCCGCAGATGAGAGCGATGGGCGATGTAAACGAAGATGAAATTATGCTTAGCGGGCAAGATATACAAGATGAGTTTGTCAGCCTTTTGCCGGTGATAGAATCGCAAGAAAGAACCATGTTGTTCATGAGGCTTATTATGAGCCGATATAAAGAATTCGGTTTGGAAAAAATATCTTTATCGCAAGCTTGTTCGTTGGCTTTGGAATTGGGCAGTTTAATTGATACGGCTCAGATGTTTGGTCTTGATTGGAGTAATTTAGCAAATCTGACACCGGAAGAATATGCCGAGCATTGGCAAGAAACATTAAAATTTTTGGGTATTATAACTCAATATTGGCCAAGTATTTTGAGCGATAGGGGTGTTGTTGATGCCAGCGAAAGAAAAAATAAGCTGATTGATATTCAAAGCAAGATTTGGCAAGAGCAAAAGTTAAAACAAAGGGTTATTGTTGCCGGCTCGACAGCCGTTTCTCCGGCTATGAAAAATTTGGTAAAAACTGTTTTGGGTTTGGAAAACGGCGAGGTTTGGTTAGCCGGTTTAGATAAGGAGCTTGATAAAGAATCGTTTGAGGCTATTGATGAAACGCATTCTCAATTTGAGATAAAACATTTGTTGGATTTTTTAGAGATAGGACGGGAAGAAGTAGCAGAAGCGGTTGAAAGCAAAAATAAACCCCGAGAAAAACTTATCAGTGAAATTATGCGTCCGGCATCATCAAGTGAAAAGTGGCTGGATTTGGCCGGAATTGTTACTAATGAAGCCTTTGAGGGTCTGCGAATAGTTGAGAGTGAGGATTTGCGAGGTGAGGCAATGTCTATTGCCGTGATGATAAGGCGCGCTTTGGAAGAAAAAGAAAAAACTATTGCGTTGGTGACACCTGATAGAAATTTGGCCAGAAGAGTGGCTTGTGAGCTAAAGCGCTGGAATATAGAAGTTGATGACTCTGCCGGTATTCCGTTGTCTTTGACACCTTGGGGTATTTTTATGCGTTTGTGCGTGTCGGCAACCCAAAATGATACAACAAGAGAAAAAGTTTTGGCTTTGATGAAACACAAAATGTTTACGATGGAAAAGGATAAGTCGGAAATAGAAGAGAAAGTTTCTGATTTGGATAAAATTTTGTGGCGAAGCGAGATTAGTAATGATGAAGCCGAAAAAATGTTGAGTGAATTTTACAATAAAGCAGATGTTTTTTCTAATTTGATGAAAAGAGAAAAGGCACCGCTAAAAGATATTTTGCAAACTCATATTTTGTTGGCAGAAAGTTTGGTCGGTGATTGTCAGCTATCAGGGGTTGAAAAGCTTTGGAGAGGTGATGACGGACAGACAGGTGCTGATTTTATGGCCGGTTTGATAGCAAAAGCCGATATTTTGGGCGAGATAGAAACCAAAGAATATTTACATTTGCTCGAAACTATGATGTCAGCTGTTATGGTAAGACGCAAAAGAAATACTCATCACAGGGTTAGAATTTTGGGACCTATGGAAGCAAGATTAAATCATTATGATGAGATAGTTTTGGGCAGTTTTAATGAAGGAGTTTGGCCGGTTTCACCAAAAGCTGATCCATGGATGTCGCGACCGATGAAAAAAGATTTCGGTTTTGAGTCACCGGAAAAGCAAATCGGAGTGTTAGGTTTGGATTTTGCTAATTTAATGGGGGCAAAAAAAGTTTATATTACCAGAGCCAAAACAAACGGCGGATCTCCAACCATAAAATCGCGTTGGTTAATGCGATTGGAAACAATAATTCAAGCGGTTAAGTTGGATAAGGATTGCTTGATTGACCATGAAGTTGAAAAATTTGCAAAGTTTTTGGATAGGCCTGTCAGATATTGCAAAATAGAAGCTCCTTGTCCGACACCTCCGGTTGAAGCAAGGCCGAGAAAAATGTCAGCCAGCGCCTTTGAAAAATTACTTAGAGATCCTTATGGTGTCTATGCTGAATATATATTAAAATTGAAGCCGTTGGATGATTTGAACAAAGAGGAAGATAAAAGAGATTTTGGTAATTTGATACATAATGTTTTGGAAGAATTTAATCGTAGGTATCCGTCAAAAATTCCTGAAAATGCGCTTGATATATTGCTGAAAATGGGACATGAGGCCTTTGCCAAAAGCGAATTTAAAAAGGAAAAATTGTCGTTTTGGTTGCCAAAAATGGAAAAAATGATGCGTTGGGTTGTTGATGAAGAACTCGAGTATCGTCATTTGGTTGAAAAAGTGTCTAACGAAGTTTGGGGGCGCTATTATTTGGATGATTTACCTGCCGGAAAATTTGAGATTTTTGCCAGAGCTGACAGAATTGATAAACTGATGGGCGGAAAAGTTAATATCATCGATTATAAAACCGGTGCGGCAAGAAAGAAAAGCGAAGTTAAAAACGGTTATGCTCCACAGCTTCCGATAGAGGGATTGATAGCTAAAAAAGGCGGATTTGATAATATCGAAAAAGCAGATGTTAATTCTTTGATGTATTGGAAGTTGGGCGATGATAAAATTTGTATTGATGATGAAGTCGATACTATTTTACAAAACACTGATGAATATATCAGAAAAGTAGTAAATTTGTTTGATTTTGAAACCACCGGTTATTTGAGCAGACCTAATCCTAAAAATGTGCCCGAATATTCAGATTATGAACATTTGGCGAGGGTAAAAGAATGGTCGGTTATCGATACGGAGGGTAATAATGACTGATTTTGCAAAACAAAAACAAGAAAGGATTACCCTTGCTTCGAATCAACAGAGAATTGCGTCCAGTCCGAAAAATTCGGTATGGGTTGAGGCTTCGGCCGGTACAGGAAAAACAAAAGTTCTGTCAGACAGAGTGTTGCGATTATTGTTGGACGGGGTTTTGCCTTCAAGAATTTTGTGTTTGACTTATACCAAAGCGGCTGCTGTCGAGATGAACAATCGTATTGCCGAAAAACTTAGCAAATGGGCTGTTGCTGATGATGAAAAACTGA
Source organism: Alphaproteobacteria bacterium (assembly GCA_015062585.1). GTDB lineage: Bacteria > Pseudomonadota > Alphaproteobacteria > RF32 > CAG-239 > CAZU01. Next base: position 150,317 of record SUUJ01000003.1, on the reverse strand, counting down.
TAAAAGAATTAGAAAATTTGCTGGGTAAAAAGCTGGCAACTAATGATGAATTATTATCAAAGTCGCGCCGACTGTTTGCATTGTTGCTGGATACTCCGGGCGGTGTAAAAATTCAAACTATTCACTCTTTTTGTCAGGAAGTATTAAAGAGATTTCCTTTAGAGGCAAAAATATCGCCATATTTTGAAGTTATGGATGACAGAAGCTCCAGAGATGCTTTGGCAGATATTAAAAAAGAAATATTAAACAATTCTTTTAATAACGAAGTTTTGCAAGCTGTTGACTTTTTGACTGCCGAGTCAAATGAAAAGAATTTTCCCGAAATATTGGAATCGATAACCTTGCAAAGAAATATGATTGAAGAATGTTTGTCAGGATATTCTTCAGTAGCAAACTTGATAGAAAAAATTGCCGATAATTTCGGTGTGAAAAAAGATGTTACCAGAGAAGATGTAAAGGCTGATTTTTGGCAAAATTTAGATTTTGAAAAATTATCAATTATTATAAAAGCACTAGATGTCGGAACAGCTGCATCGCAAAAAAAAGCTTATATCTTAGCCAAAGCGCGAGATGAAAAAAATTTGGAAGAATTTGTAAATATATTTTTGACTAAGGGTAAGCCTCGAGCCAAAATATTGGTAAATGATTCTGTGGCAAAATATCCGCAAGCATTGGATTATTGTGACGAGTTTGTAAATTTGTGTGTTGAATTGGAAGAAAAGATAAAAGCGGTTAATTTGTTTTTATCTACCAGAGCGGTTTTGATTATTGCCGAGGAAATTCTTGAAAAATATCATCAATACAAAAAAACACATTCAAAATTGGATTATAATGATCTTATTGTTATTACCAAAAGGTTGTTTGAATCACCGAAAGTTGCGGAATGGATTTTGTATAAACTTGATGGCGGAATCGACAACATTTTAATTGATGAGGCTCAAGATACTTCACCGGAACAGTGGGCTATTGTTAAGGCAATAACCAAAGAATTTTTTTCAGGTAAGGGAAATCATGAAAAAGATCCGACATTTTTTGTGGTTGGTGACAGAAAACAATCTATTTATTCGTTTCAAGGTGCCGACCCTGCGGAATTTGAACGAATGCATCAATATTTTGCCAAAGAATCGAGTAATTTTAAGACCGTAAATATGGAGGTTTCTTTTCGTTCGACGGCGGCAATTCTTGATACCGTAAATTCGGTTTTTGATTTTGATAAAGTTAAGTCGGGCGTGGTGTCTGAAGGGCAAAATATGGCTCATGTTCCGTCGCGTATCGGTGACGGCGGAAGAGTTGAATTGTGGGAACTTGTTGAGCCGCAAGATAATGATAATGAAGATAAAATTTGGTGGCCTCCGGTTGAAAAAATAGGTGTTGTTTCGCCCTCTACAAGATTAGCGAACAAGATTGCTGAAAATATAAAAAACAAGGTGGAAAGCGGCGAATTACTGGAAGCAAAAGGGCGTCCGTTACAATATGGTGATTTTTTAATCTTGGTTCAAAGAAGAACATCGTTTGTTGAGGAAATTGTCAGAGCTTGTAAAAATATAGGAGTAAATATTGCCGGCGTTGATAAGATAAAGTTAAACGACCAAATTGCTATCAGCGACTTGTTGGCAGTGGCAAAATTTTGTTTGTTACCGGATGATGATTTAAATTTAGCTTGTTTGTTAAAATCGCCATTATTCGGTTTGGCTGATGATGATTTGTTTAATCTTTGCTATAACAGAGAAAAAGATTCCGTATGGAAGCGTATCAGAAAAGATAAACGATACGAAAATCAAGCAGCAACTTTGTATGAATTGTTAACTATTTCGCAGGATGTCAGACCTTTTGAATTGTTTTGTTATGTCCTAAATAATCTGGAGGGCAGAAAGAAATTTGTAGAAAGATTAGGTAATGATTGCGAAGATGCGATAGATGTTTTTGTTAATTTGAGTTTGGAATTTGAAAAAGAGCATATACCTTCATTACAGCTTTTTGTTGAATGGATGGAAGCTGATGATGTGGAAGTAAAACGCGATTTGGAACAGAATAATAATAACGCCGTAAGACTTATGACTGTTCATGGGTCAAAAGGTTTGCAAGCGCCGATTGTCATATTGCCTGATACAACCAGAGTAAAAGGTATAAATCGCGAGGGACGCTGGTTTAAGGATAATGATATGCTTTTGTATCCGTTGAACAAAGACGGATATACTCAAAGATGTGAAGAGCTTATCAGTCGCGAAAAGCAGTTGTCTTTAGATGAATACCACAGGTTGTTGTATGTGGCGTTGACACGAGCAGAAGATTGCTTGTGTATATGCGGGTTTAAGAACAAAAATAAGCCGAATGAAGAATCTTGGTATGAAACAGTTAAAGAGGCTTTTGGTAAAATAGCCATAGAGGATAAGCAAAAGAATTTAGTGTATAAGGTTGAGCAACAAGTAGAGCCTGAAGCCATAAAAAAATATGAGGCAAAAAAGGTTGATTTAGTTATACCGGAATGGTTACAGGAAAATCCGAAAGAGGAAGGTTTTATGGCAAGACCGCTTACCCCTTCTCATCAAGACGAAAGTTTTGTCAGTGCCATTTCTCCTTTGGCGGAAAATAATAATGAAAAACTGTATGCCAGAGGAAAAATTATTCATAAAATATTGCAATTTATGCCATCGGTTAAAGATGATAAAAGAGAATCTTTGATTGATAAATTTTTAGCCAGACAAGTTTTGGATTTTGATGATAAGGAAAAAAACAAGATAAAAACAGAAGTTTTATCGTTGTTAGAGAATCCGGTATTTGCACCGTTGTTCAGCCAAAATTCGGTGGCTGAGGTGTCTTTGATGGGTGTGGTTGGCGAACATATTATTTCGGGACAGATTGACAGACTGGTTGTTTGCGAAGATAAGGTTATGATCGTTGATTATAAAACTAACAGGCCAGCGGCAAAAAATTTGGAAGAAGTTCCAGAGGCATATATAAAACAAATGAAGTCATACAAGCAGCTGATTTGCGAAATATATCCGAACAAAAAAGTCGAGGCTTTTATTTTGTGGACCAATACTGCAAAAATTATGAAATTAGATAATATCTGAATTTTTTAATAAAAATCTTTATTTATGAAAATTTTATATTATATTTAGTTATTATAACGAAATTTTATATTGAGAAAGGGACAATAATGTTAGCAATTAAGGACGATCAGTTCGAAGCAGAAGTTTTGCAAGAAAAAGGTTTGGTTTTGGTTGATTTTTGGGCTGAATGGTGCGGACCGTGTCGCCAATTGTTGCCGACAATGGAAGAAATATCTGTGGAACTGGCAGATAAAGTAAAAATTTGCAAAATGAATGTTGATGAAGCTCCGGAAACACCGGCAACATTGGGAATTAGAAGTATACCGTCGTTGATGATGTTTAAGAATGGTAAACTTGTTGATTCAAAAGTAGGTCTTAATTCGAAGTCAACAGTTGTTGAATGGATTTTGGCAAACGCATAAGTTTTTAGAATCGAGTAAAATAAAAGGCTTCGAGTTTTCGGAGCCTTTTTTAACGCAATTTTGAAGCCGCAGAAAGCAAAGTTAAAACAGTATAAGAAAGGTACTCTTCTGCCGGAATGTTAGTAGTTTTGCAGTTGAGTTCGGCTTTGTAAAGAAGTTCTATAACATCAAATAAGCGGTCTTTTGACCACATTGAAAGTTGAGAGCTTGTTGCGTCTTGACGATAAAAAATGCGAGTGATTTTTTTGGATACTTCGTAGGCTTTTTCGCCTTTTTCCATAAGAGCCTTGCCCTCGAGTAATTTTTGAGCGTGATACATCAGCGCTCTGATAATTGTTACAGGCTCAAAGCCTTCGTTCAGCAGGTGTTTCAGTGATTTTACGGCATCGTTTTTTGCACCGGAAAAAGTGTAAAAACACAAGTCTTCGGTACCGAGAGATGTCTGATCAAAAACAACAGCTTTTACATCGTCTATTTCGATATGTTTTTTTGTTCCGACATAAGTAATGAGTTTTTCCAGTTCGTTTTGATTAAATTTTCGGTCGGAAGAAAGTCGAGAACACAACAATTTGAAAGCCTCGGGAGTGTATGTTACTTCTTTTTCGACAAGAAATGAACGAGCGGATGTTGAAATTGATTCTTCTCTGTCATCGTAACAAGGGTAAACAACCATTTGTTCGGAATCGGAAGCAAAAGTTACCAAGGATGATTTTTTGGTAAAATTATCACCTCCGCAAATGATGAGCAAAGTATCAGAATTTGATGTCAGAAGCTCTTTTAAGTATTTTGTAAGGTCGTTATCGGCGTTTTGTAATATGATGACTCTGCGGTCGCCTAAAAGAGATATAGCGTTATATTCGGAAAACAGTGTTCCGATATCTGATTTTATTTCATCCCACAAAAGGCGAACGACAGAAAAGGAATCGTTGATATTTTGAGTAACGGTAAGAGTTAGTTTTTTGCTCAACTCACTAATCAAACCTTCGTTTGGACCATACAAGAAAAAGGCCTTTATTGAAGGTGTTGGTTTTTTGAAATATCCGTCAAGTTGAGCTTGTTTGTATATCATTGAGCCGTACTTTTGCTGGAGTGAAAATAAGCACCAATTCTTAGAGCTATGTCATTAGCAATAATGTTGGCGGCGTTTTCTTCGCTTTTCTTTTGAGCCATGGTGGTGGAATAGGGATTGTTCAACACATCGTAGCTGACAAACGCAAAGGAATCACCGGAAACAAGAATAGTGTTACCTTGATACAGTTTGTAGTTTACGGTATAGTCAACGCGCTCACTGGTGGCGGTAACATCGTCTCGCATAGCTTGTTGTGAAACCTCTTTTTTATCCAATTCTACATCAAGACGATATTTGGCTTTTGTCGGGGCTCCTTTTGGTGAGATGAGGTCTAGCAACTTGTTGCGAATTTGTTGGCCAAAACGCTCTGAAATAGGTGTTATTCTAATTTGTGACATTTCATAAGTTATGGATGTATCATAATTGTCTTTTGATGTCCAAGTGCCGCCGGAATGTTGAACATATAGAGGAGAGAATCCGCATCCTGTCAGCAAAATAAAAGTTGTCAAAATTAAAATATTTTTCATTGGTTTTGTTCCTTTTTTAAGCAACAATATTTACGATTTTGTTTGGAACGATAATAATCTTTTTGATTTCTTTTCCTTCCAATTGTTTTTTGACATTTTCTAAAGCAAGAGCTTGTTTTTCGGCTTCTTCCTTAGGAGCGTCTTTAGGAAGATTGATAGTGCCTCTGACCTTGCCGCAAACTTGAACGGCCAAAGTTACATTATTATCTTCGGCTAATGATTTGTCTCCGAGAGGCCAGGTTTCGGCAACAACCAAAGTCGTATTGCCTAAACGAGCCCACATTTCTTCGGCAATGTGCGGTGTAAACGGTGAAAGCAATTTTAATAAGTTGGCATACATTTCATAAGGAATGGTTTCTTTTGCCGACAAATAGTTTACATAGGTCATCAAAGAAGATACGGCAGTGTTAAAGCGCATTTGATCAATACGCTCGGTAACTTCTAAAATACATTTGTGCATTGCGCGTAAATCTTCTTGAGATAGCTCAGTTTTGCAAACTTTTTTGAAAAGATTGTAAATTTTGCAAGTGAAACGATATACACCCATTAGACTTTCATCAGACCAAGAAGCTGTTTGTTCAAACGGACCGATAAACATTTCATATAAGCGGAAAGTGTCAGCGCCATAAGAATCGACAATATCGTCAGGGTTTATTACATTACCGCGTGATTTTGACATTTTTTCGCCGTTTTCGGCCAAAATCATACCATGAGATGTGCGGCGGTTGTATGGTTCTTTGGTAGGAACAAGTCCGCATTCGTTTAAGAATTTGTGCCAAAAACGAGAATATAATAAGTGAAGTGTAGTGTGTTCCATACCGCCATTGTACCAGTCAACATTCATCCAGTAATCAAGAGCTTCTTTTGAGGCAAATTCTTTGTCGTTATGCGGGTCGCAATAACGCAAGAAATACCAAGAAGAACCGGCCCAGTTCGGCATAGTGTCGGTTTCGCGTCTTGCGTGAGCACCGCATTTCGGACAGGTCGCGTTCAGCCAATCTCCTGCTTTGGAAAGAGGAGATTCTCCTTCGTCATTTGGGTGATAATCAGGAACTTCGGGAAGTGTAAGCGGAAGTTCTGATTCCGGAATCGGCTGCCATCCGCATTTTTTGCAATAAACCATAGGTATCGGTTCGCCCCAATAGCGTTGACGAGAAAACACCCAATCACGAAGTTTGAAGTTTACTTTTGAATCACCAAAACCATTTGCTTTTGCATATTCAATAGCTTTTTTCATACCGTCTTCTTTGTTTAAACCGTTTAAGAATCCGGAATTGATATGTTCACCGTCTTCTTCCCAAGCTTTTTCTTCGATATTACCTCCGGCTAAAACTTGGATTATCGGCAAGTTAAAAGCTTTGGCAAAATCGTAGTCGCGTTGGTCATGGGCCGGAACAGCCATAATGGCTCCGGTTCCGTATCCGGTTAAAACATAGTCGGAAATAAACACAGGAATCATTTCGCCATTGAATGGATTTTTGGCTTTAATACCTTTTAATTCGACACCGGTTTTTTCTTCGCCCATACTGCGTTGGAGGTCTGATTTTTTAGCTGTTGCTTCAACATAGGCTTTGATTTCGGCTTGGTTTTCGAATTGTGACATATGTTTTTGCACAAATTCGTGTTCCGGAGCCATAACCATATATGTTACACCAAAAGCAGTGTCCGGACGAGTGGTGAATACTTTTAATTTGTCGTTGCCAAATTCAAAATCAAGTTCGGCACCTTCAGAACGACCAATCCAATTGATTTGTTGTGCTTTTACTCTGTCGATAAAATCTAAATCTTCTAAGTCATTGATAAGTTTGTCAGCATATTTGGTAATGGCAATCATCCATTGTTCTTTGTCTTTTCTGACAACTTGAGCTCCACAGCGCTCGCAACATCCGTTGACAACTTCTTCATTGGCCAATCCTACTTTACAAGAAGGGCACCAGTTAATAGCAATTTTGTCTTTGTAGGCTAAACCTTTTTCAAAAAACTTAATGAACATCCATTGGGTCCATTTGTAGTATTCGGGGTCGCAAGTGTTAAAACATCTGTCCCAGTCAAAACTGAAGCCGATAGATTTTAATTGACGAGTAAAGTTTTCGATATTGGCTTTGGTGGAAACAGCCGGATGTACGCCGGTTTTGATGGCATAGTTTTCAGCCGGAAGACCAAAAGCGTCAAAACCCATAGGGTACAAGACATTGAAACCTTGCATGCGTTTTTTACGAGATATAACATCAAGAGCTGTATAAGAACGAGGGTGTCCGACATGAAGACCGGCGCCTGACGGATATGGAAATTCGACCAAGGCATAGAATTTTTCTTTATTTTTATCAATTTCTACTTTGTAGGCTTTTTCGTCTTCCCAAATTTCTTGCCATTTTTTTTCAATAGTTTTGAAGTTGTATCTGTCTTCAAGTTTCCAAGTTTCTTGCCAAGCAGCAAAAGAATCTTTTCCGTTATATCTTTTATTCATTTTGATGTCCTTGATATTATTAAAAGTATTGATTTTCACTTGGGTTTGAAAATAGAGCATTTTAACATATTTTACAAGAATATTTTTTATCCTTGTATTTAATATCTTGATTATCTAAGATGAGATAAAATGTTTTTTATTGTTTAGGATTAAAAAATGGCCGATTTACGAGAAAATGCACTAGAAAATCTGAAGAGTGTTTTGGAAAATAAAAACGATGTTTTTCAAGCAAATGAGCGCTCTTTGGATGATGATAATGCTTTTGTTATGATGCTGACAATGACAGCTTTGCGTAAAATGGTTTATGTAAAAAGTATTTTGAAAACGCTGATAACAAAAAAACTTTCGAAGCAAAATATAATAGGACAGTGCGCACTTATTTTAGGTGCGGTAGAGTTGATGTATATGAACACGCCGGATTATGCGGTTATCAATTCATATGTAAATATTGTTAAAGCAAAAACGGATAAGTATGTGGCAGGTTTTGTGAATGCGGTGTTGCGAAAAATAGCCAAGCAAAAAGAAATTTTTGTCAGCGCGGATAAGGGGGATTTTTTTCCGCAAGAATTTAAGGCTCTATTGAGAAAAAGTTATTCGTCAAAAGAAATCGAAAAAATTGAAAAATCATCACAAAATATGCCGTTTTTGGATATAAGTTGCGTCTCAGTGGAATCGGCAAAAAAATTAGGCGGAAAAGAACTTCCTTTAGGTAGTTTAAGACTGGAAGCTAAAGGTAAAATAAGTGAAATGCCTGATTATGACAAAGGAACTTGGTGGGTACAAGATTTTTCTTCGGCATTAGCGATTAAAATGCTTGGTGATATAAAAGATAAAAAAGTTTTGGAATTATGTTCGGCACCGGGAGGAAAAACAGCTCAGCTTTTAACAAGAGGTGCAAAAGTTACTTGTCTTGATGTAAACGAAAATCGCCTCAAAACTTTAAGAGAAAATTTGCAAAGATTAAGACTTTTACCGGAAAAAATTATCTGTGAAGACGGTATAAAATATTTGGAAAAGACGAATGAAAAATATGAAATAATCGTTCTGGATGCTCCTTGTTCGGCAACCGGAATTTTGCGCAGACATCCGGAAATTGTACATACAAAAAAACATAGCGATGTTTTGTCGCAGGCTAAAATTCAAAAAGAATTTTTAGATAGAATCGACAATGTTTTGTTGCCAAACGGAGTGTTACTTTATTGCACTTGCTCTCTTTGTAAAGAAGAAGGCGAAAATCAGATAAATGAGTTTGTGAAAAATAATACAGCTTATAAGGTTGTGCATCTTGAAAAAATGTTGCCGGATAGCCTTAAAAAGATGGTTACAAAAGAAGGCTATATAAGAATTTTGCCTCATTATGCCGATAGTTTCGGCGGTGCTGACGGATTTTTTATTGCTTGCTTGAAAAAGGAAGGTTAGAGATGTTTTTTTCTAGAAAAAATGATTTGGAATCTGATAGATATGCTGTGGTAATAGGGTCGTCTTCTTTGGCTGTTTTTTTGGTTCATTTGTTGCAAGAAAAAGGTGTTGATGTAACTCTTGTTGCCGATGCAGAAAAAAATAACATCTTGAATAATTATGTGATTAAAAGCGCGTTTCAAAACCAGGATGTTGAAATAAGAAGTAGTAAATTTATAGAAAAAAGACCGGAGTTTTGTTTTCTTGCCTCATCTTTTAATGAATATCAAAAAGATTTGATTTATTTGTCAGATGAGATTCTTAAAGGTGTTCCTATAATCAATTTTGCTTCGTTTTATAATAGAAAACTTATTGAGCAGTTGGATAATATTGAGGAAATAAGAGCCTATTTTAATGGTTTCTTGGTTAAAGCAAAAAAAGAAGTTTATCATCTTAATCGTGTTTCTGATATAACGATTTGCTGTGAAGCGGAAGTCGTAAAAGAGTTAAAAAATCTGCTGACAAGTAAAAAGACAAATGTAAAATTGGCTAAAAATACAAAAAAACTTTTTTGGCAAGAACTTGTTCCATATCTTTTGGGAAATTTATATGTTTTGATGTATCAATCTGATATTTCACAAATTTTAACGGATAATAATAAAAGGCAAAAGTTAGATTTGATGATTGCTGAAGTTGTAAAATTGCTGAAAAAAGCAAAACAACAGATTGATGAGCAAAAAATTCTACCCGATATTTATGCTTTTCCCGATGGATTCAGCTCAGAATTTGATTCTTTGCAAGGGGTTGAAGCGCTTTCAAGATTGATTGACGGAATCGACTATTTTGAAACTCCCGAGTTGTTTGAAATCATCTCGAAAGTCTATAAGAAATATTAGTATAAAACTAATATCTTTCTTGAAGATAAAAACCTAATCTTATATAGTCTTTTGTATCTGATTATATTAAAGCCTTGAGGGAGAAAAAGGCAATGTTTACTCAATGGATAATTGTTTTGGGCGGGTTTTTGATCAGCTCGGTCGTAACGGCTTTTTTATTTTCTAAATTAGTATTTTTTAGGGAATTTAGAGAAAGAAACTTTTCAGCAACAGCATCTGTTGTTTTAGGCTGTTTAATTACTTGTTTGCTTGTGCTTCCGTTTTGTTGGGATGAATATGATTTTGTTTCAAGTGTTGGTATAGGTGGCTTTGTTGCTCCTCTTATCGGTTTGATAATAATTTTTGCAACCTGCTTTATAAATCGTTTGTATGTAATAGAATTTGGGGTTTTGGTAGCTTCGTTGATAGGTGTTTTTGCAGGAGATTTGTTTATAGATATTATTCCGTCAGCTCCGGTATTTGTTAATAAACTATGTTCTGTTTTGCTATGGTTTTTGTTTTCTATCGGAATACGCTGTGTTGCAACATTGTATCCTATCTTGCAAATACAGAGTCTTACCGTTAGTGCCGGTATAGTTTTGTTATATATTTTTGGCGGTTTACCGTTTATTATAGGTTTTGTCGGGGCAACCTTGCTGGGTGCTATGTGCATTGCTTATTTGCATTATATGAATCAATCAATGGGGGTTGAGGTATCGCCTATCGTCGGTTATTTTATAGGATGGTTCGGCTTTTTATCTTATAGCGAAATGGCTTTTCCTTGTTATGTGATATTGGTGATGTTTTGCGTTATAGAAATGACTGTCAGCATTATAAAAAAACTGACATTTATGAAAAAATATGAAGATTTTAACACAAACTCATTTTGTTTTAAAATTTATAAAAGCGGGTTGCCTCCTATAACAATTATTCGGTCCTTGTGGTTGTTGAGCGGATTGGTTGTTATTTTTGCCGTGTTGCAGGCTAATGGCGTAAACAGTTATTCAATCCCTTGTTTTGTTGCTTTGATAATGTGTTGGCAGTTTTATAAATTGATTAACTGGAAAGAAGAAAATAAAACTTGGAAAGAAAAAAAAGAAGAGGTTATTGAGGATATTAAAGAAACAATAAATCTTGTGACAAAACCGAAGAAAAAAACAAAAAATTCAAATACTAAGAAAACAAAAACTGTAAAAGGGCGAAAAAATGCAAATAATTGACTTTTTGAAGAATGCTTTTTTGAAGCCGGCAACTCAAGAAAAAGACACCTTGTCTGAAGAAGAGGCCATAAATATAAGTTTTAAGGTTGTTGTGGTTGAGTTTGCCGAAAATGTGGAAAGCTCTGCCGGAGAAATCTTTGCCGCTCTATTACGGAGTCAAAGTTATTTTGATGTCAGTTATTTTAATGAACCTTTTTCAAAATCTTTCCTAAATTTGGAAGGTCGTACTTTTTTTGATTTTATCGATAAAGGTCAAGCTATTTTAGATAAAACAAAGGCAGATGTGGTTGTTTGGGGGTGTCGCGAGAATGATAAAATTAGACTTAATTTTCAAACCGCTGCTCAATATGAAAAAAACAATACTTCATATGTTTCGTTGTTAGACAGTTTGTTTTTGCCGGTATCGTTGTTTGAAGGAGATTGTTTGTTTCCTAAATCTATTCTAAATCTTATATCAGGAGCTATTGTAGCAAGTATAAACGCTGCAAATAAGCAGATTGCCATTCAGCAAAAATATTTGCTGAAAAAAATTATAAAAGTTTTGTCTGCCGATAATTCTGCTAAAAATATGGGAGTTGAATATTTACCCTATATTATGAATTTTTTGGCAATTATTTACCTTACATATTGCAAGAAAAATAATAACGAAAAAGAATTTAAGGTGGTTAATAATTTGTTGGATACAGCTATTTCTCACCAAGATCTGATTTCAAATCCTTTGCATTTGGGGTGTATATATAATCACTATGGTCAATTGCATATGGCCGGTGTTAACAGTGAAATTAAGAATCCGGTAAAACATTATAAAAACGCAATAAGCTATTTTCAAAGAGCGCAAAAACATTTGGGAAAATATGTATATCCTTATGATTACGGTTTTATAGCATTTTCATTATCTGAACTGTTATATGATTATTGGCGCCAAAAAGATGACTTACAAGCTCTGAGAGATGCTGTTTTTAATTTGCGCGAAGCTGAAAAAATCTTTACATATGCTTTGTTTCCGGAGTTTTGGGCTGATATTGAAGGCGACTTGGGTCACAGATTGAGTGTTTTGAGTTCTATAACAAAAAACAATGCTATTGCGGAAATGGCAATAAATGCTTTTAAGAATCAGCAAAAAGTTATTACCGAAAAAAGAGACCCTTTTGCTTGGGCTAAGATTCAAGAAAATATCGGTAATATTTATTATCGTCTCGGTCGTGAGGCTGAAGACAGAGAGTTGTTGGAAGAAAGTTTGGAATATTTTCATGATGCTTTGTACATTTTTGAAAATATGGATTTAAATGACAACACAAAAAGGATAATGTCATCTATTGCAAAAACATCAGATTTATTAAGTTCTTAAACTTTTTTTATTTTATTACGGGTGTCCTCGGTGGAACAGGGTGTGATATTTTTCTAATGACCCTCCGGCTGTGTCCCAACTGAAGTCTTTTTCCATGGCTCGGCGTTGCATTGCAGTAATGAAGTTTGGCATATCATAGAATGTTTGAAGTGATTCATCCAAAGTTTCGCTAAAAGCGTTTTCGTTGTTTTGCAAGCGGCGAGCAGTGGTGTTATTTCCGTAAACATGGCGCGAATTAGAGAAAAATACTTCTGTTCTGAAGCCATCAATCTTATCATCTATGGAATCGACCAAACCTCCGGTAGATGTTGCAATCGGAAGAGCTCCTTTAGCCATGGCTTCCATTTGTGTCAAGCCGCAAGGTTCAAAACGACATGGCATCATATAAAAATCGGAAGCCAGTTGCATAGCATAGGCAAATTGATCTTTGTAGCCATGAAAAACATATATGCGTTTGGCTGCTTCTTTGTTTATTTTTGCGACTTTGTCTTTGAGTTTTGTGAGCATTTTGAACAGTTCGACACTTCCGGCACCACCAAGTAAAAATATCGGAAACTCAATATTTTCATCAGTGTGTTTCTTTATCCAGTTAAGTATTGCTTGAGCTCCGATATCGTAACCTTTTTGTTCTACCAAGCGTGATGTTGCGCAAATAATCGGAGTTTTAGCAAAATTTTTTACATCTTTTGAAATATCTTCAAATTTATAGGTATCAATAAGAGGAATAAGTTTTTGTTTATACTCTTCATCGGTCGATATTTTGGATATAAGCTTTATGAACTCAGATTTGTTGTGCTTTTTATTATCCATTGATTTTTCATCAAACATCTTAAAGTTTGTGTTGCCAAAGAAATCGTTAATGGCTTTTACTTTTTGTTCATTTGGTGAGATTAACTTTTTGTCGTAGCCGTTGATTATACCAAAAAAGGTACGGTGGTCTTTGCGAATTTTTAAGATATCACGAAAATCATAACCCAATTCGAGCTCTTTGGAAACTTCTTCCAAATAGTTTTTAGATACGGTAACAACTCTGTCGGCTAAATGAAAGTTGCAAGATGCTTGGTTGTAGCAATCGTGAACAATCAAAGTATTTACCGTACGCTTGTTTGAATTTTTGATTGTTTTGGCGTTTTTAAATACAAAGTTTGTTTGAAGCTCGTACAAGGAGTTTAAAATACGAGCAGTATTAGGATAATCCCATCCTTGATAGCCCAAGTGATGAGCAATATGAATTATGGGAATCGAGCGTATTTTATCAGCGTCTTCCTCTGACATTAGATTTTTGCTTACCAAAGATATTGGGAGATATTTCATCAAACCGGAAAGAGCGCCCGAGTGCCAGTCATTTGCAATGATGGTTGAGGGTTGGGTATGAGTTTTTATTGAATATTTAACAAACTCATATACGGCTTTTGAGAAGAAAGCAAAACGCTCTACTTCGTTAATTCCGTATTTGTTTAAGATGTAACAACCATCTTGAGCCGGCGGATTGTCATTGTGCGGGTCAATATTGAAAAATCTTTCATTTGACATAAAAATGTAAGGAGTGTTTTCACAAGTTCCTTTATATACGGTTACGGAATAATCGACAAACTCTTGATTTTCATTCATAAACGGAACAGTTATGTCGCATAGTTTTTGCAAGTCAGCAGATTTGTTCTCGGCGCCAAAATAAGTTTTACCGTCAAAGTGTGCTTTTTTCTTTTTGGTATCACCTAAATACATAGGGGTGATGACGGTAAGACTTTCATCTTGTGATAAATATTTACGGTTAAAAGCTTCGGGCAATTCCGATGCAATCATTCCAAGTCCGCCTGCTTTCATAAAAGTGGCTGTTTCGGCTGATATCATCCAGCCGTTTATCTTTTCGGGATCGGACCACTTGTGATTGCCCAAACATTGACATTTTCCTAAGTTTTGAATCTCTAAAGCAAAAGGAGATGAAGGAACACTATATGTGATACTAAATTTTTTCTTGTTGAAATCAAACGGCAACAAAGCTGATGTTTGTTGCATTTGAAGATATTTGGTTTTTGACATTTATATTTATCTTTCGAAACCTTAAAATAATTGTTATTATACTTATGATAATAGTTATTGCTCTTGACTTGTCAAGGATTAGTCACTAAATTTGAGTATATATTTGAATGTTGTAATATGTTTTGTTTTATAGAGTAGTAAAATGAGTGATAATTTAGAAGAAAATGAAGATTTAGAAGATGCTGTTGAAGAGTCTGTCGAAGAAGAAAAAGAATCGACAAGTGACGAAACAGAAAATAAAGAAGCCTTGGTTTTGGAAAAATTGATGGAAGAAAACGCGAAGCTTAAAGATGACTATTTAAGAGCTTTTGCCGAAGCAGAAAATACAAAGAAAAGATGCCAGCAAGAAATTGAAAAAAATAATAAGTTTGCCATAGCTAATTTTGCCAAAAACTTGCTTGGTGTGGCTGATAATTTACAACGCGCAATTGATGTTGCGTCAAAAGAAGAAAATCCGGCCTGTGAAGGTTTGTTAAAAGGTGTTGAGCTTACTCAAAATGAGCTGACCAAGGTTTTTGATAAGTTTAACATACATAAAATGGATATTATGGGAACGGTTTTTGATCCTAATTATCATCAGGTGGTACAAGAAGTGCCGGACAAAGATAAACCAGCCGGAACAATCGTTGCGGAAATACAAACCGGATATATGATAAATGACAGGATATTGCGCGAAGCAATGGTCGTAGTTACAAAAGCTTAAATTAAGTAAACCCGTTTTTGTAAAGCGGGTTTTTTATTGGAACAAAACAGTAGTTTCGTAAGCGTTGGCTATTTTAGTGTCATCATCGTTGTCTTCAAACGATAATTCACACACTAACAGTTTTTCTTGCCCTAAAAGAATGTCTAAAACATCGTCGGGTATGTCTTTTATTTCGACACCATCATTTTTATTGCGATATAAAACACCGGAAGAAGATTGTTCGTTAATAATGATTTGAGGGTCGGATACGGAAGAATCTTTTGCATACAAAAGAAGCATAACCTCGTCATCTTCGTTAATTAAAAAATCATAAGTGTTTATGTCTTTGTTTTCCATTGTTTTTCCTCTTTGTTTGCGGATGTTTTTGATGCTACAAGATAAGTATTGAAGAAATGTTAATAGTTTTTATTTTAATAATGAAAAGATAATTTATAAGAGGTAAGCTTGTAAGCGAAAAGAGGTTTTTTTATGAATGCAATTCTTGACCGATTGATAAATTTATTTAAATGGCCGGTGGCAATTTTTTTGCTGTTTTCGATACCTGCGCTTATAAAGTCAGTAGATTTTTTCAAGTTTACCGACTTGAAATATGTGGCAATGTGTGCCGGATTTTTCTTGTTTTTTATAGCTCGTTCTTTTATGGACGGGTCAACAAGAGCCAGTATGGAAGTGTTGGCACATGAGTTAACTCACGCGTTTTTTGCGTTGATTACATTTCACAAGATAAAGGGAATCAAAATAAATCAGGATGATACCGGCGGTGCTATGTCATTCGAAGGTGAAGGAAACTGGTTGATTGTTATAGCCCCTTATTTTTTTCCTCTTTATTGTTTGATGATCATGGTTGGAATAAGCATATATACAATGTTTGCTCCGTCTAATTTTATATTAAGTTTTATCTTAGGTTTTTTTGTCGGATTTCACTTTGATATGGTGGGTTCGCAAATTCATGAAAAACAGACTGACTTGCCAAAGGTGGGATATCCGTTTTGTGCTGTGTTTTTGTTTCCGGCCAATTTATGGATGATTGGCTCGGTTTTGGCTTTTAACTCAAAAAGTTGGGATGGAATAATCACATATTCTAATCTTATTTTACATTTAAATGCAAAAAATTGGGACAAACTTTTGGCTGTGATAGGTTTATAACAACTAAATGGCTTCCAAAATTTCGCGGCAAAAATCAGCCAGTGAATTATCGTGAGCGCCCATGATGATAATTCTATCACCTTGTTTGACATTGTTTACGATAAATTCCTTTGTATCAGATTTTGTCGGTAAAAACATGGCGTTTTTGTGGCCGTTGTTTATTATTTCTTTTACAATATTATCAGAAGTTATGCCGACATCGTCTTTGGTCAACTCGTAGATTTCTTGCAGTATCATTATATCGTTTTCTTCCAAAACTTGAGCTATTTCTTGAGCCATTTCATTACCTGTATTTATGGCCGAAAAAGGTGTGTGAGGTTGATACATTGCAATAATGCGTCCGGAATAAGCTTTGAGAGCTTCTAAAGACGCTCTGATTTTGCTGGGGTTGTGAGCAAAGTCATTGTATATGGTTATATTGTTTTTTGAACCGATTTTTTCCAACCTTGTTTTTATACCGAGAAAACCTTCCAATGTTTTGGCACAGATTTTCGGATCGATATTTAAAAATGAACAGGCAGTAATGGTTGCTAAGGCGTTTGAAACATTAAATGCGCCTAACATTTGAAGCTGAAATTTTTCGCCCATAAACATATATTCTACACCATTGGCGGTGGCAGTAATATCGTGAGCATAAAAATCAGCTTGCGGATTTTTGGTTGAAAATGTTTTATATGAAGAATGCTTTATTTGTGAACTGTATGGGCAATCCAAATTTATAACAATGTTTTGAGAATTGTTGGCAAAAGTTGTAAAATATTCCATAAGCTTTTCCATAGATGTATGGTCATGCGAAACATTGTTTACAATGCCGACAAAAGGTTTGTACTTGGTTATTGACCCATCGCTTTCGTCTGCCTCTATTACACAGATATCGCCTTCATTGTAGATGTAATTGGGTATTCCCTTGTTGTTTTGAAAGTTGCATAAAGCACCGCCGTTTATCATGCAAGGTTTTTTGTTTAGGGTTTCCAATACATAGCCTATCATAGCTGTTGTTGTTGTTTTTCCGGCAGTTCCGCCAACAGCAATACCATAAGGATATTGAGAAAAAATCTCTCTTAACAAATCAGAGCGAAATTTTATAGGTATATTTTTTTCTTTTGCTTTTTTGACATCAGGGTTTGAATCTTTTATCGCGGCTGATACACAAAGAAATTCTATGTCATCGGTAATAGCTGAACCGTCTTGGTGCACGATATTTATACCAAC
The DNA here is from genome assembly GCA_015062585.1 of Alphaproteobacteria bacterium. Lineage (GTDB taxonomy): Bacteria > Pseudomonadota > Alphaproteobacteria > RF32 > CAG-239 > CAZU01. The sequence goes on along the minus strand of SUUJ01000003.1, from coordinate 132,837 downwards.
ATCGCTGAGCGCTTTTTTACGCTCGGCGTCTTTGCCAATGTCAAAACTGTGGTCAGTTCCGTAGACAGTATACCCTTTTAGTGTCATAATTTGTTCAAGCGGACTTATACCATTGCCGGAGGCTCCGCTAAAAGCTATTTTTTTCATATTATCCTAAAGTCCTTATATTTTTACAGTGCATCCAAAGTTTCTTGTTCTTGTTCTTTGAGAATGCTTAAATTTTTATAGTCGATTACTATATAGCTTTTTTTGTCGCCGTCAACACCTATGCTTAAAGCGGCAGCAACATCTTGATTATTATAGGTAGAATATAAGACAGCCGAACCTGAGGCAAGTTGGTTTAAAAAGTCAGGATTGCCTAAGGGAGCATTCTCTTTGGTAATTTCATCTTTTCCTTGAGAATTTTTTATTGTTTTTTCAACAACTGCCGGTGTGAAGAATACTTGTTTATTTCCGTATTTTTTTTCGAGTAGAGCTGAGTATTTGTTGTAGGCATCCATGCCTTTGGTGGCAGACGAATCGTCTTCAATAAATTCGCTATATGAAAGAATACGATAAAGTTTGTCGTCTTTGCCAAAAACAGCATACACACGATTGAAAAAATCAATGGGTTTTGGTAACGATGTTGCTAAAAAGCTGTTTACATAGTCTTTCATGTCAGTTTTTTGCAATTTTATTCCTTGATTTAGGGTAGAGGCTTGATCAGCTCCCCAAAGCAAACCAAAAGGCGCAATTTTTAAGTTTTCGGCAGAAAGAATATGTCCGGAGGAGGCCGGTTTGGAAAAAGACATGTTCGGAAGTTTTATTTTTGGTAATTTTGCAGGCTTGGTATTAAGTAAGTTTTTTGCTTGATTTACGGCATCGTTCATTTCATCGGCAGATATTTCAGCCACCTTATTTTCTTCACTGTTTTCGTCGGTGTAATCTTGGGCGCGTACAACTTGGTCTTCTTCGTCGAATAAAAAGCTTTGATCCATAGCCATATCTTGCGCTTTTGATACAGATATCAGAAAAATTGTTATAATAAAAGAAATAAGGAGCTGTTTCATAATAAAATATCCTTAAATGTCAAAAATTAAATTGAATACTTAAGTTTCTTGTGTTTAGTATAGTTATATATATACAAATTTTTTATTAAAGTAAATGGATAAACAAATGGTCGATTTGAAAGATATTCGTTTGAAAGCTTTTGTAAAGGATAAAACTAAAGAAGCTTTGTTAAAAACGGGTAGAAGAATTGTTGTTGAAAAAGGTGTTGAAGCACTGAGTGCGAGAAAATTAGCTGCAGAAGCAAATTCGTCGGTGGGAATGGTTTACAACATATTCGGAACAATGGATAACTATATATCCGAACAAAATTTCATAACATTGTCAGATCTTTATGAGAAAATGGAATCGGTAGTATTAGGAAAGAATCCGTTTAATAATCTGAATCGTTATGCTGATGTGTTGACAATGTATATAAATGAGAATCCTAATTTATGGTATTTGTTATATTGTACACAGCTTTCGGTTAATGCAAAAAGAAGCTCGATTGCAATTGCAAAAGTTATAAAAAAAATCGATATTTTGATAAGCGCCCAGGTTGCCAAATTGATAGGCGGAATCGGAAAAAAAGAAAAGAAGATAGCAATAAAAGTGTTGGAAATGAGTCTGTTTTCTTTGAGCGGATATTTGCTTGGAAATGCTCTTAATTTGAAATCGGATTTAAATAGAGGTAATTTGTGTAAGTTATTGATGAATACATATGTGGCCGGACTGGCCTTATTAAAGGGAGCGAAATAAGATGCTTGATCAATTATATTATAAATGGATGTTATTGGTAGGAAAAATCAATTCTTTTACTTTTTTGCAGTCGTTTTTTGATAACAGATTTTATCTTATTTTGCTGGTGATTGTTTTAGTTCATCTTAAAAACGCTACTTATAAATCGATGTTGTTGTGTGCTTTAATAAATTTACCGGGAACAATATTGCATGAAACAATGCACTTTATTGTAGGGTTATTGCTTAATGCAAAACCATGCAACTTTACTTTGATGCCAAGAAGAAATGAAAACGGCTATGTAATGGGAAGCGTAGGTTTTACCAATATTACATTTTATAACGCCATACCATCATCAATGGCGCCGCTGATGTTGTTGCCGATAGGGTTTTATTTGAACAGGTATTTTTTACCTACTATGACACCTACAGTTACAAACTATATTTTGTATGTTTTATTGCAAACTATAATAATAGAAAATGCGATGCCATCGGCAGCAGATTTTAAGGTGGCAAGAATGCATTTTTTGGGAATCATATTGTATGCAGGTATTGCTGCAGGATTGATTATAATGCTTTAGAAAAGAATCTTGTAAAAGTTTACTTGAGATTAACCTATTGTTTAGACTCTTGGCATATGATTTGCTCATAATATAACGAATCGACAGCCTGATTTTTTTGGGGTTGTTTGTTGTATTTTTATAAATTGTATTAACCTGTTTATAGGAATCAGAAATGATAAATTTTAGAAAAATTAAGGATGTAACTTTTTGGACTTTGATAGCTTTGCTGTCTTTTGGTTCAAATGCCTTAGCTTCGGAAATTGATTTGAAAATTCCATCACTTGATGTTGCTTATAACATTTTTGGGCTTTCGCTTACCGGATCGCAAATTTTGTTGTACGGATTGGGTGTGTGCTTAGTCGGATTGTTGTTCGGCTTGGGTGAATTTTTCGGAATCAAAAAATTGCCGGCGCATAAGGCTATGTTAAATGTTTCGCACACTATTTACGAAACTTGCAAAACATATATGAAACAGCAGGCAAAATTGTTGATAGTGTTAGAAGTATTTATTGCCGTGTGTATTTTCTATTATTTCTATTACTTAAATGCAACTCCGTTACCGAAAGTAATGACAGTTTTGGCGTGGTCAGTATTGGGAATTTTGGGTTCATATGCGGTAGCATGGTTTGGTATGAGAATTAACACCTATGCAAACTCGCGTACGGCTTTCTTGTCATTGAAGGGAAAACCTTTTCCGGTGATGAGTTTGCCTTTGCGTTCGGGAATGTCTATCGGCGTTTTACTTATTTGTGTTGAACTTGTTATGATGATTTCAATACTTTTGTTTGTTGATAAAGAAAACGCGGGTGCTTGTTTTATCGGTTTTGCAATAGGTGAATCATTGGGTGCTTCGGCATTGCGTATTTGCGGTGGTATTTTTACCAAAATCGCGGATATCGGTGCAGACTTGATGAAAATTATATTCAAAATTGATGAAGATGATGCAAGAAACCCAGGTGTGATTGCCGATTGTACCGGTGATAATGCCGGTGATAGCGTTGGCCCTACTGCCGATGGTTTTGAAACATATGGTGTTACAGGTGTTGCTTTGATTTCATTTATCGTTTTGGGTGCCGGTATGATGTGGGCTAAAAACGGTGATTTGGTAATGCTTAACAATGGAATCGATATCCAAGCTCGCTTGATTGTTTGGATTTTTGCAATGCGCTTGCTGATGGTTTTGACATCTATTGTTTCTTATTGGATTAACAGTGGTGTCGCCAAGGCTTTGTATGGAAATAAAAAAGCATTTAACTTTGAAACTCCGTTGACCAGTTTGATTTGGTTGACAGCAGTTGTTTCAATTGCCGTAACCTTCGGTGTTTCTTATGTTATGATTGGTGAAATGTCGCCGGATTTGTGGTGGAAACTTTCGGTCATTATTTCTTGCGGTACGATGGCAGCTGCTTTGATACCGGAATTTACCAAAATCTTTACATCATCAAAATCTAAACATGTTGAAGAAGTTGTTAATGCTTCGCGTGAGGCCGGTGCTTCATTGAACATTATTTCCGGTATTGTTGCCGGCAACTTCTCTGCTTTTTGGCAAGGATTGGTTATGGTCGGTCTTATGGCTGTGGCTTTCTTTACTGCCAGAAGCGGTTTGGATGCTTTTATGGTTTATCCGACAATTTTTGCTTTTGGTTTGGTGGCATTCGGTATGCTTGGTATGGGCCCTGTTACTATTGCCGTTGACTCTTATGGTCCGGTTACCGACAATGCTCAATCAGTATTTGAATTATCACAAATCGAAAGTATTAAGGGAATCGATAAAGAAATCGAGAAAACTTATGGATTTAAACCTGATTTTGAAGGCGGTAAGCACTTTTTGGAAGAAAATGACTCTGCCGGTAATACCTTTAAGGCAACTGCAAAACCGGTGCTAATCGGAACTGCTGTTATCGGTGCGACAACCATGATTTTCTCAATAATCTTGTTATTGAACTTGCAACTTAACCTTTTGGATCCGATGGTGTTGTTCGGTATTATCCTTGGTGGTGCCGTTATCTTTTGGTTCTCGGGTGCTTCAATGCAGGCTGTTTCGACAGGTGCATATCGTGCAGTGAACTATATTAAGAAACACATCAAGCTTAATACAGCAAAAGCTGCTTCGATTGAAGATTCTAAGAAAGTTGTACAAATTTGTACCGTATATGCGCAAAAAGGTATGTTTAACATATTTATTGTAATTTTCTCATTTACAATTGCTTTTGCGTGCTTTGATGCAAGTTTGTTTGCCAGCTATTTGATTTCAATAGCCGTATTTGGTCTTTTCCAAGCTTTGTACATGGCTAATGCCGGTGGCGCTTGGGACAACGCTAAAAAGGTTGTTGAAGTTGATTTGGGTGAAAAAGGTACAGCTTTACATGATGCGTCAGTTGTAGGCGATACTGTTGGTGATCCTTATAAAGATACATCATCAGTTGCATTAAACCCGATTATTAAGTTTACCACATTATTTGGATTGTTGGCTGTTGAAATGGCCGTCGCCGCTCCAAAATGTGTGGCATTGGGACTTGGAATAGGCTTCTTTGTACTCGGTTTGATATTTGTATGGCGTTCTTTCTACGCTATGAGAATTGAACCGGCAGCTAAAGATTAGCCGTTATTTCAAAGTAAAATAGCCCCGTTTTGAAAAAGAAGCGGGGCTTTTTTTTATTGACAGAACGATTGTTTTTTGTTAGTTTTTTTGTCCAAATTAAAAAAATATAACAGTAATTATGTCGATTATGAAGTTTTTAGTTCTCGTGCTTATTGTAATGCTAATTCTTTACAAAAGCACCAACAAGTTTAATCTTGGACTTGTAAATGTAACCGGCTACAAATATTCTCCGACAGATAAGTTTTATGTGGTGGAGTTTGAAAGAGACGGTTTGACAGAAGAAGGGTTTCTTGTATCCAGCGAGCCTCCGGCTTGGCAAGAATCCAAGTTTGTAATTGCCGGATATGACATATCAAAAAAGATGTGGCATATCATAGAAATCAAAAATTGATTATGAAAGTTATTTTAGGTATTTTGGCAATATCAACCATAGTGTTGGTGTTGATAAGAAATAGATTGACTACATTAACCAAGATAAAAAAAGTAGCCGCAATATACAGGATCTTGATATATTTTGCGATAGGGGCAATGTTTTTTTATCCGGATTTAGTACAGTCTATTTGCATTATTTTAGTAATTGCCGGCATCCAAATCGGAATTTTTGTGGATGCAAGAGAAAGATTTTTTGATTATCTGGTGTCGCATGGCGATGAGTGGTGTTTTGTGCCTACGGTAAAAGTTGATAAAGGTCATTATGAAGGCTATCTGATATTACCTGACAATGAATCTGAGGCCATAAAAGCAACCTGTTTTTGTCAGAATGAAGATGATGAACTTAAAATCAATGCTATGTACACAAACGCGCCGGTTTATGTGTCTATGAACTTTGCCGGTTATCCAAAAAATGTATTCTGTACCCTTTAAGAAAGACGGTTAGCATGATAGCTGACCGTTTTTTGTTTTAAAAAGCATTTTCTATATGTTCGATTTTAAAAGGAAGCTCGACTAAGACAGCATCGAAGCGAATGTTAAAATTTTGATATTCGGAATGATGAGCCAAAAAAACTTCGGCTGCACGACGAATACGCTGTTGTTGTTTAGGCTGAATGGAATAGGCCGCAGTAGAAATATCTTTGCGTTTTTTTACCTCGATAAAAGCCAAAGTATTTTGATTTTTGACAATAATATCAACTTCGCCGGCTCCGGTTCCGCGGCCGGTAATATAATTGCAAGATACTAAAGCATAGCCTTTAAGTCTTAGATATTGCAAAGCCATAAATTCGGCAAATTTTCCTTGATTTTCTTTAGCCATTTTTTAATTCCAACGCTTTTTGATACACTTCGTTTTTGTTTAAGTTGTATTTTTCTACGATATTTTTTACCGCAGTTTTTAAGGTTGATTTTTTCAATTCTTGTATCAGTTCGGCTTCATAGTCAATATTTTCTTCTTCGTTTGAGGGGGCAACCATCAAAACGATTTCGCCTTTTGGTTGATTGTCGGAATAATATGTGAGCAATTCGTCGACAGATCCGGTTTTGCATTCTTCGTACAGTTTGGTTATCTCTCGAGCCACAGATATCTCGCGATGAGGAAAAATATCTTTTAGGGCTTCCAAGGTTTTTATCAAACGGTTAGCTGTTTCATAAAAAATGAGAGTTGAATCATAATTTTTGTATTTAGTAAACAAGTCTTTGCGAGCCTTGTCTTTGTTGGGAATAAAGCCGACAAAAGTAAAGCTGTTTGATGGCAAGCCTGATAGTTGAAGCGCGCAAATTGCGGCACAAGCTCCGGGTATAGTGGTTAAGTAGACATTTTGTTTACGGCATTTTTTTGCCAATTTATATCCCGGGTCAGATATAAGCGGTGATCCGGCGTCGGAAACATAGGCAACAATGTGTCCTGATGAGGCCGAATCGATTAAAGATTGGGATATATCTTCTTCATTGTGATCATGCATGGTAACAAAAGATTTTCCGCTTGTAGAAACGGCAAGCAGTGAAAACAATTTTTTTGTTATTCGGGTATCTTCGCAAGCAATAATATCGGCATTTTTTAAGACATCAAGCGCGCGTAAGGATATATCGGCAATGTTACCGATGGGGGTTGCTACAAGATAAATGCCGCTTTTCATAAAGACCTCTCTTTACAATAAAGAAATTTTGGAATAAAACATTATGTTAAATGGATTGTTTTATATTTTGGGATAAAAAGCAAGTGTTAAAAAAATTTTGTTTTGTTTTATTTGGCTTTGTTTTAACTTCGTGTTCTTCCAATTCGATAAAAGATGAAGGTTGGGCCGACAGTTTTAGTAGCGATGTTGAAGAAATAAGTATTTCTGATAATGATAGTTTCAGAGTTGGAATGTTACTTCCTTTAAGCGGTGCCGATGCTAAATACGGCACAGGATTAAAATATGCCTCAATGTTAGCCTTGCAAGATATAAATAATCCTAAGTTAGTCTTGCAATATTATGACACAAAAAGCAGTATTTCCGGTGCCAGAGTTGCTATTGAAAACGCTATGAATCAGGGTTCTGATTTGATTATAGGTCCGTTAAAGAGTACCGAAGTTCAGGCAATCAGCAATGAAACAATTTATCAGGGCGTGCCTGTTATCGCTTTTTCGACAGCACAAGAAGTTTTGCAACCGACAGTATATACTTTGGGCTTGATGTTGGAAGAACAGGTCGACCGAATAATGACTTATGCCGCCAACAAAGGAAGAAAAAGGTTTGCTTTGTTGTTGCCGGATAATTCTACCGGCGGTTCGGTAGCCAAAGCTGCCGTAAAATCGGCACAAAAAAATGGTGTAGAGGTCAAAGTTATCGGTTTTTATACTCCGGGGACTTCTGATTTTTCGGAAATAGTTAAGCAGATGACAAATTATGATATGCGCCATGCCCGTGTACTTGATATAAAAAGTCAATTAGAAAGACTGGCTGAAGAAGGAGACGAAAAGGCAGAAAGAGCTTTGAAAAAAATTGCCACCAGAGAGGGTCTGGGCGATGTTGGTTTTGACGCTGTTATTATTCCTGAAACCGGTGCAAAGCTGACTTCGGCTATATCAATGTTTGCTTATTTTGATGCCGGATATCCGGAAGTTCAGTTTCTAGGTACATCGTTGTGGAATTTAGCGCGCTTGAATAATGAAGTTGTTATTACAAAAAGTTTGTATCCGACACTGACCAAGCCGGCAGACAATAATTTTGCAAATCAGTATTATACGACATTTGGTGAAAAACCGAGCAGTTTGTATACTCTTGCTTATGATGCAATTAACATAGCAAATCAGCTATCTGAAGGGGACAGCGACACGATAAACGAAGGTATAACTTCGGTTAACGGTTTTAGCGGTTTGAACGGCAGGGTCAGATTTTTTAAGAATGGCTCGAATCAGCACTCGCTGGATATTATAGAAATTATGCCCAGCGGAAATATTGTGGTTGATAGCGGCGATGCACAATTTGAAGAGGTTAACGAACCTTTGCCGATGGTAGACATTACGGCTGACTATTGTATGCCAAAAATTTATGGTAAAGATGAAACATTGGCGCAAATTGTTATATACGGACAAACCGTATCTTCAGATATGACAATGGGGCTTTGTTACGAATATGATGATTCCGAGGTTGCGCAAAAACAACTTAGAGATATGGGTATATATATTAACTAATAAAAAAATTAAACTTGAAAAACAACCGGCTTTTTGCTAAGTATGTTTTTGGAGGGGAACGGGTTGGTGTTTCGCCAATCCGGTCAGGTCCGGAAGGAAGCAGCCGTAACGAGATTAACCAAGGTCGATTTCTCTCCACCAGTTTTTTGAAATAAAGAGTTTTTTATGGCAGAAGAAAACAAAGAAAATTATGTAGTTTTGGCAAGAAAATATCGCCCGCAAAGTTTTAATGAGCTTTTGGGACAAGATGCTTTGGTCAAAACAATTACCAACGCCATAAAAAATAATCGTCTTCACCATGCATATATTTTAACCGGTATCAGAGGTGTCGGAAAAACTACCACAGCTCGTATTATTGCAAAGGCATTGAATTGTACCGGTAAAGATGCTGTTAACGGTGTAACGGTGAACCCTTGCGGAATTTGCGAAAATTGCAAAGCTATTGCCGAATCGAGACATATCGATGTGTTGGAACTTGACGCTGCTTCTCGTACCGGCGTAAACGACATCAGAGATATTTTGGACGGAGTGCGTTACAAGCCTACAAACGGTCGCTATAAAGTATATATCATCGACGAAGTTCATATGCTATCAAATTCGGCATTCAATGCTTTGTTGAAGACTTTGGAAGAACCGCCTTCTCATGTAATATTTATTTTTGCAACTACCGAAATCAGAAAAGTTCCGGTTACGGTTTTGTCGCGTTGCCAAAGATTTGACCTGCAAAGACTTAGTATTGAACTTCTTATGGAGCATTTTAAAAATATTGCTCAAAAAGAAGGTTTTAACGCTGAAGAAGAAGCTTTGCACTTGATAGCAAAAGCAGCTGACGGTTCTTGTCGTGACGGCTTGTCACTTCTTGACCAAGCTATATCTTTGGGCGCCGGAGAAGTTAAAACCGATGTTGTCAGAGAAATGGTAGGTTTGGCAGACAGAGGACAAACTTTTGAGTTGTTTGAAAGTTTGATTTCCGGTGAAACACAAAGTGTTGTTACCAATATCGCAAAACAATTTAATGACGGTGCAAATCCGGTAGTTGTATTGCATGATTTAATAAATATTGTTCATATGTTGGCAAAGGTAAAAATTGTACCTGATTCGATAAATGATACAGCCTTATCGGAAAATGAAAAAGAATTTTGCAGTCGCGTTGCTTCGCAGATTTCCATGCCGGTATTGTCAAAAATGTGGCAAATGTTTATTAAAGGTATTTCAGAAGTTAATATTGCTCCATCACAAACAGATGCGTTGGAAATGATACTTATAAGAGTGGCTTATTCGGCTAATCTTCCTACTCCAAACGAGCTGTTGGACGGCTTAAAAAAAAACTCTAATATAACTGTTTCGCCGACGCGGTTTAATAATGAAATAAATATAACAAAAGATAGCGAATCGAAAGAAGCAACAATTTTTGATACTCCTCAACAATTAGTTGATTATTTGGTTTCTGCCAAAAAAATGATGCTGTCTTACAGTATAAAAAATGACATTTCTTTTGAAGAATTTTCTAACGGTAAGATGAAAATTACCATTTCGGAAAAAATAAATAATGACTTTTTACTGAATTTGCAAAATGTCTTGAAAGAGGCTACGGGTTTTAAATGGGAAATAGATGTCCTGAGTGCTCCTTTGGGGCAAACATTGGCTGATAAAGAAGCTGAAAAAGATATGATGCAGAAAAAAGATGTGATGGATTTGCCCTTGGTAAAAGTTATTATGGCTGAATTTAAAGGGGCAAAAATCGAAACTTTGACCCGCAAAATTATTGAACAAGCCGAAAAAGGCGAAGATGTTTTCGGTGATGATATGATATATATGGAAGAGGAAAATTAAAATGATGAATATTCAAGGTTTGATGAAACAAGCTCAAATGATGCAAAAGAAAATGCAAGAGGAACAACAAAGACTAGAGCAAGAAGAATTTGAGGGTGTTTCCGGCGGTGGGATGGTTAAGGTTGTTTTGAGCGGAAAGTTCGAAATGAAAAAAATAAACTTAGATAAAAGTATTGTTGACGCAGATGATGTTGAAGTTTTGGAAGATTTGATTGTAGCTGCATATAATGACGCAAAAGAAAAAGCTGATGCCAAAATGGGCGAAGCTATGGGTTCTATTACCGGCGGACTTAATTTAGGCGGTATGAAACTTCCTTTTTAACGGTGTTGATATGGCAGGAAACGATATAGAAATTTTGGTAAAACAAATTGCAAAATTACCGTCACTGGGTTTACGCTCGGCAAGGCGTATTGTTTTGCATTTGCTTAACAAAAGAGAAAGTATTTTTTTGCCATTGATAGAATCCTTAAATAATGTAGCATCAAATATAAAAACCTGTGAAATTTGCGGCAATTTTGATACTGTTTCGCCATGTCCGGTATGCTCGTCACAAACCAGAGATTCCTCGTTGATTTGCGTGGTCAGAGATGTCGCTGATTTGTGGGCAATGGAACGAGTTTCTTTGTTTAAGGGAAAATATCATGTATTAGGTGGTGTTTTATCGGCGATGGAAGGCATTGTGCCGGAAGATTTGAATATTGATGCTTTGGAAAAGAGAATTGCTTCCGGCGAGGTAAAAGAATTGGTTTTGGCCTTGCCGGCAACAATTGACGGACAAATCACCTCTCACTATCTGGTTTCACGCTTTAAGGAAAGCGGTGTTAAGATTACAACATTAGCTCAAGGAATTCCGATGGGTGCCGAGCTTGATTATATGGACGAGGGTACAATTCAGTTGGCGCTAAACTCAAGAAAATCGCTAAATAATCAAGATTAAAAAATCCTTGAAAAATAAATTTTTTGTAGTATAAAAGGCGAGGAAGATAAGACACCCCTGGAGGTCTTATCACTTAATTTGATTAAAATTTAAGGAATAAAAAAATGATTACATTTAATGCTGAAAAAAGAGAAAAAGCAGGTAAGGGGGCAGCTCGTGCATGTCGTCGTGAGGGTCGCGTTCCTGCAGTTATTTATGGTGGAAAACAAGAACCTGTAATGATTTCATTGCACCCGGTTGAATTGGAAAAAGCTTTGGATACCAGAGGTTTTTACGATATGGATATCGAAGTTGTTTTGGACGGTAAAAAAATTGCAGTTGTTTGCAAAGATGTTCAATTCCACCCGGTTTCTGATAAGGCTATTCACGTAGATTTCGTCAGAAAATAAAAACTCGTCTAATGGGTAACTAATACAGAAATTGCGAACATTTTGTTCGGTCACGTACTTCTTTGTACGCTCGCTCACAAAATTTCTTATTTCTTATTATTTACCTCATTATCCGGATTTTTATGAGTGAAAAGGTATAAGCGGTTGGAGTAAAAATTACTTTAGCCGCTTTTTTAATAAAAAAAGGTAATAAAATGTTTTTAATCGTCGGTCTCGGAAATCCGGGAAAAGAATATGAAAATACGCGTCATAATGCCGGATTTATGACGGTTGATGCTTTGGTCGACAAATATAGTTTTTCGCCATTTAGAGCAAAATTTGACGGGGTTATTGCCGAGGGTAAAATTGAGGGTGAAAAAGTTTATATCCTAAAACCTCATACTTATATGAATTTATCGGGAAATGCGGTGGTTAAGGCTGCTAATTTTTATAAAATATTGCCGCAAAACATTATAGTTATACATGACGATATGGATTTGCCAATCGGCAAAATAAAAGCAAAAATCGGCGGTGGTGCCGGCGGGCATAACGGATTAAAGTCTATTGATGCGGCAATTACTCCTAATTATAATCGTATCAGAATGGGTGTCGGACACGCTAAGGACAAAGGTGCTGAAGTGATAAATTATGTGTTGTCCGGCTTTGGCAAAGAAGATAAAAATAAGCTTGATGAAGCAATTGAAACTGTGGTTAAGACAATTGGTATTTTGATAAAAAAAGGCGTGGCTGAATATTCGAATCAATTGGGTATGCTTAATCACAAATAAAAGAGGTCGTTATCAGATTTTATAATGACAGAGCTGAGAGATATGATAGAAAAACTCTCTAAATTTTAATAAAATCGCTGTTTCGTTTGATGAAAACGGAACGGCGTTTTTTTTGTTGAAAAAATGTCAATTTTTTGGTATAGTACGTTCATAATTTTGGATTATTAACGTTAATTTACATATATATATGTTGGAGATATTAAATAAATTTGTCAGCTATTTAGAATGGATGACAATGGATGGAAAAGACGAAGGAACAAGAGTTTCAATTGTTTTGAATAACATTGACAAGACGTCGTTAAACAGTCGAAAAAGAAACAAGTGGGATGACAAGTTTAAGGATCTTGTATCCGTGTTGCACAACTATTCAAGCGCTTTGAATTTTTTAAATCAGAACGGAAATGTGTGTGATGCATACTTTGAAGAGTTGAAAAATTATGGACCTGAAAAGAACTTGTTGTTACAAAGATGTTTTTGCCGTGTTTCACGTAATAAATACACAGATAAAATGATATGCCAATATCCCAATTTGTTGTTTCACTATTTGAAAAGGTGGGATCTGTCTGTGGAAACAAAAAGAGTGCTAAAACAAGCACCGGCATATTACAGTGATGTAATCGACTTGTATAACATGCTTGCTCCTGAGTTTTGTCGCGAACGAATTTGATTAAAAATCGCTGTTTTCTTTTTGAAAAAAAAAGAAAACGGCGGTTTTTTTATTTGAAAAATCAATATTTATCGGCTATAAGAAAAACAATTTTAAAAATAAATAAAATTTGGAGATTTTTTTATGGGATTTAATTGCGGAATTGTCGGCTTGCCAAATGTGGGAAAATCGACTTTGTTTAATGCTCTTACTCAAACAATTGCGGCTCAGGCAGCTAACTTTCCTTTTTGTACGATAGAGCCAAACACCGGTAGAGTGGCTGTGCCGGATAAACGCTTGGATAAATTGGTCGAAATGGTTAATCCGAAATCAGTGGTGCCGACACAGTTAGAGTTTGTTGATATTGCCGGTCTTGTAAAAGGTGCTTCCAAAGGCGAGGGATTGGGTAACCAGTTTTTAGCCAACATCAGAGAAGTTGATGCAATCGTTCATGTGTTACGCTGTTTTGAAGATGAAAATATTACCCATGTTGAAGGTTCGGTTGATCCGATACGCGATGCTGAAATCGTCGAAACCGAATTGATGATTGCCGATTTGGAATCGTTGGAAAAAAGATTTGATCAAGCGCAGAAAAAAGCCAAGGGCGGTGATAAAGAATCGATATTAAATGTCAGTGTCATGGGGCCGGTTATTGAGGCTTTGAAAGCAGGAAAACCCGCTAGAACAGCTGCTCCTGATATAGCAAATAAAGATGCTTATAAAACATATAAAATGTTGCAACTTTTGACTTCTAAGCCGGTTTTGTATGTTTGTAATGTTGATGAAAATTCGGCTGCCGAAGGTAATGAGTTTTCTAAAAAAGTTTTTGAAAAAGCAAAAAATGAAAATGCTCGTGCCGTTATTATCTCTGCAGCCATAGAATCGGAAGTTGCGCAACTTGATAACGAAGAGGAAAAGCAAGAATTTTTGGCAACTTTGGGATTGGAAGAAACAGGTTTGACCAAAATTATTCGTGAGGGATACGAGCTTTTGGGATTGCAGACTTATTTTACTGCCGGACCGAAAGAAGTTAGAGCTTGGACTTTTGTAAAGGGGTCGAAAGCACCGACTTGCGCCGGTATAATTCACTCGGATTTTGAACGCGGATTTATTCGTGCCGAAACCATAGCCTATGATGACTATGTAAAATTTGGCGGAGAACAAGGAGCTAAGGAAGCCGGCAAGATGCGTTCTGAAGGTAAGGATTATGTTGTTCGTGATGGGGATTTGCTTAATTTTTTATTCAATGTATAAGGATAAAATATGCGATTAGTTCTATTTCAGCCGGATATTGCGCAAAATACAGGTACAATGATGAGACTTTGTGCTTGTGTTGATTTGGGAATCGATATTATCGAGCCTTGCGGTTTTATTTTTAATGACAAAGCAATGCGCAGGGCCGGTATGGATTATCTTGATATGGTGGAATATCGCAGGCACAATTCGTGGGAAGATTTTTTAGCATTTCGTGATGAACACAAGGATGAGTACGGACGAATCGTGTTGATGACTACTAAGGCATCAATTCCATATACTGATTTTGAATTTAAGAAAAACGACATAATTTTAATGGGAAGAGAATCGGCAGGCGTTCCTGAAGATGTTCACAAAATTGCCGATGCCAGAATCATTATTCCGATGAACGAGAAGGCTCGTTCGATAAATGTGGCTGTTTCGGCAACTATGGTAGTCGGCGAGGCTTTGCGCCAATGTGATTTGTTTCCTAAAGGCTGATTTTTATAGCCAAATGTACAGGCTTTAATTTTTTATACTCAATAACTATTTTATTTTATAGAAACTTAGTTTTTTTACAAAGAAGCGCTTTTGTAATAAATTTATTAACTTTTTTATTATATAAGTTCTTTTTGTTATTGAAAATTATGTTTTTATTGCATAAGGTAAAACTGTATTAGTTGTTTTATGCAACTAGAATATTAAAAAAACCATATGGAGAATATTAAAATGAAAAAGCTTTTAAGTGTATTCTGTGCTGTTATTGCATTGTCTGCTTGTTCTACATTGGGTGAAAGCTCTTTGTTCGGTGGAAGCGAATGCGCATCTAAAATGGCTCGTGATTTTATGGCTAATGCTGAAGATAGAGTTTTCTTCGCATATGACAGTTCTGCAATCTCTGCAAAATCTGCCAATGTTTTGAATACTCAAGTTAAATGGTTGAAGAAACACGACGAAGTTAATGTTGTTGTTCAAGGTTACTGCGACGAAAGAGGTACCAGAGAATACAACTTGGCTTTGGGCGAAAGACGTGCTAATGCCGTTAAGCAATACTTGATTTCTAAAGGTATCAAAGCCGATAGAATTTCTACAATTTCTTACGGTAAAGAAAGACCTGCTGTTTTGGGTAACAATGAAACAGCTTGGGCTCAAAACCGTCGTGCTGTAACAGTTGTTGCAGGCAACTAATCTTTCATAAAAGAAAGTTTCACATTACTTAAAAATTGCTCTTGAGCTTATACTGTTCGGGAGCAATTTTTTTGTACTTGTGATTTGAGTTGTTTTGTTTTAGATTATTATTAAAATATGATAAATTTGTAATATGAGGTCAAAATGAAAAAATCATTGCTACTGTTTATAGGTTTGAGTTTGTTGCCGATTTTTCCGGCAAATGCCGTTTCGGATAATGCTCTTCAGCGCCAAATAGATCAAATAAAAGAAGACTTAAAAGTTTTGCAACGCAAACAGGCTCGCGATGGTGGTGCTGATGTTGTTCAGATTAGTCAGATGGATGAGACTTTGCGTCATGCTGTCGGTCGTATGGATATGATTGAGCACCAAATAAAGACCTTGGAAGATAAAATCAATATGATTAACAAAGATATTGATGTTCGCTTAAAAATGATTGAGGGCAAACCTATTGAAGCCGGTGGAATGAGCAACCAACAAGTTGCTAAAAAATTTGATGCTCCGGTAGCCAAAGGGGCTCCAAAATCAGTTGCCGGCGCATCAATAAGCAAGGGCGAAAAATTACCCGATGTTAAAACAAAATCTCCGGAGGCTGTTTATCAAGAAGGATTAGATGCTATAAATGCAGGTAAAAACGATGAAGCAACCGAAAAATTTACAACTTTTTTGACCAAGTTTCCCAAGCATAAGCTAGCCGGTAATGCTCAATATTGGCTCGGAGAATCGTATTATGGTAAAAAAGATTATGCCAAAGCGGCAGTTGCTTTTGCAAAAGGTTATGAAAAATACAAAGACGGAAATAAGGGGGCCGATAATATCTTAAAACTAGGTTTGGCTATGCAAATGTTAGGTAAAAAGGAAGAGGCTTGTACCGCATTTGTAAATTTGGCAAAAGAGTTCCCTAAGGCTCCGCAAAATTTGAAGGATAGAGCAAACAAGTCGGCGGAAGAACTGGCTTGCAAAAAATAAAAGATGTTAGGTTTCTTTAATAAACATAATATAAAAGAAAATGTAATCGCTGTCGGTGTTTCCGGTGGGGCGGATTCATTGGCTTTGGCGTTGATGTTAAAAGATATCGGCAAAGATGTTGTGGCGCTAACAGTCGATCATTGCTTGCGCAAGGAATCGCAAAAAGAGGCGGAGTATGTTGCGTCTTTGATGAAAAAATACGATATTGAACACCATATTTTGCGGTGGAGCGACGGTGCGAAGGTTACAAAATCGATTGAAGAAAGCGCCAGATTTGCTCGATATAATTTGATGTTTGATTTTTGCAAAAAACACAAAATCAAAGTGTTGGCCACAGCTCATCATATGCGAGATCAGGCCGAAACATTTTTGTTGAGGCTTCAGCGCGGAAGCGGGTTGTTCGGGCTGAGTTCGATGATGCCGGTTTCACAGCGCGACGGGGTTTTGTTGATAAGACCTTTACTTGATGTCCTGCCGGAAGATTTGAAAAAATATTGTAAGGACAAAAATATTGAATGGGTTGAAGACCCGATGAATGATGATGAAGATTTTGTCAGAGTTAAAATAAGAAAGTTTTTGCCCAAACTTAAAGAAATCGGACTTGATGAGCAGTGTTTGTCCGAAACTGCTAAAAAATTGCAAAATTCTCGACTTTTTATGCAAGAGTTGATAGACGAATTTTTAACTTCTCATGTAAGATGGTGGGAGCAAGTTTTAGTCAGTGTTAATTATGCAAAACTAAAAAAACTTCATATTGAAATCTCAAAAGGTGTTTTAGGTCTTTTGTTGCAAAAAGTCGGTCAGACAGATTATTCGCCGGAAATGTCTGAAATTATTCGTGTTTTGGAAACTGATGATTTTAAGGGTTGTACTTTGGGTAAATGTGAGCTATTTATAGCTTCTAAGCGCTTGTGGATTATACCTCAAGATGAGAAAAACGAATTGATGACAAAAGAAGAATGGGCAAAATGTGTTGAGAAATTTCCGCAATATAAAAATTATGGTTTGCCATATAAAGTTCGTCGGGCGTTGAAACAAAGTTTGGATAAAAAGTAATGGCTAAAGAAAAACATAAATCGGAATTTATATCAAAGGGCTTGGTGGCACAAAATCGCCGTGCAAATTTTGATTATCTGATAGAGGAAAAATATGTTGCCGGTTTAGAACTTTTGGGAACCGAAGTTAAATCTTTGCGCCTTGGTCATGCTAATATCAATGACGCGTTTGGGGTTGAAAAAAACGGTGAATTATATGTATCTAATATGTATATTGCCGAATATACTTATAAAGGTTATGTTTCGCATTCGGAAAAGCGTGAGCGCAAGCTTCTTTTGAAAAAAAAGGAGATAATCGATATTATCAATTCGTTATCTCGCAAGGGCACAACTTTGGTGGCAATGAGACTGTTTTTTGATACTAACGGACGCGCGAAATTAGAGGTCGGTTTAGGTAAGGGTAAAAAACTTTATGATAAGAGGGATAGTATAAAAGAGCGTGAACTTAATAGAAAAATTCGTCTAAAGGATTTCTAGAGCCATTTTCTTTCATCTCGAAAAATTCATGTACTTCTTTGTACTACTCAAAATTTTTCTCGCTTTGAAAATAACTCTATAAATCTCATTATCCGAATTTTTTGGGAGCTAAGGAAGTGTCTAAAGGATTTCTAATGCAGATTTTTGAAAGATAAGAACGTGACAAAAAAAAGAGTAAAAAATCTATCTATTTCCGAACAACGAAAAAAAATGGCCTTTCGTAAGATTTTGCGCGATAAGGAAGAGTCTTCGGTAAATGGCACTGTCTATATTGTGTTGGCTTTTACACTCGGCGCTATCGGTGTTCATAACTTTTACGCAAGATTTTGGATAAGAGGGGTTGTACAGTTTTTGCTCAGTCTTTCTGCTCCTTTTATGCTGTTCTTTCCGCTTATTTTTACATCAATGTGGGCAGAAGTAGAACTTTTGTTTCAAAACAGAGATAAAGAGGGGCGTTTGTTTCGCGGCAGCAGAAGTGTGATATGGATGTTAAGGTTGTTGTCAATCGTAATGTTGTGTTTGGGTTTGTTATCAATAGAAACGATTGATTTTGACACCGTTTTGCAGATGGCAAATGAGGTTAGTGATGTTGAAAAGGTTTTGCAGGTGGAAGAATTATAAAAAAAATAAAAAAAGTGCTTGCAAAATAAAAAATATGTGATATTTATTCTCTCACTGACGCGGGCGTAGCTCAGGGGTAGAGCGCAACCTTGCCAAGGTTGATGTCGTGGGTTCGAATCCCATCACCCGCTCCAATTCTAACTCTCCTTTTTAGGGGAGTTTTTTTTATGCGGGTGATGGTCTTCTTCGAATCCCATTCTTGCTTCGTAGGTTTCGCATTGTAAAAATGCTCAACAACTTCGCTTCGGTCACTTGTTTTGTATAGAAGTTTTATCGCCGCTTTGTACCGGCTCAAAACTAGACCTATCACAATTAAATAAAAAAAACAACACCGCTTCGGGTGTTGCTTTTTTATTGGCGGATAGAGTGAGATTGGCTCTGCCGAAACAGCGGTTCTTCGCTTTGCTCACCGGCATACTTCCGTCTGCCTGAACCTTGTTTTCGAACCACTTTCTCCAGGGTTCTCATCCGGCAATCCTCGTATTTACAAAAAAAAGCACCGCAAGGGTGCTGTTGTTTGTAAATGGCGGATAGACAGGGATTCGAACCCTGGATACCCTTTGGAGGTATACACGATTTCCAATCGTGCGCCTTCGACCACTCGGCCATCTATCCTTAATCTTTCGTTCATAAACTTAATAAAATATATATTATTTTGCAACAAGTTTTTTATATTTTTTATTATATGGTTGCAATTAACTTTTGCTTAAACTAAATATAATAATATAGACCTTGTAAGGTTGGGAAAAAAACTTGCTTTTTATTTTTTAGTGTGATACTAAAAAAATATTCAAGAACTATGGATTGCTTTGAAAAATGATAATTGATAGTAGCAACAAAAAGCAAAGAAGTATCTTGACTAATAAGTGCTTCTACCAGACTACAGCTCGAATTATGCGTGACTTCGAGGAGAAAGGATACGCAAATTCGGCCGATGAAACTGCTAAAGTTATTTCTGCTTATCATGCCATAGTTAAGAAAAAAACCAAAAATAACTTCAATTCAGATTATAATGACGCTTTTCGCCGTATTGACGGAGCTATTCAAATGCTCGCAAATCAAGTGTTTTATGATTGCGATAAAAAGAGTTTTGACTATGCCTATCATTCTTTTGAACAGTTTGATCATATATCTGCCATAGTTACTCGTCAGCGTACCAAAAAAGGCTTTTTATAATATCTTTTGTTTAATTCTGTATATCGTTGTCATTAGATTGTTGCAAAAACATATTTTTTGCGCTAAAAATTTGGTATTGAATAACACCTTTTTTAATAAGGATAGATTTTTATGACTAGAATTTCTTTAATCGGTTGCGGGCGCTGGGGTACATTTTTGGGTTGGTATGTTGCCAATTACGGAAAATGTGACGGCGTTGATATGTATGATATCCCGACATCTCCAAATTTTATCGAGTTGAAAAATACTCGCAAAAATCCTTATTTGTCGCTTAGCGATAATATGGAACTTTTTGATAATATTCCGGCAATTTTGAAAAATGATTTTATTATCGTATCTATCGGTTGCCAATATTTCAGAGGTTTGTGCAAAGAGCTGAGTGCATATGATTTAGAGGGTAAAACATTTTTGTTGGCTATGAAGGGGTTGGAAGAACCGTCAGGTAAGCGTATGCTTGAAATTATGCGTGAAGAAATAAGTCAAAATATCCATATTGCAACTCTTGGCGGTCCGGGTCATGTTCAAGACTATATGCGCGGCGTTCCGTCGGCGGCAGTCGTCGATAGTGATGAGGAAGACACAAAAGAATATGTCATCAATATTATGCAAAGCCAACTTATAAGACTTTACTATGGCGAAGATTTAATCGGTAATCAAATCGGCGCTGCCATGAAAAATGTTATCGGTTTGGCAGCCGGAATTTTGGATGGTTTGGAGTGGTACGGTTTGAAAGGCGCTTTGATGGCCAGAGCTCCGGTCGAAGTCGGTCGTTTGATTAAATTTTTCGGCGGCAATCCGATGACGGCTTACGGACTTTCACATTTGGGCGATTATGAAGCAACTTTATTCTCGAAGAACAGTCACAATCGTATGTTTGGCGAAAAATTTGCTCGTGGTGAAGATTTTGGTAAATTGGCCGAAGGTGTTCCGACACTAAAAGCGGTTAAACTGTTGGCTGATGAACATGGAATCGATATGCCTATCTCACAAGCTTTATATCAGGCAATATATGAGAAAGGTAACATTAAAGAAATTATTACTAAGTTGTTTGAAAGGTCGTTGAAACGCGAATTTTCTTAAAAACAGTTCTTCGTGTTTAAAATAAAGAGCAGGAAGTGCAATTTGCACTTCCTGTTTTGTTTAGTCGTCGCAGCAATCTGAAGCCATATCCGATAGAATTGAAAAGAGCAATGCCAGAACAGATATAGGAGCTATCACTACTACTAGACAAAGTCCCAGTTTTTGAAACCATTTAAATTCTCCAAGTGTCATCTTAAAACACTCTTTAAAATTCTCTTTAACATACTTTTTGTTCTCATTCCAGAAGTCTTTGTCGAAGTTAGGCTTTCTTTTGATGAAAATGAATTTCACTCCGTAGATTACTGCATAAGCAAAGCAAATAATGTTTGCGATAGCTACAATAGCTAAAAATAATTGTGACATAGTTTTTTGTTTTTTGTGTTAATATTTATAGTTCTTTATCGATTTTTCTAAATGAAAAATATTCTATTACTCAAACAAGGCCAATATCAACATAACAAAAGCTATGAAAACATACAGACCATAATTGTAAATGAGCAAATAATTTTATTGTTATGAATTTATTATACCATGTTTTACCCCCCCCCGTCAAGCTCGATAACTAATTGAAAAACAATGATAAAATCAGATTTTTTTAAGGGTGCGAGAAAGTTAAGAATATTATTTTATTCGAGTCGAAGTTTAGTTTTTGGCAATTTTTAAAAAAGAAGATACCTTGAATTTTGCTCGCTCATCGCTCACAAAACAGGGATGACTTTTATATTTTGTTAAAAAAATAGGCTATGACTTTAGGTGTGTTTATTTTTTTATATTTCTTTACTCAAAGCTAAAAATTGTTCGGGAGTGATTTCTTCGGGGCGCATAGTCGTTTTTATGCCTATTTTTTCACATATTTCTTCGAGATTTTTGATTGATTTTAAGCTTTGGCGTATCATTTTGCGACGCATTGAAAAAGCTTGAGCTGTCAGTTTTTCAATCTTATTTATTTCGTCTTTGTTAAGCGTTTTTTCCAAAGGCTGAAACAATAAAACAGATGACCAAATTTTTGGTGCCGGAGTAAAGCATTCAGGATTGAGGTCTAAAAGGCGAGTTATTTTGCATTGTAATTGTGCTAATACTGACAGGCGGCCGTAGTCTTTGGTGGATATAGGTGCTTGAATCCTGTCGGCAACTTCTTTTTGAAACATCAGCGTTAATGATTTGTAGCAGTTTATGTCATACAGCCATTTGGTAAGCAAAGGAACAGATATATTGTATGGCAAATTGGATACAATGTGCTTATCATTATTTTCTTGATAGCTAAAATCATATTTTAGCGCATCTTGATTCAATATTTCTAAAATATTGCCGGTTTTAGAGTTAATATCTTGCATTATGTTTATGCAACGCTCGTCCAACTCTATAACAGTCATTTTGTCAGGATTGTTACTGATTACTGCTCTGGTTAATCCGCCGGGGCCCGGGCCAACTTCAAAAACATGGCTGCCTTGGTACGAATCCAAAGATTGTTTTTTTAACGATAATGCAATTATTTTGTCGGTAATGTTGCGGTCGAGCAAAAAGTTTTGTCCTAAAGACTTTTTTGCCAAAAGCCCATGTGCTTCGACTGTTAATTTTAATGAAGGCAGACTATCGATTGCGGTTCTTAAATTCATAGCCTAGCCTTTTACTTCAATGATGGCTTTTTGTTTTATATCCTGAAGCATTCTTTTGGAAATGGCTTCCATTTTTTGATTTTCAAGCAGGTTTTTAATTTCTTGCTGATTGGGTTTAAAATCCGGGTTTTTCTTAGGATCGAAAAC
Organism: Alphaproteobacteria bacterium; assembly: GCA_015062585.1. GTDB lineage: Bacteria > Pseudomonadota > Alphaproteobacteria > RF32 > CAG-239 > CAZU01. The sequence continues at coordinate 110,161 of SUUJ01000003.1, read as the reverse complement.
TTGAAGCAATTTTAAGATGTAATAGCCGTTGCCGATTTGAATGGCGTCACTTACTTCTCCCGGTTGCATAGAGTTTAATCTCATTTCTAAGGCTGAGAGCATTTTACCGGAATTTATCCAGCCCAAATTACCACCATTTGCGGCTGAAGGAGCGTCGGAAAATCGAGCTGCGTATAGTTCAAAACGCGGGTCTTCGCGTAGTTTTTCAACTAAGGTATTGATATCTTTAGCGTTTTCTTTTTTTAAGTATATTTCTAAGACCTGATATTTTTTGATACCCATATCTTTGGTAACTTCGTCAATTGTTTGGTTTATCTCTTTTTGGGTGATATGAGTTGTTTGAAAAAACTTTTTGCGTACCAATTTAACCCACGCTAATTCGGCCTTAAGATTGTCTGACAAAGCTGCAAGATTGATGTTTTTGTTTTTTAATCCTGATACGGTGGTATTGTTCTTTTTGGCCCAAAGTTGCATTTGCTTTTCGATATCGGCATCGTTGATTTTGATGTTTTCTTTCTCGGCGGCTTGAAGTTTTAATTTTTGTTCAATGGTTTGCGCCATAACACGATGTGTTATCATATCTTTGGTTTCTTCGTTATAAGGAACAGGAGAATTTAGCATAAAGATATCTACTTGGTCTTGGATATCTTCACTGGAAATTATATCACCATTGATTAAAGCGACGATATTAAAATTGTTTGCGTAAGCATTGCTTATAATCATCAAACAGAATAAAAGTCCCTTTATTAGATGTTTCATAGGTTTGCTCCTTTTATAATGAACTAATGTCTACTTGTTCCACCAAGTGTTTTTAAGAAGAAGTTAAAGTAAAATTCGATGCCTTCATCCTCAGCTTCAGGGTCGTCGGAATATTCCTTTTCGGCACTGAATGAAAATTCGGCACATTCATCTTCGTAAATTAAGCTTCCGCCCCTAGATATGGGTTCTTGGCTTTCCAAATCCTGACGAACGAAAACTTCGGCATTCCAGTTGCGAGTAAGTTTTGTCTTTACGCTTGCATATATTTCTTTGCGTCGATAATTGTTTATGATAGAATTTTCGTCTGTTTCAGGAAAGAAAATATACGATGTTGTAAATTTTAGGACATCGCTTCCGATGACAGAAGATAATTCATTATAATTGATGTCGTAATCATCTTTATCAAGTCTGAAACGATAAATTAAAGAAAAGTAGTCTGTCGGACTGGAGTAAATGCGACCGACATAATCCGAAAAATTGTTTTCTTCGCCGGGGCGGTTGAAAATGTTTTCTTTTTTATCAAATTCGTAAGTTTGAGCTAATAACAAGGCTGATCGGCCCCAAGTTTTATTATAAACGCTCCAGTTTAAGCCATAGCTGACACGACTTCCGGTGTCATTTCGGTCGTATCCGGAATAGCGGTCCAAATCAAAGATGTTGACATCGGTTACATTGATATAATCACTGTCTTCGTTAGGAATTTTGTTTTCTTTGTTGCTGTCATTAGGTGCTATGGCGGCTACAACAATAGGCTCTAAAATTTGCGAAGTGTTTTGAGTATTTTTGATAAAAGGCATACGCCATTCTAAGCCCAACTGAGGAAATATACGGGCAGTAGAGCCGGTATATTCTTGATTATTGATAGTTTTGTATTGATCAATGTAATAAAGATCAGATTTTACTTGGGCTATCAAATTATATTTTTCACCAAACGGGCTGTTATATGGTAAGTTCCAAGAATTTATCATTGAAAGGCGGTGTGATGCCATGTCATCTTGGTCGTCATGATAAACAGAAGCCGTACTTAAGGTAGTTTTGGCATATAAACCGTATTTGTTCGGTGTTGAAATATTTTCATAGCTCATTAGCGGAAGTACATAAGGAGCATCTTTTCCTCGCAGCTCATAACTCAAAAAGTCGTAATAATAGCCTTCGACAGAAGCGTAATTACGGTTATCAAAAGCTTGAAGTCTTACGCGAGATGTCAGCCAAGGATCGTCCTTTTTAGGCATATCCAAATCTTTGAGATAGTTGCTGTCAGAGACATAGTTTATATCGGTGTCGGCAACCCAATAATTATTCAACTCATAGCGGCCTTGTAAAAATAAATTTCCTCGGGTTTTGTCTTGGCCGTCATAATCATCATCTTGCATTATAGAACCGGAGGCATTTACTTCACCGCGATAAAAATATTTGTGGTAAATAGCAGAATGAATAATGCCCTTTTCAGATGATATAATTGGATTGTATATAATATTTTGGTGTTCGGATATATCCCAAAAATATTGAGGTTGAATTGAAGCACCTAAATAATTGTTACTGGCAAGACGCGGAAACAAAAATCCCGAACGATGTTTGACCGACGGATCCGGATGGGAAAAATAAGGTGTATAAAAAACCGGCACACCCTTAATTTCCAAAAAAGCATTTTGATAATCAATATTTTGACCTTTGGTGTCGTGTATCACTTTTAGCGCCTTCATTTGCCAAAGAGGAGATTCTCCCTGACAGTTATCGCAAGGGGTGTAAACGACATTGCGTAAAACCTTGGTATCGTCACTTTTTTTGTGAAAACTTTTGGCGGCCAATCTTGTTTTATCAAGCAAAATAACTTTTATGTTTTCGACATCGGCTTGCTGAATTTTGTCTTTTAAGTTTACCTCATCAGCAAAAACAACATTGCCGTTTTTTTCCAAAAGAATTACATTGCCGGTGGCTATAATATGATCAGTTGCCTGATTGTATGTAACTTTGTCGGCTTTTACGGTAATGTCTTGGCGTATAATTTCAACATTGCCGGTTGCAACCACGGTGTTATCAGAGGAATTGTTTACCAGTTCGTCGGCAGAAAAATAAATATCAATATTCTCTTCCTCGTCAGATGAGGTTGTTTGTCGGCTCAATACATTTGTAATGTTGTATTTGGGTTCCAGTTTTGCCGGAGCTTCGTGTTTGGTTTCTTCAATGGTCTTTTTTGTATCTAATGCAATTACACCGCTGTTTTCAGCATTTGCAACAGCCATAAAAGCAATAGTTGAAAAACCAATCAGAAGTAATTTTTTATGCATTGGCTTCTCCGGATTTGGGTTTGAAAACAGATAAAATATTTTGGTTTAACAGTACAACGATGCAGAAAATCAACGGCAACAAAGTATTGGCATACATAAGCGGTAATAAATACAAATGTTTTGATGCGATGTTGCCTGATATCAGATCAATAGCTTGGATTAACACTACCGAAGACAATGCTATGGCAATGGTTTTGGTTTGTCCGCGACGGTTAAAATTGCTTATTAGAATACCGCAACAGGCCAGTAGAGAATATAAAACTGCCAATATGGGTGATGTTATGCGTTTGTTTCCTTCAACAAACCATTTTTTTTGGTCTTGCGGTGACAATGATTGATTATCAAGAGCGGTGATGAGTTCGGAAAAAGAATGAGTTCTTGCTGAATCTTTCTTGCGAGATTGAGTACCTTTTAGTCCGAAATCAACCGAATATCTTTCAAAGTTAACAGAAGAAAAACGACCGTTGTTTTTGGTTAGTTCTTGGTGTGTGCCGTTAACTAATATTATGCGCGGACCGGAAGCGGTGGTAACAATAACGCCTTTTTCGGCAGTAATGGTAGAGCGTTTTTCGGGATTGCGTTCATCGTTGATTAAAATACCGCTGACGGTGTCGTCATCTTCGTGTGAGGTAACAAAAATGGTTAAGTTTTTGTCTTTTTGCAAGTTGGTAAATTCTCCTTCACGAAGCATAAGGTGAGAAACATTGTTTCTTACTTTCCATTGCAAATTTTTGAAGGCAATCTCAGCTTTTGGTGTTCCGTAATTCATAACCCAAATATTAAAAAACATCAAAAGGATGCCTACCCAAATGGCCGGTTGAGCAAGTTGCCACGGGCTGATGCCGGCCGATTTCATAACTACAAGCTCTTGATCGGCAAGCATGCGATTATATACAAACAAAACGGCGGCAAATAATGAAATCGGTGCAAGAATCGAAAAAATGCGAGGCATAAGTAAAGATGTAAGTTTTACAAACACAGAAACAGATATGCCGTCTGAGGCTATCATATCAAGGAATCGCAATGATTGTGACAACCAAATGATTGACATCAAAGAAAAACTTACCAGTAAAAAACCGATAATTATTTGTTTGGTTATATATAAATTTAGCTTTTTCATAAGGGGCGATTATAATAGTTTTATTTTATATTTAAAGTTTTTTGTGGTGTTTGGTTTCAATTTTGTGAATATTCATAATAATTTGGTGTAGCAACTAATTATTATCTTGAAAACAAAAACAAATTCTTTATCATTTTTGATGAACATTGTTACAACAGGGAGAAAATTATGGTTGATGTTTCTCAAGCAGCGCAAACAGCCAATAAATGGCGTAAAAAGCGCGGGTCTTTAATTATGGCTTTGCATGAAATTCAAGGCGTTAAAGGATATATCGATTGGCAAGATGCCGTTGATGTGGCTTTGGGAATGAATATTCCTTTGGCCAGAATCTATGAGGTTTTAACTTTTTATAACTTTTTCAAATTGGAAGCTCCGGGTAAGGCTGTGATATCAGTATGTACCGGTACAGCTTGTTATTTGAAAGGTAATGACAAGGTTTTGGAAAGATTTAAACAAGAACTCGGTGTTGAAGAAGGCGAAAGTACACCTGACAAATTGTTCCACTTACAAAGTGTGCGTTGTGTAGGATGTTGCGGTTTGGCACCTGTTTGCGTGGTGAACGGTAAAACTTATGGCCGTGTTACTCCGGATGATGTTCCGGTTATTTTGGATGAATGGCGCAAAACTTTTGAGGAGAACTAATAATGGCCGAAATAGATTTGGATAAAAGATTTGATATTCATGCCATAGCTGAAACTAAGCTTGCAGAAATTGAAAAATATAAATGCAGTATTTATTGTTGTCATTCAACAGGTTGTAAATCATCAGGCAGTGATGGTATCCTTGATTTGATGAAAAATGTGATTGCCGAAAAACAGGTTGAAGACAAAATAAGAATCGTGGCAACAGGATGTATGGGGCTTTGTGCTCAGGGACCTCTTATCAGAGTGGAAATCAAAGGGCAAAAAGATGTGTTGTTCAAACGCGTTGATTTGGAAGCTGTACAAAATATTATGGATAAATATGTATTGCCGGCAATCGAAAGCGATGAGCCTTTTGCCGTTCCTCAAGAAGTTCAGCAATATGTATTGTCTTTAGATTTGCCTTTCTTTACCAAACAAGAAAAAGTTGTTTTGAAGAATGCCGGTCATATTGACCCTGAAGATATTCAAGAATATATGGCAAGAGGCGGTTATTTGGCTTTGGAAAAAGCTTTGAAAAATATGACACCGGCTCAGGTTGTTGAAGAAATTAAAAAATCTGGTTTGCGCGGTCGCGGTGGCGGTGGTTTTTCTACCGGTATGAAATGGGAGTTGGCTGCCAAAGTTCCGACTATAGATGAAAAATTTATTATCTGTAACGGTGATGAAGGTGACCCCGGTGCCTATATGGATCGTTCAATCTTAGAGGGAGATCCGCACGCCGTTATTGAAGGTATGATGATAGCTGCTTATGCAATCGGAGCAACAGAAGGATGGTTCTATGTTCGTGCCGAATATCCTTTAGCTGTTGAAAGATTGGAAAAAGCTATCAAAGCTTGTAAAAAGAATCGCTTGCTCGGTAACAATATTATGGGAACAGATTTCTGCTTTAATATTGACATCAGACTTGGTGCCGGTGCATTTGTTTGCGGTGAAGAAACTGCTTTGATTCACTCAATTGAAGGCGCCAGAGGTACTCCGAGACCAAGACCTCCTTATCCGACAAACAAAGGTTTGTGGGGCAAACCGTCTTGTGTTAACAATGTTGAAACTTTGGCTAATGTGTCAAAAATTTTGCTTAAAGGTGCTGATTGGTTTGCATCTTTCGGTACAGAAACATCTAAAGGTACCAAAGTTTTTGCTTTGACCGGTCAAGTTGAACACTCCGGATTGATTGAAGTTCCGATGGGTACTACAATTAACGAAATCGTTAATGAAATCGGTGGTGGTGTACCGAATGGCAAAAAATTAAAAGCCGTACAGTCAGGTGGACCGTCAGGTGGCGTGATTCCGGAAAGTTATATGAATATGCCGGTATGCTATGAAGAGTTGAAAAAAATCGGTTCTATTATGGGTTCGGGCGGTATGATAGTTATTGATGATTCTTCAGATATGGTATCATTAGCTAAGTTCTATTTAGACTTTACCGTAGATGAGTCTTGCGGAAAATGTTCTCCTTGTCGAATCGGTGGTAAGCAAATGCTCAATTTGTTGGATAAAATCAACAAAGGCAAAGGCACAAAAGCTGATTTGGAACAGTTGAAAAAAATTGCTTCGGCAATGAAAAAAGCTTCGCTTTGCGGACTTGGTCAAACTGCTCCTAATCCGGTATTGTCTACCCTGAATTTCTACGAGAATGAATATTTAGATAAATTAGTTGATGCAGAGGAGAAATAATATGGTTAAGCTTAAAATTGATAATATGGAAGTTGAAGTTGAAGCCGGTACCAGTATTTTGGAGGCTGCTCGCAAGGTTCAGATAAATATTCCGACATTGTGTAAACACCCTGATGTTGACCCATCAGCAGGTTGCGGTATGTGTATTGTTAAGGTTAACGGTCGCATTATCCGTTCTTGCTGTACTCCGGTTGGCGAAGGTATGGAAGTTATTACCAATGATGATGAATTGTTCGAAACCAGAAAAACCGTGTTGGAACTTATTTTGAGTAATCACCCTAATGATTGTTTGAAATGTGCCAGAAGCGGTCAATGTGAATTGCAAGATATGGCAATGCATATGGGTGTTGATCGCGACGAGATTCAAAAAATCGTTGAAGATGACGAGTTGGATGATTCTACACAATCGATTGTTTTGGATCCGTCAAAATGTATTGTTTGCGGTCGTTGTGTCGATATCTGCCAAAATGAACAAAATGTTTGGGCATTGAGTTATTTAAATCGTGGTTTGGCAACTAAAATCACCGGTGCTAACGATACCAAACTTGCCGACAGCCCATGTATCAAATGCGGTCAATGTGCTGTTCACTGTCCGACAGGTGCAATTGTTGAATATGACGAAACACAAAAAGTTTGGGATATGATTAAAAATCCCGAAACCGTTACCGTTGTTCAAATTGCTCCGGCTGTAAGAGTGGCTTTGGGTGAAGAGTTTGGTTATGAGTTTGGCGCAAACTTGACCGAAAAAATCTATGCCGCTTTGAGAAGACTTGGCTTTAACAAAGTGTTTGATACAAACTTTGGAGCTGATTTGACAATTATTGAAGAAGCTTCTGAATTTGTGAAACGCTTTACCAATAATGACAATTTGCCGATGTTTACATCTTGCTGTCCGGCATGGGTTGATTATATTGAAAAATATTATCCTGAAAACCTGCCGAACTTGTCATCTTGTAAGTCACCTCACCAAATGGTCGGTGCTTTGGCAAAAACTTACTATGCACAAAAAATGGGCTTGGATGCGTCTAAGGTAAAAGTTGTATCTATTATGCCTTGTACCGCCAAAAAATGGGAAGTAAGACGCCATGAAACCATGTCATCATCAGGCTATCAAGATGTTGATGTTGTTTTGACTACTCGTGAATTGGCCAAAATGATTCGTCAAGCCGGCATTAACTTTAAGGCATTGAAAGATGAGCCTGCCGATAGTCCTTTGGGCGAATATTCCGGTGCCGCTACAATCTTTGGTGTTACAGGCGGTGTGATGACAGCTGCTTTGCGTACAGCATACTTCTATATTACCGGAAAAGAACTCGGTCAGCTAAACTTTGAGGCTATCGAAGGTTTGGAAGCTGTAAAAGTTGCCGAAGTTGATATCAACGGTACAAAGGTTCGTATTGCTGTGGTTAATGGTGTAGGCAATGTTGAAGAAGTTATGGATAATATCAGAGCCGCTCAAGAAGCAGGTGAAGAACTTCCATATCACTTTATCGAAGTTATGGCTTGCCCCGGCGGATGTATTTCCGGTGGCGGTCAGCCAAAAGTTATGATGCAACATATGGAAAAACCTTGGGGTATTACCGACGAGGTCAGAAAACTTCGTTCAAAAGGTTTGAACACCGAAGATACTCAAGCTAAGAATCGTTTGTCACATCACAACGAATCAATCAAGAAGTTATATGACGAATTTCTTGGTGAAGCAGGTGGTCATAAATCCCACGAATTGCTGCATACTAAGTATCGTCAGCGTGATGTCTACAAATAAAAAACTCGTATAACAGCACATCTAGAGCGATTTTACGGAGTAGCCAAAAATTCACGTAGCTATTTGTACGCTAAAATTTTTGTCTCTCCTAGAAATCGCTCTATCTGTACTATTCTCCGAGTTTTTTTGTGCATTACGCTTTCGCCGTCTTTATTTCTTATTATATGCACACGCTATCCAACTTTTTTTGAAAAAACTCGTATAATGGAATACTAATCGCAAAAAGGCGAAAGGCTGAAAATTCACGTAGCTATTTGTACGCTAAAATTTTTGTCTCTCCTAGAAATCGCTCTATCTGTACTATTCTCCGAGTTTTTTTGTGCATTACGCTTTCGCCGTCTTTATTTCTTATTATATGCACACG
>SUUJ01000003.1:0-101537 GCA_015062585.1 Alphaproteobacteria bacterium | reverse complement strand
AAAATTCACGTAGCTATTTGTACGCTAAAATTTTTGTCTCTCCTAGAAATCGCTCTATCTGTACTATTCTCCGAGTTTTTTTGTGCATTACGCTTTCGCCGTCTTTATTTCTTATTATATGCACACGCTATCCAACTTTTTTTGAAAAAACTCGTATAATGGAATACTAATCGCAAAAAGGCGAAAGGCTGAAAATTCACGTAGCTATTTGTACGCTAAAATTTTTGTCTCTCCTAGAAATCGCTCTATCTGTACTATTCTCCGAGTTTTTTGTATTGTTTCTCGCCTTGAAAATAACTCTATAAGTTCTTTTATTCGCCTTTTTTTGTGCATTACGCTTTCGCCGTCTTTATTTCTTATTATATGCACATGCTATCCAATCTTTGTTTTAAACTAATTTGAAGATGCCTAACCGCACTTCGCTAACGCTCCGTTTAGGGCATGACAATTTAAATTTAAAAAACAACAACCGCGATTTATGTTTTTTAGCTTTTTTTAATCGGAGACTCTCCTTTTATGCGCCCAAAGTCAGCCAACGGATGTGAAGGGCACATCCGGTTGAAAAAAGCGTTAAAAAAAACATCTTGAGCGGTGACTTTTGGTTACTTTTGGTCACTCAAAAGTAACATAAGAATAATTTGAAGATGCCAAGTCTCGCTCATTTCATTCGCTCAAGGCATGACATATTTTTTTATGCCGATGCGCCGAGCGAGAAATGACATTATGTATTCACTAAATAGCGATGACTTTTTATGCTTAAAAATAACCCCCGATTTGGAAAAAATCGGGGGTTTTTGTAGACTTGTTTTTTTTATTGCAATTTGGCGGCGATTTCTTCAATCTCATAACATTCGATAAAGTCGCCTTTTTGAATGTCGTTATAATTTTCAAACGAGATACCGCACTCAAATCCTTCTTTGACTTCTTTAACATCGTCTTTGAAGCGTTTGAGTTGTCCGATAGCGCCGTCATGAATAACCACATTATCACGCAACAAGCGGATTTTGGCACCGCGTTTTACCAAACCTTCGGTAATCATACAACCGCCAACCTTACCGACACCGGTAATGTTATAAACTTCACGAATTTCGGCATAACCGAGCAATTTTTCACGAAGTTCGGGCGATAGCATACCTTCCAAACCTTTTTTGATGTCATCTAATACATCATAGATGATTGAGTAGTATTTAATCTCAACACTATCGCGACGAGCCATATCGCGGGCTTGGGCGTTAGCACGAACATTGAAACCGATAATCAAAGCATTTGAAGCTTTGGCTAAGGTAACATCTGATTCTGAAATACCACCTACGGCCGAGTGCAAAATTTGAACCTTAACTTCGTCGTTAGAAAGTTTGGAAACAGTACCCTCAATAGCCTCGATAGAGCCTTGAACATCGGCTTTGATAATAATCGGCAAGTGTTTAACTTCGCCTGATTTGATTTTATCAAGCATTTGTTCCATAGCCGATTTTGCTGATTTGACCAATTTGGCTTCGCGTTCTTTGCGGATACGATATCCGGTAATTTCTTTGGCTTTACCTTCGTCAGCAACGGCGATGATATCATCACCGGCAGAAGGTGTACCTTGCAAGCCTAAAATCTCGACAGGAGTTGCAGGGCCTGCTTCTTGCATTTTTTGACCGTGTTCGTTAAACATTGCGCGAACATGTCCCCATTCTTTACCGGCGATAACAACATCACCGATTTTTAAGGTACCTTTTTGAACCAAAGCAGTAACAACGGTACCTCGTCCTTTTTCCATTTTGGCTTCAACAACTACGCCTTCGCCATTACGGTCAGGATTGGCTTTAAGGTCTAACATTTCGGCTTGAAGCAAGATTGCTTCAACCAATTTGTCAATGTTTATGCGTTTTTTTGCAGAAACTTCGGCACATAAGCATTCGCCGCCCATTTCTTCGACACCGATGCCGTGTTGCAACAATGTTGTTTTAACTTTCATCGGATCAGCGGCAGGCAAGTCAATCTTGTTAATGGCAACAACAATTGGCACTTCGGCTGCTTGAGCATGGCGGATAGCTTCAATTGTTTGCGGCATGATACCGTCGTTGGCGGCAACAACCAATACCACAATATCGGTAACCTTAGCACCGCGGGCACGCATTTCGGAAAATGCTTCGTGACCCGGTGTATCAATAAAGGTGATTTTGTCGCCCGAAGGAACGGTAATTTGGTAAGCACCGATGTGTTGGGTAATACCACCGGCTTCGCGCGATACAACATTGGTTTCACGAAGTGCGTCGAGCAATGATGTTTTACCATGGTCAACGTGTCCCATAACGGTAACAACCGGTGCACGAGGCAATAATTGTTCCGGAGTATCGTCTTTTTTATACAAACCTTCTTCAACATCACTATCAGCAACGCGCTTAAATTTGTGACCGAACTCTTCAACGATAATTTGGGCTGTATCGGCGTCAATCGGTTGGTTGATGGTGGCCATAACACCCAATGACATAAGTTTTTTGATAACTTCGGCTGATTTTTCGGCCATGCGGTTTGCTAATTCTTGAACTGTTATAATTTCAGGAATGATAACCTCTTTAATAACCTTTTCGGCAGGTGCAACTTGAACAACCGGCTTAGGCTGTTTTTTCTTGAATCTGCGTCTTGGTCCGCCAAATCCGTAATCATCGTCGTCATCATCGGTAGAGATGTTGTGAATGCTGACTTTGTTAGAACGGCGTTGAGGTTCAAAAGAGCGTTTGGTTATTTGTTTTTTGCGCTCTTGTTCGAAAACATCCTCTTTGGTAACCGGTTTTTTGCCATTAGAATAACGAGAATTGTTGTCATCATCTTCGTCATCATCATCATCAAATGCGCGTTTTTGACGCTCTTTGAATTTGTTTAAGGCGCGATTTTCACTTTCGCTTTGAGAAGAGTTAACAGCTTCTTGTTGAGCTTTTTGAGCCTCTTTTTTAGCTTTTTCTTCGGCTAATCTTTTTTCTTCCTCTTCTTTTTCTTGTTGTTTTTTTAGTTCTTCCTCTTTGATTTTTTGTCTTTGAACATTGCGCTCTTCTTCTTCCTGACGGCGCTTGTTATCAAACTCTTTGGCTTCGGCAATCAGTTTTAGTTTGGCGGCAGTTTCTTCGTCAATCTGAGGTTTTTGAACCTTGTTTTCGGTAGGTTGACCGATAATTCTTTTCTTTCTGACTTCGACTTGTACCATCTTTTTTCCGTCAGAATTAGAGGATTTGGTTGTAGCGCCTAATTTGAGAGTTAGGGTAGATTTTCCTGATAATGTTAATTTCTTTTTTGCATTATCTTCTGTCATATATTATTACTCCGTTTTTTATCTTTTAATCGTTTAAGAATGAGGTCAGGCGAACGAACGTTTCTCTGACCGAATTTGCCATGGTGCTTTTTGTAAAAGCTAAATGAACAGTATTATCTTTTGCTAATTCTTTGTCTAACTCCTCAATCTTAAACAAATTAAAAATTTCAATATTTTTGGCCATGGACATAATTTTGTTATGTCCGTCTGAGCCGGCATCTTCAGCCTCTAATAAAAAGGCTACGATGTTCTTTTTTATAGCTTCTTTGACTTTGTCCATGCCCGATACCATAACACCGGCTTTGCGAGCTAAAGATATGGCATTTAGGGCGTGTTTGAACAAAATATTTTCTACCTGAGTAACAAGCTCTTTGTCAGCTTTGGCCGGCTTTTTTGCGGCCTTGGCAAAAAGGTTGTTGCTTATGGCTTTTTCTAAAGTTTTTTTAGAGTTTTTGACATAAACACCTTTACCCGGTAGCTTTTTCTTAAAATCGGGAACAACCATATTGTCTTCGAGTATGGTAAAGCGAAGCAAATCTTCTTTTTCGAAGATTTCTCCGGTTACTATACATTTTCTGGTCGTTTCTTTTTTCATTTTATTCCTTTTTTCTTTGGTGGAGGCGGACGACTAAAAGCCGTCCGCTACAAAGTTTTATTATTCTTCTTCAAACCAGTGAGCACGAGCTGCCATAATAACTTTTTCAGCTTCTTTGACAGACAAGGTGTCTTCACCCAAGATTTCGATAAGTTCATCGGTTGCTAAATCGCCCAAATCGTCAATATTGCGAATGTTAGCATTAGCAAGAGCCAAAAGCATATCTTTATCTAAACCTTCAATAGCTTGAAGTTTTTCATCAATACCCAAAGATTTGCTCTTTTTCTCAAATTCTTTGTTGCGATTTTCAACATATTCTTGAGCACGATTTTGCAATTCTTGAGCAACTTCTTCGTCAAATCCTTCGATTTCTGATAATTCGCTCAAATCAACCATAGCAACTTCGTCAACATTTGAGAAGCCTTCAGCAATAAGCAAGTGAGCAATCATTTCATCGACATCCAGAGCTTCCATAAATCTTTGAGAGCGAACTTTGTTTTCATTAGAACGGCGTTCTTGTTCTTGTTCTTCGGTCAAGACATCAATATCGCAACCCAAAAGCAAAGAAGCCAATCTTACATTTTGACCGCGGCGTCCGATAGCCATAGAGAATTGTTCTTGCGGAACAACGGCTTCAATACGGTTGTTTTCTTCATCAATGACCACTTTGGTAACTTCGGACGGAGATAATGCAGAAACCATGTACTGAGCCTTGTCTTCAGAGTATGGAACGATATCAATGCGTTCGCCTTGTAATTCGTTCATAACGGCTTGTACGCGAATACCTCTTAAACCAACGCAAGAACCGACTGCGTCGATAGTTACATCATCAGTTTTAACAGCAATTTTAGCTTTTGAGCCCGGATCACGAGCAACACCCATAATTTGAATAATGCCGTCATAAATTTCCGGAACTTCGGAAGTAAACAATTTGGCCAAAAATTCCGGACAGGTACGAGACAAGAAGATTTGCGGGCCTTTGTTTTCGCGTCTTACATCAAGAACATAAGCTCTAATTCTGTCGCCGACTTTGAATTTTTCTCTCGGAATAATTTCTTCACGGCGCAAAACAGCTTCGGTTTTACCGATATCAACAGTAATGCTGTTAAATTCTACTCGCTTAACCGTTCCGTTGATAATAGTGCCAATTTTTTCTTTGTATTCTTCAAATTGTTTGTTGCGTTCGGCATCACGAACTTTTTGAACAATAACTTGTTTTGCTGTTTGAGCAGCAATACGACCGAAATCAATCGGAGGAAGGGCATCAATGATAAATTCACCAACTTTGATGTTTTCGTCATAGGCTTGAGCTTCGTCTAAGAAAAGTTGAGTTGTTTCGTTTTCTTTTTCGGCGTCATCAGCAATAACCTCACGATAACGAGCTAAAGAAATTGCACCGTTTTTTCTGTCAATATGAGCTCTGATGTCGTGTTCAGAACCATATTTGGAACGAGCAGATTTTTGAATGGCAATTTCCATTGCTTGAAAAACATCTTCTTTATCAATGTTTTTTTCTCTGGCTACTGTGTCGGCAACCATTACGATTTCGGGTCTTGGCATATTTTCTTGTGTTTGCATTTTTTCCTCTAAATATTCAAATTAAGGTTAGTACAAATTTTATTCAGATTCTTGAGCGTTGGCAACATATTCGTTCCATAGCTCATCTGTTAAAACCAGTTTAGCTTTGCTGACAGATTCAAAAGGAATCGAATATTCTTTATCATCCATCATAATTTTTATGTTATTGTTTGGTTCAAGAGAGATAATTTTTCCCTTAAATCTTTTTCTTCCATCTACGGTGTCAGATGTTTCTACTTTGGCCTCGTATCCGGCAAAGCGTGAAAAATGTTCGGGTTTAGTTAAAGGACGATCAATGCCCGGCGAACTTACTTCTAAAGAATATTCGCTGTCGATAGGGTCTTTTTCATCCAAAATGGCTGATATTGCGCGACTTACGGCAGCACAATCATCAACAACCAAATTTTTACGATCTTGGCGTTCTATCATAATTTGCAGAGTAGGTCTTTGAGCGCCGGTCATCAGAATCCTGACAACCTCAAAACCCATAGCTTCGATAGTCGGGGCAAGCATATCGTATAAAGCGTGTTTTTCTTGCATATGGTTCCTCTTTTTTCTAAACAAAAAGCGGAGCTTTTGGGCTCCACTTCACTTTATTCACATCTAATATGTGATGATATATAACATAAAAAAAATAAAAATCCAGCTTTTTTTGATATGTATATGATTTTTTTGTATTATTTAGCCGTCTTCTAAATGCAAGAGTAATGAAACACCCAAAAGTGTGGCAATAATAGTCGGGGCCGTTACTGCCAAAAATACCGGAATATTACCGCTAACACCCATGGCATAGACGATTTGAGTTAAAAAATAAGCACTGAAACCGGTGACAATACCACCGACAATCAGATACATTACACCGCCACGGCGATTGTTGGGGCGAAGTGCAAAAACTGCGGCCATCAAAACCATTGCCACTAAAAACAGCGGTGATATTACTAACGACCATAAGCGTATTTGATGTCTTGCAACCGCGAATCCTGACTTATCATAAAAACTGATAACACGCGGTAAATCCCAAAAAGAAATAGCTTCCGGGTCAACGAAGTTTTCTTCAATTTTTTTGATATCTAAGGCTGTCGGATATCTGAGATTATTCAAATTTACGGTCGGTTTTCCTCCGACGAATATTTTTACATCTCTAAGGTCAAAAAATCCGTTATGCAAAATACCGGCAAAGGCTTCTATACGGCGCAGAGGTTGTGTTTTTTTATCCAGCTCAATGATTGTGACACCACGGAGTAACAGTTTTTCGTTCTCGGGGTGAAGTGATATGGCTTTTAATATCATAACATTGTCGTTTTCAATGGCTTCACGAATCCACAAGCCTTTGTTGGAAAATGACATGGCTTGCATATCTTTTGTATCCATGCGGCGCTCTAAGGTGTCAAACAGGCTGTATAATCTGGCTGATAGAGGGTTTATCATGGTAACATTTATAATGCCGATAACTAAGGTGGCTATACATACCGGTGTAAGAAAGCCCCAAATAGATAATCCGGCAGCGCGCATTACGACAAATTCACTTGTTTTGCTAAGACGCCAAAAGGTTATCATGGCGGCAATCATCATTACAAAAGGAAATACCTGTTCGGCTGTTTTTGGCAATCGCGCAACGGCTAATTGAAAAGCAAACCAAACGCCAAAGTCGGGATTGCCGGCAATACGGCGCAATCTTTCGACCATTTCAAATAAAAAGATTATACCTAAGATTACCAACAACACACCGATAAAGTTAAGTATCAGTTGCTTGGTAAGATATCTTCCTAATATTGAGTTTGGTTTCATAAAAAATCTTTTCGATAATGTTATTTTTTTCAAAGGATAGGCAAAAAAGCGTATTATTGCAAGAAAAATATCTTAATTTTTCTAGAGTTCGGATAAGTAATTGGTTATAGCGTCAGGCAATATAACAACTATATTTTTATCCTTAAATTTTTCGCGGGTTGCAATATCAACGGCAGCAACAAAAACGGCACCTGATGATATTCCGATAGGCAGTCCTTCGGTTTGAGCAATGGCTTTTGCCATATCCCATGCGTCTTCATCCGAAACATCAAAAACTTCATCAACCAACTCTTTTTTATATAAAGGAGGTACAAATCCGGCGCCGATACCTCTTATTTTATGAGAGCCCTTCGGCCCGCCGTTTAAGACATTGCTGGCAAGGGGTTCTACGGCAACAACATATAAGTCGGGATTGGATGTTTTTAGGGCTTGAGCAACACCGGTTAATGTTCCTGAGGTGCCGACAGAAGCGATGATGACATCAATATTGCCGCCCATATCATTTAATATTTCGGTGGCTGTACCAAACATATGGGCGTCGACACTGGCTTGATTGGTAAATTGTTTAAGTAAAATTACTTTATCAGATTTGTTAGCCAACATTTCAGTCTTGGCAATTGCGCCGTTCATTCCCTCGCTTTTCGGGGTAAGAATGACATCAGCACCGAGATGTTTTATCATTTTTACTTTTTCGGTAGAGGTGTCCTCCGGCATTACCAAAAGAGCTTTTAAGTTTTTGGATGCGCAAATGCCGGCAATGGCTACACCGATATTGCCGCTGGTGGCTTCAACAAAAATTGAATCATTGTCGATATTGTTTTTTTGAAGTGCGTTTTCAATAATGCGCAAGCCGGCGCGATCCTTTATCGAAAATAAAGGGTTGTAAAATTCGCATTTGGCAAAAATATTGCTCTTTAATGACAATTTTTCTTTCAAATTGTTGATTTTAAGCATTGGTGTTGAACCAATCATTTCTGATATAGAATCAAAAATTTTGCGCATTTGTTTTGCTTCCTCAAATTGTTTATAAACACTAAAAATATATAGACCTATATAACAGCAAAATGTTATAATTGCAAATGTTAAATAAAAAGGTGTTTTAATGAAAATAATTTATGGAATATTTTTTGCGATAGCTTATATGATGATTTGTGTGCAAACAAGTTTTGCTACAAGTCTTGATGAAATGTATCGCGCGGTTATTCGTTCGGACAACAGCGGATATTTACCTTTGTTTGTAAAAAATCGTAAAGCACCGGTTGTGGTATTGGAAGAAGATGACCTTGAAGAAGTAAAACCATCCGCATCAAAAGCAGTGGAGTACAAAAGCGAAGTTCTTAATCTTACCAATGATGTGTCTGAAAGAATGAAAGCCGCAAAAGAGAGACAATTGCAATGGATTAGAACCGTTGAAGCCGTAAAGTCAAATCAGGTAACACCTATCGAGTTAGATGATATCACATCAAGAGTAAAAGACGAAGACCCGAAGGCTACGGAAATTTTAGCTTGGATGTATACTAACGGCGTCGGTGTTGCAAAGGACTTTGTTGAAGCTTTTAATTTGTATAAAAAAGCGGCACAACTCAATGTTGCAAATGCGGAGAAAAACGCATTTATCGTATATAAATCAATGAATGAGGAGCAACGCAGAAGAATTAAAAATGCTTATTAAGCGTCTTCTTTAGCTTCTTTTACCAGTTCTTTTACAAATCCTTTTAAGCCCACTTGACGAACTCTTCTCATGCGTTCGCCGGAGATGATTTTTTGGATTTTTGTGACTGTTTCTTGCAGATTTGCATTTACGATAACATAGTCAAATTCGTCCCAGTGGCTTATCTTGTCTAAGATAATACCCATGCGTTTTTCAATAACTTCTTTGCTGTCGGTTCCGCGTCCTTCCAAGCGTTTGCGCAGTTCTTTTACTGAAGGCGGAAGCAAATAGATGGTGACTACATCATCACCGGCTTTTTTACGCATTTGTCTGGCGCCGGCCCAGTCCATATCGAACAAAACATCTTGTCCGACATTGATAAAACTGTCTACTTCGGAACGCAGTGTGCCATAGCGAGAGCCATATTGGGAATCAACATATTCGTAAAAAGCGTCTTGTTCCAAAAATTCGTTATATTGTTCGTCGGTAACAAAGTAATAGTCAACGCCTTCAACTTCGCCGTCACGCGGTGGGCGAGTGGTTACCGAAACAGAAAATTTGATATTGTCATCGGCTTTTAATATCTCTTTGATAACAGTTCCTTTGCCGGTGCCGGAAGGAGCCTCGATAATAAACATTGCACCTTTGCGAACTTTGCGTAAGCGGTTGATTATTTCATCCATAATAAAACTCCTTTATTCTATGTTTTGAACTTGTTCTCTAAACTGCTCGATAAGAGCTTTTAATTCCATACCCATATTAGTGATGGCGATATCAGAAGCTTTTGAGCAAGTGGTATTTGCTTCGCGATTTAGTTCCTGACACAAAAAGTCAAGTCTGCGTCCGACGGCTTCATTGGCATCTAACAGATTATATGCCGATTTTATATGAGTTTTCAAGCGGTCAATTTCTTCTTTTATGTCAGCGCGAGTAACCAAAAGCACGATTTCTTGAGCGATACGATCTTCGCTGATATTTACCTCATCTGAAACAGCTTTAATTTGTGTAAACAGTTTTTCTTTTAATTTTTCGGGCAGAGTTTCGAATATTTTTTCGATATTTGCGGTGATGTCGCTGATTTTTTCCAAGATAGCAACAAGGGCTGTTTTTATCTTTTCGCCTTCTTTTTTACGGTCTGTTTGCAGATTTTTGCAAGCTGTTACAAAATCATTTAAAATTGCTTCTTTCAATTTTTGCAAATCGTCTTCGTTGAGAGAGTTTTCTTCAATTTCGATAACGCCTCGTTGTGATAAAAGTTCGCCGGCAGTAGCCATTGGAATTTCGGGGTGTTGTTGGCACAAATTGATAGCTTGGGCAGTCAGTTGATTTAGCAAAGCTTCATCAATTTTGACATTTTTAGCGGTATTTTCGTTGTTTATCTCCAAAAATGCGCTGACGCTTCCGCGTGAAAGAACTTCGGCAGCTTTGTTTTTTAATAGTAACGAAATGTCTTCAAAACCGGTCGGCAAGCGATATTTCAGGTCAAGATTTTTGCCGTTAACACTTTTTATTTCCCAAGACCAATTTATATTGTTTTCGCCCAAGGATATATTGCCGTTAACCCTTGCAAAGCCGGTCATACTTGCTATACTCAAAGCATAAACTCCTCAAATATTAAAATTTTGAGTGCATTATAAACAAAAAAGTTTAACAAGTTTTTAAGGGTAGAAAAAATGAGCAAATTTAACCATGTTTTGATTACCGGTGCTTCGTCGGGAATCGGTGAGGCTTTGGCTGTATATTATGCTAAGTCAGGCGTTAAGCTGTTATCTTTGTGCGGCCGTAATGAAGAGCGTTTGAACAAAACAGCGGAAGAATGTCGCAAGTTTGGTGTCGAGGTTGATACAAAAATTATTGATGTTGCCGATAGTAAAAGTGTTGAAACATGGATAAATGAGGCTAATGCAAAAATGCCTTTGAATTTGGTATATGCTAATGCCGGCGTGGCCACTTTGGAAGAAACAAGCGAAAATGTTCGTCGCACATTTAATATCAATGTTATGGGTGTGGTCAATACGGTGTTACCGACAATAGAGATATATAAAAAAGCTCCGTCATCACAAATGAAGCATATTGCAATTACTTCATCTATTGCCGGCTATCACGGAATGCCTACTTGTCCGTCATATTCGGCAACCAAAGCCGGTGTTAAGGCTTGGGGCGAGGGTTTGCGCTTGTCCTTAGCACCTTTGGGAATCAGGGTTTCAACTATTTGTCCGGGGTTTATTCGTTCGCGTATTACCGATAAAAACACTTGTCCGATGCCCTATTTTATGGAAGCAGACAGGGCGGCAGAGATTATTGCCAAGCGTATAGAAAAAAATGTCGGTTTGATAGCTTTTCCATGGCAGATGAGATTGGCAACATGGTTGGGTTCTGTTTTGCCTAATGTGTTGAGTGATTTTATCTATTCAAAATTGCCTTATAAAGTTTAGCGATTGCGAATAGCTTTAACTTTTATCAGATAGTACAAAATTATCATACCCGGCAACGACATAAAGGTTGTGGCGATAAAAAAGTTTTGCCATGATAATACATGTGCTACAAAACCCGAGGTGGCGGAAAACAAGTCGCGGGCAGCTCCCATAAATGAGGAGAGCAGGGCATATTGGGTGGCGGTATATTTTTTGTTGCAAAGAGCAGACAAATAAGCCACAAAAGCGGCGGTTCCCATACCTCCGGAGATGTTTTCGATAAAAATGTTTATCATCAAAATTTGAGCGTTGTTGCCGGCATATACCTGTCCGACATACACCAGATTGGACAATCCTTGCAAAATACCGCAAACGAATAAGGCTCTCGGCAAACCGATACGATTAACTACGACACCGCCGACAAGAGTTCCTAAAATGGTGGCAATTACGCCATAGATTTTGATGATTGAGGCAATTTGAATTTTGGTAAATCCGATATCATCAAAAAACGGATAGGCCATCGGGGCAACATAGGCGTCGCTCATGCGATAGAAAAATATAAATAACAAAATCAGCAACCATTTGTCGCGTTTCATAAAATCGGAAAAAGGTTTGATAACGGCGTTTACAATTGTTGCGCGCAAAGTGTAGGGTTTTGAGGCTTTGTTGTTTTTGGGTTCTTTGGATATAAGAACAGTGATAAGTCCGATTAAAACACCGACAGCCATAATCAGATAGACATATTTCCAAGGCATTACCGAAGCCAAAAACAGAGCTCCGGCGCCTGAGAACAGCAAACCGAAACGATAACCTAAGACAAAGACGGCAACACCGGCAGCTTGTTCTTTGGAATTGAATTTTTCAATACGAAAGGCATCTAAAACAATGTCTTGTGCGGCGGAAAACAATGCGACCATAAAAACAAAAATCACAAACATCAGGGGCGATAGTTTCGGGTCGGTCAGTGCAGTATATATCAAAGACAAAATTAACAAGATTTGTAAAAACACAGCCCAACCGCGACGACGACCAAGCTTGGAAAAAAACGGCAGAGAATATTGGTCGATAATCGGGGACATAAGCCATTTGAAACTGTAAGGAGCTTTGATAAGCGAAAACAAGCCTATGGCGGCGAGAGATATTCCGACATCTTTTAGCCAAAGTGATAATGTTGATGAAACGAGCAAAAATGGAAGTCCTGAGACAAAGCCTAGCAAGAGCATTACCAACATACGCTTGTCGGTATATATTTTCATGGATCTCAGCCATTTTCTTAAATTGTTCAAAGCAAAACTCCCTTAAGTGCTAGAGGTATATTACAAGCTAAAGGATAATATTTGATTAAGAAGAACTAAAAAAATTGAAACACGCGGTTGTTGTTTTTTTTTATTTAAAAATGTCATCGCCATTTAGCGAATAGCATTTTCTCTTCCCTTAATTTTAAGGGAAGATAGGATTTTTCGCAACTTCAGTTGCCTAAAAATCCAGATGAGTTTAAATAAATAAGTCATCGCTTGAGTGAGCTTGCGAACGAGGTTAGCGATCTTCAAATTAGTTAAAAAAACAAGGAAGATCCCTAGACCTCGCTCTGCTCGGAGGGATGACATTTTTGTATGTTGATGTGATTGCCGCATCGCTGACGCAATCGAGGGATGACTTTGTTATTGTTTCTTATAAAAAATATTGTCATCGCCTTAAGTAGATAAGTAGTGTCATTCCTCGCTCGGTGCTTTAGCATAAAAAAATATGTCATGCCTTGAGCGGAACTTTAGTGTAGCGAGACTTGGCATCTTCAAATTATTCTTATGTTACTTTTGAATGACCAAAAGTAACCAAAAGTCACCTCGAGAAAGTTTTTTTTAACGCTTTTTTCAACCGGATGTGCCCTTCACATCCGTTGGCTGACTTTGGGTGCATAAAAGGAGAGTCTCCGGTCAAAAAAAGCTAAAAAACATAAATCGCGGTTTTTGATTTTATTTAATTGTCATCGCCTTAAGTGGATAAGTAGTGTCATTCCTCGCTCGGCGCTTTGGCATAAAAAAATATGTCATGCCTTGAGCGAATGAAATGAGCGAGACTTGGCATCTTCAAATTAGTTTAAAACAAGGAAGATCCCTGGACCTCGCTCTGCTCGGAGGGATGACATTTTTGTATGTTGATGTGATTGCCGCATCGCTGACGCAAAGATGAGATTCCTAGACGCACGGACGCCAAAGCGCCGAGCGAGGAATGACATTATTTATTCATTCGAGGGATGACCTTGTTGTTTTTAGGTATGATTTTTTGCCGTCAAAGTAGCTTATTTACATTCAAACTCGCGACCTTTTGTTCCTTGACGAGTGTTGCCGGTAGGAGATTTTCCTGCAGGACAGCAATAGTAACAAGTAGCCCATGTTGATTTAATATTTCCTGAGCCCGAGCCGCCGGAGCCTGAGCCTGTTCCGTCTTCGTCATCACCGGTGTTATCATCGCCTAGAATATCATCACCGGTGTCATCATCGCCACCCAAGTCATCGTCGCCTAGAATATCATCGCCGCTCTCATCGTCACCACCTAAATCTTCATCACCGGTATCATCGCCGGAGCCTGAGCCCGAACCACCGGAGCCTGAGCCTGTTCCGTCTTCCTCATCACCGGTGTCATCGCCGGAGTCTGAACCACTGTCTACTTTGGGTTGAGTACATGTGGTGTAGAAGTCTATATCGGAGTGATAGGTTTTGAGTGTGTTATCGCCGTTAGCAATGCGTTTGTCTACAAAGGCTTGGGTTAAGTTTCCGTTTTGTGTACAAACACGACCACCTAATTCGCCATCACAGTTATATTCATGATATCTATATCCGACAGGACAATCGCAACTATCATAATGTTTTACGCCGTTTTTCAATATGTATGGTCCTGTTAAGTCACGGCCGATGGGGCAATTTGCGGTGGAGTATGAGAAAGCAATATCATTATAGTAGCAATGATACTTTGTCTTAGTTCCATATTTACATTGTTCGACCTGAGCACCGGTACCATACAGTTTTACGCAATCTGTTTTTCTATCAACCATTTTGATAATATCGCCGGTTTCCGGTTCTTTATTACCGAATTTGTCTTCACAAATATTAAGTATTTTTTTGCAGGCGATTGCCTCATCATTTTTGTGATAATATTTTGGGCTATTCTCTGTAAATTCCTCACCTTCTGTTGAGCCTATACGACACCATCTGGCATTACCGGTTTCTTCATATCCTTCAGGGCATTGTATGGTATATACATCAGGGTCGCAAGTTAGAAGTTGTTGTTTTGTGCCTTCCTTGTGGCAAGTTTGTATACTAACATCACCATACTTAGTTCTTATCTCTGATTCAGTAGGGGAAGCAGTAACTGTGCGTGTTGTGTTTTTTTCCTCAGGACATTTTCCGCCGTGCAGATAAAAAGTAGAACCTCCGAATTTACATATATGTTCTGTCTTTTCGTCAGTCTTTTTGTCGTATCCTTTATACGGTTTAATGAAATCATTACTGCAAGTGCAGATGTATTTTGTTTGTCCGGTATCGTTTTTACACGCAATTGCTTTGTTCTCTCCGCCACACTCTTCGGCTGTTCCTTTTAATTCATCATCATTCAATTTATCCAAAGTGCGCAACACGGCTTCGCAGTCTAGCATTAAATCAGCATAAAGTGTATCACCGGAAGAGCATTTTGTTTCTCCGTTCACAAGAGTACATTCTTTGGCATATGAACATATATTTACGGCGCTTGTGTAATATTTTTTCCAATCTGTTAGGCTTTTTATACCCAGTTGCGTTCCTATAAAGGTATTGAGCTTGTCATCAATAATTTTTTGTTCTACTTCGGTATCCCACGCATCGTCTAAGGTTTGGTATGAAAAAGCTCTATTATCGGGATGTTCCGGACAGTCGACTTTTCGATATCTGTAATTAGTTGTAAGTTTATCTGTCTCCTTTGTAATGTCATAAAAGCATTTGTACCGGTCAGGGTATTCTCTTGCATCATCATCAGGATCGTTGTCGTGAAAGTTTCCGAATTGCTCGCAATTTGGGTCTTCTTCTCCGTCATCATCCGAACATATTTCTTCTTTTGTCATATAAGGGGCCGGACATGAGCATCCGGCGTAAAAAGGAATGTATTGGTCGTCGAAAAAGTCGCCTTTAGATTCAAAAGTTTTGTTAATACCGCTTTCTTCGCCGTAACAAATGTCTTGCAAAAATTCTTCCGGATAAGCGATGGAGTCGTCTATATCTAGAAGTGCACTAAATCGGTAAAATGTTGTTAATGAAGAAGATTCTTGGCAATAAAGTGTCAATTCGTTCTCACCCAAGGTTGAATACCATCCCGGATTATCGCCATCGGTTTTCATTATTATAAATGTTTCATTGGAAGGTGTTTTTGTATTGTTACTATATAGCTGCACCTTTTTTTTATGATTGGAGCATTCGTCTAAAATGTCTATGGCGGTATATTTTTCGCAATCGGTGACACCTTTGACCTGATCTCCGTCAGTTTCTTCTATTAGATCATCATCGCTACATTCGGCTTGGCATCTATTTTGGGACGAAACACTACCTATCCAAACATCTAAATCTATACCTTCAACGAGCAAAGATTGGTTTTGAAGTTGGTTTTTGTTGAGCATACTTGTATCACAAGTGCATTTGTACAGTTTGTTGTTGGGCTCACTGTATAGATTTGATAACTCGTTAAATGTGCAAGTATTTTGTGGATCAACAATACCCTTTAAGTAATCTAGGCAATAACCTTGTGAATGATAATCAGGGCATACGTGATAAACTTTACCGGCTTTGAAATACTGGTTGTTTAATACGCATGAGATAGCGCCAGTATCATCAGTATCTTGTGTCTCGTTGTTTATTGTATCGCTGTTTATTGTATGTGCATCACTTAGAGAATAATATTTAGAGTGGTTACTTTGTCTTGCATTACCGTCAAGAGATTTATCTATTATTATTTCGCAGATGTCGTTGTCGTTGTGTTTTTTGTAGGCTAAACAATATTCGCCATCATAGCTTGCATCACACTCAAAATAACAGACGCCATACATGAGTTTGGTAAAGTTTTGTTTTTCATAGTATCCGTCAGGTATAGGGGTATATTCCCGGTCTTGGTCACTTTCTTCGCTTTCTTCGCTTTCAGAATAAAACATTTCGTTAATTGTATCGCCACAAGGGAAGTAAACATCTTCTATTGATTCACCTCCAAGATTAGGCTTGCAATAATATACCCTTTTTTCTTCTCCGTTATTATCTTTTAGGCAGAAAGAGGCTTCATAGTATGCTTCTTCACCTACATCTAGACAAGGTTCACTTTTTTCATCAGGTCCTAAAGAATCATAGTTATAGATTGAATTAGCGGTTAATGTGCTTAAAAACTCATCGGTACATTCGGAGGCTAGATCGGAGGGTTTAAACATGAGACATTCTAAATCGTCATTAGCCAGATCGATAGCGGAACATTTTGCTTTACACGCTTTATCTTTATCGGCATTTTTAATTTGTTCATGGGAAAACCCATCAGTGGTTGTTAAAGTGACGTAGTCATGATATTCTTCTCCGCAGATACAAGAATAAACAGCTCCGTGAGTATCTACGTCATAATATTCATCAGAACATAATTTTGGATTTCCACCTTCTTGTTCTACAACCCCGTTTAATGAGTTGACGCAATAATCTTGTGTGTAATAGCCAAGACATGCTGTTTTTATGCCACATTCTATTTCTTCATTAATGTCTGTACCATAGAGATCATAATTACCATCGTCTTCGGTTATTTCTTCATACTCCAATACTATGAAGCCATAATTTTTATCTTTTGTGCCTTTTTCCAATTCTGGGCAAGACTCAGAGGGGGCTACTTTTCTGTATCCAACACAATAGTACTCGGAATTGTATTGATTGCAGTTTATTTTACAAGGTAAATATTCTTGAACGACTTGATCTTTATCGCCATCATAAAATACATCAACATAGTCTTTAATGGAACCATCTTCTGTACAATCAATGAATTTTTTAGGCGATATATTTGAATTAAATTTACAATAGCCGATGCCAATGTTATTTTCATCGACAGAATCATTGTCATTAAAACATCCTGATTCTGCAGATACCTTATATTGGTTGTCATCTTCTTGCTCTTCAGTCGTTTCGCAAAGCTTACCTATTTTGTCGGGATCTTCACCACCGTCGGCTTTTATTCTGTTCAAATAATCTGTCTGAAATACAGCACATCTGTTATAACCTGTGCAGGCAAAATTTGATCTGTATCCATTGTGTTCTGTGCAGCAACTTATAAAAGAAGGAATCTCTTCTTTTGGTGTGTCTTTTGTAAGATGATTTATTGTTGCAAATTCTTCGGTGTATTCATCTTTGCACCGGAAAACAGTAGCTTCAAAACTAGTATAATAAAAATCATTCGATCCGATGCATACAGTTCTCTCCTCTGAACACTCGGTAGAGTTATCACAAGTAACATTAGTGAAATAGTCTGTTTTGTTTAATGTAATATTTGTATTTTCAGCTTCTTTAAAATAGCTGTCATTACCATCATTTAGGCTTATGTTTATTTCCGGGTTATCGCATTTATTCTCACAATAAATAGATAACTCTCCGGAAGCATTTCCTTCAGCGCAACAAGAAGCATTGGAAAAAGGGAAGTATTTCAATACGAGCTTGTTTTGTATTTCACCGCTATGAATTGGCTCGTCGCCCCAATAAACAGTGTAATCCGTAAGATCTGTTTCCTGATCGTCACTAAAAGTGCATACCGGGTAATAAGCAGTATCACCGGAAGATGTTGTACAGGAATTATCTCTTAGGTCAAGATTTGGTACACATATCAAAGATGTATTATTTGCATAACATCCGACAGGTTGATGGTATGGGTCGGGACCAGTGCCCATCGTATATGCAGGATATAAATATCCAAAAGCGTCAGTAAAAGTTTCTTCTGTATAGTTATCTGCGGCACATGTCACACTCTGAGCGGCAGCGGCGCGAGGGGTGGGGGTGGTGTTAGTATTGGTGTTAGAGGTGGAATAGCCGGTTTCATCAATAGGGGTGATGGCTGAGTGAGCATAGTAAACCCTGCCGGTTACTAATGTCAGCAACAAAATGAAAAAGAACATATAATGTTTTTTCATATATTTACCCCAACAAAAACAGTTGCGTATCTGCAAAAGATACACATATATGCTATAATAATATTATATTATGCTATATATTACAAGAGTTTTTTTGAATTTTTATATTTAAAATTGAATGGTGATTTATGTTATTCCTTTGCATATGCTTTGGCGTAAAAAAATATGTCATGCCTTGAATGAATATATAAAGTCATCGCTTTTTAGTGAATAACATTTTCTCTTCCCTTAATTTTAAGGGAAGATAGGATTTTTCGCAACTTCAGTTGCCTAAAAATCCAGATGAGTTTAAATAAATAAGTCATCGCTTGAGTGAGTGTCAACGAACGAGGTTAGCGATCTTCAAATTAGTTTAAAACAAGGAAGATCCCTGGACGATTGCTTGACGCAATCGAGGGATGACTCTGTTGTTGTTTCTTATAAAAAATATGTCATGCCTTGAGCGAATGAAATGAGCGAGACTTGGCATCTTCAAATTAGTTCTTATGTTACTTTTGAGTGACCAAAAGTAACCAAAAGTCACCGCTCAAGATGTTTTTTTATACGCTTTTTTCAACCGGATGTGCCCTTCACATCCGTTGGCTGACTTTGGGTATATAAAAGGAGAGTCTCCGGTCAAAAAAAGCTAAAAAACATAAATCGCGGTTTTTGTTTTTTTATAATTGTTATGCCTTGAATGAATATATAAAGTCATCGCTTGAGTGAGCTTGCGAACGAGGTTAGCGATCTTCAAATTAGTTTAAAACAAGGAAGATCCCTAGACGATTGCTTGACGCAATCGAGGGATGACTCTGTTTTTGTTTTTATTTAATATCGCGCTGACGCAAAGATGAGATTCCTAGACGCACGGACGCCAAAGCGCCGAGCGAGGAATGACATTATTTATTCATTCGAGGGATGACTTTGTTATTTATTCACTTTTCGTGTGGTATTTTTTATAATGACATAAAAAAAACACCCCTTTTCAGAGGTGCTTTTTTTGAAAATAGTAAGATTTATTTTTCTAAATCTTCACCTGTTTCTTGATTTACTCTCTTAGCCGAAAGTTTTATCTTGCCGCGATTGTCGGCACCAAGGCATTTAACCCAAATTTGATCACCTTCTTTGTAAAAGTCAGAAACAGAAGCAATACGCTCGTTTTTAACTTCGGAAATGTGAACTAAGCCTTCGGTTGTGCCAAGGAAACGAACAAATGCACCAAAGTCCATAATTTTGGTAATGGTACCATGATAAATTTTGCCCATTTCAGGTTCGGCAACAATACCCATAATCCATTCAAGAGCAGCGTCGCCGTCTTCTTTTTTCATTGAGGCGATTTTTACAACGCCGTCATCGGTAATATCAATTTTGGTGTGAGTATTTTCAACAATTTCTCTAATCACTTTACCGCCTGTGCCGATAACTTCGCGAATTTTGTCTGTCGGAATTTTGATTGCGACAATGCGAGGAGCTTTGTCAGAAACATTGGCTCTCGGTTCGGCAATTGCTTTAGCCATTTCACCTAAGATATGGATACGACCTTCATGAGCTTGATGAAGAGCTTTTTCCATAATTTCTTTGGTGATAGAGGTGATTTTGATATCCATTTGAAGCGCGGTTACACCGTCTTTGGTACCGGCTACTTTGAAGTCCATATCGCCGAGGTGGTCTTCGTCACCCAAAATATCGGTCAAAACTGCAACTCTGCCATCATCTTCTTTGATCAGGCCCATGGCAATACCGGCAACAGGTTTTATCA
The DNA here is from genome assembly GCA_015062585.1 of Alphaproteobacteria bacterium. Taxonomy (GTDB): domain Bacteria; phylum Pseudomonadota; class Alphaproteobacteria; order RF32; family CAG-239; genus CAZU01. Next base: position 81,316 of record SUUJ01000003.1, on the reverse strand, counting down.
TCGGTACACCGGCTGACATCAAAGACATAGTGGTACCGCAAACAGTTGCCATAGAAGAGGAACCGTTTGATTCCATAATTTCAGATACTACACGGATAGTATAAGGAAAAGCGTCTTTGTCTTTTGGCATCATCGGATGAATTGCACGCCAAGCCAATTTTCCGTGACCGATTTCGCGGCGTCCGGGAGAACCTAAACGACCACATTCACCAACGGAGAACGGCGGGAAGTTGTAGTTTAACATAAAGTCTTGTTTTGCTTCATCAAACAAACCGTCAATGATTTGAGCATCTTCGCCGGTTCCTAATGTGGTAACAACCAAAGCTTGTGTTTCGCCACGAGTAAACAAGGCAGAACCGTGAGTGGTTGGCAAAACATCTACTTGGCATTGGATAGGACGAACGGTTTTGGTATCGCGTCCGTCTATACGGCGACCGGTAGTCAAAACTTTTTCGCGAACTACTTTGTGCATCAATTTTTCGATAACATCACCAATGTAGCGATTTTCAAATTCATTTTCCGGATCAACGGTTGCTTTTATTTTTTCAGAAACCTGACCGACTAAAGTGCCGCGAGCAAGTTTGTTGGTTTCTTCAAAAGCGCGGACATATTCTGCTTCAAATTCTTCTTCAATACGAGCATATAATTCGTCAAATTCGGCAGGAAATACAGGTGCTTCCCATTGTTCTTTGCCGGCTTCTTTTTTCAACTCGTTAATCATGTCAATAACCGGTTGGAAGCTTTCAAATCCGAACATTACAGCGCCGAGCATGGTTTCTTCGGATAATTCGTTGGCTTCGGATTCAACCATTAAAACACCTTCTTTGGTACCGGCAACAGCTAATTCCAATTCAGATGACGGTTGTTGATCCATGGTCGGGTTTAAGATGTATTGGCCGTCTTTGTAGCCGACTTTGGCTGCGCCGATAGGGCCTAAGAAAGGAATGCCCGAAACAGCTAAAGCAGCTGAAGCGGCAATCATGGCTACAACATCAGAATCGGTTTGTTTGTCGTGAGCCAAAACGGTACATACAACTTGAACTTCGTTTTTAAATGCGTCAGGGAAAAGCGGGCGAATAGGTCTGTCAATAAGACGAGAAATAAGAACTTCGCGTTCAGAAGGTTTGCCCTCTCTTTTCATGAAACCACCGGGAACTTTACCTGTGGCATAGTATTTTTCTTGATAGTTAACTGTCAAAGGAAAGAAATCTTGATCTGCCTTTACCTCTTTTGCGGCACATACCGTACCATGAACTATTGTTTCACCATATGTGACAATTACCGAACCGGCTGCTTGTCTAGAAATTTTACCTGTTTCGAGAATGAGTTTTCTTCCGCCCCATTCCATCTCTTTGCGGATTTCGTTAAATTCGATCATATTTCTTTACCTTTCATTTTCCATATAACCTCTACCTGCCCCATGCAGGATTTTTATTCATATTTTAAGACAGGTTGCGGAGCTTTTTAATGAGCCCCGCAATCTGTTGTATCTGAAAACTTATCTTCTGATGTTTAATTTAGAGATAATGTTTTGATATCTTGATTCGTCTTTTGCCTTCAAGTAGTCAAGCAAGTGACGACGACGAGCAACTTTTTTCATCAAACCAAGACGAGAGTGATTGTCTTTGGCGTGAGTTTTGAAGTGTTCAATCAAATTGTTGATTTCGGCTGTCCAAATAGCAATTTGAACTTCCGGAGAACCTGTGTCATTAGCACTTAAGCCATAGGCTTTTACTAATTCTTGTTTTTTTTCGTTAGAAATCGACATCTGTTTTTCCTTATATAAATTATTTTAAGTTAAACACACGAATCGGTGAAATTCTACTTTCCTCAATTCGTACCAAGGCAACCGCTTCGTTGTTATGAGTGGCTATCACTTCTTGCCCGATTATATTTGCAATGGGATAGGCTTTGGGTGATATCTTTTGCCCCATGCGAAGCTTGGCTGCGTCTTCTTCCCGTACGGCGAACACCGTGATGTCGCACAGTGATGTCAATAAGGGAAGTAATTGACTTTGGCGAGCGCTAATATAACTCATATTTTTTAAATTTTCCAGTAAAATCGTATGCGAAAGGTCAAATTTTGCGCATTTTGTACGCCTTAGAGCTGTTAAATGACCAAAAGTTGAGAGCTTTTTGGCAATGTCAGCCCCGAGTGTACGAACATAGGTGCCTTTGGAACATAAAACTTTGAATTTGTACTCGCAGTCAGAGAGAATCGATAAAAGCTCCAATTTATATATCTCGATTTGGCGTTCGGGAATGGCAACATCTTGCCCCTTTCTGGCCAAATCATAAGCGCGCTGACCGCTGATTTTGATAGCTGAGTAAGCGGGCGGAATTTGGGTTATTTTGCCGATAAACTCGGGAATTATGCTTAATACTTCGTCTTTGGTCGGAATTTTGCCATTATTTTGAGTAATTTGACCGGTTAAGTCGAGAGTGTCGGTAGTTGAACCGAATTTTAGGGTAAATTCGTATTCTTTTATCCCGTCGGTTACATAGGGAATCAGTTTGGTTGCTTCACCAAAAGCAATCGGCAAAACTCCGGTGGCAAAAGGATCTAAAGTACCGGTGTGGCCGTTTTTGTCAGCATTTAGCAAGCGACGAGTTTGATTGACGACATCTGTCGAACCGATGCCGGCTTGTTTGTCGATAATGAGCCAACCATGTATAGAATCGCCTTTGTGTTTTGCCATAAATATTCCTTTCTTTTTATTTTTTTGATACGAAAAAAAGCACAATGAGTCAAGTAAAGAGGAAAAAGCTTGCTAAATCACTGTTTTGCAGATATACTCAAATCATAATTAAAAAGGAGAAAAAAGATGGCTGATAAAGAACCTTCGCAAAGACAACTCAGAGTGGCTCAGGAAATCAGAAAAATTATCGCTCAATTTATTGATAGAGGTGAGGTCAGAAATTTGGAAGGACTTAATACCTTGGTCACGGTTACAAAAGTTACGGTGTCGCCTGATTTGAAATATTGTACGGTTTGGTTTATTGCCTCAAATAATGATTTGGTTCAGCAAGTTTTGGGTGGTTTACAATTGGCTGCTAACTATTTTAGAAAACAAGTGGCACAAAAAACTTCTTTACGCTATGTGCCGGAAATCAATTTTAGAGTGGACAAGACTTTTGAAGAGGTCGATAAAATCGAAAAATTGCTTCATGATCCTCATGTTGCCCAAGATTTGAAATAAAATAAAAAGGCTTTGAAAAAAATCAAAGCCTTTTTTTAATGGTTTGTCTTGTAATTAAATCATCGCCATTCCGCCGTTAATGTTGATGGTTTGACCTGTGATGTATTGAGATTCATCAGAGGCCAAGAAAGCGACAACATTGGCAATATCTTGAGCTTCACCAAGCTTTCCTTCAGGAATTTTGGCTAAGAGAGCTGATTTTACATCTTCGGGTAAAACATCGGTCATCGGAGTACGGATAAAGCCCGGTGCAATAGAGTTTACTGTAATGCCGCGAGAGGCAACTTCTTGTGCCAAGCATTTGTTCATGGCAATCATACCGCCTTTGGAAGCAGCATAGTTGGCTTGACCGGGGTTGCCCATAACACCTACAACAGAAGCAATACCGATAATACGACCGAAACGGCGTTTCATCATACCTCTGATTACACCACGAGCCAATTTGAATCCGGCAGAAAGGTTTACATCCAATACTAATTGCCATTCATCATCACTCATGCGCATAAACAAGTTGTCGCGAGTAAGACCGGCGTTGTTTACCAAAATGTCGATTTGTCCGAATTTTGCTTCAACATCGGCAACCAGTTGTTTGATAGCTTCGGCGTCTGAAAGGTTGGCTACAAAAAATTCAACATTATCGCCAAGTTCGGCTTTTAATTTTTCCATCGGTTCGGCACGCATATCAGTCAAGGCAAGCTTTGCACCTTGAGCATGAAGTGTGCGAGCGATTTTGTCACCAAGTCCGCCGGCGGCACCGGTAATTAAAGCAACTTTTCCATCTAATCTGAACATTTATTTTTCCTTTTTGTAAGTTTTTGACTGGGTTTAAATTGATTTAATATGAAAAAAAAGTCAAGTATTTTGCCTTAGTTATAAAATAATTAAGGGATTTTTGACAATTTGGCGTTTATACTTTGATATAAGTGATAATTTGATTAAAAAAAGAGAATAAAATGGCTAAACGCAAAAAACAAAAATCTTTAGTGGCAAAGTTTATGGTAATGGGAATGGGTGCAGGATTGATTGCTCTGACCATTGCATTGATTGTAGCTTGCGCTTCATATAATCCGTATGATTCAGGGTACAATATTTCTAATTCTCGGGAAATTACCAATTGGTTGGGCGCTTTCGGAGCATATCAGGCTTCGTGGATTTTGGGTTGGTTCGGTTTGGCTTTGCCGATTTTCCTTGTTGCTCCTATTGTTTGGGGTTATGAAGTTATCAGATATAAAGTTTTTATGCATTTGTGGGGAAGAGTAATAGCCTTTGTTTTGGGTTTTACTTTCTTTAGTATTTGTCTTAATTTGTGTTGCGGCAGAATGGGAAGTTTTGATGTCGGCGGGGATATTGGTATATTTTTCTCACGCAATATTTTGACATTGATGAATAAAATGGTTGCTTTTTCCTATAACAAATATTTGCTGATAGCTATCACTTTTGTTTTGAGCTTTATTTCGTTTAATTATGCTTGCGGTATTACATTTGCATCATGGAACAAAGTAATAAAAGCAATTTTGGGAACAGTTATGGCCGTGGTGCTATTCTTTGGAAAGCAAATTGCTAAAGTGTGGAAGGCCTTAGGTTCAAGTAAGAAAAACAAAAAAACTCAGCGTCCGCAAAGACCAAAGAAAGAGCCAAAGATAACCGAGCCGAAAATAAAAAAAGAAACAAAAGCTGCGACGGAAACCATTAAAATTGCCAAGCCGGTAAGACGAATAGCTGATGACGGTTATGAGCTTCCGGATATTGAACTTTTATCAGTCGGAAAAGATAAAAGCACTCAGCATATGAGCCAAAAAGAGCTGGATAGAACTGCGGCTAAGTTAGAAGAGGTTTTGCAAGAATTCGGAGTTATCGGAAAGATTGTACAAATCAGACCCGGTCCGGTAGTTACATTATATGAATTAGAACCGGCTCCGGGTACAAAAATGGCCAGAGTTATCGGATTGTCAGATGATATTGCCCGTTCGATGAGTGCGGTTTCGGTGAGAATTGCCGTTGTTCCGGGATCTAATACAATCGGTATTGAAATGCCTAATACCTCAAGAGAAATTGTTTATTTGCGCGATTTGTTGGAAAGTGAAGAATTTAGAACTTCTAAAGCTAATCTTACTATCAGTTTGGGTAAAGATATCGGCGGTAAAAACACCTATGCCGATTTGGCTAAGATGCCTCACTTGTTGGTGGCCGGTACTACCGGTTCAGGTAAATCGGTGGGTGTAAACTCGATGATTATATCGCTTTTGTATAAAATGCGACCGGAAGAATGTAAGCTGATTATGATTGACCCGAAAATGCTCGAATTTACGATGTATAACGGTATTCCTCATCTGTTGACACCGGTTATTACCGATCCGGCTAAGGCGGTTATCGGTCTTAAATGGGCGGTAAAAGAGATGGAAGATAGATATAGAGCCATGGCTCAGCTTAATGTCAGAAATATTACCGGCTATAATCAAAGGTTGGAAGAACTGCGTGAAAGCGGTGAAAAAGTGGTAAGAAAAGTTCAAACAGGTTTTGAACCGGATACCGGACGCCCGATATATGAAGAGCAAGAGTTGGATTTAACACCGATGCCGTATATTGTAATTGTGGTTGATGAAATGGCTGATTTGATGTTGGTAGCAGGTAAAGATGTGGAAGCGGCAATCCAAAGGCTTGCCCAGATGGCTCGTGCTGCCGGTATTCACCTTATTATGTCAACACAAAGACCGTCGGTTGATGTTATTACCGGTACAATTAAAGCTAACTTCCCGACAAGAATCAGTTATCAAGTTACTTCAAAAATTGATAGCCGTACCATTTTGGGTGAACAGGGAGCCGAACAATTGCTTGGTATGGGCGATATGTTGTATATGCCGGCAGGTCAAAGGCCGCGCCGTGTCCATGCGCCATTTGTAAAAGATAGTGAAGTTGAAAAAATAGTCGAATTTTTGAAAACACAAAGACAGCCTGAATATGTGGAAGCGGTTACAGAAGGCGAGCTTTCTGACAGCAAGTCTTCCGGCGGCGGTGCTGTGTTTGATAATACTTCCATGGGCGGTGGTTCAAGCGATGATGATTTGTATAATCAGGCTGTTGAGATTGTCAGAACTGATAAAAAAGCCTCTATTTCATACATCCAAAGACGCTTGCGCATAGGATATAATCGTGCTGCTTCGATTATTGAGAGAATGGAAGACGAGGGTGTTGTCTCAAAAACCGACCATGTGGGCAGACGCGAAGTATTATAAGTGTGTAAATTCTTCTAAAGTTGTGGCTTGTAAATAAGGATTGCAAAGTTTTTCTTCGCCTAGAGTGAATGGAAAAACATGCCCTGTGGTAGCCAAATTTGATTTTGCTTTGGTTAGGTATTTTATAATATTTTCGTTTGCCTGATTGTAATGGTAGGCAAAATTGGCGGCATGAAAAGTATATTCGTGGCCCGGGTAGAATAGTGTGTCATCAGGTAGAGATTTTATTTTAGTCAAAGATTCAAACATTTGTTTTGCGGTTCCTTCGAATAGTCCGCCAATACACAAATTAAACAAGGTGTCGCCGGTAAATAATGCCTTGTCTTTGGCAAAATAATATAAAATATGACCTTGGGTGTGGCCGGAAACATCGATAATTTTGGCTTTTGATTCACCTAAGGCAAATTCTTCGCCGTCTTTTATAAAAATCGTTGCTCCTTCAATACGATGTTTGTCCGCTTCGTTACAGACTATTTGAGCATTGTATTTTTGAGATAATTCTATATTTCCGTCGGTGTGATCAAAGTGGTGATGAGTGTTTAGTATATATTGCGGTTTTATATCAAGTTCTTCGCATTTTTTTATAATCGGAGTTACTTCTGACGGGTCAATAATTGCTGAAATACCGGTTGCGGTATCGGTTAAAATATAAGAATAGTTATCCATAACACCGGGGCGGCACAAAACATAATCTATTTTTAGCATTTTACAAAATATCCTCTGTATTTATTTCATCAATTTGTGAAGCGTCAAGAAACTCTTTAGCATATTCAAGATAGATTTTATTCTTTATAAATATGTTGTATATATCAGCATCGAGCTTTCCGCGATTTTTCTTAGATTGTAATATTTTTAATACCTCGGACAGTTTTTTTGTTTTGGTATATGGAGTTTCAGGAGAGCTTAGTTCTTCAAAAACAGAAGCAAAAGCAATAATCCTACCAAGAGTTGTATTTTTTGAATAATCAAGAGTCTTGCTTGTTTTTTGTGTTTTCATAATGTTTTTATGTGTTTTTACGATATCTATGATGTCAGAATATTCCTTGGGAAAAGGTATTTCTGATAATATATCGGCAGTGTTACCAGCGTGCTCTTTTATTTTTGTGCTTTCGGCAGGGTTAAGAGTTCCTTTTAATGTTTTTATGTTAGACAGTTCGCCGCTATTGTAAATGTCGGCAAGTTGTTCAGGGCGATCTTGGAGTAGGTTTTCTGTTTCCGGATTTTGTGCTGTTTCAAAGGATATGTTTTTTAAGTCTTTTTTTGATAAACCGACGGTGCGACTAAAATAACGGGTAAAGGTTTGTGATGATATTTCATCAATCTTTGAAACATCCTTATCGGTTAAAGGGTGCAGAGCTTGGTTACATTTGCCGATAAATTCAAAATCGTCATGCAATTTTTTTACTTTTGCAACAAATTCGGCTTGAAGTGTTTTTTTGTCAGCAACATTGTTTAAGCGTTTTTGTAAATATTCAATATGAGCATCGCGGCGCAATATTTCAAATCGGTTCCTTATTTCGTGAATGCGGTTGGTACAAGTTTCTAATTTGGTTGCTTTGTTTAAGATATAATCAGGGACTATGGTTTTGCCGCAGTCGTGCAAAAGGGATGAAATACTTAAGGTATTCCAATCAGTATCAGACATTTCAAAATTTTTGTAAGGACCGTCATTGGTCGATGTCATTGCAAGAGCGAGCATTTGCGCAATAACAGGAACTTTTTGATTATGAGAGGCTGTATGAGGTGATTTGGAATAAAGTATTTTAGAAAGTACTGATATAAAGCCTTCGATAAATTGACGATATGTTTCAGCTTGTTGTTGACGCTCAATCAAGAGAGCAATCAGCTGACAAATTGAAATGAGACTGTCTTGGAGGTATTTGGTAAAGCTGATTATTTTTTTAGCTGAATCTTGCGCATTTATGAAACAAACAATGCCTATAAGATTTTGGTTGCTGTCAAAAATAGGGAAAGACAAAAGTGAAACGCTATTATAGTTGTTATCACTATCAAAAATTTTAAATTCTGAAGAATCGATTGCTTGTTCACCATAAAGGTTGGATGTGTTTATAATGTCTTTGTTTAAGGCGCATATTTCAACAGGTGTTTTTGATTTTTTGTTTTTTGCTTCGGTTAAGTTAATAGACGGAAAAAAGCGGTTGCAACTTATTCCTTTTACCTTTATGCGCAAAGAATTGATATAAATATAGTCAAGGTCTAAAATATCTTGTGTTGTTGCTTTGTATAGCAAAAATCCGTCAGAGTTGCTTTGTTTGGAGCAATATTCAATAATTTCGACAATTAAGTCGTCAATATTTTTGCCGGTTTGAATATTTGATAATACGGATAAGAGCTCATTATTGTTGAATATATCGGACAAGATAACCACCTTTTTAAAAAAACATATGATGGGTTAAATTTATATCTTATATTATAAAAAAGCCAGCGTTAATTGATTTTTGAAATCAAATATTGGATATCATCGGAGCTGAGTTCATCATTGTTTTCAATATAGGTCAAAATGCGTTCGGCTACTTTATGACCAAATTTTTTGCGACTAGACCTTCCGCAGTCAAACCTTATCTCTCGAATGATTTTTAAGGCAGAGAAAACAGCGGGAAACATTGATTTTGGGATAAATGCTTTACGAAGCAAGTTTCTTATCATAAAGTCAGCCTGACTATTGAATAATACTTTACGGACTTCGGAAATGGGTGTTTCTGATAAATAAACAAGAGCATATTCAAAAAAGCTTAAGTCTCCGAGGCATAAGGCTCTTATTACTAATCCGGCGGTCAAGCGATTGGCTTTATATAATTGATGAACAAATTCTTCGGTTTGTTTATCAGTTGAAAAGTCCTCGGAAATATTAAGTGCAATAGTTTCTTTGATTTCATCAACTAATGTCGACACCATATTTTTTGGTAAATTGTGATGCAACATAAGATGTTTTTTTAAATTTGATGAAATTTTATCTACGATTTTTTCTATTATCAGAACAGGAAGCTCGGAGCGATAGACCATCCTGGTTTTAATGTCATCGTTTTGGTCATATTTTTCAACAATTTTATTGAAAGTGTTATCACCGATGTGAGATCCTTCATTACTTATTAAAGTTCCGACAACATCACTAGGACATTTTTCGACAATGTAGTCAGAAACATTAAGAGATACTGATGACCTGGAAGCCACAGCTTTTTGGCGAGGCAGTTTGTTGGAATCTATTATTTTAATGAGGTCATCATCGGTTAAAGATGCATAATGTTGAATAAAAGGAATAGCAACGCAATCTTCATCATTTAAGATGGATTGAACAATATCTGACGGGATATTTTTATTTTTTTTCAAGCTCTCGGATAGGGCTTGACGAACCTGTGTTTCGGCATCTCTGACCATTATTCTGAAAATTGCTTCCGCTAATTTTATGGCATTGGAAGACAGCTGTTGTTTACCATATAGCAAGCCTAGTTTGTCGGCAATATTGCTTTTGTTTTCAGGAGATGGGTTTGTGCTCAAGTTTTTTACATCTTGGCCTGTTAAATCATCTTCATACATCGCTAATTCCTATTTTCTTATTATAAGCTATTATATATCATTGAAAAGCATAAAAATCCAGCTATTTTTTTACGATATACTTTTGATATTTTTTGATAGTTTGTTTTGTCGGTTTGCTGTCTCTTAAAGAGGATTTGTCAATAGCCAACAACTCGTAATAGGCCAAGGTATAGTCAAACAGACCGGGATAATTTTCAAGATTGGAACTTCCATAGGTATATGGTGCCAAAACTTGGCCGGTGGCAGTTTTGTTTAATCTTTTTAATTTAAGTCTGAATTGGCGAAATTTTTCAAAACTGCGAGCTGAATTTACTTTTATAGCGTAGTCTTTTACAGAACTGTATAAATCGGGATATATTTTGATACGATAACTGTCGTCTTCGGTTTCACCAATCGGTTTTAAACCTTCGGTGGTGTGCCATTCTAAAATTTTGTATAATGAATTACCTTCTTTAACAATTCGAGAAGCTCCCCAGTTGGTTTCAATAGCGGCGGCAGTCACAAGTATTGACGCAGGAATAAAATCAACTCTGATTAAAAGTTCGTGTAATAAATAAGTGTATCTGTCAGAGCCTTTGATGCGGGTAAATATGTCATAGGTTGTGGCAAGTTGTTCGATTTTGTCTGTCTCTGCTTGTGATAGTTTTTTGCCGCTTAGGTGTTTTTCTTGCAACTTGGTAATTTCACTTCGTTGTTCTGAGATTTCCTCATTCATTTTCATTGCTAATGGGATTAAAATTTTTAAAAACAAAGCGTTGCGTTTTTGTTCATCGGTAATTTTTTCATAGCCTAAGGGAAAGTTTTTTAAGAAAATACGAGGATATTTTTTATCTTTCAGCATAAGGTGATCTTTGATATCGCCTTGATAATTTATATCTTGATACAGGTTTTCCAATTTTTTGACAGGTATGTCTTTAAGCCACAAATCATTGGCTTTTGCCTGTGAGGAAAAAAGCAATAAAGCAAAAAAGAACAGTAATAATTTAAGCGTTGTTTTCTTCAATGTTTCTGACTTCTTTAACTTCTGAAATATAGGTTTTCAAAATGCGCTCAACTCCTTCTTTTAAGGTGCGCATAGCATAAGGACAGCCCTTGCAGGCGCCTTGCATTTCAACTAAAACCACTCCGTTTTCAAAACTAATAAACTTGATATCGCCACCATCTTTTTTGACAGCCGGTCTGATACGAGCATTAAGCAACGCTTGTACTTGTTGCGCTACATCGTCACCGGTGGTTTCGTTGGTTAATACTTCTTCGCCGGTAGAGAGATAGTCCATAATTTCAGCCATGATAATCGGTTTTATCTCATTCCAATCGGCTGTATCTTGTTTGGTAACCGATATCATATCAGCGGTTATAAATAAAGATGCTATACCGCCAATATCGAATATTTGTTCGGCTAATGGTGATTTTCTGATTGATTTGGCGTCAACAAATTCGGCCGAGCCTTGCTTTAACAACGGTTGCGGCGGAAAAAAGTTGATTACATTAGCATCGGGTGTTTCTTGAATTTCTATCATCATTGTTTTGTACCGGTATTGTTTAGTTTGGTTATTATATCATTTATATGGTTTAGGGCGCGTGAAGCCAAATAGTTTATAGCAATCAGATGATTTGGGGCAATAGCCGAATCAGGCGAAGCATTTCTTATAATGGTTGGTTCAAGTATTCCGGCTTCGTTTAAGGCGTTTAGCATGGATGTCCATTGTTGGTAGATGTCATATCTTATCATTGTATCCTTAAAATCGTGTCCTAAAGCTCGTAAAATTTGAGAATAGGCATATAGTTTACCTTTTTCGTGATAGAAAACGGCGTCAGCGTCAAAATCAATAAAAGATTGGCTGTATTCTCTTATGTGCTCTTCGGTCTTGATAACAGATGTTTCAAAATCTTTTTTCAAGACTAACATTATCAAGGCCAAATTTTCGGCAGAGCGGTCAATAACCGCATTACCTTTCGCTATTTCTTGATTGAAAATATTATATTTTTTGCGACCTTTTTTGTATTGGGTATTTGATGAGGTTACCGGAAGCAATTTGTTTTGCGGTGAAAACAACCATATATTTCCCGGATATTGTAAAAGTTTTGTTCCTTCATTTAAAGCTGTGCGTGCTTCGTCGGAGGCTCTGTTCAAGGGTAAAGAATCAATAGCGCGAGCCATCGGCGCTATGGCGGACATTATACCGAGTTGAAATGCCGGCATATTATCCAAAAAGTATGACGGGAACAAAAACGGCAAATTTGGAGTCCAAAGTTTGTGGTGAACTTCGCGATTTATCAAATGGCTCATAGTATCAATAGAGGCAAGTCTTCCGTCGGCTGTTTGCGGTTGAAAGTTGCTTGATGTGTCGATTTTGTGGATTATCAGCCCACCTAACGGATAGTATAAAAATACTATGCAAAACAATATGATTAAAACAACTTGCCACCACGATGTTATTTTGGATTTGAGATAGTTGCGTGTTTGATTGCCAAGACTTTTTACTATGTCGGAAAAGTCTTTCAAATAAGGTGTTACCTTTTTGGTGTAGGGTGACAGCTTTTTAAGGTATGGTTTTACCTTTTTTGTAAGTTGTTCAATTTTTTTGTTTGGCATCGGATAATTCCTTTTTTAGCAAGTGCGCCATAATTTCCTTTATATTTAGTACATTGGTAAGCTTAGCACAGAAAATAAAGGTGGCAAGTCCAAAAACGCAAATAATTGAGAATAAAGCCAATTTTGGCAAAATCGTTAAGTGAAGCCAATTGTTAAAATACAAATTCAGGCCATATTGCATAAAATATATTACCAAGCTCATGATAAATGAACATATACAAATTTTTATAATTTTTATAATCAATTCTTTAGGGCATATCCAAAAATCTCGTTTTTTCAATCCTCGAGTGTATTGGAAAAGCGAAACAAAAGCCGAAATGGTGGTGGCTGTGGCAATTCCGACATGACCGAAAGGTTTCATAAGTAGGACGGCAAATAAAAGATTGCTTAATAAGACAACCATACTGTATTTTACCGGAGTTTTGGTATCGCCACGAGCAAAGAAGTTTGGTGTTAATGATTTTACCAAAACATATGCCGGTAAGCCGATTGCATAAGCAATAACGGCCTTTGATGTCATAACAGTCTCTTCAAAACCGAATTTGCCATGTTGGAATAAAATATTGATAATGGGTTTGGCTAAAATTATCAAAGCAAAGGCAGCAGGAATAGATAGAAGAGCGCCATATTCAAAAGCTTTGTTTTGAACTTCGGTGGCTTCTTTGGTTTTGTTGGCGGTAATGTGGCGTGACAGCACCGGCAACAGCGCAACTGAAATGGCTGCACCAACCACACCCAAAGGTAATTGTTGCAAGCGGTTGGCATAATACAGCCAAGAAATTGCGCCGGTTCCGACTAAAGATACCAAAATAGTATCTACAACCATGTTTATTTGGTAAATGCCGGCGCCTAATACTCCGGGGGCAATACGCTTGAATAATGTTTTTATTTCAACATCTTTGATAATCTTAAAAATTTTGAATTGCGGTTTTATATAGACTTGTTGGCGGTGCAAGAAAAACATCAGCCACAAAATTTCGATAAATCCGGCTGTTGTAATACCCATGGCAATTCCATGAGCAGGAGTTGAGCTAAACGGCACAAAAATAAATATCGAAATTATCATCATCAGGTTTAAGATTACCGGAGCAGCAGCCGGTGCGGCAAATTTGTTTAACGAATTTAAGATACCTGATTGAAAAGAAACAATAGAAATAAACAACAAAAAAGGAAAAGTTATGCGCGAAAGTTCAATGGCTAAAGAAACTTTTTCGGGCTCATCGGCAAATCCCGGGGCAAGAACTGCAACGACCCAAGGCATCAGACATTCTACCAAAACAACAAACAAGCCGACAAAAAAGGCTAATACCGAAATAGCTTTGGCAGCAAATAAAACAGCTTGCTTCTTGTCTTCACAGACCAATTTTTGTGACAACATCGGCACAAAAGCGGTGGTAAAAGCTCCTTCGGCAAAAAGCGAACGGAATAAGTTTGGCAATTTGAAGGCTACAAAAAAAGCATCAGAAACCAATCCGGCGCCTAAAAAGTTGGCCAAAATCATATCGCGGAAAAAACCGGTTATGCGTGATAAAAGCGTAAAACCGCCAAAAGTGGCAATCGATTTAAATAAATTCATTTTCTCAAAGACATCTTGTAGTTTGTTGTTTTCAAAAGATGATTATATAGCATATTTTTTAGAATAAAACAAAAAATATAAGATATTGCATAAATTGATATTGCGTGCTATAATAAAGAAAAGCCTTACAAGGAGGGAGTCATGAATAAAACAGTGCAAGGTAAGACAGAAGGATATGAAACGCTTGGTGTCGGAAGTTTGAGACATGTTGTCGGTGAGGCTGCTCGCAAATTAGCAGAAAATCTTAATAAAGTGTTGTCTGGTGCTCGTAATTTGTTTAGACATAAAGAAGGCGGAAGATAAGAGATACTAAAAAGCCCCCGAAAATCGGGGGCTTTTTTTTACATAACTTCAGGTTTGGCACGACGGCGGGCAATCGGATCCAAAATACGTTTGCGCAAGCGCAAAGTTTTAGGGGTTACCTCTAAAAGCTCGTCATCTTGGATATATGACAAACCTTGTTCCAAAGACATTTTTCTCGGAGGAATCAAATCAATAGCCTCATCTTTACCGGCAGCGCGAATATTAGTCAGCTGTTTTGATTTACACGGATTTACTTCTAAATCGTTCGGTTTTGTATGTTCGCCGATAATCATGCCGGTATATACAGGCACACCGGAATCGATAAACATCGGGCCTCTGTCTTGCAACTTCCACAAAGAATAAGCCACAGCGTCACCGGTTTCGGAAGAAATGAGAACACCGGTGCGACGAGAGTTAATTTCGCCTTTATACGGTTCATAGCATTTGAAAAGTCGGTTCATAACACCGGTTCCTCTGGTGTCGGTCAAAAATTCGGAGTGATAACCGATAAGTCCGCGAGAAGGTGCATTAAATATCAAACGGCATTTGTTACCGACTTGTGATGGTATCATATCAATCATTTCGGCACGGCGTTGACCGAGTTTTTCGACCACGGCACCGGAAAATTCTTCGTCAACATCAACAACAACTTCTTCAATCGGTTCTAATAGTTGACCGTTTTCATCTTTTTTCATCAAAACACGAGGACGTGAAATTGATAATTCAAAACCTTCACGACGCATGGTTTCAATCAAAACGCCGAGCTGAAGTTCGCCACGACCTGCGACTTCAAAGGCATCGGATGTGTCGGTGCGTGAAATCTTTAAGGCAATATTGCCTTCGGCTTCTTTGCAAAGTCTGTCCCAAATCATACGCGAAGTAACTTTGTCGCCCTCACGACCGGATAAAGGAGAATCGTTGATTGAAAAAGTCATAGCTAAAGTCGGCGGGTCAATCGGTTGAGCTTTAATCGCTTCATTAACATCAAAAGCACAAATAGTATCGGCAACAGTGCCTTTTACCACACCGGCAACCGCAATAATATCGCCGGCATGAGCAACTTCTAAGCTTTCACGATTTAGGCCACGATAAGCCAAAATTTTGCTGATGCGTACGCGTTCAACTTCTTTGTTTTCGCCATTTAAAACTTTTACAGTATCATTCACATGCAAGGTACCTGATTGAACTTTACCGGTGAGCAAGCGACCGATAAATTTGTCGGCTTCCAAAGTAGTGGCAAGCATAGAAAAAGGTGCGTCGGGTTGGCAATCAGGCTCAGGGAAATAATCGCAGATTTTTTGAAATAACGGAGTTAAATCTTTTTTCTCATCTTCCAATTCATTAACAGCCCAACCGCTACGTCCCGAAGCGTACAAAACCGGAAAATCAAGCTGTTTGTCATTAGCATCTAAGCTTACAACAAATCAAAAACTTCGTTCAATACTTCGTCGCAACGAGCGTCAGCTTTATCAGCCTTGTTGATTACAACAATCGGGCATAGTCCCAATTTTAGGGCTTTGCCGAGAACGAATTTAGTTTGGGGCATCGGGCCTTCGGAAGAATCGACCAACAATACCACACCGTCAACCATTGACAAAATGCGTTCTACTTCACCGCCAAAGTCTGCGTGTCCGGGGGTGTCTACAATATTTATATGTGTTCCGTTCCAATTTACCGAGGTGCATTTTGAAAGAATGGTAATACCGCGTTCGCGTTCCAACTCATTACTATCCATAACGCAGGTTTCAACCTGTTGATTTTCTCTAAAAGTGCCACTTTGCTTTAAAAGTCCGTCTACCATTGTAGTCTTTCCATGGTCGACGTGGGCTATGATGGCAATATTTCTCATATTCATCTTTTCTTTTTCTCCTAAAGTGTCATCATGTCATAAAATGCTCACTTATGTACCTTATTTTGTACACCGCGTTCGCATTTTATTTCCAGCATGACACTTTATGAGAAAAAGCGTCATGCCCTAAAGTATCATCATGTCATAAAATGCTCACTTATGTACCTTATTTTGTACACCGCGTTCGCATTTTATTTCCAGCATGACACTTTAATTGAGAAAAAAGGTCATGCGGCAAAATTTCAAGGACTTTTGTTTGTCAGACATGTATAAAATTTTCTACAAAATACACTTATGAATTTAAATTTCAATAAAAAAATGATAGCTCAATTTGTATAAAATTGAGCTATTGAAAGTATAATCGGTTTAGGTTAAGCTCGTTTGCCGTAGGATAATAACTTATTTCTGACCATTCCGCGCAAAGAAATTTCCGGTCTGGCGCCATAGTGCGAGATTATTTCGGCGGCGGCAATAGAACCGATAATGGCACAAGTGCCAAGAGAACGGCCTTGGGTCATACCATATAAGAATCCTGCTGCATACAAATCGCCGGCACCGGTTGTGTCGACAACATTGTCAACAACTTCGGCTTCGACAAAGGTGGTGGTGCGACCATTGACAATAGCCGAGCCTTTTGAACTGCGAGTGATAGCGGCTATTTCGACATGAGGTTTTATTAAATCTAAGCAATTATAAAAATCTTCGCCCTTGAACAAGGCTTTTATCTCAGCTTCGTTGGCAAACAATATATCAACATTTTCTTTGATAAATTCTAACAAGATATCTTCTTTGTCTTTGATACAGCAGATATCCGATAAGGTATAAGCAACTTGGCGATTGTATTTGTGGGCAATCTCAGCGGCTTTTTTGGCAATATTGATACCGTTATCATAATCTAGAATATAGCCTTCAATATAGGTAATGCGACTGGCTTTGATAATGTTTTCATCAATATCTTCTTCGCTTAAATAGGTGTTTGCGCCGAGGTAAGTAAACATAGAGCGTTGAGCATCGGGAGTGACCAAAACAATAGAACGGCCGGTCATCGGACCTTCTTTCAAAGGTGCGGTAAAAAAGTCAATACCTGCCGAGCCGATATCTTTGGTAAACTCTTGTCCGAGCAAATCGTCGTGAACTTTGCCGATAAAAGCCGGTGCTCCGCCAAGTGAAGCCAATCCGGCGACAGTGTTGGCTGCCGAACCGCCTGATACTTGACATTCGGGAACAATGTCGGCATAAATTTTGCCGGCATCTTGAGCGTTTAGTAAGGTCATACAACCTTTGGGTAAATTGCGCTCGGTTAAGAATCGATCGCCGACCTTGGCCAAAACATCAACAATGGCATTGCCGATACCTACTACATCGTAATATGTTGCAATTTCAGTTTGCTTAATCATTATACCTCGCTAACAGATAAAAAACTCCCCTTTCTTTGCCAAAAGAGGAGTTTTTTTTATTTATATTTGTTAAAAATTACTCATTTGCATTTGGCAAATTTTTAGCATTTTCTTGAGCGTATTTAACCCATTTTTCATCAGCTTCATCTTCAGGAGTGATAGCTTCTTGAGGGCATTCAGAAATGCAAACGCCACAATCAATACATACATCAGGGTCAATTACCAACATATTTTCAGCTTCACGAAAAGCATCAACAGGGCATACTTCTACGCAAGATTTACATTTTACGCAAGCATCATTAACAACAGATACCATTATATTAAACTCCAATAGTTGTTTATTAAAAAATCAGACTACAATGTAACCAATTTGCAAAATAAATCAAGTATAATCTTGCAATGAGCAAAAAAAGTTACTAACTATGGATATAGTTATGCAATAAAAAAACTTAAAGGAGTTGTACTTTATGTCCGATAAAATAGCTTTTCAGGCTGATGTCAGCAAAATGCTCGACATTGTGATAAATTCACTTTATTCCGAAAAACAAATATTTTTAAGAGAGTTAATATCCAATGCTTCGGATGCTTGCGATAAACTGAGATATTTGGCGTTGACCAATCCTGATATTGCTAAGGCTTCGGGCGAGTTTAAGATAATTTTGAAGCCTGATGAAAAAGAAAATACTCTAACCGTTTCGGACAATGGAATCGGAATGAACAAACAAGACTTGATTGATCATTTGGGTACAATTGCCAAGTCCGGTACTGCCGATTTTGTTAAAAATGCTTCGGATAATGGCTCTATTTGTGAGCTTATCGGACAGTTCGGCGTGGGTTTTTATTCGGCATTTATGGTGGCAGATAAAGTCGAAATTGTTACTAAAAAAGCCGGAGAAGACCAAGCTTGGAAATGGGTTTCGAATGGAATCGACGGTTTTGAAATTACTGAAACCAACAAAGATGTTAACGGTACCGATATCAAGTTGTTTTTGAAAAAAGATGAAAAAAACTATGTCGATACCATTTATTTAAGACAAATTGTAAGAACTTATTCAGACCATATAGATTATAAGATTGTACTCGATTTGGATAAGGTCGGCGAAGAAGTTATTAACAAAGGTTCGGCTCTGTGGGCGAGAAATAAAGCCGAAATTACCAAAGATCAGTACAAAGATTTTTATCAACATATTTCGCATAATTTTGATGATCCTTGGCTGACCTTGCATTTTAAGGCTGAAGGCAATTTGGAATATACCGGATTGTTGTTTGTACCGCAAAAAGCTCCGTATGATTTGTTTCAGCCGGATAAGAAAAATTCGTTTAAGCTATATATAAATAAAGTGTTTATCTCTGACAAAATCGAACAATTGATGCCTAATTATTTGCGTTTTGTAAAAGGTGTTGTTGACAGTGCGGATTTGCCTTTGAATATATCTCGCGAAATGCTGCAAAATTCGCCTTTGATGGAAAAAATAAAAAACGGCACGGTTTCACGCCTTTTGAAAGAATTGAAAAAGAAAGCCAAAAATTATGATGACTATATCGAATTTTGGAAAAACTTCGGTATTGTTTTGAAAGAAGGTATTTACGAAGATATTAAAAATCGTGAAGAAATAGCAGAAATATCTTATTTTTATTCAACTAATGATAATGAAAAGCTGACTTCATTGGATGAGTATATTGCTCGTTGCGACAAAGACCAAAAGGCAATTTATTATATTACCGGTGATGATATTGCCGTATTGCGCAATAATCCGCAATTGGAAGCTTTTAAGCAAAAAGGAATCGAGGTTTTGCTTATGAACGAACCGATTGACGAATTTTGGCCTCAGGTTTTGCCTAATTTTAAGGGTTATGCTATCAAGCATATTTCTCAGGCTGATGTTGATATGACATGGAAAAGAGCGGAGAAAAAAGCTGATGAAGGAAGTTTGGAAAAGCTGTGTGAATTTATGAGCGAATTGTTGAAAAACGAAGTAGGTAAAGTTACTTCAACCGAAAAATTGACTACCTCACCGGTAAGTCTGACTGTTGAGGGCGGACAAATGAGCTTGCATCTCGAAAGATTGATGAAAAATCATCAGCAACAAACCGCTTTTGCATCAACCAGAATTTTGGAACTTAATCCGTATCATCCGCTGATTATTAAACTCAGCGATATGGTTATGAGTGAAAATAACAAGGCAAAAGTTGAGGAAATTGCCAAAGTATTGCTCGATCAGTCAAAAGTTGCTGAAGGCGAGCCGATATCCGATCCGTCATTTTATGCGGAAAAGATAAGCAGTTATATCTTAAACTCGTTAAGTTAATCAAATTTTATCTTTTTTGTGATAATCAAAGGGCATAATAGCGAAAGGAATCGATTATGCTCTTTGTTTTTTGTGCGCTTGTTTTCGGATTTTGTGTGCCGTATATGGCAAGACGATTTAATAAATTTATGCCGGCTACTTTTGCAGGGGCTTTGGTTGAGTTGTTCAGACATGAAAAAAAATTGAAAGCCATCAGGAAGACTAAACTTTACAAAAAATTTATGTGGCGTTCGTTGATGTGCGGTCTGTTTAGCGCTTTAGTAGTTGCTTTGGGATTATTCTTTACAAGTAATATCGCGCCGGCATTTTTGACCTTGTACATCTGCTTGCTGTTGTTGTTGGCAGAAATTGATTTCAGAAGTTTGTTGTTGCCGGATATTTTGACAATTCCGCTGTTGTTATTGGGTGTGTTTGTTGCTTGTTTCGGATTGAGCAATTTGCAGATAGAAGATAGTGTAATCGGCGCAATGGTAGGATATTTCTTGCCGGTGTTGGTATGCTTGTTAATTGTATGGTATAAAAAAGATGCGTTTGGCGGTGGTGATATAAAATTATTGTCGGCACTAGGTGCATGGCTTGGTGTAGAGGGATTGTTAAATGTTATCGCCGGTGCGTCGATATTGGGTATTGTTTGGGCTTTGGTTCAAAGGAAAAAATCTTTGGCGTTCGGGCCTATGATTGCTATTGCCGGAATCGTAGTAGCAATATTGAGATTTTAGATATCAGGGAGAAAAGTTATGGTTGCTGAAAAGAAAAATGACAAAAAATCAGGTAAAACTAAAAAGTTTGTTGATTCTTTGTATTATGATGATGACCAAAGGCGTTTGACCAAATTGGTTACCGGTTTTACATTTGAGATGTTTATTATGTTTGTGATTTTGGCCAATGCTGTTGTGCTTGGTTTGATGACATCTCCGACAATGGATTTTTACTATGGAAATTTGCTTTACTTTTTAGACAGACTGTTTATGGGTATTTTTATAGTGGAAATGTTCTTGAAGATATTTGCTTTGAAAAAGAAGTTTTTTAAATCAGGTTGGAATATATTTGATTTGATTATCGTTGTTATATCTTCGGTGCCCGTAGCCAGCTCGTTTATTGTATTTAGAACATTCAGATTGTTCAGATTGTTTAAATATGTTTCCAAATTTGCAAAAATGGATAAACTGATCGGCATATTTTTGGAATTGTTGCCGCTGTTCTTTGCTTTTTTGGGAATTTTTGTAATTTCGTTTTATGTATTTGCTATTTTGGCCGTAAATTTCTATGGCGACAGTTTTTCGATGTTTGCCGATTTAGGAATGGCAATGTATACATTGGTTAAGTTGTTTGTTATGGATGGTTGGATGAGTGCTGTGGCTCGTGAAATCAGCTTTATATATCCGCAGGCTTGGATATTCTTTGGCAGTGTGGCTTTGTTCTCATTCTTGTTCGTAGTCAGCTTCTTGGTTGCGGCTATTACGCAAACATTGACCATTATCAAGAAAAATGAAACTAAATAATTTGATTTAACAATTATAAAAGAATGCCCTTGTTTAAAAGGGCATTTTTTTGTGAACAGACTCTTGACAAGTTGTATTTTGGTAACTAACTAAAAGATTAGCGTAAATTAAATATAATGGAGTATTACAAAATGAAAATCAGACCTTTGCATGACAGAGTGTTAGTGAAAAGATTGGAAGAAAGTACTAAGACTGCGGGCGGAATTATTATTCCGGATACAGCCAAAGAAAAACCATCGGAGGGTATTGTTGAAGCCATAGGAGATGGATATAGAGCTGAAACAGGACAAGTTGTTCCTTTAAATGTTAAAGTTGGTGATAAGGTATTGTTCGGCAAGTGGTCAGGAACTGAAGTAAAGGTTAACGGCGAGACCAGGCTGATTATTAAAGAAGCTGAAATTTTGGGCGTCGTAGAAGAATAGTTTTATAAAAAAATATAAGGAAAAATAAAATGGTAGCAAAAAATATTGAATTTGGTACTTCGGCCAGAGAAAAAATGCTTAAAGGTGTTGAAACTTTGGCTAAAACAGTAAAAGTTACTTTGGGACCAAAAGGTCGTAATGTAATTTTGGATAAACCTTACGGAGCTCCGAAAATTACTAAAGACGGTGTTTCGGTTGCTAAAGAAATCGAACTTACTGACAAGTTTGAAAATATGGGTGCGCAACTTATTAAAGAAGTTGCACAAAAGACAGCTGATAAAGCCGGTGACGGTACTACAACCGCAACAGTTTTAGCCGAGGCAATTATTAAAGAAGGTTGCAAGGCTGTGGCTGCCGGTATGAACCCGATGGACCTGAAGCGCGGTATTGATATGGCTGTTGAAACCGTGGTCAAAGATGTTAAATCTCGCTCGGTTATGATTAAGGATTCGGCCGAAATTGCTCAGGTCGGTACAATCTCGGCAAATGGTGATAAGTCAATCGGTGAATATTTGGCCAAAGCTATGGAAAAAGTCGGTAATGAAGGTGTTATCAGTGTTGAAGACGCTAAAGGCTTGGAAACAGAATTGGATGTGGTTGAAGGTATGCAATTTGACAGAGGTTATTTGTCACCATATTTTGTAACCAATCCGGATAAAATGATTTGCGAATATGATGCTCCTTTCATTTTGCTATATGAGAAGAAAATTACCAATTTGCAACCGCTTATTCCGGTATTGGAAGCTGTTATGCAATCAGGCAAGGCCTTGATTGTAGTGGCTGAAGATATTGAAGGTGAAGCTTTGGCTACTTTGGTAGTAAACCGTTTGCGCGGCGGTTTGAAAGTTTGTGCCGTAAAAGCTCCGGGATTTGGCGATAGAAGAAAAGCCATTTTGGAAGATATTGCCATTTTGACAGGTGGTCAGGTTATTTCCGAAGATTTGGGTATGAAGTTGGAAAATGTTGATTTGGCGATGTTGGGTACAGCCAAACGCGTTGAAATTTCAAAAGATGATACCACTATTATTGATGGTATGGGCGAAAAAGATTTGATAGCTGCCAGAGTTACTCAAATTAAAAAACAAATCGAAGAAACAACATCTGATTATGACAGAGAAAAATTGCAAGAGCGTTTAGGCAAACTTTCGGGCGGTGTTGCAGTTATCAGAGTTGGCGGTGCTTCAGAAGTTGAGGTTAAAGAAAAGAAAGACCGCATCGATGATGCTTTGCACGCAACAAGAGCCGCTGTTAAAGAAGGTGTGGTTGCCGGTGGCGGCTGTGCTCTTTTGTATGCTACAAAGGCTTTGGAAAAAGTAAAAGCTAATAATCAAGATCAAAAAGTCGGTGTTGATATTATTCGTCGTGCTTTGCAAGCTCCTATTCGTCAAATCGCTGAAAATGCCGGTGTTGACGGAGCTTTGATTGTCGGCAAACTTTTGGAAAGTACCGATACAAATTATGGTTATAATGCCCAAGTCGGCGAATATACCGATATGATAAAAGCCGGTATTATTGATCCGACCAAAGTGGTAAGAACTGCTTTACAAGATGCTGCTTCGGTTGCCGGATTGGTTATTACTACCGAGGCTATGGTGACAGAAGCTCCGCAAAAAGAATGCGGTTGCGGTGGTCATGCTGCTCCGGCCGGTGGTATGGGCGGTATGGGTTTTTAAGTAAAAAAACTAGAAAAAAAGAAAACGACAGCTTTTTAATGGCTGTCGTTTTTTTTGAAAGTATCAGATGCTTAATTAAGAAAGCAATTCCAGATCCTGAATCATCTGCTCAATCGTTTCCTCTTTTTCCTCTTGCTCATTGAAAGCGGGGTGCCAAATATATTTAATTCTTGGCAGATTAGGATTTTTTTTACAGAGGTTATAGTAAGCCTTTTCGGTTTCGGGAAGCAAGCAATCGTTTTCTATACGACTGTCTTGAATCTCTTTTGTAATCTCGGGCCACAGCTTTATCATGGCTGCTTCGTCCTCATAGGAGAAGGGTTGCTTTTTTAAGACATCCAACCAAATTTTTTTATGGCTGGCTAACATTTTTCTTACCACAGGTGTGATAATGTTAACTCTGTCGGACAAGATCTTAAATGTTTCAGGAAAATTTTGAAATAATTCCATTTGCACCGAAGGATAAATATTTCCTACATGATGTGCCAGTTCCTCTTTAGGTAATGTTAAGAGGAAATCCAGTTGTTTTTTTTCGAACTTCTTCATATGCTTGTTATTTTTATTTATTTTGCGGTTTTATTTAACGGCTTTTAATAAAATAGTTACACTTATGGTGTTAGAATAACGAAAGTAAGATGAAAAACACCTGAAGTTATACTAATATATGTAACTAATAATATCAAAAGATTGGGGTAACATATCATTGTTTGATGTATAAGGCAACATATTTTTTTATAACTTTTCTATTTCGTGTTTTCATTCGTTGACAAAGCAAATATTAGTATGTAGTATGTTCTTGTTTTTTTGATATTTTATGAGGTACCTGATTTAGAGTTATGACACCCGCTTATATGTATGCAATCAACATCGCGTTGGTTTTGTTTTTGGTTTTTGCCAATGCTTTTTTCGTAGTTTCAGAATTTTCTATTGTTAAAATAAGACGCTCAAAATTGGAAGAGCTTGCTCATCAAGGCAGCAAACGTGCAAAAATTGCGCTAAAAATAAATGATAGGCTAAATACTTATTTGAGTGCAATTCAACTGGGTATTACCATTGCTTCACTTGGTTTGGGTTGGATAGGCGAACCGGCTGTTTCAAAGCTTTTGGAACAATGTTTCGGTTATTGGTTGGCAGATAATCCGGTGTTGTTGCATTCAATCAGCTTTGGTGTGGCCTTTACATTTATTACATTGTTGCATGTGGTGTTAGGCGAATTGGTGCCGAAATCTTTGGCTATTCAGGATACCGAACGCTATGTTTTGCGAATCGCACCGGCGTTGTATACTTTTAACAGAATTTTTTCGCCGTTTATTTGGATTTTTGACCATGTATCAATTTGGATTTTGAAGGCAATGGGGGTAAGACAGGCTGTCGAAGATGAAAATGCCCATTCGGAAGAAGAAATTAAAATCATTATTGATGCTTCACAAGGTGCCGGTATTATTGATGAAACCGAAGGCGAAATTATTCAAAATGCCATCAATTTTTCGGAAATTTGCGCTCATGAAATTATGATGCCGAGACAAGATATGAAGTGTCTTTATACGCATTATTCATTTGAAGAAGCTTTGGATTTTATTAAAAAGCACGGTCACAACCGTTTTCCGATTTGTGATAAAGATCGCGACCATGTGGTCGGAATGATACATATCAGAGATTTTCTGGAACATAGCGGAGAAAAAGCCGATAAAGATTTCTTGAAGAAGATTTCTCGCAAAATTTTATTTGTACCCGAAAACAAATCTATTTCCGAAATTTTGCAAGAAATGATGTGTGAAAGAATACATCTTGCAATAGTAGTTGACGAATATGGCGGAACTGCCGGTATGCTCACAATGGAAGATATTTTGGAAGAATTAGTCGGTGATATTTTGGATGAACATGATGTTCCGTCCTGTGAACCGATTAAGAAAATTGATGAAACTATTTGCGAGTTTGAAGGTACATTTTTGATTGAAGATGCTTTCGAATGTATGGAATTGCCCGAGGTTGAGCACGAAGAATCAACAATCGGCGGATATGTATTCGGACTATTGGGACAAATTCCTAAAGTTGGCGATAAGGTTGAAGATGAATATGGTTTTTATGAGGTTATGGAGGTTGATAATATGCGCATAACCAGAATAAAAATGAAGAAAAAAGAAATTATTATTTCCGATGAAAATGATGACGAATAAAAAAGTCGGATAAGAATATTCTAAGTGCAAAAGAATAAAAGGCTGAAAATATTTGTGTAGCTTAGCTACATGAGTTTTCAGCCTCTTTTTTATTCAGATGTAACAGTTGCTTTTTTTATTTAAGGAATATATTATATCTCTAACTTATTCAAAAAAAGAGCAAAGTTTATGGGATTAGAGTTTGAAAAGAATGATAATCATTTTTTGATATCGCCGGTTGGAGATATTTTGCTTTATGATGATCAAAAACGAATAAATGCTCTGTTTAATTCACTAAAAAATGTAGAAAAAGTCAGCTTTAATACCGAAGAACTACAAAAGTGGGATTCTTCGTTGGTGGCAATTTTATTTAAGTTAGCCCTTGTTTGTCAAAAGAACGATATTAAGATTGATTGGTCGGGGTTGCCGAAAAATCTTCAACAATTGGTTGAGCTTGCGTTAAAAGTTGATAGAAAACCAACTGTTTCTAAGGATAAAAAAATACCGTTTTTTGAACGGGTGGGTGGTCGGACTATTGAAAATATTGCCACAATAAAAAAAGTTATGGCCTTTTTGAAAGATGTTTTTGCTTCGCTAAGGCGCTTTATATCCGGAACTGCGGTTATGCGCAAAATAGATTTTGATTTTGCTTTGGAAGATTGCGGTTATAAGGCCGTGGGTATAGTCAGTCTTGTCAGTTTTATGGTAGGGTTAATCTTAGCTTTTGTCGGAGCTATTCAGCTTAAAATGTTTGGAGCTGAGATTTATATAGCATCATTGGTTACTATCGGCATGATAAGAATTATGGGAGCAATTATGGCCGGAATTATTATGGCCGGCAGGACAGGGGCTTCATATGCGGCAACAATCGGTACTATGCAGGTTAATGAAGAGGTAGATGCGTTAAAAACATTGGGCTTTGATGTCAGCGATTTTCTTATTTTGCCAAGATTACTGAGTTTGGTTTTGGTTATGCCGTTTTTGACGATGTTGGCCGATATTATGGGAATTATCGGTGGCGGGGTGGTGGCAATTTTTATATTGGATATTGCACCGCAACAATATGTTCATTTTTCGGTTGAAGCATTTGGGCTAAATAACTTTTTGGTCGGGCTTTTTCACGGGTTGGTATATGGCGTAATTATTTCGGCTTGCGGTTGTTATTATGGAATTGCTTGCGGAAGAAATGCCGATAGTGTCGGTTTAGCAACTACAAAAGCTGTGGTGTCATCTATTGTAATAATGATTGTGGCGACAGGTATTATAACTTGGATTTGTCAGGCAATGGGAATATAAACTATGGAAAACATCAGTATAAAAGGTGAGAAAATTGAAGTTGCTTACGGCAGTAATGTCTTGATGCGTGATGTTGATTTTGCAGTAAATAAAGGCGATGTTTTCATTATTATGGGCGGTTCCGGTTGCGGTAAAAGTTCGCTGATGAGGGTTATGACCGGATTAAAAGAACCGGCAAAAGGAAAAGTTTTTGTTTTGGGCAAAAATTTTTATGCTCAAGATGATGAAAATAAAAAATTGATTATGCAAAATTGCGGTATTTTGTATCAAAGTGGTGCACTTTTTTCATCAATGACCTTGGCGGAAAACATTGCTTTGCCACTGCAAGAATACACTGATTATACACCTAAGATGATTGCTGATTTGGTCGAACTTAAATTAGCTTTGGTGGGGCTAAAGGGATATGGCGATTTTTATCCTTCGGAAATCAGCGGCGGTATGAAAAAACGCGCCGGTTTGGCCAGAGCTCTGGCTTTAGATCCAAAAATATTGTATTTTGATGAACCGTCCGCCGGTCTTGATCCGGTCAGTTCAAAGCTGCTTGATGATTTGATTTTGGAAATTAACAGGAGTTTGGGTACTACCATTGTGGTTATCACTCATGAACTTAGTTCGATTTTTGCCATAGGTAATAATTCGGTGTTTTTGGATGTTGATGTAAAAGGTATTTCAGCCCGTGGTAATCCTAAGGATTTGTTGAAAAACCCGCCAAATCAAAATGTGTTTAGATTTTTAAGTGGAGGAAGAGAATAATGCCAAGACAACCTGATAAGAGAAAAATCGGAATTTTTATGGTTGCTTCCGTAACTGTATTGTTGCTTATTTTGGGCGGATTGCTGCAAAATAAGATTTTTGGTAACAAAGGCAAAGAAATTGTAATGTTTTTTGAAGAATCGGTCAATGGTTTGAGTGTCGGTTCGGCAGTAGTGTTTAAGGGAGTTAAAATCGGCGAGGTCAGTCGTATCGAAATTAAGACAGACCCTGAAACTCTGACATTCAGCATTCCGGTATATGCTAAAATGAGTGCCAAATCGATAAATTCTAATTCGTTTTTTTCTTCGCAAAAAGCAGTTTTGGATGAATTGGTTAAAAGAGGTCTGCGGGCAAGATTGGCTACACACAGTTTTGTTACCGGTCAATTGATGGTTGAATTGGTAATGATGCCGGAAACAGAAGTAAAGCTCCATGATGATGTCGGAGTGTTGGAAATTCCGACAACTTTGTCGCCGATAGGTGAATTATCACGCGGTTTGCAAAAAGTTCCGCTAGCCGAAGGATTTAAAAATTTTACCGAATTTTTTGCCGGATTGAATAAAATGATGCCCGAATTAAATAAGATTGTTGCGGATATTGAAAATATGGTTCAACGCAATAAAGGTGTGACGGTTCAAGTATTGGACAACTTTAATAAAATGACGGTTAATGTGGCAAAAGCCGCAAAATCTATGCAAAATTTGACCGACTATCTGGAAAGACATCCCGAAGCATTGATTAAAGGAAAAAAATAAATGATGAAAAAAATTGTTTGTACAATAAGTTTGTTTTTGTTGACCGGTTGCTTGGGCGGATATAGTCCGGAGAGCACTTTTTATACACTGAAGAGTGTAGAAAATGTTGCGCCGATAAGCCAAAGCAGTTTGTCTTTGGGTATTGATTTACCGGAGTTGCCTGAATATATCGATCGACCGCAAATTGTTTCTTTTTCCGAAAATGGTGGCGAATTAAATATTGATGAGGTAAATCGCTGGGGCGAAGATTTGGATATTATGTTACAAAGAGTTATTGCCGGAGATTTGCGAGCCTATTTGCCAAAAGCGGCGATAAAACCGCGAACATCTTTGTTGGAAAAGTATAAATATATTTTGAATGTGTCGGTTGTTAAATTTGATATGGTTGAGAATAATCAAGCTTATTTTGAAGCTTTGTGGACGGTAAAAAGCGGCAATACATTTAATGTAGTTTATAAAGGGAAAACATCTCTAAACAAACCGGTTGATGACGGATATGGCGATTATGCCAAGGTTATGGGCGAAATGATTGCTCAGATGAGCGAACAAATAGCACAAAAAATATCCGGTAACTAATTTTGTTCCAGCTGTTTTACAATTTCATCGGTAACCTGTTTGGCGTCACCGTATAGCATGATAGTGTTTGGAGCATAGAACAACGGGTTGTCAATTCCTGAATATCCGCTGTTCAGGCTTCGTTTTACAAAAAATACGGTTTTGGCTTGTTCAACTTCTAATATCGGCATTTGATAAATCGGCGAAGATGAATCGGTTTTGGCCAAAGGATTGGTAATGTCATTTGCGCCGATTACATAAGCAACATCGGTGTTTGAAAATTCGCTGTTTATGTCATTTAGCTCGAAAACATCAGTATAATCAATACCGGCTTCGGCTAACAGCACATTCATGTGTCCGGGCATACGACCGGCAACGGGATGAATAGCAAACTTGACGCTTGCATTATATTTTTTTCTTAAGATATCGGCCATATTTTTTAGGGAAAATTGCGCTTGAGCAACAGCCATGCCATAGCCGGGAACTATAATAATTTTTTGTGCATTTTCCATAATAAAAGCGGCATCTTCAGGCGAGCCTGCGTGAGCTGTTTTGGAAGAATTAGTAAAAGTGTTTTGTTTAATTAAAAATGATCCGGTTAAAATATTTTTTAAGCTTCGGTTCATTGATTGCATCATAATAAAAGCCAAAATTGAACCGCCAAATCCGACAATTGAACCGATAATTATAAGAATTATAGATGATAGCGAAAATCCGATACCGACTGTTGCCCAGCCGGAAAAAGCATTTAGTATCGATATGGCTACCGGCATATCGGCACCGCCGACGGGCAATAAAAGTAAAATACCAAGTATGAGAGTTAGGCAACATATACAAAGAAAAATGATATTGTCAGGTTGTTGCAAAAAATAAAATGACTGGAATAATATGATAACAAAAAGCAAAAAATTCAGGTTATTTTGAAATTTGAAATGAAGGGGTTTTGTGCTTATAAGACCTTGAAGTTTGGCAAAAGCTATAATAGAACCGCTAAAGGTTATAGCACCGATAACAAGTCCGGCAGTATTCATAAAATATTGTGTTGAAAGAGATATTTGTTCGGATAATGCTATAAATACGGCTGATAATCCGCCCAAGGAATTGAAAACGGCTATCATTTGCGGTAATGCGGTTATTTTTACTTTTAGTCCGGAGTATATGCCAAGAACAGCTCCCAAAACTATTGTTGCGCTAATCAGTAATTTGTTGTCGGTGGCAGAAAAGACAAGGCATGAGAAAATGGCTAAAAATATACCCACAATTCCAAGCAAGTTTCCCTTAACTGCCGTTTTGGGTGATGATAGCATTCTGATTGAAACAATAAGCAAAAAAGATGAGCCTAAATATAGCAAATTTGGAATGAACATTGTTATTTTTTCTCCTTGAGATGAAACATATTTAACATTCTTTGCGAGATGGCAAAGCCGCCAAAGATGTTTACTGAGGCTAAAAATACCGCCAAATAAGATAAAATTTTGTCAGTTTGAGACTGTGTTGTTTCAAACGAGAGAATGGCACCGATTATGATAATGCCTGATATGGCATTTGATACGCTCATCAGTGGCGAGTAAAGAGCCGGAGTAACGCGCCAAATTACAAAATAACCGACAAAACAGGCGAGCATAAAAATTGTCGCTAATAACCATAAATTCATTTGGGTTCTCCTTGTTACAGCAGGGTTGATTTTATGATTTCGTCATTTTTATTTAAGGTAAGAGCTGATGTCTGACCAATATTTAAATATTCAATAAAATTGCTTAAATTATTGGCATATAAAACGCTTGCACTTTGAGGTATTTGGTTGGCTAAGGAGCTGTCGGCGTAAACTAAGCAATTGTAAATGTTGATGACTTTGTGAATTTGGCTTCCCTCAATATTGCCACCGGATGATATAGACATATCAATCAGAACAGAGCCTTTTTTTAAATTTTTTATTGTTGTTTTTTTGATTAAAACCGGAGCTTTTTTTGCGGGCGAAGAGGCACAAGCGATAACAACATCGACTTTAGGAAGTATATCATTGATATTTTCAACAAAAATTGCACCGAGTGATTGAGCTTGCTCCTTTGTTTCGGGGCGAATATCATGTGCGAATACTTTTCCGCCAAGTCTTTTAGCGGTAGCTATGGCTTGAAGTCCGGCAACTCCTATACCCAAAATCAAAAAGTTTACCGGAGGCAATGTTCCTGCAGAGGTAATCATCATCGGAACCGATTTTTTTAAAAAATCGCAAGCTTTTAAAACGGCCTGATATCCTGAAAGGTTGTCTTGAGAAGATAAAATATCAAAACTTTGAGTTCGGGAAATGCGTGGCAGTTTTTCCAAGGCAAAGCAAAAAAGTGATTTTTGATGTATTTGGTTTAATAATTTGTCGGAAATCGAATGTTGAAAATTACCGATAATAATTGTTGATTTTTTCAGATATTTAAGTTCATCAAAAGTCGGAGGATTGATTTTTAATAAAATATCGCTCTGTTGAAGAATTTCTTTTGCGGTTCTTTTTATTGTTGCACCGGAGGATATATATTCCTCATCATTAAAACAAGAATTGGCACCGGCATTTGTTTCAATTATAACCGAAAGACCTTTTGCTATATACTTTTTTACCGATTGCGGTGTGACGCAAACTCGGTTTTCGTAAGAATTTGTTTCTCTTAAAATACCTATAATCATTTTTTATCTTAAAATGTTAACTAATATAAAACCATATATGCGATATATTCATTTTTAAGAGTAATAACAACAGATGAAAGATAAGTTTTTATGCGTGAGTTATGGAAATTGTTTAAGATATTTTTCAAGGTGGGTTTATTTACCTTTGGCGGTGGTTATGCAATGTTGCCGTTACTAAAAGCCGAAGTGGTGGATAAACGAAAATATTTAAGCGAAGAAGAATTGCTCGACTTGTATTCTATCGGACAATGTACACCGGGTATTATTGCAGTTAATGTGGCAACATTTATCGGATATAATCAGGCAAAGATTAAAGGCGCCATAGCTGCAACTTTGGGAATGATTGTTCCGTCGGTTGTCATTATTACCCTGATTGCGTCGGTATTGAAAAATTTTATGGATAATCGTTATGTGGTATATGCTTTTTACGGAATTAGAATTTGTGTTGTAGCGCTAATTCTAAATATTATTTATGATTTGGCAAAAAAGAATTTGAGAAGCGTATACAATGTTGTGATTTTTCTTGGCGCAATAGGGCTGTTGGTCGGAGTAAACATATCGGCGGTTTTGTTAGTGGTTTTGGCCGGTTGTGTGGCTTTGGGTGTTGGTGAAATTAAGAGAAGATTGATAAAATGACATATATTTTGTTGGTTTTGGAATTTTTTAAGATAGGTTTGTTGGCCATCGGCGGCGGTTTGGTCACAGTTCCGTTTTTGTTTGATTTGGCTGATAAATATGATTGGTTCAGCAAACAAGAATTAGCTGATATGATTGCAATATCCGAGTCAACTCCGGGGCCTATCGGTGTGAATATGGCTACTTTTGCCGGATTTAATGCCGGTGGAATCGGTGGCGGAATTTTAGCAACATTGTCATTAGTTTTGCCGTCGGTTATAATTATGATTATAATAGCTAAGGTAATGGGAAAATATAGCTGTAATGTCAGAGTAAAAGATGTTTTGAACGGTATCCGACCGGCTGTATTGGCAATGATTTTGTTTGCCGGTTTGGAGTTGGGAAAAATAGTGATAGTCGGCAATACGGAAATATTGTTTTTGGCCGTAATAATCGCGATGATGCGAATTTGGAAAAAAAGCCCGATTTATTATTTATGTTTATCGGGTGTTTTGGGAATTTTGTTAAAAACCTTGTAAAAAAAAGAGCCTCGGTTAAGAGGCTTTTTTATTAAATATCTAATGCTTTTTTGTAGGTGTCGAGCAAAAATTCTTGTTCGTCACGATCAGCCGCGTTCATCTTGCGAAGCTTGATAACGGCGCGCATGATTTTTACATCAAAGCCGGCTGATTTAGCCTCGGCAAAAATATCACGAATATCACCGGATAGAGCTTTCTTTTCTTCTTCCAGGCGCTCTATTCTTTCGATTAAAGAACGAAGTCTGTCAGCGGCAATACCACCGGTTTGAGTTGTTTGTTCAGTCATTTTTATCTCCTTGCTATAAAAAAATGTTGCCTCAAAGTAACAAATTATTTTGCTATTTACAAGTATAAAAATAACACCTTATTAACTTATTTTATATATCATGAATAACAAATTATATTATAGTATAAGGAAATAAAATTATGCCATTTGGAACACATACAAAAATTTTAGCAACAATCGGACCTTCTTCGGCTACAAAAGAAAAAATAGCCGAGTTGATTGATGCCGGCGCTGATGCCTTTAGAATCAATTTCAGTCATGGCACCTATGATGAACATAAAGAGCGAATTAAAATTATTCGAAAGTTGGAAAAAGAAAAAGGAAAAGTTATTGCTATTTTGGCAGATATGCAAGGTCCTAAGCTGCGTGTGGGTAATTTTAAGGAAGAAAAAGTTTGGTTGGAAGAAGGTCAAAGATTTACTTTTGACATGAAAAATACTTTGGGCGATGCGTCAAGAGTTTGTCTTCCGCACAAAGAAATTTTTGCCGCAGTTAAGGTTGGCGATAAATTATTGGTTAATGACGGTTATATCGTTTTGGATGTGGTTAAGGCTACTAAAAGTATAATTGAAACGGTTGTAAAAGTTGGCGGATATATTTCCAGCCACAAAGGTGTAAACTTGCCAAATACAAAATTGAAAATTTCCGCCGTTACCGAAAAGGATAAAAAGGATATCAAATTTGCATTGAAAAACGAAGTTGATTGGATTGGTTTATCTTTTATTCAACGCGTTGAAGATATTTTAGAAGTTAAAAAACTTATCGGTAATCGTGCCAAGATAATTTCAAAGTTGGAAAAACCAAGTGCAATTGAAGATTTGGATAATATTGTAAGAGAATCTGACGCTATTATGGTGGCACGCGGTGATTTGGGTGTGGAATGTCCTTTGCCGACAGTTCCGGTTTTGCAAAAAAGAATTGTGAAAAGATGCAGAATGTATGCAAAACCGGTAATTATTGCTACACAAATGCTAGAATCGATGATTATAAATCCGACACCGACACGCGCCGAAGTGTCTGATGTGGCGACAGCGGTATATGATGGTGCTGACACGGTTATGCTTTCGGCTGAAACGGCTGCCGGTAAGTATCCGGTTGAAGCGGTTAAGATGATGCATTCGATTATTGATCAAGTGGAAAGCGATCCGTTATTTTTTGAATTGATGAATTCTTCAAGAAGAAGACCGTTTGCGGCCGATGAAGCCGATGCAATTACTTATGCGGCTTCCGAATTGTCGGGAACTTTGAAAAATTTGAAAGCAATCGTAAGCTTTTCATCATCGGGATTTACCACATTTTTAACTGCCAGAGAACGCCCCGATTTGCCGATATTGGCATTATCGCCCAGTTTGAAAGTGGCAAGACAAATGGCAATTGTTTGGGGCGTTAAGCCATATGTAAACAAGAGCAGTTTTAAGATGTTTTCTAATGTTGAAAAATATGCAATTAAACATGTCAAAAAAATCGGTTTGGCAAAGGCTGGCGATCACATTATTATTACGGCAGGTTTCCCGTTGAGTATTAAGGGACGCACTAACTTGCTCCATACCATAAAGATTAAATAATAAAATCATTTTGAGAGGGTAAAATATGCCTAGAGTGTTTATTTTGATGATGGATTCATTTGGAATCGGCGGTGCAAAAGATGCCAAAGATTTTGGAGATGAAGGCGCTGATACTTTCGGGCATATTGCAGATAATTATCCTGATTTGAAGATACCTAATTTGGTAAAACTCGGTCTGGTTAAAGCGTCTAATAAGGCAACAGGCTTGAACAGAGAGCTTTCAAGTAGCGATGCAAAAATCAATTTGAATGCCAAATACGGCAATTGCAAAGAAGTAAGTCTTGCCAAAGATACTTCGTCGGGGCATTGGGAATTGGCCGGAGTAGCTGTTACATCGCCTTGGGGATATTTTAAGCCGGATTATCCGTCTTTTCCGAAGGAGCTTATTGATAAAATTTGTAAAAGAGCCGGTTTGAACGGTATTTTGGGGAACAAGGCAGCTTCCGGTACGGAAATTATTGAAGAACTAGGTGAAGAGCATATCAAATCAGGAAAGCCGATTTGCTATACTTCAGCAGACAGTTGTTTTCAGATTGCGGCAAGCGAAAAATATTTTGGTTTGGAAAGATTGTATGAGGTTTGTCAAATTGCTTTTGAGGAGCTGAAGCCTTATAATATCGGCAGAGTTATTGCCAGACCGTTTGTCGGGGAAAAAAAAGGCGAATTTGTCAGAACCAAGAATCGTCATGACTATTCGGTAAAACCTCCTAAAAAAACTTTGCTTGATGTGGTAAAAGATAGCGGAAAAGAGGTAATTGCCATCGGTAAAATCAGTGATATCTATGCCGGTTGCGGAGTAGGGAAAAAAGTTTTAGCCTCGGGTCTTGAGGAGCTTTGGGATAAAACTTTGAGTGAAGGTAAAACAGCATCGGATAATAGCTTGATTTTTACCAATTTTGTTGATTTCGATATGTTGTATGGTCATCGTCGCAACTTAGAAGGCTATGCCAGGGCATTGGAATATTTTGATGAAAGATTGCCTGAAATTGTTAATGTAATGCGTGAAGATGATGTGGCTTTTATTGTGGCAGATCATGGTAATGACCCGACCTTTAGAGGGACAGACCATACCAGAGAACAAATTCCGGTATTGATGTTTAGTAAAAACATTGAAGAGAAATATGTCGGTTGTCGCGATACTTTTGCTGATGTAGGGCAAACGGTGGCTGAAATATTGGGGCTTGAACTTGATGAAGGAAAGTCTTTTTGGAGGGATTAGAACAAGATGACTTGGCAAGCAAACAATTTGGATAAAAACAAGCATTGTTTTTTCGGAAGCAGCGGTGGTTTTTCTAAAGGAAAATATGCAAGCTTAAACGCTAATACCAAGAGTTATGATGATAAAGAAGATTTAATGAAAAACTTGCAAACAATTGCAAACAAGGTCGGTTTGGAAAAAGAAAATTTGGTGTTGCTTAACCAAGGTGTCAGTAATGTAGCCGTATATATAGAAGAGGCTTCTTGGGATAGTGTTGTTGCGGACGGAACGGTTACTAAAAATAAGGGAATCGGGCTTTGTGTAAGGACGGCTGATTGTGCACCGGTATTGTTTGAAGACAGAAAGAACGGTGTAATCGGGGCGGCTCATGCCGGTTGGCGCGGAGCTTTTAAGGGAATTATGGAAAATGTTATAAAACTGATGATTGAAAACGGGGCAGAATTGAAGAATATTAAAGCGGCAATCGGCCCTTGTGTTATGCAAAAATCGTATGAGGTAGATGAAAGTTTTTATAATCAGTTTTTAGAGCAGGCAAAAGAAAATGAAAAATATTTTGTTGTCGGTAAGAGAAAAGGGTATTTTTATTTTGATTTGCCTAACTATTGCTTGGATAGATTGAAAAAAGCCGGAATTGAAAATATTGAGACAGCCTATCTGGATACCTATACACTGGAGGATGAGTATTTTAGTTTTAGGCGATTTACTCATCAGGGATTGGTTAGTGAACCGAAAGACTTTCCTAACCATGTTTCGGTAATCACATTATAGAATAAGGACTTTAGATAATGTCGCCATTGGGAAAATTGACACTTGCTTTAATCGGACTTAGGTTATTTGGTCTGAACGGATTGTTAGTCGGTTTGTTTTTAGGACATATGTTGATTGATAAAACATATGTTATCAGAAATATCGAAAAGCAAATAAATCATTTGGATGATATTATCAGAATCAAGCTACCGTATAAATATTATAAGTATTATAACCGATTAGACGGCAATATTTGGGGTAAAATTTGGTTTGGACTTTTGGGGTTGATATTATTCGGGCTGATAGGCTTTATTTTGTTGTTTATTGCCGGACAATTTATTTTTGATATGCCCAAAAATTCTAAATTGAGAAAAATTAAGAAAAAAACAGATCATTTTTTTGATAATAACTGGGGTAAAATTTTGGGCGGTATAGTAGGCTTTTTGTTAAAAAGTCCGATATTGATATTTGTCGGTATAATACTTGGATTTATTGCAGATTATCGCAGGCTTGAGGGTGCAAAGCTGATGCCGTTTAATATGCTTAGAAACTATTGGCAAAAAATCAATCCGTTAAAACTATGGCGCGATGCTCAAGTCGGTGAGCACAGGCGCTATTTGGAAATTATGGCGGCTTTAGCGGCGCTGATTGTTGAGGCAGACGGTAAGATTAACGACAAAGAAAGAAAAAAGTTTTGTCAGGTGTTTGCAGTAAAACCGGAACAAAAATCTTTTGTTTATGAGATTTTTGAAAACAAACAAAAGCACAAATTTTCTTTGGAAAAATATGCCGATATGTTGGAAAGTTTGACCCGAAACAATGAAAATTTGAAAGATGTTTCGATTGAAAATTTGTTTAAGATAGCTTCGGCTGATGAGGTTATCGGTGAAGCAGAAATGCGGATGCTGAAAAAAGTAGCAAAAATAATCGGGCTTGATGACAGATCTTTTGCCAGATTGAAAAAGGAGTTTAAGCCTAATCCGATAAGTAAAAAACTGATGGGGTTTTATGATGTTTTGGGACTTTCTTATGATGCGGATATGGAAGAAATCAAAGCCAGATGGAAAAAGCTTATTGTGATATATCATCCTGATAAATTGACCAATGCATCGGAAAAAGAAATAAAAATTGCCACTAAGCGAATGGCTGAAATAAATTTGGCGTATCAAGAAATTGTAAAAGCAAAAGGAAAAAAATGAGAAGAAAATTATTGCCATATTACGGAGTAAGAAAAAGCAAAATCGATATGATTGTTTTGCATGCGGTGGCATTTGATGTGAAAGAGGCAATAAAATCGTTTGAGAATAATGAGGTAAGTTCACATTATGTGATAGCCGAAGATGGTGAAATCTGGCAATTGGTTGGTGAAAAACATAGAGCAAGGCATGCCGGAGTGTCGTATTGGCGTGGGGTTGAAGATGTTAACTCGCACTCTATCGGGATTGAATTTTGCTCAAAAACTTTGGGACAGAAAAAATTTAGACCGGAACAGATAAAATCGGGAATCGAACTGATTAAAAAACTAATGAGAAAATATAAGATAAGGCCGGAAAATATTGTCGGTCATTCAGATATCGCACCTACAAGAAAACCAGATCCGGGAAAGGCATTTTTTTGGCGGGAATTGGCTAAAGAGAATATCGGCTTTTGGTATAAAATATCCGATTATAAAAAAATAAATGATTTTTCAGTTGCGGAATTACTCGAAATTATCGGCTATGATGTAAGCAATGTTTATGCTTCAGCCTATGCTTTTTGTCGCAGGTTTTTACCGCAAAAAGTTGCAGAAGTCAAAAAAGTGGCGGAATTGGTCGATAATATCGGCGAAGGTGATGATAAATTGCTTAACGATGAACTGTTTTTGCAAACTCTAAAGGCTGTGGCTTATAAATATGCCAGTGAATCTAAAACGCCTTGCAATATATAGGCTGCGGCAGAGGCGTCCAAAGTTTCTTTTCTTTTGGAACGCGACATATCAATTTCTTTGATTAGAAAATTTTCGACAGCTCGAGATGATAATCTTTCATCCCAAAATGCATAGGGTAAATTGATGTGTTTGGCAATTTTGTCGGCAAAATCTTTGACCATTTCGGTTGTTTTTCCTTCGCTACCGTTCATTTGAAGAGGTAACCCGTAAATGATGGCACCGACTTCTTTTTCTTCGATAATTTGTTTGATTTGCGCAAGGTCTTTGTCAAAAGTTGAACGATAGATAATTTTTAGCGGATTAGCGGTCATTAGCAACAAATCAGATACAGCAACGCCCAGTCGCTTTTCGCCGTAATCAAAGGCTAAAATCGATCGTCCTTTTGGTAAAATTGTTTTTATGTCTTTTATTTCCATAAAAATAAGATTATGAAAATAATAAAATTTGTCAAGAAAGATAATAAATTTAACTAATGTGCTAATTGAATCTTAACCAAAATTGATTAGAATATGGAAAAATGAAAAATTGTGAGGTTTTTGCAAATGAAATTAAAATTGTTTGTTTGTTTGTTGATTAGCTTGATTACATGTTCTGTCGCAAGAGCAGAGTTAGCGATTGATGTAAGCGGGGCAATGCGCGATCCGATGCCGATTGCCATACCTAGTGTTATTCATGACGGATTTTTTATAGGTCAGCAAGGTGACAATATTTTAGAAGTTGTAAAAGCCGATTTGGAACGCTCGGGTTTGTTTAGAGTAATTGATAGTGACAGTTATATCCAAGAGTTTTCTTCAATGGATCAGGAACCGGAGTTTTTGGATTGGAAAGCTATTAAGGCTCAGGCCTTAATTCAAAGCGAAATTGTTGAAGTTGATAACAATAATATAAAGGTTTCGTTCAGATTGTGGGATGTATATGCCGAAAATCAGATGGAGGGGCAGTCTTTTACTACAACCAAAGATAACTGGCGGAGAATTGCTCATGTGATTGCCGATACCATATACGAAAGGTTGACCGGTGAAAAGGGGTATTTTGATACCAGAATTGTATATGTTTCAGAATCAGGTCCGGCGACCAAAAGGGTAAAACGCTTGGCTATTATGGATCAAGACGGCGAAAATCACAAATTTTTGACAAATGGAGCGTCAATGGCTTTAACACCGCGTTTTTCGCCGAATTTGCAAAAAATTACCTATATGTCATATGCCGGAAATATTCCGAGAGTTTATATTTTGGATATTGAAACAGGCGAACAAGAAGTTTTGGGTGATTTTCCCGGAATGACTTTTGCGCCGCGTTTTTCACCAGATAGTGAAAAGGTTTTGATGTCCTATGCTCACAATGGTAAAAGTGATATCTATGAAATGGATATCAAAACAAGGAAGAAAAAAAGACTGACACATAGTGGCGCAATTGATACCAGTCCGAGCTATTCGCCTGATGGTAGTCAGATTGTGTTTAACTCTGACCGAGGCGGTAATCAACAATTATATGTTATGGATGCTGACGGCTCTAATGTTAAGAGAATAAGCTTTGGTAACGGTCGTTATGCTACTCCGGTTTGGTCACCCAGAGGCGATTATATTGCTTTTACCAAAATGGCAGGCGGTCAGTTTTATATCGGGGTGATGTATCCGGACGGATCAGGCGAAAGATTGCTGACTTCCGGATATTTGGTTGAAGGTCCGACTTGGTCACCAAACGGTCGTGTGTTGATATATTTTCGTCAGGACAAAGGTCGAGGCAAAGCAACACCACCGGTTAAGCTTTATTCAATTGATTTGACCGGTTATAACGAACGACAAATTATAACACCGGCTGATGCTTCGGACCCGGCTTGGTCGCCTTTGTTACCTTAAATGAAAAATCGCTTCCGTTGTATGAGAAGCGATTTTTTTTGATTTAAGATACTTTTTTGATAACGCAACGCGACGGTATTGGAGATTTGTCGGATATGGTTATCAAATTAAGCAGGCTTTCAGCGGCTTTTTCATATTGTTCTTCGGTTTGAGCATGAATTATTGCCAAAGGCTTGTTCTTGTCAACCATATCGCCAAGTTGGCAAAATTCGGAATATCCGGTTGCATAATCAAGCTTTTGATCAGGGGTTGTTCTACCGCCTTTTAATTCGATAATACTCAATCCTATACCTCGGGTGTCCATAAAATAAACATAACCGCTTTCTTTGGCGTATACAGGGCGGATGATTTTGGCTTTGGGTAAATATTTCCAAACATCTTCGCAAAAGTCTTTCGGGCCGCCAAGGTAAGAAACCATATCTTGAAATTTTTGCAGAGCAAGACCGGAATCCAAAGCTTGTTGAAGGCTTTCTTTAGCGTGTTCTAAAGAATCGAATAAGTTTGCCGATACAAGGAGTTCGCCGCAAAGTTCTAAGGTTATTTCGTGCATACGCGGGTCAATGTTTTTGCCTTTTAGGTAATCAACAGCTTCGGCTACTTCCAAAGCATTGCCGACATTATAACCCAAAACTTGATTCATATCAGTAATTACTGCTTTGGTTTTGGTGCCGGCAGAGTTTGCTACGCGTACAATTGATGAGGCTAATTCTTCGGCGCGTTCAAGTGAATCCATAAAAGCACCGTTGCCGCATTTTAGATCCATAACCAAACAATCAAGTCCGGCAGCTAATTTTTTTGATAAAATTGAGGCTGTAATCAAGTCAACAGATTCAACTGTGGCGCAAACATCTCTGATTGCATAAATTTTCTTATCAGCAGGAGCTAAGTTGCCGGTTTGACCGATAATGGCACAACCTACTTCTTTAACGGTTTTCTTAAAAAGTTCGTTGCTGGGTTGGGTTTGATATCCCGGAATTGAGTCAAATTTATCTAATGTGCCGCCGGTGTGTCCCAAGCCTCGTCCTGAAATCATCGGACAATAGCCGCCACAGGCAGCTAGCATCGGAGCCAGCATTAAGCTTATTTTATCTCCGACACCGCCGGAAGAATGTTTGTCAATAATGGGCCCGTCAACATCGTCCCATTTTAAGACATCTCCGGAATCACGCATGGCCAGAGTTAAGGCGGTGGTTTCTTCTTTGGTCATTTTGTTTAAGAAA
Source organism: Alphaproteobacteria bacterium (assembly GCA_015062585.1). Taxonomy (GTDB): domain Bacteria; phylum Pseudomonadota; class Alphaproteobacteria; order RF32; family CAG-239; genus CAZU01. Next base: position 39,536 of record SUUJ01000003.1, on the reverse strand, counting down.
ATGGCCATAGTAAGAGATGCTGTTTGAGCATCAACAATGCTTCCGTCGGTTACGCCTTTGATAAATTCATTTATTTCTTCGGTGCTTAATGCTTGATTGTTGCGTTTTTTTCTGATGATTTCTTGAGGAAGCATTTTAATATCCTTGTTCTATGGTTTTTATTAAATCGTCTAATAACGAGCTGGCGCCAATTCTGAAATGAGATGAATTGACCCAGTTAGTACCCATTATTGATTGAGCCAAAGTTAAATATGTCTTGGCGTCATACATGGTTTTTATACCGCCGGAAGCCTTAAATCCGATGTTTTTGCCGCTTTTGGCAATGGTTTCCAAAATGGCATTGGCAGCTTGCGGAGTTGCGGAAACTTTTGTTTTGCCGGTAGAAGTTTTAACGAAATTTACATCAGCATCAATGCATAGTTGGGTTGCTTTTTTGATGTTTTCAATGGTTTTCAGTTCGCCGCTTTCAATGATTATTTTTAAGATTTTGTCTTGGCAGGTTTCTCGGGCAATATCTAAATATTCTTTACAAAAATCTATATCACCTGAGAGAAATGTTTGATATGGAAAAACAATATCTAATTCATCTGCTCCATATTCAATGGCCGATAAAGATTCTTTTTCCATGAGTGTATTATTGGCAAGACCTTGAGGAAAATTTATGACTGTTGCAATCTTAAAATTTTCGGGAAGGATGTTTTTGGCATAGTTTATGAATTGAGGATAGATGCAAACAGAAGCGACTGAACCATGGTCGGTTACGGCTTTTTGGCACAAAGCATGAATAGTCTCATTTTTATCTTTGTCACCCAGACTGGTTAAGTCCAAACATTCTATCAATAGTTTTGCAGCGGTAGGATTATCCATTTTGTGTTATATCCTTTCAATGATTTTGTTTATCAATATAGCTAAGCTATTAGTCGCTTTAGAGGCCATAGCCAAGGTTTCGTCATGTGATTGGGGCGATTTTTGTAAGCCTGTTCCCATATTAGTTATAACAGAAAATCCAAGAGTTTTTATGCCACAGTAAGCAGCGGAAATTACCTCAGGAACGGTTGACATTCCGACGGCATCACCGCCCAGTATTCCAAAGGCTTTTACCTCGGCTTTGGTTTCGAAATTAGGACCTGAAACCATGAGATAAACACCTTGATGTATTTTGATTTTTTCCTCTTTGGCAAGATTTAATGCCAAGGCTTGTAGCTCTTGGTCATAAGAATTGCTCATATCAGAAAAACGAGGGCCGAAAGAATCGTCATTTGGTCCGATAAGAGGGTTGGTGAAGCTCATATTTATATGGTCGGTTATCATCATTATGGATCCGGCTTTAAGTTTTGGATTTAATGATCCGGCGGCATTTGTAACAATAAGTTTTTTTACGCCAAGCAATTTTAGTGCTTTGATTATTTGGCAAATTTCTTGTGCTTTGTGTCCCTCGTATAAGTGAACGCGCCCTTGCATACAAATTACTTTTTTGCCGTTTATTACACCACAAACAAACTGTCCTTTGTGACCGACTACACTGCTTTGCGGAAAATCTTTAATGCTTGAATAGGGGACTATAATCGGATTTTTGATATTATCGGCAAGTTCGCCTAATCCCGAACCTAAAATCAGAGCAATTTCCGGAGCAAAACCGTTGAGATGTTGTTTTAATTGATTATAAAAAGAAGCACTTTTGGTCATATGATTAGAACTCCTTGAAAGAGTATGGTAACAATTCTTCAATAGTGAGAGTTTGTTTTATTCCGCTGTCATCAGCCAAGTGAACCAAAGTTTCTTTACTGCTGAATTCGGCAATCCTTTGGCGACAGGCTCCACATGGGAAAATGAGATCTTTTGAAGAAGCATATATCAATATTTCTTTTATTTTTTTATCTCCACCGGCAATCATTGTCGCAATAGCTCCGCTTTCGGCACAAGTTCCGACCGGAAAAGACACATTTTCGACATTGCAACCGCAATAAAATTTTTGCGAATCGCTTAAAATGGCTGCTCCGACATGAAAGTTTGAATAGGGCGCATAGGCGTTTGCAGATACTGATTTTGCAAGGTCGAAGAGTTTTTGCGAATTATTCATTGTCTATAACCTTATAATTTAAATGTTTTTTTAATTTTATGCCTTATAATAAACTCAGATTATTATAAAATCAAAGATTATTTGGCGTTAATACAATGGCTATTTTGTCGTTTTAATAAGGGGTTGAATAAAGTGAAAAAGTTTATCTTAGGGTTATTCTTGTTATTGATTTTGGCCGCCGGCGGACTTTTTATCTATGTGATTTCGATTGATTGGAATCAGCATAAGAACAAAATAGCGGATCAAATTTATAATTCGACCGGAAAATATGTTGTCTTTGAAGGAAATGTAAGTTTCAAAATTTTTCCATCGCCTTATTTAAGAGCTATAAATGCTAAGATATATAATACAAAAGCAAAAGGGGAAAAGCCTTTGCTTCATGTAAAAAATGTTAATGCCGAATTGTCTTTGCTTCCACTTGTTAAGGGCAATATCGAAATAAGAAAAATGGTCTTAGACGGTGTTGTCGTAAATGTAGATTGGGATGATAAAGGTTTGAATTGGCAAGGTGATCTAAGTGCGGATCAACGCCAAATGATGCAAGATTCTAAAATGACGCTGAACAGTATGTCTTTTAGAAATGCTAAGCTCAATGTTACGGCTTCAAACGGCGAAATGGAATTTACGGTTGACAATTTGAACGGTGAGGTTATGGCTCAAAATGTTTTCGGGCCTTTTAGAATTGAGGGAAATTATCTCAACAACAATGTTCCGCAAGGCTTTGCGCTTACTATCGGAAAAATGACTGATAGTATGGCAACAACTTTGAATGCTGTATTTACCCATCCTAAATCAGACAGCTATATAAGATTTGACGGTTCTTTTCATACAGGAAACAGAGTCCTTAATGGTAATGTAGTTGTAGAATCTAAGAGATTTAGCGAGTTTGTTAATGATAATTTACCATCGCTTAAGCTAAGTGATGATTATAAAAAGCCGTTGGTAGCCGGTTTTGATTTAGCATTAAATAAGCAAATGATAAATATCAGCAATATGGTGTTAAAGTATGATGATACACAAGGCGCGGGATCTGTAAAAATACCAAATGGCAATTTTGATGAACCGAATATTACAATTAATTTTGAGTTTGCTGATTTGAATTTGGATCCGTTAGGTGATTATATAAAAAGCTTTATTACAAAATATTCAAAGGATCCGTTTACACTAAATAACAAAATGAAGATTGACGCTAATATCAAGTCAATGCGTTCTTCGTTCAATGGGCAAAATTTTAAGAATTTGAACACCACTTTTGAGATCAATGAAAAAGGTCTGTTATTGGATAATTTTTATATTATATTGCCGGGAGATACAGAACTTAGTGTTAAAGGAAATGTATATTCTTATAACGATGAGGTTTATTATCAAAGTGAAGTATCTGCCAATACGGAAAATTTGATGCAATTATTTAGATGGCTTGAAATGCAACCAAAAGCAACAGCCGCTTCGACATATAAAAAATTGTCGGTTACAGCAAAAGTGGTAGGAAATTTCGATAGTCTTCATGTAGCTCCTTTTAAAGTGATGCTTGATAATACCATTTTTAACGGTGAAGCCGGAATGTCGCTTGAAGGTAGAAAAGATTTTGTTATCAATGTTAATGCCGATACGGTAAATTTGGATAATTATTTAGCTCCAATTCCGGCAGAAGTCAAAGAGCAGTCTTTTACCGAAAGAATGAAATATCGCTTTTCGAAAATGGGAATCCTGAATAATTTTGATATTACATTGCAGGCAAATGCCAATCTTGTTATTTATAGCGGATTGCCTTTTGAAAAAGTAGCGTTTAGCGGAAATTTGTTGCAAGGCACATTAGAAGTTGAGAAACTGAGTATCGACAGATTAGCAAATACCAGATTGTCATTTACGGGAAATGTTAAAGGATTTGGTCAAGCGCCGGTTTTTGAAAATATGCAATTTAATATAGAAACGACAGATTTGGTAAATATGATTGAAAAATTCGGTTTGCCGAAAGCCGATATCAGTTATGACAGATTTTATAATTTGCAAAGTAGCGGAACCATAAACGGGTCGCTGAATAATTTCGGAATAAATACAAATATTGCAACAGGCGAATTAGAAGTCAATTATGTCGGTAGCGTTGATATAAGTAATGAGGTGGCTTTGGACGGTGATATAGAAGTAAAATACCCTGAGGCTGTAAATTTATTTTCCGGTTTAGGTATTGATTATGAACCGCAAGCCTCTTCTTTGGGGTTGTTCTCCTTAAAAGCAAAAATTAAAGGAAAATCCGACCATATGCAACTAAGTTCAGCTGATATCAGTATGGGGTATACGCAACTCGTCGGTGATGTAAACTATAATTTTTCGGGAGAGAATAAACTTATTGAAACAGATTTGAGAGTAAATAAAATTGATGTTGAAAAATATTTGGTAAGACAGAAAAACAGACTTCCAATCAGTGCAAAACTTGATACGGATATTGTCACATTTATACCAAAACCGGTGTGGAGTAAGGAAAAAATAGATTATACACCTTATGAAAATTTGAATGTTAAGGCTAAGCTTGATGTCGGCGAATTGATTTATAAAGATTATCAATTTAAGAAATCAAAGTTTAATATTGATGTAAAAGATGGTGTTGTCAGTATTCCGGAGTTCTCGGCAACCTATCGCAACACGCCGATAAAAGCCGGAGTTGTTTTAACAATGGTAAATGATCCGACAATAAATTTGGCAATAGATATAGCAAATGCCAATGTTTCTGATTTTCCTTTGAGCGGAAAAGTATATGGTATTAAAGATGGTACTTTTACGACTAAGATAAATTTAAATTCTAAGGCGGTCAGTGAAGAGGTTTTTGTTGAAAATCTTAGTGGTACAATAGATTTCGTAGCAGACAAAACAAATGTTGCGGGTATTGATATTAAAACACTTTATGATGACATAAGTGTGAGAGATAAGTCAGATGGTTTTATTGAAAAAAGTAATTCGATTATTGCCAACGGAACAACGGCTTTTGATAAGATAATCGGAAAATTGGCAATTAAAGATGGTGATTTCAGTATTGGCGAAGCTACAATGACAGCCGATAATTTAAACATCAATTTAATAGGCGTCGGAAGTATTAAAAATTGGACAATGGATGTATTGTTTAATATTAAGCATCCGGAACCGGTGCATTTGCCCGGATATTCAATAGCTGCAAAAAATTCAATGGCAAATCCTGATATGAGCATTGATGTGTCAAAATTGTTTAATGTGTATAAGTCAAAAGAAGACCAAATTGTTGCTGAGCAAAGAGCTGCAGAAGAAGCTGAAAAAACGCGATTAAATCAAAGAGCTTCCGAGCAAAAGAAAATCGCGGAAGATTTGATTAAAAGTGCTCAAAAGAAGTTAAAAGTTGAAATTGATAAACAACTTCAACAAGCGTTCAGCGATGAAAGCATAAAACAGTATAATGATGTCAGCGGTGAACTGAATATCGTGATAAATGAATTTATGGATAAATTGGCATCGTTGGATAGCGACAGTATCAATCAGCAAAATGTAGATGTATTAAAAGATCTTAATGAAAAAACATTGCAGAAAATTGAAACAATTAAGACGAAGACAGATCAAATACATCTTAGCGATTTGCAAAAACAAAATGCTTTTGAATATGATAAAGTTGTCAAAGCAAATGGTGAATTGAAAGTCATTGTTGAGGATTATTACTCTAAAGTGGCAAGTTATACGACCAGATTGGCTAACATAATTACTGATTATACTTTAGAAAATGATAAAGGTTATATGTTGGTAAAAGAAGAGATTGACAATGAAATTAAAAAGTTGGAACAAATGAATAATAATTTGGTTACAGCTCGTAATTTGCATCAAGTCACCGGAACTATCAGTGAATTTGAACAACTTAATGCTGATGTGAAAGATGCTTTAGATAAAATTGTTGCCGGTAATACCTCGTTGAGTGAAAAGATAAAAACGCTTGATAATTTGGTTAGTGATAAAATAGCCAAAGAGGAAGAAGCATATAACAAAAAAGTTACAGAAGAGGAAAATGAGCGTCTGATTAAAGAAAATACCGGAAGTATATCGGTTAAAAGAACCGGTAAAAAAGTTACTGTAAGTCGCGATCTTGAAGAAATTAAAGAGGCTAATGAGGAAATTAGCAACGAAACAGTAAAAGTTATTGATTTTACCAAGAAAAAAGAAAAAACAGAGAACACAAACTCACAAAGCTCAAGCGGCGTTGTAAAAAAGGGGCGTATTAACCGCTAAATGTCTTGTTATATAATTTTTTTGTGATATATTATTTGGCATAAATAATATATTTATCGGAGTATTTTATATGAGAAAACCTGAAGTTTGTATTTTGCCGGTAGCAGGACTTTCGACAAGAAATCTGCCGGCCACTAAGGCTTTGCACAAAGGCTTTTTGACATTGCACAGCAAACCCATTATTCAATATGCGGTTGATGCTTGTGCCGAAATCGGAATTAAAGAAATTGTTTTTATATATAGTGACCAATCTTGCAAGCACTTGTTTGAAAAACATTATTCTCCATATCCGTGGCTTGAAAATCACTTAAAAGAAAAGAACAAACTGGAAATTTTACAAGATTTGTTAAAAGTTATTCCCGAAGGTATGAAGTTTTCATTTGCTGAACAAGCTCAACCTTTGGGTAACGGACACGCTATTTTGATGGCTAAAGAAATCGTCGGTGACCGTGATTTTGTGGTTATGTGGCCTGATGATGTGTATATCAATTTGCATGGTAAAGGTGTTTTATCACAATTGCTAGATGTTTATGAAGAGCATGGCGGTATGGTCGAAAACATTATGGAATTGCCCAGAGAACAGCTTGTGCGTTATGGTGTTCTTTCCGGTGCAGTTCGTGAAGGAAGGGTCGTTCATGCTAAAGGCAAAATCGAAAAGCCGGCATTAGAGGATGTGCCGTCTAATTATGCCAGCATGGGCCCATATATTTTGCCAAATGAAATTATGAATATTTTGCCGGAAGTTAAAAAAGGAACTAACGGCGAAATCAATTTGGCTGATGCAATGGGATTGGCGGCCGAGCGCGGTATGAAATTGACCGGTGTGTTATGTGATGCAATGCGTTTTGATTGTGGAACCAATAAAGAATTAGAAAAATCAAACCTAAAGCTTTGTTTGATGGAAGATCCAAACTTGAGAGCTTATTGTAAAGAGTTGTTGGATAACATCTTGGTGTAAAAACTCGTATAATAGCTCATCTAAAGCCAAAATTTCAAATAGCCGGTTCGGTCATGTACTTCTTTGTACACTCGCTCACCGGCTTTTTTATTTTGACTTTATCTGAACTATTCTCCGAGTTTTTAAAAACTCGTATAACAGCGCATTGGTATAAAAACTCGTATAACAGCGCGTCTAAAAGCCAAAACAAAAAACCTCAGTTAAAACAACTGAGGTTTTTTTATTTGTTTTTTATGCAAAATATTGATTAAGCTTCGGCTTTAGCAGATTTTTTGCTTTTCTTTTCAGCTTTAGGAGCTTCTTCTTTAGAAGCTTCGGCAGAAGCAGCTTTTTCAGCAGCCTCGATAGCAGCTTTTTGTGCAGCTACACGAGCCAAGTCTTTAGCACCTTTAGCATTTACATCGCGGTCAACCAATTCAATGATTGCCATTTCGGCGCAGTCACCATAGCGATAACCGGCACGCAAAACGCGAGTATAACCACCGTTACGATTTTTGTAACGTTCAGCCAAAGTAGAAAACAATTTGGCAACAACTTCGTTGTCACGCAAGAAAGCCAATGCTTGACGACGATTGCTTAATTGACCTTTTTTACCCAAGGTAATCATATTGTCAACAAATGTACGCAATTCTTTAGCGCGTGGCAAAGTAACTTTGATTTGTTCGTGTGTTAAAACAGCATTTGTTAAATTAGAAAACAAAGCTCTACGGGCATTAGTGTCCATATTGAGTTTTCTGTGTTTCATTCCATGTCTCATAGCATTTCCTTTCAATATTTTCTTAATGACTTGCATTACAAGTCCGATAAACACAACGCAGATACTACAAAATCCATACATATCCGCACACCTAAACGACTCCCTAAGTCAAAAGAGAATCATAAAGTTGAGCGCAATATATATGAGGTTTATTATAAATGCAAGCACTATTTTAAAGGAAAAATCATCAAAAGCCTAATTTGACGATATCTTTGCCGAATTTTTGCTCCAAATCATCTAAAATGCGCGATAGTTTGTCGTCGTTTTGTTTTAGGTTTTCAAATAGCGATTGCTGAGTTTCAAAATTGTAAGTTAATTGGCGCAATTCAATGCCAACGCTACGGTATAACGAATTTGGACGATAGAGCCGGTTTAACAATGTAAGGGCTTGTTTACGCAATTGCAATTCTGCATTGGTAGCAGATTCAAGTCGTGAATATAGAGTAGCTACGGCGAAATCTTTGGTGCGCAATATTATACCTATTTCCGAGCAAAAGCCATTCCAAAGCCGAAGTTTTTTGGAGGCATTATGTACATGGTAGGTTGTTTGTGAACGCAAAAACTCTAAGTTATCAGTAAAATCTTCAAAGGATTTGGTATCTTGAATTGATTGAGGTGCTTTTGGGGAAGCGTCAACAACAGATGTAGCAATGCCGGAAAGTTCAAGTTTCAGATTAAATCCGGTAATGCCTAAAAGTTTTTTAATCTGTGAATTATCTTGATTTAAGAAATCGCGAACATTAAATATTCCATTGAATTTTAATGATTTTGCACTTTTTAATCCTATGCCGCATATGTCTTCAATGTTTTCGTCACCGATGGTTTCTAATATTTTGTCAGGGCGTATTACAAAAATACCGCCGGTTTTTTTGGCTTTGTCACTGGCAAGTTTGGCCAAAGTTTTTGATGAGCTTAAGCCGATAGAAACCGGAATTGAAGTTTTATCTAAAATAGTTTGACGAATTTTGATAATTAAGTCGGTATAAGTGGTTTTGTGTACTTTGTTTAGTCCGGTTAAATCAATATAAGCCTCGTCAATCGATACTTCTTCAACATCGGGGCTAAATGTTTTGATAACAGACATAACTTGGTTTGATATTTCGGAATATCGTTGGTGACGGCTTGGCAGATAAATCATCTGCGGATAAGAATTTTTAATCTGAAAATAGGGTGCCCCCATTTTGACGCCCAGAGCTTTGGCTTCTTTGGATCGCGATACTACGATACCTTTGTTGCCCTCAGATGTCATAACGCAGACGGGTTTGTCTTGCAATGATGGGTTGTCAACTCTTTCGCAAGATACAAAGAATGAATCACAATCTATCAGGGCTATAATTCGTTGCTTCATTTATGCTTCTTTAGTTCTTAGTTTGTTCTAATTTAGCAACGAAGAGAGATAATGTCAATATAGTCCAAAGGTTGTTGTGATTATAAAAAAACTGGACAAGAGCAAAAAATATGCTAAGTTGGGTTTATAAAAAATTACAATTAACGCAGAACAATTATGTTAAAAACTATATAAATATGAAACAGAGACTTAGCAGCCGTTTGAAGACAACAAGTTTGTTTTTGAACTTTTTTATCGTTGTTTGTTGGGTATCTTTAGCAGGATTATGGGCTTTTCCGGGAAAGGAAACCTTGCCTGATGAAACAATGACCGAGAATGTGCGTCTCCCCCGTTGGCAATGGGCTCAAGACGCTGAAGAGGAATATTCTCCACTGTTATTTTTGGTTTATCCGAAAGAACACAAATGGGTGGAAAATATTGCGGAGCAGTATAGATGGTGGCTAATGATACCTACCTTTTTGATAGGTTTATTGGTACCAAGCTGTTTGTTCATATTGCTCTTGCTGGTGTTTGATGTGGATTCAATAGCTTTGTTATCACTCAAAGTTTTTGCAGATGCCACGCTGTTTGCTTATTTATCGGTCGGCACATTTTTATTGTGGTGGGCCTGGCTGTTTTAGTTTTGTATGAGGTGTTTGAGGTTTTCTTCAAGCACCTCATATGGTTTTTAAAAAAGAGCTTGGGCATTGTTTTTACTTTAGGATTGTTTTTTATCTTTCTATATCTTAGACTTTTTATATAGCATTTTGCATTTATGGAGATAGTGATTTGTTTCAAGGTGTCAGATTAAAAGGAAACCGAACGGAATTTTGTGTCTATGCCCCAAAGGCTCAACAAATAGAGCTTTGTTTGTTTTCAGATGATGAAAAAAGCGAAACAAAAATTCCGATGACCAAAGGTGAAGACGGTATTTGGCATATAAAGATTGAGGGGAATTTAGAAGGTCAGAAATACGGATATAGAGGCCATGGTGAATATAATCCGGATAACAAATGTTTTTTTAATCCTAATAAATTGTTAGTTGATCCTTATGCTTATGAAGTTACCAAAAGTTTGAACAGTTTAACAGAAGAAGAAAAAGAAATATTAACCGGCGATAATGATAAAGATTCTGCTTTAGTTGCACCAAAAAGTGTTGTGCGATTTTTGGATAAGGCATCTTTGGAGAAAAAGTATCCTTATTTATACAAAAAACCAAAAACCGATTGGGGCAATACTCATATCTACGAGCTTAATGTCGGTAATTTTACTGCCGAACATCCGGAAGTTAAACAAGAAAACAGAGGCAGGCTGAAAGCAATATCCGAAATGGTTGAGTATTTTAAGGATATGAATTATAATCAGATTGAGCTTATGCCTATTACTCCGACGATGGTAGGAAAACAAATAGTAAAAGATAAGGGGTTAATAGATCAATGGGGATATAATCCGATAAATCATAATGCCATTGATCCGAGATATGGTAATATTTATGATTTTTTGGAAATGGTAAATAATCTGCACAAAAACGGAATAGAGGTTTGTGTTGATGTGGTATATAATCACACCGGGGAATTTGGGCCTGATTTGTACCTTTTATCATATAAGGGCTTAGATGCCGAAAGCTATTATCGTTATTCGCCACATGACAACAAAAGTTTTGTAAATACTACCGGTTGCGGCAATACATTTAATCCGAATACGACGCAGGGCGGCAAAATAGTTGAGGACAGTCTGATGTTTTTGGCTGATGTTTGCGGAGTTGACGCTTTTAGGTTTGATTTGGCCGGCGATTGCGCTTTGGATAACAATTTGCAATTTAATCCCAATGGTAATTTTATGCGAATTGTAAATGAGGTAAAGGCTAAAACCGGTGTTAAAATGAGCGGTGAGCCATGGAGCGCGGTGGGTGGATATTTTTTGGGTGAAATGAAAGATATTCATGAGTGGAACGACAAACATGAAAAGACCTTGCGCCGATTTATCAGAGGTGAACACGGACAGGTTTGTGATTTGGCTCGTTATATGGCCGGTGGCGGAGTTAACAATAAGATAAATATATTTACCAAGCACGATGGTGTTACTCAATATGATTGGGTTTCATATTTTGAAAAAAATAATTATGAAAACAATGAAGAAAATCGTGATGGCAGTAATGACAATTATTACAGCCCGTCAGAAAATGAGGCGCAAAAATTGGTAAAGACCAAGACGGCTCATGCCCTAAATGTTTTGGCCAGAGGCGTGCCTTTGAGTCTTAGCGGTGATGAAATTTGGCATACTCAGGGCGGAAATAATAACGGTTATGCCAGAAGTTTTCCGATAAAATGGAAAGATTTGTCAGCAGCTCAGAAAGAAAGATATTTATTTGAGCGCAAGATAAACGCCTTTAGGCAAGCACACCCGATATTTTGTAAAGCAGAAAATGTTACTACCGAGGTCATGCCAAACGGTAAACCAAGATGGGAATGGTTTAATATTAACGGCGAATATATGCAACAAAATGATTGGGATTTTTATGAAAACAGATTTTTAGCCTATGTTTTGAACGGTCAAAACAGAAGCGGTAAAAGATTTGATGATGATTTTTTGGTGATGACTTCAGGCAATGCTTGTGGAAATATGGATGTCAGATTGCCGGAATTACCGCATAACGGACATTGGAGATTGGTTTTTGATACGGCCAAAGAAACATCGCACAAGGATGATAAACACTATCAAAAAGGTGATGTATATTCTATTGCACCGCATAGTGTGGTAGTCTTTACCAATCAAAGACCGGAACAAAGAGAAAATCAAAATATCAGACCAACAGTTAATCTTAAATTAGGAGGAAGATAATATGACACAAATAAAAGATTCCACAGAATTGGATTTTTGTGATGTTTTATTTATGCCAAAAAGAACAACTCTAAATTCGCGCAGTGAAGCGGATGTTATTAAAGAGTATAAGTTTAAGTATTATCCGCATACATTAAAAACTTGCGGTATTATGGCGGCTAATATGGCCACAACCGGAACCTTTGAAATAAATAATGTGTTGCAAAAATATCAGGCTATTACCTGTTTGCACAAACATTATGATTTTCAAAAAGAAGAAAATATCCAATATATTGCTAAAAATTTTAAGAAAAAAGAAAGCGATAAAAACTCTTATACTTTTATTTCTACCGGTTTGAAAGATGATAAGAAAAAGTTGTTTAAGGTATTAGGCAATAAAGATTTTAAGATTGATAAATTGTGCATTGACATTGCTAACGGATATATTCCAAAACTGTTGGAATTTGTTAAAGAAGTCAGAGCAAAATTTCCGTATTTGTTGATAATGGTCGGTAATGTGGTTACCGGTGATATGACACAAGACCTTATTTTGAGCGGTGCCGATATTGTTAAGGTCGGTATCGGACCGGGATCGGTTTGTACAACTCGTAAACTAACCGGTGTCGGACGCCCGCAACTTTCGGCAATATTGGAATGTGCCGATGCAGCTCATGGTGTTGGCGGACTGGTTTGTGCCGATGGTGGTTGTACTTGTGCCGGTGATGTGGCAAAAGCTTTTGGTGCCGGAGCAGATTTTGTGATGCTCGGAGGAATGTTTGCAGGTACAGATGAAGCAGCCGGAGATTTGATTGAAAAGGTAGTGCAAACAAATCAAATTGTCGGCGTAGATGATAAGACAAAGGAAGTAACATTTTTGCAAAAAAGAGAAAAATATAAGCAATTTTACGGAATGTCATCGCAGCTGGCACAAGAAAAACACTTTGGCGGAATGGCTTGTTATCGTGCTTCGGAGGGTAAAGTTGTTGAGGTCGCCTATAAGGGAAGTGTCGAAAATGTGATTATGGAGATATTGGGCGGTGTTCGTTCGACAATGTCGTATATCGGTGCCAGAAGGTTGAAAGACATCCCAAAATGTACGACTTTTTATCGTGTTAATCGACAGCTTAATGAAGTGTTTGGTAAAAGTTAGATAAAGCAAAAGGTACAGTTTTTACACTGTACCTTTTTTGTTAAGCCGTAATGAACTTATTCTACATACTTAATCACGCCGTCGGGGTGATTGTAGTAGGAGTTTGGCTTAATTTTTGTGCCGTTGAAAGAAGGATCGCCATAGAATACAAATTCGTGGAATTTGCCTTGTTTGGTTTGACCTTGCATCCATACGGTTGCTTGTTCATCTATGACCACACGAAGTCTGCCGTACTCATTTTCCCATAATCCGAAATCGGTAGAAATAATATGTGTGTATGTATCACCATTTTGGTAGTGATATTCAACCAAAATCGGATCCGCGTAAGGTTCACTGTGGTTGTACTTCACACTAACATATTTTGGGATTTCAGTAGATGGTGCGTAGAAATAATGATACTTTTCTACTTCGTTCAAATCCACATTGTTTTGGTGGTGAACAGGTTGGTACTCTTGAACAACAGGCGTTACTTCGGGAGTTGGTTCACAGACTGCTTGCTTCTTTTGGCAAGACGATACACCTAAAGCTATCGCAATAAGTGTAAACAAAATAATTACTTTTCGCATAATTCTAGAAAATTTGATTTATTTTTTCAGGAATTGTTTTTAGCTTTTTTTTAATCGGTTGTCAAACATTTATTTAAATAATATTGACTTTGACGCTAAGTTCGATTGAATATAATTCATATGGTATATGTGAAAAAGGTTTGGGAAATGAATTTTGATAAAGAAAGTTTTGTTGATTTGAGTAACTCTTTGGCGGAGTGCAAATTCTCGTTATTTGGTGGCAATATAATGTCTTTTCGCCCAAAAAATCAAAATCAAGATGTTTTTTGGATGGGAAATTTAAATAAATTTGACAATGTTCATGCTATTAGGGGAGGGGTGCCGGTTTGCTGGCCACGATTTGCCGAAGAAAAGCTTAATGATAATCTGCCAAGGCACGGGTTTGCCAGACTTTTGATGTGGAATGTTGATGAGTTAAATGTCGGCGAAGATGAAACAAAGGCGCTGTTTTCGTTAAATTCTGATAAAAAATATGGCCTGGATATAGAAGCAAAGTTGTTTGTTAAAGTTACGGACAAGTTGGAATGTGTTTTGGAAACAGTAAATAATGGCGTTAAAACATTTGATTTCAGCGAAGCTTTACATGCCTATTTTAATGTCGGTGATAAAGATAAGATAGTTTTGAAAGGATTTGAAGAGTGTAAATATCATAGCTCTTTAGACGGTAAGATTTATGATGCGTTTGATGATTTGCAAATTAAAGGCGAGTTTGATGCAGCTTTTTATAATCATGAGAAGAGCGTCAAAATAGTTGATGAAACATATAAACGAATGATAACCGTAAATAAACAAGGTTCAAAATCAACGGTTGTATGGAACCCGAATAAGGATTTGGCAGAGATGAGCCAGGGGCAGTATCGAAATTTTGTGTGTGTCGAGCCGGCAAACCAAGGTGAATGCTTTGTTAAACTGGCACCAAAAGAAAAACACAAATTGGTAATGAGTGTCGAAGTTGCTAAATTGTAAAATATGTTTAGCTGTTGTCTAATGATTTGATAAAATTTATGATACTTTGCCTGACTTCGTTGCTGGTAAGTTTGCGTAGAATTTGAATAATTTCCAGTTCATAACGCCTTAGCTTTATCGGCTTTTGTCTGTATCGTTTGTTAAGAATTTTTTGGAATAGGTTGTGTTTCATTTTTTATCTCTTTAGTTGTATTTATAAATATATTCTAATATAAGAAAATAAATATTTCAACAAAAAAGTGTGTGTTTGTTATTTGTTCAATTTGCGATAGATTGCAGAGGCCTATTTTTTTTAGTAAATCAAAGGGTTAATCTTTGGTAGAAATGATTTTTTTTTGTTGAAAAAGTATAAATAAATGAAAAAAAGAGGAAAAATTTTGTTTTTTCCATGAGTGATGAAGAAAAAAATCAGATAATATTGATAGGGAATTTTTATAAAAATGATAAAAAAATATATAAAAAATAAAAAAACGCTTGCAATTATAATTATTTTAATTTACATATAAGCCTGTTCTTAAAATAAGAACCCAAATGTTGGGGTGTCGCCAAGTGGTAAGGCAACGGTTTTTGGTATCGTCATTCGTTGGTTCGAATCCAGCCACCCCAGCCAACAAAAAAGTCCTCCTTTTATGGAGGATTTTTTTGTTGGATAGTGTTGTTTTGAGGCGAATCAATTCGGTTCGGAGCGGATAGTTGGTGAGCACAATTTTAAGCCGTGCGAACCTTAACGACGCGAGGAGGACCCGCGAATTTTTGAGCGGGAGTACCCAATCCAGCCACCTATTTTACAACATCTTCGAACTTGCTTTTTATATTTTTCAATAATTTAACCAATTTCAGCCTTTTTTTAGTATATAAATGAACCTCTGCAAAAATTCGCAAAGGTTGAACTTCTGACATAGCTATGTGAAAGGTTATTTAGCAATACATTATTGTTAATAAAAACATTTGCATTATTTACTATGTCAAAATATGTCGTAACCTAAATGTATGTTTTATATAGGATGAATATTATGGCATATGAAAAGACTTTTGATTTGTTAGATTTAGCGATTTGGATGCAATCAACTCGCGGAGGAATTAGTTTGTCAGATATTATGAATCGCTTTCAAGTATCAAGAAGAACTGCCGAACGCATGCGAGATATGATATTAAGTCGATTTCCTCAAGTTGTTGAAGAAATTGGCGAAAACAACTCAAAACGTTGGTATATCCCGCAAGGAACATTAAAAGACTTTATTCAATTTTCGGCTGATGATAACTTTTTCAAATTCAAATGTTAAGTAATCTGTTATTGCTTGTTCAAAGTAATTTTCATCAGGAATTTCATCATTAAAATAATAAAAAGAGTGAAGCCATTCATCATCTGGTTTAATTGTAGATTTAACTATAAAATCAATTGGGGCATTAATTCTATCAAACCACACGTCAAGTAGATGTTGTTTCTTGTCTTTAGCATATTCTGTCTCTATCAATCCAACGTGCGGAGCGACTTTGAAACCATCGTTTTTGAAATTTATAAATTTACACTCTTTGTTAACGGGATGAGGTTTATGTGCAGTAAAAATTGCAATACAAGTATGCACACCTACTCCAAAAAATGTATTTTCACTTAAAGTTATAACGCCTTCTAAGGTATGATGTTTTAATATGCTTTCCTTATAGTTTTGCTCATCTTTTGTCTTACCAGTTAAAGAAGATTGAGGAATAATTACAATCGCTTTACCATCTTCGGCCAATGAATCTAACAAGTGTTCAACAAAACTTATTTCATAAAGTGAGGGGTTAGCTTTTGAACCTTGACTATATGGTGGATTCATCATACCGACAGTTGCACCTTTTAATTGTAATTCTGAATCTTTACACCTTAAGAAATCTTCATCTACAAGGTTACTCTTACCATCACCACGAATAATCATATTTGATGTAGCAATAGTAAACATATATGGTTGAAGTTCAATACCATGAAGTTGGTTTTTACGAATATTTTCCCTCTGATTATCATCTTTAGCTTTCTTCAACATATTATGCATTGCTGCAATAAGGAATCCAGCTGTACCACAACAAGGGTCAAGCACGACATCATCAGGTTTTAAATCTACCAAATCACAAAACAGTTGAGTAATATGTTTTGGAGTAAGAATAATACCTAACGTTTGTCCATCACCACCAGAATAACTCATAAATTCACCGTAGAATCGGCCTAAATAATCTTCTGCTGTTTTTGTGTATTTTATAGTTTTGTAGATATTATCATAAATTTGTTCTGCATAGTATTTAAGAGGTGTTTTTCCTAATGTTTCGTTCTTTTCATTAAGGATTTTAGTATCTCTTATGACTGCAAATTGTGTTAATAGTTTATCTTTCTTGACTGTTGGTGATACTTTTGAGCGTTGAAGATTTTTATCAATAGCTGCATAAATCTTGTTACCGTCTGTATCTACATCATCACCGTTTAATTGCTCAAGATTAAAAGAGCCTTTCTCAATCTCTCTAAGAGCAAGTAATATACCAGATACAACAAGAGGTTTTTGAGTATCTTGCAAGTTTCCATAATTGCGTAAATCTTCATGTAGATTCTTTGCAAACTTAAGAATTTCAGTAGTTTCTTTCTGTAAATCGGTATTTTCGCCTAAAACTTCTCTAGTGTAATATTCATCTATGTTTTCTTCATTGAAGATATAGAAAGATTCAACATCAGGCATTACTTTGCAATATTCACGTTCATTTATAAAGAGAGGTGTTATTTTATGATGTTTTTCATTACCAGATACACCAAAGGCAATAATCTTTTTGTAGTGAGTATTATTTATAAGGTGCTTACCATAGAAATAAGCCCCATTGACTGCATAATCTGTTACAGACTTTGTTTCAGTACATATTAACTCTTTTTCGTTATACTTTACATGTTTTGATAAATCAGATTTATCTTCTATAACAAGCAAAAAATCTTTGACAGCACCGACATATTCAGGATAACCAACATTACCAGTACCTTTTTTAGAAGCAGTTTTTAGTGCTTCATCAACTTCTTTAATTGAACATCCTTGTGGGTCAAGACAAATACCAGCTTCTTTTAATAAATCATACACCCATAAATCTGTTTTTGCTTCCTGTTTTGCCATAATGAATACCTTTATACATACATCAATTTATATTAAATGTATAAAAAAAACAGTTATTTTCAGGTTAACAAACCTCTAACAAAACATTAAAATTATAAAAAATATTATGTTACAACCAATAACAACTTACTCGAGGATTGCACATCGTCTCCAGCCAACAAAAAAATCCTCCTTTCATGGAGGATTTTTTTGTTGGATTGAGAGTGGTTTTAAGGCGAATCAACTTGGTTCGGAGCGGATAGTTGGTGAGCACAATTTTAAGCCGTGCGAGCCCTACGACGCGAGGAGGACCCGCGAAATTTTGAGCGAGAGTACCTAATCCAGCCACCTATTTTACAACATCTTCGAACTTGCTTTTTATTTTTTCAATAACTTAGCAAATTTCAGCCTTTTTTGAGCAGAAAAAGAACCTATGTAAATTTTTGCATAGGTTTGACTTTTGACATGGCTATGTAAAAGGTTAAATGGGTAAAATAAATTGAATTTATGAATAATCTATGTTTTAATAATTGATAAGCAAGATTATTAAAGGTAGTCAGTAATGCGTAAAGATGAGCAAAACAATGCAAAGGCTGAGATGTAACAGATAATCCTTGGGTTGGTTATGGAAGTAGGACTTTTGGAATTTCCGGTTGGTTGGAGGACTTCGGATTTAAGAAATAGGAGATAAAAGGTAGGAATGAAAAAAATATCTAATATGCCAAAAGCTATTTTATTAGATTGGGATGATACGCTCGCTCATACACGAAATGCTGTTGTTGAGGCTATGGAGTATGTTTTAAATAAGTATAATAAAGAACCTTGGGATATTATAAAAGTTAAATATAGAGATGCAAAAAAATCATTAAAAGAGAATTTTCCTAACTTTTTTGGCGAAGACGCTAATAGGGCTTATAGTGAATATTTAAAATATTATACAGAATATACCTATAATAAAGTTTTTCCGATGGAAAATGCTAATGAGTTTCTTAAATTATGTAATCAAAAGAAAATAGATTTGTATATAATTTCAAATAAAGAAAAGTCTTTATTGTTAAAAGAGGTTGCGTTCTGTTTTCCGAATATATCATTTAAGAAAATTCTAGGAAATGGAGATGCCACTCTAAATAAGCCAAATCCGGCACCTGTTTTTGAGGCGCTGAATGATGTATCATATGAAATAAACAAAGATAATGTTTGGTTAATAGGCGATAGCAAACAAGATACTGAATGCGCATACAATGCAAGAGTTCAACCAATTTTACTCGGTAATGGCAAATTTATGGAAGATGGATATGTTAGAGATAAGATAAATTCGGAATTACCTTTGCTCGTTTTTGATGGTTTTAAGGATATTATTAACTATATGCAGGTAAGTAAATTAAAATCCCTACAAAGTGTTACAAATATAGTTATGGATAAGTTTTTTAAGCATTCGGTCAAAGCAATAATTATCAAAGACAATAAATTATTGACAGTGAGTGTCGATTATGGACGTGGTCGCTATTCTAAGTTGCCGGGTGGTGGTCATGAATGGGGCGAAACCATGCAAGAAGCTATTATAAGAGAATGCAAAGAAGAGCTTAATCTTGATGTAAAACCTTTGCGTTTGGTTTTGGCTCGTGATTATATTGCAAAAAATCATAATCAGCCATACGATTTAGATTGTTTTCATTTGTCTGAGCTGATGTTTGAATGTGAAGTGATGGATTTTTCAACTCTAGGTAACGGTTTTGAACCGGATAGCAACGAGCAGAAAATAAAATGGATAGACTTAAACAAACTGGAAGATTCAGATTTTTATCCTAAAGCAATTATACCGTATTTGAAAAACATAAAAGACATTAAAGAAACAATAGTGCTGGGTGATGTAAATTAGTTCGCAAACTGAATGTTGTTTCCAACTGTTTAAGGCAATTTGCCGCCGAAAATCATAAATTGATATTGATTTAAGCGTAAAAATAGCATAAAATTAAAGATAATAAATTGTAAAATAGGATAAATTCATGGTCGCAGAAATTCAAGATATTGCGGAAAACTTTGCGTCTTATACTATAGAAAATGCTCCTCATTTAGATACAGAAGATAATCTTCGGTATTATTTTGCCGGCTCAATAGCAACAATGTTGACCTGTAATGCAGTTTCTATAGAAGATACAGCTTCTGAAAAAGAAAAAATATCTGTTAACGATGAAGATAGAAAATTCTTACAAAAATATTTTCCTCGTCAAACAGGTGACATTGATGTAATTACTATTAAAGAAAATGATACGATGTATTGTCTAGCATCAAAAAAAGGAAGTCTGTCATCTCGTAGTATTATGGAATCCGTTCCTAATGCCGGAGAATTTTGTAAACAATTTAGCGGAAATTTTTATGGCTATTGCTGGGATGATTTATCAGATGAACATAAAATAACCCATAAAATATCCAAAATAACAACCGAACGAGGAAATTCTTTTTATGTAACAAGACCTGATTATCAACTGGCTAATAAAATATGCGAAGTTGCCATCTTAAATTTTAAAGATAACGAAAAAAACCAAAAAAACATAAGAGATATATCTATTATGTTTTCGGTATTTTCCAAAATGTATAGTAATGAAGAATTATTGGATGCATTATCCGTTTGTTTAAAAGACAGAGAAGAAAACAAAGATATTGCTCAAGGACAAAGCGCCAAAGCTTGTTTTAGAAAGATTGCTCCGAAAATGAAAAAATATCTGACGGAGAACATACCAAGTTCAGAAAAACATATAGAACGCATTCAAAATATGCTTAATTACATTGAAAAACCAATAAATAAAACAGTTGGGCAAAAAACATTTTTAACAATTGTTAGATAACCTCTTATCATCTGGACTTGTTCTTTGGTTAAATAAAAAATATTTAATTAAAAAATGTTTATGCAATCTTTTTTACTGAGTAAGTATATATTGTATTCAATAATTCAAATCCAACTGCTTGATAACATTTATTTGATGGTTCATATTGAAAATTAGTATATAAAACTGGCATTAAATTATTTTTTAACGTAATTTTTGCTAATTCTACAACCAACATTTTGGCATAAGATTTACCTCTTTCTGTTGGAACAGTATATATTTGTCCTATTCTTCCTGTGTTTTCAGAGTTATTTATATGTCCAATACTAACAATATTTCCATTTTCATTTTTCCATACTTTGTGAGTATAAGTAAGTGTGGTATATTTATTTGCTTGCTCTAAATAATAAGAAAAAGGATGTTTTTCTTCAGGTAGCGCATCTTCTTCAAAAGCTTTTATCATATTGGCAACTATTTCAACATCTGTTGATTTTACACAATCAAGATATCCTTGTTTTTCAATATCTATCAGTTTATCTAATTTATAAACACCAAGAATTTTTGTATTTTCATCATCTGAAACCCAGTTTCTTTTCTGAAAAAATTGATAACAAGATTGTTTAGCAGTAAGGCTTAAAGGTTCGTTTTTAGAAAAAACTTTACTTACAAAATTATAAATTAATTCAAAATCATTAAAATTTTCACTTGTCCAAACAACGACTGGATGATTAGCATCTGTATTTAAAATTATGACATCTTTTTGGTCAGAATAACACTTGATTTGAGGATAATATTCCCGTTTTTGTATCAATGTAAGAATTAGATTAAACGAAATTTCGTCTTTCCTAAATTGTTGAGAAGTGAAAATTTTATCATCAAAATCAATTAGTTTGAACATATTATTCCCATTAGGTCTTTGTTTAACTCAGATAAATTATTACAGAAATAAATTAGATTTTCAATGCTTTTCAATAACTTAGCAAATTTTAGCCTTTTTTTGAGCATAAAATGAACCTATGTGAATTTTTGCATAGGTTGAATAAAATAATAAATTGATTTATGAATAATTTATGTTTTAATATTTGAAATACTATATTATGAGAGGTACGCAATGGCTGTAAATAAACATAAAGACATAATCATAAATAAATATACCGAATACAATGAAGATGAGCGTTTGGTTAGTGATAGAGGGCACAATTTAGAATATCTGACAACTATGCGTTATATTCAAAAATTTCTAAAACCCGGTGCTAAAATATTGGAAATTGGTGCAGCAACCGGACGTTATTCTATTACTTTAGCTAAGATGGGATATGATGTTACTGCTGTTGACCTTACTCCTAAAAATGTTGAAGTAATGAAATCTAAAAGCAAACGATTAAAAAATTTTGAGTGTATGATCGGTGATGCTTTGGATTTGAGTATGCTTAAAGATAAAACTTTTGACATGGTTTTAAATTTGGGGCCTATGTATCATTTATTTAATAAAAAAGATAAAAATAAAGCTATCAGTGAAACTTTACGTGTTGCTAAAAGAGGAGCAATATGTATGTTTGCATATCTTCCTTGTGCTTCGTTAATGACCGGTTATGGTTTACGTCACCAAGCAGTTTCTCGTTTAGATGAAGTAATGGATAATGCCGGACGTTTTAAGGATATTCCGGAAGAAATATTTAATGCTTTTCATATTGAAGATTTTAAGAAGCTATTTGATAAAACAAATACAAAATATATTACTAATGTGGCCACTGATGGTATAGCATATGCTATGAGAGAATGGGTGGAACAACTATCTAAAAAAGATTATGATGCTTTTGTAAAATGGCATTTTCTAACTTGTGAGCGTATTGATCAACAAGGATATAGTGCGCATTTGTTATATATTTGTAAGAAAAAGTAGTCTATTTATCTCGAGGATTGCAAGTTGTCTCCGGCCAGAGTTCAAAAGTCGCCTTTAAGGGCGACTTTTTGCGTCGCTACGGAAGATTTTATCTTCCTACTTACGCGAACAACTAACCTTTGCTTTGGGTAAACCCTCGCAAAGCTAAGAGAAGTTTGTTATTTTACAAGCAATTAGATTGGTTCGAAGATGAACATATTTTGAAGGCTTATTTTACAATATCTTCGAACTCACTTCCATAGTATAGTTTTGAAACGAGCCTAAATATTTTTTGACTAAAAATTAATTATATGATACTATAATTTCAGATAACACTTAATATACAGGAGGATAATACGATGTATACTGAACATTTGGCTATAGATGGTAGTTGGGAATTTGCCGAATTCTGTAAAGCGGAAAACATCCCAACCGATACTCCAGAAAAAAGGCGCGTGGCCGAGTCAAAATTTAAGGTATCACATCCTGATAAGGTTAGTAGCCTTATAAAACGCTATAATGAAAACTACGTTACCTGTGGACGTATTGGTCTATTGACTAAACAAGCCGATGGATATGCTTTTGGACTTCTTGACCCTTTGGATGGACACTGTTGTGCCGGCGAGGCTATTCCGGATACATTTCTGGATAAAATTGATTATACGCCAAAAGAGGGTGATGAACTAACTAGTATTATGAACAAGAAAACAGGTGAAGTTTCATTACTCTTAAGAAAAGATGGAACGGATGTGGAACTGTATAAGTATAGTAGAGAGGAATGTAATCGGGCTTTTGACATAATGCAAGAAAAAATTAATAATAATAAGATCTTAAACACTCAAAAAAATCGTAATAAAGGAGGAATTAGCGGTTAATTACCTTACGAGCTATATATTCCATCCACAATCCAAAAGTCGTCATGATTTGAGCAAATGAATTTTGTTTGCAAAAACATGATAACCCGTTAGGGTGCGTTGTGTGTAACGCGCGCATAAATGGCGATTTTTTATTTTGTTTTCAAGCAATTAGATTGGTTCGAAGATGAATATATTTTGACATCTCGCTTCCTACCGCCTTTGAAATTGCATCTATATTTCATTTAATAGTGGTATAATGTTAATTACCGGTGTTTCATAAGGATGAATATTTTTTATTGCTTGTATAGTTTTCTCTAAATCATCAATTTTAATTCTAACTTCGACCTTTAATTCAATCTCCTGACTTATTTCATTTTGTTTTCCCAGATATGGGTGGGCATTTTGTAAAGGTCTCCATGTTCCTATAACTTCACTATAAGACAAACATGAATCATAATTTCCTATGTGACCGGCATCAACATTTTGCAATGCTGTCTGCAGCTGCGTAAGATGAGTTTGGGGTATAAATATTTCCAGTTTACAAAATTGCATTTTATTCTCAGTTCTTTCGTATTAAAATATGCCAATGATAGCTTTCAAAAGTTTGGCTGTCTTTGGTGTAATATGTTCCGACGTGCTTTATATCTTCAATACTGAAATCTTTGAACAGTTGATGTATTAAATCATAGTCGGCATAAAAATGTGGGACCATATATTCCGGACCTTGTTCATCACGCAATTTGGTATTTTCATCAATCATGGGCCAGTCTTGTTTAAAACCCCAAGTTTCTTTTGAGCCCAACGTGAGATAGCATTCGCCATTAGATTTTAAGACGCGTTTTAATTCATCTGCTATTTTGTACATTCCTTTAGTGTCGGTATGTGAAATGACATTCATACATAAAATACAGTCGATGCTTTCGTTATCAAACGGGATATTTAGCATATCGCCTTGTTTTATGTCTATATTCAAGTTTTCGGTTTTTGCCCATTCGCTTGTGTGTTCTATGGCTTCTTCACTAATATCAAAAGCCGACACATCAAAACCGTTTTTGGCAAACAAAATTGTGTGACGACCAAGACCGCAACCCAAATCCAGAAAAGATTGTTTCTGTTGGTTTTTCCACCGTGATAGCAGATAAAAAGTCTCAGGTGCCGGATTTTTCCATGTTTGGGCAAATTCATCGGTTATGATTTGCCAGTTCCAACCTTTTGATTTGATGATGTCGCTCATAATAAACTCGCAGATAAGTTGGTCATGCTTTTGGCTCTTTATTATGTTTTTTAGTAAGACGCTTAGCCAAGATTGAAAGTTTTCGGCCTAGTTTGTTTGACTTGGTTTGTGCCATTTTTTTCTTTTTGTCTTCTTTGACTTTTAGGATATCCAAGTCGCGTTCGGTGGCCATTTTATCAAGTATGGTCTTAATAACATGGTCTAATTGGCTGTTTTCGCGATAATCGGCCGGTAGGGCAAAGTTTACGCGGTTGTCAGCCAAAAGCTGAATGGCATTTTTGCGATGCTTACTTTTCGGACGATATACGGCAATAGCATTGCCGCCTTTTTCTTTAACAATTTTCATTGATGGAATATCGGTCATTCCGTCGCCGAAATATATCATGCGCTTGTATGGAATACGGCGCTGGTCATCCGGCATATATTCGTTTACGGCGCGATCTTCGGTTTTGCTCAAGCCTTTGTTGATTTTGGCAATATATTGAGTCTTGGTCGAATAGTTTACTACGCGAGCCGGCCAAATAGGTAGGCCTTCGTCATCATAGACATATGAACAGCCGAACACATCTTTGAAATGTTTGCGAATAGAAGTGCCTGAAATAATTTCTTCCATGCCCGAAGAAATTATGTAATGCTCGATTTGAAGTCCATGCTTGGCACCATATTCGTTGATACGGTCAAACCATTGTTCAACTCCGTCAAAATAGGTAATGTTTTTGGCGGTGTCACACAAAAATTGTTTGGTGAGCTTTATGCCTTTTTCTTTAGCTGTTTGCTGGATAAAATACATAGTGCCGGTAATTTGGTCGGCACAGTGATCTTTGGACCATTGGTTAGCGGTTTTCCAAAAATGTTCGGGCTTGTCACCAAGTGCCGGAATCAAAATATAGTCCTGCATATAGGTTGTGCTCAATGTTTCATCAAAATCATAAATAAAAGCTACTTTTCGATTGTTTTTTGCCATTTTGTTTATATCTCCGCTTGCAATTTTATGTTTGCTATTATAAAACATTATAAGTTAATTTTTAATTTATGCAAAAAAAAGAGGTTATAAAAATGGTAGCAACATCTATGGATCAATTGGTTTCACTTTGTAAACGCAGAGGTTTTATTTTTCAAAATGCCGATATTTACGGCGGTTTGCAAGGTGTGTATGATTACGGTCCGCTCGGAGTTGAATTGAAAAACAACTTGAAAGCTGCTTGGTGGCGCGCAATGGTTTATGAACGCGACGATGTCGAGGGTTTGGATGCTGCTATTTTGACCAATCAAAAAGTTTTGCATTATTCAGGTCATGAAGATACTTTTTCAGATCCGATGACAGACTGTAAACAATGCAAAGGTCGTTTTAGAGCTGATCATATTAAAGACGGCAAATGTCCAAATTGCGGTTCGACCGATTTGACCGAACCCAGACCTTTTAACCTGATGTTTAAGACAGCCATCGGTCCGGTTGATGACGGCTCATCTTTCGGATATCTTCGTCCGGAAACTGCTCAGGCTATTTTTACACAGTTTAAAAATGTTGTTGATTCAACTTCAAGAAAATTGCCGTTCGGTATTGCACAAATCGGAAAGTCTTTCAGAAACGAAATTACTCCGCGTAACTTTATTTTCAGAGTGAGAGAATTTGAACAAGCCGAATTGGAATATTTTGTTATGCCAGGTGAAGATGAAAAATGGCACGAAGAATGGAAAGAGGCTCGTATCAAGTGGTGGGAAGAGCAGGGCTTAAAAAGAGAAAATATCAATATTTATACCACTCCTAAAGAAGATTTGGCTCACTATGCCAAGGCTTGCTATGATATTGAATATCAGTTTCCGCACGGAATGGAAGAATTGGAAGGAATTGCCAATCGTACCGACTATGACTTGGGTAATCATACCAAAGCTCAAGACGAGATGAATTTGACTTCGCATTGTCACGAAAATAAGGAATCAACACAAAAACTCTGCATTATGGATGATAATAATAAATGGGTTGTACCTTTTGTGATTGAGCCGTCTATGGGTGTTGACAGAGGTGTGTTGGCAGTTATGACCGAAGCTTATACCGAAGAGGACTTGGGTAATGGTAATATGCGCACAGTATTAAAATTGAAAAAACATCTTGCGCCGATTAAAGTTGCGATTATTCCTTTGAAGAAAAATAATGAGCAAATTATGGCAAAATGCTATGAGTTGAAAAAGAATTTATTGAAATTGGGTATCGGTCGTGTGGCTTTGGAAAATACCGGTAATATCGGTAAGGCTTATCGTCGCCATGATGAAATCGGTACTCCTCTTTGCTTGACCGTTGATTTTGAAACCATAGAAAATCAGCCGGAATCGGTTACGGTTCGTGATAGAGATACTATGGAACAAATCAGAGTTAATACATGCGATTTGAAAGATTATCTGCGCAACTACTTCAACGAATAAAAAACTCGTATAATGGGTTACTAATACAGAATTAGCGGGTAAGAAAAATGCTCATGTACTTCTTTTGTACACTCCGCTTTTTCTTCCCTAAAATCTTATTATTAACCTCATTCTCCGAGTTTTTTAAAACTCGTATAATGGGTTACTAATACTTAAATTAGCGGGTAAGAAAAATGCTCATGTACTTCTTTTGTACACTCCGCTTTTTCTTCCCTAAAATCTTATTATTAACCTTATTATCCGAATTTTTTAAGACTCGTATAATGGGTTACTAATACTTAAATCAGCGGGTAAGAAAAATGCTCAATGGGGTACTAATACTTAATTTAGCGGGTAAGAAAAATACATATTTTTGATGAACACGGCTGTTTGACTCAAATTGAGTCTGAGTCGGCGTTTGCGCGGAATTTAAAAAAATGATTTTTTTGAAAAATTTTGCTTGCAAGATTAGAAAAACGGAGTCATTATCGCCCCGAATTTAAGTGTTGCGAATCGCAACCAATTGCATGCAATTATTTTGAAGCTTTATCTGCCAAGGGGATCCCAATCTTATGGTTTGGCAGAGTTTTTATGTATTTTAATTTGAATAAAAAATTTGTGTAAACCTTCTGCGGTCGGGTTTTGGCGTGTCCAATGGTATTGTCGCAGAATTTAACTTAATAAAGGATTAGAACGATATGAAGGAATCTTATACGAGCAAAAGACGTGTAAGAAGAAACTTTGGTCGAATCGACGCTGTTGCCGATATGCCAAGTTTAATCGAAGTTCAAACCGGTTCTTATAATAACTTTATTCAGGCTAATGGCGCTGAAAAATGTGAATTCGGTTTGGAAGAAGTTTTCAAATCTATTTTCCCAATCAGAGATTTTTCCGGAAATGGCGAGTTGGAGTTTGTTAAGTATGAACTCGAAACTCCTAAATATGATGTCGACGAATGTATCAAACGCGACATGACTTTTGCTGCTCCGGTTAAAGCTACTCTCCGTCTTGTTGTTTGGGATACTGACGAGGCTACCGGTGCTAAGTCTATCCACGACATTAAAGAACAAGATGTTTATATGGGTGATATTCCGCTTATGACCGAAAAAGGTACTTTTATCTTTAACGGTACCGAGCGTGTTGTTGTATCGCAAATGCACCGCTCTCCCGGTGTGTTCTTTGACCATGATAAAGGTAAAACAGTTTCTTCCGGTAAATATTTGTTTGCCGCCAGAATTATTCCTTATCGCGGTTCTTGGCTTGATTTTGAATTTGATGCCAAAGATTTGGTTTATGCAAGAATCGACCGCCGCCGTAAATTGCCGGTAACTTCGGTTTTGTATTCTTTGTATTCAAAAGAAACCATGGAAAAAATCGCTCAGTTGGAAAAAGAAGGTAAGCATATTGATCCTGCCGAAATTAAAGGCATGGATAAAGAAGAAATTTTGCATTACTTCTATGATGTTGATACATACGAATTGGCTAAAAAAGAATGGAAAGTTAAATTTGAACCGGCTCGTATGAAAGGTGTTAAATTTGACTTTGATTTGGTCAATGCCGAAACAGGTAAGGTTGTTTTGGAAGCCGGTAAGAAATTGACATCTCGTAATGCTCAAAAATTGGCTGATGACGGTTTGGCTTATTACAGATTGGCTAAAGACAAAGTTTTGGGTAAATTCTTGGCTAATAATATTGTTATTGCCAAAACCGGCGAAGTGTTGGCCGAAGCAGGTGATGAAATCACTGAAGAATTGCTTGAAAAACTTACTTCAAACAAGATCAATGAAATCAAAATTTTGTTCATTGATGGTGTAAATGTAGGCCCTTACATTCGCAATACTTTGGCTGTTGATAAAAACCACTGCCGTGAAGAAGCCTTGCTTGATATTTATCGCGTTATGCGTCCGGGTGATCCTCCGACATATGAAGCTGCTGATTCTTTGTTCAGGGCTTTGTTCTTTGATAAAGACAGATATGATTTGTCATCTGTGGGTCGTGTTAAAATTAACACAGCTATGGATATTTCATTTGATGATGCTCCGGATACATACGGTATTTTGCGTAAAGACGATATTTTGCGTATTGTAAAACGCATGGTTGAATTGCGTGACGGTAAGGGCGAAGTTGATGATATTGACCACTTAGGTAACCGTCGTGTTCGTTCAGTCGGTGAATTGATGGAAAATCAATACCGCATGGGCTTGCTTCGTATGGAAAGAGCAATCAGAGAAAGAATGTCTTCGGAAAACTTGAATAATGTTAAGCCGCAAGATTTGGTTAATGCTAAACCGATTGCTTCGGTTATCAGAGAGTTCTTCGGTTCTTCTCAATTGTCTCAATTTATGGATCAGAACAACCCGTTGTCAGAAATTACTCACAAACGCCGTTTGTCTGCATTGGGCCCCGGTGGCTTATCGCGTGACCGCGCCGGCTTTGAAGTTCGTGACGTACATCCGACACACTATGGTCGTATTTGTCCGATTGAAACTCCTGAAGGTCCGAACATCGGTTTGATTAACTCATTGTCTACTTATGCTCGCATTAACAAATACGGCTTTATCGAATGTCCGTATCGTAAGGTTGTTGATGGCGTTGTTACTTCGGAAGTTGTTTATTTGTCGGCTAATGAAGAAGGCAAATTTATCATAGCTGAAGCTAATGCAAAAGTTACTGATGACGGTCATTTTGTTAATGAATTGGTAGCTTGTCGTAAAGCAGGCGAATTTGAGTTTGCAAGACCTGAAGAAATTAACTTTATCGATGTTTCGCCAAAACAATTAGTGTCTGTTGCGACAGCTCTTATTCCGTTCTTGGAAAACGACGACGCCAACCGTGCATTGATGGGTTCAAACATGCAACGCCAAGGTGTGCCTTTGCTTCGCTCGGAAGCTCCACTCGTTGGTACAGGTGTTGAAGCTGTTGTGGCTAAAGACTCCGGTGCTACCGTAGTTTGTAAGGCCGATGGTATTGTTGACGCTGTTGATGCTAACCGCATTGTGGTTCGTTCTAAAGATGAGCATGCCGCTAATGCCGGTGTTGAAATTTATCGTTTGGCTAAGTTCCGTCGTTCTAACCAAAATACCTGCATTAACCAAATTCCTTTGGTGAAAG
Source organism: Alphaproteobacteria bacterium (assembly GCA_015062585.1). GTDB lineage: Bacteria > Pseudomonadota > Alphaproteobacteria > RF32 > CAG-239 > CAZU01. The sequence goes on along the minus strand of SUUJ01000003.1, from coordinate 9,260 downwards.
TCGGTGACGAAGTTAAGGCCGGTGATATTTTGGCTGACGGTCAATGTACAGATATGGGTGAATTGGCATTGGGTAAAAATGTTTTGGTGGCATTTATGCCATGGAACGGTTTGAACTACGAAGATGCTATTTTGCTTTCTGAAAGAATTTCTCGTGACGATGTATTTACTTCGCTTCATATTGAAGAATTTGAAGTTATGGCTCGTGATACAAAACTCGGTCAGGAAGAAATCACTCGTGATATTCCTAATGTCGGTGAAGATGCTTTGCGCAACTTGGATGAAGCCGGTATCGTTTATATCGGTGCTGAAGTTAAAGCCGGTGATATTTTGGTCGGTAAAGTTACTCCGAAGGGTGAATCTTTGGTAACTCCGGAAGAAAAATTGCTCCGCGCTATCTTTGGTGAAAAAGCATCTGATGTTCGTGATACATCTTTGCGTGTTCAACCTGGTATTGAAGGTATTGTTGTTGATGTTCATGTGTTCTCAAGACGCGGTGTCGAAAAAGACGAACGCGCTTTGTCTATTGAACAACAAGAAATTTCTCAACTTGCAAAAGATCGTGATGACGAAATCGCTATTATTCGTCGCAATGTGGAAGCTCGTTTGAGAACAATGCTTAACGGTCAAACAGTTGTTGATGCTCCTAAAGGTACTTTGGCTAAAAACGCTAAAATCGACGACAAAGCTTTGGATAGCATTCCTTCTTCTCAATGGCGTAAAATCGTTGTTAAAGATGAAGCTGTTATGGCTAATATGGAAGAATTGTTGAATGCTTTTGACATGAGAGTTGAAAAAGTTCAACAACACTTCGATAACAAAGTTGAAAAAGTACAACGCGGTGATGATTTGTTGCCGGGCGTTTTGAAGATGGTTAAAGTATTTATCGCTACAAAACGTAAGATTCAATCAGGCGATAAAATTGCCGGCCGTCACGGTAACAAAGGTACAATTTCTCGCGTATTGCCATTACAAGATATGCCTTATATGGAAGATGGTACACCGGTTGATATCGTGTTGAACCCGTTGGGTGTGCCTTCTCGTATGAATGTGGGACAAATTCTTGAAACTCACTTGGGTTGGGCTGCTAAAAAACTTGGCCAACAAGTTAATGAACTTTGGGAACAAGTTAAAGCCGGCAATAAGAAAGAGTCTGAATTGAGAGCTAAGTTGAAAGAAGTTTATGGCGAAAAGCAATATAAACGCGAAATCGAACATATGACTTCGGAAGATTTGGATCTTATGATTCCTAACCTTAAAGGCGGTATTCCGATGGCTACTCCGGTATTCGACGGTGCAACAGGTGATGATATCAATCAAATGTTGTCTATGGCCGAATTGCCGACATCAGGACAAATTGATTTGTACGATGGTCGTACAGGTGAAAAATTTGACCGTAAAGTTACTGTCGGTATTATCTATATGATTAAACTTCACCATATCGTTGATGAAAAAATGCACGCCCGTTCAGTCGGACCTTACTCTTTGGTTACTCAACAACCTTTGGGTGGTAAGGCTCAATTCGGTGGTCAACGCTTCGGTGAAATGGAAGTTTGGGCTTTGCAAGCTTATGGTGCTGCTTATACCTTGCAAGAAATGTTAACCGTTAAGTCTGACGATGTTAACGGTCGTACCAAGGTTTATGAAGCTATCGTAAGAGGCGAAGATACATTTGAATCAGGCATTCCAGAGTCATTTAATGTGTTGACTAAGGAAATTAAGTCTTTGTGTTTGAATGTCGAACTTTTGAACGAAGAAATTTAAGGTAAAGGAGTTAGTATAATATGAATGATATAGCAAAATATTTTGGTCAACAAGTATCTGCTGAAGCTTTTGATCAAATCAAGATTTCGATTGCTTCTCCTGAACAAATTCGTTCTTGGTCTTATGGTGAAGTAAAGAAACCTGAAACTATTAACTATCGTACTTTCAAACCTGAACGCGATGGTTTGTTCTGTGCTCGTATTTTTGGTCCTGTTAAAGACTATGAATGCTTGTGCGGTAAATACAAAAGAATGAAATATCGTGGTATTGTCTGCGAAAAGTGCGGTGTTGAAGTTACTTTGTCTAAGGTTAGACGCGAAAGAATGGGCCATATTGAATTGGCAACTCCGGTTGCTCATATTTGGTTCTTGAAATCATTGCCTAGCCGTATTTCAATGTTGACAGATATTCCGATGAAGGCATTGGAAAAAGTTTTGTACTTTGAAAATTACATTGTAATTGAACCGGGCTTGACACCTTTGGCTGTTAATGAGCTTTTGAGTGAAGATCAATATCAAGAAGCTATTGATGAGTACGGTGAAGAAGCTTTCCGTGCCGGTATCGGTGCCGAAGCTTTGAAAGAAATTTTGGCTTCGATTGATTTGGAAGCTGAAAGAACAACTATCAGAGCCGAGCTTAAAGACAATGCTTCGGAAGCTAAACGCAAAAAATTGGTTAAGCGTTTGAAAATCATTGAATCTTTCATTGAGTCAAATACTAAACCTGAATGGATGATTTTGGATGTATTGCCGGTTATTCCACCAGAGTTGCGTCCGTTGGTTCCACTTGATGGCGGTCGTTTTGCAACTTCGGATTTGAACGATTTGTATCGTCGTGTTATTAACCGTAACAATCGTTTGAAGAGATTGATTGAATTGCACGCTCCTGACATTATTATTCGTAATGAAAAGAGAATGTTGCAAGAATCTGTTGACGCATTGTTTGATAATGGTCGTAGAGCTCGTGCTATTACCGGTACAAACAAACGCCCGTTGAAATCTTTGTCTGATATGCTCAAAGGTAAACAAGGTCGTTTCCGTCAAAACTTGCTTGGTAAACGCGTTGACTATTCAGGTCGTTCGGTTATTACCGTAGGTCCGGAATTGAAACTTCAACAATGCGGTTTGCCAAAGAAGATGGCTTTGGAATTGTTTAAGCCTTTCGTATATGCAAAATTGGAACTCTATGGTCATGCTACAACAATTAAAGCTGCCAAGAGAATGGTTGAAAAAGAACGTCCGGAAGTTTGGGATATCTTGGAAGAAGTAATTCGCGAACATCCTGTTTTGTTAAACCGTGCTCCTACATTGCACAGACTTGGTATTCAAGCATTTGAACCTGTGTTGGTAGAAGGTAAGGCAATCCACTTGCACCCGCTCGTTTGTACAGCGTTTAACGCCGACTTCGACGGTGACCAAATGGCTGTTCACGTACCATTGTCAATTGAAGCTCAATTAGAAGCTCGTGTATTGATGATGTCTACAAATAATATTTTATCTCCTGCATCAGGTAAGCCGATTATCGTTCCTACTCAAGATATGGTTTTGGGTATTTACTACCTGACATACGAAGCAGAAGGAATGATCGGTGAAGGTATGGTATTTGCTGATTTCAACGAAGTTCAATTGGCTTTGCATGAAAAATTGGTTGATCTTCACGCAAAAATTAAATGCCGTATGGAATATGTTGATGACGAAGGAAATGTTAAATATGGTTTGGTTGAAACAACACCGGGTCGTATTTTGGTATCAGAGGTTTTGCCGAAGCACAAAGATGTTCCTTTCTCACTCGTCAACAGATTGTTGCGTAAGAAGGAAATCGGTGAAATAATCGATACTATCTATCGTCACTGTGGTCAAAAAGAAACCTGTTTGTTTGTTGACAAGATTATGTCATTAGGCTTTAAAAATGCTTGTAAAGCAGGTATTTCTTTCGGTAAAGATGACCTTATTGTTCCTGAAGCTAAGAAGACTTTGATTGCTGAAACCGAAGCTCAAGTTAAAGAGTTTGAAGAACAATATCAAAACGGTCTTATCACCAAGGGTGAAAAGTACAACAAAGTGGTTGATATTTGGGCTGCTTGTACCGATAAGATTGCTGACGAAATGATGAAAAATATTTCAAAAACCGAAAACGGATACATCAACTCAGTATACATGATGGCTCACTCCGGTGCGCGTGGTTCGGCTGCTCAAATGCGTCAGTTGGCCGGTATGCGTGGTTTGATGGCAAAACCGTCAGGCGAAATTATTGAACAACCGATTATTTCAAACTTTAAAGAAGGTTTGACCGTGTCGGAATACTTTAATTCAACCCACGGTGCTCGTAAAGGTTTGGCCGATACTGCGTTGAAAACCGCTAACTCAGGTTACTTAACTCGTCGTTTGGTCGATGTGGCTCAAGATGTGGTTGTTACTGAAACAAACTGCGGAACCGAGAGAGGTATTATCGTTCGTTCAATCGTTGATGGCGGTAATGTTATCGTTTCTATCGGCGAACGCATTTTGGGTCGTACAATTCAAGAAGATATTATTCACCCTGAAACAGGCGAAGTTTTGATCAAGCGCGGTAAGTTGATTGATGAAAACGATGTCGAATTGGTTGAAAAAGCCGGTGTTGAACAAGTTAAGATCCGCTCGGTATTGACTTGTGAATCTAAACACGGTGTTTGTGCTGCTTGTTATGGTCGTGACTTGGCCAGAGGTACTCCGGTTAATGTCGGCGAAGCAGTCGGTGTTATTGCCGCTCAATCAATCGGTGAACCTGGTACACAGTTGACCATGAGAACCTTCCACATCGGTGGTGCTGCTCAAAAAGGTGCTGAACAAGCTTCTATTGAGATACCATTTGCCGGTGTGATGAAATTGGAAAACGGTCATATCGTAGTTAACTCTGAAGGCAACGGTTTGGTGCTTTCTCGTAACTGTGAAGTTGTTATCGTTGATAATCAAGGTCGTGAAAAATCTCGTCATAAAGTTCCTTATGGTACAAAACTTTTGGTTGCCGAAGGCGACAAAGTTAAAAAAGGCCAAAAGGTTGCTGAATGGGATCCGTTTACTGTTCCGGTTATTACTGAAAAAGCCGGTAAAGTTGAATTGGTTGACTTGATTAACAATATTTCGGTTAAAGAAGTTACTGACGAAACAACAGGTATCGTTTCTAAAACTGTTATTGATTGGCGCTCAAATTCTTCTTCTGCCGGTTTGAAACCGAGCATTATTTTGAAGGATGCCAAAGGTAAACAAGTTTTGTTCGACAATGGTAAAGAAGTTCGTTACTTTATGTCTGCTGATGCAATTTTGTCAGTTGACAATGGTACAGAGGTTAAAGTCGGTGATATTATTGCAAGAATTCCGCGTGAATCTTCAAAAACTAAAGATATTACCGGTGGTTTGCCGCGTGTTGCCGAGTTGTTTGAAGCCAGACGCCCGAAAGATCCGGCAATCATCTCTGATGTTGACGGCCAGGTTGAATTTGGTAAGGACTACAAAGCAAAACAACGCATTACCGTTGTTCCTGAAAAAGGTACTCCTGTTGAGTATTTGATACCGAAAGGTCGTCACTTAATCGTTCAAGACGGTGATATCGTAAAACGCGGTGACGCTTTGGTTGACGGTACTCCGGCACCACACGATATTTTGCGTGTATTGGGTGTTGAAAAGTTGGCTGAATACTTGGTTAAAGAAGTTCAAGATGTGTACCGCTTACAAGGTGTTAAGATCAACGATAAGCACATTGAAGTTATTGTATCTCAAATGTTGCGCAAAGTTGAAATTACTAACCCTGGTGATACTACATTCTTGGTCGGCGAACAAGTTGACGCTGATGAGTTTGCCTTAAGAAATGCCAAAGTTATCGAAGCCGGTGAAACACCTGCTGAAGCCGATCCGATACTTCTTGGTATTACAAAGGCAAGCTTGCAGACCAAGTCATTCATCTCAGCTGCATCATTCCAAGAGACAACTCGTGTCTTGACCGAAGCTGCAGTTGAAGGAAAAGTTGATGATCTTCGCGGCTTGAAAGAAAATGTTATCGTAGGTCGCTTGATTCCTGCCGGTACAGGTACTGTACTCCGTGCATTGAAGAAAGTTGCCGCTCAAAACGATAAAGAAATTCAAGCGCTTAAGGAAGAACAACAACAGGCCCAATTGGAAAATTCATCTAATGAATAACTAGATGGCAATTTGCAAGGTAGGCGTCATATCGCAAAATTTGAAAACTCATGTACTATTCTTTGTACACATCATTTTCAAACTTTGACAATAGCACGCCTACCTATCAAATTGATTGCTTAAAAAGTTTAAATTGGGCAATTTGCAAGAAAAGGTGTCATATCACAAAATTTGAAAACTCATGTACTATTCTTTGTACACATCATTTTCAAACTTTGACAATAGCACGCCTACCTGTCAAATTGATTGCTTAAAAAGTTTAAATTGGGCAATTTGCAAGAAAAGGTGTCATATTTTGTAATATGGCACCTGTTTTTTTATCATTATTTAAATAAAAAAAAGAACAAACCTTTTTATAGGGTTGTTCTTTTTAAAGTCACCTGTTTAGGTGGTCCGGATTATACGTAATTTACATATAATCTGTTGCTTTCAGACTAAAAATATTTTTTGGGCTCGTTTTGTGTGTAGAGGCCAAAATTTTTAATCTCTTTTTTCGTCTTCCCTTGGCGTTCGAAGACAATTAGGTGTGGATTTTCTCCTACTATTAAGCATGGCATGAACGCGACACTGTGCTGAATAGCTGGCTCCTATTTTTTTTAAGTGCTTTTTTAATTCATTTTCAGCTGAATTATGTGTGCCGTTGGAGCCTTTTACATTTAGTCGACACAATAATTCATCTGTTTATGTGAGGAATATACTACAGATTCGATATGCCGTCAACAGTTTTTTTGAAAAATTTGTCTAAAATGTTTGAGGTGGCGATTTATGTCAGAAAAAAAGGATTGAGAGAATAGAAAACAGCAAAAAGCCAATAAAAAAAACCACCCTGTTGGGTTGGCTCCGGCTTCTAGCTTACTAGGCTCACTTTGTTCGCCAAGTGCGCGTCGGTCACTTGTTTTGTAATGTTTTTATCGCCGATTTACACCGGCTCAAAAAAATAACAAAACGACGCCTCTTGTGGTAAAAACAACAAGAGCAATTGTTGTTTTTATCCTCGAGCTGATTCTTCACAGGCTTCGCCTGTTCGCAGGCAAGCAAGGACCAATAAAAAAACCACCTTGTTGGGTGGTTTTTTATTGGCTCCGGCTGCCTGATTGGGTACTCCCGCAAGCGGGTCCTCCTCGTGTCGTAAGGTTCAAACTGCACATTTCGCTAAGCAAGTTGCTAAGCTCAATGTTTGTTTTCACCAACTATCCACTCCGAACAAGGCTCCCGTTGGCCGCCTGTTCGCAGGCAAGCAAGGACTAATGAAAAAAACCACCCAAAAGGGTGGTTTTTTTATTGGCTCCGGCTGCCTGATTCGAACAGGCGACCAATCGGTTAACAGCCGATTGCTCTACCGCTGAGCTAAGCCGGAATAATACGGTATATTTGGAGGCCGGTACCGGAATCGAACCGATGTACAAGGATTTGCAGTCCTCTGCATGAGCCACTCTGCCAACCGGCCATTCATGGTTACCGTTCTCTCAATCGGTGAGATTATATATACAATAATTTTTTCACACGTCAACATCTTTTTTAAAAAAAATGTTTTTTTATCACAACTTTGTTATATGATTGTGAAAGTTGTAAGTTTTTTTATGGGGGATGGTGTATGAAAATTGTGATAGGTGCTGATCATGGGGGCTTTGAATTAAAAGAATTTTTAAAGAATGAGCGTCAGGATATCGATTGGCTAGATATCGGAACTTTTTCTGAAGAATCGTGTGATTATCCATTGATTGCAGATAAGCTTGTAGATGTAATAAACAGTGGACAAGCTGATTTTGGAGTATTGATTTGTGGAACGGGAATCGGTATATCTATTGCTGCAAATCGTCACAAAGGAATTAGAGCCGCTATTTTGTACAATAAGGATGTTGCATCTTTAACTCGTGAACACAATGATGCTAATGTCGCGGTTTTTGGAGCCAGAACACAATCAAAAGAAAATGTTCTTGCATATTTGGATGTTTTTTTGACGACTCCGTTTTCTAATGGTGAGAGACATTGTCGTCGAATTGCAGAGCTTGGATAAAGGAGGCTGAGATATGGATTTTAAAGAAGAGTTGCAAGTAGAAGATAAAGATATTTTTGAACTTATTGAAAAAGAGTTTAATCGCCAACAAAATCAAGTGGAGTTGATTGCTTCGGAAAATATTGTTTCAAAAGCTGTTTTGGAAGCACAAGGGTCGATTTTAACAAACAAATATGCAGAAGGATATCCGGGAAGAAGATATTATCACGGGTGTGAGTTTGTTGATGGAATTGAAAGTTTGGCGATAGAACGCGCAAAAAAATTGTTTAATGCAGAGTTTGTTAATGTTCAGCCACATTCGGGTAGTCAAGCAAATACGGCTGTTTATTTGGCATTGTTGCAACCGTTTGATACAATTTTAGGGATGAGTTTGGATGCCGGAGGACATTTAACTCATGGATCAAAAGTGTCTATTTCAGGAAAATGGCTTAACGCTGTTGCATATGGAGTTAAAAAGGACAGCGGGTTGATTGATTATGATGACGTGGAGCGTTTAGCAAAAGAAAATAACCCTAAATTGATTATCGCCGGAGGGTCAGCATATCCTCGTCAAATTGATTTTGCCAGATTTAGAAAAATTGCTGACGAGGTAGGGGCATATTTGATGGTAGATATGGCTCATTTTGCGGGGTTGGTTGCCGGCGGAGTGCATCCGAATCCTTTACAATGGGCGGATGTTGTTACTACGACTACTCATAAAACATTGAGAGGTCCACGTGGTGGAATGATTTTGACAAACAGAGAAGATTTGGCAAAGAAGATAAATTCGGCTATTTTTCCGGGGTCTCAAGGGGGACCTTTGGAGCATGTTATTGCTGCTAAGGCTGTTTGTTTTAAAGAAGATTTAACAGAAGAGTTTAGGAAATATGCAGCGCAAGTTGTAAGTAATGCCAAAGTTTTAGGTGATACACTAAAGGAAAGAGGTCTTGATTTGGTTTCGGGAGGAACGGATACTCACTTGTTGTTGGTGGATTTGAGACCCAAAAATGTAACAGGAGACCTCGTTGCTGATGCATTGGATAAAGCTCATATGACATGTAATAAAAATGCAATTCCTTTTGACCCTATGCCGCCAAAAGTTACTTCGGGAATTAGATTAGGAACTCCGGCAGGAACAACCAGAGGATTTGGGGAAAAAGAATTTGAACAAATAGGAAATTGGATTGCAGATGTTGTTGAGGCTATCGGAACAAATGATGAGGATATGGTTATAGCCGCAAACCGCATACGTGAGTTCGGCGGAAACGTAGTTGTTTCAGAAGGGAAGATAGTTTCTGAAATGGCTCTCCCCGTTGCAGGACTTATGAC
>SUUJ01000009.1 GCA_015062585.1 Alphaproteobacteria bacterium | reverse complement strand
GGGGGAGGGAATGAAATTTGCATAAAGAACAGCCCATGAGGGCTGTCAGAGAGACTGACCTCGCATATAAAATGCTCGGCCGCTTCGTCGTCGCAAGTGCGGCGATACTTCCGTCTCGCCTGCTCCTCCTTGTCAAACTCCCTTCTTTCGTGAGTTCGAGGCCTCTGGCGAAAGCAAACAAAAAATCCCCCGTGAAAGGGGGATTTTTTTGTTGAGGGTTAATAGAGGTGATAAACAGCCCATGAGGGCTGTCAGAGAGACTGACCTCGCATGTAAAATGCTCGACCGCTTTGTCGTCGCAAGTGCGGCGATACTTCCGTCTCGCCTGCTCCTCCTTGTCAAACTCCCTTCTTTCGTGAGTTCAAGGCCTCTGACGAAAGCAAATAAAAAATCCCCCGTGAAAGGGGGGAGGGAATGAAATTTGCATAAAGAACAGCCCATGAGGGCTGTCAGAGAGACTGACCTCGCATATAAAATGCTCGGCCGCTTCGTCGTCGCAAGTGCGGCGATACTTCCGTCTCGCCTGCTCCTTCTTGTCAAACTCCCTTCCTTCGTGAGTTCGAGGCCTCTGGCGATAACCATTAAAAAATCCCCCATGAAAGGGGGATTTTTTAATGGTGCCGACAGAGAGACTCGAACTCCCGACCCACTGATTACAAATCAGTAGCTCTACCAACTGAGCTATGTCGGCGTAATCTTGAGGTGTTTATACATATAAGTTGTTTTATTGTCAATACAAAAATATTCATTTTTTTATCACTATGGGGAAAAAACAAAATTTCGCTTGGTTATTATTACCATTATGGCTAAAATTATTATCGGTTTTGTTAAAATTTTGAAAGGTTTTACTATGGCTTGTAATAAATGGTTCGGAACAGACGGTGTCAGAGGTGTGGCTAATGAGTTTCCCATGGTTTCTGATTTTGCTATGAAATTGGCTTTTGCTTGTGCGCAACAAGTTTGTGTAAATCACAAAAAAGTTGCCATTGCCAAAGATACACGCATTTCCGGTGATATGCTGGAGGCTTCTTTGATTGCCGGTTTTACTTCGCAAGGCGTTGATGTCGTAAAATTTGGTGTTGTTCCGACGCCGGCTGTTACAACCTTTGTTTCTGAACTTGATGTCGATATGGCGGTTATGATTACCGCTTCGCACAATCCCTACCATGATAATGGTATTAAATTGATAGCCAGTAACGGCGATAAGTTTGCTGATGAAGTTACTTCACAATTAGAAAATCTGATTGAACAAAACAATTTTGTTTTTGATAAAGATAAATTGGGTAGAGTATTTGAAGATTATTCAATTAAAGAAAAATACAAACAAATTGCTTATGATATGTATGGTAATACTTCATCTCTAAAGGGAATGAAAATTGTTGCTGATTGTGCAAACGGCGTATTTTCAGATATTTTGCCCGAGGTTTTGCGTAATTTGGGTGCCGAAGTGGTTGAAGTAGGAGTTGAACCAAACGGTGTTAACATAAATCGTGATTGCGGTTCGCAACATCCGGAAAAAATGTTGGAAGCTATTGTGAAAAATAATGCTGATTTGGGTGTGGCTGTTGATGGTGACGGAGATAGAATAAAAGTCGGCGATAATAACGGCAAGCTGATTAAAAGCGAACAACTTATGGCCTTTTTAGCCACTTATATGCAAGAAATCGGTGAAAACAAGGGTAGGGCTTTTGCTTCTACAAAACTTTCGAATACCGCATTGGAGCGCTATATTACTCAAAATTTGGGACTGCAATATATTTCAACCGGTGTGGGTGAACGCCCGGTTATTAAGGCTTTGAAAGAAAATGGCGGAGTTATAGGTGGCGAAGAATCGGGACATATTGTTTTGCTTGATTATGCAAAATCGGGTGATGCAATGATGACATTCTTAAAAGTGTTGCAAGGTTTGGCGCAAAAGAATAAGAAAGCATCAGAAATTTTTCCGTTGTTTAAGGACGATTTTTTGTATTTTGAAAATTTTAAGGTTAAATCAAACGAAATGGTCAAAATTATTACTTCTAAGCCGGAGTTGAAAAATTTGGTTGATGATTTAAGCTCTAAAATCAACGGACATGGGCGTGTGGTGATTCATCCGTCCGGTACGGAACCGAAAATCAGAGTGTGGGTTTGTGGCGATGATGAACAGACTGTACAAGATTTTGGAACTAAGTTGTGGAATACAATAGAACATCTGAACGCTGATTAACATTTTGTTAACTGTTTAAAAGTTATTCTATTATCAGTTAATTGTATTAGCTTTTATATATCTTGTTAGGAGGTATCTCATGCGTCAACTAATTGAAAAATCAGCTTTTGATTGGAGTAGAGGTAAAGATAGAAAAATTATGGCAAAAGGTGTTGCCGCAATATCTATCTTAAGCCATAAAATTGATGCCACAGGTAATCTTGTTTTGAATGGTTCTACGCGTTGTGTTTGGGAAAATATTCGTTCTAAATCGGATACAAGATATTTAAAAAGAAGAGTTTGGGTTAGTTAATGTTTAAGGGACTTATTTCCTTATTTGCTTCCGGAGTTATATTTTCTCCATTTGTTTTGTTGGGTATAGTTTCTGGTGGTTGGTGCTATTTTAATTTGGCGCCGGAAGGTATTAGAAATCTTTTTTTTAGAAATGAATTTTATGTAGCTATTGTTAGTGCCTCAATAGTTTATGTCCTGTTATTTGCGCGCGTTTATGAAAGAGGCGGTAACAGTCTTGATTGGGTGGCTATGTTGCTTAAAATGGTTTCTAATGTGATAAAATTTATAGCGTCATTTTTACTTGTTATGTCTTTTATTTCTTTGATTAGCATATTTTAGACATTGATATCAATTTGTGTGCCTTTATCTTCGGATGTCGGAGCCATGCGAGATGCGTCAAGCAACATTTCAGCAACCTGTTGAGTCGTTTCAGCGCTTTGTTTTATAAGGCTCAATTGAAGTTGTTGCATTGCAACTGCATAAGAGCTGATGGGACCGAGTCCGTTCATGGCATTTCTCCTTATCTACACTACTACATTATAGCACAAAAATAGTGAAAAATATACTAATTTTTTTATATTTTTGGTGGTTGTTTTGCTTAAATTTGAGGCTATATCCTTATATAAATAAAGGAGATGAATCATGAAGATAAAGCCTTTTGCAATATTGATGATAGTATTGTTGTCTTGTAAGGCGTTTGCCGAAGACAATGATACTATTGTTTACGGTTCGGCTGCTACTAAAGATAACGGGCAAAATGTTTTTATTGTAGAGCAACCGAAAGATGCACCGAATCCATTAGGTGATCCGATTCCCAATCAGGATAAACCGGTTGAGGTTTTTGGTGATGTATATCCTCCTAATACAAATTTGACGCATACGAATAATACTGCTACGACCAGCAGTACACAAAATCTTGGAAATGATTTTGAAAATACATTATTAGAAGCAAACGACAGAGTGTATGATATTCAATCGTATCCAAAAGCTGATTTTAAGGCTATGGAAAATCCCGCACAGCCTGAGACTATATATTCACCCAATGTAAACAATTAGTTGCAATCTAACAGTTTACGATCCAGGGTGCGGCACTTCCATTTGTCTTCCAACAATTGTGAGGGTTCAAGATTGATAGCTTGAGCCTCTTTATTTACGGCCGAACCTAAGTGCAAGATATAGTTGTCATCGCAGTTTATATTGTCGTTGTTTGATGCCAAAGAATATTCGCTGCTGTCGTAAACGCTGACCACTTTACCGCCTTTATGGATGTGAATACTGCTTAAAGTATTTGGTAAATCCGGGTTATCTGATGTTGATATCATTTTGATATACGGTGTATCAAGCTGTGCTCGTTGTTTTAAGACTACATTTGCCGTTTCGGCAACAATACCTCCGGATATTTTGGTTTTTGAACCACAGCCTAACAGAATGCCGGCATTGTCAAAAGAATCGTTGGCATTGTCTTTATATTTTACAATACCTTTTATCAAAGCTTCGCTATAAGTTCCTGATTTCAGATATCCGAAAAGATTTCCTTTTATTCCGAGAGAGGCATTTTTGCCTAAATCAATATTACCTTGTACATTTCCGGAGGTAATAAATTTGCCGTCGTTTTCAATATTTATGTCAGCACAAATATTTGTAGCTCCGGAGACATTGAATGTTCCGGTTACATTTATTTTGCGTCCTTTTAATGCGCATTCACCCGGTTCGCCGTTTATTTTTATACGAACATTATTAAATTCACCGTTTGCAGTTAACTCTATAGGATCAATAAAGTTAAGATTGATAATCATGTTACTGATTTTGCGGTTTAAGATATTCTCATACATCTTCATGTTTTTTACATTAAGATTCAAGGTTATTTCAGGGCGGAAATCAGATACACAAGATTCTGACATTTTACCATACATCGACATGAGAACATCTTTACTGATATCTAAAACGGGATCGGTAATGTTTTCGTTGATGATATCAGCTGTAGGATTTTGCTCTTTTACTAATTTGAAACAATTGAGGTTACATTTAACTAAATCTGTAAATTCAGGGCAAGCTTCAACATCTTCTGTTGATGAACAAGTGCTTTGAGTGTACCCCTTTTCTTGACAATAAATTTCAGCTGTTTTGCAAGTTTTATAAAGCATTTTTTGGCCTTGTTTACAAGATGGAGTATTATTTAACTCGGGGCCAAAATCACAATGAATGTATCCTTCACAAGGGTTTTCGATAACATTGGTCTTGGTTACATTGTCGCAGTTTATACAGGTCGGACCATCAGCTACATAGCCGTCAGGAATATTGTTGATATCATGAGCGAATCCCTCACAAGGAGTACAACAGGCTCCATATTCTTGGCTGTATGGGCATCTTTCCGGTGTTAGTTGACATGATGATTGGTGTTCATATTTCATGTCCGTGCAGGCTCTTTTAATATCTTCTTGGCAAGCACGATACATTTTAGCGCCATTGTCACAAGCTTTGATAGGAAATGACGGTAACTTACAGTCTTCAGGTTTTAGAGTAAAATTGTGATTTTTACACCATTGTTCTTGGGAGCAAGATTTGTAATAATCTTGATGATAAGGGCAAGGATCGGTAGGCGCAGTCATTTGAGAACAGTTTTCATAAGTTATTGTGAATCCTTCATCCATACATTTTTTTTCTGAGCGGTTGGGAGACCTTTTGGTATAGGTGTTACTTGCATATTCGGGGATTACCGATGCAAAAGCAGGTGTAATAAAAAGAAGCAGACTAAGTATAACTAATTTGTTGATTCTAATCATAATTTCTCTCTTTTTCATTGTAAGCTTACCGATATTAAATAATAAAAATTTTTATTTTTTTATATATTTAAGCATATTTTTTTAAAAAAAGTGCTTTTTGGTACTAGATTTAAACCTAATTTTATGGTATGTTAGCATTCGCAATGGAAAATTACAACCAGAATAATAAAATAATAGGCAGGTAAATATGAATAAGAAAATAACTGTACATAATCCATATGCAACCGGTGAATATGTTGTTTATCCGGCTCATGGAGTTGGTAAAGTTTCTGATGTTACCAAACAAACAATCGCCGGAACTGAGCTGGATCTTATTGTTGTTAATTTTGACAAGGATAAGATGACTTTGCGCATTCCGATGGCAAAGGCCGAAACTGCCGGATTACGTAAAATTTCTAGTGCTGACACCATTAACGATGCTTTTACCACATTAAAAGGAAAAGCAAAAGTTAAAAAGGTTATGTGGTCAAGACGCGCTCAGGAATATGAAAATAAAATAAATTCCGGAAATCCGGTGGCTATTGCCGAAGTCATTCGCGATTTACATCGTAATGAAAATTTGGCTGAGCAGTCATATAGCGAAAGACAAATATATGAACAAGCTTTGGACAGATTGTCTAATGAATATGCCGTGTTCGAAAATATTTCTACAGCTGATGCTACTCAAAAAATATTAGATATATTAACTAAATAATTTTTTAGTTGATATCAGAATAAAAAGGGTTCTAAGCCAAAAGGTTAGAACCTTTTTTTATGTGTGAAAAAAAGAATCCTGTGTATAAGTTTGGTGATAAAAACTATGTACTCTTGTTTTATGAAACTCTGCGGATAGGATATGCTTAACAAATGGTTAATAAAATATTCGATTTGGGGAGTTGAATATAGTGAGTATAGCAGACGATTTGGTTAGTTTGCAAACAGGGGGAATCGTGGTTTCCGCTGGTCCTGTTTTGGTCGATGAAGAGGCCGAAAATCGCTATATGTGGGGCTATTATCTTTGCATTGAAAACAATACGCCGAAAAAAATTCAACTGGTCGGTAAGGATTGGAATATTACCGATGATAAAGGGAATCGCTTTAATGACTCTTCTATGGGTTTTAAGGGGGAGTTGCCTGTTTTGGAACCCGGCGAATATTTTGAATACACTTCTTATGCTCCGCTTCAAGCCCAAAATGCTGTATTTTACGGTTCGTGCAAGGTTAAGTCTGAAGGAATCGAGAGCAATGTAAAAGTGCCGACATTTAGTCTGTCGGCACGCAACGGTTCAAAGAATCGAATCTTAAATTAGTAATAAGCCGGTACGATTTCTTTATTCTTTATGAAAACATTTAAGTTTTGATTTATTTCGTTTGTCATTCTTTCATCGAAATCTGCAAATAATTTTTCGACCATTGAATGCCAATATTTTTCTTTTTGAGCAATGTCTGTGCTGGCAGGAATGGTCAAACTTCTCCAAGCTTCTACATCGGTTGATGCTTGAGCTAATGTTTCAGGATCGGAAATTTTTACCGAAACGACCAAGCGAGCAGAATATTTTACTTTATCTTGCTCAAAAATTTGTTCACCTTCAACTATTTCTTCGGTAACAGAAGCATCTTTAATAATTACTTCGGCGATTTTATTAGAAGCAAAATCTGCGGCTGTAAGACGATCTTGTCCCCATAATTTAGCTACTTTTTCAATAGATACCGGGAACAAATGCTCGACATTGGGTCGGGTAAAACTAGGAGTAAACTCAGAGATTACATCGACTTTGTTTACCTTTAACTCAATCGGAGTTTTATCTGTGAAACGAGGTTCGTTGTATTGAGAATCGTCGTTAGATGATCCAAAAAGTGTACCGCAAGCTGTTAAGGATAGGGTTACACCTAAAATTGATAAAATTTTTTTTGCAGAAGTCATAGTCGTTTGCCTTATATCAAATAAAAACACAGCCATAAATGTTTATAGCTGTGTTTATTATTATATAAATAAATTAAAAACAGGTTAACTTATTGTTTTATAATTTCGCTTTTGTCAAAGCAATATTGTTCGGAGCAAAAATGACAAGTTGCACTGATTTTTCCGTCTTCGACCATTCCGTTGATATCTTCATTGGAAAAAGTGCTTAAAGTTTGGAGCAATTTTTCACGAGAGCAACGACAAGAAAATTGATAATTTTTTGATTGCTGAATGTTCAAATTATTACCATGGAACAGGCGGTGCAAAATATCTTCTGATGAGAGGTTGGCATCAAAAACTTCGTCTTCGGATAGGCTTTCCATAAATATTTTGGCTTCGTTCCAAGCTTCTTCAGCTGTTTCTTGGTCAACCTCATTACCGCCCTTGGTTGGCATTTTTTGTAACATGATGCCACCGGCAATCCAAGATTTACTTTCGCCTTGAGGAGCGTGTAAAAATAATTTTAAGGCCGTGTCAATTTGTTCAGATTGCTTGAAGTAACGCAATGCGCATTCGGATAAGGTTTTTCCTTGGAGGTCAACGACACCTTGGTATAATTCGGTGTTTTTGCCTTGATCAACGGTAAAGGCCAAATGTCCGCCGCCTAAAAGGTGAGGGGTGGGTTCGATTTGACCTAAAGTTTTGCGCAATTTTTGACCGGCATTGAGACGCTCTTCATCAAAACGGGCGCAAGAACGAATCTTACCGTCAGATGTTACATCAATAACAACCATCGGAACAGGGCCGTTACTTTGAGTTTGAAGTGTAAATAAACCGTCATATTTCAAGGTTGAGGCAAGCATGGCGGCTAAAACTGTAGTTTCGGCCACAACAGCAGAAACCGGCAAAGGATATGAGTGTTTGTTGATTATGGTATCTAAAACTTCGTTTAAGCGAATAAAACGCCCCTGATAAGCACCATTATCAATGAAGAAAGATACACAATTATCAAAATTTTTATTAGGCATTATTAAAAATCCTTAGTATAGTAAAACAAATTTTTTCTAATTCTATAATCTATATTGTGAGATTTTTCAAGTGTTGTTAGAGGTAAAAAAAGAATATAATAAAAAAATCTTAAAAAAAATAACTCCGCAAAGATTAAAAAATATTGCGCTGTACTATTTGAAGCGTTTTGAAACTTCGGAATATAATTTGCGTAGTGTATTAAAACGCCGAATTGATGATTATGCGTATTGGAATAAAGAATTTGATAAAAAAGAAGCTTATCGATGGTTGGATGATTTGGTAAAAGATTTTGTAAGGCTGGGATATGTTAATGATGAGCGTTTTGCCGAAATCAGAATTAGAGGATATTTGGCGCAAGGAAAATCACCGAGATATATTTTGAATAAGCTAAAAGAAAAAGGAATAGATGAAGATTTAGCAAATAAGTTATTGAATGAGCAGGAATATGATGATTTCGAATCGGCACTGAATTTGGCCAAGAAGAAAAAAATCGGACCATATTGTATGGATAAGAATTTAAGAAAAGAGCGCAGAAATAAAGATATGGGCGTTTTAATCAGAGCCGGATTTGATTATGATGTGGTGCTTAAGGTCTTAGAATTTGATGAAGAAGAATAAAAAAACGGCGGAATAATCATCCGCCGTTTCTTTGGTAAAATTAGTTCATTTTATGTTGAACAGATTCTTTTAATGAACAGCTTGGGGCAAAAGCCAAAGTGATGGCAGATAGAGCAACCAAGGTGTAGACAATTCGGCTTAAAATCGACATCGGACCAAAGATGAATGCCACTAAATCAAAGCTGAATAATCCGACCAAGCCCCAGTTGATGCCTCCGATAATAGTCAATACCAAAGCAGTAGTACGCATCCAATTACTCATGTTAAATCTCCTGTTTATTTTTGAATACTTTTATGATATATAAATCAAAAAATGATTTTCAAGTTGCAACAGGTGATGTTTATGTATAGCGAAAAGTTTAAGATTTTTATTGATATGTGGCGCGAAGAATTTGCAATAGAGCGTTCAATTGACGAGAAAATTTGTTTGGATAAAGACGGCAACCCAATCCCTTGGTATACTTATCCGGCAATTGAATATTTGTCGCAATTTGATTATTCCGGTAAACAAATTTTGGAGTTCGGTTGCGGATATTCGTCGTTATTTTGGGCTAAAAGAGCTTATAAAGTAACCTCAATTGAAGATAATTTGAAATGGTTTGATAAATGGAAAAAAGAATTTAATGAGCCGAATTTGGATATCAGATGGCGTGATGAGGGCGAAATTTACGAACAGGCAGCCTTTGAAAATGATATAAAATATGATGTGATTATAGTTGACGGAAAGCGCCGTTTTCAATGTGCCGAGGCGGCCGTAAAAGCTTTGAATAAAGGCGGAATGATAATTTTGGATGACAGCGACAGAATTAACACTTCGCAAGAGTATGTTAAAGCAGTTGATATTTTGAAAAAAGCTGATTTGTTACAGGTCGATTTTTACGG
The DNA here is from genome assembly GCA_015062585.1 of Alphaproteobacteria bacterium. GTDB lineage: Bacteria > Pseudomonadota > Alphaproteobacteria > RF32 > CAG-239 > CAZU01. The sequence continues at coordinate 53,113 of SUUJ01000009.1, read as the reverse complement.
ATTTTGTCCGATGAATAATTATACCAAGACAACATCTGTTTTCTTTTCGCGAGATTTTAATTTTGAATCTTTGTATAAAGTCCAGCCGATAAACGGATGGGGTAATCTTTGGTCAAAGTCGCGCAAAGACAGAAAAGAATTTTATAAAAAATCGATGTAAAAAACAAAAAAACTCCGGATACTTGGAAGTATCGGGAGTTTTTTTGAAAAATGGAATTAGATATTTACTCTTCGCAAGAATAAATAAGCTCTCCTTCAAGTGCATTAGCCGAGCTTTGTTCGCAAACGGAGTATATCATATTATCTCCTTGCTTGTAGACGAATGTATTACAAACGGCACCTTTGAATTTTTTATACAAAGGACGATCCAATTCGAATACACAGAACCAATAGTATTGATTCTTATATGCGCGAACAATTTTGACATTCACCGGAAGATTTTCTACCGGAGGGATTGATCGCAAGAATGTCTGGCCGGCAAATTCCACCAAGCTTCCGCTAAGTCTTTTGTGCAGAAATTGTTGAAGAGCTTCCGGATTAAATTCTTCATTGAAGTGGAATATCTCATATCCCAGCATGAGGGAGTGAGAGTTAATTAAAATTTTTTCCATATATTTTTATTTTTAGAATTGTTGTCATACTAATAGAATTAAAGATTGCTTTATTATATTTATTATTTTGTTTTAGTCAATATTTTAAGGCAAAACTTAAATTTATTTATTTAAGGCATATATTTAACTTAAGCGGAGGTGAAATATATGCTTTGGATTATCAATGGGTTGGTGTACGGTTTTTTTATGGCTTTGTATACTTTGGTAAACCAAAGACATAAGTTTAACGGCTATGTGCTGGGAGTGTGGCGCGGATTCGGAATAGCGTTATTGTTTGTTCCTTTTTTACTTTTAGTGCCGTTGCAAACAGATTTAAGAAATTGGTATCTCCTTATATTACAAGGATTGCTTATCGGAATATATGATTCGCATATATTTTTTGCATCGGCGCGATATGGGGCGTCGGTTACTTCCAAATTGTTGGTGTTGAGTGTGTTGGTAACTACTTTGATGTGGTGGGCAATTACGCCGGAATTGTTTTTGGAATTGGTAAAAAAAGAAAATGTGTTTATTACGCTTATTTTGACAATATTCGGTTTTTGTGTCTGTTATTGGTATATGCTCAAAAGCAAGATTACGCAAAATGCTTTTTGGTATATGGCACCGGCGGTATTGTCTTTGGCAGGCATGAGTGTGGCGACCAAAGAAATTGCAACTATGGGGCAAGATGTTTGGGCAAATATTTTGTATTATTTGGTGGTGTCGACTTTTGTTTCCGGTGTTTATAATTATGTACTTCTTTGCAAAGATAAACACTATAATTTTACTTTGATTGAAAAGATGATATTTAATCATGAAGTTGTAAAAGTCGGGGCTTATATTGTATCATTTTCGGCAGCGTTGATTGCGGCTAAAACTATGGCAATGAGATTAGCGCCAAACCCGGGATATGTGGTAACTCTGCTTTTGACTGCGCCGATATTTGTATATTTATTGGAAGGAAATAAAAAAGCTTCGAGCATTTCGGAAAAGGCCGGATTTGCGATGTTGTTCTTTTTGTTTTTGATTATGATGTTGTTGGTAAACAATTTTAATATAAATGATTAGGAACAAAGGCCTAAAATCAGGTAATCAAGAAGTACAAAACCTTTACTTGTTGCTTTAAGAAAAGCTTCGTCGTTGATTAAAAGGCCATCAGTTACAGCTTCGTTTACAAAGTCTTGATTGATAAATTCATCAATATTTATTCCACATATATTATAGAAGTTTTGTTTATTTATTCCTTCAGTTAGTCGCAGATTCATAATTATCAATTCTTCGGCGCGTTCTTGATTTGAGAGTTCTTCCATGTTTATCGGGTCGGTTAGGGCATAGTGTTTGTTGTTTATTTTTAGGCGCCCGTGAGCTGATTTGCCGATACCGATATAATCTTTGCCAAGCCAATAAGCTTTGTTGTGTACGGATTGAAAATCGGGGAAGGAATAATTGGAAACTTCGTATTTGTGATAGTTTTTAGATTTCAGATAATCTTCGGTCAGTATATATAATTCGTTGGCTTTTTCTTCATCTAAAGGTTTAATGCCTTTTTTGTAAAAGACGGTATTTTCTTCAATCATCAGCTGATATAGTGATATATGTTTTAAGCCGAAGTTAGAAGCTAAAGCCAGTTGGGTTAGCCAATTTTGTTTTGTTTGGTCGGGTAGGGCGTACATTAAATCGATAGAGTGATTATCAAAGTTTTTGATGACTTCTTCAATAGATGATACTGCTTGTTGAGAAGAATGGGTTCGGCCTAAAAATTTTAGATAATTATCATCAAAAGATTGCACACCTAAGGACAAGCGATTGATACCGGCATTTTTCAAATCTTGAAACAATGTCGGAGTTTGAGTATTGGGATTGGCTTCCAAAGATATTTCACAATTTGAGGAAACTGTCCAAAGGTCGCTTATTTTATCAATCAATCGTGAAATATTTTGCGGAGTAATAAGCGAGGGTGTACCGCCTCCGAAAAAAACGGAAGCAATATTTTTATCAGGCAACATTTCTTTGTATTTATTCAGTTGCTCGATATATCCGTTTATGATTTCATCTTGATTAGTATTGCGTTTGACCTGGGAAAAGAAGTCGCAATAAGGACATTTGCTTTTGCAAAAAGGCCAATGAAAATATATGCTTAGTTCTTTTCCCATTACAGTCCTATAAAATAAATTTAGACAGGTCGGATTTTACGGTATATTTGCTCAATTTTTCTTCAACAAATTCTGCCGTAACATTAAATTCCTGACCGTCTTTGTCTGAAGCCGAAAAGCTTATGTCTTCAAGCAAGATTTCTAAAACGGTATGAAGACGACGAGCTCCGATGTTTTCGACATTTTCATTGATTGAAACCGCTATATCGGCGATTTTTTCAATGGCTTCGGGAGCGAATTTTAAAGTGAAATTTTCAGTTCCCAAAAGCGCAATATATTGCTCGATAAGGTTGGCTTCGGGCTCGGTTAAAATGCGCACAAAATCATTGTGGGTGAGGGCTTGAAGTTCTACTCTTATCGGTAAGCGACCTTGAAGTTCGGGCAACATATCTGACGGTTTGGCCAAGTGAAAAGCACCGGAACAGATAAATAAAATATGGTCGGTTTTTACCATGCCGTATTTGGTGGTAACGGTTGTTCCTTCAATTAGTGGTAACAAGTCACGTTGAACACCTTCACGGGATACATCACCGCGAGTTCCTTCTGATTTGCCGGTGATTTTATCAATCTCGTCGATAAAAACAATACCGTCGTTTTCAACTGACTTTATTGCGGTGTCAACGATAGTGTCATTATCTAAGATTTTATCGCATTCTTCATCAATCAAAATTTTGAAAGCCTCATCAACTTTTAGTTTACGAGTTTTGTATTTTTGCGGGTTTCCTCCCAATAAATCGCCAAGGCTTATCATACCCATAGAAGCTCCGGGCATTCCTGGTATATCAATAGTCGGCATTGATGAATTAGAGTTGTCAAGGAGTGAAATTTCAACTTCTCGCTCATCCAGTTCGTGGTTGCGGAGCATGGTTAAAAATTTGTTTTTGGTTTCGTCACTTGCATTTGCGCCAACCAAAGCTTCGATTATGCGTTTTTCGGCAAATGACTCAGCTTTGGCGCAAACGCTTTTGCGTAAAGTTTTTCTGGTTTGATTGATGGAAATTTCTACCAAATCTCTGATGATACTCTCAACATCGCGTCCGACATAGCCTATTTCGGTAAATTTGGTGGCTTCTACTTTGATAAATGGAGCTTTGGCTAATTTAGCCAAACGACGAGAAATTTCAGTTTTACCAACGCCGGTAGGTCCTATCATCAAAATATTTTTCGGTACGATTTCGTCTTTTAATTTATCCGGCAACTGCATCCGACGCCAGCGATTACGAAGTGCAACGGCAACGGCTTTTTTGGCATCATGTTGACCGATAATAAATTTATCTAATTCCGAAACAATTTCTCTGGGGCTGAAATTAGTCATTTTCTATACTTTCCATAATAACATTGTGATTGGTATATATATCAATATCGCCGGCGATTTTCATAGCTTTTTGGGCAATATCTTGTATGGATAGACCGTCAATATCATAAAGTGCTTTGGCGGCTGACATAGCATAGTTTCCGCCTGAACCGATACCGATAATACCATCGTCGGGTTCCATAACTTCTCCGGTGCCGGATATTACTAAAGATGTTTCTTTATCGGCTACAATCATAAAAGCTTGCAATTGACGAAGGTATTTATCCATGCGCCAGTCTTTTGCCAACTCAACGGCAGCTCTTTTCAATTGGTTGGCGTGTTTTTCAAGTTTTGCTTCTAAGCGTTCAATCAATGTAATTCCGTCGGCGGCAGCTCCGGCGAAGCCGGCAATAATTTTACCATTACCGATACGGCGTACTTTGATTGAGTGAGATTTGAAAACGATAGCTTCGCCCAAGGTAGCCTGACCGTCACCGGCCATAACGACCTGATTGTCTTTTCTGATACATAAGATTGTAGTCATTGATAGAAATATCCTTATATTATTATTGTTGTTAATATATGTAGGAAAAAAATTTTTATCTTGCAATAGTAATTTAAAAATAAAAAAACTCTGACAAAAATCAGAGTTTTTTTACAGTTGTTACATTCCTTTGGATAATGAAAAGATAACAATCAATGTTGAAAAGAACATAACCAATTACGGCAAACAAAAACAAGGATATCAGCCATAGAATGATAATTCCCGCTTTTGGTATTTCGGGTGATACAATTATCCATACGCATATAGCAAGAAACAAAATTGAAAAAACAGGAAGTATTATGTTAAAAGCTTTGCTGTTTCTTTCAAACTTGAAAAATATATCCAAGCTTTTTTGTTTTTTTGCGTAGACATAACAATCTTTGTATTCATCGATAGCTGTATAACCCATTTCGGCAGGAGTATGACCTAAGTGACACTCTTGAAAACGCCTAATGGCGTCATCTCGATTAAATTCATTTTGTTTCATAGCGCTTAGTAAATTGTGAATATTCGCTCTTTAAGTTGTTCTTCTTTTTTTGAGCCTTTTATATAAGCGCAAATAAGAAAAATAATACAACTGAGAGATAGCGCTATTGCAACTGACATTGCTATCATGTTTTGGTGTAATACCGCATATATAAGTAGCGGGATAATTACAAACAAACATAATAAGCAAAGGCCAATCATAGTCCATCGTATGAATTTTTGTTGACTGATATATGCGTCAACATCTTCTTGGGTTATGCCATAGACATATAAATTTCTGTATTTGCCATTGCCAAAATACCCGCATTCTTCCGGTTCTAAACCGTGAGAATATTCCACGAATCTTCTGATGATAGGATCTTTGACAGATTCGGGATTAGTACGACCATCTAATTCCATATTCTTAAAAAGTTAATAGTTAAACATTTGTTTTGAATACTATATTTTTGTCTATAAATTGTCAATAAAAAAACTCCCCAGGCTTGTGGGGAGTTTTTAATGCTAGGATGTTCCTTCCTATTTTGCTTCGCGCCTATTTAACGGTTTTGGCGACTTATCAGCCTTTGAATTGTCGATAGCATCGGCAATTGGTGTATAAACGCGAACAGCTTTAGGTTTAGCCGAAGTATATCCGGCTGAAGTAGAGCCGCTGGAAGCATATCCGGCTGAATTATAATTGCCGGGGGCTGCTTTGGCCGGAATAGAGGCCGATACAAGAGGTCTTTGGCCACAAATATCAAGTCCTAAAGCTCTTAAAGCTGTTTCAATAGGAATAAATAAGTCAGGTGTGGTATCGTCTTTTTTGACTTTGTGAGCAATACCTATAATATTACCTTTTTGGTCAATTAACGCACCGCCTAAGGTAACTGTTTGAACAAAGGTATCAACGATAATTTCGGCGCCTTTGTCGTCTGACCAACGGTAACCGACTACGCGACCTTCATTATCAATGTAGTTTTCACCGCTTTCGTCAAAGTTGAGCATACCTAAAGTCAAAAGAATATCTCTGTTAACTTCGGGCAGTTTTAGCGACAAAGGTAACGGTTGGTGCTCGGTTGGTGTATCGAGCAACAAAACGGCAACATTCTTGTTAGGATTGATACGGAATGCAGAACCTTTGAATTTTTTACCATGCAAAGTTTCTAAATTGTATCTGTTGTTATCTTTAGTAATTAAGTCGGCAGAGGTTAAGACCATATTGTCGGCAATAACCAAACCGGCTCCTTTTTGGCCTTTTGAATTTTCAACCGATACAATGGAGGTACGCAATTTGTATAAATTGTACGGATCAAGATTTTCAAAAGGAGGATTGTTCAGTATGCAGAATGAACTCTTAACATTGGCATAAGAATCTTCGCCTACTTTTTCAATATCAACATTGTCTTGCGGAAGAGGTGTAGAAGTTTGTTCTTCCATGGCGGCAATATCTACAACATTGCTTAAGGCGGTGGTTCCGCCATCTTCAATAATGTCAACAGCTTCGGCAGTATCAACTTCTAGCGGAATATCAACGAAAATGTCGTCAGCAACATTTATGGCTGTTTGGGGTTCAATATTAGTGTGACATTCTTCAAATTCACCACATTCTTCAGCAATTTCGGCATTTTTACATTCTTCGGCAACCGTAATGGTTGAGATATTTGCATTGCCTGCCGTTCCGCCGACCATTTCTGAAATTGCTTCGGTCATAGATGAACTTGAAGTTCCGCCTTCGGTCAGAGCCATGACAGATGTACAAGCACTACCGCTACAAGAAACAGGAGTTGTTTGGGCAACAGTTTTTTCAACGGCTTGTTTTTCGTCACATTCTTGCAATAATTCAATAGCTTTTAATTCACCGGCAAATTCGGAAGCAAAGCAATCTTCACAATTTTCGCTCATGTGTAATTTGGCTAATTGATATTCCAAATCTTCGGCGCATAAGCGTTGCGAAAGTGTTTGGTTAATACAGCTGATTTCCGGAAGTTTTACCAAAGCGTCTTCAAAAGCTCGTTCAACCAGCAATGTTTCACCATTTGGCTCACCTTCCATAATTTGACCATAGCCGGTAGTTGTACCTTTGCAGTATACTTCGTCTTTGGCCAAATTCATAACACGCCAAATTACGGTCATTTCAGAAGTACCGTTACGAAGTTTTTTGTTTTTGGCTTCGTTCCAGTCAAATTCGTCACAAATATTCATAAAATAGTCTGTGATTTCGGCAGTTATAACATATTCGTGTTGAACTTTGTCGGAATCGGGATAATAAACATTTGACGGTTCGACTACGACAGGGTAGTAATCGTTCATTGTTTCGTAGAATACATCAAAGAAATGCATATCTTTTTGCATTGAACGGCCTTGGTTCAAATATGCGTTCTTAGTTTCGCGGCGACAACCGAAAATGCGGAAACGATAGTCACCTAATTTGGTATTATATTCGTCATATTTACGATTTTTTTTGATGCGAAAATCAACATTTTCAAGTTTTATCGGAGCATATTCATCGCGGCTTTTGTGCAACAAAGTATAGGCTCTGTACTGCTCGTCGGAAATAATTAAACTTTGATAGTTGATTTTTTGAGTATCTTGCAAGTAAGAAATTTTGCGTACCGGTTTCTTTTTAGCCGGTTCACACAGACAATCAAAGATGCCCAAAGTCGAATCGGCATCAGGGTTACACATACAAGGGATCAATTCAGGACTTTCTACATTGCATGCAGACAGCAGCAACACAGATGACAATAAGGTTAAACCTATGTTTTTACGCATTTTTTTACAAACTCCAATAAACGAATCAAAAATACCTGCTCTGGCGATAGGACAAAGCTTCGGCTATGTGCAGTTTAAGTATTTTTGATTCATTTTGCAAGTCTGCAATTGTTCTTGCTAACCGCAAAGTGCGATGATAGGCTCTGGCGGACATAGAATTTTTTTCGGCAAAGGCAATTAAGAGCTGTTCGGCATCATTGTCCATTTGGCAAATTTCCTCTAAAACCTTGCCTTTGAGCTGAGAGTTTGTATTTATATCGGTTATGTTTAATTGGCGAAGTCTTGCTATTTGAAGTTCTCTGGCTTTTATTACTCGGCTTTGGATAACTTTTGATGACTCGCCTTTTTTGACCTCGGAAAGTTCCCAAGGTGATACCTGAGGAACTTCGATTTTGATGTCTATTCTATCTAAAAGCGGACCTGAAATTTTTGACATATATTCTTGAGCGCAAATAGGGGCACGGGTACATTCTTTATCTTTTTGTCCCAAGTGACCGCAACGACAAGGGTTCATAGCGGCAATAAGTTGAAAATTGGCAGGAAAAGTTGTATGAGCATTAACACGAGAAATTTGGATTTCGCCATTTTCCAACGGTTGACGCAATGCTTCTAATGTCGGACGATTAAATTCGGGTAATTCATCTAAAAATAAAACGCCGTTGTGCGATAGAGAAATTTCACCCGGAGTTCCTTTGCGTCCGCCACCTACCAATGCCGGAGTAGAGGCACTGTGATGAGGTGCTTGAAAGGGGCGCGAAAAGCAAATGCCGTTTTCTTTTAATTCGCCGGCGATAGAGCGTATCATTGATGTTTCGATGGCTTCGTTTATGGTCATCGGCGGTAAAATGGTTACCAACCGCGAGGCTAACATAGATTTTCCCGAGCCCGGAGGACCGACCATCAACAAATTGTGTGCACCGGCGGCAGCTACTTCTAAGGCGCGCTTAGCTGTTTCTTGGCCTTTGACATCGGCCATATCAAGTGTCGAGGTTGGTGAAATATATTCTTTTGTAACAGGAGTTTCCAATAATTCGGAACCTTTTAAGTGGTTTATCAATTCAACCAAGTTTTTAGGCGCGATAACATCATTTGTTTTTGCCCAAGCAGCTTCCGATCCGCAGGAATAGGGACATATAATTCCCAGATTGTCTTTTTGAGCTTGAATAGCTGCCGGTAATACTCCGTTTACCGACAAAACAGCACCGTCAAGTCCTAATTCGCCCATTACAATATATGATTTTAGCTTTTCGGCCGGGACAACACCCATTACCGATAAAATTGATAAGGCAATCGGCAAGTCAAAATGTGAGCCTTCTTTTAATAAGTCAGCAGGAGACAAATTGATAACTATGCGCTTGGGCGGTAATTGTAAGCCTATTGATTGAATGGCGGCCCTGATTCTTTCTTTGCTTTCGGCAATAGCTTTATCAGGCAAACCGACGATTATAAAATTTGGCAAGCCGGATGATATTTGAGCCTGTAAATCTACTTTTTTAGTTTCAAGTCCGTTAAATGTAAGGGTGTTTATGTGAGTTATCATAACAAAGTATCCTTACCAACGAGGGAAATGTTCTCCATCACGCCAACGCCTTGTCGGATAGGTGTCAACGGTTAAAAAATCGTATTTGGCAGAGCGCGAGGGTATATCACGAAATCTTGTAAATCCTTGTGTTTCATAATATGATGCACACTCTTCGGCCGAGTGATCGGAGCCGTCATAACAATAAACAACAGTTCTGGTTGTCAAATTTTGCAACCCGATGTAATTATCGCCGGAGGCTTTTGATATGCCCATAAATATGATGCAAAAGAATAAAACTGTTGTGCACACACTTACTATTTTGGTGAAAGACATCGCTTTTTCCTAAAATTAAAATAAACATATTGTACATCGTTTATCAAAAAAAGATTAAATCTTCATTAAAAATACAGCATAAAAATGCTTGCAAATTAAAGATTTTGTGTTATAAGGACTTCGTCCTTGCCTCAGTTAATGATGACTGCGGCTATACAAAAGGCGGCCAAAATGGCGGAAAGATGGTTTAATCTGTCGGTTTTTTTAGATTAAAGTATCAAAAAATCTGCGGTTTTGGTCATAATTGTTGAGAATCCATAAGGAGTTTAATTTAATATGAATAAATATGAAAGCGTGTTGATTGCACGTCAAGATTTGGGCGCTTCACAAGTTAACACTTTGGTTGACGAATTGAAAAATGTTATTTCAGCTCAAGGTGGTGAAGTTGTTCGCGTTGATAACTGGGGTTTGAAAAACCTTGCTTATCGCATTAAGAAAAACCGTAAAGGTCATTATGTTCTTTTGAATATTGCTGCTCCGGCTAATGCTGTTGCAGAATATGAACGTGTTATGCGTGTTAACGAAGATATCATCCGTTATATGACTGTTAGAGTTGAAGAATTTACAGAAGCTTCTTCTAACAATGACGGTGTTGATTCGGCTGTTGAAGAATAAGGAGAACGATAATGGCTAAACAAGTATTCTTTAGAAGAAAAAAGAGCTGTCCGTTTTCCGGTGAAGACGGTCTTAGAATCGACTACAAAGATGTAAAATTGCTTTCTCGTTACATTTCCGAAAAAGGCAAAATCATCCCAAGTCGTATCACTTCAGTTTCGGCTAAAAAACAAAGAGAATTGGCAAAAGCTATTAAAAGAGCTCGCTATCTCGGTTTGTTGCCGTATGTTGCAATGTAAGTTTGAGGGAGAATGAATATGGAAGTTATCTTGCTTGAACACGTTGAAAAACTCGGCAAAATGGGCGAAAAAGTTAGCGTAAAAAACGGTTTTGCTCGCAACTATTTGTTGCCTCAAGGTAAAGCTTTGCGCGCTACTGAAGCTAACTTGGCTGTTTATGAAAAACAAAAGGCAGATTTGGAAGCTCGTAACAAACAATTGTTTGAAGAAGCTTCTAAATTGGCAGAATCTTTGAAGGGCTATTCTACAGTTTTGATTCGTCAAGCTGCTGAAACAGGTCAACTTTACGGTTCTGTTACCATTCGTGATATTGCAGCTGCTGTTAAAGAAGCAGGTTTTGCAGTTGAACGTCGCCAAGTATTCTTGGATAAGGCAATCAAAGATTTGGGTGTTTACCAAGTTAAATTGAACTTGCACCCTGAAGTTAGCCAAACAATTTTGGTTAATGTTGCCAGAACAGAAGATGATGCTAAAAAACAAGCTAAAGCTTATGAAAATAACTAATCAGTTTTTTAGTATTTGATTTTGAAAAAAAAACCTCCGTTTGATTTGAACGGAGGTTTTTTTGTTATTATCCTTTATAAAGGGAGCTTTGTTTGTATTTGGAAATGGCAAAGCGGGCTAAAACACCGATTACGGCGGCCAAAGGTACGGCTATCATCAAACCTAAAAATCCTAACAATACACCGCCGGCAAGCAAAGCAAACATTACCCATACCGGATGAAGTCCGATTGAATCGCCAACCAATTTAGGTGTCAGGAAATTGCCCTCTAAAAATTGTCCGACGGCAAAAACTCCGACGACTTGAGCAATAGGTACCCAATCGTTAAATTGAGCAAAGGCTATTGCCATTGCGGTGATAAAGCCGACGATAGAGCCGACATAGGGAATAAACGAAATTATACCTGCTATAAAACCGACTAACAATCCCAAATCTAAGCCGACAAAAGAAAGTCCTACACCGTAAAATGTTCCTAAAAGAACGCAAACGGATAATTGTCCGCGGATAAATGATGAAATGATTTTATCAATTTCTTTGGCTTGGGTACGAATTTCTTTTTTATAGGCTTTGGGAAGCAAACTATCGACTTTTTTGGTAAAATCGTTCCAATCTCGCAACATATAAAAGGTTACAATCGGAGTAATCAATACCAAAGATAAAATGTTAAACACGGCATAGCTTCCGGAAATGAGTTTACGCAGTAATGAGCCGATAAGTTTTAAGCCGTTGGACATATTACCGCGTAAATATTCGCGGAATTTTTCCTGATTAAAGTTTGGAAAATTGTCTTGAATATTGGCAATAATCGGTTCTATTTTTTGTGAAAGAGCTTCCATATATTTGGGAACAGCACTTATAAATAGAGCTAATTGTTCATCAATCATGCCTACTAATGCGATAAATGCAGGTATCAATATAACTGCAACAAGCAACAATACCAAGCAGGTGGCAAGAGTGCGGTTAATCTTTAATTTTTCTAAGCGAGTGGCTAACGGGTCAAGTAAATAACCGATGATTATACCGACTACAAACGGTAATAACACCGAACGCAATACATATACCAAAGCAGCAAATATAACTAAAAGTGTAATCCAAAAAATCCAGTTTTTGTTTTCGCTTTTTGCCATAAATTATTCTCCTATATCACTTAAAACCATATGATTACCGCCGTCTTCCAACTCATAGCCCAAAGCAGATAATAATTTTTGCAAATTATTCAGGCTACCGGTAAAGACAATCTTAAACTGAGCTTTTCCGGGCGTCATGGCTTGGACTTGCATTTCGGTAATATTGGTAATGCTTTTAATTTTTTGTTCGGCTGTTATCCAATATTTTAGAGCCGGAAACGGATATAAAACGGTTATTTCGTTTTGCTCTTCTTCTTGCGAATTGTCATTGGACAGTAAGTGCTGTTCAATTTGTGATTTTGTTTGTTGAACAGCTTGATTGAATAATTCGATACCAGAGGATTTTGCTCCCTCTACTTCAATCTCAAATTTGTCACCGGAAAAAGATTTTGCGCTAATAATCAAGCCTTCAACACCTTTGTATGACGCGTCTAATACATATATATTGTTAGTATTGGCTGATGAGGCAATATTTTCGATGGCTATATAATCGAAATCAGATGCTTGTTTGGCATCAATCATTGATTGGTGCATGGGATTTTGAGATATTGATACAAATTTGATAGCAGATGTGTCGGCAGAATTATCCCAGGCCTGACGCCAAAGATTATCGGTTTCCCAAAGTATAGGTGTATCATCTGAAAATTCTCTAAATATGGGAATAATCAGTACGGTGGCGCCATTTTGCGAAACTACGGGAATTTCGCGTTCTTTCATATATTCTCTTAAAAGTTCGTCATTGACTACGATTTTGAGTTCTGCCATGTAGCGAACATCAGAGTTTTTTTCGTTGATGACGGATGTTTCTTTGACAAAGTTTATAATTTGAGCATCTGTCATGTTGGCAATTTTTTTGGCACCATCAGATGTGGAAATTCTTTTGGCAATGGCGTTTACAGCGGCACGAGTTGCCGAATTTAGAGCTTTTTCACGAGCAATAGAGGCATTTTCGTCAGATACATCTACTTTTATGACAACACTGTAACGATCGTCGGCAGCGTTTACATTGCCGGTAAGAAGAACTGCGATACATAAAATGCAAGCAAAAATTTTAGACAATTTGAAGTACTCCGATTTTTAATTAAAAAATATCCACTTGAGAGAAGAAAAAGCTGATTTCTCTTTGTGCAGCAGCAATAGAATCGGAACCATGAACCGAATTTTTGTCAATCGATAAGGCAAAAGTTTTTCTTATTGTTCCTTCTTCGGCAACATCAGGGTTGGTTGCGCCCATTATTTTACGATAGTCAGCTATTGCATTTTCGCCTTCAAGAACTTGTACAACAACGGGAGCAGAAGTCATAAATTTTACCAGATTTTCAAAAAATGGTTTGCCTTTGTGTTCTGCGTAAAATTCTTCGGCTTGATTTTTTGACATATGAATCATTCTCTGAGCAACGATTTTTAAGCCTGCTTCTTCAATCATTGCATTGATTTTTCCTGTTATATTTCTGGTCGTTGCGTCAGGTTTAATTATTGATAATGTGCGTTCCATAAAACAAAACTCCATTTGATTAAAAACAAAAATTTTATATAAGATATAATACTTTGTATAAATAAGCAAAAGATATTTTGACTTTTGTATAATAAAGTTGTTTATTATAGCTAATTTATTTTTTTAACATTTGGTAGAAAGGTTATTTTATGAGTAAATTTGTTGATGATATGATTGAAAAAGCCAAGACAGGTTTTAAGACAATAGTTTTGCCGGAAGGTGAAGATGACAGAGTTATTGATGCTGCCGGTGTGGTGGTAAAAGAAAAAATCGCTAAAGTGATTTTGCTTGGCAATGTTGATATTATTAGAAGCAAAATGCAAGCAAAAGCTATTTCATCTGATGATATCGAAGTTATCAATCCGGAAACATCTGACAAATTGCAAAAATATGCCGATTTATTTTATGAATTGAGAAAAGAAAAAGGAGTTACTCCGGAAGCTGCTTTGGAAACAGCTAAAAAAGCCAATTATTTCGGAACTTTGATGATGAAATCCGGTGATGCCGACGGTATGGTTTCGGGTGCAGTTAATTCAACAGCCGATACAGTTCGCCCGGCTTTGCAAATTATTAAATCATCACGCAAGGATATGGGGGTTTCATCTTTCTTCTTTATGAATAAGGAAGATAAAACTTTTATCTTTTCTGATTGCGGATTGGTGCCAAATCCAAATGAGCAAGAATTGGCAAATATTGCTATTCAAGCTGCTGAGACAGCCGTTAAATTCGGTATTGATCCGAAAGTTGCGTTGTTGTCTTATTCGACATATGGTTCGGCAAAGAGTGATTTGGTTGACAAGGTTCAAAATGCTACCAAGTTGGCAAAAGCAATGGCCGAAGGGGAGTTTAAGCATCTTAATGCAATTATTGACGGCGAACTGCAAGGTGATGCCGCTTTGGTAGAAAAAGTTGCTTCTATGAAAGCTCCGCAAAGCCCGATTAAAGGACAAGCTAAGGTTCTTATCTTTCCGGATTTGAACGCAGGTAATATATGCTATAAATTGGTTCAACGCTTGGGCGGTTATGATGCTTTCGGTCCGGTTTTGCAAGGCTTGAAAGCTCCGATTAACGATCTCTCTCGCGGTTGCAGTGCTGATGATATTGTCTTTACGGTTGCTTTGACAGCTGTACAAGCTATGTAAGTTTTTTTGATTTAACTAAAGGATAGACTGATATGAAAAAAATCTTAGTATTAAACTCCGGCTCTTCTTCATTGAAATATCAATTATTCAATGTTGAGGGCGATAAGTATGAAGTTGTGGCAAAAGGTTTGGCCGAAAGAATCGGTATTGACGGTTCTAAAGTCAGCATTAAATATGCCGATGGCAGTAAAAAAGAAGTGGTTAATCCGCTGCCGACACATAATGAAGCTTTGCAAGAAGTGTTCAATTTGTTATTGAATGGCGCATTGGCTGATTTGAACGAAATCACTGCTGTCGGACACCGTATTGTTCATGGTGGCGAAGTTTATGCCAATTCGGTGGTAATTGATGAGAATGTTGTTAAAACAGTTGAAGATTTGTCATCTCTTGCACCGCTTCACAATCCTGCCGGCGTTTTGGGTATTAGGGCAGTACAAAAAGCTTTGCCGAATGTACCCCAAGTTGCTGTGTTTGATACTGCTTTTCATCAAACAATGCCTAAAGAAGCTTTCCTTTACGGACTTCCTTTGGAACAATATACCAAACATCAGATCAGACGCTATGGTATGCACGGAACTTCGCACAGATATATTGCACAAGAAGTTGCAAAGATTTTGGGTGAGGGCAAAAAAGTTGTGGTTTGCCACCTTGGTAACGGTGCTTCATTGTCAGCTATTAAAGACGGCAAATGTATAGATACTTCGATGGGCTTTACTCCTTTGGCCGGTATCATTATGGGTACTCGTTCGGGCGATATCGACCCTTATATTCCGCTTCATATTATGAAAGAGCAGGGTTTGAGTGTTGATGAGGCTAACAACCTTTTGAACAAACAAAGCGGTATGCTTGGCTTAACCGGTTTTTCCGATATGCGTGATGTTGAAGCTGCTTATTTGAAAGGTGAAGAAAAAGCTGTTACCGGTATGCAAACTTATGTTTATACCATTGTGAAATTTATCGGCAGTTACATTGCAGCACTCGGTGGTGTTGATGCTATTGTATTTACAGCCGGTATCGGAGAAAATTCACCGATTATCAGAAAGCTTATTTTGGATAGATTGAGCTATTTGGGAATTTCGGTTAATGAAGAAGCTAACAACCGCAGAGGAAATGTTGAAGAAATTTCAACACCTGATTCTAAGGTTAAAGCTTTTGTTATCCCGACAGATGAAGAATTGATGATAGCGCAGGATACGGTTAATCTTACAAAATAGGAAAAAACTCGTATAAAAGTTTTCTAGAGCCATTTTCTGCGGGCGAGAAAAATTCATGTAGGTTTATCTACACTAAAATTTTTCTCGCCTTGAAATTAACTCTATAAATTCTTTTATCCGAGTTTTTTAGGGATAAATGGTTGTATAAAGCTAAAAAAAAGCCCTCGAATTTTATCGAGGGCTTTTTTTTTAATTTTACATTGGTGGGACAACCGGAACTATCGGTTGAGGTTGCGGCGCAACAGCGTTCGGTCCTTTGGGAATTACCGGGCCGTTAGGATCGCCGAAAGGTTTTGGTCCGCCGATAGCATTTGGTCCTTTAGGAATAACCGGGCCGTCAGGATTGCCGATTGGTCTTGGTCCGCCAACTGCATTCGGTCCTTTGGGAATAACCGGGCCGTTAGGATCGCCGATAGGTCTTGGTCCGCCGATAGCATTCGGTCCTTTAGGAATAACCGGGCCGTTAGGATTGCCGATAGGTCTTGGTCCGCCGATAGCATTCGGCCCTTTAGGAATAACCGGTCCGTTAGGATTGCCGATAGGTCTTGGTCCGCCGATAGCATTCGGTCCTTTAGGAATTACCGGGCCGTTAGGATTGCCGATTGCTTTAGGCATTGGTCTGTCTGAGGTGGTAGTATACGGATCAAAAACAGAATGTCTTACGGTATCTCCGACTTTTATATTATGTCTTTTGACTTGTCCGGCGTTGAGCTCTACTACGGCGCGAACAGGTTCTTTGCAAGTAATTCTGGTTTCAGACATCGGAGTTGCTTTTTCTTTTATCATCACGATTTTACCGTTTGCTGCCACAAAAAGCATATCTAATGACAGTTTGGTGTTTTTCATCCACATTTGAACCGGTCGAACAGGGTCAAAAACAAAAATCATACCGTTGTTGCTGGCCATTTCGGTTCGGTGCATAAGGCCTTGTTGTAACTCAAGAGGTGTTTTGGCTACTTCGACATTAAAACGAACCTCACCGCTGGATGAAGTGTCAACAAACAAAGGTGTCGTAGGTCTTTGTACGGTTTCTTGAGAGCAGGCAAACAGTAACAATGTGGCTAATATGGTAGAGGATAATTTACGCATTTATTCTTATTCTCCTATGTAAGATTATTTTTTTATTTTTTTTGGTGTCCAGGCAGACACTTTGACAGGTCCGTTTTGCGAAATCATAATTTTAGTCTTTTTAGCGGTGGTGTTTTCGCTTTTTATTGATGCGGCAAAAGAATCGGCAAGATTAAACGGATTTATGATAATCTCGTCATTGCTGTCGGAATATTGTTTGAGGCATTTTAACGAATAAACAAATTCTCGCAAATTAACATCATTTAAGGAAGAGTATTTTTGCCATATCAAATTGAGAAAAGATGAAACATCGGCACTGAACAGAGGATCACTCATTAGCGGAAAACCATATTTCATAATCGTTCTGATAGAGGGATCATAGATGCCTGATTGAGAATATACAAAAAGCGAAGGCATCAGCAATTTGGTATATTTGGCAGAATAGTGCATTTGAGCCAAAAATAATAAATATTGCAATTTTTGTTCGCTGAGATTTATTTTTGAGCTTTTTGCCTTGTTGTAAAACCAATAGGCAATGTTTAAATTTGATGTGTTTTTTAAGTATATCATTAAAATTTCCAAAATATGAATGATGTTGTAAGTTATTATAATATGATGTTTAATAATTACAAATAAATATTAAAAGATAATCACTTTTAAATACTTGCGAAAAAGTCGGTTTTTAGACTTGTGAAAATTTAATAAGTGTTTTATCTTCTTAGAAGTGATTTTTTTATTATGGGATTTGTGAAAATGATGCAAAAAAATTTGGCTGTAAACTTTAGTGTTGTTGGTTTGGTGTTGTTGCTTGGCGGTTGTTCTACCATGGTGTTTCCTGATTTTAAGGATGACACACAAGTTATTATCGATGATGGCGGAAAGGTTGAAGTTTCTAAAATTGAGAGTAAGGGTATAATTGTCGCCGATAAAGAAAACGCCGCTTATGAAGATGAGCAAGGTGATGAAGCTTTTGTGCAAAACGAAAATGTGACAGAAGAAGTTACACCGGCAAAAGTTGTAAAAGTTGAGGCTGAAAAATTGGATGCGGTGGTCGAGGCTGAAAAAACTACTTTAGCTAAAGCCGATGATGAAAAAGAAATCGTAGTTGCCAAAGTTGAGCCGAAAGAAGAAGTGATTGAAAAAGCTTTGCCTGAGGTAAATAATGTAGAAGAAAATAATATTGCTACAACAGGCAATACAATGCACTATTTGGCTGAGACGATATATTTTGACAATGGAAGCAGTGAAGTTGATTATAGTTTTTATGGCAGTTTGAAAAAGTTGGCAAAACTGGCAAAAGAAAAAAATGCAATGATAAGTGTTTACGGTTATGCGTCTTCTCGTACTCGCAATACCGATCCGGTAAATCATAAATTGATAAACTTTAATGTATCGGTCAAACGCGCTCAAAGTGTTGTAAATGTTTTGCGTAAATATGGTGTCGCCGGTGATAAAATTGTTTCGCAAGCATTCTCTGACAGTACTCCTTTGTATCAGGAAGTTATGCCTGAAGGTGAGCGTTTGAATCGTCGAGTAGAGATTTATTTGACTTACTAGGAAAATGAGTGAAAATTTAGCAAAAAATATTTCGATTGGTGGAAACTTGTGGCAAGTTGCCACAGTTGACGAGCGTCATGCCGAGTTGTTGGCTCAGAGATTTAATTTGCCTTTTATTATGGCAAAAATTATGGCTTTGCGTGGAATAAGCGTTGATGAAGTCGAAAAGTTTTTATCTCCTAAAATAAATAATTTGATGCCTGATCCTTATGTACTGAAAGATATGCAAAAGGCTGCAGAAAGAATTGCTCAGGCTATTATCAACAAAGAAAGAATAGCTATAATCGGGGATTATGATGTTGATGGAGCTACTTCGACATCAGTTATGAAATTGTTTTTGCGTTCGGTAGGTGTTGAACCGGATGTTCATATTCCCGACCGTGATGAAGGATATGGTCCGAGTAAGCAAGCAATCGATAATTTTGCTTTAAGCGGTTGCGGTTTGTTGATGACATTAGATTGCGGAACAACGGCTTTTGAACCTTTGGAATATGCTGTAGAAAAGGGGTTTGATGTTATTGTTTTGGATCACCACGAAGCAGAAATAAAGTTGCCGAAAATTTATGCGGTTGTGAACCCTAAACGCTTGGACGAAAGTGATGATTATCCGTCATTAAAATATATGGCGGCTGTCGGTGTTGTGTTTATGACGGTGGTGGCGGTTAACAGATGCTTGAGAGAAAAGGGTTTTTATAAAGACGAAATAAAAGAGCCTGATTTGAAAAAATGGCTCGATTTGGTAGCTTTGGGAACGGTTTGCGATGTGGTGCAGTTGAAGGGAATTAACCGAGCATATGTGGCGCAAGGCTTAAAAGTTATGGCGCAAAGAGGCAATATCGGACTTACGGTTTTAATGGATAAGGCAAATTTGTCAGAAGCTCCGACGGCATTTCATTTGGGTTATGTTTTGGGTCCCAGAATAAATGCTTGCGGCCGTGTGGGTGATGCTGATATGGGTAATCAATTGTTGTGTTGCGATAATGACTATCAGGCGCAATTATTGGTTGATAAGTTAAATGAGTTTAATATTACCCGAAAAGATATTGAAAATCATGTTTTGTTGTCGGCAATTGAACAGGTTGAGGGCTCTCCTCAAGAATATCCGATAGCTTTTGTTTATGGTAATGATTGGCACCAGGGTGTGATAGGAATTGTGGCCGGAAGACTAAAAGAAAGATATAATGTTCCGTCTTTTGTTATGTCAATTGAGCCTGATGAAGTTAAAGGTTCGGCGCGTTCAATACCTCAGGTTGATTTGGGCGCGTTGGTTATTGCAGCCAAAGAAAGAGGTATTTTGACCAAAGGCGGCGGACATACCATGGCTGCGGGTTTTTCTTTGGAAGAAGCTAAAATTGAAGAATTTAAGAAATTTGTCGGAGAATATGTTTCAAATAAAATTGACGGTGAAGAAGTGACGCCGGTTATTGAAATCGACAGTGTATTAGATGTTGGCGGTGCAAATATCGATTTGGCTGATTATTTAGAAAAATTAGAACCCTATGGTGCCGGAAACAGTGAGCCTAAGTTGATGTTGAAAAAGGTAAATATAATTAAGCCTGTATTGTTTGGTGTGGGTCATGTGCGTTGTGTTTTGACATCGCAAAACGGCGGCAATATAAAAGGAATTGCTTTTAGGGTCGGTGATAACCAAATCGGACACACAATGCTTAATGCTAAAAAAGATTTTTTTGATGTTGTAGGTGTGTTGCGCCATGACAAATGGAACGGACGCAATGATGTGCAGTTTATAATAGAAGATATCAGGAAGGTTTGCGATGAATAAGAAAGAATTAAAAAAAAGAGCAAAAAATATAAAAAATATAAAGAAGAAAAAAATTGAAAATAAGGTTTTTATGAAGCTTGGGGCAAAACTCAGAGCTTATTTGTTTACCGGTATTTTGGTAACGGCTCCGGTGGCAATAACATTTTATTTGGCTTATAAGTTTATTTTGTGGGTTGATGTTTTTGTAAACAAAATTTTACCTCCACAGTATAATTTTGTGAATTATATGCCGATGACAATTCCCGGTTTCGGTTTGATAATTTTAATCGGATTTTTAATGTTGGTCGGTATGTTTGCCGCCGGATTTTTGGGAAGATTTTTTATTCGTTTAGGCGAGTGGTTTGTGGCAAAAATGCCGCTTGTATCATCCGTATATTCACTGCTAAAACAAATATTTGAAACAGTATTTTCAAGTAAAACTCAAGCATTTAAAAAAGTTGTAATGTTAGAATATCCCAGAAAAGGAATTTGGATTTTAGGACTTGTCAGCGCCGATTTACAAGGCGAGATAGAAGAAAAATTGCCTGATGAAATGGTAAATGTTTTTATTCCGACTACTCCTAACCCGACATCAGGTTTTTTGATTTTTGTACCAAAAAAAGATGTTATTGAAATGGATATGAGTGTAGAAGAAGCTATTAAATTTATTGTTTCAGGTGGTTTGGTGGAACCCAAAGATAAATAATGCTTTTTTAATAAATAGGTGATATATAAAATACAGTTATAAAAAATAAGAGGGTAAAATTATGATTGGAACATTGTCGTTAATAATAGCTGTTTTGTATGCAACAAAAGTGTGGGCTAATCCGGCTTGTGCAGTATGTACCGTTGCGGTTGGGGCGTCTTTAGAGGTTGCCAGAAGATACGGCGTTGATGATGCAGTTGTCGGGGTTTGGGCAGGTGCAATGTTGGCATTGTTGGGCTATTGGTTGATACTGTGGTTCGAAAAGAAAAACTGGAACTTTGCCGGTCGTAATTTGTTGTTGATGACATTGTCAGTGGCTTCAATCGGATTTATGTATATTGAAATGCCGTATGCTCCAAAGGTAATCGGTGTATTTTATATGGATCCGTTGTTATTTAGTACAATTTTGGGAGCGTTGACTTTTATTTATGTATCAAAATTTTATCAATGGATGAAAGCAAGAAACGGCGGGCACGCTCATTTTCCGTTTGAAAAAGTTGTGTTGCCGGTGTTGGCTCTTGCCTTGTTGAGTGTTTATTTTAATTACTATCCGTTAGGTGAAGCTTTGCCTAATAAGGCTGATTTGTTAGATGCTTCGGGATTATATGAATTTTCGGGAGATAAATAGATGAAAAAAGCAAAAGATGTAAAAGAATTTGTTGAAAGAGTTGATCAGGCCAAAAAAGTAAATCCTAAGGATTTGTCATCTGATCAGGATTTGACTATTGCCATTATGAACCTTATTTCGATTGAAGAGCACTTGGTTTTTTCCGGTGCCAAGACAGGTAAAAATTCTTTTTATGATTTGGTAGAAGGTGTCAGAGAACTTAGGAAAAATCTTATGCAACGCGTGATTCCCGAATATGAGGGCGAAGTTTGGTGCATTTCTAAACACTTGTTGTCTTCTTCTATGCGTTTGATGGAAGTAGGTACCAAACAACAATCATTGGGACACAAAGATTTGGCTTATGAATTGTTTAATCAAGCCTATGATTTATATTGTTTGTTCTGGGGGCTTAATATGAAGATGCTTGATGTGTCGGATGTTAAGTGGGTGGAAGATAATTTGGAAGATATTAAAAAGATATCGGAAAAATTAGAAGAAAACAAAGCTCCGGTTAAGAAAAAAGAAGTAAAAAAAGAAGTAAAAGAAGAGGGCGGTACTTTGGCCAAAATGAAAGCTTTTGTGAAAAAAGCCGTTGATTGCTGTATTGAATAATATAGTTACAGATTATAAAAAAAACCTCCGAAATTTCGGAGGTTTTTTTTAATTGTTGTTCTGATTAGAACTTGTAGTTTACAGACAAGCCCCAAATCTTAACTGAGTTTTCGTAATCGGCTGAGCCGCCTTTAAATTCAACGCGAGCTTCTTTAGCTTGAATATAGGTAAAGCCCATATCAAAGGTCAAATTATCATTGTATTTGTATTCAAGACCGGTTGAATACCAAATGCGTCTGGAATCCGGTACGCGAGGTGTACGATAGTCAACTTTAACGGCAGCTTCATCATAAGCCAAACCTAAACGAAGCTTCCATTGGTCATCAATTTGATAAGAAGCACCGACAGAGTAAAAGTCTGTATCTTCCCAATTTTCGGGAGTGTTTGATACTAAACTATGGGTATCTGCACCATAAATATCAATAGCATCAAAAGAATTCCAAAATACGCGTTGATATTCAGCCATAACTGCCCATTTGTCATTGATTTCGTGATAAGCACCGACAGACAACATAGCCGGAGTATCAATACGAGCAGTAATATCTTGATTATGTACGGCAGCATATGGACTATTATTAGACTCAACTTCGCCTTTTAATTTGTGGTTGATTTCACTGCGATAGTTTACACCGAAACGAGTTTTATCGCTAAGTTCATACAAAGCACTAAATTGGTATCCGACATCAACGGTATCGCCTTCAATTTTTACATCAAATCCCGGATTAGATGTAAGTTTTGCCTTAAAATATTGGATAGGCAAACCGACGCCGAGTGACAATTTATCAGTAGCTTTGTAAGCAATCATCGGAGTTGTGGTTACGGTAGTAACTTTTGATGTTACACCATCTGCTGCACCTGCCCAACTGTCATCGTATTTGGTAACCATACCGAAAGGAACATTGATACCCAAGCCGAATGTAAATTTGTCATCAATTTGTTGTGAATAAGACATATTCGGAGCAATAGCCGAGTGTACAATATTGTGTACATCTGAAGTTTCACCGGAGCCGGTAGTTTTAATGTTGTGAGCAGAAGCTTCCGGAGCAATATATGTACCGCCGATATTAAATTGTTTGCCCTTGTGACGGGTAAGACCGGCAGCATTAAAATAAGCGTAAGAGTTGTTTTCTGCACCGGCAGTAGCACCGGCAAAAGCATTACCTAAAGCGGCACCGGATTGTTCACGAAGATGGAATCCGGCAGCATTAGCATTTGCAATAGCCAAAACAGAGGCTAAGGCAGTAAAAGTAAGTAGTTTTTTCATAGTACAAACGTCCTTATTATTAAACACACAATAAGGACGCTATACCATATATTTTGATTTGTCAATCAATCGATTGATTTTTGTTGATATTTATTTTTTTAAATAGTCTAAAATAAAGTCAATTTGCGAGTTTGTATATCGCTGTAACTCAAGCTGAGCCTTGTCATCATAGTCTTCCCATTCCATAAGTTTGCAGATTGATTCTTTGCGTGAAGCAAAAACAAAAAGCTGTGAAAAAAGCGGAAAAATATAAAAATAGCAATTTTTCAAATCAATGTTTTTGTTGCTGGCCAAGTGGAGCAGGTTAGACATACGGTCATGTACCGGACGAATCAGCTCATCATACAAAATATTGAATTCGTCGGTCGGGCTTGAGTATTCACTTAAGAAAACTTTTTTGACATTTGGCGATAAATCTTTGGAGCACAAAATGTTTAGAAAGTATTCTGACATTTCTTTTAAGAGAATACGGGCTTCTTTGGAATCTTGTTTTTCGATAACAGCGGTGTAGCGCGAGTTAAGTTCGGCAGTCATTTCGTTGATAGTGTCAACAATCTTTTTCAAAGCTGCGGTATAAATACCTTTTTTGCCGCCGAAATAGTATAAGATTGAAGAAATATTGATGTCTGCTTTGGCTGCAATATCTCTGGTCGATGCGCCGGAAAAGCCGTTTTTGGCAAACTCTTCGAACGCAGACCATAGCAGCTTGCTTTTTGAATCTGCAGGCATTTAAGGGGTACTCCTTTTAAATATATGTTAGTCTAGACTTTATATTTTGTTTATAATAGTTATTATTTTTTTTCAACAAAGTTTTATCCACTTTTGTGTAAAACTTATTTTTTTATGTAAAAACAATGTGTTATTAGTTAAATCAATCGATTGAATGTGTGGATTGATTTTTTTTACTTTACAGTTACGGATAAAGTAGTTTAAAAAAGAGTTAACATGAACTATTGGAGTTATATATCGTGAGAAATTTTGTACGTTTTTGCTTACGCGTTATTTTTACTGTTTTCAAAGTAAGATGCAATATTCAATTTGATGAAAATAAATTGCCGACAAAGGCTGTTTATGTTTCGAACCATGTGTCTTTTTTGGATCCGATTATGTTGTTTGCTTTTTTGCCGGGTAATCCTGTTTTTGCCCTAAACGGTCATCTATATCGTAATAAATGGATTAGAATGATTATGCAAACAGCCGATGTTATGCCGTTTAACCCGATTGAGCCGGCTGATTTGAAAGAATTGATTGCCAAAATTGATAGCGGTAGATGTTGTGTTATGTTTGCCGAAGGACGCATGACCGAAAACGGCGGTTTGATGAAAATATACGAAGCTCCGGGATTGGCTGCCGATAAGTCCGGCGCTCCGATTGTTCCGGTATGGATTGATGGTCCGCAATTCGGTTATTTTTCAAAAACCAAAGGTAAATTGCCTCATCGTCCGTTGCCGCGAATCACTATCACGGTTAGAAAACCGGTTAAGTTCAAATTAAAAGACGAATTGCGTCGTCAACGTGATCACATCAGTAACGAAGTATATATGATTATGCGTGATATGTGCTTTGATGCATCTAATAACGGTAATATTTCGTTGTTCGGTATGTTGATGAAAGTGGCAAAAATTAACTCTAAGCAAGGTTGGTTCCGTCGTGCTAAATTCTTTGAAGATATTAACCGCGAACCGCATTCGTATAAAGATGTTGTTATTAAATCTTTTGTTCTTGGTCGCTTCTTTAAGAAAATGACACAACCGGGAGAGCATGTAGCTTTGTTGTTGCCTAATGCTTTGGCTACCGTTTGCTCATTCTTCGGTTTGTCAGCCTATGAACGCGTGCCGGTAATGTTAAACTTTTCGGTCGGTGCCAAAAATATGGTTTCAATGTGTAATACCGCTCAAGTTAAAATGGTTATTACATCGCACGCATTTATTCGTAATGCCAAAATGGAAGATGTTATTGTGGCAATTCGTGAAGCCGGATATAAAATCTTTTATTTGGAAGAATTGCGTAAACATTTGACTTTGAAAGACAAGCTCGGCGCTTTGGCCAGATATAAGGTTAAACGCGTTCCGCATCCGGAGGGAGGTAACAAAAAAGCTGTTATCTTGTTTACCTCAGGTTCGGAAGGCGCTCCCAAAGCCGTTGTTTTGAGCCACTCAAACATTATTTCTAATGTGGATCAGTTGAACTGTATCGAAACATTGAATAATAAAGATACTTTGCTCAATGCTTTGCCGATGTTCCACAGTTTTGGTTTGACGGTCGGTACAATATTTCCAATGTTTAACGGTTGTAAATTGTTCTTGTATCCTTCGCCGTTGCACTATCGTGTTATTGCCGAACTTTCGTATGAAATCGGTGCAACAGCGCTTTTGGGTACAGATACATTCTTCCGCGGTTATGCAAAAATTGCGCACCCGATGGACTTCCACTCGCTTCGTATTATGTATGGCGGTGCCGAAGCTATTAAGCCTGATACTCGTAACCTTTGGGGTGAAAGATTGGGAATCGCCGTTAAAGAAGCTTATGGTTCAACTGAATGCTCTCCTGTGGTGACAGCTAATAACCGCATATTTAACCGCTTTGGTTCTATCGGTAAATTGTTGCCGAAAATTCAACACAAAATTGTTCCGGTTGACGGAATTAAAAATGGTGGTGAATTGTGGGTTAAAGGTCCGAATGTGATGTTAGGATATATTCATCCTGATAATCCGGGTGTGTTAGAGCCTTTAAAAGACGGTTGGTATCATACCGGTGATGTGGTAGAAATCGATGAAATCGGCTTTGTATATATTCGCGACAGAATTAAACGCTTTGCAAAAGTCGGTGGTGAAATGGTTTCATTAAATGCCGTTCATGAAACAGTTGTTAAAGCTTTTGAGGCCGATGGTGCTGAATGGGCATACGGAATCGTTGCTGTTCCTCATGACACCAAAGGTGAGCAGATTGTTTTGGCTACTAACAATAAAAAAGCAACGAATGATCGTTTGCACGCTTATATCAAACAAAATGCTTTGCCGGAACTTTATCTTCCCAGGGTTATTATTTATCGTGATTCGTTGCCTGTATTTGCAACAGGTAAGGCAGATAATGTGACACTCAAAAAAGAGGTTATGGAAGAATTAGGTATTAGTTAAGGTCGCATAACAGCTTATCTAAAGCCAAAATTTCAAATAGCCGGCTCGGTCATGTACTTCCTTTGTACACTCGCTCGCCGGCTTTTTTATTTTGACTTTATCTAAACTATTCTTCGACCTTAACGGAGAATGTAGGAGCCTTCTTTTTTTGCTTCTATTAACCTCATTATCTTAAGTTTTTTATTGATAATAAAAATAACCTGATAATGTTATAAGCTCGCTCGCCGGCTTTTTTATTTTGACTTTATCTAAACTATTCTTCGACCTTAACGGAGAATGTAGGAGCTTTCTTTTTTTGCTTCTATTAACCTCATTATCTTAAGTTTTTTATTTTGACTTTATTTATCGGTTATAACTATTTCGAATCTTTTGTTGTAAAAGGAAAGTAATCTTTTGAATTTTGTAAAAGAAACTTTGTTTCCTTTTTCAATTTCGTTTATTGAATTTAGTGATAAATCGCAGTGTAGGGCAACATCAGCAGTTGTTAATCCTTTTTCTATGCGAATTTTTCTTAAATTGGTGCCCAGATTTTTTAATACTTCGGCACGAAATGAATCTGTCATTTTCATAAACTCCCGTTTGATTTTGTTAAAACAAAACCGCCTTTTAGTTAAAAAAAGGCGGGGAGTTCGAAACTGCACAAGAACAGCCTGAGTTATTCGAGCATAAGCCTTATATCCCCAGCTCCCCATTAGGAGATGTTCTTATTATTTTGTGGGAGTTTCGAAGCTCCGCAAAGGCAACTCACCCTTACAAAATCTAGGCTAATAGATTTTAAGTAATTTGGCAAGAATATTTTTAAATCAAAAACAAAACCGTCTCAAGTTAATGAGACGGTTTAAGATTTTTGTTTTCTAAAAAACTCTAAATTAGAATCCTTCAGTATCTAAGCGTTTGCGCAACTGTTTGCGAGCACGACGAACGGCTTCAGCTTGACGACGAGCTTTCTTTTCAGAATTTTTTTCGTGACAACGGCGAAGTTTCATCTCGCGGAAGATACCTTCACGTTGCATCTTTTTCTTCAAAACTTTCAAAGATTGTCCGACATCATTACCAATAACAGTAACTTGAACCACTTAAATCACCCCTTTTCATATATGTTTTAAGGTTAATCCAATAAATCAGTTGGTTTGTAGCACTTCATATCTTAAAAATCAAGCACTTTTTCTAATATAGCATATTTTTTGCTTAAAAAAAAGGCTTTTTTATCAAATTTTTATCTTTTTTTAATTTTTTCAACAATCTAAGTTTTTGAAAAATAATGACAATTTAAAATAGTTGAAAAATAATTCAATCGATTGATTGATTTTTTATTTTTTTGTGTTATAACGACTTTCGTAGTTAAACAAAAAGGATTTTTATTTATGAAAAAACTTCTTACATTTACAGCTTTGGCTTCTGTTATGGCCATTGCAAACGCAAATGCAGCAGGTTTCCATCTTCGTGAACAGTCTGCAGCTGCTATGGGAAATGCTTTTGCCGGTGCTACTGCCGGTGCAGAAAACAACTCTTATGCTTATTTTAATGCTGCCGGTCTTACTCGTCACAAAGGCAAACAATTTAATATCGGCGGTACATATATTGCTCCGGAAGCTTCTGCTCACAATATTAAAAACAAGAGTTCGGTTAATCCCGGAGAAACTTCTGATGTTCATAACATCGTACACTCGGCTATTGCTCCGAATATGTCTTATTCACAACAAATCAACGACAAATATACATTTGGTCTTGGTATCAATGTTCCTTTCGGTATGGTTACCAAATATGATGCTCGTTGGGCGGGTGCTGATCATGGTGCAACTTCAAAAGTTACTGCTGTGACTACAACACCGATGATTGCTTATAAAGCTACTGACAAATTGTCTTTGGGTGCAGGCTTGCCTATCCAATACTTCAAAGCAAGATTAACTTCTACCGGTGCTTACGGTACTGCCGGAGTTGCTTTGCAAGGTGATACCGTTGATGTCGGTTACCAATTGAGTGCTTTGTATGAACTCAGTGATAAAACTCGTTTTGGTGTAAACTATCGCAGTGAAATCAACCACAAATTAAAAGGCGAAATCGAATCTCCTAATATGCCTTCACTATATAATCCTATTTATAACCAAGATATTACTGCTCGTATTGATACTCCGGCATTATTCTCAGTTGGTGCTTATCACGAAATCAATGACAAATGGGCGGTTATGGCTGAATATCAACGCGTATTTTGGAATTCTTTTGACTCTATTGATATCTATGGTCAAGAAAGAGGCGGTATGTTTAGCTCAACTCCTGAGCATTGGGAAGATGCTAATTTCTACGCTATCGGTGCTTCTTATCAAATTGATGACCAATGGAAGCTTCGTTTAGGTTTGGCTTATGATGATGCTGCCGTTAAAATGGATTATCGTACTCCGCGTATTCCTGATTCCAGACGCATTTGGTATTCAACCGGTCTTGAATACAAATACAATGAAAACTTAACCTTTGATATGGGATTCACCTATATTCAAGCTAAAGAGGCTAAGATTGACATTGATAACGGACATCCTGCACCGACATCTCGTGGTGTATCAGCCGAATATGAAAACTCGGTTAAGATGTGGGGCTTGTCTTTGAACTACAAGTTCTAATAAAAAAAGTTTCTTAACGGCGGCAATGTTACTTCGTTTTATTGCTCCCGTTTTAGAAAAGTGCTCGGATTTGGTGGGATTTATATTTTGCGTCCTTATTTTGCTCACCAATCCGAGCATTATTTTATCTTGTTTTTATACAAAAAAAGTGATATTATGTGTTTAATGTTTTTTGATTGATGTTTCAAGAAAGTAACAGTAATGTCTAATGAATCTAAATTTTCCGGTGATCCCAAGGTAATAGAAATTGAAGAAGCGTTAGCTGAATATGCTCAATCAGCTTTTGATATGGTAGCATATAGAAATGCGTATTTCAGATCGGGAGCTTCTATAGAAGAATTTAAGAAAACTCCGGAATATATAAGGTTGGAAAATAGAAGCAGAGAAGCATATATTGATTTTTTTGATAAATTTGACAGTTATGTCAAAAATACTACTTCATTAGAAGATAAAAAACATCTTTCAGGTCGTATTTTATGGAAAATATTCAAACTTTATCATCAGGAGTTGCGCAAAGATAAGGATGGCGTCCTTTATAAGCATTTTGACGGCAAATTGGAAGGCAATTATGATGAGGATTTTTATACAAAACATGGCAAAAAGATTTTTAAAAATGCTAATGGTAAAGTTGTAATTGACTATAAAAATGAACTTACTTATGTCGGAGGGGCCAGATTTTTAAATGATGGATTGGATGCAATTGCCAGAATTGTTAGAACTCAACCGTTAACTTCTGCTACTAAGATGAAATATTTGTTGTATTTAGTCAGAAGTAATCATCACAAAAAAGAGAAAAAAGTTGACGGTGTTTCGGTAAAATGTTTTTCTGAGGAGGCATTAGATAAATTGGTTCAGTTCGATCCTGCTGAATTAGCCGAGGAAATGGATACCGTAAGATTGAATGCTTACAGATTAGCTTGTTTATTATCCAAGGACGGACGCAACAAAAATGAGCTGTCAATGTATGTAAGATTGCAACATGGTTTTATTGATTTTTTGGATACACTATCAGTTGATGATGTTAAGGATAATGCTTGTACTTATCTTACTTTAAGAAAAAATATTGACGATAAAAATTCTAAAAATTTGTTGAAAAAATTGATTGATAAATCGTCAACAAATAGTGAAGACGGCAGGCCAAACCAAGAAGCTGTTAAGACTATTTTTGAAGAATATACTCGATTTATCAGGCATAACAATAAGAAAACAGCCGGAAGAGACAGTGTTGAAAAAATGATGTATGATTTGGCAACTTATATTGTTGCAAATTATGATTATACCGAAAAAGATGTGGCTGAACTTACAACAACATTGTCTTCGCAAAATTATAGCGGAAAAGGAAAACTTTTATTAAATCAGTTTAATCATCGCTTGAACGAAACTTTTGAAAAAGCCTTAAATGATAAAGCAAATGGTGTTTTGTTATCTGAAAATGAAGAAAGAAAAGCAACAGAAGAAAGGGATGAACCTGTTACTTATGAAGAATATTTGGAGCATAGAAAAAGTCTTGAACAAGCAAAAACGGATGAAACAGTTCAAGTGGTCGATCCTAAAGATAAAATTATCAATATTGATGCAGAAAAGGCTGATGTATCAATTCAATCTTTGAAAAAATATGTGAATAGTTTGTGCAAATATGCTTCAGAACATCCGGAAGAAAATGTCCCAACCGATACTTTATTGGAATTGCTCAAGCGCAATGCTTCACTGCAAGGACTTGATGTTACAAACACAAATTTGTTTGGTGAAAGAACCAACAGTGTCAAAATGGATGAAAAGGTCGTTTTGGCAATTGTGGAAGAATATGCTAAAAATAATGCAGGAAATAATAAGTCTTTTGAAGACAATATGAATAGAATGCTAAGTGATGTTGTCAAACAATATCGATATGATGAAGCAGGTGTTAAAAAAATACAAAAAACACTGGTTAAGTTTTCGAATGACAAAGAAAAAGCCAAAAAAATGGCAGAAAATCTCGGAAAATCATATTCTTTGTATAAGCAAATATTTGGCGGAATAGAGAATTGGAATTTAGACCGCTTAAAAAATTTAACAAAAGCACCCTCCCGATAAATCTTACAGTTTTTCTCTTAAAAATTTTGCGGTATAGCTGATGTCGGATTTGGCTACTTCTTCAGGTGTGCCTTTGGCAATTATTTGACCGCCGTTGTCACCGCCTTCGGGACCGATATCGATGATATAATCGGCGGTTTTGATAACATCTAAATTATGCTCAATCACAATCAAGGAATTGCCTTGTTCAACAAGAGAATGCAATATTTTAAGCAATTTGTTGATATCTTCAAAGTGAAGTCCGGTGGTTGGTTCATCAAGTATGTATAAGGTTTTGCCGGTAGCTCGTTTTGATAATTCTTTGGATAGTTTTATGCGCTGAGCTTCGCCGCCGGATAAAGTGGTTGCCGGTTGACCGAGTTTTACATAACCTAAGCCTACACGACGCAACAAATCGAGTTTGTTCTTGATAGATGGTATGTTTTCAAAGAATTTATAAGCTTCGTCAATGGTCATATCTAAAACATCGGCAATTGATTTGTCTTTGTATTTTACTTCTAAAGTTTCGCGATTAAAACGAGTGCCTTTACATACATCACATTCAACATAAACATCGGGTAAGAAGTGCATTTCGATTTTGGTTACGCCGTCGCCTTTACAAGCTTCACAGCGACCGCCGGCAACATTGAATGAGAAACGACTGGCGGTATAACCTCGGGCTTTGGCTTCGGGCAGGGCGGCATACCAATCGCGAATATTGGTAAATACGCCGGTGTAGGTTGCCGGATTGGAACGAGGAGTGCGTCCGATTGGTGATTGATCAATATTTATTATTTTATCAATATTGTCAGCGCCGATTATTTTGTCATAGATAGCACCATGAATGCGTGAACCGTTGATTTCTTTTTCTAAGGCTTTGCATAAGGTTTCTAAAATCAGTGATGATTTACCGCCACCGGAAACGCCGGTAACACAAGTTAAAGTTCCCAAAGGAATTTTGACATCGACATTTTTCAAATTGTTGGTTTTGGCACCTTTTAATTCGATAAATTTGCCGTTGCCTTTGCGTCTGGTTTGAGGAACTTCTATCTTTTTTATACCGTTTAAGTATTGAGAAGTGATAGAGTTTGATTTTAAGATATCTTTTAATTCGCCGGAAGCCATAATTTGACCGCCTTCGGAGCCGGCTTTGGGGCCAATGTCGATAATAAAGTCAGCCGAGCGAATAGCATCTTCGTCGTGTTCGACTACAATAACCGAATTACCGATATCACGCAGGCGATTTAAGGTTTCAATAAGGCGATTATTGTCGCGTTGATGAAGTCCGATTGAGGGTTCGTCCAAGACATATAAAACGCCGGTAAGTCCGGTACCGATTTGGCTGGCTAAACGAATGCGTTGAGCTTCGCCACCGGATAAAGAACCTGATTGACGGGAAAGGGTCAGATATTCTAATCCGACATTGTTTAAGAAACTTAATCTTTCACAAATTTCTTTGATTATTTTAGCTGCTATTTCTTGTTTTTTGGGCGTGAGGTTGGGTAAAATTCCGTTAAACCAAAGAAGCGCTTTTTTTATCGACATTTCGGTGACATCCATAATGTCAAGTCCGGCAATTTTGACACATAAGGCTTCCGGTTTTAGGCGCTTGCCATGACAAAATTCACAAGGGGCAGCTGATTGATAGCGAGCAAGTTCCTCACTGGTGGCAGGAGAATCTGTTTCTAAAAAACGACGCTCCATATTAGGAATTACACCTTCAAAAGGTTTATAGGTTTGAAAATGAGGAAACTGCATGGGAACAGGTTCGTCATCAGAACCATATAAAATTACATCTTGGGCGCGTTTGGGTAAGTTTTTCCAAGGTGTATTTTCAGATATGTTTAAATAGCGACATAACGAAGTAAGGGCGTCGGTAAAAAAGCCATGACGACGGTTATACCAAGGAGCAACAGCACCTTGTGAAATTGATAAATTGGTATTGGGTACGACAAGCAACGGATCCATATAAAGTTTAGCGCCGATACCGTCACAATGCGGGCAAGCTCCGTAAGGATTGTTAAATGAGAATAAGCGAGGCTCGATTTCCTCTAAGGTAAAGCCTGATACAGGACAGGCAAATTTGGAAGAAAATGTCAGTTGTTCTTTAGTCGAGGCATTTTCAACAAAGGCTAATCCGTCACTTAATTTTAAGATTGTTTCAAAAGATTGGCTTAGGCGCTCGGCAATACCGTCTTTGATAATTATTCTATCTACGACAACTTCGATATCGTGTTTTTGATTTTTGTTTAGTTCCGGCAGTTCTTCCAAATCGTATATTTCGCCGTCGATTTTTACTCGTTGATAACCTTGTTTTTGCAAAGTTTCAAATTCTTTTTTGTATTCGCCTTTTTTACCACGAACAATAGGAGCCAAAAGGATAAATTTTGTGCCTTCGGGATATTCCAAAAGTTTGTCTACCATTTGTGATACGGTTTGGCTTTCGATGGGAAGGCCGGTCGCCGGAGAATAGGGCGTGCCGACACGAGCCCACAAAAGACGCATATAGTCATATATTTCGGTAATGGTGCCGACAGTTGATCGAGGATTGTGTGAAGTGGTTTTTTGCTCGATGGAAATTGCCGGAGAAAGACCTTCGATAGAATCTACATCGGGCTTTTTCATTAAATCTAAAAATTGACGAGCATAGGAGGATAGGCTTTCGACATAGCGTCTTTGACCTTCGGCATAGATTGTATCAAAGGCAAGAGATGATTTTCCCGAACCGGATAAACCGGTAATAACCGTAAGTTTGTTCTTTGGAATGTTTACGGATATGTTTTTTAAGTTGTGTTCTCTTGCGCCTTTTATTTCGATAAAATCATGTGCCATTTTTTTATCCTAATGTCAGAAATTGTCTGCTGCCGTGCCGAGATAAAACCACTCGTTATCGGTTTGAGGTAAAATTATATATGCATCGTTTTGACATATTTCACAAGTACCGTCAATATAATTTACTAAAGTTTCGCCTTTTGACACTTTGTCAAAACTGTTGAAACTTTGTGCTAAAGTTCCGCCTTTGCTTTTGGTGTATATTTTATTGATATTTATAAAAGTTTGTTTAACCGGTTGAGACGGATAGCCCTGAAGCATATCTAAGCAAAGTAATGCACTTAAAATGCTGTAATATGCGGTTTGCAATGTTTGGTCAGAGTTATCTTCACCGCAATTGATGATAAGATAAGATTTTGCCAAACTGTCGGTAGGTAAGGAATGTTTGACAAGGTATTTTATGTTGAGTGCGGATGATATTTTTTTAGTTGTTTCATCGCTATTACCAACAAGAATAAACGGTTGTGAAGCAGATATTGTTGCGGAGCGTAAATCAAGAATGATATCGGCATTGTTTATATGTTCGATTAACTCGCTATTGAGTTGTTGTTTGCAGTTTTGTTCACATACGGGAATAAAAGAAACACTTCCTTTTAACGGAGTAAGAGATTTGGATGCAAATTTTTCTAAAACCATATATACGGCTTTGGTCGGGGTTTGTTCATCATTGTAAATTGAGCCCAAAATTAAAACCGATGGTCCGTTTTTTTCTGATTTGAAAGTGTATTTTTTTGATATCATTGTTATTCCGTTTATTGTTTATTTTCTTGCGATATTGTATGAGTTTATTTGTGTAAGTCAATATTTTGTCGATATTATTTATAAAATTTGTTGCAAATAGCAAATAAAATGCTAATATTCCGTGTCTTTGTTTAAACTAAGAGATTTTGGTGTATGAAGTTTATTCGCTTTTTAATGCTTTTTTTGATAATGTCGGCAATATCTGAAACTTATGCCGCCAATATTGCCGTTGTTGCACCAAAAATCGGAAAAATGAGCCATTTCGGTAACGAAATTGCAGAAGGTGCTCAGATAGCCGTCGATATAATAAATGAAAAAGGCGGTTTGTTGGGTGATAAACTTAATTTGATAACAATTGATGATCGTTGCGAAGATGCTTTTTCGATATCAACAGCTCAAATGATTGCGCTTAATTCATCAAAAAATGACAGAGTTGATTTGTTAATCGGTCCGTTTTGTGATAATATGTTTGAGGAAGTTTCTAAAATATATTCGCAAAATGGGGTATTGAGAATTTATCCGATGCCGTTGGATGAAAAACAGCGCAGTACAGCCAATAAAGGTTTGGTTAAAATCGGCGGTTTGATGAGTAATCAAGCAGAAGTTTTTGTAAAATATTATGAAGAAAATATGGTTGGCAAAAATTTGGCGGTTGTATATGACAGTTCGATACCGAAGACTATGGAAACGGCTTTTGCCACACAAGTTTTGTTTAATACAAAGGGGTTGTACGGATTGACTTTGTTTGATATGTCTTCGTATGATGATTATGAAAAATTGGTGGAAGAAATTTTGATAAATAATCAGGTTGTCTATGTGTTGGGTAATGCCGAGCCGGTTGCTCGTATAATTCAAAATATTCAAGAGGAAGATGCAAAAGCTAATATATTTGTAGATGCCTATATGGCAACAGGACATTTGTATCGTGAGTTGGGTAATTTTGTTGAAGGGGTTTATTTCTTTTCGTACAAAAATATTAAAGACGAGCCGAGTTTTACCGAAAAATTGGTTGAACTTCGTATAAAAGGGAAAGAACCTAAAGGTTTGGGTGTGTATGGATATGCTGCCGTAAATTTGTGGGCGCAAGCAGTTCAAAATGCTCAAAGTATAAATTTTGATAAAGTGTATAATGAAATAAATACCAAAGAATATGAAATGCCTTGGGGAATGAGCGGTTTTGAAAACGGAACTGCCGTAAAATCGGGTGAATATTCTTTGTATCAGGTCAAAAATGGCGAATATACACAGGTACACTGATTTTTTGCTTTATAAAAATAAAAAAATCTATTAGTATCGTGACAGTTTTAATTTTTAATAGTAATAAGGTAAGAAAAATGGCTGGAAGTATAAATAAAGTTATTTTGGTTGGTAATTTGGGTGATGATCCTAAGGTTAGCAATACAAACAACGGAGCTAAGATTGTTAACTTGAATTTGGCTACATCCGAATCTTGGAAAGATAGATCAACAGGTGAACGCAAAGAAAGAACAGAGTGGCACAGAGTGGTTATTTTTAACCCCGGCTTGGCTGATGTTGCCGAAAAATATTTGCGCAAAGGTTCTAAAGTTTATTTGGAAGGTCAATTGCAGACTCGCAGTTGGGAAGATAACAGCGGTCAAAAACGCTATACTACCGAAGTTGTTTTGCAAAACTTTAGCGGTAATTTGGTAATGTTGGACGGTAAGGGCGATGGTGTTCCTGCCGGCGGTAATGATGTGTTTAGTGCATCGGACAGCGGTTGGGATTCTACACCGGCATCTGCACCGGCTAATTTGGATGATGACATTCCGTTTTAAGCACAAATAATAAGTAGAAAATAAAAGGCTTGTTTTGTAAAAGAACAAGCCTTTTTTTGACGAAAATACTTGACGAAAAAATCGGGGAGGGGTAAAATGGATGTATGCCTAATAAATTAAGGAGAATTGCTATGGATAATACATCATTAAGAGATAAAATAAGAAATAGCAAATTAAATAGTGCAATAAAAAATTGGCTTGGTGCTGCTGCGACATTTTTTACGATGGCTGTGGCTTGTCCGAATTTTGCAAGTGCACAAAATGTTAATGAAAAAGATGATGCAAAAATTCCCGGAACAGAACAACTTGCTCAACCTATAAGTAATGATGTTGACAGTGTGAAAGACGGAAAATTTGATGTGAATCTGGGTATTGATAATTTTTGTGCAATCGGGTTAAATGAAAACGGTTGTTATTTATATAATGATTTGGCACCATATGTTGGTATTGGGGCTGAAAAAAAAGGTTGGTATGGTAAGCATAATGCGAGGTGGCTTTTTATTCATAATGTAAATGAAAAAGGATATAATTTTACACCGGTTTCTTCGGTATTTTTATTGGAATTGGGAAAGGAAATTTTATATAAAAATGGAAATGATTCCGGAAAATTTTCTTTAATTTTGGGTAGAGAAAATATTATGGGCTGTGATCAATTATTTAACGGTGTCGATATAAATCGTATGAGCATTGAAGAAAGGTATATGGCTACTTTCGGTAATGGTGGTGACAGAATTGTTTTGTCTTATAAGGACAGTAAGGGAATTAAAGCCGAGTTGGGTTTAATTTGCAATAAAGGAGACGGTTGGTTGGTTATACCTAATCCTAAAGAAGCAGATCTTTGGGCTAGGGTTGGTGCTAATGTATTGGCTAATCATAAAGATATGGATCTTAAAGTTGTTGTAGCCGGTAGAATGGGACAACAAGATGAATTGCATGGTAATGTATCATTTCAGGATCATAAACATAATTTTGGTATTGCAACGGGTGTAAAGCATAATTTTAATGAAAACGAAATGGCCGCATATATTGCGTTTAATACAGGTTTCTGCAAGGGAACCAATCTTGCTTTTCATGCATTATTTAATAATAAAGGTGAGGTTGTACTTACCGGTGCTCTGGGAAAGAACGGTGTACAAATATTTACAGATATTGCCGTAAATACAGATAAGACACTCGGTAATGATAGGGTTACAGGAAAGGTCGGTGTATCTTATCAGTTTGGATATAATAAAAAAATAAATTCAATTGTAAAAAAAGTGAAAACAGGTCGAACTAAAAACGATCTCAGATAATTACTTGGAAAACTTTATGATTAACGAGTTCTTTGATAATGAAAAGAACTCGTTTTTTCTATGCTTTTAAAAAATTGGCACGGCTTTTGCATATACTATTTCAACTTATAAAATTTTATTAGCCGTTGGGGAGAACGGTTGAGATAAAAATTAGGGGAATAGTTAATGGATAATACTTCGTATATAGCATTGTCACGCCAAATGGCTCTATGGAAACAAATGAATATTGTTTCTAATAATATGGCCAATATGAATACGGTCGGCTATAAACAAGACAATGCTTTGTTTACTTCTTATATTAATCAGACAGAAGATGCCGTCGGTATCGGTTTAGAACCTTTGTTCTTTACTCAGGATTTTGCCGATTATCAGGATTTTATCGAAGGTGCATTTAAGCATACAGGCAATACTTTTGATTTGGCTATCAAAGGTGACGGATTTTTCTGTGTGGAAACCAAAGACGGCGAGAAATATACCAGAAAGGGTCAATTTACCTTAGATAAGGACGGAGCTTTGGTTACATCTGCCGGTGAGTATGTGTTGAGCGAAAATAATGCACCGATATTTATTGCACCGGATGAAAGAGAAATTACAGTTTCCGAAAGCGGTGATGTTATTTCTGAAAACGGTGTTATCGGAAGACTGAAAGTGGCAAAATTTGCCGATAATCAAAAATTATTAAAAGTAAATGGTGTATTGTTTGACAATGTTGAGGGAAATCAGGTCAGCTTTGGTACAAACAACATCAGAATTGCGCAAGGAATGTTAGAAAGTTCAAATGTAAACGCAATTAACGAAATGACTAATTTGGTCAAAATTCAACGCAGCTACGATTATGTACAACAAATGATTGATGAGGAACACGATCGTTTGTCAAATACAATTTCAACTTATGCCGAGTTGGCATAAATCATAAAAAGGGGAATAGATTATGAGATCTTTACAAATAGGCGCTACCGGAATGTTGGCTCAACAAACAAATGTTGACACCATTTCTAACAATATCGCCAATATGAACACTACGGCGTATACTAAAAGACGCGCAGAATTTAGTGATTTGCTATATCAAAATATCGTTCGTCCGGGATCAGCTTCGACTGCTGACAATACTATTGTTCCGGCAGGTATCCAAATGGGTCTTGGTGTCAGAACTTCGGCTATTTATCGTATTACCGAAGGCGGTTCTTTGACATCTACCGGTAATGATTTGGACTTAGCCATTAGAGGCAGAGGATATTTTACGATTGAATTGCCTGAAGGTAAGGGTACTGCCTATACCAGAGATGGTGCTTTTCAACGCAACGGTGACGGCACAATCGTTACTCATGACGGATATGTTGTACAACCGGAAATTACTATTCCGGAAGATGCGGTTGAAGTATATGTTAACAGCTCCGGCGAAGTATGGGTTAAACAAGATGGCGAAACAGACGAAGTAAATGTCGGTCAATTGGAATTGGCT
This sequence comes from Alphaproteobacteria bacterium, assembly GCA_015062585.1. Classification (GTDB taxonomy): domain Bacteria; phylum Pseudomonadota; class Alphaproteobacteria; order RF32; family CAG-239; genus CAZU01. The sequence continues at coordinate 13,602 of SUUJ01000009.1, read as the reverse complement.
ACCTTTGTAAACGAAGCCGGTTTGGAAGCTTTGGGTGATAATTTGTTTATGGAAACAGAAGCTTCGGGCGATCCGATTATTGATAATCCGGATAGCGAAGGTTTCGGTTCTATTTTGCAAGGTTATTTGAATACATCAAATGTTAATCCGGTTAGCGAAATTACCGAACTTATTTCGGCTCAGCGTGCTTATGAAATGAACTCTAAGATTATTACAACAGCTGATTCTATGCTTAATACAATTAATCAAATGAGATAGGATTTATCTGATGCTTAAATTGTTTGCAGTATTGTTTGGTTTGTTGTTTGTTCCGATGAATGTGATTGCCGGCGAGGTTAATAGCATTGATTTGGTTAAGGCAATTGAAAAAGAATTTGCGGAACAGGGGATTGCCAATATGGTCGAATTGGAAATATTTGGCGGTAAGACGGATTTTGCCTTTGATGATGCAAAAGATGTCAAAATATTGATAAGCGATTTGAAAGCAGACGACAATAACAAGTTTACTACTAATGCGGAAATTTTTGCCGATGGTGTTTCGGTAGGTAAGACTGATTTATTGGGAAGATTCTTTGTGATGAAGGAAATTTATGTTCCGACAAGAGATATTGCAAAAGACGAAGTTATTACATCCGATGCGCTTAAAACAGTATTGGTCAGAGAAAACAGACTTAAAGAAGATGGTCTTGTCGATGTTGATGATATTGTCGGAAAGCAGGCCATAAGATTGTTAAAGGCAGAAAAAAATATCAGTAAGCGTGATCTTAGAAATGAAATTGTGGTAAAAAAAGGTCAGGCACTGACAATTATTTATAGGAATAAAGGACTTCAAATTACCTCAAAAATGGAAGCTTTAGAAGATGGAGCAAAAGGTGATTTGGTAAAATTTATCAATACTAAAAGCGCTAAAGAAGTTGTGGCAAAGGTTATTGATAAAAATACGGCCGAGGTTTTGGCTGAATAAGGTGGGGGATTGAAATGAAAAAATTAAATAAGAATTTTGCAAAATGTACATTGATGTTGATGATGGCAACATCATTATCAGGTTGCGGTATGTTGACCAGACTTTCGCAAGTCGGCCAAGAACCTCCATTGTCTCCGATTGAAAATCCGACATTGGCAAAAGGATATGAGCCTGTGTCTATGCCCATGCCTTATGAAGTAGAACAAAAACAAGGCGCAAATTCTTTGTGGAAACAAGGTTCAGCCGGATTTTTCCAAGATCAACGAGCTTCTAAAGTAGGTGATATTATTACGGTTAAGATTTCAGCCAAAGATAATGCGTTGATGGAAAACGAAATGGAACAAAATCGTGATGATAATAAAGATTCGGTCGGTATAGGTTCATTCTTCGGATATGAAAAGTATTTGGGTAAAGTATTTCCGGATACGGTTTCAAAAGATGGTTTGATTGATATTACCTCAAACAGAGAAATTGCCGGTGATGGTAAAATCGATAGAAAAGAAGATATTGATTTAACTTTGGCTGCGGTGGTTACTCAGGTTTTGCCAAACGGTAATTTGGTTATAGAAGGCACTCAGGAAATAAGAGTCAGTTATGAGGTTCGTCAGTTGATGATGCGCGGTATTATCAGAAGAGCAGATATTTCATCAAATAATACTATTGAATCAAGCAAAATTGCAGAGCTTAGAGTGTCTTATGGCGGTCAGGGTGTGATATCTGATGTTCAACAGCCCAGATACGGAAGACAAATTCTTGATATAGTTGCACCGTTTTAATTAAAAAAAACGATATTAAATATAGTTAAAAAAATATCGTAGCGAGTTCCCTTATTATTATGTGATGAAGCTTTTTTATGGAAAAATCTCCCCAATTTTTTCTTAAAAAAGATTAAGCAACCGAAAAGTATATCGGTTACTAAACAATCGGAAAGAGGCTTAAAGGCTGAAACTATGGCACTTTATTCCCCAATCGCTTTAGATAAGGTTTTTAGGCTTCTTTCTTTGTTTAAGATGAATTCAGAAAGCTTTTTAATTTAATTTTTTGATATGGAAAGTTTAAGTAAAATGATTGAACAATTTAATAATCAAATAAAAGAAGCTCAACAAGAGGCTGAGTTATTGAAAGAATATGCCGAGCATCTTGAAACAGCATCTGTTTCATCGGATAATAATTATAAATTTTTAGTGTTGGATGAAAATCTGAAGATGTGGGTGGAAATTGATTCATATTTGAATAATAAAAATAATCTTTTACCGATTGAGATAAAAAATAATTTGAACAAACTTTCAAAATATGTGGAAATGGTGACGGTTTGTAAGGGAATTGATATGAAAGAAGAAACTTTTAAATCGTTGGCTAATATAAATAAACAAATTGCCGAAGGTTTATTAGATTCTGTTACAACAACAATAGCTCAACAAGAAGCTTATTATTTGGCAAAGAGCGGATTGGATTTGGTTGAGGCTTATAAAGCAAAAGACGATGTGAAAATGGTTGAGGCTTTGGACAATAATCAAAGATTGTGGATTATGATAAAAACTTTGATGAATAAAGGTCAAACAAAATTACCTGTCGAAGTTAGAGAAAATTTGGTAAAATTGGCTGATTATATTGCTACAAATACTATTAAAGTAGGTCAAAATTTGAACAATATTGATAAAAAAATGTTGGATAGTTTTGTCAGCATTAACAAACATATTTCAGAAGGTTTAATCGGTCATCGATAATTTTGCGCACAAATGAAAAAAAGCTCCGGTAAAATCGGAGCTTTTTTGTTGAATAAATATCATTGGCAGTTGTAACTTTTGTGTAAAGATAATATAAATTCTATAATATTGTTTTTATAAGGTAATATGATTTTATGATTTTTAATAAATTTGAGAGAATGACGGCAAGCAGATATTTGCGGGCTAAGAGAAAAGAAGGTTTTATTTCGGTCATTACCGCGTTTGCTTTCACCGGTATTGCACTCGGCGTTGCAACCTTGATAATTGTTATGAGTGTGATGAACGGTTTTAGAGCCGAATTGTTGGGACGAATATTGGGAATGAACGGTCATATTTCCATTGTAGCACCAAACGGCTATCCGTTTAACAATTATAAAGCGGCAATCAAAGATATTTCAGAAATTGAACACATAAATTTGGCGGTCCCGATGATTGAAAATCAACTGCTTGTAACTGCCGGAAAATCTGCAGAAGGGGCTATGGTCAGAGGAATTTCAAAAGATGATATTTTAAGCAAAAAATCTATGGCTGAGGCTGTTAAAAATATTGATATGGAATATTTTAAGGATGACAGCATTATTATGGGTGTACGATTGGCCAGAAAAATGGGAGTGGTTGAGGGTGATAAGGTCACGCTTTTGTCGCCTAACGGCAAAGTTACGGCTTTTGGCAGTGTGCCCAGAATGAAATCATATCAGGTTGTCGGATTATTTGATTCGGGAATGTTTGAGTATGATTCAAATTTCATTTTTATGCCTTTGGAAGCGGCTCAGGTTTATTTCGGATTAAAAGGCGTTGTAACCAATATTGATGTTACCATTGATGATGACAAATTTTTGAAGCAGGTTAAAAGTATGTTGGAACATAGTCTCGGACCTAATGCTTATATATATGATTGGAAGCAAAGTAATTCGGCATTTTTTAACGCTTTGGAAGTTGAACGCAATGTAATGTTTATTATTTTGACGCTGATTATCATTGTTGCGGCATTTAATATCATTACCGGGCTTATTATGTTGGTAAAAGATAAAAGCCGCGATGTCGCAGTGCTTAGAACAATGGGAGCTACCAGAGGAATGATTATGCGCATATTCTTTATAGATGGCGCTTTTATCGGTTTGGTCGGAACATTGTTGGGTTTGGTTTTGGGTGTGCTGTTTTGTGAAAATATTGAAGCAATCAGACAAGGATTGCAGTCGATATTGGGACGAGATCTGTTTTCGGCAGAAATTTATTTCTTGTCAAAATTGCCGGCAAAAATTGATGTAACAGAAGTTTTGAGTGTGGTTGTGATATCAATAATTTTATCATTTAGTGCTACATTGTATCCGTCGTGGAAAGCTTCAAAAACAGATCCGGTGGAGGCGTTGCGTTATGAATAGCGAAGTTGATGTGCTTGAGATGAAAAATGTTTATCGCTCGTTTAAGCAGGGCGGTCAGACATTGCAAGTTTTGCGCGGTGTAAATTTGGATATAAAAAAAGGTGAGATTGTTGCGTTAATCGGACCTTCAGGTTCCGGTAAGTCAACTTTGTTACAATTAGCCGGTTTGTTGGAAAAGCCTACAAAAGGAGATATTTATATTCAGGGGCAAAAATGTTCGGAGTTGAATGACGGTGTACGCACATCGTTAAGACGCGATTATTTGGGATTTGTATATCAATATCATAATTTGTTGGCTGATTTTGATGCTTTGGAAAATGTGATGTTGCCTCAACTTATCAGCGGCAAAAAAGAAAAAGAAGCCAAAGAATTTGCTAAGTGGTTATTAAGTAAAATGGGCTTGGAAAAAAGATTAAAACATAGACCTGCCGAGATGTCCGGTGGTGAACAACAGAGGGTTGCGATAGCCAGAGCTTTGGCTAATACACCAAAGTTGTTGTTGGCAGATGAGCCTACCGGTAATTTAGATCCTAAGACATCGGATATTGTGTTTAATGAATTATTATCAATCGTAAAAGAAACAGGTTTGAGTGCGTTAATTGCTACACATAACTTTGATTTGGCTGATAAAATGGATAGAAAAGTTAAGTTGGAAAATGGAAAACTGCTTGACTTGAGAGCCGAAAAATTTGTCAGTGTTAAAAATTTTTATTAGGATAGGAGAAGCAAGATGAGTATATATTGGAAGCAAAGTTTATGGTTGGGAGGTATATTTTGGATTATCTCTTTGATTTTGTGGGGAATTGATACATATTCTTCATATTTGACAGAATTTATATTGTCTATGTTGTTGGCTATATTTTTAATACCGATGAATTTTTTAAAACCGATAAAATTTATCGAAAAAGCAATGAAAAAATTGCCGATTGTATCCACATTTTTAACATTTGTCGGTTGGGCACCATATTTTTCGGTAGTTGTATTTTTGTTGTCGGTAATTTATGGCGGAATTATGGTTTTGGGAAATATTATGCCGATTGACGGTGTTATCTTGACACTTATTACACCGTTGACAATACTGACGGTCGTTAAAACATCTTGTATTGTTTTTTCTTTTGTTTTAGCCGCTTTTTATGTCTTTGTATACAAAAGAAGCGTGGCCGGTTGCTTGAATGAAAAATTCAGACTGGCTGAAGATGGTGTTTGTGAGACAACTTTGGTTGTTGAGGAAGCTTATGCCGAACATGCAAAAAAAATGTATAAATGCAAAAAAGAAGTTTCAGAAAGACAAGAAAAAGCAAAAATAGCAAAAGAAAAGAAACAAACAGCTAAAAAAGTTGTCAAAGAAAAGAAAAAAGAAGAAAAGAAAAAAGTTGCGGCAGCTAAAAAGGCCGTGAAAGCTAGGCAAAAAGAAGAAAAAGCGTCGATTAGCGACGAAAAAGCTCTGTAAAGCAATTGTTTATAAAAAAATGCTTGATTTTTGATGTAAAAAGCTTTATAAGAGCGTTTGAACCGAGTGGGCGGGCTGTTGGTATGCCTGTCGACTCCTAAATAATCCAAGTATTTGAAAGGGATTTAAAATGCCAAAAATGAAAACTAAAAGTGCCGTAAAAAAACGCTTCAGCGTTACCGGTACAGGTAAATTGAAAAGAAATTTTGCTTACAAGAGACACTGCCTCTTCTGCAAAACCCAAAAAATGAAAAGACAAGCTCGTGGCTCAACATTGGTTGCTGATGTTGATGTTAAGATTGTTAAACAGTTTTTACCATATTTGTAGGAGTATAGAAGAATGTCTCGTGTAAAAAGAGGTGTAACAGCTCACGCTCGTCACAAAAAAGTGTTGTCGATGGCTAAAGGTTATCGCGGCCGCAATAAAAATGTTTTCCGCGTTGCAGTTGAAAAAGTTGAAAAAGCTTTGCAATATGCTTATCGCGACAGACGCACTAAGAAAAGAAACTTCCGCAGCTTGTGGATTCAACGCATTAACGCTGCCACACGCTTGCATGATATGACCTATTCTCGATTTATGAACGGGCTCGCCAAAGCTGGTATTGAGCTTGATCGTAAAGTATTGGCCGATATCGCTGTTAGAGAGCCCGAAACTTTCGCTAAATTGGTTGACCAAGTTAAGGCTTCTTTAAGCAAATAATTTTCGAGAAAAATTTTATAATAAAAAGGGTCCTACTTGAGCAATCAGGTGAGGATCCTTTTGATTTTAAATTAAAAAAATGGTGAAATTATGGAAAATATTGAACAGTTAAAACAAACAACTTTAAAGCAAATTGATGAAGCTTCAGATGTTAAGTCTTTGGAAGATATAAAAGTATCTGTTATGGGTAAAAAAGGTGCTTTGACCGAAGAAATGAAAAAATTAGCTCTTTTGTCGGTAGAAGAAAAAAAGCAAATGGGACAAATGCTTAATGTGATAAAATCTGAAATTGAAAAAGCATTAGAAACAAAAAAACAAGAGTTGTTTGCCAAAGAATTAAATGAAAAGCTGGCAAAAGAAACAATAGATGTTACTTTGCCAATCAGAGAAGAAAATATCGGTCGTATTCATCCGGTATCAAAAATTTATGAAGAAGTTGTGGCAATTTTTGGTGAAATGGGTTTTGAAGTTGCCGACGGACCGGATATTGAAGATCAATTCCATAATTTTAATGCGTTAAATACTCCGGCTAACCATCCGGCAAGACAAATGCAAGATACATTTTATATTACTAATCCCGAAAGTGATAATTTTGATGACAGTTATGTGGTCAGAACTCAAACTTCGGCTGTCCAAATCAGAACAATGGAGAAAAAACAGCCTCCGATTAGAATTATTGCGCCGGGCAGAACATATCGTTCGGATTATGATGCAACTCATACTCCAATGTTCCACCAAGTAGAAGGTTTGGTTATTGATAAAAAAACATCATTTGCCAATTTGAAAGGCTGTTTGTATGACTTTGTAAAGACATTTTTTGAAGTTGATGAATTGCCTGTAAGATATCGTCCGTCATATTTTCCGTTTACAGAACCATCGGCTGAAATGGATATCGGTTGTAAAAAAAGCAAGACCGAGCTGAAAATCGGAGCCGGTGATGACTGGCTGGAAATTTTGGGTTGCGGTATGGTTCATCCTAATGTTTTGAAGGCTTGCGGAATTGATCCGGAAGAATATCAGGGATTTGCTTTCGGATTGGGATTGGACAGATTGGCAATGCTTAAATATGGTATTCCTGATTTGCGAACATTCTTTGAATCGGATGTTCGTTGGCTTAAGCATTATGGATTTATGCCGTTAGATGAATCATCTATGACAGGTGGTTTGAGTAATAATGGCGGTTTGGTAAGATAAAAGGAGTATAAGAAGATGAAATTTACAATATCATGGTTGAAAGAACATTTAGATACTCAGGCAAGTGTTGATGAAATTGCCGAAACTCTTACCAAAATCGGTTTGGAAGTAGAAGAGGTGGTTAATCCTTTTGAAAGCATGGAAGGTTTTTCGACAGCTCGTATTGAAGAAGTTGAAGATCACCCTGATTCTGATCACCTACATGTTTTGAAAGTTAATGACGGTAATGAAATATTGCAAATCGTTTGCGGCGCACCTAATGTCAAAAAAGGAATGATAGGTGTTTTGGCTCATGTCGGTGCTTATATTCCGTTGTTTAACGAAAAAATTAAAGTCGGTAAGGTTAGAGGTGTTGAAAGTTTCGGTATGATGTGTGCCGAAGATGAAATCGGTGTAGGAAGAGATCATAATGGTATTATTGAGCTTCCGCAAACAGCACCGATCGGATTGAGTTTGGCAGAAGTTTATAAGGCTGATCCGGTTATTGAAATTGCAATTACACCAAATAGAGCCGAATGTTTGGGAGTAAGAGGTGTGGCCAGAGATTTGGCCGCTGCCGGTTTGGGAAAACTAAAACCCTTAAATATCACAAAGCATAACAGCACATTAGAATCTCCAATTAAAGTAAAAATTGAAGATTTCAAGGCCTGCCCGACATATGTGGGACGCTATATTAAAGGAGTTAATAATAAAGCCGAAACTCCAAAATGGATGAAGGACAGATTAACTGCAATCGGCTTGCGTTCGATTTCTCCTTTAGTGGATATTACCAATTATATTAACTATGATATGGCTCGTCCGTTGCATGTTTTTGATGCTGATAAGCTTAAAGGTGATATTTGCGTGCGTATGGCTAAAGATGAAGAAGGTTTTATATCTTTGGAGGACAAAGTTTATAATCTTGATAATCAATCTTTGGGAATTTGCGACGAAGAAGGTATTCAATGTCTTGCCGGTATTATGGGCGGTAATTCTAAAGGATGTTCGGAAGATACGGTTAATGTATTTGTAGAATGCGCGTCTTTTAATCCGGTATGTATCGCCAGAACAGGCAGAAAATTCCAAATTGATTCGGATTCTCGTTACAGATATGAAAGATGGGTTGATCCGAAGTCTAATATATTGGGCTCTGATTATGCAACAGATTTGATATTGCAAATTTGTGGCGGTGAAGTGCATGAAATGGTGATGGCAGGTGATGAAAATTATCAGCCGGTTACAACTTATATCAGACCGGAGAGAGTTAAGAACTTTATCGGTATGGAAGTAAGTGCTGCTAAAATCAAAGAAATTTTGACATCACTTGGTTTTGAAACCAAAGAAGAGGGTGATAGAATCCTGGCAACTGCTCCGACTTGGCGTGGTGATATTGAAGGTGAACACGACCTTATTGAAGAAGTAGTAAGAATGATAGGGCTTGATAATATTAAAGCCGAATCTATGCCTAAATCTTATTTCCCTGCACAAACATTGTCACTGGCTCAACGCAGAATCGTAACGGTTAAGCATGAGCTTGCCGCAAGAGGAATGTTAGAAACTGTTACTTGGAGTTTTACCGATTCAAAATTGGCTAAAGATTTTAGAAAAGGTAATGAACCGATAATGGTGTGCAATCCGATTACTGCCGAAATGGATGAAATGCGTCCGTCGGTTTTGATTAACTTGTTGCTAGGTTGCAAGAATAACATTGCCAGAGGATATTCTAATGTTAGTTTGTTTGAGGTCGGACCGGAATTTTATGGTGTAAAACCTGGTGAACAAAAGTTGGTTGCCGGCGGTATAAGATGTGGTCAGACATCTAAGAAACATTGGTTGAAAGATGAGCGTCAATTTGATGTGTTTGATGCAAAGGCTGATGCTTTGGCGGTTATTGCAGCAGCTAACGGTCCTTATGATTCGGTTAGAATTTCACTTGATGCACCAAGCTATTACCATCCGGGAAGAAGCGGTGCATTTCGTTTGGGTGCTAATGTAGTTGCATATTTTGGTGAAGTTCATCCGATGATATTAAAACAATTCGGAATTAAACAACGAGTAGTTGCTTTTGAAGTGTTTGTTGATAATATTCCGCTTCCGCGAACTTCTCAAGGAAAGGCTAAAAAGAAGCTTGAGCTATCACAGTTTCAACCGGTTGATAAAGATATGGCATTTATTGTTGATAAGACGGTTAAGGCTGATGATTTGATTGCTGCCGCTAAGACGGCTGACAGACGCTACATTAGTGATGTCCGAGTATTTGATGTGTATGAGGGAGAAAATCTCTCAGAGAGCAAAAAATCAATCGCTTTATCGATTACTTTCCAACCAATAGAAGCTACATTTAGTGATCAGGATTTGGAAGTATTGATGAGCAAGGTTGAACAAGCTGCAAAAACTAAGTGTAATGCGCAGTTGCGCGACGCGTAGTTTTGTAAATAGCTATAAAAAAAAGCTTCGTAAAGACGAAGCTTTTTTTTATTATAATCTGTTTTCAGTTCCCTTAAAATATTGAATAGTCGGTGAAGAAAGTTTTTTTATTGCTCCTTCGTCGCAAACAATAATACCGTAGCGGTGCGTTTGTAAAATGGAAGCAGGGCATTTGTGGTTTATCGGCTCTTCAATAGTCGCTCTGATAGCTTCAGCTTTGTTTTCGCCGGTAGCCATAATTATTACTTCTTTTGAATCCATGATAGTACCAATACCGATAGTCAAAGCTTGTGTCGGAACTTTTGATATATCGTTATCAAAGAAACGAGAATTGTCTTTGATGGTAGAAGGGGCCAATGTCTTGATACGGGTACGAGATGCAAAAGACGAAAAAGGCTCGTTAAATGCAATATGTCCGTCTGAACCGATACCGCCCAACATTAAATCGATACCGCCATAGGCTTTAATAGCTTTTTCGTAGTCTTCACATTCTTTGGCATAATCTTTGGTCAAACCATTTAATATATAAATATTTTTCGGATTGATATTTATGAATTTAAAAAAGTTTTCGTGCATAAAATAATGATAACTGTTTTTATCTTCAGGACTTAGTCCGACATATTCATCCATATTGAAGGTGACGACATGCTCAAAAGATATTTTTTTGTTTTGGTACAGCTTTATCAACTCTTTATACACGCCCAGAGGAGTAGAGCCGGTTGGTAAGCCTAATACAAAAGGTTTTTTGGCCGAAGGTTTGGCTTTTTTTATGCTGTATGCAATATAGCCGGCAACCCAGGTTGAACAGTCATTAGAATCATTTTTAATTATTACACGCATTATGCTTTTCCTTTAACAAATTGTCCGTTTATGATTGTGTGAATTAAATTTAAATCTTTATCCAAGACGATGACATCGGCATCATATCCCGGCAGTAGTAAACCTTTATTTTGTTGTCTCATTATTTGTGCCGGATTAGTTGAAGCCATACGCACAACTTTTTCAATTGGCACGCCCCAGTTTACCAAGTTTCTGAAACCATCTAACATAGATATAGCCGAGCCATTTATGACATTGTCTTCTTTGCGATAAAAACACTTATCCAAATATAACTCCGGCGACTGAGAAAGGTCGGTTTTGGCCGGATATAGTGCGTCTGTAATCAAAACTATTTGGCTTAAAGGTTTGCTTTTCATTAACAGATGAATGAGGTTAGGATTTATGTGAACACCATCACCAATGATTTCGCAAGATATTTCAGGATGTATCAGTACTGCTCCGACAACTCCCGGTTCACGATGATGCATGGGACGCATTGCGTTGAACAAATGAGTTACATGCATAATATTTGCCTGCATTCCTTCCAGCATTTGTTGATAGGTTGCATTAGTATGTCCGGCTTGAAGAATAATACCTTTTTCATTACAGAATAGCGCTAGTTCTCTCATTCCTTTAAGTTCTGGAGCTACCGTCATGTTAATGATTTTGTTTTTGCCGGCTTTGTATAGTTTGTTCATCAAAGGTAAACTAACCGGATAGATGCCATCGGCTGTTTGTGCTCCGATTTTTTCCGGTGATAAGAAAGGGCCTTCTAAGTGTATGCCCAGTATATTGGCTCCTTCTTCTTTGCCGCAAGCTTTGACAATGGCTTTTATTTTATTTAACAGCAAATCCTCTTTAGCAGTGCAACAAGTAGGTATAAATGATGTTACACCGTAAGAGGCGAGTACTTTTGACATATGTAAAATTGATTTATAGTCTGCGTCATCAGCGCCTTTACCCCCGATACCATGAATGTGAGTATCTATCATACCGGGCATGACATAGGCGCCTTTGACATCGACTATTTTTACTTTGGGTGAGAATTTTTTATTTTTGAATCTTTCTTCATTATAAACATCGGCAATTTGGTTGTTTTTTATATATACCGCACAGTTGTGCATTGTAGAATAACCGGTTAGAACTGTGGCGTTGTGCAAACAAATTGCTGTTTTCATAATGAGATCCTTAAATTAAAATTCAATTCTGACAATAACTCGGCGATTTTTTAAGCGGTTTTCCGGAATTGGTTCACCATAGGGATTTTTGTTGGGATAGGCTGGTGAAATTTCGGCCAATCCAACCGCTTTGAAACGATTTACATCCATAGTGTTTGAAATCATTTCTCTGGTGACGGCGCCGGCACGAGCTCCTGATAGCTCCCAGTTTGAAGGAAGTGTTTCAGATTCGTTGGTGTCATCAGTGTGACCTTCGACAACAATGCGATATTTTTTATATTTGTTGGAATTTAACAACAGAGATATTTTTTTGATGACAGGTAAAGCTTCCGGTTTTAGAGTAACGGAACCGGTATCAAATAAGTTGATTGATGTCATTTCCAAAGTTGCACCGTTAGCATCTGAAGAAATAATAACTCCGTCATCTTCAAGATTTAGGTCTTTTGCATCGTTGATAAAGCTGATGATGTTGCCGTCATCTTCTTCGATTGTACCTGATCCGAAAGCGGCTGCCAAGGCGTATTGGATCTGAGCAGCTTTGCTTTTGTCAATGCTTGAGGAGGCAAACAACACAATAAACAATGCTAAAAGAAGTGTCAAAAGGTCGGAATAAGGTACCAGCCATGTTTCGTCGGCATGTTCTTCGTGAGGCGGATGATGAGGTTTTTTCTTTACCATTTTATTATCCTTAAAATTTATTGATTATTCATCACGCATTGATTTGCGTTCAGACAAAGGAATGAAAGCTTGAAGACGAGATTCAATAGCAATTGATGACGCACCTTCCTGCAAAGCAATTGCACCTTCTAAAACCATGCGTTTCATTTCTACTTCTTCAGCGTTCATTTGTCTTAATTTGTTTGCAAACGGGTGCCAACATACATAACCGGTAAAAATACCGAGAAGTGTGGCAACGAAGGCTGCGGCGATTGAGTGACCGAGTTGGTCAATATCGGTTAAGTTGCCAAGCGCTGCAATCAAACCGATAACCGCACCGAGCACACCAAGGGTAGGAGCATACATACCGCATTGGGCAAACACTTGAGCCCCTGAACGGTGGCGTTCTTCCATTTGTTTGATTTCGGAATCGATAACATTATAGATAAATTCGGCATTGAAACCGTCGGCAACCATTGTCATGGCTGAACGGATAAAAGGATCTGAAACTTCGTTGGCCTTTTTTTCAATGGCCATAACACCTTCTTGTTTAGAGGCTTTGGCTGCGGCAACAAAGAGTTCCAGTATTTCTTGTTTTGGAGTCAATTTTTGCCCGCTAAACAATAATTTGAACAATTTTGGTACGCGTTTCAAATCACGCATCGGAAATGCGTTAAAAATTGCGGCTATCGTACCGGCAAAAATAATTAAGAATGCGGCAGGGTTAATCAATGCGTGCGGATCGGCACCTTTTAATGCCATACCGAAAGTAACAGCGGCAATACCGCCGACAAGACCAATTAAAGTAGACTTTTCCATTTTTATCTATCCCATAAAAGTAAATATTTTAATTCATATATATTATATGAAGCATAACTTAAAATTAGGTTAAAGCATTTTGTTAACAAGATAATTAAAATGAAAAAGTTTTTTTCAAAAGATTAAAAATATTTATTGACAAAGATGAATATAAATATTATTAAATATTTCGAATTTGATGGCGGGTTAGCTCAGTCGGTAGAGCGGAGGAATCATAATCCTTGTGTCGTGGGTTCGAATCCCTCACCCGCTACCATTTTTTTATCAAGCTTGGTCTCGTAGCTCAGCTGGATAGAGCAACAGCCT
>SUUJ01000008.1 GCA_015062585.1 Alphaproteobacteria bacterium | reverse complement strand
AGAAACGTAATTATGTTTCTTTGGATACATTGGAAAATCGTAAATTAGCCAAAGAAAATCCTGCCTTATTTTTACAACGTTTTGAAGCGCCTTTATTGATTGATGAAATTCAATATGCTCCTGAACTTTTGCCATATATTAAAGCTATTGTAGATGAAAAAAAACAAAAGGGAATGTTTTGGATTACAGGCTCGCAACAATTTCATTTAATGCAAAGTGTATCAGAAAGTCTTGCCGGAAGGGTAGGAATTCTTAATTTGGAAGGTTTTTCCTTACCGGAACTGTCAGGGAAACCTTTTTATGATAAATTTGTACCTACTCTTGAATGGATTTCAGCAAGGAGTAAGGAAGCTCAAAGTTTGGATTTAAAGGAACTTTATGAGATTATTTGGCGAGGTTCTTACCCTGCCTTGAATAATGATGAAAATATCGATTGGGAAGACTTTTATAGTTCTTATGTTCAGACATATATAGAACGAGATATTCGTGATTTGACCGACAGTGGTGATGAAATGCAGTTTTTGGAGCTTTTAACTGCATTAGCAGCAAGAAGTGGACAATTACTGAATTTTTCAGATGTTGCACGAGATATAGGAAAGCCTGTGTCAACAATTCAGCGTTGGGTGTCCATCTTACAAACATCCGGTGTAATTTATTTATTGTATCCATTCTCTAAAAATATTAGCAATCGAATGACCAAAATGCCTAAAATATATTTTATGGACACAGGGTTAGTTTGCTATTTAACCAAATGGAATAGCCCTGAAACATTGGAAGCAGGTGCTAAAAGTGGTGAAATTTTGGAGACATTTGTTGTTGCTGAAATATTAAAAAGCTATCTTCATAACGGAAAAAAACCTAACATTTCTTTCTATCGTGATAAAGATAAAAAAGAGATAGATGTTATTTTGGAAGAAAATGGAAAAGTTTATCCTATCGAGATAAAGAAAAAGACAAATCCTGATAATAAAGATATAAAGAATTTTGATGTTTTACAAAAAGCCGGACTTCAAGTGGGTGAAGGAGCTGTTGTTTGTTTAGCACCAACTCATTTACCTCTGGCTGAAAGTGTAAATATTATACCTGTTTATTATTTGTGATGTATAGAATATGGCGGATTAACTTGCGGAGATTACAATAAAAAAACAGTCCTGAGTTTCAAACTCAGAACTGTTTTATACTACTTAATCGTTGTGTCTAACAGCTTCAAACCATCGTTCTACAATATATTGTCGGCTCTCAAGCAAATGAGGATACGATAGATTTAAATAAGCTTTTAAACCTCCTATATGTGCAAAAAGTATTTGCTTTACACCTTTAGGGCAACTCGGTGAGTTATAATACTCTTCATAAAAAAGAATAGTGTTTACATATCCGTATGCATACAACAGCAATGTATCTTTGCTATCAGGAGGATATGGGGATTCAACTTTTGTATTAATCAAATTATAAACCTTATCTTTTTTTATGATATTGTTTATATACTCAATATCCTCTTCAGTAACCCTAATCTTAAAAACCATTGCCATATTTGCAAATGGAGGACCTAAACGATGCCATGTTTCTTTATCTAAAAAGTCCATAATTATAAAATTTTAAATTGTACATACTAATTGATTTTGTTTCCCTAACTTTTACCACCTTTTTCATATTTTGCAACAAAAAACCCCCCGCATTTTGCGAGGTTTGAAAAATATATCTGTTTTTATTTTATACCCGTTAAGCTATGAGCTAATTTTATTTCATTGTTATTTTTATTGATTATACCTATCAGCTTTTCATCGCTTAGGCCCGAAAGGTAGGAAAGTGCGGTAATATATTCGCCTACCGAACCTTGCGCAGCTTCCAGCTTTAGGCTAGGATAGTTTAATAATGCAAATCTTCTTATGTTGATATTTTTCTTAATTTCTTTCAGCTTTGCGTAATTTTTAGTTGGTTTTTCCATGTCAATATAAACACCATCTTGTTTGTATTGCCACATTCCGCCGGTTGCGACATCAACAAGCCAACTTGGCCAACCGGTCAAGTTTAGGATTGCAAAATTATTAAATTTTGTTTTTAGGATTTGTTGTTGCTCTTCGTATCCTTTTTTCTTTGCTGTTATGATTATGTTGCCGGAGCCTTTATCCAGCGGATAAACACAAGGAGTTTTACAAGCTTTGATACCACTAACATAAATTTCTACTCCTTTAACATTAGAATCAAACCTCATATCTTGTGTAGATCCGCTAAAAATTGTACCACATCCCGACAATATCATAAATATCGGCAAAATATATTTTTTATTCATTGTTCGTCCTTCCATTTTTTATTTTAACAACAAAAAAAGCCGCCATGATGAGAGGCGACTGGAAGTTGGTAACTATTTATAGGAATAGTGCGACATATTGACTGAAATAGCGTATTTTGCCGCCTTCCAGTCAAAAAGACCTTCAGGCGTGCAAATGTTTCGTCTTTACACATAGACGCCTATAAAGAGGTTACCACACCCCAGACAAGTTATCATCTTGTCTGTTGTTGAATCTATAATTAAATATGCTAATTGTAAAGAGAAAAAACTTCAACCTCCTATCAAATTTAGGAGGTTGTCAAAATTGGTGCTCCGGAAAGAATTGCTAAGTAAAAACAAGCAATGCTCTGCTTGTTTTTGTCTGCAAAATCTTGGAAAACATTGTCGAGTAAGGGAGATTTTTTCGAACCGAAACGAGACTATGTTCCCAAGTGATAGTCCTTTGCATAATTTTAAGGGATTTTGAAAAAATGACCTTAAATTATGCCGGAGCATAAAAAAACTCGGACAAATGCCGAGTATTTTTTTATTGGTGCTCCGGAAAGGACTTGAACCTTCATGAAGAAACCTTCACAAGTACCTGAAACTTGCGCGTCTACCAATTCCGCCACCGGAGCTTCATTACTTTGATTTTAGATATTTATACTAAATATTCCGTAAGAATCAAGTAATAAAATTGAACCTAATGCAATTCTATATAATACAAACGGCAAAAATGTCGATTTTTTAAGCCACCACATCACTATATAGATAGCAATTATTGAGGATATATAAGAAAATACCACGCCATCAAACATCCAAATCAATTCTTTGATATTGCCGGCTTCCCAAACTCCATAGGCTGTTAAAACAGCGGCACCGATAATTGCCGGAATGGATAACAGCATTGAAAATTTGGCAGCCTCGCGGCGTTCCAATCCTAAAAATCGAGCAAAGGTAATAGTTATACCCGAACGAGATGTTCCGGGAACCAAAGCCAAACATTGCGCGCAACCTATTACTAAAGCGTCAAAAATACCGATATGTTCAATTTTTCTGATGGTCATAGATATTTTATCAGCAATATATAACAAAATTCCATAGCCTAAAATTGTCCAACCGATTAACTTTGTATCGCGAGCCCATTCCATTCCATGATTTTTTAGAAAATATCCGGCAATGAACGCAGGTATTGAACCAATAACCAATAGCCAAAATAATTTAGCACCCTGATTTTTGAAACTGGGTATAAAATAGGTCTTAATAACACCTTTTATGATGTCATATATTGTTTCGGAAAAATATATCATCACGGCTAAAATCGAGCCTAAATGAACAGCTACATCTAATGCCAAGCCTTGATCGGGAAAATAGCTGAACTTTGACAACAAGATAAGGTGACCGGACGAGCTAACAGGTAAAAACTCAGTTATGCCCTGAAGTAGTGATAAATAAAAAATTTGAATAGTCGTCATGATTTATTTTCTTTAATTCCAAAAGCTGTACAAAGGCGTTTTTTCAAGGCCAACGGAGAAATAGGTTTTACCAAATATTCGTGAATACCTATTGTCTTTGCTTCCATTACGGTATTTTCTTTAGTATCAACCGTAACCATTATCACCGGCAAGTTTTTATTATCGCCTATTTCACCGGACTTTATCTTGCGGGCAAGTTCCAAGCCGTTTTGATCAGGCATTTGCTGATCCATCAAAACAACATCTATCTTGTAGTTGCGCAATACTTCTATTGCCTCAGATGTAGTAGCTGCTTCTTTGGTATTTTTTACACCGATTTGATAAAGGGCAGTTTTAACAAAGGTTCGTGAAAACTTGTCGTCGTCAACAACTAAACAAGTAATCGAATCCCAGTTTATCTGTTTGCTATTAGTTTCGTTCATGGTTAGCCTCTCTTGTTTATATTGTTTGTAACACTATTTTATTAACAATTATTTACAATTTTAAACATTTTAGCTGATTTTTTTCCATATCAACCAATGATTGAGGATTAAACCTTATATTTCTTAAAGATGCGCCCCAGTGCAAATGTGGTCCGGTTGCGCGTCCTGTCATACCGACTGTACCGATAATATCTCCTTGAGATACTTTTTGTCCTTCTTTTACGCTGATTTCTTTCATATGAGCATAGATTGTTTGAAGGCCAAATCCGTGATCGATAACAACAACATTTCCGGAGTAGAACAAATCATGATATGCCAATACAATTTCGCCATCTGCCGAAGCTTTTATCGGAGTTCCTTCTTTGGCGGCAATATCCATGCCTTGATGAGGATTTTTGGGAACATTGTTCATAATTCTTTGTCCGCCAAATCTACCGGAAATTCGCCCCTCTATCGGCATAATAAAACCTGAAAGCCATGCTGTGTTGTCTTTTATACCTTTAAGCGAGGCGCGAACCACCTTGCGCTCAAGTTCAATAGCTGCCAAATCGGAATCTGACGGGGTTACTTTGCGAGGAGGCACTCCTTTGATATTTTGCACATCCCATTTGGTCGCGCCGACATCAAATGAATAATTTAATTCTTCATCAGTTGTAATGCTGAGCTTTTGAGTGCTTTTTTCATCACGACCAAAGCCAAGCAAAAAATATCCGTCATCACTTAAGAGCAAATCATTTCCGTTAAGGCTGACTTTTTTGGCGTCTTTGGCTTTGCCGATAACAAATTCTCCTTGCTTGATATTACCGCAAAGTTCAAAAGCTTGGGCATTTGAAATTATAAAAAGCGCACTAAATATCGAAAAGAGAAATTTGTTTTTCATTTTGATGTTTTTCCTTTTTTGTAAGTTTTGTTGTTTTAGTTATTTCGTCGCTGTGTTCTTTGGTATGTGCAATAATACTGCCGTCGGCAAATTTGATTTCGAGCTTTTCATCTTTTTGGGCTTCTTCAGCCAAATATATTGTTTTTCCCATATCATCTTTTACCCAAGCAAAACCACGATTTAAGACTGATTCAACCGAAACGGAGTTTAGACGCAATTCCAAATTGTTTAAGGTTTCTTTGTTCTTGTCTAAAATTGTTTTGATATAAAACGGCTTTATTGCGCAAAGTTCGATTTGGCTTAATTTGTTTTGCAACAAATTTTTAAAAGCTGTTTTAAGCCGGTCTATTCTGTCATCAAATTTTTGTGTCGCTTCATGTAAAATTTGTTCCAAATTAGGAATACCGCGAGCCAACCCGGATAATATGTTGTTAAGCTCGTTAAAATATCTGATTTTCGAATTTTTTAAACGAGCTTCCAAATTATTGAGATTAGCTTGAAGTTCGGCTTTTACCGGAACAGCAAATTCAGCGGCACCGGTCGGAGTGGGAGCTCTTTTATCCGCGACATAATCAATTAACATGGTGTCGGTTTCGTGTCCGACTGCCGAAATAATCGGAATTTGACTGGCAAAAACAGCTCTGATTACACACTCTTCGTTAAAGGGCCACAAATCTTCCAAACTTCCGCCACCACGCGCTACAATCAAAACATCCGGCTTGTCATAATTTGATATTTCATCAAGACGGTTAAAATCTTTAATCGCCTGAGCAATTTTTTCGGCAGCACCCTCGCCTTGTACCGGGGTAGGAATAAGCAAAATATGAGAAGGAAATCTGTCCCTTACTCTATGAATAATATCACGGATTACCGCACCGGAAGCCGAAGTTACCACGCCAATAGTTTTGGGCAAGAAAGGAATTGTTTTTTTATGAATTGCATCAAATAAGCCTTCTTTAGCGAATGCTTGTTTGCGTTCTTCCAATAATTTTAATAAAGCACCGGTTCCGGCAACTTCCATTGATTCGATGACCATTTGATATGATGATTTGCCGGCAAAAGTGGTAATTTTTCCGGTAGCTACGACCTCGAGCCCGTCTTCGGGTTTTATGGCCAGATTGGAAGCAACGCCACGCCAAACAACTGCCGAAAGTGTGGCATTTTCATCTTTTAGCGACAAATACCAATGTCCTGAATCGGCTCGCTTGGCACCAAAAATTTCGCCTTTTACCCTAACGCGAGCAAAAGCCGTTTCGACAAATCGTTTTATTTCAAACGAAATCTCGCTGACGCTAAATTCGGGTATATCTTGAGCTTTTGGGCTTTGGGTAAATAAATCTTCCATTTTTAACAATTCTTTTTATTGGCTTCTTTTTATTAACTTTAAGCAAAGCAAAGTCAAAAGTTAAGCAAAAAATCTAATCTATACAAAGGTAATAAAAAGCCCTCGATTTTTTTCGAGGGCTTTTTCTTAAAGTGAGTTCTTAATTTCGGCAATTGCTTCATCAAAACGAGAACAATCCGTTCCGCCGGTCTGAGCCATATCAGGACGACCGCCGCCACCTTGAGCACCTACATATGAAGCAACTTTTTTAACCAAGTCAACAGCAGAAACCTTGCCTTTGATATCATCACTGACACCGATAACAACCGAAGCTTTACCTTCATTAGCGGCAAACAACGCAACAATAACATTGTCTTTATATTTGTCTTTCATATCATCGACAATAGCTTTCATTTCTTTGGCCTGAATATCGCTTAACTTTTTAGCCACAAATTTAATGCCGTTTACTTCTTCTATTTCGTCTTTAGCTGAGGCACCACCGCTGACAAGCTGTTTTTTTAACTCAAAAATTTTGGCTTCCATTTCTTTGCGCTCAACCAATAAATTAGCCAAACGCTCTTCAATATCATTTACTCCCACTTTCAAAAGTTGGCTGATATTGTGAACTTTATTCTCTAAATCTCTGGTGTGCGAAACAGCACCACAACCGGTTACACATTCCAAGCGACGCACTCCGGCAGCAATAGCAGAATCGGATAAAATAGAAAAGCTTCCGATATTGCCGGTATTTTTAACATGAGTACCACCGCAAAGCTCTACCGAAACACCGTCGCCGACGCAAACAACACGAACCTCGTCGCCGTATTTTTCGCCAAACAAAGCCATAGCACCGGAGTTAACTGCATCTTCCTGCGACATAATTTTAGTTTGAACATCATAGCTTGAGGAAATCATCTCATTAACTCTGTCTTCAAGCTGACGCAATTCATCAGAAGAAATTTGCTTGTTATAAGCAATATCAAAACGCATTCTTTCAGGTGCCACAAATGAACCTTTTTGCGTAACCGAAGCGCCGTATTTTTCTTGCAAAGCTTTGTGCAACAAGTGAGTTACGGTGTGATTGCGCTGAATAGCATCACGATTTTTGGCATTGACCTCAAAAGTTGCCGAAGTATCGACTTTGATAACACCTTTTATCATGCGGCACATATGAACATGAAGTCCTTCGCATTTCTTTTTGGTGTCATAAACTTCGGCTTCAAAATCAGCACCTTTGATAATACCGATATCGCCGACTTGTCCGCCCATTTCGGCATAAAACGGTGTTTGATTGGCAAGTAATGAAAATTCGCCGTCTTTGACTTCGTTAACCAAAGCGCCGTCTTTAACCAAAGCAATAATTTGACCGTCAGCAGACAAAGTAGAATAACCCAAAAATTCGCTTGAACCATGTTTGTCTTGCATTTCAAACCAAACTTTTTCCGTTCCGGCATCACCCGAACCAGCCCAATTTTTGCGAGCTTCAGCTTTTTGAGCTTCCATTGCCTCGTTAAAAGCTTTTTCATCAACACTGATATTACGCAATTTTAAGGCATCTTGAGTTAAATCAAGCGGGAATCCGTAAGTATCATAAAGTTTGAATGCGACCTTACCGTCCAAACAATCGCCCTCGCTCATATCTCTGGTTTCGTCATCGAGCAATTTTAAGCCTTTTTCCATAGTTTTGATAAAGCGCTCTTCTTCGGTTTTGATTGTTTCAGAAATCAAAGTTTCGGCTTTTATCAATTCGGGATAAGCTTCGCCCATTTCTTTTTGTAATGAAGGCAATAGTTTGTAAATCATCGGTTCGTTAACACCGAGCATATGAACATGGCGCATGGCTCGACGCATAATACGACGCAAAACATAGCCCCTGCCTTCGTTTGACGGTAATACGCCGTCAGCAATCAAAAATGACATAGAGCGCAAGTGGTCGGCAATCACATTGTGAGATGAGGCAAACTTGCCTTTGGGGTCTGAATTGGCCATATCGGCGATTGATTTTATTAAGTTTTGAAATAAATCAATTTCATAGTTAGAGTGAACGCCTTGCAAAATGGCCGAAATACGCTCTAAGCCCATACCGGTATCAATACAACGCTGTTTTAGGTTAACACGAGTTCCGTCAGGCAAATCTTCAAACTCATCAAACACTAAATTCCAAATTTCTATCCAACGATCGCCGTCTTCTTCCGGTGTACCCGGTAATCCGCCCCAAACTTCGGGACCATGATCATAAAAAATCTCAGAACAGTAACCGCAAGGACCGGTATCGCCCATTTGCCAAAAATTGTCTTTGGTGGCAATCGGTATAATTCTGTCAGAAGGTAAGCCGGAAACTTTTTTCCAAATATCGCGTGAAACCTCGTCAGTATGAAAATATGTTACGGCTAATTTGTCTTTAGCAATACCGAACTCTTTGGTAACCAATTCCCAAGCATAAGCTATGGCTTCGTCTTTGAAATAATCGCCAAAAGAAAAGTTGCCCAACATTTCAAAAAATGTGTGGTGTCTGACATCATAACCGACAGCATCAAGATCGTTATGCTTTCCGCCGGCTCGTACAGATTTTTGGGAGGTCGCCGCGCGCTTGAAGGCGGCAGTTTCGTTGCCGGTGAAAATATTTTTGAATTGAACCATTCCCGAGTTGGTAAACATTAAAGTCGGGTCGTTATTGGGGACCAAAGATGATGAAGGCAAAATCTTATGTCCGTTCTTTTCAAAATACTTCAAAAAAGTACTTCTGATTTCATTTACTGTAGTCATTTTTTCTTCCCAAAAATCAAAATAAACATTAACTTCTCATTTGTAATGTAAAATTTTGACCTTGGCAAGTGTTTTTAACACTTAAAAAACCATTACCAAACCATATTTATAAACAAAATTAAAATTCATAAAACTGGCAAACAAAAGCCACCAATAATACGGATATAACATATATGAAGCCAATTTGTTTGCCTTGGCATATACAACTATCATGGCAAACACGCTCATATCAAGCAAAAGTATTATGGCAAAACCTAAGCCCAAATGCCCTTGCGTAAAAAATGTAAAACACCACAAAATTTGTAAAAAAAGCTGAACTATAAACAGGTTATTGGCCTTTTTGCGATTAAAAGAATCGGCATCGCGCAAAACCATAAATGTTGATATCATAATCAAAACATACAATATCGACCACGCAATAGGAAATACTATGTTTGGCGGTGTCAAAAACGGTTTTTCAACCGCATTGTACCATTCTCTTATGCCTGATTGAGTAAAAACCGAGCAAATATACGCGGTAAGCATAGTGGCGGAAAATGTGTAAATAAATTTAAATACCTGCTTCATTGCGTTTATTCCTTGAAATGTTAAATATTTTCATTTAATTTAAGAAATGTTTGAGTTTTTTAAATGGGATTATAGCAATTGGAATATAAATATAAACTTTTGAGAGCCTCAGTAGATGCAGTTTGCAACAATTTGCTGATTGATGCAAAACTTGAGGACGGACAAAAAATAGTTGCTTTTTGCGGTGCTCCGAATGTTGCCGGTCAATGCAAAAAAGGTACTACCGTTTGGCTGAAAAGAACATCTAACCCTCATCGTATTGTACGATATAATGTTGCTTTTGTTGAAGTTGACGGAACTTTGGTATTTGCTAATCCCAAATATGACAAAACGCTTTTTTTAGAAGCCTTTGAAAATGACCTCTTAAAAGAATTTGATAAATATGAGGATTGTACCATATTAGAAAATAGTGAAAAATTCTCAGGGGTTGACTTTATATTATCAAATAGCAAAGGTGAAAAATGTTTTGTTTATGCTTCATCTATATATTTGAAAAGAGATTCATACGCCGTATTTCCGCATACTATCAATTTTTTTGAAATGAAAGTTTTTGAAGAGTTGATGCGCAAAACAGAGCAAGGTCATGAAACATATGTGTTTTTGATAGTACCGCGAGAAGATTGCTTTGATGCAAAGTTTGTTTGGGATATCAGCACTTTGGCTTCCGGCGCGGTTTATAAAGCTGCTCAATCAGGCGTAAAATTTATCTGTTACGGATGTAGTGTCAAAAAGGACAATATAGAAATAGATCACAAATTGGATATTTTGTATTAAGGATAGAACATGGCTAATAAAAATAAAGACGGAATCACTATATATACAACTAAAGACTTTGAAGGAATGCGCAAAGCCGGAAAGCTGGCTGCCGAATGTTTGGATTATATTACCGATTTTGTTGATGTTGGTGTGACAACCGAATATTTGGATGATTTGTGCCGAAAATTTATTTTAGAGCATGGTGCAATTCCGGCTTGTTTAGGATATAGAGGTTATCCTAAATCTACCTGTATTTCCATAAATCATGAAATTTGTCACGGTATTCCTTCAGCTGAGCGCAAATTGCTTAACGGCGATATGCTAAATATTGATGTTACGGTTATTGTCGACGGTTGGTATGGTGACACTTCAAGAATGTATTATGCCGGCAAACCATCGGTTAAGGCTAAGAGATTGTGCGATGTAACTTATGAATGTTTAATGCGCGGAATCGATGCGGTTAAACCGGGGGCTTATTTCGGAGATATCGGCGCGGCAATCGAAGAAGTTGCGCATCATTACGGTTATTCGATTGTCGATATGTTTTGCGGTCATGGTTTGGGCAAAGTTTTTCATGATGAACCCAATGTAATGCACTGCGGCAAAAAAGGAACCGGACCTCGTATTGAAGAAGGTATGTTTTTTACCATTGAACCTATGATAAATTTCGGTAAAAAAGAGGCCACTATCTTAACTAATGATTGGACGGCCGTAACTAAAGACCGTTCTTTATCTGCGCAATTTGAACATTCGCTCGGCGTAACCAAAGACGGTGCTGAAGTATTTACCTATTCGCCAAAGGGCTTAAACCAACCACCATATAAAAAATAATTTTTCTTAGGGACTATTGTAATGGCGAAAGAAGAAGCGTTGTATATCGGACATCGGCAAAGATTAAAAGAAAGATTTTTGCGAGCAAAAGGTTCGGATATGGCGGATTATGAAGCCATAGAATTGTTATTAACCTATGCAATTCCCAGGCGCGATGTAAAACCTTTGGCCAAAAATTTGATTAAAGAGTTCGGATCATTTGCCGGAATCATAACGGCAGATTATCAAAGGCTGTTAGAAATTGATGGTATCAAAGAAAACTCGGCTACTTTAATAAAATTTATCGAATTTGCTTCACAAAAATTGTCTTGGCAAAATTTGGCTTGCGATGATACACCGTTTATATCATCAACCGACGCGTTGATAGAATTTTGTCGTTGCGCCATGGGTTATAGCGAAGTTGAAGTTTTGCGAGTTATTTATGTAGATACCAAGCTAAAAGTTATTGAAACGGAAGTTTTGCAAAAAGGTTCGGTATCTTCGGTAAATATTAACCCGAGAGATATTGTAACCAATGCCTTGAAGAAAAATGCTTCGGGTGTGATAATGGTGCATAATCACCCATCCGGCGACCCAAAACCTTCGAGCAATGATATTGAAGCAACAAAACGAGTAAAATCAGCTTGTGACGCTCTCGGTATCGTTTTGCACGAACACCTTATCATAACCCCGTCGGATTATTACTCTTTTGCTAAACACCACTTGCTCGTATAAATTTGACTTGCTAAGTCAAATTTAGTGTGCTATTTCTTTGATAAATTATACTTTTGGAGAGAGATTTATGTTAGCATTATTTATTGTTTTTGTTGGTTTTATGATGTTTTCTTCAGCAAACTGGATTGTTCGAAAATTTGGCGAAGTTACTTATGAACAGATTATGTTCCACTTAAATATGCCGTTTGCCTCTGAAACAAGAATGATGTTAAGCTATGCTAAAAATACCGTGATGACCGGTGCGATTATTGTTTTGGCTTTGACATTGCTGTTTTGTTATAAATATAAATTTCATATTAAGCTTATTGATAAATTTCGCGAGTTTGTTTATCAAAAGCGCAACCTTTTGAGCTATGTATGGTTGGCTTTTTGCATAGTTTTTGTATTCTTTAAAATGAATGTTTGGAATATGATTACATATCACAAATATAAAAGTGAAACATCCAATTTTTATGAAAAACACTATGTAATTCCACAGCATGTTAAAATCAATTTCCCGACGAAGAAACCTAATTTAATTATACTGTTTGCCGAATCGTTTGAGGCTACTTATGCCAAAACCCCAAGGCACAACTATTTCGGCGCTGATTTGATTCCGAATATGCAAAAATTAGCCAATGAAAATATATCGTTCAGCGACAATGAATATATGGGTGGTGCATATGAAATTGACGGCACACAATGGACACAAGCCGGATTATTTGCACAAACTTGCGGTGCTCCGATACAGCTTCCGATTAACGATCCAAACTGGTTTCATCCCAAAGAAGGCTTTTTTCCGGAGGCTTGGTGCTTATATGATATAATGGAAAAACAAGGCTATAACTTGGTTTCGCTTATCGGTTCAAACGGTGAATTTGCCGGTATGGACAAGTTTGTTGAAACTCATGGCAAGCAAAAACTCTTGGATACAAACTTTTATGCAAAACGCGACGGTATAAAATTGTCTTTGGAAAAAACAACAAAATTGCCGGATACTCAAGTTTTTGCTTATGCTAAAGAGGCCTTAAATGAACTGAAAAAAGAAAATAAGCCGTTTGTATTTACTTTGATGACACTTGATACACATTACGGAACATATCGTTTTGCCGACGATGTTTGCGAAAGAAAGTTTGGCCCTGACAACAATATTGAAAATGTAGTTTCGTGCTCGGACAAACAGATAAATGAATTTATTACTTGGATAAAGGCTCAAGATTTTTATAAAGATACGGTTGTAGTAGTTTTGGGCGACCACTTAACAATGAATCAGCGTTTTACCAAAGATATGGAGCGTCGTCCGATAAATATTTTTATAAATACACCTGTTGCGGCGAACTTTACTAAAAATCGAGTATTTACGCCTTTTGACATTTATCCGACGATTGTCGAAAGCTTAGGAGCCAAAATTGAAGGACACAGATTAGGTCTGGGAACTTCGTTATTCTCGGAAATACCGACTTTGACCGAAGGAATGTTTACCGTTGAAGAAATGGACATAGAAGTAAGGAAAAAATCAAAAATCTATGACTGGTTGCTCTATGGTAAAGAAGTGAGAAAATAGATAATAAAAAGCGAAGTTTTTAAGAACTTCGCTTTTTTATTATTTTGGCTCGGTATATGGTTCAAATATCAGCTCGCCGCCATTTTCCAAAATCAACACCAAATTACTTTCCTGCATTTTGTATTTTCGAATCAATGGTAATGCCTGAATAAAGTTTTGTTCGGCTTCCATTTCCTCTTGAGGTCCCATCATCATGGTTGTACCGCCCGGTGTTATGGTGATATTGTCTTGTGAGGTTGTATATTCGCCCATAATCACATTAACAACCTTAGCATTCAGTTTTCCATCTTTGGAAAGTGTCAAAATAGTGGGAACATTATGCATTGAGTTTTTTAATTTGTACGAACCTGTTTTTAAGGTCATAGTATTATCCTGCGAACAAGCCCCCAAAAGCAAAAGCGCCGCAATAAGTATTTTTTTCATAATACGCCCCTATTCTTCATCATCTTCTTTTACGCGAACGATATCGGCACCGACCGAACGAAGCTTTTCTTCCAACTTTTCATAGCCACGATCTAAGTGATATACGCGATTTACCGTTGTTTCGCCTTCGGCAATAAGTCCAGCCAAAATCAAAGCAAACGAAGCTCTGAGGTCGGTCGCCATAACCGGTGCTCCGGAAAGTTTGTCCACGCAACGAACAATAGCAGAAGCATGACCATGAACATTAATGTTGGCACCCATACGCAGAAGTTCGGGAACGTGCATAAAGCGATTTTCAAAAATGGTTTCGGTAATCATGGATGCACCTTTAGCGGTCATCATCAAAGCCAAAAATTGAGCTTGAAGATCGGTAGGAAATCCGGGGAAAGGTTCGGTCATAATATCTTTACCGACCAGTTCGCAACCTTTGGCATCAACAATTATACCGGTTTCAGTTTCTTCGACATTTACTCCCATATCACGCAAAACTTGAATCGGACGGCGCAAGGTTTCGATTTGAGCATTTATCAATTCAATACGACCGCGAGTGATAGCGGCGGCGACAGCATAGGAACCGGCTTCAATTCTATCGGCAATAACTTTATGAACGGCACCGTGAAGCTTTTCTACGCCGTCAATGGTCAAAACAGCAGTTCCGATACCCGAAATTTTGGCACCCATTGCATTTAATAATCTTGCCAAATCGCCAATTTCAGGTTCTTTAGCCGAGTTTTCAAGAACTGTGCGACCTTCGGCCAAAACGGCTGCCATTAAAACATTACATGTTGCACCGACCGAAACGCCGGGGAATATGATATGAGCTCCTTTTAGGCGTCCGTCAACATTAGCATGAATATAGCCGTTTTTGATTTCGATTTTAGCACCCATTTTTTCTAAAGAAGATAAGTGTATATCCATTGGGCGAGCCCCGATTGCACAACCGCCGGGAAGTGAAAGCTCACATTTACCGTAGCGAGCCAACAAAGGTCCTAGCACATAGTAAGAAGCACGCATTTTTCTGACATAATCATATGGTGCGATAAGGCTTTCAATTTCTTTAGTGCGATAAGAATAAGTTTTGGTGGAGTGGCCATCAACAAAATCATCAAATTCATTTATTTTGGTGCCGTGTTGGGTTAATAAATCGTTCATTGCCTTAATATCCGAAAGCATCGGGACATTGGTCAAGGTAACGGTTTCATCAGTAAGCAACGAGGCACAAATTAAAGGCAAAGCGGCATTTTTGGCACCGCTGATGAATATTTTACCTTCCAAGGCTTTACCACCGCGAATTTTAATCTTATCCATTGTTTTTCTCCTGTTTTAATGCCTCGCGCTTTTTTTGTTGGATTTTGCGTTTTTCCAAATTTTTTTGCAAAGCTTTAGCCTCGCGCTCGAATCGTTCTTCATAACGAGGTTTTTGCTTATTTTCAGAAGCTTTTGGCATTATGTATTCCTTTTGGTATTATTAGTATAGTTATGGTTATATACTATATTTACAAAAAAAAAATTAAAATCCTTAAAAAATCCCTTGATTTTTATAAAATGGTTTTGTATGTTGTGTTTCGCAAGATGATATTTATTTTGCCAAGAAAAAATATTATTTTGCCGCTATAGCTCAGTGGTAGCGCTAAGTAAAATTGATATGGCATATCAATTTTGTCTGCAAGCTCTTTGGAACATCTTAGTGAGCGAGTGCAGATGGCAATCAAACGAAGCGAGCTTAGATGCCTAAGGCACACCCTTTAAGGTGTGTGCTCTACAAAAAAGAAAAAATATTATTTTGCCGCTATAGCTCAGTGGTAGAGCACACCCTTGGTAAGGGTGGGGTCGTAAGTCCGATTCTTACTAGCGGCACCATTAAAAAGCCTCCCTTTTGGGAGGTTTTTTAATGGTTTGAGAATAGTTAGAAGCGGACTTGTCCGGAGCGGATAGTTGGCAAGCGCGAATAAAATGAAGCGCGAGCCTTACGACGCGAGGAGGACCCGCGAATAAATGAGCGGGAGTACCCATTCTTACTAGCGGCACCATTAAAAAAGCCTCCCTTTGGGGAGGTTTTTTTTTAATGGTTTGAGGATAGTTAGAAGCGGACTTGTCCGGAGCGGATAGTTGGCAAGCGCAAATAAAATGAAGCGCGAGCCTTACGACGCGAGGAGGACCCGCGAATGAATGAGCGGGAGTACCCATTCTTACTAGCGGCACCATTAAAAAGCTCTTGCTCGTAAGTTCGCTATCGCTCTCTAACTCGCTTCGGTCACCTCTATTGTAACGCTTGTTTTGCGTCATTTCATTCGCTCACAAGCTAACAATAGTGTAACCTGCGTTATAAAAAGCCAATTACTTTTGGCTTTTTATTGCCTCGCCCCTTTTGGGAGGTTTTTTTGTTATGAGAACCACTCCTTTCATAAGGTCCGATTTTATGAATTTCAAAACAGCCATTTTTCATCAATTATCGGACTTTTAATATTTTTTAAAATTTTTGGATTATGTTGCCAATATGATAGAAAATTATACAAATAATGAATTCTGCAATCCTTTTGATAAAAAACCGCAAAATTTCTTTATGAAACTTGAACATTGCGGACGGTATCTTTATGCGCTTGATAATATCTCAAAGAAAGATATTGTCGCAGACATTGCTTGTGCAACAGGTTATGGAAGCGATTTACTTGCGCAAAAAGCAAAATTTGTTGTCGGTGCGGATATTAACGATAAATACTTAGAAGAAGCAAACAAAAGTTATAAACGCAAAAATTTACAATTCATAAAAACAGATTTAAATAATAACATAGATTTATCTGATTATGGTATATCAACTATTATCAGTTTTGAAACAATAGAACATACTCCCAATCCTTTTGCGGTTATCGAGAAATTTTATAATATCTTACCCCACGGCGGAAGACTGATTTTATCTTTTCCGAACTCGCAAAATGAGATGATTGATGAAAATGGAAAAAGCTTAGATCCGTTCCATTTATCCGTGATAGAGTATGAAAAAATGCTAAATTATTTGAGTGATATAGATTTTAAGATTAATCGCATATTAGGGCAAAGCTTTATTAACCAACTTATAGCTCAAATGCTTAAAATAGAAGAAGATTTAAGCGTGAATTTAGAAAATTTGTATAACTATTCTCAGAGCAATATTTTATATCAAAGCAAGCTTTTGGCATATCCGAATGATGTTGATATTGAGAAAAGTTACTCAATTATTTTTGATTTGATTAAGAAATAACGTCAACTTATTTTCCGATGCTGTATATTCTTGCGTACGGTTATTCCGATACTTGCAAACTATCGCGCACCATTAAAAAAGCTCTTGCTCGTAAGTTCGCTATCGCTCTCTAACTCGCTTCGGTCACCTCTATTGTAACGCTTGTTTTGCGTCATTTCATTCGCTCACAAGCTAACAATAGTGTAACCTGCGTTATAAAAAGCCAATTACTTTTGGCTTTTTATTGCCTCGCCCCATGGGGAGGTTTTTTTGTTATGAAAACCACTCCTTTCATAAGGTCCGATTTTATAAATTTTTGGAACGACAATTTTTCATAAACTATCGGACTTTTTACTCAGTGCCACACAGGTATTACAAATCCAAAAAAAACTTGATAGAAATCTATTTTTATAGTAATATTAAATTATATTTTAAAAATTTTGTTTTAGTGTAAAACAAAATATCAAATGAGGAGACAAAAATGGCTGATGATATGGAACAAGACAGAAAGACACAATTACTTAATCATATAACTAATGTTTTTATACTAAAACGACTATTAAAACGTAGCCAAGATGAATTTCCTAATGGTTTATCTGAATACTTGGAAAAAATAAATCAATTTTCTGATGTTTTTGAAAAAGACGAAAATCAATTTATCTTTGCTATTGAAAAAGCTCTAGATAATGTATTTAGTAATACTGACAGTAATAAGGCAAAAGCATTTTTGACTGAAAATATTAATCCTGATACTTGTTCCGGTCGTGCAATTAAAAAAATTTTAGAAAATAAGCAAAATATCAATGATTTAATTAATGCCAAAAACAGTTCGGAAATTGCAGAAATATTACCGAAATTGGATAAAGAATACCCAACCGTGAAAGATGCTATTTTAAAATCTTTTGTTAGGGCTAAAGATGCGGCATCAACTGAAATGTTGCTGCCTTACATTGATATGGAGGATGAAAAATCAAGAATAGCGGCTTACGCCTTGTTTTTGCATAGCAATGACAGCAAGCAAATTGATATGATTATGCCTATCCTTGATATAAAACCTGCGTCTGATGAGGTCAACATCTCTATCAAATCCGGTAAATTTTCTCTAGATTATAATGAAATACCTCATTTATTGCACAACGACTATTGGTTTGAAAAAGCTTATTGTTTACAGAGTGATAATACCCAATATCTTGTTGAAAAAGTTTCAACTGAAGCCGCTGTTGATAAATTGGTCGAACTGGGCGCAAAAATACAAGAATCTGACATATTACCAATGGTTGAAAGAGGTTTGTTTCATGATGAAGTTGAAAGAAAAGTTGAACATCCCGATGCAAATGGGAATATAACGATTGAAACTAAATATGGAAACACGCAAGTTCCTGTTTATGATGCAAAAAGGGCATATAGTGAATATTATCAAAAACTATTTGAACATCGTCCGGAAGATATGTCGGTTGAAGATGTATATAAGGCAATAGAATTTTTAGACTATGGTAAACATGGTGATATTGATCATTGTGTCCATACGTTATGTCATTGTTATGAGCATGGTTTTATGGAAGATAAAGACAACCGTGTAAAAGGCAATATCGTTTTAGATAAAATAGCACGCTTATGTGAAGAAGGACAAGAATTTAATAATGATAGCCGCTGTTTTGCAGGGTATTGGCAATCAGTACAGTGGTACCCTGAGGCCGCAAAAGATTTTAGAAAGGTATTGGAAAAACATCCGCATGTTTCTCTATGTCGAAAATATCTTGGTTATATGAATGGTGAAAAAGAAAAAGACCTTAATGAAACAAGGAAAGAATACATTCAAAATCCGAATATGCTGTATGTTGATACAACTATGGTTGATATCGACGGGACTCTTTTGCTAGACAATGGAAACTTGAATATTTCATTATTAAAGAAATTGAAAGAGCAAGACTATGCAATTTATACCGGCGGAGAACCGGAAAAACAAAGAAAAATTTTGTTAAAAGCATGTGAGAACGCAGAAATATCGCATCGAAATAATGAAGAAACATCAGTACTGATAAGCGATTTTAAGTCAAAACTATCAAACGGATGTCCGATATATTCTAAGGAGGCATTCACAGAAGAAAATATCTGTTTGGCAGGTAAAGTGTATGATGATACGATTCCTGAAAAACAAGGTATTAAGAGTTTAACTTCATATGGTGATCCGGATTATACATTATGGCAACAAGTTCCGGCGGATCGTAAAATTTCGGCGGCGCAAGTTGTAACATATCACGAAACAAAAGTGGCCACAGCAAAGTATTTAGCTAAGGTTAAAGGCAAATTGCATGCCGGCGATACCAACAACGGACAAGCAGAAAAAACAGAAGTTTTGCGCGAAATTGCAAAGGATAATGTTTCGCCGGAAAAAGGAGTGACGAAGCCTAAGCGCTCTGCTGAGGATAAAAAGGTATTAGGTGCTGCTATTAATGCGGTTCTTCAAAAGACAAACGACTGATTATATTAATACTTTATAGCAAACGCCTCAATCAAAAATCGGGGCGTTTTTTATTGTTAAGATTACTCCGATAATTGCATCGTGGCGTGCACCATTTTATAAAAAGCACCTCGAAAGGTGCTTTTTTTGTTGCGATTACTACTTCACGCAAAGTCCGATTGTCATGTTTCCGAAAATAGTAATTTTTTATCAATTATCAGACTTTTACTTCATCTTATTGATTTTTTTATTGCTTATGATAAACTTTCGGCAATTCATTATGGAGAAAAATATGAACAAGCTAATCATTTGGGATTTTGACGGAGTTATTGCTGACAGCGAAAAGCTGTGGGTTTCTGTTTGGCTCGAAACATTAAAAAAAGAAAAAAACATCACCCTTTCCGAAGACGAAAAACTTAATCTGTTGGTTGGTATTGCTGACAAAAGCAGAAAAGCAAATTTGGAAAGATATTTTCCTGATTTGATTTTGGATGAAGATTTTATGCAAAAAATTGATGAAGGTGAAGTATATAAAGGAATGCATTTTATGCAACCGATAGAGGGGGTGGAAGATGTTATGAGCGATAATCGTTTTGAGCATTGTATCGCTACCGGAGCTACAAAAGAGCAACATTCTTGGAAAATGACACAGTTTAAGTGGATTGAAAAATATATGTCGCCTGAAGATTATTTTACTGTTGATATGGTAAATCATGGAAAACCGGCGCCGGATTTATTTTTGTTAGCAGCAAAAACAAAAGGTTATAGGCCGCAGGATTGCATTGTAATCGGTGACAGTTTGAATGATTTTAAGGCCGCCAATGATGCCGGAATGAAAAGTATTGCATTTGTGGGCGCAGAAGGTAATGATACACCTGAATATCGTAAGAAATGTTATGATACAGGCGTTATCGCTGTTTGTTCAACCATGAAAGAAGTTAAACTGACGATATGATAGAAGATTATATAAATAACGAATATTGCGACCCTTTTGCTGAAATACGGAGCAAAAAAAATGAAAACAAAAATAATTAAATCAGTTGTTTCTGATTGGCCGGATTTGTTAGTAATATTTGATAAATCTTTGCGCTCAAGCATTGATTTACCTGATGATGATTGGAAAAAACTGTATGAACGGGTAATAACATATAATTATCCGAGCCTTGATACATATATCTATAAGCAAGGCGATAAAAGTGTCGGATATATCAGCTATTGCACAAAAGAAAAAATAATTAAACAGCTTTATGTTTTGCCGCAATATCATAATCAGGGTATCGGGCAAAAATTGATTAAATATATTATAGATACATATAGCGGACCTATGAGTATAGGTGTCAGAACCGACAATGATGTTGCATTGCATATATATACAAAGTTTGGTTTTGAAAAAATAAGTGAAGAAAAATATGATGCCTCGGGGATCTATATGCCGCATTATATTTTGCGAAAAAATGCTTAGATAAAGCGCTGATTTTCTTAATTGACTCAACTTCTGAAATGTGGTATAATCATATTCGATAAATCACAGTATGTCTATAATTATGTCTTTTAGAGCCTTTGGCCAGTGCGTAGTTATAGATTCACCTTTTAATAAAAATATTATGACACAGCTTGAATTAAAGACTCTTGTCGCAGCCGTAGAGTTGCAAAACCGTTATTTTGAACAAACCGGTGAAATTAGTTTCCGTCTTTGGACTTTTGCAGGAAACTGCGTACAACTGGCAAACCGCTTCAACAAAGAGAAGGCTGAAAATCTTTTGGGTAAGATGAAGGCTTTGTCTACAACTCCTCTTTGGGAAAAAGCTACAAAGGAGCAAGAAGAGGACCTCAACAATCTTACTACACGCCTCGAAGAGCTCATAAACGAGAAGCAGTAGTAAATCGTTTTTTTTTAATTAAAGCACCTTAACGGGTGCTTTTCTTATTTTAATGAACCAAAATGATGATTATTGCTTTTTGGGACAGACCATAGAGCATATTTCTTTGTAATCTTTGGAATGACACATTACGCATAGGTCTTTTAATCCCATGTCGCTATCGAAAAAGTCGGGCGAAATGCCATTACAAGCTTTGTTGCTTCCATATTTATACAATTTAATTCCCAAATATTCGGCAATCGGTAAAGTGCCGGCAATATCCCATAAATACAGCCACATACAATAGCCTTTTGCTTTGCCCAGCAGAGTATAAAAACATTGGGAAACCGAAGCAAAATAGTCTAAAAACAATGCCTTGTCAGTCGAAAATTCAGAAGTTAGATCCCAAAGCCACGGATGTCCGAAAATAATTGAAGTATCCGCTTTTGCTTGCGGTAAAAGTTCGGTTTTTATCTCATTTTTTTTGAAGCAATTTTGCACATAATAAGCCTTTTTGCCGTCAAAATATATCATTTCTTCGATTTCGGGCAAATAAATCAGTCCCATTAGCGGTTTGGCATTTTTGTATACACCGATGGTTATACCGTAAAGCGGATGGTTATTGGCATATTGAATAGTGCCGTCGATAGGGTCTATGACAAATTGATACTCGGTAGACTTTATTTTGTTGAAAATATCTTTGCCATAATTTGTGATTTTTTCTTCGTCGATAATCATGTAGCTAAGATGAGAGAAATGTTTTTTTACAGTCTTGGCAAAAATATCAGATATATAAACATCAGCCTGTGTAACCAGTGAGCTGACCGAAGAATCTTTGTTGCCCATAGTTTTGACATTTTTACGCATTGATTTTAGCTTGCGTCCGGCTTTTTGCGTAAATTTTAGTAATATATCTATCATTTTTACCTCTTTTTTTGTATCGGTTATTGAAGATATATACTAACTATCAACAAATTAAAATTTTATTATCTTTTGTCAGATCAAAAAAAAAGTCTCTACTCGGTAGAGACTTCTTCTATTAGCATACATAGCCGAACGCCTATCTTTCTAATATACCGAATTTCTCCGGTACGAGGATCAATTGTTGTAGCAAACTCCTCATCTTTGGCTTCTCTGCACCACATACCATCCGGTTCTCCCCGGGGCATAAGTGGTTCACCATTAGCCTTCATTGAAGCTGCAACTTCTTTAATGATCTCGACATCCTCTATGGATGGAAGCTTCATACCTTTTTCTTCAGCCAGTTTATTGGCCTCATACCAATTGCACCAAACGTGCAATGGACTAAAATTAATCTGTTTCATTTTTTTTTATGTTTTTATTGTGTCCTAAAAAATAGCTATAACACCATAATTTGAACACAATTATATATTTTATGTAATGGAGTTTATCATATTTTTATGTATCATGCAAGTGTTTTAGACAAAAAAAAGGGTGCGAGATGAACTCACACCCTTTTTTTGTTGTCTTACATCAGCTTTATTCAGCAATCTTCAGATCTTTTAAGAGATAACGACATTTTGTCATAGCCAATGTGTCATACACCTCTTTAGAAACGGTTGAAGCTCCTTCAATTGCGGCCTCGATTTCCTTAATAGTCGCATGTTCCAGGTACTCAATGAATGCCCATGTCTCAATCGACGTCAAATGCTCTTTAACGTACTGGTTAACAATTTTTCTAACCTTAGTGCAATCTGAGGACATTGCACTCATGAGTACATACTCCACATTAGGATCAAGAGAATGCTTAACCAGGCTCTTAAGATCCTCAAGGTTCTCATTTAGACAAACCGCTTTTAAGCAAACAGCTTTGAATGCTTCGACTTCCATGCATTTTATGGCAAAGTCCTTGATGTCATCGCTGAAATACAGCAAATGTTCCATTTCCAGATCTCCGCTTAGAGCCATACACTCCAGAGCCTGTTTAGTCGACTCTGTACCCCATCCATTAAAGGGGAACAAATTCTTTGCAAGATCAGGTTTTAAGCAAAAGGCTTTAACAAGGTATTTCTCCTCTTTCAAGTAGAGGACCACCTTTTCATCTAACCATTCGCTGTTTACTAGGCAATCACACAAATTATCAGCATCTCCGACTTCAGTCTCTCTCATTCTTTTTAATAAATTAACGAGAGCTACATAGATATGCTTGTCGTAATCTACGTAATCGCATGCAAGTTTAACCCAACTTTCATGTGTTTGATCAGAACCTGGTATGGTTCTATTAACCATCAGTTGTAACCACGAAGTCTTATCCGGCAAAGAGTTAAACAATCTTAGCGCTTTGTCGCTAAGCTCTTGAGGGATGTTTTCGGTTAATAGATACCTAGCCGTCTCACGCCCCATTTCCAAAAGGGCACCGACCGCGGCGTTAACTACCTCTTTACAATCCTTCGAATGGGGCTTGTCTTTTGCAAGTGAAATACACCTGGTCAAGATATATTCATCGCTTCTTTCAATGCCTTTATCGACTAGTACTTTCCAATTTGGAGAAAAGATTATCTTTTCCCATGCGTTCTGGAAAGTGTATGGTGAAACTTTAACTAATGACAAAATATAGTTATAATTATTGTCATTAACCTCAATTCGTTTCACTTCCTCTTCACTGAACGTCCACTGTTTAAGAATAGGATACAAGTCTTCGGCCTTAACTACTCCTTTTTGAATAGTTGCGAGTACTTCCTCCGATGTCTCAGGACGCAATACGGAGATGCCTGCGTTTATGACCGCAAGACGTACCTCTTTTGGCCAGGTTATACGGCCGGGAGCCAAAATACGTTCATTCACTTCCTTCGTTTGGTAGATTAAACCTTTCGCAAACTCTTGGGTTAATCTCTTGGCGAACTTTTGACATTTGCACGCCCACATCCATTTGGCCAATAGGCCAATGAATGCCAATTTTGTTTCTTTTTTCATTTTGTTTGATATTTTTTTAAGTTTTCCCACAGGAATACCCCATAGGAAGCTAACCAAACGACCCGCTATAGAAAATAGGACATCCCGCCTTAAACGCAAAAGCTTAAAGAAAGACAACTACAAATCCATAGAAAATACATAATTTGATTAACGTATCAAATATATCATTTTTTTACATGCTTGTCAATAACTAGACAAAAAAAAGGGTGCGAGATGAACTCACACCCTTTTTTTGTTGTCTTGCTTTAAGTTTTAGTCTTCAACCTTAACCAAATGTGCTAAAAATTTAAATCTCGATGCCATAAGCTCGCTGTATTCAGCTCGAGAAAAGCTCTTCCTCTTCACAATAAGATCTCGAACCTGATCTTCACTGAGCTTGAGCAGATACTTTCGAAAAACTGAAGGATCAATATGATGTTCCTCTATATATTTCCTAGCCTTTTGAGCGTAGCCCAGCTTCATGTCGAAACTCATTCCCATATCTCCACGAAAGTTAGCAGCAGTAGCCTTAACTATGACTTCTTCAACCTCTTTTGAAAGCTTCTTTGAATACAGGCTATTGAGGTCATCATGATTGCCATTGAAAATAGTGGAAATTTGAGCGTAAACTTCCGCTCGCTCGAAAACATAGTATCGCAGATTTTCCGGCAATTGAGCAGCATTATAATAGGATATACCACTGCGTTTTACCAAAATATCCAAAGCCTCCTTTTGTATATCTTCAGGCCAGCTCGTAAACGGATAATATGACCACAAATCTGTAGTGTCTGCTTTTTTACGTAAGACTATCATCTTAGCCTTTGGGGTTGCCTTTGCAAGAAAATCTTTACCTGCATAGTGATACCCAGCAAGCTTCTCGCATAGTTGCTCAAATAAGGTTTCATTCATCCTTTTGATGTCATCGAGCGATGACACCAAAGTATTAAACACCTCTTTGGATTTTATGTTTTCGATGAGTAACCTAAGCCAAGCCAACGCATCACTATGCTTGTCCATAGTTCCTTTCGTTTTGATGTCGCTGATATTGTCAATATCAATATTGATATCAGAAGGAAGATCTTTAGGGACGAAGGCTGCTAGCATAACATCCGTGGGTGATGTAAGACGTTCGATGTTCTCGCGAACCCAAACATATACATTTGGATAATCAATCCTAAGGGTTGGAATAACCTTAGCAATCTCTTTTCCGTTAATCGACCTGTCAGCGATTTTAAGAATTATGTCTTCATAATCCTGTTTTTTGCTGTTGACGATTTTTAGCATGTAAGAATTCAAATAGTCGAACCATTTTTTATCTAAGAAAGTGTCAACTAAGACCTCTAAGACATCTTTTTGCTCGATAACCTTATACGTAGGCGCATTTTGGAATGCCAATGGAACGGCTTTCACAAGCTCTTTGATATAGGGGTCAGAATAGTCTAACTCCTCTAATAGCTTACGGCTGGGTGTGTTGTCCGACAACACCTTTTTCGCGATGGATAAGTCAGCCTTTTGCGCCAACAATTCTTTTATCTCTTCATCAGAGGAAATTTGGCCAAATAGCTCAAACATACCGTTTTGGAACATCCACAAACGAAATGCCTTGGACCAGGCATGATCAGTCATGATGAAAGCTCTTTTGGGGTTGTGTCTCAGCTTTTTTTCGAAATAAGCAATTTCGATTTGCACATCTACTGGGATGTAGTCTGTGCGATTTTTTCTACCCTTGTGGGTAAAGTGGAACCACAAACTTTTTGTGGATTTCACGAAGTTTTTGAAAATTTGGAACATAAAACATGAATTTTGATATTTTCCCATAAGACTATCTTACAGGAAGCCAACCAATCAAACCCTCTAAATAAACCCGAAACATCCCCCTTTAAAAACAAAAAGCTTAAAGAAAGACAAATTCAAATCTATAGCGAATATATAATAGGTTAACGCATTTTGTTATATAGCAGGTGCTTTGTTTTGTCAAGTGTTTGTACAAAAAAACAGTGCAGGATTTACCTACACTGTTCTTTTGATTTTTCTAGTACATAGGAAACGGGTGCATAATTTTTATCAGGGTCGCCATGAAAAAAACATCTGGCTTGAATTGTTCGTCCAATGTTTCTATACATACACACTTGTGATTGTATGCCTTACCGAATATCTCTAGATCTTCCGGCTTTTCTTCTTGAGTCCAATAGAACTCCTTTGTTCCCTTGATGGTTGGTACTTTGTAAAAATGGTAACCTTCGCCCATCAAGTTTCGCAAAACTTGTTTGGTGTCTTGAATTTTTTCCAGCTTATGTCTGATAAGCCAAAAGTCTTTTAGGCTTAACAGTTCTCCACCCAACTTAGCCGCTCTTGATTTTGCACCCTCATAATTATCAAGGCTTTCATCTATGACCAACTCCATAGTTGATGAAAGCATTATACCCCTTATTTTAGTTCCGGGTATAAAGATGTCAGATACTTTGATCTCTCCGTTGCGCATGATATACACAACATCCATAGGTAATTCTTGTTCCATATAGCATTTTTAGTTAATTATTAAACATTTTGTGTAAAAAGAACTCCCACCGGACAGCACAGTAATTTTACACAATTATATTATTTTATGTGAAAGAGAGATAGCACATTTTTTTTAATCTTGCAAGTACAAATTTGGACAAAAAAATATTTGCTTGCATGCTACTTCTATCAGTAATATAAATAATAATTAATTTT
Organism: Alphaproteobacteria bacterium; assembly: GCA_015062585.1. Lineage (GTDB taxonomy): Bacteria > Pseudomonadota > Alphaproteobacteria > RF32 > CAG-239 > CAZU01. Next base: position 44,675 of record SUUJ01000008.1, on the reverse strand, counting down.
AACAAGGCTTTTGAAACATGGAAATATGGGACTTGTATGACAAAAATCGTAACATTATCGGCGAACATATTCGCGGTAATGAACTGCCTGATAACGGATACCACTTGGTTGTTCATGTTTGGATTAAAAATCCTAAAGGTCAATTTTTGATTTCTCAACGAGCTGCTTCACGAAAACAAAATCCTTTGATGTGGGAGCTAAGTTCAGGCGGTTCGGTATTAAAAGGTGAAACAAGTCTGCAAGGAGCTTTACGCGAAACTAAAGAAGAAATCGGTGTTGATATGGATGCCGACAAGGGAAAAATTGTATTTTCCGAAATCAGAAAATTTGTTAACGGTTTTAGGTTTAACGATATTGTGGATGTTTGGCTTTTTGAATATGACGGTGAAATTGATTTAAGCTTGGCCACAACCGATGAAGTGGCGCAAGCAAAATGGCTCTATCCCTCCGAGATTATGGAACTGCATAAACAAGGAAAATTTGTAAATACCCTAACCTATTTTTTTGATAAAATTGCTCAGGACAAATAACTTATGACAACAACTTTGATTATCGGAAATATTTTTTCTTTACTTTCGGCACTTTGCATTGCTATTTCGGCAGTTAAACAAAGCAAAAACGATTTTATGTATTGGCAGGTCGGCGACACCTTGTTCGGTATTTTTTGCAACCTTGTTTTGTCGGCTTATGCAGCCTTGGTCATCAGTATTGTTTGCCTAGTCAGAAACTTTTTGTCTTATAAGAACAAGTTGACCAAAAACATTACCTATGCCCTTTTGCTTATCAGCGTCATTGTCGGTTGGTGGGCAAATAATTTGGGAATTATCGGATGGTTGGCTATTATTGCTTCGGCAGTTTATACTATTTGTATCTATATTACCAAAAACGAACAACAAATGCGTTGGGCTTTGGTCTTAAATCAGGTTTTATGGTTTATTCACGGCGTATATATTCAAGCATATCCGTCGGCTATTGCCTGTATCGTACTAACATTTTGGACATTGTTTCAAATTTATAAAAACCGCAAAAAATATTAAAAAAAATCCCTGAGTTTTTTATAGCTTCAGGGATTTTTAACAACTGTTACAGATTTATCTTAGTACCTTTGGCACGAGCTTTACAAAGATCAAGTAAGGCCGGCGACATATTATCCGGATGAGTAAACATACATCTTATACCATTGGTGCAGCCGGACAACATAACAACCAAAAGTAACAAAGTCAGTTTTTTCATATCTTGCTTCCTAAAAATGAGTTATTTTATATTTATATTAGTATCCGTTTGTAAAAAAGCAATAAAAAAGGTCGCTTGCGCGACCTTTTTTATTGAAGTTTTGTTTTTTTAGCTCAGAGATTGGATTAACTCAAACATCTCCGGTTGCAACCCATCTACAGCCTTAAGAGAGTTCGTCAGCAACTTTTTGCGAATGATAATTTCTCTCAGATTCTGCGATATTTCTCTGTTCTCGCCTAATATCGCTTCGATCCTAGCAATCGGAAATCCTCGCTCTATCAGAGCAATTATTTCGCTGTCTTGCAGATGCCCCCCTTTAGCAACATACTGGATAGCTTGATCGGCATTCAGTAGTTTAACTGCTTCTTTACAAAGTTTTCCCTTTGTAATATTTCCACCGGATTTTACATCCAGATAGTCTTTGTAGTCTCCGGATAAAACACCTTTTACAAAACGCACCATAACCTCGTGCGAATCATTTGGGGTGTTAATCAACAGCTGCCTTAAATGAGAGATATCCAATGCCTTGGCAAATATCAGCGCTCTAATGATCCCTTCACATTTGTTGTTTTTTTCTAACAAATTGAGAAGATCTACAACATTTCGGTTGAATCTTTCGAAGAAGCACCACCCACTGAAATGTTTTATCAGAAGATCTTGAACTTTTTCCAAAATCTCTGTATTGTTCATACAAAGATTTGCGGCTATGTCCAGTCGGCTGACTACTGCGAGGAAGCAAAGTTCTCCATTCATCTTGCTAATGATGAATGAGGCTGCTTCATCGCAAAAATGCGGAACACCTTTAATCCATGGGAACTTAATATTCCTGTTTAATAGAGTATTGACATTTTTTAGCTGTTCATTAGATAGATAGCTTAATGACTTAGCAGCTATTTTGCCGTATGGCTTTTTTTCAATGCCATATTTCTCAGAACTCAGCATTAGATTGAGGAACTCTCCGCTTTGATTCTCAATAGCTCTATACAGTGTCTCTTTGAAATTTGAAATTTCTGCGTGAACGATCAAGTCTCTCAGCCCCAAATAACCCATGAGCTGAGGATACTCACGCAAATAAACACTTTGCACAGGCAGATTATTGATATCTGCAGGATGCTTTTTCAGCATCCGTAGGATTTGTTCTTCCGGCAGTTTTCCGGCGTGTGCATCGCTTCTGAACTTGCGGTTGAGCCATTGAATAATTTTGGGCTCATTTTCAAAGCATACTTCACAATCGATGAATCTTTTCTTACCGAGCACACAGTAACGAAACCAGCACTCTACCCCCTCAAGGGCTCTCCAAATTTTTTTGATGAAATTTAGTTTTTCCATAAATCTGTTGTTTTTTGAGTTGTTTTTTATTTTTGAGGCTATCTTTATATAGCTCATATTTTTATTTTTCGTATGCCATAAAATACAGAAAATCAACAATCAAAAAACATGATTATCAAAACTCTATAACAAAATAACTAGGCATATCTATACAATTTGAATGGCTTTAATATATCATTTTTGTATATTTTGTCAACACGGATTATAAAGAAACATATTATACTAAATCAAAGAACTAAGTGCTTATCTTTTTTTATACCAAAAAATTATAACCAACAACGCCGAAACAACCGCGCCGGTTATGACAGACCAGTTAAGCGGAAGACGAAAACCTATTTTGTCATACATGATATAGGTAATGCAAACCGAAGTTATAAAACCGGCAGGTATAAGTGTGATTAAATAGTTTTTGCCTTTTTGATACAAATAAAATGACGCCATCCACAATGTTATGGAGGCAAGGCATTGATTAGCCCAACCGAAATAAGTCCAAATGGTAGTCAAATCAAAAAAGCTCATGGCTATACCGCCGGATAATACCAACACACTGATAATAAGGCGCTTGGTAAGTGAGTGGTTGTTTTTTAACAAATAGTCACCGATGGTCAAGCGAGCTGAACGAAAGGCTGTGTCACCGGAGGTAATCGAAAGCAATACCACCGAAATTACTGCCAAAATTCCCCCTATTTCACCGAGATAACCTTTTGCTACATCGGAGACAATGCCTCCGGGGCCGTCTTGAGTAATCACCTGATGCATAGAGGCACTATCGCCATAAAATGCCATACCTAAAGTTGCCCACACCAAAGCAACAAAGCCTTCGGTTATCATAGCCCCATAAAAAATATGGCGCCCGTTTTTCTCATTTTGCAAACAGCGTGACATCAAAGGCGATTGTGTAGCGTGAAAACCGCTCAAAGCACCGCAAGCAATAGTTACAAACATCAGCGGAAATATCGGTAAGGACTTGGGGTGTTGATTTGAAAACATTGAAGCTGAATAAAAATCAGCACCGGTTATAAATAAGACAATCAGCAAAGCAATCGTAACAAATATGAGCAAACCGGCAAAAAGCGGATAAAAACGACCGATTATCTTGTCAATGGGCAATAATGTGGCTAAAAAGTAGTAAGCAAATATGGCGACAATCCACCATATGAAATCAGTTGAGGACAAATTTGCTAACATTTGCGCCGGCGACATGGCAAATACCGAACCCAATAACAACAAGAAAAACACCATAAATACCAAAAACAGATTTTTTGTTTTGGAGCCCATATATTTTTCGACCAAAGGCACAAGCGATTTGCCGTCTTCTCGAACAGAAATCATACCGGACATATAATCATGAACACCGCCGGCAAAAATTGAACCGATAACAATCCAAAACAGGGCAACAGGTCCGTACAAAGCACCTAAAATAGCTCCAAACACAGGACCAAGTCCGGCAATATTTAAAAATTGAATTAAAAACACTCGCCAATTGGGTAAAACCATAAAGTCGACATTGTCACATTTGGCAACTGCCGGCGTGATATTTTGCGAATTGGCTCCAAAAACCTTTTCAACCAGTTTGCTATATAAGAAGTATCCTAATAACAACGAAACGCAAGCAATTAAAAATATCAACATTTTATCGGCTCCTGCTTATTTATATATGTTTGAGATTAGTTTTTTGAATGGAAATAGTCAAATTAAATGTTTTACTTTTGTGTTTATTTTGCTAGTTTGTTTTACAAGAAATAAAAAAACGAGTGATTTTATGAAAAATTTGATTTTAATAGATAATCCGTATTTTATTGTCGATATGATGTATGCAAGATCTGACAACATTATCGGGCGCGATGTATATAATGAAATAGGTTTCGGCAATAAGGCGTATGTTCACAAAGATTTGTGGAGTGCTTTGTTAAAAATTGTGCCATTTTTAGAAAAAAACAACCTAAAAATGCGTATTTGCGATGCCTATCGTCCGCCGCTTGCTCATCAAAAATTGCTCGAGGTTGTGCCGACCGGACTTTTTGCCCAAACGCCGGAAAAGTCGAATCATTGCCACGGTACGGCTATTGATGTTTGTTTATGTTATAAAAATGGCAATAACCTGTGTTATCCTACACAAATCGATGCTTATGAGCAATGTTTTCAAGAGCAGATTTGTCGAGGCGAATTTGAAAAATTTGCCCAACACTTGCTTAGAGCTCGTCATGATTATATGGAAGCCGATGCAAAAGAAATTGAGAACCGGCAAGTATTGAAGTGCCTGATGAAAAGCGTCGGATTTGAGCCAATTGACCACGAATGGTGGCACTATAACTTAGTAAATTGGCAAAATTATCCTTTGATAGATTGGAAAGCATAAAAAAAGCCTTGGGGATTAACCCAAGGCAACGATACCTTTTTTTGCCAGAATAATCAAAACTACCAAAAACACAGATATCATCATGAAAAGCCATGATATAATTTGACCTGCTCCATAGGCAAAGTCCGGCTTCTCACTCAAGCGGTAAACCTGAGTATTGTCTTTAACATCGTTTTCGACATAAAGATAGTAGGTTTCTCCAACTTGGAGTTTCTTGTTTTTAGTAACAATGATTTCGAGTTGAAACTCATTTTCGTCAACTTGTTGCAATGATTTGTATTTGCAACGCATTTCCTCGCGAACCAAAACAGAATCTGTTCTAAAGACTGATTCTGAAAGAGTTTCACTGTCCAGCATTGTGGTAACAATCGAATGAAACACTTCGTGTTTTACATCGGTTACCGTCACTTCTAATAATGGCTTGTGCTCAAAAGCACAAACAAACGCAACAGCCGTCACTATGACAGTAATTGCCAAAAAAATTTTCATTCGCATAATATATTCAGATTTATAGTGTTTTATACCGAAATTATAGCATATTTTTTTGTCTAATCAAGAAGAATATTTAAAAATAAAGAAGAGGTCCGGCTTTGCGCCAAGACCTCCTTAATGCTAATATTTGGATGTACTTATAAGTGCTATGGATATTGCTCCAAAGCAAACTAATACCCAGCCACACAGCTTCCATATCTTCAAGAAATTAGCTTCTTTTGATGATGAAAGTCGCCAAACGGCGTATTTCTCGCCGTTATGGTCGGTGGTCTCTTCTGTTATTTTTACATAACAGGGAGTATCATACTCCACTTGAGAGCGAGAGTGGTCATCCAGAATGATGAACAAGTTGTCATCATACTTGGAATATCCATATAACAGCCTCTCGTCTTTCACACGTACAGCATCGCTGGCATCCAGATATTTAACATAAACCGGTTCTTCCCCCGAAATTGCGCCCACAGGCTCAACATTGGCGAATTGCGATTCATAATTTACGGCTACAATAGATATCATAGCACCAACGACTACAGGCAGTAGTCCGAATAAAAATAGTCTCATACTCTGTTGTTTTAATTTGTTAATAAATCTATTTATAATTTTTAGCAATAACTCATTATACCACATTTTTCTACCTCAAGCAAACAAAAAAATGGCGATTGATTGATTTTGGAAATTTTTTGTCAAATATGTTGACAGGAGGTAAAAAAAATGATACATTTTCTGCATTAAACATTATACATAATCTTTTAATACTAACAAATTATGACGAAAGTTTCTAGAAGTACTGAGGTGAAGACCTTAGTAGATGCCATCAACAAAGAAGTTGTCGATATGGCAAAGATAAACTCTCTGAGAGAGTATGTAAAATCACTAAAGCTTAAAGGCAACGCTAAAGAAAGTGCAGAAATTAGCCTGAGCACACTTCCTCAGGCAATACTTCCTCACGAAGCAAGGGTTAAAATGAATGACATAGGGTTTACCCTGTGGCGGTTTGAAATTCTTGCAAAAGCTTGCCCATCGGCAAGATTAAAGAAAGAAATGATCGAGATTAAAGAACTTTTCTTCAGCCTCGCTGATTTCTCACAACGAACAAAGTTCGAGAAAATCTTAGCAAGCTTTTGAGCCTTAAAAAACAAACTTGATGAGTGTCACTAATGTGGCACTCTTTTTTTGTTTAAAAATAAATGATTTTTTATTGCATTTTGTATGTTGACAAAATTTTCCAAAAATGGTATATTCTGTTTATCAACTACTATATATATGAGAATTATTGTTAAGCGGATGTCATAATTTTATTATTGATTCCTGAAATTTAAACAATAGCTCTTTGAAGACAAAGTGGTTGAAAAAAACACATTGTTTAACTTAAAATCAATCAAACTTATGGCAACAACAAAAAGAACCGGCAACGACAAAGTTGCATCGATCATGAAAGAAGCTAAAGCTTTCTTTGAAGCGGCAAGCCCTCAAGACCCTAATCAACTATCATCAGTGATACACGATCTAGAAGAGAAAAGAGACATTTTAATAGGATCCGAGACCGATGTTCAAGATCAAATCGGAGACTTGAATAAAATGATCCATAACCTAGAGACGAAAAGGGGACACACAAGGAACGCAAAAAGACTCATGTCAGCATGTGAGTTCATCCTGTGGAAAGCTAATGTGCTTAAAAGCAGAGGTGAGAATATCATCCTGTCAAAAAGAGAAAAGCTTTGTTTTAAAAAGGAAGCTACTGACTCGCAAATGTCGACTCTGACACTTTATGGTGTCGAATTGTAAAAAAAAATATTTTTTTTTAGAGTGTCACTAAAAATGGCACTCTTTTTTTTATTTTTACGATGTTGACAAAATTTTCCAAAAATAGTATAATCGCTTCATAAAAAAAATTACGATGTCTAATTTAATAAATTAAATGGCTATGGCAAAAGAAAAAAGCTATGAGGGTAACTATTTTGAAAAACCCGGAATGGACGCCATGAAACTGTGGCTGTCACAATTAGGAATAAACGACCTAAAAACCAACGAAAGTCAAAAGAAAATTGACCGATTATGGCAGATGATAAATAATCATCATGCAAGTATGTATGGAACAGGCTCTTCTGATGATGATATCAAATATGCAGAGTATTTGAAATCTCAATTAACACCATCAAAGAGATTTCAATCAGGAATCCCTGTTGATCTTACAGAAATAAAACTGTGGCTGGCGGAATTGGCTATTTGCGAATTTAAGGAATGCGCAAACATTTCTGCTGCTAAGGAAAAGGCCAAAAGGTTGATGTTTTGGTTAGAGATGTCAAAAGACCTTATCAAAACAAGAAACCTTGAATTTTTAGGTAAGTATACGAGTATCGTTTCTCAACTTACTAGGTTTGCAGGTTAAATCGAAAAAATTTGGAAGACCTTAAAATAGGTACTTCTTTTCATCAACAATTTAAAAACAAAAAAAATGAAGAAAAATTATTCCGGCAGCACACCGTTGCAAATTATCAGCTTTAGGCTGTGGGTAATGAATTTGGCAGTTCATCAAAGAATCAAAAAACAACAAAACATCTCTAAAGAATGTGTGCAATTAGCAATATGTCTTGAGGACTTTGTTGTTTCTCTAAAAAGACAACATCTGTATGATGAAGCTATTAAAGCTGAAAAGCTTTTAGAGGAGTTGCCCAAAAAAGAAAAGAAGGAGTTGATACCGAGTTATATCGGCCCCATTCAACTTAAATCATGGTTGATAGATGTTGCTTTGGACGAACTAAGAATACATCCAAATCAGAAGAAGACAAAAACTTTAATTGATTGGATGAATATATCCAAAACACCTCTGATCATGAACAGTAGCAAAACCCATATCAAGTATATGGAACAAATTAACGAGGCAGAAATGCTTCTTAATATGTAAATAAATGAGACCTGTTTTAGCTAATAGCTGGAACAGGTCTTGTTGTTTTTATCGCAAGCAAAATTTATATTCCCAATAGTGACTTGGCAAAATCTTTGGCATTAAACTCCAGCAAATCGTCAATTTGTTCGCCGACACCGACAAAATATATATCAACCGGCGATTCTTTGGCGATAGCCACTAGTATTCCGCCTTTGGCAGTGCCATCAAGTTTATTTACAATCAGACCGTTAACCGAAGCAATCTCTTTGAAAATTTTAACTTGATCGAGGGCATTTTGGCCGGTGATAGCATCAATACATAGCAAAGTGTGATGAGGAGCTGCGGGTATTATTTTTTTGATAACACGCACGATTTTTTTTAATTCTTCGGTCAAATTAGCCTTGTTTTGCAAACGACCGGCTGTATCAATGAATACGATGTCATCACCCTGCTTGATTGCCTCTGCCAATCCGTCATAACACAGCCCAGCAGAGTCGCAACCGGGTTCTCCGCTATATACTCTGACTTGATTGCGCTCACCCCAAACTTTTAGTTGTTCGACTGCTGCGGCACGAAATGTATCGCCGGCAATAAGAGATATTTTTTTACCTTTTAATTTATGAGCAAGTTTGCCAATGGTAGTGGTTTTGCCGGCTCCGTTTACACCAACCATCAAAATTACATGGGGTTTAGCTGAGGTAACAGCAAAATTTCTTTCACAAGGTTGTAATATATGCTCAATTTCTTCGGATAATGCTTGTTTTATCTCTATATCGTCAGCGTCTTTATTCATTTTTTTGGCGGCAAAGTTTTTGATAATCTCAGATGTTGCCGCATAGCCGATATCCGAAGTCAATAACAGTTCTTCCAATTCATCCAAAGTATCGGAATCTATTTTGCGTTTGGTAAAAATATCAGTTAAGCCGGTAGAAATTTTATCTGATGATTTTTTTAAGCCTGATTTTATTTTTTCAAACCAATTAGCCATTTATTTCTTCTCCTTCTTGGCGCAAAATATTTGCTCTTCTTCGTCTTTCTTCAACAGGAACTTGGGGCATTAAGGCTGCCGGTGTTCCCGCACGCTCGGAATATGGAAAAACATGAAGCTTTGTGATACCTGCTTCTTTTACTAACTTTACGGTGTTTAAAAATTGTTCTTCGGTTTCGGTCGGGAAGCCGCATATAAAGTCAGAACCAAAAGTAGCCTCGGGACGAACTTGTCTTATCTTGTTACACAAATTGATAACATCTTCTCTACTATGACGGCGTTTCATACGCTTTAACACCATATTATCGCCCGATTGAATCGAAAAATGAAAATGAGAATCGATGTTTTTGTAATCTCTGACCAAGCCGATAAATTCATCATCAATCGCAGCCGGATCAAGTGAACCGAATTGAAGCGAAGGAAGTTTGGGAAATGTTTGCAATATCTTTTTGACCAAACCGCTAAATGACGGAGTATAAGAACAAGCATCAACACCGGTTAAGCATATTTGCTTAAAACCTTGCGCCAGTAATTCTCTTATTTGATTTAATACTTCTGCTTCGGGAACCGAGCGATTATTGCCACGGGCATAGGGAATAATACAATAGGTACAACGATGATTGCAACCTTGTTGTATCTGAACAAAAGCTTTTTGTCTGCCCTCGAATCCGGTAATTACAAAATCATCATGACCGTCATAAGTAAAAATATCTCCGCAAATAGTTTTTTCACGCAAATCCTGAGCTAAAATCTTTTCAATTTCTGTTTTTTCTCTATTTCCTAAAACCAAATCAACCTCGGGCATTTCGGCAAATTTTGCAGGATTTATTTGCGCGGCGCAACCGGTCACAATTATTTTGGCTTCAGGATTTTCTTTACGCAATTTACGGACGGTTTGACGACATTGGCGCTCAGCCTCGCCTGTGACGGCACAAGTATTTACAACCACCACATTGTCCAAATGTGCCAGTTTTTCTTTTATTACTTCTGATTCATAGGTGTTTATTCGACACCCTAAAGTTACCACTTTTACCATATCATTTATTTTTTTGTTTTGCTTTTTTTGAGTAATATAAGCATAAATGACTGCTCGCGCAAGTCAAAAAATCCGGTCTAATTATAATTTTGTTAATCTTTCGGATATATAATGAGAGTAAATAAGTTATATATAGGGAGTATACACCATGAAACTACATAAAATTTTAGCTGTTTTTGCTTGTGGCAGTCTTTTTGTCTCTAATGCGCAAGCTAATGAAGATTTTGCTTCACCTTTGTATGTACCCAGCGACTTGGAAACATTATCAACGACATCCGTAGCCTATGAAAGAACAAATCTTGATGGTGCCGGTGCTAAAGAAGACTTTATCTTGAGAGAAACCGCGTTGGTCGGTTTCGGTCAAGAAACAGCCGTTATGGCTTCTATCGGTAATCGCTTTAATTTGGAAGGTGTTACCAATGAAGATTACAATAATGGACACAACTTTGATTATGAACTGGGCTTGGTAAAAAATTGGCGCACAAATGATGGTTTTATCTTACAAACAGGTGCTTCTTATTATACTTATAATCCTCGCAGTTGGTATGGCCGCAGCGCACAAGCAAAAGAAAAAATCAGAGAAGATAAAGGTAATACTCGTTGGTATAAAGAAGCCAGAGCCGAAGTAAAAGCAGCTTATGAAATGGAGGATGGCTTGCTTCCTTACGCAAGTTTGGGTGTTGATGCCAATTTGGACGATGCTGATAGAGATTTTTATTATAATGCTTTTGCCGGTGTTCACAAATTGGAAAACAACTTTGCTTATGGCGGCGGTTTAAGATATGAGTTTGAAACCTCTGCTGACAGAAACAGAACATTAAGTGCTGAGGTTAATGCTGATTATTATGTCAGCGACAATGTATCGGTAGGCGGTCTGATTGATTATCGTATGGCAGGAGATGAGGAACCAAAACTTGATTCCAGATATAGCGCCGAAGCAAGACTAAAAATTTTGTTCTAGTAAACTCTAAAGCCCTTTGCAAAACAAAGGGCTTTTATTTTATATCATCGCGAGGGCTGTTTCAGACAATTGCTTCATCTTCTCGACACTCTTCTTCAGAGCTGATGTTTCTTTTTCATCGAGTTTGGGATATAAAACATTATGCACACCTCTTTTGCCGATAATAGTAGGCATTGAAACAGATACATCTTTAATTCCTAAAATTTCTTTGTGATGAGTCGAAACGGTCAAAATTGCATATTCGTTAGTGGTTATGGCTTGGCATATACGGCACAACCCACCGGCAATTCCGTAAAATGTTGCACCTTTACCATCAATTATTTTATAGGCTGCGTTTCTGACATCGTCATCAATGCGTTTTTTTACCTCGTCAGTCAGAGGCTTGTTTAAGTCCAAAGCCAGTTCATGAAGCGGTATTGTGCCACCATCGCCGTTTGACCAACACAAAACTTCGCTATCACCATGTTCGCCTAAGACATTGGCATGAATAGATTTTGGCGAGACACCCAGATGATAGCCTAAGTCTGTACGAAAACGCGCAGTATCCAAAATCGTTCCGCTTCCGATTACACGAGTAACGGGAAAGCCTGATAATTTTAAGGTTACTTCGGTCATTATATCAACGGGATTGGTTGCAATAACCAAGGTCGATGTTGGTGCATTTTCAACAACTTTGGGAATAATATTTGCAAATATTTTAACATTGCGCTCAAGTAAATCTGTTCTGGTTTCGCCTTTTTTTTGATTGGCTCCGGCTGTAATAATAACCACTTCACAACCGCATAAATCTTCAAAGTCACCGGATTTTACTTTGTTTGCATAGGCAAAAGGAGCGGCGTGAGCAATATCGGTTGCTTCGGCATAAGACTTTTTTGCATCAATATCAACCAAAGTTATTTTTCTGGCAACACCTCGCATAATCAGAGCAAAGGCTGTGGCCGCACCGACCGAGCCGGCACCGACTATTCCTACTTTCATCTTACACCTCTTGTATTGTTTGTCCTAATGTTATATTTAGGAATCAAATTTAAAAAAAACAACCCCTTGTATCATAAGGTACAAGGGGTAATGATTTTTAATTGTTGTTTCTTTTATTATTCCACAACTGTTTCACCTTCATCAGCTGTTGCAGAAGGATTTTCTTCAACAACTTCTTCAGCAACAACAGCTGCTTCAGCTGTAGCTTCTGCCGGTGCTTCAGCTGTTGTCTCTGCTGTCGGTTCAACATCAACAACTACTGCGTCTTCAGCTAAAGGAGCGACCTCGGCAACTGTTTCTTCAACAGCTACAGGAGCTTCGGCAACGGTCGGGGTTTCATTTGTTGAAATAAAATTGTCTTTTAACAACATAGACAATACCAACAAAATTGCTAATACCACAACAATGTAAATAACTTTTTTCATTTTTATCTCCTTAAAATATACATATGCACTATATTAAATTTAAGAATTATATGTTTTATTGTCAACAGCATTTGAAATTTATCAAACATATTTTATATTATGAGTGTCTTTGTTGATAAGATTGATATTTTACAGCAAAAACAATTGATTAAGCATTGTAAAATACAGAAATTGTGTGTTTTTTTTAAAAAATGCTTGCTAAATTAAATAAAATAGTGCTAACTAGCTTGTGAACGACCTTTTAAGAAAGGTTTGGTTAATTGTTTTAATTTTTTTGAGGTTTATAATATGACTGATACAGCAAATCGCGTTAAGAAAATCGTTGCAGAGCATCTTGGCGTAGAAGAATCTAAAGTTACAGAAACTGCCAGCTTTATTGACGATTTGGGCGCTGATAGTTTGGATACAGTAGAATTGGTAATGGCTTTTGAAGAAGAATTCGGTTGCGAAATTCCTGATGAAGCTGCTGAAAAAATTCTTACTGTTAAAGATGCAATCGACTATCTTGCAAAGAATGCTTAAGTCTGTATGGCTTTAGGAAAGTTTATGAAACTCGTCTGTTCTTCAAGGCGAGTTTCATTTGTTTATAATGGTTTTATTTAAGGATATCTTATGAGAAGAGTTGTTATTACCGGTATTGGTGCTATTTCTCCCTTGGGATGTAATGTCGAAAAAATATGGCAAAATGTCTTGAGCGGAAAATCAGGTATAAAGAAATTAGATAGCGAAAATCTAAAAGATATCCCCGTAAAAATTGCCGGCACGGTTGATTGGGGTGAAGATGACAATATGTTTGATCCCACTCGTTATATGCCGGCAAAAGACATCAAACGCCATGACCGATTTTTGTTATATGGTATCGCCGCAGGAAGCGAAGCCCTGAAAGATGCCGGTTGGGATGCCGAGAAGTTTTCCGAAGAAGACAAACAACGCGCCGGTATTTTAATCGGTTCGGGATTTGGCGGACTGCAAACTGTTCACGATATGGCTTTGTCATTTAACGAATTTGGTATGAAAAAGCTTTCGCCTTTTTTGATTCCCGCCAGCCTTATCAATATGATTGCCGGTAATTTATCTATTAAATTCGGCCTAAAAGGACCAAATTTGGCTTGTGTAACAGCCTGTTCCACAGGAAATCATGCCATTGGTGAAGCGTCCAGACTTATTGCAGATGGTGACGCTGATATTATGTTGGCCGGTGGCTCGGAAGCTGTGGTAAATTGTTTAGGCTTGGCCGGTTTTTCTAAAATGCGTGCAATTACTGCCGAATTTAATGACGAGCCGGAAAAAGCTTCGCGTCCTTGGGATAAAAGGCGCTCAGGTTTTGTTATGAGTGAAGGCGCTGCCGCCATCGTATTAGAAGAGTTGGAACACGCAAAAGCACGCGGAGCCAAGATATACGCTGAAATTGCCGGATATGGTATGTCTTCTGACGCTTACCACATCACTGCTCCTTCAGGTGAAGGTGCTTTCAGAGCAATGAAGACCGCTATTACAAAAGCAAGAAACAACAATATTGACTTAACTGATATTGACTATATCAACGCTCACGGCACTTCTACACCTTTGGGTGATATCAGCGAAATAAAGGCAGTCAAAGAGCTTTTTGGCGAACACACTAAAAACTTGTCTATGTCATCAACAAAATCAGCAACCGGCCATATGCTTGGGGCTGCCGGTGCTATTGAAGCGATTTTTGCAACTTTGGCCATACGCGATCAAATATGCCCACCGACCATAAATCTGGAAGATATTGATGAAGAAGCTAAGGGAATAGATTTGGTTCCTTTGAAAGCAAAAAAACGAAATATTAAGGCTGTTATGTCAAACTCTTTCGGGTTTGGCGGTACTAATTCTTGTATGATTATAAAGAAATATGAATAATCCTAGTGTCAAAAAAATAATTGTAATCTACTCTTTGCTGTTTGCTTTGGTAACATGGCAAGTTTATGGCTGGATATATGGAAGCAGCACGCTTTTAACCAACGCGCATGTTATCATAAATAAAGGAAACGGAAGTTCTATTGTTGCCGATAAGTTGAAAGAAGCGGGAGTTATTGATAAAAAATGGTTGTTTAAAATTGCGGCCAGACTTATGGGCTTGGATAAAAAATTGAAGGCCGGTGAATATATTTTCGAGGCCGAAACATCAATGCATGAGGCTTTACAAAAGCTGGCAAACGGCGATGTCATTTATCGTAAAATAACTTTACCCGAAGGTTTAACTTCGACACAAATGTTAAATATTATTGATAAAGAAGAATTTTTAAGCGGTGAGATATCCATTGAGGTAAAAGACGGTGAGTTATTACCGGAAACATACAGTTTTATGTATGGCGATAGCAAAGACAGTATAATAATTCAGGCTCAGGAAGCTATGAAAAATGCTTTGGATAGTGCTTGGAATAATCGCAATAATAACATACCGATAAAAAATAAGGATGATTTGCTCACATTAGCATCTATCGTTGAAAAAGAGACATCTGTCGATGAGGAGCGCTCTTTGGTTGCCTCCGTTTTTGTAAACAGACTAAAAAAAGGTATGAAGTTGCAAACAGACCCGACAGTTATATATGCAATAACTCTCGGTAAAAAGGATTTGGGACGCTCATTAAGAAAAAAAGATTTAAGTATAAACAGCCCTTATAATACTTATAAATATTACGGGCTTCCTCCTTCACCTATTTGCAATCCGGGAAGACTATCTCTGGAAGCTGCCGCAAATCCGCAAAAAAGCTCTTACCTATATTTTGTAGCTGACGGCAAAGGCGGACATAATTTTTCAAAATCATTAAAAGAGCACAACGATAATGTCCAAAATTGGTTAAAAGAAAGAAAAGCAAAAAAGAAAAAAAAATAATTGCAATAATAAATTGACACTGCTATGTTCTAAGCAGTGTTTTTTTTATTATTAACCCTTTAAATCAACTACCATTATGGATAAATTTTGCAAAGATCTTGTAAGAAAGATTGTTAAGAAATTGCGCGCTTATTGGAGGAATCTGTTTAGTTCAAATGAAACCAGAGTTCTGCCTCCGACAGGTCATGTTACTTATGTTGACAAAGATAAATATCGGTCTAACCATCCGAACTATAAGCAACGACACCAAAGGCATGAGCAACACAAATAATCTTTCCTTGTCAACAGACAAGAAAAAAAGAGCCTCTCTTTATCAAAGAGACGCTCTTTTTTTAAACGTAATCTTAGGCTTGACCAACTGTTTCCATCATCATGGGATAAAGCGCATCCTTGGGCTCCATTCCCTTGGTCATTACTACCTTAAAAACCGGATAGATGCGTTCACATTCGTTAACCGCTATATCTATCAGTTGTGATATTTTGTGTTCAAAAAATTCTTCCTCATAATTTAAGAACACCGAATGTTTAAAGACCGGCATATTCTGTTCAGTCCAATATGAAAAGTGACCGACCCAAAGATTTTCATTAACCAAAGCCAATAATTCAAATATTTTTGAGCGATCTTCCATCTTGTTTTCAACATCCATCAAACAAGACATATGCAAGCATTTCATTGACGCTTCCCACGCAAAAAACAATAACATATTAGTCCACTTTCCTTGGACTTCAACAACTACTTCGTTTATATTGCGACGATCAAACTCGTAAGATTTGGCGCTAAAAATATTCTCGACCATATCTATCGGATTTATATTTGTGGCTAAATTCTGAGCCGGTTGCATTCTTATATTACTCCCAAATATACAGTTTTACTCTTGCATATGAACAAGCTTGCATTGGACATTTAATATTTGCAACCGCCGAGTCGTTTTTTTCCACTATATTTACTTCTGTGGATAAATAAAAAACACAATATCCTTTAAAAATCAAAAAGTTAGATATTAAAAAAAATTTTTTATTTTTTATATGTGGATATATTTGTGGAAATTAATTATTCTTTAATTAAGTTTTTTAATTCGTTTAGCAAACAGAGGTTTTTTATATGACAGGCTTACCTTTTCCGGAAATTTCACCTATTGCTTTGAGCATCGGACCATTAGCTATCAGATGGTATTCTTTGGCATATTTATTCGGTATTTTGATTGCGTGGTTTTTGATACTTCGTAACAGCAAAAAATATAATCTGGGCTATACTTCGCAACATATTGAGGATTTGGCTTTTTATATTACTTTGGGAATAATCATCGGTGGCCGACTTGGTTATGCTGTTTTTTATGGTGGGAGCGAAATGTGGCTGAAGCCTTGGCGAATTTTGGAACTTTGGAAAGGCGGAATGTCTTTTCATGGCGGAATATGCGGTGTTATATTGGCTTCGTGGTTATATGTAAAAAAATATAATTTTAAATTTTTACAAATTACGGATTTAATCGCTTTGTACACTCCGATAGGAATGTTTTTGGGACGAATCGCTAATTTTGTTAATGATGAATTATGGGGAAGAGTTACCGATGTGCCTTGGGCCGTCAGATTTCCTAACGGAGGCTACTTACCAAGACACCCATCTCAACTTTATGAAGCCTTTTTCGAGGGACTAATCCTGTTTGTTTTGCTAAACTATCTGTGGCGTTTTAAGACGATAAGAGCACATAGCGGTACAATATCGGCAATTTTTGTTTTAATGTATGGAATATTTAGAATGTCTATGGAACAATTCAGACAACCGGACGCGCATATAGGATTTTTCTTCAACAGCATAACAATGGGACAGTTGTTGTCTTTGCCTTTTGTTATTCTTGGTGTTGTCTTACTGTTAAAAAACTACAAAAAACACTAACCGCGAGAGGTTACATTGTGGCTGAATTTTAAGGTTTTTTGCATAGCCTTGTCCGCGCGCATCAAAACTTCGATAGAACTGGCGTCACTGCGTTTTTTTTCGGCCAAGCTACATGATACGGTCAATTTTATCGGCTTTTGTTTTATTGACCAACTAAAGCTTAGACCGGCAATAATCCTTCGGATGTTATCCAAGTGAGCAAAAGATTCTTTATTATCCTTATCCTTGTACAGCACCACGAATTGATCTGCGGCATAACGAAAAACTTCTTCTTCGGGGGTTAGTTCTTGGATAACTTCGGCTATCAAATTTGTAAGAATTTTTTGTTTTTTGTAACCGAATGTTTTTTGCAATTTGTCATAATTATCAATACTGACAATTCCCAAATTATATTTGAACGGAAAATGTTTTGATTTAAGCAAATACGAGTTACGACTGTAAAAACCGGTTGTTTCGTCATAAAAGTGATTATAAGTCAGGGTATATACCAAATCGATAAAAATTATAAGTTGAGCAATAAAGAAAAACATACTCAAGCCGGTAGAATTTTCGGCAAAATAAAGCCCTGTTGCGGTAGATATTGCGACATACATAAATGTATAATCATAATTTCGATTAGAATTTACAGATTTTATAAATGCAATCAATATGAGCAAAAAATAAAAAAAGCATGACAGTATGTTTACACCAAAAAACGAAATATTTAGATTTATATTGTGTTTGTTCAAAACATCGGCAATACCGTATTCCAATAATATTAACATAACTAACTGCAGTGAACGAACACTTAAAAAACGAAATCGTCCCAAAATGTAAAAAATCAACAAATTAAGCGGCAGTAGTATCATTAAATAACCAAAGCATATTGTTTGGTCAAATTCCGCGCCATATTCTCTTTTTATCTGATTTATCAATACATAGGCAATCAAATTGACAATTAAACAAAACATATGTCTGTTTATATTAAAATTTAGGAGAATGATTATTCCTAATATACTTAAGACATAAAAGCCATTGTGAAAAAACATACCTAATGACGCGTTAAAATCATTTGCGGCCAAAAAATACAGCAAAGCAATAATATATATAAGCGCCGGTATCAGCATATTGCTAATCAGCGGTACATATTTTTCCAATGTTTGTTGGATGCGCAAATTTCCGGCCTTTCTTTTTTTTGTTGTTTGCTTATTTGTAACAAAGAAAAGTTAAATTTTGTTTACGCATTTTAAGATAGAACTGTCCCCATACGAATAAAAACGGTATTTTTGTTTAATTGCGTGAGCATAAGCGGTTTGCATTCTATCTAAACCGGCTACGGCTGACACCAACATAAACAAAGTTGATTTCGGAAGGTGAAAATTAGTAATCAACATATCTATCATTTTGAATTTATAACCGGGAGTTATAAAAATATCGGTTTCTTTGGCAAACGGGTGTAAAACTCCCTTTTCGTCAGCCGCTGATTCCAATAATCTTAATGAAGTTGTACCCACAGCGATAATACGGTTTCCTTTTTGTTTGGCTTGATTGATAATATCAGCTGTTTCTTGAGATATTATGCCATATTCAGCGTGCATTTTATGATCTTCGGTATTGTCGGTTTTTATAGGCAAGAATGTTCCGGCACCGACATGAAGCGTAACAAAAACTTGGCGAACTCCTTTTTCTTTTAATTTGGAAACGACTTCCGGTGTAAAGTGCAAACCTGCTGTCGGAGCGGCAACAGCTCCCTCTTTCGAGGCATATATTGTTTGATAGTTTTCTTTATCATCAAACTTGTGCCATAAAGAATCTTCGCCTGGGCGCTCTCTTTTTATATAAGGAGGTAACGGCATATATCCGAAAATTTGTAAATATTCGGATAGGTCTTCGTCTTTGCAATTAAATTGCAGTAACACTCCGTCTTCACTATCCTTTTTTATGACAGTAGCGCTAAATTTTGAGTCTTGTGCACTTATGTTGTCATTATAAAAATAGATAGTATCATTTTCTTTGAGGCGCTTGGCATTTTTGATAAACGACCACCAATTGAGCATATCTTCGGGATGATATAAAGTAACCTCGACTTTGGCTTCGCCTCTTTTAGCATATAGGCGCGCCGGAATAACCTTGGTGTCATTGCAAACCAAAATATCGCCTTCTTTTAACAAGTCCGGCAGATCGCAAAAATGCCGATCGGTTATTTTGTTTTCATCGGACAAATCAAGCAAGCGCGATGCGTGACGCGGGCTTATCGGTTGTGAAGCAATAAGCTCTCTCGGTAATTCATAATCAAACAGTTCTACTTTCATTTTTGCCTCGTTATCTTAATTATGAGCTGTTATATTACAAACAATATCTTTTATCAACTGTTTTATATTTCTATTTTTTCAATTTTTGCTTGATTATATATTATTATTAAACTATAAGTATATATAGCAAGCATAACTTCATGAAAGATAACAATAATGAATAAACGAGATTTACAACGACTTGAAGGACTTTTGCTGCTTATATTGTTAAACAAGACAAAGAGCAAGCGTTTATCCGCTTCTGTTATAGGAATATCAGTTGACACCCTGACAAAATATATAAACTTTTTAGAAAATGATATCGGAGCAAAACTGCAAGAACCTCATAAAAATGGTTGTTTTTTGACTTCTAAAGCAAATGAGCTCATCACAAAATTAAAAAATTTGGATATTGAAAACTGGGAAGTCAGAAGCAACAAAATAAATATTTTTGATATAAAAAATGTACGCGGAATTTTTTACCTTAAGGCGATATCGTTTTATAGAAACAAGAGAAACGCATCGCAAAAATTAGCAACTTCGATTGAAACCATAAATCTTTATATTGACTATTTGCAAAACGCCTTACAAGTTCCCTTGTTATACAGCGACAGTCATGGTACTTTTTTAACAGATGAAGGCACTGCCATCATTATCAAGTTTGATCGTATAAACAGCTTTATTAAATACATAATATCACAAAAAGCAACTCACAATAACAATATCAGATTGGCCTTAGAAAAAGGCATAAATCTGTCGGTGAACTCACTTAATGAAGCTTCGAGTCAAGATATTATCGTATTTACCGATAATCCTGATTTGCATATGGATGAGTGGGATATTGCAATAAGCTTTTCAAAGCCTCATGAAAAATGTCTTATTATTCCTTATACTCGCAAGATACATTGCGGTTTTTTTGCCAGTTCGGAATATATGACAAACTTTGGAACTCCGCGTGATATTGATGATGTTAAAAATAATCATCTTGTCTTAGACGGGCGGAATCAATCATACGCAAATGAAAACTACTGCGATTTTATTGATGATTGTAAAAAAACAAAATTTATTAAAAATCCGAATATTGCTCTTTTGGATATGGTTGAGTATGGAGCAGGAATTTGTTTAATTCCGCTGATTATACCTAAAAGTAATTTGGTATATTTGGAGCACATACCGTGCAATGTAGAAGCTACCTTATATTTATCCATACACAAATCTTTTAACAATATACCCAAATATCGTCAGGCAATAGCGCATTATCAAGAAATGTTGGAGCTTATCTAAGATATTGCTCTGGTCACGGTTAGGGCATCAATTGATTTCGGTTTGGCTGATTTAACAGCTTTAGCGCATTCATTTAAGGTACTTCCGGTAGTTAATACATCATCTACCAACAAAATTCTTTTGCCTTTTATTTTATCAGGATATTTCACATAAAAAGCATTTTTGACATTAGTAAGCCTTTCTTTGCCACTGCAATCAACTTGGGCTTTGGTCATTTTCCTTTTTATCAGTGTTTTGTAATCAACTTTTATTCCTGTGAGTTTGCCCAATTCTTTAGCCAGTAATGCCGACTGATTATAACGGCGTTTTATCAATCTGGTATAATGTAACGGTACCGGAATTATCATATCTATACCCGAAGCAAAAATATCCTTACCGGCAACATACATCATTTTTGCTAAAAGCGGTGCTAAATCGGTTTTATCATAAAATTTGAAATCTAAAATCAACTTTTTGGAAAAATCATCATACACACAAGCTGAGCGCAACATTCTAAACGGGATATGATGCTTTGATTTTATACAATTGCCGCAAATTAACTTTTCAGATAATCCTTCCCCTGCTTCCACAATCGGATAACCGCAGCGTCGACATATTGCATGATTTAGGAATTCTATTTGAGATATGCATTCATCACAAAGTCCCTTGTCTTTATCAAGAACTTTGCCGCATATCATACATCGCGGAGGTAATATAAAATTTATGATGTCTTTTATAAAGCTCATTTAAGCTTGGCCAGTTCAGTATGGATATCGTTTACATTATTTACAACCGTAATGCCGGCAGCGGCAAGTATATCTTTTTTATCCAAAACAGATATATTACCTTTAGTAAGAATATCTCCGGCGTATCCCATTTTATGTCCGAAAGGAACAGCATTTCCGGCGACAAAAGCAATAACAGGCTTTTTATTGGGAATACTTTTATACCATTCGGCAGCGGCTTCTTCAAAACCACCATTAAGCTGTCCGACCATAACTATTGCTTTGGTCTTTTTGTCAGCATGAAAGGCTGTCAGCACATCAACAAAATCTATACCGATTAAGACATCATCGCCAAGGCCGACTACCGAAGTTTGTCCCATACCGGCTCTATTTATTTCTAATACCGCTTCATAGGTTAAGGTTGATGAACGTGACACAACACCGATATCGCCTTTTTTGTGAATATTCTCAGGAAAAATCCCCAAGCGAGCCTCTTCCGGCGTGATAATTCCCGGAGTATTAGGACCGATAAGCTTAGTTTTCGCTCCCTTTAGCATTGCCTTTATTTCAAGCATATCTTTTAAGGGAACTCTATCGGTAATGGTTACAACCAAATCAAGTTCATTTTCCACCGCTTCTTGAACAGCTTTTTTAACAGCCTGTGGCGGAACATACATAACGCTGGCCGTAGCTTGTGTTTCTTTAACTGCTTCGGCTACGGTATCAAAAACCGGTAAATTAAGGTGCATACTTCCACCCTTTCCGGGGGTGATACCTCCGACAATTTTTGTACCATAGTCCAGTGAGCGTTGAACATGGAACGAAGCCTGTGTACCTGTTATACCTTGGCAAATAACTTTGGTGTTTTTATTTACAAAAATAGACATCTATGCAGCCTCCTCCATTGCTTGAACCAATTTTTCAACAGATTCTTCCATTGTATCGGCCCAAATTACCGGAAGTCTAGAATTTTCCAAAATCTCTTTTGCCATATCTTTGTTGGTACCTTCAAAACGAACGACCATCGGTACATTTAATCCGACCTCTGAAGCTGCCGAAACGATACCGTCGGCAATAAGGTTACATCTGACAAAACCTCCCAAAATATTTAATAATATACCTTCAACTTTAGGGTTAGTCATAATTATTTTTATACCGGAAGCTATTTTATCTTTATCAACACCACCTTTTACATTGATAAAACAAGCTGTTCCTTGCGAACGATTGCGCAACATATCCATTGCAGCCAAAGCGATACCGTCGCCGTTAACGATACAGCCTACCGAACCGTCAAATTCACTATATTTAAACTTGTATTTAGAAGCCTGAAGTTCGCGCTCCGAAGCTTCGCTCTCATCATTAAATTTTAAGAGCTCCGGCTGACGATTTAAGGCATAATCATCGATTGAAATTTTTGAATCAAGAGCAATCAATTGACCGTTTTTCAGCAAACCCACAGGATTTATTTCAATCATTGAAGCATCTGTTTTCAAAAATGCCTGATGCGTTCCGTTAATCAAATCTTCCAAATGCTTGGCTGAACGAGACGGAAGTTTTAAAAATTCCATAACCTCTTGTATTTGTTGCGGTTTAACTTTGGCATTCATATCAAGTTTTATTTTTAAGATTTTTTCCGGATGATTTAATGCTACTTTTATAATATCACGATAATGCAGAGGCGCAACTATCAGAGTTAAATCGGCTGTCATGGTGCTTATTGCAATGGCCATATAAAAACATTTTTCAGTTCTGATAAATTTCTCGACATAAACGCGACTGACTTTTTTGCCTTGAGGTCCTGTTTGAACCGTAACCAGTGTAGAACCGAGCATTTGCTCAGCATTTTCATATAGGTGGCGTTTTGATTTAATAAACCGAACTCCGCCATCTTTTCCCGAATATTTTTCAATAAAATATCCTTTATCACGAGCGCCTGAATGTATTTGCGCTTTCAGTACCCAAGGTCCTCTTTTGGAAATTTTTTCAGCGGCCAGTCCTACTTCTTTGGGAGTATAAGCAATCATACCGTCAGGTATTTTGATACCATATTCACTCAATATTTTTTTTGCTTGATACTCGTGTATGTTCATGAAGAAAAACCTTTAGTTATAAAACATCCGCATAATGCTTAATTTTTTCGACCATAGCTTCTAAACCGTTTCGACGCGAAGGGCTTAAATGCTCTTGTAATCCTATTGAAGCAAAAATATCGTTAATTGCAAGTTTTTTTATCTCATCTGAGGTTAAATTATTATATATCATCAAAACGATAGCTATTAAACCCTTAACAATCATGGCGTCACTATCGCCGATAAAGTGTATTGTTCCGTCGTTTTGCTTGTGCGGAACCAACCAAACTTGTGACTGGCATCCTTTTACCTGCCACTCTTGTGTATGAAGGTGTTCGGGCAGGACTTCAAGCTTTTCGCCAAGTTCAATAATATATTTATATTTGTCTTCCCAAGAATCCAAAAACTCAAAATTTTCAATCAGTTCTTCTATTGTCATTTTTATCTCTATAATTTTTTTTCGTATGTAATATATTTAGCATCTAAAAAAAATCAGCGCAAGAAAAAAGGCTATATACATAACATTTAAACAATGTTTATTTTTAGTCAAATACTTGACAAAAAAAACACCGCATAGTATATGTTTTACAATATTTTTTGATTGAGGATTTAGCAAAATGTTGCAGGTAAAAAAATTTTCAGGAAGTGTCAAAGAAATTTTGCCGTTGGCTGACATATACATGCGCTCGTATAACGAGCTTTCAAGACAATATAAGAGCAGTGCGGAAATGCAGCTTTATACCAAAGGCTCTTTTATCAAAAAGCTTAAAAATTGGGCTGAAAAACAAAAACAAGGGCAAGAACCTTTTATCTTTGTTTTGTACAACGGTGAAAATGTTTGCGGTGTTATGCGTCTTAATGAAATTCCAAAAGATTACAGAAATATTAAAAATCTTGAAGCCGTTGAAGACGAACATGGTTTTTTGGATGGTTGGACTATTTCCAGACAAAGAAAAATCCGTTACCTGAAAGATCCTAAGTACAGCGAAAACACTTTGATATTAAATCAAATTTATTTAGCACCGGAAGCGCAAAAAAAAGGCTGGGGCTCGTTTTTTATGAAAAGTGTTATCCCTACTTTGCAAGAACAAGGTTTTGAACAATTTATTGTAGAATATAATGACAATAATACCAACGGAAAGAGATTTCACGAAGATGTTCTTTGCGCCGAGCAAATTGCCAAAACTACCGATTTTGACCATATTACGGAAAACAATGACAGGCATGCTGAATTTTGTGTCAGCCCGGTTACTATCGGTATAAGCAATTTTTCGAAAGTATTGAAAAGAATTGAAGCTAAAGAAAAGCTTTTTAAATCTCAGTCTCGGGGAAATAACACATTATGATAGCCATTGATGAAGTTGCTTATGATAATTTTGCAAATTGTATCAATTTGTGGAAATTTCAAACAGACATAAATAATCCCAATATTCTTCTCATCGGACGATTTCACGGTGATGAGCCTGAGGGTGAGTACATCTTAGAAAAATTGATAGAAAAATTAAAAACAGATAAGTTTACTTCATCATATAATATATATATTGTTCCTTGTCTTAATCCCAGCGGTAAAAAATTGTTTACCCGAGGAAACTCTAATGAGGTTGACTTAAATCGAAACTATCCGACAAAAAACTTTTTACCTGATAGTGTCAATCCGCATACTAAAAAACTGTCATCCGGAACACCTGCGTCAGAACAAGAAACAAGAAATATGATGACTTGGGTAGAAAAAATCAGCCCTGTTCGCATACTTTCAATACATTCTGACCTTCATTTGGTTGATTATGACGGGCCCGCAAGACAATTGGCTGAAAAAATGTCTTTAGACTGCGGTTATAAATTGGTAGATAATATCGGTTATCCGACAAACGGATCCTTCGGAACTTGGGCCGGAATCGAAAAACAAATTCCCGTCATCACTTTAGAAACTTGGAAAGCAGAATCAGACGAAGATTTTGAAAAAATATATTGCGAAACTGAAAAAGCAATATTTAATTTTTGTGAACTGGCCTGACAATCAAAACATCTCAAACATTTCTTTGGCTTCGTCACTCAGGTTAGCCAAGCTCCAAGCCGGCTCCCAAACTATTCTTACTTCAACCTCACCCACACCTTCTAAAGAAGCAACAGCTTCAGCGGCTTGTTGCGGTAAAACGCCGGCAACCGGACACATTGGCGAAGTTACAGTCATCTCGATATAGACATCGGCATTTTCTTTTTGCTCGATTTTATAAACCAAACCCATATCCCATATATTTATCATAATTTCGGGATCTGATACGGTTTTTAAGGCGTCAATAATTGCTTCGCGCGTACTTTGTTTAATGCCATCTTTTATTGGCGCGCCTGCTTTGGCAATATAGTCTTTTTTATAATCATCAGGATTGATGTCTGTAATTTCTTCCATTTTTATTAAAGTCCTTAGAAAAATGTTTTTGCCTTGTTAATCGCTTGGCACAAAATATCTATATCTTCTTTGGTATTATACAAACCAAGACTTGCTCTGACAACAGATTCATATCCCATGCGGCGTACAAGAGGTGCGGCGCAATGATGACCTACTCTTACCGAAACACCCTCTTTATTTAGGATAAAAGCCAAATCTTGCGGATGAATTTTATCTACAACAAATGAAAAAACTCCGCCTTTGTCTTTGGCTGTGCCAATCATTTTAAGGCCTTTGATTTGAGATAGTTTTTCCGTTGCATAACGAGTTAATTCTTTTTCGTGTTTGGCAATATTTTCCAGCCCCAAATTCATCATATATTCAAGTGCCTTGCCTAAACCTATGGCTTGAACAATAGCCGGTGTTCCGGCCTCAAATCGAGCCGGCGGAGCATCAAAAGTCGTGGTTTGATAGGTTACGATATTTACCATATCGCCTCCATATTGATAAGGAGGCATGGTATCTAAAATATCATATTTACCATACAGCACACCTATTCCGGTCGGTCCGTAAGTTTTGTGACCGGAAAAAGCCAAAAAGTCACAATCCATATCTTGAACATCTATTTTTTGATGAACAGCCAATTGGCAAGCATCGACTAAAACTTTGGCACCGACTTTATGTGAAACCGATATTATCTTTTTTAGCGGTAATATTGTTCCCAAAACATTGGACATTCCGCTTACGGCAACAAGTTTAGTTTTGCCTGAAAGCATATTTTTAAATTCGTCAAAATTAAATGAGCCGTCATCGTTTATTTTGCAAATTTTTAATTCAAAACCTATTTCATCGCGCAAAACCTGCCATGGTACCAAATTGGCGTGATGTTCAAGCTCGGTAATAATAACTTCGTCAATTTTGCTTAAAAACTTTTTACCCCAGGTTGATGCTACCAAATTGATTGCCTCGGTAGCATTGCGAGTAAAAATAATCTCATCGGATTTGACCGAATTTATAAACTTTTGCACCGTTTTACGAGCTTGCTCATATTTATAAGTTATTTCTTCGGACAAAAGATAAGAACCGCGATGAACATTGGCATATTCTTTGGTGTAAATATCAACCATTGCGTCAATTACGCATTTGGGTTTTTGAGCCGAAGCGCCGGAATCAAGAAAAGTATTAGGCTTGTTATTTACCTTAATGTCAAATATAGGAAAATCTTTTCTTATTTTTTCTACATTATACACCATCGTTTTGCCCTTGTTTGTCAATCATTCACTTTTAGTGCTATCTAATGATAATTTAATCCATTCAATGATTTTTTCATCATCTACTTTAGCAATAACATCGTTAAGATAGGCCTCTATCAACAATTGTTTAGCCTTGTCTTCACTAATTCCGCGTGATTGCATATAAAAAAGCTGTTCTTTATCCAATTCGCCACAAGCCGAACCATGCGAACATTTGACATCATCAGCAAAAATTTCTAATTCGGGTTTGACATCTATTTCTGCTTCATCAGTTAACAGCATAGCCTTATGAAGTTGGTAACCTTCGGTCTTAATAGCATTTGGTGCTATGTGGATTTTGCCTTGAAATACACCTTTGGCCTGACCGCCGACAACACCTTTAACCAATTGCGATGAAGTTGTATGAGGCTTTAGGTGTTTGATATCAGTTGTGGTATCAATAGTTGCCCAACCGTTCATAATATAAGCGGCATCGACACAAGCCGAAGCACCTTCTTCGGATAGCAAAACGCAAGTCTCGTTTCGAGCCATATCGGCACCTTTTTGCAAGCAAAAACTTTTGTATGAACCACCGCCGGATACTTTTACGGCGTTGTATGCAATATGGCCGGCCTTAAAAGCTTCGTCTTGGAGTTTGTAGTGTTTAAGCGAAGCATTCTCATCAACATAAATCTCGTTTACCACATTCATAAAATAGGTTGATTTAACTTTTCCTTCATAGCCGAATGTTTCAATAATTTTCAAAGAAGAATTTTTTTCCAACTCTATCAAATTGCGCAAATTGAACAAATCATTTCTGTCTGTACAAATCGTATCATAGACTATGGCTAAGGGCTTTTTAATATCAACATTTGAACTGATGTGAATGTATACGCCTTCATTTAAATATGAAGTGTTTAGAGCTACAAACGGGTTATTATTTATGTCGGCAATCAATGATATTTTTTCACGAACTTTGGGCTTAAACATTATTGCTTCGATAATAGGCGTCACTTCTATACCTTGAGGCAAATTTGATTTAAAAGGATTAAAAACACCATTAGTAAAATTGATTTGATAACAGTCAAACGGCAAAGTCTTGTTTGGTGAAATACCTATCAAATTTGACGGCGTGTAAGAAAACGAGTTAGCTAAAAATCGATTTGGTTTGGTATATTTCCATGCTTCTGTTTTGGCTGTGGGAACACCTTGAGAAATAAAAGCGTCGCGACCTTTGGCTCTTAGGTCTTTGAGCCAAGGTATTTCATCGCCAATCAATTTTATATCTTGCAACAAGTTGTTCATTCTTTTTCTTTCACAAATCCGGCGTAGCCTTTTTCTTCTAATTCGAGAGCCAATGTCTTATCTCCGGTTTTGACAATTTTGCCGTCGGCATAAACATGAACAAAATCGGGAACAATGTAGTTAAGCAATCTTTGATAGTGAGTAATTACCAAAAGTGCATTTTCTTCATTGTGAAGAGCGTTTACACCCTCAGCAACCACACGCAAAGCATCAATATCCAAGCCGGAATCAGCCTCGTCAAGAATCGCCAATACAGGTTTTAGTACCGACATTTGTAAAGTTTCCAAACGCTTTTTTTCACCACCGGAAAAGCCGACATTTACGGCACGCTTTATCATCTCGGAATCAAGTCCCAATTTTTTGCCTTCGCTTTTTACCATTTTGATAAATTCCATGGTATCAAGCTCGCTTTCGCCTTTGTACGAGCGGATTGCATTTACGGCATGTTTCAAAAATGAGGTTACCGGAACACCGGGAATCTCAACCGGATATTGCATGGATAAAAACAAACCGTCACAAGCTCTTTCTTCGGGGGACAAGGCTAATAAATCTTTTCCCTTAAACCTTACTTTACCTGATGTTACATAATAACCAGGTTTACCGCATAGTACATTGGACAAAGTTGACTTTCCGGCACCGTTAGGTCCCATAATAGCGTGAATTTCTCCGGCATTTATGGTTAAATTAAAGCCTTTGATAATGTCTTTTCCGTCAACACCGGCATATAAATCTTCAATTTCGAGCAAAGGGGTTGTCATTATTTTTTATCCCAATCATTTAAACGTTGTTCAATAACTTTTATTTTGTCTTTTTTATAGGCTTCTACTTTTTCGGCAATTTTATAATTTTCTTTCAATTGCTCCAACATAATTTCAACATCTGCCGTTTCTTCAATAATCTCATCAATATTATTTTTCTTGCGATTGATGTTTTTTAAGACCTCTTTCATCAACTCGCTCATTTCTTCAACGACCATTAACATTTGAGCTTGTTCGCCCCAAGTTTCTAAAGCTCTTTTTAATACAGGGTTAGTCATTATCCCACACTTCCTTCCAAACTTATATTTATCAATTTTGCAGCTTCAATAGCAAATTCCATAGGTAAGTGTTGCATTACTTCCTTACAGAATCCGTTAACAATCAAGCTCACGGCCTCTTCTTCGCCGATACCTCGGCTCATACAATAAAACAACTGCTCATCGGATATCTTAGATGTGGTTGCTTCATGCTCAAGTTTAGCTGTTTTGTTTCTGTTTTCAATATATGGAACGGTATGCGAACCACAAGTTGTACCGATAAGCAAGCTATCGCATTGAGTATAGTTTCGGGCATTGTCAGCCGAAGGAGAAACTTTTACCAGACCGCGATAGGTTTGATTTGAGAATCCGGCAGAAATACCTTTGGAAATGATTTTTGAAGTGGTATTTTTACCGATATGAATCATTTTAGTACCAGTATCAGCCTGTTGTTTATTGTTAGTAATTGCCACCGAGTAAAACTCGCCCGACGAATTATTGCCCTGCAATACACAAGACGGATATTTCCAAGTAACCGCCGAACCGGTTTCAACCTGTGTCCATGAAACTTTTGAATTTTCGCCACGACAAGCCGCACGCTTGGTCACAAAATTATAAACTCCGCCTTTACCCTCGGCATCTCCGGGGTACCAGTTTTGAACGGTTGAATATTTGACTTCGGCATTATTTAAGATCACAATTTCAACAATAGCGGCATGAAGTTGATTTTCATCTCGTTGCGGTGCGGTACAACCTTCTAAATAAGAAACATAGCTGTCATCATCGGCAATTATCAGGGTGCGCTCAAATTGTCCGGTGTTTTTGGCATTTATTCTGAAATAGGTTGATAATTCCATCGGGCATTTTACCCCTTTGGGAATATATACAAATGAGCCGTCGGTAAATACTGCCGAATTTAGACAAGCGTAAAAATTGTCGGTGTAAGGAACCACCGAGCCAAGATATTTTTTCACTAATTCGGGATGTTCTTTAACCGCTTCGGAAATCGAACAAAAGATTACACCTTGTTCGGCCAATTTAGCACGATAGGTTGTAGCAACCGATACGCTGTCAAAAACAGCATCAACAGCGACAACTCCGGCCAAAACTTCTTGTTCCTTTAGCGGAATACCAAGCTTTTCATAGGTATCCAGAAGCTCTTTATCTACCTCGTCCAAGCTTTTGGGTGCAACTTTTTGTTTGGGCGCTGAATAATATGACAGGCTTTGATAGTCTATTTTTTCATAATCAAGCTTTGCCCAAGAAGGCTCTTTCATCGTTTGCCAAAATTCAAAAGCCTTTAGTCGCCAATCACACAGCCATTCAGGCTCGCCTTTTTTGGCTGATATCATACGAATTATATCAGCACTTAGGCCACAAGGAATCGTATCGGCTTGTATATCGGTAACAAAGCCGTACTTATATTTATCGCCCGAAGCGTCGGTTAAATTTAATTCATTTTCTTTATTCATCGCGCTTTAGAAATTAGTGTTTTTTTTTATTAAAATCAACCTCTATTTTACATAAAAACTTAAGATTTAGAAAATATTAAGGGTTAAGTGCTAAATCTTTTAGCGTAAAGCTTTATAAAAAGGTCAAACAACTAAAGATGAATTGCTGCAAATTTTTGATATGCGCATTGTTTTTTATGCTTAGCGCCTGCTCGACAGATGTTAAGTTGTTTGGCCGTACCCTGTGGGGAAGATCATACAGCGGAGAGCGTCCGACAGTAATCACGATAAAAAAAGGCGATACTTTATACAGTATTGCCAAATTTCATGAAGTTCCTATTCGCGAAGTTATCGAAATAAACAATTTTAAGCCGCCTTATATATTAAAAGAAGGACAAATCGTAAAACTTCCAAAAGCAAAATATCATATCGTCGAAAAAGGAGATACGGTTTACAACATTTCAAAAAGGTATGATGTTGACAGATCAACTCTTAGCCGAACAAACAATTTGTCAGCTCCTTATACTTTGAAAATA
Organism: Alphaproteobacteria bacterium; assembly: GCA_015062585.1. Taxonomy (GTDB): domain Bacteria; phylum Pseudomonadota; class Alphaproteobacteria; order RF32; family CAG-239; genus CAZU01. Next base: position 12,981 of record SUUJ01000008.1, on the reverse strand, counting down.
GGTCAAAAATTATTGATACCCGGAAGTATTGTTACCAATACGGCTTACCGACCGATAGAGCGCGAAAATGCTTCGGGAATAACACCGGCAAAAACCACTAAAATATATCGAACTTCGTACCAAAAAGATTACATCTCGGCAAAAGCTAAAAAGAATCGTAAAAACAAGTTTGCTTGGCCGGTAAAAGGCAATATTATTTCAAATTATGGCCCTATTGCCAAAGGTCGAAATAATGACGGCATAAACATAAAAGCACCTAAAGGAACTCCGGTTAAGGCAGCCGATGACGGAATCGTCGCTTATGCCGGAAATGAATTAAAAGGTTTTGGCAACTTGATATTGATTAAACACTACGATGGGTGGGTAACAGCCTATGCGCACACAGAATCGATGAATGTCAAAAAAGGTCAGAAAGTGCTAAAAGGAGCAACAATTGCCAAAGTCGGAACTTCGGGCGGTGTTTCCACACCTCAACTTCACTTTGAAACTCGTGCCGGTAAAAAGGCCTATAATCCGAGAGCATACTTAAAATAATCATTTTTTTTAAAACTTGAAATTTTTTGATTTATTTTTTCGAGAATTATACTATCATAAAAAAAATGAGTATTGTTGTTTGACACTTGGGACTTTTGATGAGTAAAATTTCAATTATAATTCCTTGCTATAATCAAGAAAAATATATTGCCGAATGCCTTGATTCTGTTTTGGCTCAAACTTTTGATGACTATGAGGCAATTGTAGTTGATGACGGTTCAACCGATAATTCGGTAAAAATAATTGAAGAATACTTAAAAAAATCTGATAAAATTCGCCTTATAAAACAAACTAATCAAGGAGTTATCACAACAAGGAATAATGCGGTAAAGCAAGCAACAAGTAAGTATATTTATTTTCTTGACGGTGATGACATAGTTCACCCAAAAGTTTTAGAAAAATCGTATCAAGCTATTGAATCGGGTAAAGGCGATATTATCAGTTGTAAATATCAAAACTTTTTCAATACCGATGAAATAGGTAAAGACAAACCGACCAACCGCTTCAGAAAACCGACCAAACTAAATATGGTTTTGCGCAATTGTATCACTAATTCGGCATTGTGTCGAAAGTCTGATTTTATCAACTGTGGCGGGTATGATCCGGCATTTAGTACAGGTTGGGAAGATTATGATTTGTGGCTTAATATGGTATTAAAGCACAACTTAAAAATTTATCGTGTTGAAGAATTTTTATTTTATTATCGTTTGAAAGATGCCAACGAATCAAGAGATGTTAATGCCAACAAACGCCGCAAAGAGCTAAACCGGTTGATTCATAAAAAATATCCGCAAAAACTGATTAGTGATATAATCGTCACATTTTGCCGATTTATTTTTCAAAAAAAGATTACTCGCAACGGGAAACTTATAGTTAAAATATTTAAGATCCCGGTGTTTTATAAAAAGCTATGATAAATAAAAACTAACCTTTCAAAAACTATATATTGATTTTTTGATTATATCTTGACTTTTTTTCTCATATTGCTCTAGGATACCAAACAGATACAAACAAATGTTTGTATTTAGCACATTAAAGGTGCGGGGCTTTCAACGGCTCTTATCTCATTCGGCGTTTCAGGATATGACGTCGTAAAAATTCTCGTCTGTTATTTTTGAATAATATCGGACGAGCAATTAAATATGTCCCCGTCTTTTAATTTTTGGTCGGGGAGCTCTTAGCGTATGTCCAAGAGCCATTTTTATGGTTCTAAAGGCTAAGAGAGTCATTTAATGAGATATGATTGTTGAACTCTCCGACCACCTTGTTTTCAATGGTGGTCTTTTTTTATTTTTTTTGAAAATAAGGATAATTAAATGACTAAAATATCTATTCTAAAAACTGTTCTTACAGCTAATGAAAAAAAGCTTTGTTTGTTTGATAAACTTACTATCTTAAAAATCGTTAAAACAGAGTTTGTAAAAAAGATTTATCTGTTTGGTTTTATTCCTTTATATGAGGTCGAAAAATCGATTGACTGGGAGGATTGTCAAAATGACTAAAATCTCAGTGATAATTCCCTGCTATAATCAAGAAAAATATATTGCCGAATGCCTTGATTCTGTTTTGGCTCAAACTTTTGATGACTATGAGGCAATTGTAATTGATGACGGCTCAACCGATGGTTCAGTAAAAATAATTGAAGAATACTTAAAAAAATCTGATAAAATTCGCCTTATAAAGCAAATAAATCAAGGTGTAGTTACAGCCAGAAATAATGCCATAAAACGCGCAAAAGGAAAATATATTTATCCGCTTGACGCCGATGATATTGTTCATCCTGATGCGTTGAAAAGATCGTTTGAAGCCATCGAATCGGGTAAAGGTGATATTATAAGTTGTAAGTACAGATCATTTTACAAAATTGATGAAATCAACCTTCCAAAATTAACCAACAAATTTTTTACCCCATCTAAATTTAATATGATTTTGAGGTGCTGTATTACTAATTCATCATTGTTCAGAAAATCAGATTTTGAGAAATGCGGGGGATATGATAAAGCCTTTGATAAAGGTTGGGAAGACTATGATTTGTGGTTAAATATGTTATTACATCTTAACTTAAAAATTTATCGCATTGATGATTTTTTGTTTTTCTTCAGAGTGAAAAACATTGAGGAATCCAGAAATGCTCAAGCCGATAACTATTACAGCCAAGATTTAACAAGAGCTCTGACAAAAAAATATCCGGTGTTGCATATTGTAAAAATAATAAATTTTTTATGTCGGGCTTATCGTTTTATATTTCAGAAAAAAATAACAAGATCTAATAAACTGATTATAAAAATATGTAAAATTCCTGTGTTTAACAAAAACTTGAATAATTCAATAAGGTTATTGTTTTATACAGGCGAAGTAAATTTCGGTGATATATTAAACATTGATTTATTCAGAAAACTAGCTAATGCCTCAGTTGAAGAATCTGATAAAAGAAAATGCAAAATCACCGCCATAGGGTCTATTTTGCAAATTTTACTTTCTAAAAATAACAAAATTATCAATAAAAAACCTATAATTGTTTATGGAAGCGGTTTCATAGAAGCCCCTACGCAAGATGATTTTTTTATTCGTCCGTTAGATGTTCGCGCAGTCAGAGGATATTTAACTTTAGACCGATTGAAAAAATGTAAAAATGTGACAATTTCACCAACTGTTGCAATAGGTGATCCGGCCTTGTTGATTTCAAAAATATTTGATACTTCAAGGATAAAAAAGAAATACAAACTGGGAATTATTCCTCATTATGTTGACAAAGAAAATCCTCTTTTACAGAAAATAAAAGTAAAAAATTCCATACTAATAGATGTAAGCTCCGGTACTTCTGATTTTGTGCAAAAAGTTGCAGAATGCGAAGTCATAATATCAAGTGCCATGCATGGGCTTATTTGTGCAGATTCTCTATGTATACCAAATGTAAGAATGATACTGAGTGATAAAATTATCGGAAAGGATTATAAATTTAATGATTATTATTCAGTATTTGGAATAAATAGTCATAACAAAATTGATCTTAACAACCAAGAATTTGATGAAAAATCATGGTTAGAAGTCAAAAATAAGTACTTCATGGATGAAAAAAAATTATCTCAAATTCAAACAAATTTATTAAATGCGTTTCCATATTTACAAGGAGCTACAAATGATAAAGGTTAGAAGGATGTAAAATATTGGCAGACAAATTGATTAAAGTAAACAAATGCAACTTTAATTTAAAAAAATATCTGACTAGAAAATTATTCTTAAAGCACAAAAAAACAAACATATTCCAATATCTTTTCTATCGAATTACCGGAAAGATATAAAAACAACAAAAGGCTAACCTATGAGGTTAGCCTTTTGCCGACGGAGTTGTGAAAATTGTAGGCATCTATAACATCTTTGTTATTTAGCTCTAACAACATTTTCAATCCATCTTTACTTTCAATTCCGTGTCGTCTGACATGGAGTTTGATAATTTCGGGGTTTTTACCTTTGAGAAGGTAATCTTCCCAAATTTCGATATCCTCGGGTCTTGTAAGATATTCTCTGATATCCAGCAAAAGCTCGGAATACCCGTTCAATTTTTCAACATCGCAACCTGTAAGTCCGACTTTTTCGACAAAGGTTCTGAGTTCTGATTGAGCATTTTTACTAACCTCACCCGCTGTAATTCTTCGGATGAATTCCTTTTTGATAGTGGCGGAAGCGCCTTCATTGATTGCAAGCCAATACCAAAAATCAAAATCATTTTCTGTCTCTTTTAGCAAATGTTCTGATAAAATATCAGATGATTCCGATGCTTGGGAATTTTTGTAAAAAATCTTGATGACCTCAAGTTTGTTTTCAAAATCCAAGCACATCAGTCTCGACTTAAACGAGGACAACCTGACGGTTCCGGTTTCGTTGAACTTTCGATTAAGAGCTATCAATTTAATCTCGTCTAAACTCAAATCGCTCATATCCACATAACGAAGCATATCCAATACGAATGTGTCATGCAATTGGCTCAATATCAGCTCGCGCCGAAATTTTGGGAACGACGCAAACATCCTCATCTCATCACACAAAACTAAAGCCCATTCTTTGCGGATAGCTTTGATACCAAAGCTTGAGCAAACTTTGTCAATGTGTGACATGTACTTTTCTGAAGCTTTGCTTGAAAAAAGACGAATAATCAGATAGAGCGCCGATTGAAAAAAGGCTCTGATGTTGAAGAAAAATAAACTAAGTCTCTCCATAATTTTATAATTTTAACGGTTAATAATTAAAGTTGTATATCAAACCACCTAGCATTTTATTAAAAATATTGCAATATTTTTTTATTTTTAATGATGTTTAAAAAGCGAAATTCCGAAAATTGTTTTAACAATTTTCGGAATCTCTTTCAGAATCTCTCAGCTCTACGGCTTGTGATTCTTTTTGTAATGATTATATGCCTCAATAAGCATACTATCATTTTTTTCTAAGAGCCTTTGGATACCTTCCTCAGAATGAATGCCGTGTTTGGCTATCATATCTCTGACAATATGAACATCCGCATGGTCAAACAAATACTTCTCCCAAGCAGCTATATTATCGGTATCATACAAATGTTCTCTAAGTTCTGCTAACAATTGGTTGTAACCAAACTGTTTAAGGTCGCACTTGCCAAACCCCACCTCCAGCACATAGTCTTTCAACTCTCGCTTTGCTTTTGTGATGTTGCCGCATCTCGTGACATTACCTTGAAGAAGTAATGTTTCAGCAATGAATTTGCTGTGCACGACCCTGTGAGAATCTCTGTTTTTTGCCAGATATGCAATGAACTCATAGTCATCACTGAACATATCCATGAGATATGTGGCTAACACAAAGTCAGGCTCTCCGAGATGAGATCTCATATAAAAGATCTTTATCAACTCTTTTTTGTGCTTAACCAGAGAGTACAGCAAAAACTTCTTGAAGAAATTCATTTCTTCATCCATTTCGAAATATCGGCGATTCAACATCAAAAGCTCAATCTCAATATTGGTAAAATGATCTTCAAGACCTTTTCCTTGCTTATTGAGTTCCTTTAGCATTTGATAAACAACATCATTACCGGCCTTGTATTCGTCAATAATAAGCTCTCGCCTAAAATTTTTAAGGCTACACCAATGCTTCATTTCTTTGAGCATTATATCTTCCCATCCGTGTCGTAAAGACTTGATGGCAAAACGCTCTTCATAATTTAACATGTGCTTTTGGTACCAACCTGCCAAAGCGGTACTGAATGTCGACAAAACAACATAGGTTGCTTTTTGAAAAGCTGTTCGTATTCGAAACAGCAATAAACTAATAACTTTCATGATAAATAAATACTTAAAAGGTTAATAATTAAATTTTTATGCCGTTTTTGTATATTATTATTTCTTAATGCGCAATCATTTTTTGCAAAATAAATCAAAAATAACTTGTGATAGATTGAAAATTTTCCTATATAAGCTCTAATAAATGTTTTATATTGCTAAATAATGTTTAAATTTTTGGAGAAAAAATATGTTTATCAATCCAGCTTTTGCTCAAGCAACTACTGCGGCGGCAGGCAGTTCGTCAATGACAGGTATGATTGTTCAATTGTTGCTTATTTTTGCAATTTTTTATATTTTGCTTATTCGCCCGCAACAAAAAAGAATGAAAGAACATGAAGCCACTTTGAACGCCATTAAAAAAGGCGACACAATCCTGACCGGTGGCGGTGTTTACGGCAAAGTTGTATCGGCTAATATCGAACAAAATGAATTACAAGTAGAATTAGCAAAAGATGTTGTGGTTAAAGTTGCTTTGGCAACTGTTCGTGATGTTGTTAAAGACGAAGTAAAACCTGCAAACAACAATAAAAAATCTAAAAAATAATATTTAAGGTAGTAAAAAGATGTACAAACTTTCAAGATCTCGCGTGCTAACAATTTTAGCCATTTGTTTGGTCGGTGTGTTTTTTGCCGTACCTAACATTGTACCTAATAAAGACGCTCTGCCAAAATGGTGGCAACCGATAAACTTGGGCCTTGATTTGCAAGGTGGTTCAAACCTTTTGTTAGAAGTTAAAATGGACGAAGTATTAAAAGAAAGAATGGGCTCTATTGAAGATTCTGCTCGCCAAATTTTACGCGAAGGCCGTATCAGATATAAAAGCCTGACATCTAACGCTGATGAAGTAAGCGTTGTTGTAGAAAACACAGGTTCTCGTTCGAAGGCTGCTAATTTGTTTAGAAAAATTGATTCCGGTATCGAGGTTATTGAAACAGATGACGGTGCATTAAAAATCAAATATTCTGATATTGCCTTGAATCAATTAAAGGCCAAAATAGTTGACCAATCTATCGAAATTGTCAGACGCAGAATTGATGAATTGGGCACCAAAGAACCGGTTATTCAATCACAAGGAACGAACAGAATCGTTGTACAATTACCGGGATTACAAAACCCTGAGTATGTAAAAGTATTGCTCGGAAAAACAGCAAAAATGGCTTTTCACTTAGTTGACAGTACTGCCAGAGCAAGTGATGCCAAAAGAGGTATGCTCGGTGCAAAATACAAAATCGCTTATGGTGAAATGGGCGAGCCTTATGTGATTACTCGCAAACCGGTTGTTAGTGGCGAAAACCTGGTTGATGCTCAACCGTCTTTCCAAGAAGGTCAAGCCGTTGTATCGTTCAAATTTAACTCTTTGGGTGGTAAAAAATTCGGAGAAGCAACTAAGGATAATATCGGAGAACGCTTGGCTATTGTTTTGGATAACGAAGTCATATCAGCTCCGGTTATTCAATCTGCCATTATGGGAGGTTCGGGCGTAATTACCGGAAACTTTACCGTTAAATCAGCTAATGATTTGGCTTTGTTATTGCGTTCAGGTGCCTTGCCTGCTCCATTGGAAGTATTGGAAGAGCGTACAGTCGGTGCAGGACTTGGCGCAGATTCAATTAAAGCCGGCGTAATTGCTTCGATTATCGGCTTAGTGTTCGTTGTATTGTTTATGCTTGGTGCTTATGGCTTGTTCGGAATATTTACCAATGTTGCCGTATTTACTAACCTTGTTTTGATGTTGGGTATCTTGAGTGCTATGGGTGCAACATTAACCTTGCCGGGTATTGCCGGTATTATTTTGACAATCGGTATGGCGGTTGATGCTAATGTGTTAATCTTTGAAAGAATGAGAGAAGAAGTTAAACACGGTCGTTCACCTCGTGACGCTGCCGATGCCGGATTTAGAGAAGCTTGGGCAACTATTGTTGACTCTAACTTGACTACTTTGGTTGCTGCTTTGGTATTGTTCTATTTCGGAACAGGACCGGTCAGAGGTTTTGCCGTTACTTTGGCAATCGGTATTGCAACTTCTATGTTTACTTCGGTTACAGTTACCAGACTCATAATTACCGCTTGGTTAAACAAATACAAACCAACAAGATTACCTATTTAAGTTAAAGGATTTAAGACTATGATTAAAATTTTCAGTTGGGTTACGAAAGACACTAATTTTGATTTTATGAAAACCAAAAAAATTACTTTTGCCGTGTCGACAATTATGGTGCTGTTATCCATTATTTGTATCGCCGTAAAAGGATTTAATTTCGGTATCGATTTTTCCGGCGGTATTTTAATGGAAATCAAATCGCCTGAAAAAATAAATGTTGAAGAATTGCGCTCTGAATTGGGTGTGCTGGATATTGATGACTTAAACCTGCAAGCCATCGGCGAAGAAGGTAACGAAATTGTTATTCGCGCACAAGCCAAAGACTTAGATGAAAAAGCTCAAATGGGTATCATCAACAAAATCAAAGAGACCTTGGGCGCAAAGTATGAATATCGCCGTATTGACTTAGTAGGCCCGCAAGTCGGTGATGAACTCAAAAAAGATGGTATTATTGCATCTGTATTGGCTGTGTTGGCTATTACTGTCTATGTGTGGTTCCGCTTTGAATGGCAATTTGCCTTAGGTACAATTATCGGACTTGTTCACGATATTATCGTTACTTGCGGCTTGTTATCCTTCTTCGGACTTGATTTCAGCCTGACAACCGTAGCAGCTGTTTTGACCCTGGCCGGTTATTCGGTTAATGACACTGTTGTTACCTATGACCGTATCAGAGAAAACTTGGCTAAGTTTAAGAAAATGAATCAAACTGATTTGTTAAACAAAAGTTTGAACGATATTTTATCGCGTACATTTTTGACAGGTTTAACTACAATGTTTGCGGCTCTGGCCTTGTTAATTTGGGGCGGTGACACATTGCGCAGTTTTGCCTTTACAATCTTTTGGGGTGTAATTGTCGGAACATATTCTTCTATTTATGTTTCTACCGCATTTTTGACTCCGTTTGATTTAAGAGCAACTCAAGAAGCTCAGAATAATGTTAATCCTTTTGGTAATGTCCAATAGGAAGTATAAAAAGGATATGTGATGACAAAAACGACTTGGAAACCAGGAACTATGCTTTTTCCCGTACCGCCCGTAATGGTGACTTGCGGAACGATGGAAAAACCAAATGTTTTGACTATTGCTTGGACCGGAATTATCAATTCGGAACCTCCGATAACATATATCTCGGTTCGTCCAAGTCGTTTTTCGCACAAAATCATCAGCGAAACAAAAGAATTTGTTATAAATATTGCTAATTTGCCCTTGGCTAAAGCTTGTGATTTTTGCGGTGTTAAATCCGGCAAATCAACCGACAAATTCAAAGAAATGGGCTTAGAATTGGAACCTTGTACAAAGGTTAAAACACCTATGCTGAAAAGTGCTCCGGTTTCGTTGGAGTGCAAAGTTATAGGCACAAAATCTTTTGGCACTCACGATATGTTTTTGGCCGAAATATTAGCGGTTAATGTCGATGATAAATATATTGAAGAAGACGGAAGACTGGCTATTGAAAAGGCCGGACTTTTGGCATTTGCTCATGGCAGATATTATACTCTCGGCCGTGATTTAGGTGCCTTTGGATTTTCGGTTGACAAGACCAAAGAAAACAAAACAAAACCACGCAAATCCAAATTTATGGAAATATTAAGAATCGAAGAAAAAATCAAAGACGGCACCTTAAAAATTAAAGAAAAAAAACCATCTTTACAGAAACAAAAATCTAATAAAAACAGATTCGGCAAGCCCAGAAAAAACTTTTGGAATAAGAAAAAGCAACCTCTAAAGAAAGATAATTAAATGAAAGATTTTTTCAATAAAATCAAATCTTTTATATCGAATCATAAAAAACTTACCGTTGCTTTGTCGGTTGCGTTTGTTTTGGTTGTCGCAACAGGTATCTACCTTTATTTAGCGAATCGTGTACCTTTAAAATTTTTATCGTCATTGAGTGACGACCAACAAGTCGGTATCGGCAGATTTATCGGTAATGCATATCAACACATCTACGGTTATAAAACCGTGTGCAAAACCGCCGATGTGGTTTTAACAAAATATCCCGAAACTTATAGAAATATAGCAAAAGAAAATTTGGAATTGTTAAATAAAATCCTTACTAAAGATGACTTAAATCTTGAAGCTGCGATATATTTATTTATGCCTTATGAAAATTTGCAAGCAGTAAATGCCTCATTGTATAAAGAACTTTTGGCTGTGGCCGGAGGTGACAAAAATGCGATTAAAAACGCCTGTATTTTATTGGAAGAACAGGCTGATTTGATTATTAGCGGAATGACAAAAGATTCGGCAAAAGAATTTAATGAAATTTTGCGTAGCGCCTTAAATTAAAATATTCATTCTTTTTTTTCATAGAAAGAATAAAAAAATATTTACAGAAAAAAATTTTTTCTCTAACATTTTTATTGTAACAAATGTGTTAATATATAAAAAAGGAGACAAAATTATGAAAAAGACTTTGACCATTGGAGCCATAGCCTTAATGTTTGCTTTGCCTTCAAATGTATCTGCTCAACAACCTGCCGTCGGAGGTTATACCGGCCCTTCTGCAGTTAAGACCTTAACTGTGGCCGAGGCATTAAAACTGCGCGATGACACTCCGGTAGAATTGGTAGGAAAACTTGAAAAATCTCTAGGCGATGAAAAATATAATTTTGTCGATGAAACAGGCTCTGTCGTAGTTGAAATTGATACGGAAGATTTCCGCGGCGTAACTGTTAATGAAAAAGATGTTGTAAAATTAAAAGGCGAAGTTGATAAAGATTTGATGCACACCGAAATTGATGTCAACTTGGTTGAAAAAGTACAATAATCTGATCTGACAACGCATATTAAAATGGGGCAATTCAACGCCCCATTTTTTTAATTTAACATAGATTTTTTATATTTGAGAAATGCAATAAAATTGCTGAAGATTACAAATATTTCTAATAATCCGGCCCAATTTTTTATACTGATTTGATACGCTAAACAGGTAAAACTGTTCAGTCCCCCTATAACTCGCATTTTTTGTGGTGATAACCACCAAATACAAAATAGATTTATCGACACTTGCAAAACTACTAATACGGATGATATCCCCACATAGGTATAAAATAATATAAAAAGATACAAACCTTGAAAAAACACATAACCAAGCAACCACCGCTTGTTTAATCTTTCTTTTATATTTGCAACGATTAACAAGAAAAAAACGCCGGCAAAAACATACGCTCCGCTCAACGAATCTAAACAATAAAGGCCTAACACCGTCAAAACTTTTGATAATAAGTCAAGCAAAAGCATTGTCTTTTTTTGTTTCATAAAACGGCTTAAGCAATAGCAACCATAGTTTAATGTTGTAAATAAATATCCTAATAAAGTCATATTACTTGTTCTTTTTATAACATTTTATTATGTCTGTTAGAAAAGGAATAGTTATATTTTTAACCTTGTCCTGATTGTTAAAAAAATCTCGAAATTCTTTTTTTATTTCTATTTGAATAATGTTTGGCTTATTAAATATTTTTTGATATCGGCCAGTAAGACCTTTTAGACCGCAGTAGTCCGGATGATTTACAATTGTTCTCAAACCATATTTTTTAGCAATTTGAACTATTTCTTGTAAATAAGGATAATTTTTTTCTTCAAATTCACCTATACCAAGACAAAGATCGTAATCAATATCTTGATTGAAGCCATGTATATCTAAAAAATAATGTTCTTCAATATTATGATTGATTATCCACTCGGAAATAAGTGCCTTATATGGAGTAAACTTGTTTCTGACAATCGTTGAGATGTGATTTTGTTCGCCTAAGTACTTTACAATTGCTCCGGTATATAGGTCAGCAACCTTCTCCTTTTTATTGCAGAAGCTGGCTGTGGAGTGTGGTGCTGTTAATATCAAATTAGAATCGCAATTTGTATATTCAAAAACATCCTCATCATCTTCGTTACCATGATAATGATTTTGCATGAAATATTCGTTATATTTTTTTAGTAGTTCAATCATGATATTATTGTAGGGTATTAAAGTTAATTTTAGGTTAGTACTTATTTTTCACTAAAAAAAGGTATTGCATAAAAAAAATATTGTGCTAATTTCTCTTTTGTAAAAAATATTCGGGATAAAAGTTCAGCCTGACCGGAGCGCCGGCAGCGGTGTCGCGCTTGCATGGGGCTCAAGGATAAAAATAACCGTTACTCCGGTTATTTTTACCGCAAGAGGCGTAGTTTTGTTAATGAGTGAGCTAGTGTAAGCGAAGCGAAACGAATTTACAAAACAAGTGACCGAAGCGAGTTAGTTTAGCATTTATGCGAAACTTACGAGCAAGACAAGAAGTCGGAGGCTTCTTGCACCAACAAAAAAAATTATTGTAAAAAAATATTCGGGACGTAGTTCAGCCTGGTAGAGCGCTTGCATGGGGTGCAAGAAGTCGGAGGTTCAAATCCTCTCGTCCCGACCACTAAAAAAAGACACCAAAAGGTGTCTTTTTTTTTAGTGAATAAGTTTAATTTATAGTAACAGCACGACCTTCAACTATTGTTTTTACAACGGAATCATTTTTTATCAATCCGTCATTAACAACAGTAACTTTACCTACCGGCGTATCATAGTCTTTAACATTATTCCATATCCAATCTAATATTTCTTCGCTATTTGGAACTCTGTCTGTATTTGAAATAGCATTTTCAAAAGCATCTAGTACTATAACTAAATTAGCTGCCATAGAGCCTGAATTAGAGTACGCTTGAACATTTTTCTTTACTTTTAGCTCATTAACAAATTCGTCCGTGCCAAATGTTCCAGTATCAATAAGCCATTTACCATTTGCTATTTGGGCTTGCTGAGGAGGCATTTCTGAAAAACCATCGACGCTTGTAATATCTATATCGTCTCCGGCAATTTCTTTGAGTTGCTTAACAAAAATATAAGGCGTAGGAACCGTCCCTATAATGATGTGCATTTGGGGATTTTTGCTTAAACTTTTATTGATGGATATTCTAAAGTCTTTTGCTTCAGAGTGAAAAAGTTCATTGTGTGTAACTTCAATTTTATTTTTATCAAAGCTTTTTATCAAAGCATCTCTAAG
>SUUJ01000007.1 GCA_015062585.1 Alphaproteobacteria bacterium | reverse complement strand
ATAACAACGAAAAACAAAACGAAGAAACAAATTTTATAGGAAAAACCAGGTTTTATGATGATTCTGGAAATGTTGTTGAATCTCTCAATCAAGATAGAGAAATTTTTGTTATAAATTTTCCCGGTTCCGGTATGACTTTTAATGGTAAAGATGAAGATAACGTAAAAAAAAGTGCCGTTGAAACGTGTGAGGCAACCAAAAGATTACTTCCTCAAGATGAAGAGTCATTAAGCCAAGCATTTGTTTGTACTGCTGTATATGAAAACAAAGCAGACAAAGCTATAAAAGAATATAATGAAGAAAATAATAATACACACTCTAATGAGATATTTGAACAAATTTTAAAACCAATGATTATCGAAGGAGATTATGATAAAACCCTTGACAATCTTAGCCGTGTGATTTTTCGCGGACATTGCTTTGGTTGTATGGTTATTGCTGAACTGGAAAATTTATTGGAAACAAAATTAAAAGAACAATTTAATGAAGTTCAATGCAAAAATTTGTTATCAGCACCACAAGCTTTGATTTCTTCACCGGCATTGCAATTAGATAAATATCCTAAATATTTTCAAACAACTGCAATCGTAAATAATTCTGATAGAACAATAACAAATGAGGAATATTGTGGAGATAGACTAAAACAAGACTTGCAGAAATTAGCAAAATTTGATGAAAAAGATTTAATATCACTAAAAGCCAGAAAAATTATGGAGACAGGTGTTATTCCGAAAGTTCCTCAAATTAAAATGTCAGAAAAACAACAAAACAATGTTCATTTTATTATCAGTAACAGAGCAGAACTTCCAAGTACATATAACGAAATGCAGACATGCATTGAAAACCGAATAGGAACAAAAGAAAATGATGATATATCTTACGATAAGAAATATCTTAAACAAGTAAAGAAAAATATTGGCGGGCATGAATATTTCTTTTTACCGGCTGAACTAAAAAGTAAATTTTCAACTTCTTTTAGAAACGCCTTTGAAAAATGTCAAACTCGCATAAAAATCAGAGATATTCGTAAAAGACTGCACAATTCAAATATTGATTCATTAGTCCAACTTCAAGAAAATATGGAAACGCTAACTAAAGAAAATAAATTGCAAATAGGAAAAACCGGAAACAGCTCAACAGGAGAAATTTCATACATCCACAAACAAACAGCTAAAACACAAATTGAGTGTGCCAAACAAGCAATAATACAAAGAAGATTATCACAAGAGAAAAACTGATGAATTACAAATTTGGGGTATATGGTGATAGTATTGCATTTGGTTATGGCAACAATAACCAAAGCTGGTTTGATGAGCTTTATTTAGGAAATGAAGCTTTGAAACTAGCGCAAAATGGCGAACAGATTGAAGGTGCTTTACGCAAAATCAAACAAGACGACAATCATTATGACACTTTGTTTTTAGCGGTAGGCACTAACAATTTGCTGTCCGGAACTCCTAAACCTAACCAAATAGACATTTCCAGTCTTATCAATCAGTATGAAGAAGTCTTGAAAGTAGCCAAAACAAAGGCTTCTAACATTATTGTTCAGTCAGTTTTACCTGTCAGGGAAGAGCTTTTTCCAAATCAAGATTGGCTTGATGAGGATAAATGGGGTTTTAATGCAGATGTTGAAACATTTAATCAAAAACTGGCAGAACTGTGTGAAACACATCAAATCAAGTATTTAGATGCTTATATGAGCTTTTGCTCACTGGATTTATCAAAGATTTATATGGATGCCGTCCACTTGAATAAAGAAGGACAACAAGAACTTGCGAATGTTTATAAAGAAAATATGCCTAAACACTTTTACTTTTTCAGACATGGACAGTCCAATGAAAATGAGCTGGGACAAAGATATGGCACAGGTTTTAACGCTTGGCTAACCGATAATGGAATTGCTCAAGCCACAAAATTAAAAGAATTTTTAGCTGATAAAAATATAGAGGTTGTATACTCCAGTCCTCTTAAGCGAGCAATTGATACTGCAAAAATTGCTGTTAATAATCCTAATGTTAAAATTATTACAGATGAGCGGTTGATAGAGGCTGCTTTTGGCTTTTGGTATTCTGATAATGAA
Organism: Alphaproteobacteria bacterium; assembly: GCA_015062585.1. Taxonomy (GTDB): domain Bacteria; phylum Pseudomonadota; class Alphaproteobacteria; order RF32; family CAG-239; genus CAZU01. The sequence continues at coordinate 70,281 of SUUJ01000007.1, read as the reverse complement.
GAAAAACAAAAAAGAGTTATAGAAAATTTCAATCGCATAAAATCTTGCTTTGATGATATTTTAATAAATAATACTCACTCCAATATTGCCGTAGCCTCACATGGTGGCGTAACAAGAGCGTTGTGTTGGGCATGCGGACATAAAGTTGAAGGTATTAAAAATTGTGAATGCTTCCATTTTGTATTAGAAAAAGGACAATGGAAATTTATTGAAAGATTTGATACAGAAATAGAAGTTCAAAACAAATCGGACATTATTCATAATAAGTAAAAGATTATTTTATAAAAGATCTAACCAAACCTTGGATTTCGGCGGAAAGTCCCATTGCACGAAGCAATTTGTTATATTTGTCGCTTTCATCGGTTATTTGAAAAAAGGCATAACCTATCATCTTGCCTAGCAAATCAGCTCGTTTCATAACATCTTGAAGCAATTCTTCAAAAGTGCTCTTATAGGCTTCATTTAAGATTCTGTAGTTTTTAATCTTCATAACGTGGCGCACCATAAAAAAACCTCCTGTTAAAGGAGGTTTTCTTATTACTTCTACGCCATCAAAGCATCAGCCAAATTTTCCAACTGAATAATATCAGCTTCCTTAAGTGCCGATTTTATCGTAACCTTATTTTCAATTATTTTAATATTTTTCAAAGCTGACATTTCATCCATCATCTTTTTACCGGCCATCGGAGCCCAAGAACCGTTTTCAATAAATCCGACCGTTCGATTTTGAAAATTTTTAGACTTCAAACGATTCATAAAAGTCCCCATATACGGAAATACATCGCCATCATATGTCGGCGAAGCTAACACTAATCTATCATAACGAAAAGCATCTTCAACAGCCTCGGCCATATCATCTCTGGCCAAATCAGCAATAGCAACTTTTGCTTCGCCTTTTGCTTCTAATATACTTTTCAATTTTTCAGCCGCATTTTTGGTATTACCATAAATCGAAGTATATGCAATAAACACTCCTTTATCTTCCGGCTTATAACTACTCCATATATCATATTTATTTATATAATATCCCAAATTTTCTGTTAACATCGGTCCGTGCAACGGATATATTTTAGCAATATCCAAACCGGCGGCTTTCTTCAACAAAGCTTGCACCGGTGCGCCATATTTACCGACAATATTGATATAATAGCGACGAGCTTCACAATCCCATTCTTCATCAACATCCAAAGCCCCGAATTTACCGAAAGCATCTGCCGAGAACAAAACTTTTTCTTTGCTTTCATAAGCCACCATAACTTCCGGCCAATGCACCATCGGTGCCATTACAAAAGTCAATTTATGTTCACCCAAAGACAAACTTTCGCCTTCAGCCACCACAACCTGGCGATTACTCAAATCAAGTTTTTCAAAAAACTGCGTCATCATCTGAAAAGTCTTAACATTAGCCACAACTTTGGCTTCTGTATATTTATTCAAAAACTTTTCAATACTGCCGGCATGGTCCGGTTCCATATGCAAAACCACCAAATAATCAGGTGTCTTACCATTTAAAACATTTTCCAAATTCTGACACCATTCATTACACATCGAAAGGTCAACCGTGTCCATAACTGCGATTTTCTCATCCATAATCACATACGAATTATAAGAAATACCGTTTGGAACAATATATTGACCTTCGAACAAATCAATTTTTTTGTCATCTACACCAATATAATAAATACTATCTGACAGTTGATTATTTTTCATAGTTTTACAAACCCTTTCTAAAAACAAACATTGATTGTTGAGATATATATTAACAACCTTTTTCATCTTTTCAAGCAAGCAATTTTATAAAATAAATTTTTTTAAATAACAAAACAGACACAACCCGACATTATTAAACAAACGCGGGTTAATATAAAAAAGAATTTTACTTATTACTTAAATACTGCCGAAACCATTTTTTCCAAGGTTTCGCCTTCGGATTTACCGTCATAAATCACTTTGCCCTGATCTAAGATATATGCCCAATCAGTCAAAGGAAGCAATGTCTTCAAATTATGCTCCACAATTACAAAAGAAGTACCTAAAGTATCTTTCAATTCCTTAATTTTGTGAAATGTATCGTTAATAAGTTTAGGCGACAAACCGATAGACGGCTCATCCATAAATACCATTTTGGGCTTATTTAACAAACCTCTGGCCAGTGCCACCATTTGTTGTTGACCACCGGAAAGGTTACCGGCCAAATCATCTAATCGGCCTTTCAAATCGGGAAAATGCGCCAACACTTCTTCCAAGCGTTCGAAAAATATTGACCTGTCTTTCCAAAAATGAGTTGCAAGCTCAAGGTTTTCCATAATTGTCATATTACGAAATACTCTTTTGCCTTGCGGAATCATAAATATACCGCATTCTACAAGCTTTTGCGGAGTCGGAACAATCTTTTTGCCGTCCAGCAAAATAGTTCCTGAATTCTTTTTAATCAGACCGTAAGCTGCTTTGAGCAAAGTTGATTTTCCGGCGCCGTTTGGTCCCATTATAACAGTAATGGCGTCATCTTTCAATTTTACCGAAACATTACTCAACACCATTTTTTTGCCATAACCGGCAGTTACATTTTTAAGCTCTAGCATTTTTACTCCACTACTTCTACAATCGGCATATATCTTATAGAACGATTATCCAAAATCAATTTTCCAAAAATACTGTCGTTTTTTTCTATTATTTCTTTCACACTAACATCATTATGTTTCAAAATGTTTAACATCAGCGACAATTGTGCATAAGCCGTAGCCGACATTTGTTCCAACTTTTTATTATATTTTTGATAAAATGCTTTTTTAAATGCTTCATCTTTACTTCCGACATTTAAGCAAAAGCGTCCTTTATACAACTCGGGATTAGACGAGATGAAAAATGCGTATTGAGAAGTTATTTCAGCATTAGGATTGATTTCTAACAATTGCTTAGTAAGAATATCAATCTCCGGCGGAAATGTTTCTATAAAATAAATATCAGGATTAGTCTGAGCCGCTTTATGCAATAATATTCTATAATCCATTGATCCTAGATTAAACTTTTCATTAAAAACGATTTCCAAACCATAATTTTTTGCTAATTCATTTACATTATTTTCAACCAAATCGGCATACATTTCATTAGCCGTTAACAAGGCAATCTTCTTATACCCTTTATTTTTTATATATTCTAATAAAACGGAAGTTTCATCTTGTGCCGCGGGCGCCATGGTATAATTATAATCCTTTTGGGTAAACCTGTTATCACTGGATATTCCCAAATGGACTATTTTAGCATTCAATACCGTATCAGCCGCAATACCGGCGGTTTGAGATGTTCCGGTAAGCAAAGCATCAACCTTGTCAACTTCGATCAACTTTTTAACCCCTGTGGCCGCTTTTGCCGGAGACTGTTGATCGTCAAAATAAATCAGTTCATAATTCATATCGGGATTTTCATATTCTTTGACAAATTCGTATCCCTCTTGCATCTGCTTACCCATATATGAATTTGCTCCTGTCAAAGGTAGTACTATCCCGATTTTTACCACCGGTTTTTCGTTTTCTTTCGGAGTTTCTATCTTTTCGCCACAAGCAACCAAAGATGTCGCCATTAACAAACTCAACAAAACCTTTTTCATATTTTTACTCCTCAATCTTAATCCAATTGCCGTTTTGATACATACGAACCGGGACATCCATACGCACACATCCGTTAGGCTCAATTTTCATTTTTCCTGAAGCACCATTCCAAACCTTAAAATCTCTAATTTTTTGCAAAACATCGGCATTATCAGGTATGGTTTCATTTTCATTCGGCGCTGTGTTTTCAAAAGCATTGATAATCATATCCAAACCATCATACAAATTGGCTGAACAAGCTTCTACACGATTTTGGTATTTTTCAATATATGTTTTTTCAAAATCGTCACTGTTACCAACCACATATACTGACCATATACCATTTATTGCCGGAAAAACTTTTGTACTAATGTTAGGAAAAGCCCCCATTGAAGTAACATTATTTTTTCCGGTCAACTCATAATATTGTCTCACAAAAATACTGTTCATCGGTTCCACACCGAATACAATGTAATAATCAGGTGTTTTTTGTTCCATTTTTTGAATAGACAAGCGATAATCAGTTTCTCCAACATTATATCTCTCATCAAATATCACTTCTATTCCGTCTTTAGGTAAGTTCTCTGCGGCATAACCTAGCAAAATATTACTTACTGTGGCATTGCTTCCGACTAAAGCTACTGATTTTACATTTCTTTTCTTAAGTTCTTGCACAAGAGCAATATAAATTTCCTCATTTTGCGGTGATGTATTAAATCCGTATTTCGGTAATTTGTTTTTACCATAAGAGCAAGATAATGAAATTACTTTATTTGTATTGGCAACATTATCAACGGGTATATCAACAACCCCAAATACAGAAACAACAACATTTGCTTTATCAATATTTATAAACTTATTAGCATTCAAAACAGCTTGTTGAGCTTTAACCTTATCATCTTCAAAAACAATCTGATAATTATACTTAGTATCTTTTTGTTGCCATTTTTTCAGAAGCATATTCAAAGCATTTTTGACACCGACACCTATATATGCCAAATCGCCGCTTAAAGGCAAGGTTGCACCGATTTTCACCACCGGTTTTGTGTTTTCTTTCGGGGATTCTGTCTTTTCGCCACAAGCAACCAAAGATGTTGCCATTAACAAACTCAACAAAACCTTTTTCATATTTTTACTCCTCAATCTTAACCCATTTGCCGTTTTGATACATTCTCAATTCTGCTTTAGGACTGATTACGCCATTTTCAAAAGATACATTTCCCGTAGCACCTTGCCAATTTTGTATGCTCTTCAACTTAGCGGCGACATCAGCCGTATCAGGCAAAACTTTTCCCTCTTTTACCGGAGTATTTTCAAAAGCCCAAATCAACATATCCATATTATCATAAGAATTGGCATTACAACTTTTTAACACACTGCCGGTTTTATTTTCAAATTCTTTTGCAAATTCATCTGTTCCGGCAACCGAATAAATTGTCCACAAATTTTCAACCAACGGGAACAACGCCGGATCCATCTCAGGAAATGAGCCAAAAGAAGCTACATTTCTTTTACCGACGGTTTCTTGAAGCTGTTTTACAAAAATATCTGTTAGAGGGGGTGTTGCAAAAGTAAGATAATAATCCGGTTGTTTTTCTTCCATGGCTAAAATCGACATTCTCATATCGCGAGTATCCATATTATACTTTTCATAAGCCACAACTTCAAAACCTTCTTGAGGCAATCTTTCGGCAAAATAATCACCGACAACACGATTAACAGCCGTATTTGCCATAATTAAAGCCACTTTTTTAATATTTTCTTTTTTTAATTTTGGAAGCAATGTTTCAGCAATCTTATGATTTTGCACACAATTATTGGCCGCATATTCTAAAACATCTGTTTTGCCATAAGAACAAGACAAACTGATAACCTTGTTGTTGTTGGCAATTTCATCAACCGGTCTATCAACAATACCAAACATTGTCATAATAGCTTGTACTTTTTTAGTATTGATAAAATTTTGAGCATTCAAAACAGCTTTTTTAGGCTCTGAAACATCATCTTCTACAAACAACTGATAATCATATTTAGTGTCTTTTGCTTTCCATTTATCCAATGCCATTTGCATTGCCTGTTGGCTCAAAAAACCGGTTTCGGCAAATCCACCGCTTAAAGGCAAGGTTGCACCGATTTTTACCACCGGCTTTTCGTTTTCTTTCGGAGCTTCTGTCTTTTCGCCACAAGCAACCAAAGATGTCGCCATCAATAAACTCAACAAAACTTTTTTCATTTTCTTTTCCTTTTCTCTTACACACCCAAATACGCCTCACGAACATCTTTGTTTTGCAACACATCATCAGGCTCACCCTCAGCCATTAAGGCTCCGTGATTAAGCACGATTATATAGTCGCTCAATCGCTTAATCAGCCCCATATTATGCTCAATAATCACTATAGTTTTGCCTTGTTTTTGCAAACCGCCGATAATCCCGCAAACTTGTTCCACAACCTCAGGGAACAGGCCGGTAAAAGGCTCGTCAAAAAAGTATATATCGACATCTTGCATCAAAACCCGACCAACTTCTAAAAGTTTGCGCAAACCATAAGACAATTCTTCGGCTCTTTTATGGCGGTGCTTGGCAAGTGATGTTATCTCAAGTACTTTTTCCATACGCTTTTTATAATCATCGGTTTTAATTTCTTTCAATGATGAAATAAGAGTATTTTCAGCCACCGGAAGCAACAAATTGTCTTCGACCGAAAGCTGTTCAATCAAGCGTCCGTCTTGAAATGTACGCGCTATGCGATATTTACGCAACTCGTGAGATTTTATGCGTTTGCGTTTTTTGTCTCTGACCATAATTTCGCCCGAATCAGGAGATATCATACCGGTCAAAACATTCATCAAAGTAGTCTTGCCCGAACCGTTAGGACCAATCAATCCGGTAGTTTTGGCTTCGGGAATGCTTATTGACAAATTATCAATAGCCTTAATACCCATAAACTGTTTATTCAGATCTTTACAGGTAATAATACCGACATTAGCGACTGATGTTGCAATTGGTTTGACCACCTTTTTAACAGTCTTTTTCTTTGTATCTGTTGCAGTTGTTTCTTTTTTCATATTTACATCCTATATTTTCCGAATAATCCTTGCGGTTTGAACACCATCATCAACAATAGCATTGCGCCATAAATAATTTGTTGCATTTGAGCGGCTGTTTCATAAGGCAAGCCGATAAAACGCAAAATCTCGGGCAAAGAGATAAGAATCAACGCACCGACCACACTTCCCTTAGCCGAAGACAATCCTCCGACAATAATAATTGTAAACAAAAAGATTCCTTCTTTTAACTGGAATGTCGATGGATCAATAAAGGCGATATAACTGGCAAAAAACGAACCGGCAATACCCGACAAAGCGGCTGATAATACAAAAATCACACTCTTGTAATATTTGGTCTTATATCCCATTGATTGCGTCAATTTTTCATCCTCACGCAACGCTTTCAATACTCGACCGAAAGATGATTTGTCTATCCAGTGATAGATTACAAACAACACAATGGTAAAAACCAAAGTCAACAACAAAAATGTTGCGTTGGAATAAAAAGTATAACCGGCAATTTCCGGTTTTCCGATACCGAATATTCCCAAAGGTCCGTTAGTTACAGACTTCCAGTTCAGCAAAATCGAAAAAACGATTATCGACAATCCGGCCGAAACTATGGCATATATATCGCCTTGGAAACGCGACAAAATCTTACCGACGACAAAGGCTATCAAAGCATTTATAACCATGCCCAACAAAATGGTAGTAAAAAAGCCAAGTCCCAAAGATGTCATACCGATTGCCGTTGCATAAGCTCCAATTCCGTAAAATGCCGCTTGAGCCAAAGACACAAGCCCGCTCATACCCACCACTAAGTTGAGCGACAACGCCAACATTGAATATATACCAAATAAAATTGCTAAGTTAATTAAATATTCCATTGTTTATTCCTTAATATCAACTAATTCACCATTTTCAAATTTTCGCAAAGCTGCCGGATTCACAATAAAATTATTCGGTAGAACCTTGCAACCGCCAGAAACACAATCATAACTTCCTTTTGATTTGATATGATTTATCACATCGGCAATCTGAGGCTTTTTATTATCTTTTGCAACAGCTTCAAAAGAATTTATAATCAAAGTCATAATATCATAGCTTACAGACGCTGCATAAGTTTGTTTTGCATTAAGGCGTTCCTTAAACTCGGAAGAACCGGAATTCATTCCATAAAATTTTAATCCTTCATACAAATCATATTCCGAACCGGCTTCTGTACCAAGCGCAAATATATTAGAATTACTTATTCCCAACTCATGCATTTGTTTTAAAATAATATCTATTACCGGAGGAAATCCTACGGACCAAAAATACTCATATCCTTGAGATTTATACTTTTGTATAAGTATTCTAAAATCTCTTGTCTCAAGATTATAATCCTCATGAGCTGTAATTATTCCATTTTTATTTAATTCATTCTGCAAACCTTTTGCAAACTCATAGTTTGCACCGCTATTTATAGAAAACAACGCTACTTTCTTTATTTCTTTATCATTAAAATATTTCAGATATTTTTGATAAAGATCCTCCCAACTAGTACCTTGTAAAAAAGTATATGCGCCCAAAGGTTTTATATTTTCACTTTCCCAAGTATTACAAAAATGCAAAACCTTGTGCCTTTCAGCAATTGGAGCAACCACAAAACCTTGTGCAGAAAAAAATGACGATAATACATCAACCTTATCAATATTGATAAGTTTATTGGTTACCGCCGCTGTTTTTGACGGCATCATCTGATTATCTTCAAATATTATCGCATATTTATTCTTATTGCTTTCTTTAACATTATCATCTAGGGCAAGTAACATTGCTTTTTTTTGAGCTTCACCCGTCGCAGCATAACTACCGCTCAAGGGTAATACTACTCCGATTTTCACCACCGGTTTTTCGTTTTCTTTCGGAGTTTCTGTCTTCTCGCCACAAGCGGTTAAGGATGTTGCTATCATTATGCTTAATAGAAATTTTTTCATACTCTTTCATCCTCTTTTCTGCTATTCATTCATTACAACCGGCATTCCGTCTTTATATGTTCTCCATTCAGCCTCATTAACAATAAAACCGTTTGGTTGAATCTCACATGTTCCTGACATACATTTTCTGGTAGCATTAAGCTTCATATATTCCAAAACTTTTTCATTTGATTTTTCCGAAACATTTTCAAATGCATCAATAATCAAATTGATTAAATCATATGTTGTCGCTGCCATATATACATTTTTAAGTCCATATTCCTTAGTCAAACGCTCAACAAATTCCGGCGTTCCGTTTGAAGGGGAAATATGGTTAATGCCATTATATTCTTCTACAATCTCACCTGTATCCATACCCTGTCCGAATATACGATCTTTTTTAACTCCCATTTCTAAAAGTTGAGAAATTAAAAGCTCTGTTTCCGGAGGAAATCCGCTAACATAAAAATCGGAATAATCGTTATATTTAGATAGCAATAATCTGAAATTGCGTTCGCCCGGGTTAAAACATTCGACAACAGCTTCAACCCCGTCTTCAGATAATTTTTTGCCCAATTGTTGTGTTCCCGAACAAGAAACCCCGACATTAGCGGCAATCAAAGCAATTTTTTTAACGCCTTTTTTCTTAAATACTTCTAAAGAACGCGCCTGAAAACTTTCTACCGAAGGACCTTGTACAATGGCCATTTTTCCCATTGGCTTCATATTTTTTTGCTCTAAAGTTGCTACCAGGGTTATAACTCCGGCTCTATCAGCCACAGGAGCAATAGCTCGTCCCATTCCGAGCATAAAAGTAACCACAGCATTAACCTTGTCCGAAGATATAAGTTTATGCGCAGCCGCAACAGCCTTGGCCGGCGAATGCTGATCATCTTCCCAAACAATCTCATATTTATGCTTGGTATCTTTCCTATCGGCCACAGCAGCCAAAATACCGGCTTTTAATGATTCTCCCAACATACTGGTATTACCGGTTAGCGGCAAGACAGCACCGATTTTCACCACCGGTTTTTCGTTTTCTTTCGGAGCTTCTGTCTTCTCGCCACAAGCAACCAAAGATGTCGCCATCATCAAACTAAGTAAAACCTTTTTCATACTCTTTCATCCTCTTTTCTGCTATTCATTAATTACAACCGGTTGACCATCAACCATTTTTTCAATAACAGCTAAAGAATCAACATTTCCATACTCATCTATGCTGATTTTTCCTATTGCACCTTCAATATTTTTAGCACTATGCAGTTGCCTCAAAACCTCTTCATTCTTTGGCAATATCTTATCAGAATCAACCTGAGCATTTTCAAAGGCGCTGATTATTAAATTCAAATTATCATAAGAATTTCCAACGCAAGACTGTATTTCCATTCCTGTTTTCTTTTGGAATTTGGTCTCAAATTCTGAAGTCCCGTTAGCTGATTTCACAAACCATAACCCATTAGCTACACTCCAATATTTTTTTGGCATTTCATGGAAAACATCTATAGCTGCCAAATTATCTTTTTTTACAATTTGTTTATGTTGCTCAATAAAATTTTTAGTACCTGGCTGTTCAACAAAGATAACATAATAATCAGGCTTTTGAGCTTCCATTTTTGCAATAGACATCCTAAAATCCACTGTTCCCAATACATATCTTTCAACAGCAACAACTTCTATACCTGAATCCTTAAGAGCCTCTACAATATATTTAGTCCTAGCCTCGCCAACAGCATTCAAATCCGAAGCAAAGGCAACTGATTTTACATTTAATTTTTTTAGCCTTTTGATTAAAGTTTCAGATACTCTTTCCGTTGGGGTATAATTATTAAAAACATAAGATTTGTCTTTATTATCTATATATCCGGCACAAGTAAAAAATATGGTATTCTTTTTCTGAGCCAACTCAGCAACAACCGGAGCTGTAACTCCCCAAATATTTAAGATTGCATTTACCTTATCTAAATCAATAAACTTATTGGCAATAACAGCAGCTTTGGCAGTTTGTAGAGCATCATCCTCAAAAATAATCTGATAATCAAATTTTGTATTTTTTTGTTTCCACTCTTCCAAAGCCATGTTTACAGAAGCTTTTACAGCATTTCCAACATTTGCAGAATCACCTGTCAATGGTAAGCTCACTCCGATTTTCACCACCGGTTTTTCGTTTTCTTTCGGAGCTTCTGTTTTTTCTCCACAAGCAACCAAAGATGTCGCCAGCATCAAACTAAGTAAAACTTTTTTCATTACTCATTATCCTTTCTTTTGGAATATTCCTTTCGGACGAAGCGATAAAAATGTAATAAATATCACAAATGCTATCAAATCGCGCCATTCCGAAGCAAACAGCAACACTCCGACATTTTCGGTCAAAGCCAAGAACAAAGCTCCCAAAAATGCACCGCGCAAATTACCTAATCCGCCGATAATTGCACCAATCATACCTTTAAACAACAAATTAAAACCCATAGTTGGCTCCATTCCGGTATCGTACCCGACCAAAACACCGTCCAATCCGAGAATAAAACCGGTCAAAACCGAAACAAGTAAAATTATGCGGTTGTTTTTCATACCGATAATATTAGCCAAAGTCGCACTGTCATTAACCGCACGAATTTGTTTTCCCAAAAATGTATGGTGCAAAAAGTAGTTTAAGAAAACAAATACCAACACATTGACAATAATGGTTAAAAATTGCACCAACGGAATATGCGCAAAACCTAAGTTTACATTTATCGCCTGATTGATATTACCCAAAGTTTGATATTGTGGACCAAAAATCAAGTGAATAACCGATTCAAAAATTGTATAAACACCCAAAGATGCAACCATCAAAATCATTGACGAAGCCCCGTGATTGCGCATCGGCGTATAAATACCGATTTCTAAAAAGCTCGAGAACAGTGCGCTTGTCAGCAACGCCAACACCACCACTATTGGCAACGGAACACCGATATTCAACAGCCAATAAGCTGTATAAGCGCCAAGTGTGGCAATAGCACCCAATGTCATATTAAAGAACGGAGAAACAGAATACATCAGTCGGAAAGCCATAGCCACCAAGCCATATCCGGATCCGACTATAAGAGTGTTTATCAATAAGTGTAATAACATTTTATAACCATAGACCTTTTTTAATTAAAATACCTGATAATTCTAAATGAAATTGCTTTATTTTTCATTAAAAATTATCAGTTTTTCACTTAATTTTTGGCGTTTTTTACTTTGTTAAAATTAAACCGTTTATCTTATACAAAATTTATTACAAATCATCTTTACAACAACCAAAATCCATATATAATCCTTCAAATCAAAATCGAACTATTAATTAATACAACTTAAAAATTATCATTTTTTTATGGACACAACTTTAATTTTATTGATTGGAGTAATTGCATTTTTGCTTTGCACCATGGCTTATCTCTGGTTTGCTAACAATTCTAAATTGCGCCGTCCAAAAGCACCTGCTCAACAAACGGTAGTCAAAAAGGAAGAAGACAACACCACAGAGATAACAGTAGACAACAGTATTTATACTGACAAAATTCGTCACTTGGCAAAAAGAAGTGAAAACGAACTAATTCCGGAACATCGTAATTTGGTAAAAATTCTTATCGAAAAGGAATATCCGGAATTACCTGCAATTTTACAAATTGGGGATCTTAAGCTTAGTATCAAACGCGATCACAAAAATCAATCGATGTTTGACACCCACAACATTATCTACGCTCTTAATGTAGCGCGTTGCGGTTATTCAAGATCCACTCGATACATTCCGACAAAATCAGAAATTGAGTTCATCTTAGGTCACAAAGACATTATCAATGTTTATCTCAAAAATCTCGGCTTGGAGCAAATTTCCGACACCGATGAATTTTGGTACATTGATATGCCTGAAGGATGGAAATTAAATTGGCCTGATTACAAATGGGATCTATCGCGGGCTTACGACAAACTCCATGACAAGTTTTTCATCCTAACTCCGAACGGCATCGAAAAAGAGCCTACCAACATGAAAACAAAGCTACTTCTTTTGCTTGACGGTTATGATGAATTGTTTGAAGAAGTCTGACTTTAACTAAAAAAACGAGAGCTTCCACGGCTCTCGTTTTTGCTTGTTTAAATACTGCAATGTTATATATAATCGCAATTATAATGCCCCATAATATGCGTGATACCCAAATCAACCACTTCTGTACGATTATTTTCTTCTTTTTTCGTTCTAATTGTTCTATGAGCTGTACTACAAGCACGCTTGAAATCAAACCAATTTAATTCACCGGCAGTTTCAAATCCGGGACACAGAGAAACAACTTCGTCAAATTTAAAGTTATCCATATCAGAAAAATTCTTAAAAAATAGCTTTAATCTATCATTATTATCGGCAAAAACTTCCGTCAACATATCAGCAAGCTTCTCTATTTTTTTATCCCCTGCCTGTTGTTTTATATCATCTTTATATTTATCATAAATATTATAGGCTTTTTTCGACTTTGTTATTTTTTCTATTGTCTCTAAAAAATTATCATTAAGCTCCATATTTACCTCCGCACATATAACCGTATGCGCTTATTATAGCAGATTTCACAAATAAGTCAACTTACTCAAAACCACTCATATTTAGCGATATCACATCGCTTGTATTCAAACTCACTTTCTTCGTGAGTTCGAACCTAACACCCCATATTGCCAATAAAAAAAACCACCTTTTGAGGTGGCTTTTTTATTTCCCAGGGGCAGACGATTGGCTTCGCCGATACGGCGCTCATTGGCTTTCGCCAACCGCGATACTCCCGTATCGCTTTCGCTTGTATTCAAACTCACTTTTCTCACAAGTTCGAACCTAACATCCCCTATTGCCAATAAAAAAAACCACCTTTTAAGGTGGCTTTTTTATTGGCAGGGGCAGACGATTGGCTTCGCCGATACGGCGCTCATTGGCTTTCGCCAACCGCGATACTCCCGTATCGCTTTCGCTTGTATTCAAACTCACTTTCTTCAAAAGTTCGAACCTAACACCCCATATTGCCAATAAAAAAACCACCTTTTAAGGTGGCTTTTTTATTGGCAGGGGCAGTAAGATTCGAACTCACGACACCCGGTTTTGGAGACCGGTGCTCTACCAACTGAGCTATACCCCTATCGCGCGAACTAATTATTACAAAAAAATATTTTATAAATCAAGCACTTTTTTCAAAAATGCTCATACTTTATCATTTCACCGACTGATCTATCGGATTAAACCTCAAGCGCAAAACTTTCCATTCCTCATATTTGTATGCATATTTTTCCGACAAAAGTTTATATGGCGCGCAAATATGCACGGCTCTTACCGCACTATCAGCAACCGAGCGGAAGTGACTGTCCGTTGTATATCGAGCCTTATTTAACACCTCAACCGAATAAACACCGCCATCCTGATTAAGTTGCGCCTTAATCTCGATAATCATATCTTCAATACCCATCGCACCGGGATCTAAGTTCCAACAAGCTCTCAGCTGTCCTGATAATGCATCCATTTCCGAAATTGAAAGTTCGCTAAAATACGAACCTGCCGTTCCACCCTCTACCCCCATATTAGCGACATCAGTTCCTTCTTTAATTGTTGCGGTTTGCGACTTATTGGTTTCTTTTTCCAAAGCATCGACACTGGCCAACAAACTCTTCAAGGGATTTGCCAATGTCGGCTCGTCTTTTTTCTCTTCTTTTTTAGGCTTCTTAGCAGCTTGCTTTTTCTTTTTTGCATCATCTTTTTTTGCTTGTTTTTTCATCTGCGGCTTTTTCGGCTGAGGCGCTACCAAAAAATCTTTTTTAGGCTTTTCTTCCGCAACGGCCTCTTTTTTTTCTTCTTTAGGCTCGGTTTTTGTTTCTTTTACCGGCTCGGGTTCCGATGTTTCTTCTTTGGTATATTTTTTTTCGATTTTACGCTTAACCTTCGAAGCCTCTTTATCCTCTTTACCAAACTTAGCCTTAGGCGGAAGATTGGTCATCTCCGAGATTTTAATATCTTTCAAATCGACAATAATCGGTGCATTTGACGGATCAGACCTGTTCCACCAAAACATAGGCACCTCAATAATCCATAGCAACAAAAATGCCAGGTGCAATGCAATCGATTTTTTTAATCCCGAAGTCATTTGCTCTTATTTTTTCCTATTTATCATCTTAGGTTCGGTTTTTAGCCCAACCTTATCAAAACCGGCCTCTTTCAATATAGCCATCAGACCGATAACTCTGCCGTACTCGGCACCGCCATCACCGGAAATTGTAACCGTAACATCGTTATTTTCTTCTTTTATGGCATTAAGCTTAGCCACAATCTTATCCGCCGGAACTTCGGTTTGTCCGATATAGTAATATCCTTCTTTATCGACACCGATATTGATTGAAGTATCCTGCCCTTCCAAATTTTTACCCCCGACTTTTGGCAAATCAAGGGCAATACCCGAAGTCATCAACGGCGCCGCCACCATAAACACCACCAACAACACCATCATCACATCCATCAAATTGGTAATGTTGATTTCAGAGTTTAGTTGATACCTGCTTGAACGGCGTCTTGTATTTATTTTCATAACTACTCCCCTGCCATTTCGGCTCTGATTGCCGTATCATCAATTTCACGAGATAAAATTGTCGAAAATTCTGACATAAAGGCTTCCAATTTTTTGGCATATCTATCCAAATCGGAAGAAATCTTGTTATAAGCCACCACCGCCGGAATAGCCGCAATCAATCCAAAGGCAGTTGTAAACAAAGCTTCGGCAATACCGGGGGCCATAGCTGATAATGAGTTACTTTGTGTTAGGGCAATCGCATTAAAACTGTTAATGATACCCCAAACCGTACCGAACAAACCGACAAGCGGAGCAACCGAACCGGTCGAAGCCAAAAAGCCCAAACGAGTTTCCAAAGAATTTAGGTCTTTATCCATTGATACAAGCATCGCTTTTTCAATGCGTTGTTGCAAAGACACACCTCGTAAACCTCTGTCTGTCTTAGATTTTAAGATATTGGTGCGTTTCCATTCTTTCATGGCAGCTACAAACATATTAGCCATCGGTTCTTTCGGATGAGCGCCCAAAGAGTCATAAAGTCTGTCTAATGATCCACCCGACCAAAATTTTTCTTCAAATTTTTCGGTTTTGTTCTTTAATTGACGCAAAGTACCGAATTTTTCAAAAATAATTGCCCATGACCAAACCGACGCAAGAATAAGGCCCACTAAAACGGCCTTTGTTACCATATCAGATGACCAAAGCAAATCCCACATCGATGAATTGTTTGCAACTTCTTGTAAAACTTGTGTTTCCATAAGATTCTTCCTTAAAAACAAATCTAAATTATGCCAATTTTAACTGCAAGATAACAAAAAATATTAAATTTTCAATTAACTATCCGAAGTTTTAAGCAAAAAAAATGATATATTATCCATGTTGACAAAATAGACTAAATTTGGTATAATAGCTCTCAAATTCAATATTATGAGTAATATTAACTATAAATTATAAATCATATGATAACAAGAAAAAGGATTCTGCGTATTAAAAGCAGATGTAGAAGTCTACAACAAGACGAAAGCCTCATCATCTTACTAGAAGATGATACTGTTGAAGAGTTTTATTCATTGTTCCTTAACAAAAGCGAACTAGATTGGGAAATCCGCCTATTCTTATTGAAAGAAGGCGATTACCTGCTGTACGAAGATGGTACTCTAGTTGCAATCCAATACCAAACAGGTGACCATTGGTCTAGGAGTGAACTACAAAACTCTTCTCTCAAGAACAAATAAGTAAACAAATAAAACAACGAATTTATGAAAAAGAAAATCTTGAGGGAGCGAATTGTCCCATTATCATTTTACAAATCTTCCAGCGAAATTGTCTGTACAAAAATACTGATATTTGAAGATGGGAGTACGCTTGAATACAAATTGTTTGTAAACAATTATCGCCCCAAATGGGAACGCTACATGGCAAACATTTGCGCCGGCGACAGCGTCGTTATAGATGAATGCTACAACGTGATAACAGAGATTGAATTTGCAGATGGACCAACCGTCTGTAAAAAAGACTACTCACCTCTGTACTCACGCCGCTAACTTTAAGAAAAAGGCACCAATTGGTGCCTTTTTCCTTTTTTTATAATAGCACATACCCATTTCGCCGTGCTGAAATTTTAAGTATTAGCAGTCCGTTATTCATAAAAACTCGGATAAAAGAATTTTTTGCATATTTTGGCTTCTAGATGAGCCGTTATACATAAAAACTCGGATAAAAGAATTTATAGAGTTATTTTCAAAGTGAGAAAAATTTTAGTGTAGATAGACCTACATGAATTTTTCGAACCTGCAGAAAATGGCTCTAGAAAACTTTTATACGAGTTTTTTTCAAAGTGAGAAAAATTTTAGTATAGATAGACCTACATGAATTTTTCGAACCTGCATAAAATGGCTCTAGAAAACTTTTAGACGAGTTTTTTTTCAAAAAGGTTGGAGAACGAGGCTAATAGAAGCAAAAAAAGAAGGCTGAAAATTTTGAGCCGTAGATAAACCTACATGAATTTTCAGCCTTTCGCTCTTTTTGCGATTAGTAGCCCGTTATACAACCTTTTTTACTATAACTCAGGGATAGACGCCTTAGTCTTTTTCTCTTCGGCAACCGGAACATCATTTGACTTAGCAATTTGCTTTCCTGCGAGAATATCTTTGATTTCTTCACCGGTTAAGGTTTCGTACTCTATCAAAGCCTCGGAAAGTTTTTCCCAGTCTTCTTTGTGTTCGGACAAAAGCTTTTTAGCTCCTTCATAACCGCCCAAAACAAGTGATTTGATTTCAGCATCAACAAGCTTGGCTGTTTCCTCACTCATATTTTTGCTCTGAGTTACCGATTTGCCTAAAAATACTTCGCCGGTATTTTCAGCATATAGCACAGGACCGAGTTTCTCACTCATACCCCATTCGGTAACCATTGAACGAGCCAAATTTGTAGCCGCAGCAATATCCGAAGAAGCTCCGGAGGTTATTTTTTTCGGACCGAATTTCAATTCTTCAGCCACTCGTCCACCCATAGTAATAATGAGGCGAGAAAGCATCTTGGTTTTAGAATAAGAATATTGATCCTTTTCCGGCAATTGTTGCACCATACCCAAAGCACGACCGCGCGGAATAATTGTCGCTTTATGTATCGGGTCGGTTTCTTCGACAAACAGTGAGCAAATAGCATGACCGGCTTCGTGATAAGCAGTCAACCTTTTCTCATTTTCATCCATTGCCATTGATTTGCGTTCTGCCCCCATCAAAACTTTATCCTTAGCTTCATCAAAATCTTTTGAAGTTACTTTAGTTTTGTTCTTTCTGGCAGCCAGCAACGCAGCTTCATTCACCAAATTTGCCAAATCAGCACCCGAAAATCCCGGAGTTCCTCTGGCTATTACCGACAAGTTTACATCTTTGGCCAAAGGCACTTTTTTGACATGAACATTTAATATCTCTTCACGACCTTTTTTGTCTGGATTGGTAACGGTAACCTGTCTGTCAAATCTTCCCGGACGCAACAAAGCAGGGTCCAAAACATCGGGACGGTTAGTTGCGGCAATCAAAATGACATTTTCTTTTTCTTCGAAACCATCCATTTCGACCAACAATTGGTTCAAGGTTTGCTCGCGTTCATCATTACCACCGCCAAGACCGGCACCACGATGACGACCGACCGCGTCGATTTCATCAATAAACAACAAACAAGGTGCGTTTTTCTTAGCTTGTGCAAACATATCTCTGACACGGCTTGCACCCACACCGACAAACATTTCCACAAAATCGGAACCCGAAATTGAAAAGAATGGCACATCAGCTTCGCCGGCCACGGCTTTGGCCAACAAAGTTTTACCTGTTCCCGGAGGGCCGACCATCAATACGCCTTTCGGGATTTTACCGCCCAAACGCTGAAACTTTGCCGGATCTTTCAAAAAATCAATCACTTCTTCAAGCTCTTGTTTTGCCTCATCGGCACCTGCCACATCGGCAAAAGTAACTTTTTTGGTATTTTCAATAAGTCTGGCGCGCGACTTTCCGAAGCTCATCGCTTTATTATTACCGGCATTGGCTTGGCGCATAAAAAACACCCAAACACCGATTAAAAGCAACATCGGAAACCACGAAATAAACATTCCCCAAAGATTATCACCGGTATTATCTTCGGGCATAGCATTTACCTTCACATCATTTTTGCGAAGATTCTCAACCATAGACGGATCATACGGAGCATAGGTATAAAAACGAGTTCCGTTAGTAGCCACACCATTGATACTGGCACCGGAAATCGTAACTTCGGAAATTTGTTTGTTTTCCACTCTGTCCATAAACTCGGAGAAAGCCAATTTTTCAGCACTGGCTTTTGACATATCGCCACCAAACATAGCCGAGCCGAAAGACAAAATAACAAATATGGCAACCCAAATAAGTAAGTTTTTCCCCATTCCCATTTTATAATCCTTAAATAAAAAATTTTCACATATGGATATATATAGTTTTTTTATTCGCAAAACACAAGTGATACTTCAAATGTTCACAAAAAAAAGCTGCTCTCAAAATTAAAGAACAGCTTTTTTTAACATTTTCAAGCTAAATTATTTTGCTTCGTCAAGAGCTCTTTGAATTGTAGCAGCATCAAGAGTTTGCAAAACTTTGTTGTTCAACACTAATGTCGGAACACCGTTAACTTGGATTTTACCGGCCAATTCCGAAACAGATCTCAAAGTATCTTGAACTTTTTGAGATTTCATATCAGCCTTAACTTTTTCCATATCAACACCGACTTTTGTCAAAGCAGCATTGATTTTTTCTTCATTCAAGCGACCTTCTGTTTCAAAAATTGCAGAATAAACTTCAGCAAATTTGCCTTGTTCTGCAGCGGCCAAAGAAGCTTCGGCAGCATATTTAGAAGCAGGTGACAAGAAAGCCATAGGTTTAGCAACAACTTTCAAATCAGGATTGTTAGCAATAACTTCTTTCAAAGCAGGATACAATTTTCCGCAGAAACCGCAAGAATAATCAAAGAATTCTACCAATACGATTTTGCCTTCAGGATTACCCAAAATACCGTCACCGGCACGATTGTATAATTCATCAGCATTAGCCTTGATATTTTCTTCAGCTTTTTTCATAGCTTCTTCACGTTGTTGTACTTCATATGCTTGCATAGCATTGATAACCATTTCCGGTTTAGCCATCAATGCAGCTTCCACATCAGCTTTTTCACCTGATGCACAGCAAACAATATTCATAACCAAAGCTACAACAGCCAAAACCAATGCAGCTAAAGATACATATAATGCATTTAATTTTTTCATTTTGTTTTCCTTATAATATTATAATATTTTTTTCAAAACCAAGGTTATCATATACAATCAAAATATTATTTACAAGATAAAAATAAATAATATTGATAATATATAAAAATATAAGTATAAATAAGAAATAAAGATAAAAAAACAATATAAAAGGTAATAAAAATGTTTCATATAAATATGTCGCTACTATCAAAAACCAAGGCTTTAGAAAATGAAATAGACCATTTTCATGACAAGCTTATCGATATTTCTCTAGCTTTTAATAAGGCAATTCGCCATTACTTAAAATCAGGCAGAGACAAAGATTTTGAAAAATATTCCAAACAAATCAAAAAAATCGAGCATGACGCCGATAAACTTCGTCGCGACATTGAAAATCATTTATATTCTCAAAATTTGTTACCGGATTTGCGCGCCGATGTATTAAAGTTGGTCGAAAATTTGGATAATGTCATAAACAAATTTGAAGAAGTAACTTATATGTTTTATGCGCAAAAACCTTTTATTTGTGATGAATACCGTTCGCTGTTCAAAGAATTGGGCAAACTAAGTTCCGAATGTGCCGAAAGTATGTGCAAAGCCTCTCGCGCCTATTTCAGAGATTTGACCACCATGCGTGATTACGCCCAAAAAGTATATTTTTTAGAACATGAGTCAGATACCTGTTCTCGAAAATTGATTGAAGAAGTTTTTTCTTCTCCTTGTTCTTTGGCCGAAAAAATCCAGCTTCGTCAATTCATTGACGGTATAGCCGAAATTGCTGACGAAGCCGAAGATTTTATTGATCAATTACTTATTTTTGCCATTAAAAGAGATATCTGATGGACGCTTTATTTTTATTTTTTATCAGTTCGGGTTTGTTTTTAGGTTGGTCATTGGGCGCAAGTGACGCTTCTAATATTTTTGGCACAGCCATTGCAACTCGTATGATTCGTTTTAATACCGCCGCCGCTATTGCCTCATTTTTTATCATCATCGGCGCGGTTCATGCCGGCTCGGGCGGTGCCGAAACATTGGGCGAACTAGGAAGTATCAATACTCTTCCCGGCGCGTTTATGTCAGCAATGGCCGCAGCTATCGCCATTTGCTGGTCGGTAAAAATATCTATGCCGGTTTCAACATCTCAAGCCGTTGTCGGTGCCATCATCGGTTGGAACCTTTATGCCGGAAAACCGACTGATTACAGCGTCTTGACCAAAATTGTCGGTACTTGGATTTTCTGTCCTATTATTGCCGCTTTTATCGCTATTATTTTATATCGCATAATTCAACAATGTTGCAAAAAATCAAACACGCATCTTATCAGACGCGACCAATACACACGCATAGGTTTGATTATTGCCGGAGCTTTTGGTGCTTATGCTTTAGGAGCTAACAATATAGCCAATGTTATGGGTGTTTTTGTTCCCTCAGCCCCCATAACATCCGTAACATTTCCTTTTGATATTGTGCTAAACAAGGCACAAGTTTTGTTCTTTTTAGGAGCAATCGCCATATCGGTAGGAATTTTCACTTATTCGCAAAAAGTTATAAAAACTATCGGCAACAGTATTATTAAAATGTCGCCTTTGATGGCATTTGTTGTTGTTATATCCCAAGGTATTGTGCTGTTTTTGTTTTCATCGCAAGAGTTATTTAACTTTTTGTCTTCACACAATTTGCCGACCATCCCCTTGGTACCGGTATCAAGCACCCAAGCCGTCGTCGGTGCGGTTATCGGTATCGGAATAGCCAAAGGAGGTAATGACATTCATTGGAATGTTTTGGGCAAAATTGTATTAAGTTGGATTGTCGCACCTCTTTTATCTGCGCTCATTTGTTATATTTCGTTATTCTTTTTACAAAATGTATTCAATATGGTGGTATACAAATGAAAGTAAATATTATAGCCATCGGCAAATGCAAAAAAAACTCACCGGAATACGCCATTATTGAAGAATATGTCAAACGCTCAAACTGGCAAATAAGCATCAAAGAAAAAGACAACTCCAATCAAAGTGATGAAGCCGAATTTTTGACCGGCTCTATAAAAAACGGTGCTAAGGTAATTGTTTTGGATGAACGCGGTCAAAATATGAAATCAACCGAACTGGCAAGCATTGTCGAAAACTGGCAACTGAACGGAACATCGGAAATTTGTTTTTTAATCGGTGGTGCCGACGGTCATCTTCAATCAACCAGAGATAAAGCTGATTTAATCTTGTCATTCGGCAAACTGACTTTACCCCATATGTTAATGCGTGCTGTTTTGTCCGAGCAAATATACCGTATTCAAACCATTATTGCCAAACACCCCTATCATCGAGATTAAGCCACCGCCTTTTAGTGAATAGCATTTTCTCTTCCCTTAATTTTAATGGAAAATAGGATTTTTCGCAACTTCAGTTGCTTAAAAAATCCAGATGAGTTTAAATAAATAAGAAACACCTGAGCGAATACATAATGTCATTCCTCGCTCGGCGCATTTGCGTCCGTGCGTCTAGGAATCTCATCTTTGCGTCAGCGCTATATTTAATAAAAACAAAGAAGATCCCTAGAATTTTTTGTTACACAAAAAATAGGGATGACTTTGTTGTTGTTTTTAAGAATAATTTGAAGATCGCTAACCTCGCTACACTAAAGCTTCGCTCAAAGCATGACATTATTATTGTCATTGCTTTGGCGTCAGCGACGCGGTAATCCCGGCATATATATTATTCAGCCGAGATTGCTTCTATTCATTCAGCAATACCGGCTTACCGTTTTTTATAACCTTCATTACTGTCGGAATGTCAATATTACCTTCTTCATCGATTTCAAATCGATCAAACACACTTGTAAAATTATCTGAATTAAATTTATAAATTTCTTTTACAATTTCTTCCGACGACGGAACTGTTTTTCCATCTCCGACATTTTCAAATGCTTGTATCAACATTCTGAGACCATCGTAAAAATTTCCGGTACAAGGCATCGGATTCAAGCCTGAATATTGGGTAAATTTCTCTTCAAAATCGTGTTTT
The DNA here is from genome assembly GCA_015062585.1 of Alphaproteobacteria bacterium. Lineage (GTDB taxonomy): Bacteria > Pseudomonadota > Alphaproteobacteria > RF32 > CAG-239 > CAZU01. The sequence goes on along the minus strand of SUUJ01000007.1, from coordinate 47,343 downwards.
CCCGTGCTTTCGGTAGCATATACCTCACCTTCCCAACCTTCCGGAGCAAATCCGAAAATATTAAAACCTACAACAGGAATATTTAAGTTGCCTTCTTTGCGTTGTTTAGCAAAAATTGTCAGCTCCGGCGGAACAGATTGAATATACACAACATCGGGATTTGCCGCCTTAATCTTCTCTATTTCCATCTTAAAATCGCGAGCCGGTTCAATATATGGAATATCTGCAACAATCTCAAAACCTTCTTGTTGCAACAATGGAACAAACCATTTCATAAGCTCTTCAACCTCGAGTATTGAGTGATATATGAATGCAATTTTTTTATATTTTTTTTGATGAAAATACTCTATTACTTTTTTTATAGTTGTCATTGGTTTGGTATCATGATTAAAATTGTAAAAACCTTTTGCAACCTCATTAGACCATGCACAACTCATATGAACGATTTTATTTTTCTCTGCAAATTGCGAAGTTATAGTACCTGAACTTCCAAAGAAAGACATTACTGCATTTACATTATCCATATGCAAAAATTTGTTCAAATTCGTAACCGTTTTGCGATTGTCAAAAGAATTATCCTCTATTATCAACTCGTACTTATATTTTAAGCGCTCTTGATCAATGTCTTCCATTGCCATCGCCAGTGATTTTTTCATATTTTCACCGGCAAACCCCATTGGACCGGTTAAAGGAACTGTTATTCCGATTTTTATTGCTTGTTTTTCATTTTCTTTCGGTGTCTCGTTCTTTTTACCACAAGAAGCAAGCGACAAAACCAACATCAAACCAACCACAAATTTTTTCATTACTCTATTCTCCTCTATATCTCTTTAACAGTACCGCAAAAAGTCACACTTTTTAGAGTATTTTTATTTGTTTTTTATACTACTTCAGTTTTAATATTGTGTAAATATAAATTATACAACAGCAATCAGGAAGCGATACTATCATTTTATTTATGTCATTCCTCGCTCGGCGCATTGGCATAAAAAAATATGTCATGCCTTTTAGTGAATAACATTTTCTCTTCCCTTAATTTTAAGGGAAGATAGGATTTTTTTATAACTTCAGTTGCTTAAAAAATCCAGATGAGTTTAAATAAATAAGTCATCGCTTGAGTGAGCTTGCGAACGAGGTTAGCGATCTTCAAATTAGTTCTTATGTTACTTTTGAGTGACCAAAAGTAACCAAAAGTCACCGCTCAAGATGTTTTTTTATACGCTTTTTTCAACCGGATGTGCCCTTCACATCCGTTGGCTGACTTTGGGTACATAAAAGGAGAGTCTCCGATTAAAAAAAGCTAAAAAACATAAATCGCGGTTGTTGTTTTTTTAAATTTAATAAGTCATCGCCTTGAGAGAATAAATAATGTCATTCCTCGCTCGGCGCATTTGCGTCCGTGCGTCTAGGAATCTCATCTTTGCGTCAGCGCTATATTAAATAAAACAAGGAAGATCCCTAGACGATTGCTCAACGCAATCGAGGGATGACTTTGTTGTTTTATGTCATGCCTTGAGCGAATGAAATGAGCGAGACTTGGCATCTTCAAATTAGTTTACAAAAAGATTGGATAGCATGTGCATATAATAAGAAATAAAGACGGCGAAAGCGTAATGCACAAAAAAACTCGGAGAATAGTACAGATAGAGCGATTTCTAGGAGAGACAAAAATTTTAGCGTAGATAGACCTACGTGAATTTTTGACTGCTCCGTAAAATCGCTCTAGATGTGCTGTTATACGAGTTTTTTTACAAAAAGGTTGGAGAACGAGGCTAATAGAAGCAAAAAAAGAAGGCTGAAAATTTTAGTGTAGATAAACCTACATGAATTTTCAGCCTTTCGCTCTTTTTGCGATTAGTAGCCCGTTATACAACCTTTTTACTGGCGGGTAAGGGTCTTATGCTTACTCCTATGCGGACGCAAGGCTTCTTCACCGAGACGACGAACCTTGTCCTTTTCATATTCTTCAAAGTTGCCTTCAAACCACTCGACATGACCTTCATCCTCATAAGCTAAGATATGTGTTGCCAAGCGGTCTAAAAACCAACGGTCGTGTGAAGTAACAAGCACACATCCGGGATATTGCATAATACCTTCTTCCAAAGAGCGAAGCGTATCAACATCCAAGTCGTTGGTCGGTTCGTCCAAAAGGATTACATTAGCACCTTTTTTAAGCATTTTGGCCAAGTGAACACGATTGCGTTCGCCACCTGAAAGCTGACCGACTTTCTTTTGTTGATCGCCACCTTTGAAGTTAAACTGACCGACATAAGCGCGTGACGGAACTTCGCCTTTTCCGAGTTTAATCATATCCAAACCATCAGAAATTTCTTCCCAAACATTTTTATCGGCAGACAACTCATCACGAGATTGGTCGACATAGCCCAAATCAACAGTCTCGCCAAGTCTGATTTCACCGCTATCTGGCTTTTCCTGACCGGTAATCATTCTAAATAATGTAGTTTTTCCTGCACCGTTAGGACCGATAATACCGACAATTGCACCTTTGGGAATTTTGAAAGATAGGTCATCAATAAGGACTCTGTCGCCATAAGCCTTGGAAATATTTTTGGCCTCAATAACCAAATCGCCAAGTCTTTCCGTCATCGGAATATGAATATTGGCAGTTGTAATTTTATCTTTAACAGATTGCGCCAACAATTCGTCATAAGCATTGATACGAGCCTTTGATTTAGCCTGACGAGCTTTAGGATTCTTTTGTATCCATTCCAACTCATTAGCCAAAACTTTTTGACGGGCGGTTTCTTCTCGGGCTTCTTGCTCAAGGCGTTTTTGTTTTTGTTCAAGCCATGAAGAATAATTACCTTCATAAGGAATACCCTGTCCTCTATCAAGTTCCAAGATCCAACCGGTAACATTATCCAAGAAATAACGATCGTGAGTAACCATAACAACCGTTCCTTTATAATCTTTTAAGTGGCGCTCGAGCCAAGCAACCGATTCGGCATCCAAATGGTTGGTCGGTTCGTCCAACAACAACATATCAGGTTGTTGCAACAACAAACGGCATAACGCTACACGGCGTTTTTCACCGCCGGATAATTTGGTAACATCAGCATCAGAAGGCGGGCAACGAAGTGCATCCATGGCAATTTCGATAGTGCGTTCCAAATCCCATCCGTTACAAGCATCAATTTTTTCTTGCAACTCGGCTTGGCGTTCAATAAGCGCGTTCATTTCTTCATCGCTCATAGGTTCGGCAAACTTCATCGAAACTTCTTCAAATTCTTTTAATAAATCTCTGGTTTCGCCAAGACCGTCCATAATATTTTCCATAACATTTTTTGTAGGGTCTAATTTCGGCTCTTGCTCCAAATAACCAACCTTAACACCTTCGGCAGCCCAAGCTTCACCATTAAATTCTTTATCAACACCGGCCATAATTTTTAACAAAGTTGACTTACCGGCACCATTTACACCTAAAACACCGATTTTTGCACCGGGCAAAAATGAAAGAGTTATACCCTTAAACAATTCTTTTCCGCCGGGAAAAACTTTTGTAAGATTTTGCATAACAAAAACATATTGTACAGCAGCCATTTTTAACTAAACTCCATAAAAAAATTAACTTGTCCAAAATATAAGGGCAAGTTAATCCAAAAGCAATCATTTTTTTGTCTTCTTTCGCGAAATCTTTTTAGGCGATGACAATATTTTTTGTGATCCGCCTTTCGCTTTAGCCGGCCTTATCTGATTGCCGGCCTGCATTGAAGCATCCTTAAACTCTACTTTTTTGATATGGCTTTTATCTTGATTATAAATAGCGGTTGCTCTTTGACGATCATTTGATTTTTTATCATAAATCATTGAAGCATCGTAAGGAACCCTTGGTGTCAAAATCTGTCCGTCAGGCATTTTTATAGTTCCGTCACCATACAATGTTGCTTGAAATATATCTTGCACATCAAATCTTTTTACAATATTCGGACAATCGGCAAATTTGTTTAATTGCTGGGTCACAAAAACATTTGCCTTTTCTTCGGTAAAAATTTTCAAAGCTTTGTTTTGTAGAGCATCCGATGGCGACTTTGTCAAAATAATAGCGCGCGCCAACAACTCAAATGTATCATATTTTGACGAACCGCAGGCCAAACCTTGTCCGGCAACAATCCCCAAAGCTCTGGCCTCATCCTCATATGACATCTGAGCCCTAAGCGGAGTCGCAATAACTAAAAGCGCCAAAATAAGTATAATTCTTTTCATTTTTGTCTCCTAAATTTGTTCCAATACTAGCAAACACATCAAAAAAATGCAAAAGATAACTTATTTTTTTACCAAGAATTAAAAATATATGTTGACAACCACCAATATTTATAATAGTTTGCACTCAAATTTTTGATTAAAGGATTAGAGAAATGAAGATTTACAGTTCATTAAAAAGCAAAAAGGTTCGTGATAAGGACTGCCAAATCGTCCGTCGCAAAGGCCGCGTTTATGTAATCAACAAGAAAAACCCTAAGTTGAAAGCTCGTCAGGGTTAATATATTTTAGGCTTTTTGCTTAAAACCGTTTTCTACCTCTGCCAAAATGGCGGAGGTTTTTTTATGTTATTATCTCACTCAATAATCTTGGAAAACAATAAATTAGCATATATAATTACATCTGATGAAGTTTGAATTATAATGGAGATATAATATGCCTATACACTACATTCTGGTTGCTTTGCTCGGTATTATCCTATCACAACCTTGTTTAGCTCAAGAAGAAATTGATAACACAACCGAAGCAACAGGCGAATGGGAACCGGATCCGAAAAATACGGAAATTTTGACAGAAATATCTTCAGCTATTGGTGATTCGGCCATAAAAAACATCACAGATTCCGAGCAAGTATTTTGCTATCAAATAGCCAACAAACCGGAAAACTATACCGGATATACACTAGACGGTATGGCTGTTGTCGGATTCTGCGGTGTAATTAACAGCGAATTACAAGAACTGGTAAAATACGAATTATTCAAAAACCCCGAAAATCTACTGTTTAACGAAACCGAAGATTGTGTCATACGCCCGCAAATTATGCTTCGATTCTTTCGCGGTGTAGATGCAACAGATGTATTACTATCATCTCCTTGCCATGCCGTAGCCATTTTCTATGGTGGCAAAATTGCCGCATTCAATGCTAAACCGGCTAATCAAATTATTGACGCAATGATTGATCCTTTAATCAAAAACAAAGTTGATTTTGCATCGCCTGCATTATTTAATCAGCTTCTGCCCGTCGGAGTTGCGCAAACCGATGCGCAAAAACAACTGCAAAAACAAAAAAATGAACCGGCAAACAAATGGCAAAAAAAACAAGAAGAAAACGCCGCTCGAAAATCAGGATGGAACAAACTGAAAAAATAAGTAATAAAAAAGCTGTCATATATATGACAGCTTTTTTATTAAGATAAATTTACTCAGGCTATTTTCTGCAAATCATCTATCGACCTGTCAATCAACTGATCCAAGGCCTTATCATCTAAACTGTTGTTCAAAATATTTCTAACAACTTTTAATGTAATATCAGTCGTTTTATTTGCTATTTCTTTTGCCGCATTTTCTTCAGCGGTTTTTAACCTGACCTTAACTTCGTTTTCCTTTGCAATCATCTCGGCATCAAGTTTCGCTAAAGCGTCTTTTTTCATCACTTCAATTTCGCGTTCCGAACGCATCAAAATATCTTTTACTTCTTTTTCGGCGCCACGAAGTTTGCGCTCATAATCAGCCAGCATTTTTTGAGCTTCTTCTTTTAAGGCTACGGCATCGCCTATTCTTTTGGAAATAGCTTTGCGTCTGTTTTTCATTGCTTTAACAAAAACCTTACCGACAGGTCTTATTAAAACAACGACTGTCAAAACAAATGACATTGCAACCCAAAATTCGGCCGACAAATAAAATGGTTCATTATGATGAGCCGAAAGTTCATGAGCTGTTGTTTCCAACACACTCACCGCATTCAAAACAGCATCTTGTGTGGCATCAATAATTTCATTGTTATGTACAACATTTGTCATAGCTGTTCCTTCTTTATGCTTTCAAGTGCATTTTTAGCATCTTTTACTTTTATTCCGCTAAAACCGAGTTTTCCCAAAACCTCAACTGCCAAATCAGCAGATGCCTCTTCAATTTTTTGCAAAGCTTTTGCCTTAGAGCTGGCAATTTTTTCTTCACCTGCCTCAATTTCGGCATTCAGCCTTGTAATCAAATCAGCTTGTCGTCTGTTAATTGTTTCTTTGAGTTCATCTCTGGTTTTTTGTAACGAAATATTGGCTTTTGAATTAGCCAACGCCAAAGCTTCATTATATTTTTCAATAGTAGCTTCAACCTGTTTTTTTATCTCAGCAGCTTTTTCCAAATCTCCATCTATTTTTTCTTTACGCAAATTTATCATTTCGGCAGTTTTAGGAATAATAAATCTGCTCATAATAATCAGCATCAATGCAAAATTGATAACCAACCAAAAAAACTGCGAAGGAAATACGCTAAAATCTAACTGAGGCATTGCTTCAAAGCTCCATCATTTTTTACCCTTCTTTCGAAATCGGGGAATTTTTAATCAACGCAAAACTCCCCTATTACCGAAAGGTCTTAAATCAAAACATCAAATAACTGTTAGTTACCTGATAACATAACAAAAGCGATAACAAGTGCATACAAAGCAACTGCTTCAACGGCAGCAAATCCGACCCAACCATAAATATCAACTTCTTTTTTAATTTGCGGATTACGACCAACTGTTGAAATGATAGTTGTCCAAACTTGAGAAACACCCCAAGCAGCAGCCATCATTGACAAAGCACACATACCAGCACCAATATAAGCTAACGGTTCCATTATTTTATCCTTTCAATCAATTTAATTTATTAAACATAATTATAATTAGTGTTCATGCATTGCATCACTCAGATATATACAGGTTAAAACCGTATATATAAATGCTTGCAATAATGAAATAAACATTTCAAAACAAACTATCAGCGCATCAAATACTAATGGTACGAAACCGAATGCTCCCAAACCTACCACAAATCCGGCAATAATCTTAAGCATAACATGTCCGACCGTCATATTTGCAGCCAAACGAACTGAAAGGCTGAACGGTTTTGATAAAAATGAAACAATCTCTATCGGAATAATCAATACCGACATAACCGCAGGTATCCCCCTTGGCAAAAATGTTCTTAACCATCCCCATTTTTTCTTTTTGATACCGACAAAAATATTTAAGGCCAGTGCCAATAACGACAAAGTACCCACCGCTGTCAAATGAGATGTAAAGGTAAATGAGTATGGAAACAATCCCAAAAGATTACCAAAAGCAACGAACAAAAACACACAGAAAATAAAAGAAAAATACTTCAAACCTTCAGCACCTATATTTTCTTTTATAAGCCCGCTGATAAATTCGTAAATACATTCAGGAAATGATTGTGCAACATTTGGCACCAATGTGCGCTTAGTTAAACACAATCCCAAAATCAAGGATGATACCACAACTGCCAATAACATATACAAAGACGAGTTAGTAAAAGATAAATCAACACCACCGACTTCAATCGGAATGATTGGTTTGATTACAAATTGTTCCATAGGACCGGCCACTTTTACACTACTCCTTATAATTTATTTAACTCATCTTCATTTTTTGACAGTCTGTACACATTTAATATACCGGCAGCACCGCCAAAAAACAAAAACAACACAAGCATCCAAGGTTTGCATCCGAAAGCATTATCTAATAAATATCCGATTCCTGCTCCGACAATAACTGCCGAAATCAATTCGACACTGATTCGCAAACCGATTCGCGATGCTCTGGCAAACTCGGTTTGTCTTTTTTCTTTTTTAGTTAGAGCCTCTTCACCTTGTTGTAACTCAGATATTTTTTGCTCTAACTTTTTAATGTCATCAGACGCATTTTTCATAAGAATAACAATATATCACTAATTATTAAGCAGTTATTAAAATCAAAAAAGTCATTTATCTTTTTTATCTTTTGTATCGGTTGCACCTATATGAGAATTTATAATTTCGTTAAATTCTTCTATTGGTTTAATTCCGAAGATTGAATCAATTTTTTTATCCGACACTACAAAAAATGTAGGAGTACCTTGCAATCCCAATTTATCTAAGGCATCTTTTCTGTTTTGCAAAATCATAGCAGCTGTTATATCATTTTTCAAACACAACTCGGCTTTTTCTTTGTTCAATCCGCTTAATGCAGCATATTGCAACAAGACTTTTTGCGGATTAAATGCCAATCCCCAATCGCGCTGCTTTTTAAACAAAACATCAGCAAATGCAAAATATTTGTCCGCACCTACGCATTCTGCCAATAAAGCGGCATCCATTGAATTTTTATCTAACGGAAAAGGAACAAATGCCACTTTCATTAAACCTGTATCAACATATTCTTTAACTATTTTAGGTAAAGTTTCCAAATGAAAATCAGCACAGTGAGTACAACCGAAAGAAGAATATTCATACAAAGTAACCTTAGCCTTTTCGCTTCCGATTATATGATCTTGAGGAAATCCGAAATTCAAGGGGATATCTTTTTTTGCCATAGCAGTTTCTTCAGCAACAGCAGGTTTAACCAAAACAATACTTCCGGTATTTTCATCTACTATAAAACCTTTAGATGACAAATACACACCGCCAAGCAACATAAAAACTATAACTCCGGCTACAATTGCACTAACTTTTTTTATTACGATTTCCATCATTCTTATCTCTTTTCTTGTTATCGTTAAACACCGCTCGCCCCAAATTTTGCAAGGTTTCCGTCAAACCTTTTGAAGCAAGCCCCTCACTTATTTGTTCAATATAATTTTCTTCATCTGCCGTTACAAGTTTTTTTTGTGACTTTACAACATCTTGCAAATCATTTTTTATCAACTTGGAATTTTGAACAATTTTAATATGTTGTACAGCTTTATATCCAAAGAAAACGTTAACTTTCTCAATCAAAATTTTACTTTTTAACTGCAACTCGACCGCAAAAGCTCCGCCAAAAGTTTCGACATACAGCGTTCCTTCTGTTCTTTCGCCTTTTTTAAAATCAATTTTAAGCGGATTCGAATAAGACGCAATTTCTTCGCCGGCAATTTCACTCCAATTTGCAATTATATCAGCTTCGGCAAAAGCTTTTTTACCGATCATTTTTTTAGCCAAAGGCAACAAAATACCGGAAATGTTTTGCAAATCGCCGGTTCGTCTTTCTTCTGTAAATATTTCTCTTTTATCTTTCATAAAACGAAGCTTAACAAACAATATTAACAAGGGCAAGGCTTTTAATTGACTCATACACCTTTCGCGCATTATAATCTTAAAAAATTTAATTCAACAGATTCACAGGGATTTTATTATGGAGTTTACCCAACTTTTGCAAACAGTTTTAGCCTTTGTCTTTGTCCTTGGGCTAATGTTTATAACATTGTGGCTGATAAAAATATGTCAACAAAAAGGCTCTGTAATAAATCTTGGCAAATATCTTAATAAAAATTCTCGCATAAATATTATAGAACGCCAACGCATTGATATGAAAAACTCTGTTGTATTGTTACAATGTGACAATGTTGAATATTTAGCTATTGTCGGCGAAGGTTCACACCTGTTGTTGCAACAAACAAAAATGAAAGAATAACTATTATGAACAAAAAAATACTCTCAACATTAACTGTCTTTATCTGTGCTTTGTTACTTTGCACAAACGCATTTGCTCAAAGCGTCAGCCTAAACTTAGACAATGTAACAACCGGCACTGCTACCGCCAGAATATTCAGCGTTCTTGCGCTTATAACCGTGTTGTCATTAGCACCTTCAATTGTGATAATGATGACATCTTTTACTCGCCTTATAGTTGTTTTTTCAATTACTCGTTCAGCCTTGGCAACCAACGCCACACCCCCTAATATGGTTCTGATTGCTCTTGCGCTTTTCATGACTGTATTCATCATGTCACCCACATTCGAAAAATCATGGAACGATGGCATTAAGCCCATTATTGATGAAAAAATAGAAATGGTTGAAGGCTTAGAAAAAGCATCTCTTCCTTTGAAAGAATTTATGGTAAAAAACACCCGTGAAAAAGACTTGCAATTGTTTTCGGATTTAGCCAAAGAAAAACCGAAAGATATTAAAGAAGCCTCTCTAAAAATAACGATTCCGGCTTTTATGATAAGCGAACTACGACGCGCTTTTGAAATTGGTTTTCTCATCTATGTACCGTTTTTAATTATCGATATGGTAATTGCATCTGTTTTGATGTCGATGGGTATGATGATGTTACCGCCCAGTGTATTATCACTTCCTTTTAAGATTATCTTTTTTGTTATGATAGACGGATGGCATATGCTGTCAGGCTCCCTTATCAATAGTTTTCATTAAGGTGTTAGAGTGAAATATATCATAGACGCACATGAGTTTTCTTTTAACAAAATCAAAAATGGTTCTCGCAAAATAGCCATCCATCTTTTTGATAAAAATGCGCAAAAAATAAAGATAAACGACATACTGGAAATACGCAATATTTCCAACAAAGAAAGTTTGGAATGTATTGTTAAAGGATTGGCCATATTTGATAACTTTAATGACCTGACCGATTCTCTCACGCCTCAAGCTCTAGGCTATAAAAATAAAGAAGAAGTGTTAATAAGAATAAACAGAATGTTTTCTAAAGAATTGCAACAAAACCTAAATTCAGTAGCCTTTTTCTTAGAGCCGAGATACGAAAGAGTAAACTTTATTGAACGCGGAGAATATGAAAGATAAAAAATGCACTTGCAAAATTAAAATAATAAGTTTAATAAAATGCAAGTAAATTACAAATGGATGAGTGGCAGAGAGGCTGAATGCGCGCGACTCGAAATCGTGAATACGGGGTAACTCGTATCGGGGGTTCAAATCCCTCCTCATCCGCCATTAAACAAAAACCTACCCTTGTGGTAGGTTTTTGTTTAATCTGAGGGTGGACGATTTGAAGCCACGGTAAAAGGGGGTTCAACTTTAAGAGTGCAGGCGAACGGAAGTGCGCCGGTGACGATAGTCAGCACCGCAGTGACAACTCAAGCGCAAGCGCAGAGTCAATCCCTCCTCATCTCTTTTTTTTAACCTACCCTTGTGGTAGGTTTTTGTTTAATCTGAGGGTGAACGATTTGAAGCCACGATAAAAGGGGGTTCAACTTTAAGAGTGCAGGCGAACGGAAGTGCGCCGGTGACGATAGTCAGCACCGCAGTGACAACTCAAGCGCAAGCGCAGAGTCAATCCCGACTCATCTCTTTTTTTTAACCTACCCTTGTGGTAGGTTTTTGTTTAATCTGAGGGAGGACGATTTGAAGCCACGATAAAAGGGGGTTCAACTTTAAGAGTGCAGGCGAACGGAAGTGCGCCGGTGACGATAGTCAGCACCGCAGTGACAACTCAAGCGTAAGCGCAGAGTCAATCCCGACTCATCTCTTTTTTTAACCTACCCTTGTGGTAGGTTTTTGTTTTTTTCTGAGGAAGGACGATTTGAAGCCACGATAAAAAATAAAATAGTTTTATTAAAATTTTCAGACAATTTTTTAATAATTGATTTCGCCCATAATTAGTATATTCTAGAAACAGGTAAAATATACTTAAGAGATAAAAAATGACAGAATATGTAGCAAGCGTTGATGATTGTGACAATATTTTAGAAATTGTAACACGAGAAGAAGCTCATAAAAATAATTGTAATGTCCGTATAGCAGCTGTATTGGTTGTCAATGAAAATAACGATATTCTACTACAAAAAGTTTCAACAAAAAAGAAAAAAGATGCAGGTAAATGGAGCTATTCGGCAGCCGGACATGTTGATGCCGGAGAGGACTATCCCACAGCAGCTTTAAGAGAGCTGAAAGAAGAACTCGGCATTGACGCTGAAATAGAAGAATATATCGGTCTTTCCAGAACCATTGACCCTATAACAAAGAAAAAGAAATCATTTCATCGCGCTTACAAAGTAACCCATAACGGGCCCTTTATTCTTGATAAAAACGAAGCAGATGAAATAAGATTTTTTTCCATGGAAGAGCTATCAACAATAACAAAATCGCACCCGGAATATTTCAAGGCTAATCTGTTGGAAATATTATCCATTATGGGAATATAATGACGGAACTATTTGCTGTCACTCATCAACTTTTGGACATATCGACCTTGATATAAATTTATGCCCAAATTATTTCCGGCTTCCACCGCCAAAGCATCATCGACATTGCACAATATAATTTTGGCGCGTTCTGCTTTATTCATATAATCCATAAAATGTTCATCCTTGGTAAAAATATCGATCAGCGACGGATGCCATTCAATTTTCATCAAATCACAATCCAATTGTTTACGATTTACATATTTAAGCTTATCGACATTTATACCATCAATACAAATTCTATAACCGCGCACTTTTGCAAAAGTTTTAGCTAAAATATAAGAATTCATATCGCTAAAAATATCTTCCAATTGTAGTTCCAAAACGACTGTTTGACGCATAGAAGCGTTAATACTGTCATCAAATTGTATAAACTCATCCGACAAGATTGAAGAAACACTGATATTTATACTGAAATTACCCGATAAATCACCATCATCGTGCCGAGAAATAACTTCTAAAACTCGTTTATTCAGAGTTTCCAACAAGGCCAAATGCAACCACGGGTTTGATTTAACATCAACTCCCGGAAGCAACGAATCTCTCATATCTTCAACCGAAACAAAAACTTCTTCATACACTCGCTGAGGAGCCGATTTTCCGATAATTGCACAAATAGGTTGCCTTCTTATAAAGCTGGAAAAATCAGATATCGAAATTATTTTTTGCACTTTTGACAACATTTCTGTTGTAAGATTCTTTTTATTCACACGCAAATTATCTTGGTGAAAAACATTTTCTGATGTTTGTTGATTATTCTCTTTCTTTTCTTCAATAAATGCGGTCTCTATCTTTTTTAAGAAAATTCCGTAATCTTCCGACAAATCATACGAAACAACAACACCGCTTTTTTGTAGGTCTTCGGCTTCCTTAATTCGTTCGTCTTCCTGAAATAAAAACTGCACTTTTACCATCAAAGATAATATATCATCATCTTTAATTCTGTTGTACACCACTACAAAATCATCATTTTGCAACAAAAAAGATTTAGCATACCCTTCTCTCACCAGCGGCATGAACATATTTGTTAATTCATTTTTATGCACGGAAGTTCTTAGCTTTTCATCCAAATTATGAATATTTAAATAGACAGCCTTAAACAAGCCTCTACTTACACAAAAGGATTTTATTTCGTCAAGCACAACACTTTTAATGTTTACATTATTTTCCATATTATCAACCGAGTTTTCTTTCTAAAATTTCTTTGTATTCACACATATTTCTAAAATATCCGGAAATCATCCTTTTTCTTTTTAAGCAATCAGCTGCTGCACATCTTTTTCCGTTAGGACATTTTTTTCTAATCATCGCGACCTCCAGCATATCAATATAAGGTCCTTGAAATGCTCTGATTCCGTTCTTAATACCCCATCTGACCGCTTTTTCATCTAGGCATTTGGCTAATATTAATTTATTATAACCGATTTCTTCAAACAGTTGTTTTATTTCACCGGATTTGGCGCTATATTCATCCATAAAGTCATGCCAAAATATCTTAATATAATCAAATCCCAAAAGATTTACATTGAAAGCTTGGAGCATTTCCAAACTTGTGGCATCAAGTAAAACTTCATGCCCCAATTTATGCAACATTTCTTTTATATTAAAATATTCTTTCATATTATTCAGTATATCAATAGGCTGAACTTCTACAATTAAACTTTGATTCTTGTTTTTGATATACTGTTCAAAAATATTGAACTCAGGAGTTTTAATAGTTGCCATATTCAAATTGAGACTTATTTTTTGCGCCTGATTATTAACTTCTGACACACTCATCGCACTAATCGTCTTTTTATCCAACGACTGAGTCAAATACATAAACAACCACTTATTTCCGATTAAATCGACATTTTTATCAAAATTTTGATTTAAATCTTTTACCGCAACAAAATATTCATCAAACATACACCTGAAATTTGAAGAATTTTCCAGTCTGATTACACTCTGATGTTTAACAATATCGACAATATTTACAAAATCCAAATGTTCCTTTACGGCATCCATCTGACCCGCATCAACCGGATTACGATAAACAACATCAACCAACCTGTTTTCGTCATTTACCATCATCTCAATTTTGCGATAAAGTTCATCAAACTCCTCCGGATTATATACTTGTGTAAATTCACTCGAACTGCGGGCTGTCCATATAGGATCTGTAATCAAACCGCGACGCAACTTATCTACGGCGTCATTTACAATTTTTTCTGTAATGTTTTTACCCAAAATTGCAAAATCACCATTACTCAGTACAAACATTGTACTATCTGCCATCATAACCAAATTATCAAACAATCTGGTTATAATCTTTACAAATTTTGGATGTCTGTTCTTAGGTTTGAGCTTTGAAATGTTTATATACAGCACCTTATACTCTGAACGATTTTTAGTAATTCGTTCCAGAGTTTCCAAAAAATATCTTTCACTATCAAATTTCGAATGTTCAGCCATCTCAATCCTTTATTACATATATAAATAGTATTATGTGCTAAAAAAACAAAATCAAGCAAATAAATTTTGTTTTCCGTAACTTTAATCTTTTCCGATATTTATATTTCTGTTTGTATTTATTGCCAAAATAATACCAAAGCTGCTCATCACAGACAACACAACCGTTCCACCATACGAAATCAATGGCAAAGGAACACCGACCACCGGCAACAATCCCAAAACCATTGCCATGTTAATAATCACATACAAGAAATAGCTTGTTGCAAGACCAATAGCCAACAATTTGCCGTAATAACTTGCGCTCCTCAAAGCAAACACATAGCTATAAGCAATTATTATCAAGTTAATAACAATAACAAACACCGCACCAATCATACCAAACTCTTCCGATAGCATCGTAAAAATAAAGTCTGTATGTTTTTCAGGCAAAAAGTTCAAGTGGCTTTGTGTTCCGTTCAAAAAGCCTTTACCAAAAACACCACCTGACCCCAAAGCAATCTTTGATTGAATAATATGATAACCGGTACCCAACGGATCTCGTTCAGGATCTAAAAAAGTGAGCACGCGATTTTTTTGGTATGTATGTAAAAATTGCCAGGCCAAGGGCAACGATGTTAATACACCCACCGCCACCAAACCAAACTTCCATAATTGGATTCCTACCGCAAAAAACATCGCGCCGGCTGTAAACAAAAGCATTAACGCCGTACCCAAATCGGGTTGCGTCAAAACTAATCCGACAGGCATTATTACCAATATCAACGGAATAATCAGTCCCTTTATACTTTCAATCCTTTGCAGTGTGCATGAATTAAAATATCTGGCCAACGCCATTACCAAGGCAATTTTCATCAATTCTGACGGTTGCAACTTCATAAAGCCTAAATTTATCCAACGCTGGGCACCCATTCCGACATAGCCGGCAACTTCAACTATTACCAGCATAATAAGCACAGCAAAATAAAACAAATAAGAATATCTGAGAAAAATTCTTATATCTACAAACGCAAAAAACATCATTGCGCAAAAGCCAAGCCCAAAACGCATCAATTGCGGAAAAGCCCAAGGATACCATTTGCCGTTTGCTGCTGAATACAACATAACACCCCCTATTGCGGCCAAAATAGATATAAACATAACATATGAAAAGCTTATACCCCAAAACCTCTCAATAAAGCTCAATTTTTGACTTCTAAAACCTTCCTCATATGTCTTATACATCTAAATTTCCTTAATCAATCGGTTGATCCGTAGCGTCTAATTCTAACGCTTTTCGCAAAATTTTTCCGCCCAAATGCGCTGCTGCCGTACCTGATTTTCCATGCTCAATCAAAACCGCCACCCCATATTTGGGATTATCATGCGGCGCATACCCCACAAATAACGCGTGGTTTCTATATTTCCAAGGCAGATCTTCTTGTTTTAAGACACCGCTTTGTCTTTCTTTCATAGAAATTCGTCTTACCTGAGTTGTACCCGTCTTACCGGCCATTTTCTGTCCCTTAAAATCAAATCTTGCCGAATAAGCCGTACCACCGACAGTATTTATAACATCATACATACCTTTTTTTACAATTTCCAACCCATATGGCGAAACATCAATTTTGCGTAGTTCCTGTTTTTTACTTTTATCATATTTTGTAAAAGTAGGACTAACTTCATATCCGCCGTTAGCAATTCGTGATATCATTGTTGCCAGTTGCACCGGAGTTGTCAAAATATATCCTTGGCCAATGCCTGAAATAATACTTTCGCCTTGTTGCCACGGCTCGCCGAATTTTCTCATTTTCCAATCGGTATCAGGTATAAAACCGCTTTTTTCATTTTCAATTCCGATATTTGTTTTAAAACCCAATCCGAATTCTCTAGCCATATCGGCAATCTTATTTATTCCCAATTTCTGAGCTGCCTCATAAAAATAAATATCGCACGAATGTTGCAAAGCTTGCTCCATGTCGACATAACCATGTCCGGCATCTTTCCAACAATGGAAAGTATGATTGCCTAAGCTCATTTTACCCGAACAAAAAGATTTTGTCTTTTTGCTGTTAACACCATGTTTCAATGCGGCCAAACCAACAATCATCTTAAAAGTAGACCCCGGAGAATACTGTCCCGAAACAGCTTTGTTCAACAATGGTTTTTTCTCATTATCTTGCAGCTCTTTCCATTCAATTGAAGACAGACCGTTACCAAACAAATTAGGATCAAAAGCCGGAGCTGACGCAAATGATAGCAATTCGCCGGTGTCAACTTTCATCATTACGATTGCGCCACTCTCATCTCCCAATAAATCATACGCTTCTTTTTGCAATCTTAAATCAAGGCTCAAATCTACTCGCTTACCGCTTACGCCTTCTTCACTTTCAATTTCTTTCATTATACGCCCGACAGCATTAACCTCTAATTTTTGGTTACCGGCAACACCTCGCAAATCATTTTCATATAACTTCTCAATACCCGACTTACCAATTTTAAATCCGGGTACCTCTAACAAAGGATCCTTTTTGGTATCAACATCTTCTCCAACCGCTGCCACATATCCTATGACATGAGAAAAAATATTGTCAAACGGATAATATCTTGACAATCCCTCATCAATACTAATCCCCGGAAGGTCAGGCATATTCAACATAATTTTTGTCAGTTGCTCCCAATCCAAATTATCCTTAATTTTTACCGGAACGAAGCTTCTGTTTCTCCTTAGACTTTTTCTTATTTTTTTCTCTTCATCTGCAGACAACGGCATAACTTTTTTTAAGGCACTTAAAGTTTTATCAACATTCGGAGTTTGTTCCGGAACAAGCATAACTTGAAAATTTTGCTTATTTTCAGCTAACATATTTCCATGTCTGTCATAAATAATTCCTCTTGGCGGAACTAATAATCTTGTAGAAATTCTATTTTCATCGGCTAAAGTTCTATACTTGTCTGCTTGGTACACTTGCAAGTAATACAGCCTAAAAATAAGCATAAACAGCAATAACAACTGTACGCTTCCCAAAAAAAGCGATCGACTTATTAAAATTTTTCCCTTATCGTTATCTCTGTTCATAGCCCATCATCCTGAATAAAACGATTCTGAATAAAGGCCAAAACCGTTGATATTAACGGATATAACACAACCCCTATCAGATAACTTAACATAAGCATTGATAACGGTAAAAATTGATTATAATAGATAGAAACAATCAACCACTTAATCAACATTGATAACAAGCTCAACGCCATAAAGCCATACCAAATAACAACAAAAGACTTTGCATTAAATAGCTTTTGCGTATTATAAACCAAAACATACATACACAAATAGCATAACAGCGAGCTTCCGGCAACGGCAGAAGATATTGCCATGCTGATAAAACCCATCAAAATTATAGTACCAAGACCAAACAAATCCGGACGATGCAACATCCAAAAATAAATACACATCAAGCCAAAATCAGGCCTTACATTATAAAAAAGATTAAAATTCAACGGGATAAAAGCCAAAAGCATAAAAAATATCGACGACAAAAGAGGTAAAGATTTTTGAAAGTATGTCGTTACTTTTTCGTCAAACTCATCACTCATTGCCAGCCTCATCATCAACATTTATCAGACCGTCAATTCCATATTTCACGATTCTTACATATTCAAGTTTTTCCAATATTGCAAACAACTTTACTTTTATTTCATTCTTAGAAACCGACATTACCTGTCCGACCGGTAACCCGGCTGGAAAAACTCCGGAAACTCCGGATGTAACTATCTTATCCCCGACACTTACCTCAGCATCTAATGGAATAAAAGTAAGCCTTGGAAAGATAGTATTGTTTCCGCTCAAAATTCCTCTGACTCTGTTTTTTTCTATCATGACCGGAATTTTCGAGTTAATATCTGCCAATGTAATAATCTTGGCATATGATGATTTTACCGCATCTATTCTTCCGACAACTCCTTTATCCGATAAAACCACATCGCCTTTTTTTATGCTTTTGTCCCCGACATACGCAACTATTGAATGAGCAAAAGCGTCATTTTCTTCCGCCACCACTTTTGCCGAAATATATTTAACATCAGGCATAACAGCAAAATTAAGCAACTCAGCCAATAGCTTATTTTCAATTTCCAGTGCTTCGTATTTGTCTTTTAAAAGACGCAATTTTTTATTTTCTTCGCTAAGTTCTACATTGCGTTTTTTTACAGTACCTATTTCATAAAAGAAATCATAAATCCACGAAACAATTTTGGCCGGAGCTACCAAGACATCGACCACCATAATAACAGCACCTGTCGTCCCGTTAGTCATATTTGTTACTGTAGTTTCTTGGTTTTTACTTAACAACATTAGTAACAACGCCGCCAAAAACAAAATAACCAGCGCAAATTTCTTGGCCAGTATTCTCAATTGATCCAAATGCAAAAACAGACTTCTGCGGCGTTTCATAAAGCTTTCCTATAAAAATAAACGGTCGAAAGGTTTTATCCTCTCGACCGCAAAACCTCAATTAGTACATAGAAGACAAAATTGTGCGCAATTTTCCGATTTCTTCCAAAGCCTTTCCGGTTCCTTTAACCACACAAGCCAAAGGTGTTTCAGCCAATGACACCGGCAATCCGGTTGCATTACGCAAAACTTGATCAAGATTGGTCAACAAAGCACCACCACCGGTTAAGACAATACCTTTATCAACGATATCGGCAGCCAATTCCGGCGCGGTATGTTCCAAAGCGACCTTAACAGCCTCTACGATTTGAGATACAGGCTCAGCCAAAGCTTCAGCGACCTGACGCTCAGAAATGATAATCTCTTTCGGCACACCATTCATAAGGTCACGACCTTTAATTTCGTAGGTGCGACCATCACCTTTATCAGGAACACAGGCTGAACCGATTTCTTTTTTGATTTTTTCGGCACTTCCCTCACCAACCAACAAGTTATGATTGCGTCTGATGTAGGAAATAATAGCTTCATCCATCATATCACCACCGACACGAACCGAACGAGCATATACAATACCACCCAAAGAAAGGACAGCCACCTCAGTTGTACCACCGCCGATATCAACAACCATTGAACCGGTAGGTTCGGTAACCGGCAAATCTGCGCCGATAGCTGCTGCCATAGGTTCATCAATCAACCAAACTTTTCTTGCACCGGCAGCTTCAGCCGATTCTTGAATAGCACGACGCTCAACGGCAGTAGAACCTGACGGTACGCATACAATAATCAATGGCATAGCAAAACGGCGATGATTATGGACCTTGCGGATAAAGTATTTAAGCATTTCTTCGGCAATTTCAAAATCTGCAATAACACCATCTCTCAACGGGCGAATTGCATGAATATTTCCCGGGGTTCTACCCAACATTTGTTTAGCCTCGTTACCGACAGCCAAAACTCTTTTCTTTCCGCGATATTCTTCAATTGCGACCACTGAAGGCTCGTTCAAAACAATGCCTTTTCCTTTAACATAAACAAGCGTATTGGCTGTTCCCAAGTCAATTGCCATATCAGCCGATAACCAACCCATAATCTTTGAAAGCATATACTTTTACTCCGCTAAAAAAATTTTAATACTCTTAATTTTGTATAACCTTATTAGGCTATATGCAACAACAAATTACATTGTTAACAACTAAAAAACGATTTGTTTGCACTCAATTTTTCTAAAACGATTTCTAAACCATGTTAATTGTCTTTTGGCATATTGACGAGTGTGCAATTTTGCCAAATTCACCGCCTCTTCTTTTGAGGTTTTACCCTCAATATAATCCATCAATTCCGGTACCCCGATTGCCTTCATTACCGGCATTTTTAAAGAAATATTTTTCTTTTGCAAATTTTCAATTTCTACCAAAGCGCCTTTGTCTATCATATTATCAAATCTTTGGGAGCAATTTTTTTCCAACTCGTCTAAATCCTTAAGCATCACTACAACGGTAAATTCTGCTTCCGGCAAAGGCTTGACCATCGGCATTTCAAACCACTTTGCAATTGAAACACCTGTATCCTCATATATTTCCAAAGCTCGCCTTACTCTGGTCGTATCATTTTGATTTACTTTTTTTGCCCCGTCTGGATCGACCTTTTGCAAATATTCAAAAACTCCGCAAAGTCCTAAATCATCAAACATCTTTGCGACTTTTTGTTTAACCGCCGGCTTAGTTTCGGGAATTGGCGAAATACCATTTATCAAACTTTCAAGATAAAAACCCGTTCCGCCGGTAACAATCGGAAGTTTTCCTTCTGCCCAAACCTTTCTTATTGCCGCAATAGCCAACTTTATCCAATCCGAAACCGAATTTTTTTCATCAGCCTCCAAAATTCCATATAACAAATGCTCGACCTTAGCCTTGTCATTCTCATCGGGAGCGGCAGAAATTATCGGAATATCCCTATACAGTTGCGAAGCATCGGCATTTATAATAACTCCGTTGTATTTCAACGCCAAATCAATCGCCAACGCAGACTTTCCCGAGGCGGTAGGTCCGGCAACTACTATTACCGAATTTGGTTTTAGTTCATCTATACTTACATTTCTCTGCATTTTGCTCTTTCAACCAATTTGGCACACAAATCAGCATAACCGATTCCGGCATATTTTGCTTGTTCCGGCACCAAAGACAAAGCGGTCATTCCCGGATTAGTGTTAATCTCAAGCAACACCACGCCATCATCTTCATTCCAACGCAAATCAACTCTTGATATTGTATTACAACCTATTGCTTGGTGCAATTTTTCAGCGTAAGCCTTACATATTTCCGAGACTTCATAAGGAATTTCAGCCGGCAAAATATGCTTGGTTTTTCCTTTGGTATACTTAGCTTTATAATCATAAAATTTTTCTTCGGCCTTCAATTCGGTAACGACATAGGCCTTATCTTCCAAACACATAACGGTCAATTCATGTCCGGGAATATATTTTTCAATCATTACCATTGTATTGTTATCTTTATACTTAACTTTTAGAATATCTTCCGTTTTTTCAACAATAAACACACCGACCGACGAACCGTCAGATACCGGTTTTACCACATATGGCATCGGCACGATTGTACCGTTTTTGAAAAAGTCTTTTGCTCTCATTTTTTGACTTTGCGCCACTCTGATACCACAACTTTTGGCAATATATTTGGTCAAATGTTTATCCATTCCCACCATAGAAGCATGCATATTAGAGTGAGTATAAGGTATTTGCAACAAATCCAACATTCCCTGAATAGCGCCGTCTTCACCCCAGTTACCGTACAACCCGTTAAACACCACATCAGGTTTTTCTTTTTGCAAGACCTTTACAAAATTCCACGCATTTTGCAAATCATGAACTACAACTTCATAACCTTTCGAGGTCAAAGCTTTTTCAATATCTTTACCAGCAGTCAAACTGACTTCGCGTTCCGAAGAAAAACCGCCTAACAACAACAAAACTTTTTTAGTCATTTATTAAATCCTTTAAATTATAATTTTTTATGTTATGGTACGCTACAAATATTAAAGAAAGAATAACTTAAATGAAAAAAATTATAACAATTTTGCTTATCAGTCTTATTTTTCCGTCAATGGCAAAAGCCTTCACGGTAAAGCACAATTTTCTTGTAACCGTAGGAATTTTTGACGCCAGCAAAACTCAATTTTCATATACCCTCAACCCACATGATTACAAAGTCGCATCAAAAGTCATGACTAACGGCTTTTTCAACGCTGTTTATCCTTTTGAGGCCAATTACATTACCTCCGGTAAAATCAAATCCTCCCAAATGGTCACCCTTGATTATAACTACGAAGCAAAATCAAAATTTAACACCCGCACCAAAAAGGTTTTTTACGAAAACGGCAAACCGATATATCAGGTTGCAACCAAAAACGGTAAAGAAAAAAGAAAAGAATTTACCCCTTCTCCCACTCCGGCAGACACCTTTGATCTACAAACCGTAATAGCCAAAATTGCAAAACAGTATAACGAGGTTTCTTTTTGCGATTCTACCTTAAAAGTATATGACGGAAGGCGCCGTTTTGATGTTGTTTTCAAAGATGAAGGCACCGAAAACTTAACCGCAAACGAACATTCTTTTTATAGCGGCAAAGCATCTAAATGCTCCATGCACATCAAAAAAATTTTGTCAGAAGACGATGACGAATTATGGGAATTTTCCGCCAACAAACCGATTTATTTTTGGATAGCTCGTGATACAAAAACCAATCATCCGTTTATCGCCAAAATCTTCATCAAAGACACTCCCTTAGGTGAGCTGACAGCCCACACAACCGACATTAGCATTGAGGAATAACCATGTTAGAAAAAGCAGAATTACTTTTACCCGCAGGCTCTTTAGTAAAACTTAAAACCGCTATTTTATACGGAGCCGACGCCGTATACGCCGGAACACCGGATATGTGCTTGCGTGCCCAATCAAAATTTTCTATGGAAGAGCTCAAAGAAGGCATCGATTATGTGCACTCAAAAGGCAAAAAAATATATTTAACCTTAAATCTCTTTATGCATAATCGAGATGTTGAAAAACTCCCTACCTTTGTTGAAACTTTACGAGAACTGAAACCTGACGGAGTTTTAATTGCCGACCCCGGCGTGTTTCAATATGTCAAAGAAAACGCGCCTGAATTAAATTTATTTGTTTCCACCCAAGCCAACATCTGTTCTTGGCAATCCGTTAAATTTTGGCAATCACAAGGTGCAAAGCTTTGTGTTTTGGGCCGTGAAGTAACATTTGATGAAGTTAAAGAAATCAGAGAAAAATGTCCTGATATTTTACTTGAAACTTTTATGCACGGCGCAATGTGTATGTCTTATTCCGGCCGTTGCCTAATTTCCAATTATCTTGCCGACCGCTCGGCCAACCAAGGCAAATGCGCTCATTGTTGCCGTTGGCATTACAAACTGCACCTTCGCCTAAAAGACGGTAGTATAAAAGAACTTATCATTGACGAAAATAACAAAGATTCCTTTGAATTTTTACTTGAGGAAGAATTTCGTCCGGGCGAATATTTTGAAGTTGTAGAAGATGAACATGGCGGATATTTTCTAAATTCTAAAGATATGTGTTTAATGCCCCGCCTTCCTGATTTGCTGTCAGCCGGTATCGATTCCTTAAAAGTCGAGGGACGCAACAAAACCGAATATTACGCCGGCACTGTTGCCAGAGCATACCGCAAGGCCATTGATGATTGGTATACCTCGCCTGACAACTGGGACTACAACAACTACATTAACGAACTGAATACTCTTCAAAATCGTGGCTATTGTTTGGGTTTCCACGACGGCAAACTCACCAACATATCCCAAAACTATGAATACACCAGAACCTTAGGTGATTGGCTCTTTGCCGGATCAATTATCGAATGGCAAGGCGACGAAGCTGTTTTTGAAATCAGAAATTACATAAATTCCGGCGAAGAAATTGAATTTCTTTCTCCCGAGGGATTACAAAACATCAAGCTGACTTTAGATGAATTTGAAGACGCCACGACCGGTGAAATAACATCAAAAGTTTCTGCCGGACAAGGCAAGTCAATCCGTATAAAACCAAGCTCTTGGTCACTTCCGATAGACGAAATCAAAAAGTTGCTTCCGCAATATGTTATCGCTCGCAAATTTGCCCCTCTAAAAGATGACAACCGCAAAATGCTCGATAACAAAACCGCAGAATTTCAAACATTATGCAACAACTAATGCAGATATTTTGATTTTTTGAGCAACTTTTCGGCTACTGATTGCAATTTAGCAATTCTTTCAATGCTTTTCACATTGCCCAGTTCTTTATAGGCCTTTTGCATATAGCCGGCGATTTTAACTATTTCGCCGGCCTTTTTATCAATCGGCATTTTCATATCATTGACCAATCGCAACAACTTATGACCGACCTTAACTCTTAATTCCGGCTTTATTTGCAATTTATTGACTTTTTGCCAAAACAAATAAGCCTTTTCATAATTTTTACTTTTTTCATAAAACAATGCTATTTTTTTATACGACCAAAACAGCATCATATTTTTTTTCAACGAATTATCTTTCTGGCATTTTTGATTTTTTTCACAAAAAGCTATAACCTCTCCAAAATCGCTGTTTTGACGGGTCGATAACGCATTTTTATAAACTTCGCTAATGTCATTGGGACTTGGCATTTTAATTCATCTTGTTATTGACGGCACAAGCACTGCAATCTATACCGCCGTCCTTCAAACAATAATCTTCCTTTGATAAATTATTTTCATTATACACATCACATTGTTCACAAAGACATCCTCGATTTTCACTGATACAATTACTTTTTCCGAAGGCGCAAAACATCTTTTCGAAATGCTCAACATTTTCGATTCCGTCGACAAGCTTCATCATATTTATCGGATAATTTTTTATTTTGCACTTTGTCGTATAAGACGGACAAGCCGAACATAAACATTTTTTCATATTTTCCGAAGTTCTCAAAACTGTTTCCATGTCAAACCTCATTTTATTTGTTAAAATTACGCTTTTGAAATAATTTCACATCTAAAGAAAAACAATAAATCTTTATGATATTTTTCTTGCCAACCGTCGCAAAATTGATAATATGTAGCTAAAAATAAAATCGTTACTGAACAAAGAGCTAAAAAATGCAAACAAACGACAAACCAAAGTTTTACGGTCGCCGACAGGGTCGCAAAATCAGAAAAGCCAAATCAGGTCTGCTTGAAAGATTTTTGCCCCAAGTAGCCATTGACACCGAAAGCAAAATATCAAAAAACATTTTTGGAACCGAAATCGATGAAGTCTATTTAGAAATCGGCTTCGGTAACGGTGAACATATTGCCGGACAATCACAAAAAAATCATCATATCGGTTTTATCGGTGCCGAAGTTTTTAAAAACGGTGTTGCTAACCTTTTGACTCTGATGACCGGCATTAAAGAAAATGCCGATATGCCCGAAGAAATAAAATTACTTCCTTCTCGCTGTGACAATGTCAGAATTTGGAGTGATGATGTCCGCATTTTATTTTCACAAATCCCTGACGGATTTTTGAGCAAAGTATTTTTACTTTTCCCCGACCCTTGGCCAAAAAAACGCCATGCCTCGCGCCGATTTGTAAATCCGGATAACTTAAAAGAAATAGCTCGCATGCTCAAAAAAGGCGGAATTTTGCGAGTTGCGACCGACCACAAAGTATACAAAAGTTGGACCCTTCGTCGTCTTCACGAAGATTCTGATTTCAAATGGACTGCCAAAACATCTGATGACTGGCGTAACCCTCCGGCTGACTGGGTTGAAACCAAATATCAAAGAAAAGCCATTCGTGAAGGTCGTAAACCGGTATTTTTAGATTTTGAACGCATATAAGGAAGTAAATTTATGAAAATTTTGGTTGGTATGAGTGGCGGTGTCGATTCCTCGGTTGCGGCTCTAATCTTAAAAAAAGCCGGACACGAAGTTATTGGTGCGACCATGACCGTTTGGGATAATTCCGAAACATTTAAAAAACTGACATCCAAAGGATGCTTTTCATCTCACGAAGAAGACATTGCTCAAGCAAAAAAAATATGCCAAAATTTAAATATTCCTCATTTGGTAGTTGACTGCACCGAAGAATTTAAGCAAATTGTCCTGCAAAATTTTCGTTCTGAATACCTATCCGGTCGCACACCAAATCCCTGTGTCGTCTGCAACCAAAAAATCAAATTTTCCGTATTGCCCGAAGTCGCAAAAAAACAAGGCATAATTTTTGACAAATTTGCCACCGGCCATTATGCGCGTATAAAACAAGATGACAAAACCGGTATGTATCATATTTTGCGAGGAACCGATTACAAAAAAGATCAGTCATATTTCTTATACCGTCTGAGTCAAGAACAGCTTTCTCAAATCATTTTGCCCTTAGGTGATATGGAAAAATCACAAATCAGAGAACTGGCAAAAAAGGCCGGACTTGAAGTTTCAGACAAACCTGACAGTCAAGATTTTTATTCCGGTGACCTTAACGATATTTTGCAATTTGCTCCCAAACAGGGTAATTTTGTAAATAAAGCCGGCAAAATTTTAGGTCATCATCAAGGCTATTGGAAATATACCATCGGACAAAGACGCGGACTGGGAGTTTCTGCCGACCGCCCTCTTTATGTAATCAACATAAACAAAGAACAAAATGAAATAACTTTGGGCTATGCTGAAGATTGCATTCAATCAAGCCTTATTGCTTCCGATTTTGTATGGCAAATACCGCTTCCTACCAAACCTATTCACTGTCAAGCACGCATTCGTTCATCACAACAACCCTGTGATGTCGAAATAATACCTTTGTCTGATAACAATTTTGAAGTAAAATTTTTAGCACCGCAAAGCGCCATTACCACAGGGCAATCAGTCGTCCTAAATGATGGCGATATCATATTAGGCGGCGGTATTATTGAAAAAGCAATCTGAAGCTAAAACCAAGTAAGTACAACCGAGAAAAATATCGGAACTGACAAATTGTCATCAATTTCTATTTTGTCTTCATAAACTTCGGCCAAAGTTGCGACCAAACAGGCAATCAAACTTTTGACACCAAACGGATAAATCGGCATAAACAACAGATTTATTACCACCGCCAAAACAAAAAATGCCAAAGTTCCTTCCAAAGTTTTATTTTTATAAATCTTAACTTTACCGACCGAGCGCCCGACCAAAGCCGCAGCGCTATCACAAATCAGCATTACAGTCAAAGCGATTGTGGCAATCTCTTTACCGAAAAAACACAAACACAAAATAGCCGAAGTCAAAACATATATAGCGCCGGTAAACTGAAAATTTTCTCTCGACATTTCTTTATTACGAAGTGTCCTGAAAAACAACACTCCAAAAGATTTTCTTGCCCAAGAATACTTCTTAAAATTACCATATTCCAAAATAACATTACCGACTAAAATAATCGACAATATCGGAATAAGCACAATTTTCGGCATAAAGTAAATTGCTGCCGGTATCCAAAGAGAGCTTAAATGAATAGCTTTTCTGAGTAATTCTTTCTTAAAAGACTTGTCATTACTAAGCTGTTGATACAGCAAATCAGCCTCACGCCAATTTGCTTCCCAATTTAAGCGTCTTTTTATTGACTTAAAAACTCTGTTATAGTCCGGACGTTTACTTCTGAAATTCCACATAAAAAATATCTCTTATAAAAGCAATCACTTTCTGAATATTAAAAAAACAAAAATATAACCTCAAGAAAAAAAACTCTGATGTGGAAAAATTATAATTTGCAATTACATATTTTTTAAATTCAAAAAAGGAGCAAAAAATGATACCGGAAAAATCAAACAAAAAAATAGTAAAAGATTACTCATCATATAAACATATCGAAATAGATGACAAAGACTTTACCATCAAACCCTTAAACAAAGTTCGACTTATTGATTCAATACTCGGGCTTGATGATGAATGTGAATTTGAAAAAAATATGTATAATTTCGGTGACGAAGAAGACTTGCCCGATTCAGACCGCGCCACAGACCGACGCTGTAAAAACAACTAAAAAAAAGCACCTTATAAGGTGCTTTCTTTTTAATTACTCATTTTCGTTTTCTTCAGCGTCATTAACATATTGAGTTTTAGACACCGTCATAATCAAATCAAATATACGCTTAGCCGTCTGACGACTTCCTATTTTGTAATAAGCATTAACCAATTCCAATGTCTCTTTTTTGGTCATCGGGTCATCATTAAACATTTCGCTTTCTTCATTAAGCTCAAGAGCATCACCTGTTCTAAACATTCTGGGGCTTTGCTTAGCTACTTCTTTATCCATATCCTCAAAGAAAAACGCAACCGGCGTATTTAATACCACGCTAAAATCCCATAAACGGCTGGCACTGACCCTGTTTAAGCCTTTTTCATATTTTTGTACTTGTTGAAAGGTCAAACCCAACAAGCCGGCCAATTTTTCCTGACTAAACCCCATCAAATTGCGTCGAATTTTAATTCTGTTACCGACATGAACATCCACCGGATTTGGATTTCCCGTCGGGGTTCTGCCTCTGGATATTTTCTTAGATTCAGCTGTCATTTTCGCCTCGTACAAATACATTAACCTTTGTTTTCTCTATTTATAAAGCCATAAAACAATAAAATCAAGCAAAAGATTATTATGACACTATTACCTGACCTACCATAAAATGTTTTTTGCTCTGTTTTTTTATCCAAAGTAACATCCAAAAAGCCTTTTTGATTAAGACCTAATTTTTGCTGTTCAATTCCCAGAGCATTTATCAACCCGCTAATGCCGTTATTAGCCACTCTTATTATTTGAATACCTTCCTCCGCCGCACGCAACTTTGTAGCAACCCAATGCTGATACGGGCCGGAAGAATTTCCGTACCAACCGTCATTGGTAATGTTAATCAAAAATTCGGGGCGATTATTTTTATCAACGATTTCTGCCGGAAAAATAGCTTCATAACAAATTATTCCGCCAAATGACGGCAAACCGTCAAACTTAAGTACTTCCGGTCCGTTTCCTCGACCAAACTCTCCTATGGCATTTGCCACCGGTTTTATAAAATCAGGTAAATATTTCCGCAAAGGAATAAACTCACCAAACGGCACCAAATGGGTTTTATGATAATATCCGACCGGTTTTGCCTTATTATCAAAGACCACCATAGAATTATGCGGAACAAATCTATCCGCTTCTTCTTTGTATGACACCATACCGGTCACTAAATAACTGCCCTTATTAAGCAAAGGTTTTAACATATCCAAATGAATTTCATCTCTGTCTAAAACAAAAGGCGATGCTGTTTCTCCCCAAACGATTATATCAGGAACTTTTTTTGCTTCTTCATTAGACAAAGCTATATACTCGATAAAATTTTGTTCTCTTGTCGCTCTATTCCATTTCATAATTTGCGGAATACTGGGTTGAACAAGTCTGACCACCGTATCAGATTTACTAAAATCAGCATTGGCAATTCGCCAATAACCGCCACTCCACATTATAATAAAACAAAAAATCATTATCACAATGCTCGGTAATAATGATTTTCTACTAACCACACCAAAAACACTATAACTCAAAACAGCTACCAATGATAATAAATATGTTCCGCCGATTGAAGCTGTTTGTATCATCTCGTCAGAAAAAGCCAAGGTATATCCGGTCAAATTCCACGGAAATCCGGTAAATATAAAACTTCTAATCCATTCAAACAAAACAAATGACGAGCTAAACACTATCCACTTTTTCCATTTTGTCCCAGCAAAATAAGTCATAAAAGCAGGAATTGCGAAAAACAAACCGAAAAAAGCTCCCGAAGCAATAAGCGTAATCGGATACAACCAACCAAATTGTTTGGCATCAATCAAAAGAGCATTACCCACCCAAGCAAAACCAAAAGCAAAATGAGCAAAACCAAAAGCATAACCTATTTTAAACAGCTCTTTTTTTTCTTTTGTTTTAACTAACAAATATAGCAGATATGAAAAACCGACATATGCAAAAAGCACCCAAAATTTTGGTGCAAAAGCTAAAACACTGAGCCAACCCATACCAAAGGCACAAATTTTTTTGTACCCACAGATATCAGCTAAAACAGATAACAATTTATTCTTCATACGGGTTAGCAATGTTTAGCTCTTTCAAAATATCAACTTCTATTCCTTCCATTTCATCGGCCTCATCATCTTCAATATGATCATAACCGAACAAATGCAAGACACCATGCACCAACAAATGAGCAAAATGATTTTTTAAGGATATCTTTTTGATAGCAGCCTCATCCTCCAAAGTTTCGAGAGCCATTATTATATTACCCAAATCGACGACATCTTCATTCAAAAACTCATCTTCAAAAGCTTCATCATCAATATTAGCAAAAGACAAAACATTAGTCGGCTTATCTTTGGCTCTAAACTCACGATTAAGCTTTTGCACCTCATCATTGCTGCTTAAAGATAAAGCTATCGAAACAGGCTTATTATTCCAGCCCTCAAAACCTAAATCATTTACAGATAAAAAATCTAATGCTGTTGCAAAAACCTTATTTGCCCAAAGTTCAACTTCCGGAATTTTTTCTTCCCAGATTTCATCATCAAAAAGGATGTTAAGCGAGTTGCTATTCATCGCCATATTCTTTTTTGCTTTTTTCTTCGTAGGCTTTAACGATTTTTGCCACCAATCCGTGACGAACCACATCAGTTGCACTAAATCTGACCGAACCGATATTAGCCGTACCTTTTAATACATCCAAAGCATCTCTCAGGCCTGAAACAACGCCTCTGGGCAAGTCAACTTGGCTCAAGTCACCGTTTACCACCATGCGAGAATTTTCACCTAAACGGGTTAAAAACATTTTCATTTGCATTGGTGTTGTATTTTGAGCTTCATCCAAAATCACAAAAGCATTTGAAAGTGTACGACCGCGCATAAATGCCAAAGGAGCAATTTCAATTTCGCCCAAAGCAATTTTCTTATCCACTTGATCAGCCGGCAACATTTCATACAAAGCATCATACAAAGGACGCAAATACGGATCCACTTTGTCTTTCAAATCACCGGGCAAGAAACCCAAGTTTTCACCGGCTTCCACTGCCGGACGAGATAAAATGATTTTATCAATAGTACCTTCCAGCATCATTGAAACAGCCAAAGCAACCGCCAAATAAGTTTTACCGGTACCGGCAGGTCCCAAACCGAATACCAACTCATTTTGCATCATTGTTTGAATATATTCTGCTTGAGTTGCCGAACGAGGATAAATATGACGCTTTTTGGTCTTTAATACAATATTGCTCAAATCTTGAGCGGTTTGCGTATCAACATTATCGCCGCTCAAACGAACAGCAGCTTTAACTTCCTGCTCTCCGATTTCAATTCCGCGACTGACCTTGTTGTACAAAACATCTATGGCTGTTTTTGCTTGTTCAATAGAGGTCTTATCACCTTTGATAGTGATATTATTACCAACCGATATTATTTCCACTCCGATAATTTTTTCCAACAACTTCAAATTGGCATCTTGTGCGCCGACCATCTGTTGAACCAATGTATTATTAAATAACTCAAAAGAAATTTCTGCCATAGTTTTATACCTTTACAACTGTTCCTGACAATGAATTCATTGTCGCACTTTCTACTTTAATATCAACTATTTTATTTAAATAATCCTTACTTACTTCAGCATGTATATTTTGCATATATGGTGTTCGACCGACCAACTGACCGCTATGACGCCCCTTAGTTTCAAACAATACCGGTACAATTTTACCCACTGTTGCCTGATTAAATTTAGTTTGATAATCAAATAATTTGTCTTGCAATATCGTCAAGCGCTCTTTTTTGACTTTTTCCTCAACCTGATTTGGCATAATAGCTGCCGGAGTTCCCGGTCTGCGAGAATATTTGAAAGAAAAAGCCTGAATATATTTTACTTTATCAACTACATCTAAAGTTGCCTGAAAATCAGCGTCTGTTTCACCCGGAAAACCTACAATAAAGTCTGACGAGAAACCCAAATTAGGATTCGCCTCACGCAATCTTGCAATAATATCTAAATATTGCGAAGAATTATGCCTTCTGTTCATTGCTTTCAATATAGCATCTGAACCCGACTGAATTGGCAAATGCAGATACGGCATCAATTTTTCAATATTTTTATGGCAATCTATCAACTCATCATTCACATCTGCCGGATATGATGTCGTATATCTGATTCTTTTCAAGCCTTCTATTTCATTAAGACGATTTAACAAATAAGCCAAATTACGCTCTTTGCCGTTAGCATCCTCGCCATGGTACGAGTTAACATTTTGCCCCAACAGATTGATTTCCAATGTTCCGCCGTCAACCAAAATTTTAGCCTCTTTTATAACATCTTCAACCGGACGCGATGTTTCTACTCCGCGAGTATATGGCACCACACAATAGGTGCAAAAATTATTGCACCCCTCTTGAATTGCCAAAAAAGAGCATCCGCCTTGAGAAGTATTTTCCGGCAAAAAATCAAACTTTGATTCTACCGGAAATTCGGTATCAATAATCGGCTCATCAACTTCCGTCAAAACTTTTCTCAAAATATCCGGTAATCTGTGATAAGTCAAAGGTCCCAAAGCAAAATCAACATAGCCTGTTCTTTTGGCAATCTGCTCGTCTTCGGCCTGCACCACACACCCCAAAACGCCGATAAAAGTTCTTTTACCCTCAAGCGCGCGTTCTTGTTTTACAAGATAAGTTCGGCCAAGGTCAGAAAATAACTTTTCGGTTGCCTTTTCTCTGATATGACAAGTATTAAAAATAACCAAATCAGCTTGTTTCAAGACTGAAGTTTCTTCAAAACCCATATCATTCAACATTGTTGCCACTCGGTGAGAATCATAAACATTCATTTGGCAACCATATGTTTTAATATAATATTTTTTCATTTTTATCCCAATAGCTAAATTCAGTATTCCGATATTATGCCAAGCTTTCATATTTTTCAAACTTTTTTTTATCGATTCGTCCGATTTTAATTGAAAAAATATACAATTTTGGTATTATATACTCAAAGGATGTTAACAAGGAGAAATATTATGGTCGAAAAAGGAAACACACAAAAAAGTTTCATTACACAAATGAGCGACGAAGACAAAGTAATTTTTACAAAAATAATGGTCGCCTTGGCTCGTACTGATAAAAACTTTGATGAAAATGAAAAAGCATTTATCAAAGATACCGCCATCATTTTTGGTCTGGGCACTTCAAATATTGATGAAATAACCAAGCCGATGACCAATGATGAAGTTCTAGAAGCTGCAGCCAAAATAACCAACCGCGAAGTTGCTCTTCAGTTGATAAAAGAAGCATGCTTTTTAGCAAATTCTGACGGAAGCCTCAGCGATGAAGAAATCATCTTTATCGGCAACATCGGTCAAGCCATGAATATTGAACTGGAAAAAATTGAAGAAATCAGCCAATGGGTATTAGATAGAATTATCTGGCTTGAACGCGGAAAAATTATTTTTGAACAAGTTTAACCAAAAAACCAAACTCAAAGGAGTTGTACTATGGAAAACCATATCCCTTATTCTGCAACCATCAATAGTGAAGAAGAAGCTGTTCGCTATTACTCCGATCTGAAAAAAAGACTGGAAAATGACAGCAGACACTATGTAGAAGCTCCTGAATATACTCCGCACGCCTATACACCTACAGACGCATACTTGAAAAACCATCTTATGAACTATAGCTGTGAGGATTTGCACAGAAAAGCCGACGCCTTAATAAACGCTCAAAAACTTGATCAAAATGACGAATTTATTGATCATATGAGCACCAAAAATCGCGGTGATTATCACCATTTCAGATCGCAGTGGACACCTGTTGCAATGCAAGCCAGAGAAAAAACTTCTGAAAAAACAATTAAAGTCGGCGACAAAATTGTATATACCCATGACCTCAGCTTCAGCATTGCCGAAACATTGGAATTGCAAGACTCCAGCCGAGACCCGGTAACCGAATACTACGATTGGATCAGAATACAAAACAGAATTGAAACCGACATTTACACTAGCGGGACTACCCAAACTGAAATAGATCGACGCAATTTCTTTATTGAGCATATGGATAAGCGCGAAACAGAACTAAAACGCATTATTTCACTATATTCAGAAGCCGCATTTAATTCCAATTCTGCGCTACAACCGATTGCCCAAGAAAAACTCAAGTTTTTAACATTTAAGCTAAGTGAATTACGCCGTTTGCGTGATAAAATGTCAGCTACAAAATCTCAGGCTGACCGTCCTGAAGAAGACAAACAACCTA
The DNA here is from genome assembly GCA_015062585.1 of Alphaproteobacteria bacterium. Taxonomy (GTDB): domain Bacteria; phylum Pseudomonadota; class Alphaproteobacteria; order RF32; family CAG-239; genus CAZU01. The sequence goes on along the minus strand of SUUJ01000007.1, from coordinate 12,956 downwards.
TGAACTCTAACGAAGAAGTAAAAAAAGTAAAAACCCATTCCTATACTTTTTATTCTCAACCGGTTGTTCAAAAACAAGAAGAAAACACCACAAAAAATGAAGATGTTTTCAACTTTATGGCTGATCGCAAATTGCGTGAACTTATTGATATGCATATGGCTTTAATGATGTCGGCAAACTCTCAATCAAAACCTCTTTCTCAATCAAAGGAAGAAGCTGTACAAAAGATGGAAAGAGCTTCACAAACCAAGCATTCCATATCTGATATTATCGGTGCCTTGCGTAACGGTATGTCTAAGGAAGAGCTTGAGCGACAAGAAGCTCAAATCAATCAAACCGAAACACGACAAAAGCTCCAAGAACTGCGAAACCGCAGCATCCGAGGTTTTGACATCAACGCATATAACAATGCGCTACGCGAAATGACTGCTTAAATAAATGTTTATATTTGACATATGGCAAAACTTAATTTATGAATTTAAAAAAAGTAATTTATAGAGGAGATATATTTTATGATAATTTTTGACCCTGTTTTTGCAATTTTGGCTTTGATAGTTGATATTTATTTCAAAATTGTTGTTGTTCAAGTTGTTTTACAATGGTTAATTCATTTCAAAGTTTTGCAAGTATCAAACAAATATGCTCAAAAGACAGTCGAGCTTTTGGAAAAAGCAACTTTGCCGGTATACAATCTAATCAAAGCAAAAATTAAGACTGTATATTCAAACATTGACTTTGCTCCGTTTATTCTTTTGTTGGCTCTTTATTTTGTCAGCAGAATAATCTTAAGCATCAGAATGTTTATTGCAGGTTAACTTGTTTTTTGAAATAAACAAAGACACTGTTTTATTAAGAGTTAGGCTTAGTCCTAACTCTTCTTGTTGTAAGGTTTGCGGAATATTTACCACGCCAAACAACGAAGATTATTTAAAAATAAGTGTAATCAGCGTGCCTGAAAAAGGCAAAGCAAATTCAGAGCTGATAAACTGGTTATCAAAAAAATTAAAAGTAGCCAAATCAGACTTTTCTATTATATCGGGCGAGCTTGACCGCTACAAAAAGATAACAATAAGCAATTTAAGTGACGAACTTTTGGATAAACTAAAGTCACTTGCATCTACGGAGTAACAATATGAGCGCGATTATCATTGACGGCAAACAAACAGCAGCAAATTATCGTAATGAGCTAAAAGACAAAATCTCAAACTATAACAGCCAAGAAGTTCCTGTTCTTGCCGTCGTTTCGGTTGGAGATGATCCGGCAAGCAAAGTTTATGTCAGAACCAAACAAAAATTTGCTCAAGAAGTTGGTATGGGTTGCGAGGTAATAGAACTTGCCGATTCAATCGGCGAAAATGCGCTTTTGGAAATTATCGACGAACTGAACGACAATCATCATATTAACGGAATAATTGTTCAACTGCCCCTTCCTAAGCACATCAACACACTAAAAGTTTTATCACATATAAACCCGTCCAAAGATGTTGATGGTTTTACTCCCTATAATACCGGCTTGCTCTCATATAATGATCCGCGCGGTTTTATATCGGCCACTCCAAAAGGCATTTTAGAGTTATTAAAATCAACCGCTGTCGACCTAAAAGGTAAGCACGCCGTTGTTATCGGCCGCTCCAATATTGTCGGCAAACCAATTGCTATGCTTTTATTAAATCAAGATTGCACCGTAACCGTCACCCATTCCAAGACTGAAAATCTTGAAACAATTGTCAAAACTGCCGATATCGTAATTGCAGCCTGCGGACGCGCAAAAATGGTCAAAGCCTCTTGGATTAAAGAAGGCGCCATAATCATTGATGTAGGCATAAATCGAGTTGACGGCAAACTTTGCGGTGATGTTGACTTTGACGAAGTAAAAGAAAAAGCTTCATTTATAACCCCCGTTCCCGGCGGTGTCGGTCCGATGACCGTTGCAATGTTGCTTAGCAACACTTTTGAAGCTTTTTGCAAACAACAAGACCATCACGATTGTCACTGTCATCACAAAAATTGCAAGTGCCACTAAAAAAACAAAAATCCAATGATTATATAAACTCCTGAAACAAACATTTTCAGGAGTTTTTTTATGTCGAACAAAGTTGTTTTTATTTTAGACAATGACAAAGATTTTACCAACCTCTACGGACGCTTACTTCAATCAAAAGGTTGGCAGGTTTTTGCCACCGACAATCTTTTCTTACTGTTAAACTATGCCAAAACAGCAAAACCGCGTTGGATTTTTATTGACGAAGATTTTGCCAATCAGCAAGAAAAAAACATCGCCAAAATCATCAATCACGCTCTTCCGTTCAACGCCACGCATTATGCCATTATGTCACATCATATCGAACACAAAAACCGTCACGATGTTGAGGGTATTGAATTTATATACAAACCAAATTTTCTACAAAAAGTTATCCAACTTTTGTAAAACTTATTGCATTTGTTCTCAAATAAGCTAGTATTTCAAAATCAAAAAAACAATTATATTTTTTCTGAGGACAAATGATTAAATACTTTCGCAACTTGGTACAAAAGACCTATGACATAATGCTTGATCTTTCAGCTAAAGACAATGCCTTGTTATTCTTATTTATCGTTGCCTTTGTCGAAAGTTCGTTTTTTCCGATTCCGCCTGATATAATGCTCATACCCATGATATTGGCCACCCCAAACAAAGCATGGCGCATTGCCACAACCGCAACCGTTGCCAGTGTTTTGGGCGGATATTTAGGTTATGGTATCGGTATTTTTGCTTTTGATTTGATAGCCAAACCGATTTTAGAATTTTATAGTGCCATGGAACAATTCCACGAATTTGAAAACTATTATCACGAATATGGTGCATGGATTGTTTTTGGCGCCGGCATAACTCCGTTTCCCTACAAGATAATCACTATCGCCAGCGGTGTTGTTCACTTGGACCCGATAATATTCGGCATTGCCTCGGTATTAGCTCGAGGAATGAGATTTTTCTTGGTTGCCTGGTTGTTAAAAAAATTCGGTGCCCCGATGAAAACATTTATCGAAAAACACCTAGGTATTTTATCAGTGGTCTTTTTAATTTTGCTTATCGGCGGCTTCGCCCTGATAAAATATTTATAAAAATATTTATCAACCACAAACCCCGACTTAAAAAAGCCGGGGTTTGTTTTTTACATTAAAAGTTATTTTTTATTCTAAGTTCTTTCACAAAAGGTTGCAATTACTGCACCAACAGCTGGTGCTTTTTCAGTTTCAACAGCACCATTTACTTTTTGCCCCTTAGTGCAACAATTATCAGGTGTTTTTTTTGCTATACCTCTCAATTCAGCTAGTTTTTCAACTTCCTGTTTTTCTTCTTCTATCAATCCATCTAAATACCACTCTTTTTCTTTATCAGATAATTTTTTATCATTCAATATTTCACCAAAATCTTTATATGCTTTTGTATCAATATCAGATGCTCCCTTTGCTGTACCTCTCAATTCAGCTAGTTTTTCAACTTGTTGTTGTTTTTCTTCTTCTATCAATCTATCTAAATGCCTATTTTTTTCTTCATCAGATAATTTACCATCATTCAATATTTCACCAAAATCTTTATATGCTTTTGTATCAATATCAGATGCTCCCTTTGCTATACCTCTCAATTCAGTCAATCTTTTTTCTTCTGCTTCTGTAACTTGTTGCCCTTTCGGTTGTGGCTCAACGGCAGGAGCAACTATCGGTTCTTGAACTTCTGCTTGTTGCTCAACAGGAGCCGCTTCAGGCTCTTGCACGCTTTTTACCTCATGTTCTGTCGTAACATCAGTTTTTGTTTGTTTTGGCGCTAAATCAGGATGTTCAGAAAACAATCTGTCCCAACAATCGCAATAATAAACATCACCATTATCTCCTCTTTTTGCATAATCATAATCAAACTCATGTTCTAATTTTCCATCTTTACCAAACTTTTGAGCATGAACTTTGCCGCTTATGTCGTATGAAAACGCTGTTCTTACACCATCAGGATACTGTACTCCTGTTATAAGTCCTTTTTCATCATAAGAAAATGTTTCTCCATTATAACTAGTATGCACTCGAAGATTTCCTTGTCCATCTTTCCACTCTTTATTTTTGCTCTTTTGTCTCAAACCATAGCGTTGAACTATTTCTTCAGAATTTCCCGCCATCACCTTATCACAAGAATACGATGTTCCATTCAACTCTCTAGAGCTCTCGCGTCCTATATGTTCGGAATGTGAATAATATTTACCAATTCCAACTTCGGGAATTTTAGCGTAATACAAACTCCCGTCAGGATGCCACTCTAAAAATGTACCATCTTCAAAAGTTTCCTCTAATCTCCCCATTTCGTTCCAATAATGCCTGGTTCCATCTGCAAAAGTTTTATTTACCAATTTATTTTCACTATTATATTCCAATAAATTTCCTTCTCTATCAACTTCACCTCTCCACATAAGCTTTCCTTCTTCATTCCAGCGCTTATATGATCCATCAGGTCTCTCTTCTATTTTCTCGATACCACTTGCATACCAACTGTGCTTTACACCCCATTTATCTAATAAGAACTCCGGCGTACCATCATAATAATAAGATTTGCACAATTTACCGCGCTCACCATCTTTTCTTTGCTCACGAATATTTCCATTATCATAATAACTGATAAAATCGCCATTATCCCATTCTTCACTTCTCTTCTTACCATTATCATAGTACAAAATCCTACATCCGGAAGCGATTTTCTCTTCACTTATTCTTCCCTTATAATCATACCAAATTTCTCTACCCTTACCATCGTTCATATATATATGCACTCCTTCAGGTGAATTAACCCAATTCTCACCTTTCGAATTTGAACAGACATAATTACCTTTTTCATCATAGTTAATAGTCACCTCTGTTCCATCAGATTGTAAAGCTTTTATCGGTTTCTCTTGATCGTTAAATATTTCATAAGATTTATCAGGATAAATACTTACGACAATCTTACCATCCTTATACCAACATTCTACACCATTTTGTTTAACCTCTTTTGTCATCCCGGGGGCTGAAAAATCAATACCTTCTATTTTTGGTAGAACATATGTTTTAGCATCTTCTGTCATATCTCTTATCCTTGTTTAGAGCAAAAGAAAAACACCCAAAGGGGTATTATCCCTTTGGGTGTATGTTAATCTTGTTTAACTTGTGCTTAGCAGAGTTTAAATGTGTGCGTGTGTGCAGATTTCCGCCACTTTCACACTGATTTTTTTTGTTGATATTATGCATTACTTCACACATATCTTAAAACCCTTGGTTTCGTTAATGTATAACTTATAATACCATATTTTTAAGATTAAGTAAACTTGTTTTTAGACAAAAAAAGATAAAAACAAAACAAATCAACAACCACGATTTATGCTTTTGGGCAACAAAAAATTATTGATTACGGAATCACTATAAAAATTCTTTATTCCGCACGCTTTTGCTATATCATAAGCCCTGCCAAAATCAGCACCTAACCTTGCAACATCATGAGCATCATCACTCAAAATAACTTTGACATTTTCATTGGCCAACATTTGCATAATTCTTTTGCTCGGATACGGCTCATCACCTCGCTTAAATGCCGAAGTATTAAGCTCCACCATTACACCTGCTTTTTTAATTGCCTGCACGGTCTTAAACTCTTCTTCCGACCAACTATCTTCACTTCCCAATCCTACTTTTTTCATCAAATCCAAATGTGCCAAAAAAGTAAACAGACCTGAACCCGCCGCTCCTCTGACATTTTGCCAATATCGAGTGAGCAACTTTTGTTGTTCGATTTTTGAAGCCTTTTTCAAATCGTGCGAATTAAACAATATTCCGTCTTGCTCCACAAAATGCGCCGACCCGATTAAATAGTCCGGTTTAAGATACGAAACTGCTTCCTCAAAACCTTTTCGCCACTCATCATTATTGAAAAAATCAACTTCCATACCTTTTAAGATTTTTACATCTGTCGTGTATTGCAATTCATCAAGCGTTTTATAATGCGTTTCAAACTTTGCTATTACCTCATCAAATGATGATGAATAAATCGCATCATAACCGCGCTTTTTGGCATTGTCATACATGGGCGCTTCCTCAATACGAGGATGTACAATAAAGTGATTGGAAAAACCAATTTTTTTCCAACCCAATTCTTCGGCACGGCGCAACATTTCTTCTTCTGTATTGCGACCGTCAAACCCGATTGTATGAGTGTGAAGCGAAAAATTTTGCATTATCATTTGCCTTTCAAAATCGGCACTCAATATATTATACAAACACCTTTAAAGCAACAAAAAAAGCCTCTCCAAATCAAGAGAGGCTTCTTATTTTTATCTAAAGATAAATTAAGCAACAAAATTTACTTTACCACCTGCTTTTTCAACAGCGGCAACAGCAGATTTAGAAGCAGAATTTACAGTAACATTAACCTTAGATGTGATAGCACCACGGGCCAACAAACGAATACCGTCCAATTTTTTGCTAACGATACCGGCTTTGAGCAAAGCTTCAACATTGATATCTTCAGCATTCAATTTTCCGGCATCAACAGCCTTTTGAAGTGTATCCAAGTTAACAACTGCATATTCCTTAGCAAAGTGGTTGTTAAAACCTCTTTTCGGAAGTCTACGATAGATAGGCATTTGACCGCCTTCAAAACCGTTTACAGCAACACCCGAACGAGATTTTTGACCTTTTTGTCCACGACCACCGGTTTTACCTGAACCGCTACCGATACCACGAGCAACACGCTTGCGTGATTTTCTAGCGCCTTCGTTATCTCTAATTTCGTTAAGTTTCATTTTTTTTAATCCTTCAAATACAAAAAGTCATTATTCAAAGTTCCAAAATCTTGATAAAGGGTTGTGCTACGCCGAAAATTTTGAGCGATGTGTACAAAAGAAGATACATGAGCGAAAAATTTTCAAGTATGACAACCCCTTTTGCAAGATTTTATTACTCTTCGACTTTAACCAAATGCTGCACCTTTCTGATCATTCCGCGAACAGACGGAGTATCTTCCAATACAGACACTTTGTTCAATTTGTTCAAACCTAAACCAATCAAAGTAGCTCTTTGATCTTTTGGCTTGCCGATAGGGCTTGCGATTTGAGTAACTTTTATAGTTTTCTTAGCCATCGATTAAGCCTCCTCTGCTACAGATTTAGAATTAGAGTTTTCGCGACGAGAAACAATGTCACCAACTTTCTTACCGCGTCTGGCAGCAACCATTCTCGGAGAGTTAATTGATTTCAAAGCTTCAAAAGTTGCCTTAATCATATTGTACGGGTTGTTAGAACCGACAGATTTTGCAACCACATCTTGCACGCCCAAAACTTCAAATACTGCACGCATAGGACCACCTGCGATAACACCGGTACCGGCAGGAGCAGTTCTCAAATAAACTTTACCTGCGCCGTAACGACCGGCTATATCGTGGTGCAAAGTTCTACCTTCGCGCAAAGGAATGCGGATCATATTTCTTTTTGCTTCGTTAGTAGCTTTTGTAATAGCTTCAGGAACTTCAGAAGCCTTACCGGAACCAAAGCCTACACGGCCTTTTTGGTCACCGACTACGACAACGGCAGCAAAACTCATTGTGCGACCACCTTTAACGGTTTTGGCAACACGGTTTACATGAACCAGTTTTTCAACCAATTCTTCTTTTTTCTCAGCCTTACTATTAGTACGACGTTGTTCTACAGCTTGTTGTGCCATTTTCTATTCTCCCTTAGAATTTCAAACCAGCACTGCGTGCTGCATCTGCCAAAGCCTTAACACGACCGTGATAAATGTAACCGCCGCGGTCAAAAACCACTTCGCTTACACCTGATTTTACAGCGCGTTCGGCAATAACTTTACCTACGAAACTAGCAGCTTCGATATTGGCTGTTTTCTTCAAGTTTTCTCTGACTTCTTTATCCAAAGTAGAGGCTGAAGCAACAGTAACGCCTTTTACATCGTCAATAATCTGAGCATACATGTGTTTTCCACTGCGAAATACAGACAATCTCATCTTTCCATTCGCAGCTTTTTTCAGAGCAGATCTAACGCGACCTTTTCTCTTTTCAAACAATTCTTTTGGTGTACTCATTAGTTTTTATCCTTATTTTTTCTTGCCTTCTTTACGACGTACATATTCGCCGACATATCTGATACCTTTACCTTTGTATGGTTCCGGTTTTCTCCATTCGCGAATTTCCGAAGCAGTTTGACCGACAAGTTGTTTATCTGCACCAAAGATGCTGATTTGTGTCGGAGATGCACAAGTAATCTTCAAACCTTTAGGTGTCTCGATAGTAACATCATGAGAATAACCCAAAGACATAATCAACTTAGTGCCTTCTACACGGGCTTTGTAACCCACACCAATCAGCTCTAATTCTTTTGTAAAGCCTTCGCTAACACCTTTAACCAAAGTGTTAATGTTAGCTCTTGTTGTTCCCCACAAAGCTCTATCCAATTTGGTTTCGCCTTTAGGAGCAACAACTACTTTATTTCCATCTACTGAAACAGAAACATGATCAGGGCTATAATGACAAGACAATTCGCCATTTTTACCTTTAACCAAAATGTTTTCAGCTTCAACAGTAACGTTAACGCCTTCAGGAACGATAACCGGATATTTTCCAACTCTAGACATACCGATAATCCTCCCTTAAAATACTTGGCACAAAATTTCGCCGCCGACATTGGCTTTTCTGGCATCATTATCGCTCATAACACCTTGAGGTGTAGAAACGATAGAAATACCCAAACCATTGTAAACTCTAGGCAAATCTTTAACTGAAGAATATACTCTTCTGCCCGGAGTAGATACGCGGAAAATTTCTGTAATTACAGAAGCACCTTCAAAGTACTTCAATTTAATGTGAAGTTCATCAATACCGGGGCGTACATTGGTCTTTTCATAACCTAAAATATAGCCTTCTTTCTTCAAAACTTCTAACACATTTTCACGCAAGCGAGAAGCAGGTGATACGACTTCACTCTTCTTAGCTCTTTGTGCGTTTCTAATGCGTGTGAGCATATCGCCCAAAGGATCTGTCATTGACATATTCGAATCTCCTACCAGCTTGATTTAACTAAACCCGGAATTTCGCCGAAGCTGGCCATGTCACGCAATTCAACACGGGCCAATCCGAATTTTCTATAAACACCACGAGAACGACCTGTAATCTTGCAACGATTTCTGTATCTGTTCTTTGCAGAATTACGCGGCATCTCAGCTAATTTCAAAGTAGCTTGGAATCTCTCCTCAGGAGAAATTGTTTTATCCATAACTATCTTTTTGAGCTTATTACGACGTGAAGCAAACTTCTCTGCCATTTTAGCTCTTTTCAAGTTTCTGTAAACTGAACTTGTTTTTGCCATTGTTTATCTCCACTTATTTCTTGTAAGGAAGGTTAAAGCCGGTAAGAAGAGCTTTTGCTTCTTCATCAGTTTTTGCAGATGTACAAATACAAATGTCCATACCTCTGATGTTTTCAACTTTATCATAGTTGATTTCAGGGAAGATGATTTGTTCTTTAATACCAAATGCAAAGTTTCCTCTGCCGTCAAAGTTCTTACCACTGATACCGTGGAAGTCTCTAACGCGCGGCAAAGCCATATTGATTAATCTTTCCAAGAATTCATACATTCTTGTAGAGCGCAAAGTAACTTTGCAACCAATAGGCATACCTTCTCTCAATTTGAAAGTAGCAATTGATTTACGGGCTGTGGTAACAACAGGTTTTTGACCTGCGATCAAAGCCAATTCCTCAACAGCGTTGTTCAGTTTTTTCTTATCGACATTGGCGTCGCCAACACCGATATTCAAAACAATCTTAGTCAATTTCGGAATCTCGTGTGGGTTTGTGTAACCGAATTTTTCCACAAGAGATTTTTTTATGACTTGATTGTATAAGTCTTCAAAATTTGCCATAAATTTTTCTCCCATTAGTCGATTACAGCACCGGTTTTACGAGCTACGCGCACTTTTTTACCATCAACATTTTTGTAGCCAACTTTAGTCGGTTTACCGTCTTTAGCAAAAGCTACATTTGAAACATTGATAGGTGCTTCTTTGGTTACAATACCGCCAGGGTTTGTTTGGCTTGGTTTGGTATGTCTTTTTACCAAATTTATACCTTTAACAACAACCTTGTTTTCTTTTGGCATTGCTTTCAAAACTTCACCAGTTTTGCCTTTGTCATCACCTGACAAAATAACAACTTGGTCGCCCTTTTTAATTTTCAACTTAGGCATTATAATACCTCCGGTGCTAATGAAATAATTTTCATAAATTTCTTGTTTCTGAGCTCTCTTGTAACAGGGCCGAAAATACGAGTACCGATTGGTTCTCCGTCCTTGTTAATAAGAACTGCAGCGTTTTTATCAAAACGGATTACTGATCCGTCTTTTCTTCTGATGTCCGAAGCTGTACGAACAATCACAGCTTTGTGAACATCACCTTTTTTAACACGACCCTTTGGAATAGCGTCTTTAATAGACACTACTATAACATCGCCAACAGAGGCATGCATTCTCTTGGAACCACCAAGAACTTTAATGCACTGCACCTGACGAGCACCAGAGTTGTCGGCGACATCAAGGTTGGTTTGCATCTGTATCATTTTCTAATTCCTTTTCTTTAATTTAGTTTCCTGTTTGTCAGGACATTGTCTTTTTAACAATGCCCTTAAAACAGTATATTTCTTAGGCGTTATCAACGATTACAGTCCAAGTCTTGTTTTTTGAAACAGGAGCGCATTCTTGAATGCGAACTGTATCACCAACTTTGAACTGATTGTTCTCATCATGAGCAGCATATTTTTTGCTTTTCTTGATGAATTTTTTATAAACAGGGTGCATAACTTGACGCTCTACACTGACTACGACAGTTTTGTCCTGCTTATCACTCACAACAACACCTTGAAGAATTCTTTTAGGCATTATATTTCTCCCTTAGTTATTCTTCTTGCGCTCAGTGATGAGCGTGTTGATTTTTGCTACTTCTTTACGAACTTTTGCCAGCTGAGCTGTATTTTGCAATTGTCCGGTAGATTGTTGGATGCGCAAGTTAAATTGTTCTTTTTTGCATTCGACCAATTTAGACTCTAATTCATCCAAGCTCATAGCACGAAGATCTTTAGTTTTTACCATTATTCTGCTCCCAGTTCTGAATTAAGTTTTTTAACAAACTTTGTTTTGATTGGAAGTTTGGCAGCACCCAAAGCCAAAGCTCTGCGAGCAGTTTCTTCATCAATACCGCCACATTCAAACAAAACACGACCCGGTTTAACTCTGGCAACCCAGAATTCAACAGAACCTTTACCTTTACCCATACGAACCTCGGCTGGTTTATCAGTAACCGGTACATCTGGGAAAATTCTAATCCATAATTGACCAAGTCTCTTCATCTCACGGGTAATAGCACGACGAGCTGCCTCAATTTGACGAGCTGTAATGCGTTCCGGAGTCAAAGCCTTTAAGCCATATGAACCAAAACTCAATTCTGATCCGCCTTTGGCCAAGCCGTGAATACGGCCCTTATGCTGTTTGCGGAATTTTAATCTCTTTGGACTTAACATCTTTATTCACCCATTATTTCTGTTCAGCCAACTTTTTGTCCTGAGCCATCGGATCATGAGCCATAATTTCGCCCTTATAGATCCAAACTTTTACGCCACAGGCACCATAAGTTGTATGAGCTGTTGATGTAGCATAATCAATGTCAGCACGCAATGTGTGCAAAGGAACACGACCTTCACGATAGTGTTCGGTTCTTGCAATTTCAGCACCGCCTAAACGACCTGAACAAGCAACCTTAATACCTTCGGCACCCAAACGCAAAGCTGATTGCATAACGCGTTTCATAGCACGACGGAAAGCAACGCGTCTTTCCAATTGTTGTGCAACGCTGTCAGCCACCAATTGTGCATCCAACTCAGGTTTTCTAACTTCCAGGATGTTCAATTGAACTTCAGAATCAGTCATTTTTTGAATGTCTTTTCTCAAAACTTCAATATCTTGACCTTTCTTACCAATTACAACACCCGGTCTTGCAGAATGAATTGTAACTCTGGCTTTTTTAGCAGGACGTTCAATAACAATCTTGCTTACACCGGCCTGAGCCAATTTTTCTTTCAAGAATTCTTTAATTTTAACATCTTCGTGAAGGTAATCTGAATATTTTTCATCAGCATACCAACGAGAGTCCCAAGTACGGTTAACTCCAAGACGAAGACTTGTAGGATTTACTTTTTGTCCCATCAGATTACTCCCCACGCTCTGCAACAACGATAGTCATATTTGAGAAAGGCTTCAAAACTCTAGCCCCTCTGCCACGACCGCGTGCGTGCATACGTTTCATTACCAAACCCTTACCGACATAAGCTTCTTTAACAAAAAGTTTGTCGATATTGAGTTGATGATTGTTCTCAGCATTGGCAATTGCAGATTGCAATACAGCCAAAGCAGTTTTTGCGATTCTTTTCTTCGAAAAGCTGAGTTCGGCAACAGCCTTAGAAGCACTCAATCCACGGATAGATTGGGCAACCAAATTCAGCTTGCGCGGAGAGGTACGAATAGAGTGGCAAATGGCCAAAGCCTCTTTTTCACCAACTCGTCTAGCATTCTTAACTTGACTCATAATTAACCTCTCTTAGCTTTCTTGTCTGCAGCGTGACCGTAGAATGTACGGGTCGGAGCAAACTCACCAAATTTATGACCAATCATATCCTCGGTAACCAATACCGGGATGAACTTATGACCATTGTGTACGCCGAATGTTAAACCAACAAATTGTGGCAACATTGTTGAACGGCGAGACCAAATTTTAATCACTTCGTTGCGCTTAGAAGCTCTGGCAGCTTCAGCTTTTTTCAGAAGATAGCCATCAACAAACGGCCCTTTCCATACGGAACGTGTCATTAGCGTTTCTCCTTATTTCTTTTTGTTTTCATGACGAGTTCTCATGA
>SUUJ01000002.1 GCA_015062585.1 Alphaproteobacteria bacterium | reverse complement strand
CCCTCAGGGCTTATCCGGTATTAGCACTCGTTTCCAAGCGTTATCCCAAACCAATAGGTACGTTCCTACATATTACTCACCCGTGCGCCACTCTCATGTAATAGTGCAAGCACCATCACAATCCCGTTCAACTTGCATGTGTTAAGCCTGCCGCCAGCGTTCGTTCTGAGCCAGGATCAAACTCTCATGTTAAAATGATTGCTTGCAATCCTGTCTAAATTACTCAAATAAAAGAATTTTTATAGGTTCCTTTTTCAAATACTTCAGACTTTATCGTTTCTTATCTCTAAATACCAAAACAATACTGTCTGCGTATCCTCTTATATCTTCTTATTCACTTTTTATCTATAACATCAGTGCTACCCGCACTAATCACCCTCCGCGTCATCCGCGTTGGTGTAGCCTTGTATAAGCTAACCTTCTCAAATTGTCAACACTATTTTTAAAAATTTTTTTTATTTTTTTTTGCTTTTTGCCATCCTATTGAAAATACTTATTTTTTATTTTGAGTGCTTTTTTAAAGAATCGCTGTTTTGTTTGCTTTTAATTAAGAAAACCTCTTTATATTATATAATATATACGACTCGGAACCCCGAGTCTGAATGATGATTTTTGGTCTTTAGAGGATATATGTAATGAAAGATGATTTTTACACTTTTGGGGGCGGTCATTTTTGGGAAGATGTATTTTTTTATCAAAAATGGCGCATTCAGAGAAACTATGTCACAAAAAGTTATCGACTGTTGGATAACTGGGATATCAGACGGCATGAAGGAAGTTTTGAAGAATGTCGCGAGGCCTTTGTAAAATATATTGAATCATATGAAATTGCCAGACCAAGCGGACATATGGTTATAATGATACATTCCTTAGGACAGTCAAAAAATATATTTAAGCCTATGTGGCGTCGAGCATTAAAAGACGGATATATGGCCGCAGCTATAAATTATCCGTCCACTCAAAAAGATTTGGAAGCTCACATTAAACAATTTCACTTTTTCTTAGATCATTTGGAAGACATTGACACCGTTTCATTTGTAACCTTGGGTATAGGAAATATAATTGTTCAAGAACTGTTTAGAGAAAAAGCCGATTGGCAATCAAAACTGAAATTTAGACGCTGTATTTTTATAAATCCGTGTATTTTTGGCAGTAAGCTATTGGCAAAACTATGTAAAAACAAATTTTTAAACTTTGTCATAGGACCAATAGGCAAAGACTTGGCTCCGGAAAAAATGGAAAAGTTATTTCCAATAACTAGGATGAAAACAGGTGTAATATTAACAAACAAATCTGTTTTTACGCGATTTTTAGAGATTATCACTAACAGCTCGATGAAAAAAGAAAGCGATACCGATATCAGAAATATTACCGGAGCTAAAGATGTAATCAGAATTAAAAATTTCAGACCCAATGTTTTTAATAACAAAGATGTTGCTAATGCTGTTATGTCGTTTTTGATAAAAAGCGAATTTTAATAAATATAAAAGACCGTAATCCCGCAAAATAACTTTTCAAATTTATTCTGCGGGATTTTTATTGCTAGCGTATGGTATAGCGATTTCTTCTTATCATAGAATCTTCACTGGCAAAGTTAAAATTCATATCAGCTTCTCTGGCATCGTAACTGTTGCCGCGTTTAAAGATATTGCCTCTGTTTAATCTTACTTCATCATCTTTGTCCTCACCGCTGGTAAAATCAATTTTGAAAGCTCTGCCTCCATCAGTACGATCAGTGGCCGCTCCGCTAAGATATCTATCGAAATTGCTTTTTCTGACATTACCGTTTTCATCGTAGCTTTCCTGCAGATCCTCAGTAAACATAATTTGCGGGAAATCATCAGTATCTGCGCCTTCGGCCTGCTGTTTTTTATAATAATCGGTATAGCCGAAAGATACTCTTTCTTTGAATTTACCTGACGAGTCTTTTTTACAATTTGCGTAAACCTCTTCTATACTCATATCTTTGACTTTGCTAATATCGAATCCCTTAGTTAATAGCCTGTTGGTCATCTTATTGCGAACACCATCAGACTCTAATGTGCTTACAAGTCCGGTAGAATCAATTTTGGTAAGGGTGGTTTCAATAAAGCCATCACTTCTGATTTTCATTTTGGTTATGATTATTTCGCCTTTTTTGTTCATATATTTGACGATACTTTCACCGGTAGCGGGATTTCTATTTTCTTCAATAGCCGTCATATTTGACATATTGAACGCACCTCTTGAGAAACGCTGTTCCATAATACCGGCATGTAAAAGTCTTTGAGCCTTTTCTCTGGCTGCGCCCGATGTTCCTTTTAGCATGGCTGCTAATACCTCAGGATTGCAAGATCCATCTTTGTTAAATGCTCCCTCAGCACTTTTGTCTGTCGGAATAATTTTACCAGGTAACTCTTTAGAATCGATAACAACCCAGTTGCCATTTTCGTCTTTTTTCTGTATTTGTAAGGTTCTAGTTACAATTATAGCATTTTCGGCTCTGATTCTTTCGGTAACGGTTACTTCTCTGGTACCATCTTTCCTTTTTTTTGCGATACCATTCCTTACTGTGGTTATATTGCCGTTGGCATCTTTAATATGTTGTCTTCCGAACCAGCCCTTTGCTATAATTTCACCATTAGGGCCCTTTTCAAGTTTTGATTCATCCTTATCAAATTTGCTGCTAACTACTCTATTGGCAAATCGAGCGCCTGCTCGTTTCATTCCCCTTCGGGCATTGTCAGCACCTTTTTTGGCCAGCATCGAAGCTCCTTTGGCTACCGGTGTTGCAGCTTTTAATGCGGCACCTTTGGCCATTGAACCCAGCAATCCGCCGGTTTGAGATCCAAGATTAGTTGCACTGAATGCCGAAGCAAACTCTGAGGCAAATTCTTTTCCCATATTCATCACAGACCAAGCAAGCAAGAATACAAAAAATAGTTTTAAGACAGGTATAGAGAAAATGTGCATACTGTCTTTAATAGCTGTGAAGTATTCTGCACCTTTTTCACTTGAACTATCAAACATCGCAAAAAATTCTTCTTCACCCAGCGTTGAAGATATGGATATCTGCAATGCCCCTAACAAAATAAGAACAATAACTGAAGTAAACAAGAAGGTAAATGCTGAATTAAGGAATGTGTTCCAAACTTTTGATGCAAACATTTTTTTAGTATAATCAAACGGGTATCCGCCAATCGCAAAAGGCAATAAGGCTACTGCCGCACCAAGTTGGAATATTACATCTATCATCAAGAATGGAACTATCACAATAATCGAAACAGATAAAATCCAAGTCACAAAACCTACAATTAACATACTGAATTTCGGAAAAATGAATATTCTGTCTGACCAACTTTGGCACATTAGCGCCATTCCAAAGGCCGAGAGCATACGCACGCGATTTTCCATTTTGGTCATTGTAGTAACAATGCTTATACCCATTTCATTCGGTAAACCGTTTTTATAAGTACCGAATACAGAACTTTCTACTTTGATTCTGTCATCACCTTTGACATATTCATTACCCTTTAGTTTCGTCTTCTTATGGTATTCGTCGTTTGGTGTTTCTTGCATCATATCTGACATATGCAGAGCCGTGTTGAACACCGGGCGTACTAATATATCATAAAAACTTCCGACACCTACTTTTAAGATTACAATAGCTACCAAAACAACAAAACTTTTAGTTACTAATGTTTGAGCAAAATCTTTGAAATCTTTAACCTTTATTGATGATACAAATTTTATGCATTCGACCGCCAACCATATAGCAAAAGCAACAGCCACCAATGCTACAATACTGTTGGAAAAATTGGTTGCAGATCTGTCACCGACAGCGCTGACTGTCTTGAAAATTAAGATAAGCAAGGGACAGAAAGTACATATTTCACCGGATTGTAGCTCTATTGAATCGTATTTACAAGCAGGAGAACATCTTTTAATTCCTTTACAAAGGGTTATATCTCTATCCACAATTTTTTTTGCAGTCTCTCTATCAACATTATTATTTTCTAGAATTTTCTGAGCTGTTTCCTTGTCTCCTCTTCTTGAGGCTGCACCTAAATTAAACGCATCCATAGTTGCATTTGCAAATGGGTCATACTGAGCATATGAATAATTTGTAAAAGATATGTCAAGCACCAATGCAAATGCAACTATAATGCATAGTTTTGATATTTTACAAATGTCAAACAACTTTATCATTTGCCGTCTCCTTCTCCGCCACCGGAATTTTCTTTGTGTCCGGTAACCAAGTTTACGGTTTTGGTTGCTAATTTACCGGTAGCCCTGCCTATTCCGGCTGTGGCTTTTTGGCCAAGATTACCAAACTGAGTTCCTATATATCCTCCTGCTAATTTTGCCGGAGCTGCTGCAATTTTTCCAACTTTTTCAGTAGCGGCCTTAGCCCCTTCGTGCATAGGTTTGCTTGTGCCAAATACAGCATCAGGGAAGAAATGATTTGTATATTTATCTATTGATTCTTTGATAAGGCTGAAGAAATAGAACATTGAGAAACACAACAGAATAAATGTCATTGAAAATATTGAAACATTCTCTTTTATGTAGCCGTTCAATGCATCTAATTCTTTGTTTGACATTCCGCTGTTTACAGACCCTATTTTATCATACAGCTCTTCGAGCCCGCCAAAAGTTTCGGAAACAAGCGACATACCATACGAGGTAATTATTGCCATAAATGCAAATGAAGCTGAAGCCTTAAGCATTATACTTACAACCTTTTTAAGCCTGTCTTTGGTGACCTCAAACGGCCATAAACCTATCACAATAGGCAAGGCCAGAACGCTGAAGCCTATCTTAAATGAAATATCTAAGAAATAGTAGCCGATGGACATGGTCAGCAACAATCCGGTAAGCAGAATTATGAGCCCCTCTAACCACATGAATATATTGATAAATTGAAAGCTACCTACTTTTACTTTACCGCCATTTTCCAAATTAGCATAACACATAATAGATCTGCCTAATACCATATTTTCGGCGGTGATATTAGTAATTGCACGCATAGCACCCAACATTGAGTTCATTATCGATTTTGGGAATATATCAGTCGGACCGGTGTAAACTATTTTCTCAATTATCGGCGCACCAAACGGAGCGGTATATCCTTTGTCATCTCCAATATAGGCTGTGGAAACCGGCGTAGCTATGGTGCCGGGGTTTGTTATTCCTCCCGGTGGAACTTGACCTTTTTTAGGAATGCTTGTTTTCGGGTCTGCTGAATTAAAGCCTCGGCATATTTTATTTGTGCTGCGTTCTACATCTTTGGCTTTTTGAGCAGGTTTCCATGAAGAGTGATATTGGCATGCCGGATTAGAGCCTTTTCCACAGGTGCAGCTATCTTTATTTACCGTACCATCAGAATTTTTCTTGCCTCTTACGACAATTTTGCCATCACCTAACGATATGGGATCTAAAACATCGTTATTGTATTTTTTTCCGTCAACGGTTCCGGTTAAAATTATCTCCAAATGCAAGTGAGGACCGCTACTGTTTCCGGTTGAACCTACACCACCGATTATTTCGCCGCGAGCAACCTCTTTGTTTTGATTGATACTCTTGTATTTGCTCCAATCCTTATCATTCATATGAGCATATATATGAGTCCAACTGGCTCCTTTGTGTTTGGTGGTAATTTTTACCATATTGCCCCAACCGCCGCTCTTAAGATAGGTGGCTTTTCCACCGGCAACAGCCCATATCGGCGCACCGCTTCGCGCGGCCACATCCAAGCCCATATGTGAAAAGCTACCGCAACTACTCTGTCCGCTGGTCGGAGGCGGAATACGGCAACCCGGGAATGATGTTATGGAACCGCTGGTGCCCGGAACTTGAAACGGCGGAATTTCATAAGTTGAAGATTTATCTTTTTTCTTTATATCTTCTAATTCTTTTTTCTTTTCCTCATCAATATCATCTTTTGATTCTTCGGCAGCCGGCTGTTTTTCGGCTTCTTCTATGGCCTTGGTAATAGCAATATCTGACAAATCATCCCAAGCTTCGGTATATTCTACTATGTCCTCGTCCCACATATTTTGACCGACTATGGCACCTACTGACATTATCGGGCGAACAAAATATTGGCTGATACCTTTTACTGCTACTCCGATAAAAAAGTAGGCAAGCATAACTTTGAAGCTAAATTTGAACAATTCGTTAAAAATATTGGCTGTTTGTATCTCGTTGAATGAAGACACATTGTTTAATGCCCATTTTGCTAACCACAAAATTGTTCCTAAAATAAGAAGAATCGTGCCGGCTTTTTGTGTAACGGGAATACCGTGTCGAGCTGCATTTAGAAAAGCCGAGAGCAACTGTTCGATAACCAAACAAGACCAACAACCTGATTGATATTGCGCTTTGAATTGAGAAACATCACAATTGCTATTTGGTGTTTGTGATACATACCCAGAAACATGCTCTTCTGCTTTTGCTTTGGCTGTTTCTGTGTCAACATTATTATCTATAAGATGTCTTTCAACAACCTCTCCGGCACCTTGTATATTTCCCTGTGATTCTAATATTTTAGAGGATGTTATTGCTGAAAATGCATCTACAGATGATGAGCTGTTCGGATTAGAATTTTTTGCCATTTCTTCCCAAAAACCAGCTAACGCACATGAATAGCCAGCAATATTTAACATAAGCGCAAGTACGAGTATCATACTCGCTTTGATAAATTTGCTTATGTTAAACACGTTTTTAGTCATGTTTATTCTCCATTTTCAATCTTGCCACCGGTCAAACGTCTTATTTTGGCTCGAGAAGCTTTTATTGACTTAATTGTCCTAATAGCGCCTGCCGGAAGCACAGACAAGCCGGCTGTAGCCGCTGAACCAAGTCCTGACACTACAATTTTCTTGGCCTTTTCCAACATAGATTTCAAATTCTGTTGGAAGTTTGATGTCATACTGCTGCCGATTAGCGATGACATAATACCTTGTGATATTGCCATTGTCGATTGTACTAAAAATCCGATAAGTAATAAACAAAATACGCTTATGCCCAAATCTCTTGTTACAACTTCGGCTCCCTCTAAGCTACCTCCCGGGTTAAAGATATCTGCTCTTTTAGTAACCAAGCTGACCATAGCCGTTAATACTAAAGATACAATAACCGAAAAGCACATCAAAAATCCGGCTGAAGCTATCATATTTTTAAATATTGTGCCGGTCCAACCTCGTGTGGACTTAAACGCATAAGCCATAATAAATATTGGAAGAACTAAAATTATTATGCCCATCTGGAAAATAGTGTCTACCAAATAGAACACAAACATTATTCTTACGACCCAAAATGTCAGATAAACAAAGAAACCTGCTATCATACCGGTAAAGAATGAGCTGTTTTTCATCAGCTTAAACGATATTTCACCGCCGAGCGACAAATATTCTTTTAAGATGTTTATCATACATTTGAGTGTGTTTCCAAATTCTACAGGAAATCCGGATGTGGTAATGAGACCTACGCTGTCAAACTTGCAACCTAGTTCTTTGTTTACTATGGTTAGCTCTTTTTCAGATCCAAAAACTGCAATAGTTTTCGAAGCGCTAGATCCTCCAAGATCAAGAGCGTTGTTTAACAGTTCTATACCTAATTTGATAAAAGCGGCATAAACCGGATATACAAATGTATTTACGGCGTATATCAGCATTGACGGAGACGAAGCTAAAATTCCACAGAACATACATAAAAATGCCTGTTTGGCAATTTCGTTCCATACCTGAGCAATAGAACTATCGGTTACCGATGAAACAAAGGTTAGCAACCTTTTGGCTAGCCATAAAGAAAAACATATCATCATCAAAGCCATTGCGCCACTGGTCAACTCACTGTGTAATCTCATAACACTGACACCCACAGCCTTAAACATTATATCAAATATTTGGCAACCCAAACAGCTTTTTGATGTTACATCGGCACAATTATTTTTAATATTGGGCTCATTTACTTCTGTTTCACACGCTTCACCTACAACTATTCCGCTTTCGCAGGCAGATAAGAATACTACCAGTAACAACATTACCAGTATCTTTGAAAATTTTATTGATATGTTATAAATATTTTTCATAACGTACCTTTCTTTTGCCTGCTACTTCAGCATTTCATCAATGTTTTGTATATTTTTATCCATATCATCGGATGATGCTCTTCCTTCAGCCGCTTTACGCTCGGCTCTTGCCGCCATTACACCGCCTAAGCCGACAGCCTCAACAACACCTGATGATATTCTGTTTCTAACAATTCTGGCTTTTTTAGAAACTCTGTTTTTAACACTTGAGAAAGCGTCTCCAAAACCGGATGCAAATCCTTTGGCCGGAGTAGTAATTGCCTTCTTGGCTGTTCCAACGGCGGCCGAAGCCATTGTGCCACCCAATTTATTACCGATATCGGGTACACATCCTGACGAGAACTGTCCGGCAAATTCTTTTACTTTTTGCAACAACATCATTGATATTAAGTTAGTTACCAAAAACAGTAGAAAACCAATGCTCCAAATATTTACCATTCGATTAAGAGCTTTGGTATCTATGGCTGTTAGAGCTATTACCAGAGCACTTAATCCCGTGTTAATATCCTTTGTTTCTTCGGTTTGTACAGTGTTAAACGATACTGCGGCGTTTATCAAGTCAATACATATTCCGGTTATCAACCCCATCATCATAAAGATAAACACTGCATTCAACAGCATTTGAAAACCTTTTGAAGCATATTGTGTTGTAAGTTTGAATGGCCATGCGGCTATTAACAATGGCAACAAAGCTCCGACGACCCCAAGCTCCACCACAGCATCAAACAGATAAAATACAAAGGCTATGGTTAAGACAAAACCAAATGCACCGAAGCACAAACCATAGATTATACAAGCAATACTCAACCCGAATCCGTCACTCTCGTTTTCGAATACGCCCCACAGTAGTTTTGAACCGATACATATCAAATTCTTACCTATGGTTTGTAGCAGAGAGTATTTCAAATTGACATTATATGCCAAATTTTCCATTCTTGCATAAGTATACAAATCAAAAAAGCTGTTTTCCATATTGCGCTTATAATCTATTGGTAGAGCATTACCAAAACTTGCCAAAGCTACAGTATTTTCGCTTTCTATTGCTTTAGCCATTGCCTCACCAAAGCGATCAGCAAAAGACATCTTCTCAACAAAACTTGTACCAAAAGCCATTCCGGATCTTATAATCGGATTGATAACCAAATCAAATATTTGGTCATAGTAAAGCAATATAAAAAATACCATTAAAAATTTAAATGATTGCTCTAACAGTTCGGTCATATACTTAGCAGCGTCTTGTTTTGCCAGCTCGCTGACAAATATCAATGTCTTAATTGCAATCCACACAAGCAAACCGACTGCGACAACTATGGCAAGCGATTTTGCTATATTATGATATGAAATAGTAGTGAGATTTTCGGCTGCGGCATATAAAACACCTATTAAAGGACAAAAAATACAACTTCGGCTTTGATACCAAGAGACTTCGACTACTTCACAACTTTTGCCACCTGCTTTCTCAGCGGCACGAACGGTAAGTGTTGTACCTATCTTTTTAATACAATATGAGCTGGTTTGCTGATTATCTGTTAGTTTTTTTGCCTTAAAACAATTTTCGTTTTCATCTTGTCTAAGATCTCTTCGTATAGCTTTTTTTTGACCTCTTTTGGTTTCCGAATTATTTCTGAGTGCAGCTAATTCAGGAGATACACCATCACCTGAGGCTTGTTCCCATCCGTCTTTTTTGTATTCGGCCAATTTGTCCTTATCAATACATCTCCATCTTCTTCTTTTATTTTCTGCTTTTTTATAGGTAACACAATATTTGGTATCAGAATTACATGCCTTACCGCCACAAACAATGTAGCCCAAATGATCAATAAGTTGCGAACTGTCTTCGCCGAATCTTTCCTTAAAGGCTTTACCGCCATCAGCGGCGTTTTCTTCCATAAATTTCCATGCATCAACAGGTTTTGCCTCATTGTCGGCAGCATAGGTATCAGGAACCGCAAAAAGCAGCAGTCCTAAAGAAAATAAGCTTATTATTTTACTTATTGTCTTTTTCATCTTCGGTTCCCTCGTCAGCATTTGGCTTCAATACAATTGCCGCGGTTATACAAACTGTTAACAACAAGCCACATGCTATATATTGTGTTACTTTATGTGACAATATCGCAAATAAATCGGTAAAGTCGGCAAACACAAAAATTACTGCAAGCAACAGACTCATTAAAAATGCTTTGAACATGCGTAGTTTTTGCCTCCTTACAGGTCTATCTACTCTATCATAACACAATAATTACTTATAAAGTGTTACACTTTTTTGATTTTTTTTATTTTTATCATTTTTTTAAAATTTTGTACACAAATTGTCTTTTTTTGTACTTAATTTCTTGATTATTCTATCATTAAAGCTAATATTGACTTAAGTATTCAATTTTAACAAAGGGGTAGATTACTATGGAAGAAATTATTTTTCCTAATCAAATAAGAATGTATCGCCGTTTAAGAGGCAAATCTATGCAAGAATTGGCCGATTATTTGGCTATGTCTTTGTCGGCTATATCAAAAATTGAAAAAGGATACAGACGCGTTGATCAGGAACAATTGATTAAATTTGCCGAATTTTTAGAATGCCCTATCCAAAATTTGTTTGTTAATGAACAATCATCTCAACAAGATGTCGTTTTAGCTTGGCGCAGAGAACAAGAAAGACGCAATAAAATTAACGAAAAAAACGGCCTGAAAACTCTTGGAGCCGGTTTGAGACAAATCAGAAATGAAAAAAATCTGACTTTGGTGGAGGTTGCCGAAAATTCTAATATGACTTTGTCGGTATACCATCGTATCGAAATGGGACAGCGCGAAGTGTCGGAAAAAGAAATGAAAAATATCGCAAAAGCCCTTAAAATGCCTTTAGAAGATTTGAAAGAACAAATAAAAGTGTTGGATGAAAAAGGCTCGTTGGAAGAAATAATTCAGCGTAATGACGCTAAATATAAAATTTTATCGACTCCGCGCGGTGCTATTTCGTCTTTTGAAAACGCTAGCGCAGATGATACTCAAATTTCTGTTTATGGAATCGCCGGCAACAATGGTGACATTACCATAGATTTTGAAAATGAGGTTAATAAAATCGCCAGACCTTCTTGCTTAAAGAACAAAAAAGATGCTTATGCACTTAATTTGTGCACCAGAAGATTAGGCAATTTGTTATCTTCTCGTTCGGTTTTGTTTGTTGACCCATATGAACCGGTAGCAACAGGTGATATTGCCGTTTATTATGCTGACGAAAATACCGTTAAGATTGTATCTGTTCGTGAAAGCGATAATGGTCAGCTGTATGGAACTCGTTGGCAACCTGATGAAAAAATTGTTTTTGGTAATGATGATATAAAGAAACTTCACCGAGTTGTATTTATCAAATTGTAATTTGATTTCTGATTGAAAAAAACACCTGAGATTTTCTCAGGTGTTTTTTATTATAGCGGAGGAATATTTAGCTGAGCAATATCTCCCGGCTTAATACGAGAGTTTGCGTATCGCATATTTCCTGTTTCTATCATAAATCTTTGACGGCCGGTCATTTGCGATGCAAGATCATAAAAATCTTTTGCCGACATTTCTTGCTTTTGCGGATTCATAATATAGAGAACACAACCCTGCGAACGCTCAGCAACTCCACAACGAGCGCGTCCTCTGGGAACTTCAGAGTTAACAACCACTCCTTGCAAACCATTGCGGACTACTGTTGACTGTGAAAAAACAAGTTTTCCGACCAACAAACCAATAGCCAGACATAAAACTGCTGCCGCAACAAAAATTTTGGTATTTAACCACGCCGGAATATCTGAGTAAACTTCTTGATTGTCATAATATTCGTCTTCCCCGGCATAATTCGGTTTGTATTCTTTATTTTGCTTGGAAATACTTGGTAAATTTGCCGGCCCGTCAAGATATTTATCAAGATTTTCCGTTGTTATAAAATCTTGAGGTGCTTGTTGAGGCTTTTGTCTTTGAAAATCTTGCTGAGGCTCTTGTGTAAAACGAGGACCTTGCATTGTTTGAGAAGATTGCTGCATATTAGCTTGTTGATTCTGAGCACCCCCAAGCGGAGCTGTTCGGTTTACCGGACGCTTGATTTTTTTTAATTTTGGACGATTTGGATCAAAATTTGTATTCATAAATGCTATCCTTATAAATTATTTTCAAGTTGGCTATCTGTCTTCATTGTTCTGATTAGTCTTGGTACAATCATTATAACTGTTTCCGAAAGAGGTGAATTAGCACTAAAAATAGTGTTTGGTAAACCTATTATCAAGAAGTTTTCACCTATGCGACTTCTTATCGAAAAGTTTGATACTTCACCACCGCTTGTTTCAACAGTGATATTTGAATGAATTTTTCCGTTTGGCTCATATACGCCTTTTGCCAATATTGATAAATTCTTCAAAATTGATTTTTCCGACATACACTTACCGATATCAAATCTTGAAAACCAAGTGTTAGGCATTACAAATTTACCCTCACCCACATTTTCAACCTTGGCCTGAGATGATAAAAACTGAGTAAGAGAATCGATATTTATATTATTGGATGTTGTAAGGATTCGACCTAAAACACCCGTTTTCGTACTTTTTACCGAGCCAAACTCAAATGCTTGAATAATTTGTTGCCATTCAACACTATTTTGATTGTAAGGATATAGATTCAACACCCTTACATCATATGCCAACAACATCGGATTTTCTTCAAAATAGTTTATCAAGTTTTCTATTTTGCTTTTTAATTCAAAATCAGCGTCAAAGGTTATGCTGTACTCATCAAAATCTGCCGTAAAATCAGAAATTCCCGAACCTCTTAAAACATCCAGTACTGCAAGCATTATTGTTCTCGAGTTGGGTACAAACAGGCTAAAATTAGCCTTTCTTGATATACGCATGGTCTTATTGGCTGAGTTGTATGTATAGTATACTTCTGCCGCCTCAGTAATCATATTGACAACCTCGGTAAAATCACCTCTTAAATTCTCGGCCGAGATACTGGCATATGGCGCATCTTTGGCTACCAATTTGATATCGGCTTCTTTTGTAAGTTTTAGCAAGGCTTTCTCAGCCGGCATTGTTTCAAAAGAGAAGCCGTTAA
Organism: Alphaproteobacteria bacterium; assembly: GCA_015062585.1. Taxonomy (GTDB): domain Bacteria; phylum Pseudomonadota; class Alphaproteobacteria; order RF32; family CAG-239; genus CAZU01. Next base: position 200,263 of record SUUJ01000002.1, on the reverse strand, counting down.
CTTCAAATCTGGGCAAATGACTGTTTATTCCGTTTCGAACCAAATTAAAAGCTGTCAGATTGTACGGAATGCTTGATATCATTTCTTGGGTATCCCAATTCACAAAACAACGAAGTGGTGTTTCTAGGTCAAGCATATTTGCGCCTTTAGGTGTCTGAATTGCCGGATAGGTTGTCTTATTTATCACAGCATTAAACTCCGGTTTTGGCGCTTCTGCTTTTTTTACCTCTGGGACAGTAATTTCCGGTGTTTTTGATTCCTGCTCACCGCTTTGTATAAAATCAAATATTGTGCTATCTTTCATATCTTCCAAAACAGCACATGATGTTAAAAACAAGCTGAAAACACTTAACAAAACAATATATTTTATCTTCATTCCCATATCCTTAAGGTTTTGGTTGCGGAGCCTGAGGTTGCGGAGCCTGAGGTTGCGGAGCTTGCGCTGTTTGTGGACGAGGCGCTTGCGGTTGTGGCGCTTGCGCTGTTTGCGGACGAGGCGCTTGCGGTTGAGGCGCTTGCGGTTGTGGCGCTTGCGGTTGAGGTGCCTTGGCAACCTCGCCATTTTCGTCAAAATTTGATGTAATATTATTTTGCTTCATTAGCTTATTGATAACATCATCCATAGACATTCCCGCACCGCTGGTAGGATCCTCACTTTTATCAATCTCTCCCAACGCTTCTTTCATCTTTTTTACTTCATTAGGATCCTGCTTTATCATTTCAGGCGATGCATTGCGTTGCAATTCCACCTTAAACTCTTGCAGATTTTTTTTCAGAGTATTCATACCTCCGGGAATTTTTTTATCGACATACGAATATAAATTACTATGTGTAACAATATATTCTCCGGTATCGCTTATTTCTTCCAAGACATCCAGAATGTAGGGATAGTGTTTATATTCTTCCATAGCAATATTTCCGCTTCTTACGCAACGAGCAGCTATGCGTGAGATAGTCATATCATAATATTCTTTAAGAAGAATATAATTATCTACATACCAAGTATCGCCGGAGACACCCTCTCCCGATGAAAAAGCTTTGTTTGCATCCATACTGTTTTAACTCCATTACGGCCATGTTATTTTATTATAATTTAGTTTAGCATTTAGTTATTGTAAATTATTATTTTAATCTTTTAGAATACTATTTTTATATGGGTCATTCATTTCATCGTCATTTGTTTCGTCATGTATCTGCGGAACGGTCGTCATTTGTATATTACTTCCCTTGTAAATCGGAGAAATTTCATCCATACTCAGTTTTTTGTCATATGAATCTGATGAATAAGCACAAGTATTGCCGTTTATTTCTTCGACATAGTCCCATTCCCAATCTTGATTATCATTATTATTTTGAGGATAACCGTTGGAATCATCATCAGCAGGATATTCATTGCCATATTCATCAACATAGACCCATTCACCATCCTCGGTTTCTGATGTTGTGTCATCCGGCTCTTTATCAGTTACACTAATTCCCCATGAATCATCTTTGCTCTCAAAACCCCAATCTTGTTTTGTGCTCTCATCAAAATCCCAATTTAATGATGTTAATTCATTATCACTATTTTCAGTTAATTCCTCATCATCAAGCCAAGGATCTTTATTCAGCAATAATTCGTCTTCCTCATCTTCACTGATACCTATATCCGATGACAAAGGTTCGTCATTGACTGTTTCTGAAGTTTGATTTTCTTGGACTATTGTATCCAATAGTAACGGTTCTTCATCATTTGGTATTTCTATATCTTTTATAGGCGGTGTAATTTCATTTGGCTCATAGCTTTCTGCAATATTAACATTATTGATTTCAGCTATTTTGCTTTGGTCATAACTCTCAACAATATCATTGGCTTCCGGTATTTGAACAACATTTTCAGATATTTCTTCTTTTATATCATCTAAATAGGATAATTCTTCACCGCTATTATCAAAACCTTTATTATTATCTGTTTCAAAAGTTTCAAATTCTTCGGGGTCTTTATTGTTTTTCTTTTTTTTCTTTTTTTTCTTTTTCTTTTTTTCAAAATCCGAAGCTTCGATTATTTGTTGATTCTCTTCGGCTAATATGGTATCCACGCTGCTGCTATCTTCATAAACCGGGTCCTGTTCTACGGGAGTAAACATACTAAAGTCAATATCGTTATATGTTTGATCTATAACGCTATCTAAAGTTTCTGTCTTGGGTTGTTCATAGTTGTCATTTCTTTCGGTGCGAGAAACTTGTTGAGATAAAATATTTTTATCCATCAACGACTTTATCATATTTTCTTGTGAAGCAACCAGTAATTTAACCAATCGTTCATCGTCTTCTTCGCTCCTTGATGAAGATGTCTTAAAAAACCTTTCTTTGCCTTTGGGTTGCGGAATTTTATCAACCAGTGCCGATATAAGTTTTTCTTGAGATTTGGCAATAAGAGAAGCCAATCTCTCATCATCTTCCACAGTGCGATTAGCCGAACTTACTCCTTGAGAATTACTTGCTTGAGGAAGCTTTTCGACCAGTGCCGAAATCAGCCTGTCTTGTGATTGAGACATTGCAGATATAAGCATTTCAACATTCGTTGAATTTTGCTGTGATTGATTATGTGACGAAGACAGCATTTCGACAACTGTTGACACTACTTTTTCTTGGGATCGTGCAATTAGCTCAGCTAGGCGAGCGTCATCTTCCGCGCTTCGTGATGGTGCGTTAACATTAACATTTCCAACACCGACAGCCTGAGGAAGTCTGGATAAAATCCCCATCATAAGTCTTTCTTGCGACTGGTTTATCATATTGACCAATCTGGCATCATCTTCAACACTTCTACCTCCTGAGTGATTGCTTAACGCATTCATTTCCGAGGTTTTTAAGACAATATTTTGTCCTAATGTTGCCAATGAAGAACTCAACGCCGTGTGACTTTGAGCAATTGTTTTGCATAAATTACTTATTTCTATATGTTGCTGAGCTTTACTGTCTTCAAGTTTTTTGGCAATAAAAAGCTGTGTTTTTCCAATATCTTGAGCAACCTTTTCTAAACCCGCTTTTTGAATATTTGTTTGTTGCTCAAGTATTCCCCCCATTATTTTAGCAAACTCTCCGGCAAAATTGCTATCCATTGCCAATGTCGCCGGAGCTCCTACCATTTGCGGCATTACCTGAACTTGAGGAGGAACCTGCTGAGCTTGAACAGAGGCTTGAGCATTGGATAATATCTGAGGTTGTGCAGACGCAACATCTGACGGCTGTATAGAATCAAATTCTCCACTTCCTTCATTTCTTGCTGTTTTTTCCCGTCCCATATTGGTGAACACTTCATCAATATAATCTTGGAATGTTAATCCGCCCGGAAGTGAAGATATAATACTGATGGTAATTGGTGAAAGATTTAATAATGACTGATCAAATGATTCTTTTCTTTCCGGCGGAAATATATGTAGTTGGCGGTAAATATTCAGATAGCGTTGAGCAATGGTGATAGGGTCCTCTTCACCATTGCGAAGTGCTTTTCTTCTTGCTTCTGCTATATCTGCTTCACTTACCATTTTTTCTACTTAAGTACTTAAAATTCATGAATCATACTCAAGTATAAGGTAATCATGTAAATTTAGAGTTAATAAAATGCAAAAAAATGCCTGATTTTATGTAATTTCGGTAACAGCACGCAAGTTTCCGTCACGATTTATTTGAACCACTCTTAATTTTTTGCGCATTTCCTCAATAGTTTTCTTTCTATCAGTTTGAGGATAGGAGTGCATAATACGATCGGTAAACGCCTGATATGCTGCTTCAGAGCTTTCGGCGTGAATGGTAGCTAAGCAGTTATCGTGTCCTGACCCCATCAGTTCCCATAAGGCGCCGGCATTACCGGTTGAAATCTCTCCGCCCACAATTGCATCAGGAGTAAAACGAACAACCAAGTCAATAACTTTTGCATAATTTAGGGCGTTTGTTTGTTCGGTACGCGATAAAGTTATATGAACTCTGTTTTTGTGAGGAACAATCAATTCTCTGGTATCCTCAATAGTTAAAATTCTTTTGTGCGGGTCTAAAATTTTAAGCAAATTGTTTAAGAAAGTGGTTTTACCCGTTGCAGTTGCTCCTGACACCAAAATATGATCACCTCTTTTTAGACTTAAGAGGAGTCGTTCATAAGGATCTTCAGGCTCTTGAATATCTTTTAAGGGGTTTATTTTGTGCAGTTTTCCACCTTGTGTTAGTCCATAATCTCCTAATCCGAATGATACATCGTCGGCGTGTACACGAATTGTAAGAGCAATACCGCCTGTCAGGTCATCATTATCATACATAACATTTCGGCCGCAAATGGCTGAAAAACGATGTTCCCCCGGTATTGTAGCATAGACAACAGGGTTTCCTTGTATAGGATCAAACGGTAATTCATAGGTGTTAGCAACAATATACAGTAAATCCGTAAGATATTCTTTGCTTAGCTTTTCATCTTTGTAAACAGTCCAAGGATATGCTCTTTTTCCTCTTAGGCGCAACCATATTTCGCCACCTTTATTGATGGCAACCTCTTCTATTCCGTCTTGTTCATACCAATAAGATAACGGTCTTAAAATTGATTCCAAAACTGTAAAAGACATATCATTAACTCCTTAGAATAAGGCCGGTACGCCACTATCTGATGTTGCTGAACTTGTTGCGGCTCCGGGTGGCGGAGCTACAACACCTGCTGATGGCGGAGGCGGAGGCGGTGCAGCTATGTCACCTTCTTTTTTCTTATCATCGATAAGTACAGCTCCACTACCTTTAGCTTCAGCGTCTGTTTCATCCGGATTGTAAACAACTGCGCCACCCGGTGTTGCCATTTCTTTTCTTTCTTTTTCTATTTTACCTTGTACTTTTGCGTCATCAATCAACACTTGTGGAGCTTTACTTTCTGCAAGTGCAGAAGCTTCTTCATCTCTATCCGGTGTTCTGAGCCACAAATCAGTATTCGGATAAATAATGATTCGAGTTCCGGCAGGAACATAGGTCATAGCTTTAACATCGGTTTTATCAGACAAGATGTCATCAAACAATACATCCATATCTTCAAGGAAGTTTTGGCGAGCGTCACTGGCAGCTTGTTGTTTAGAGTTTTCGATTTGTCCGGCATTATCCTCAGCTGATGCCATAAAGAATGAAGCGGCAGAACTTAATACCGTTGTTACAACAGGCAATGTATATTTCTTGAACAGTTGTTGGTCAACATAACCCAGAGCACCGGCACGACCTTGAGCATCTGCTGTTTGGCCGCTAAATACAAAGATTGAACCATCCGGTCTTATCAACCTTTCCCAAGTGATTTGGACGCGTGCTGATTCTGATGTGGCTTCAGCAGAAGCTGTTATCGAGCCAAAAGCACCTATCAATCGAGAACCGGCAGGAATTATTATATTTCTGCCTTCTTCGGCGTAAACATTGCGTTCAACATACGCGGTAACCGGCGCCGGATTATTTGTATCAATAGCACGAGCAATAACAGCGGGAATAGGTTTGTCAGAGAATATCATTTCTGACATATCTACACGCCATGAGGATATTGACTTTCCTATGCCTTGCTCAGACCAATCTTTTTGATATCCGTCAAATGTTGATGGATTTATACCTGAACTGATTTTTCCGACAGAAATATTAGTTCTTCTTTCCTGCATTGCTGCATTCAAAGCGGCTTGTCTGACAGGATCATATCTTTCACCCGGACCAAAACCGCCTCCGGGACCTAAATTACCGGCACTACCATCTCCAATTCCGTATGCACCACCGGGACCAAACGATCCTGCCGGTATAAATGGTGCAGCACCGTCATCCTCACTATCCTCATCATCATAATCATAGTCGGAATCTTCAACACCTATAATTTCGCCATTACTATCCAATATCAATCCGTCCGGCGAATAATAGCCTACAACATTTCCATCTTCATCCAATACGCTGCCGTCTTCCATAATATCGCCCAAATAATCGCCATCCGGTGTTAAGGCTATACCTAAAGACTTACCATATTTATTGCTTTCGAGCATTTTTAATAAATCAGGTGATGTTTCTTCTATTACATTAGGAACATCACTTTTAGCGCCTGTAATCTCTGACATATCAAACAAATTTGACGCATCTTGAATTGCCGGAACTTCTTCAACCGGTTTTTCTTCTTGTGGCTTTCCTATTTTGCCGACAACTTTATTATCAGCGTTAACGACCTCGCCTTTTTCGTTTAATTGACCTAAAAGATTACCGTCTTTACCGAAAACGCTTCCATTCTCATCTGTATAACCTATGATATTACCATTTTCATCATAAATAGGTTTATCCTTCATTGAAGATGCCATTTTCTCGCCATTTATATTGACAATATTACCATCACTGTCTTTTTTACCGATAATATTACCGTTAGCATCAACCAATTCGCCATTTTCGTTTAAATATCCTATCAGATTTCCATTTTCATCAAAAATCATCTGACGCGAAGACATTCCAGAACCGTAATATTGTAACGGAGTGGCTGTTGCTATATGCTCATTGGAAGAATTTACAATTCTACCCTTACCGGTCAATGTACCGACAACATTACCCGAATTATCAACCACCTCGCCCTTGAGATTTAGGTAACCGATAGTTTGGCGATCTTTATTGCGTATATTATAATCCCTTGCTCCGCGAGCTACTACTTCTTTGTTTTTAATAACAAAACCTTTGTCCAGCGTACCAATATTCTGATTAGAAAAACTGACAACCTCGCCTTGTAAATTTATATATCCTATGGGTTTGTCTTCTGCATCATAAACATACATATCATTTAAAGCATAACCGATAGAATTTTTGTTAGATACAACATAACCGTCAAAATCTACAATACCTATTTCTTCTTTTTTGTTATTTATGACTTTTCCTGTTTCGGAAACGAAACCAATAGGCTTATTAGCAAAATCAAAGGCTATTTTATATTTTAACATATATCCGGTAAATACACCCGAATTTGAATTAACATTTCCGTTAGGTTGCTGATAGCCGATAAGCTCATTATCGTTGTTAACTATCAGGCCGTTAAGTGTACCATAGGCATCTATGCGGTTGTTATAACCTATTACCGGATCAATAGCTGATATTCCACCGATTAAGGTAGAATCCGAGCCTATCAATTGTCCCTTAAAATTCAAACAACCCATTTCTTCGTTCTTGTCGTTTATGACCTTTCCGTTATATTCACTATAACCTATTACTCGACCTTCATTATTTATTATCGGTCTTTTATTTACAGCTTTACCCAATATTGTTCCGCTGTCGCTTATAACATAGCCATTTGAAAGAACTTTTCCAACATAAACGCCGCGATAATTATATACCTGACCATCAGAAGAAATTACGCCGATAACAGAGCAATTTTCATCTACAACACTATTATAGCCGATTATATAACCGCTAACAAATCCATTATTATCCATAACTAAATCTCTGGGAACAGCATAGCCTATTCTTGCGCCTGAAATATTGTTTACTCTTCCGCTTAAATCAACATATCCCAGTAAATTACCTCTAAAATCCAAAGCTATTTTATTTGAATAACTTTGTCCCATTTTTGGCATATAATTAAGGTTGCTTCCTTTTATATTAGTTATTGTACCGTCCGGCAATATCTTGCTGACAGCATTTCCTTCTTTGTTAAGAATTAAATTCTTTCCATTTAATACACCTAAGTTTTCACCGCTATAATTTACGGCAGCAAGAGCATTTATATTTTTTCCTACCAAGGTATTTTGATTATTTAAGACATAGCCAAGACCGGTTATTCGACCTACTTCCATATCAGAACGGTTAACTATGCGTCCATCCAAGCCTTGATAGCCGAGAATTTCGCCATATGGTGTATAATAGGTGTCTATATCTTGAGCCTTACCTACGACATCACCGGATTGTGAAAAAACATAGCCCCAAGGAGAAATATAAAGTTGTGCCGTACCATTGTTTATTGACGAAGATATTCCGCTGATTCCGACGAATGAGTTATCATTTCGATAAACTGCTTTTGTATTTAATATAGAACCGATAATCAATCCTGACAAATTATAAGCATCGTCACCTATCATATAACCGATTGTTGTTCCGTTTAGAGATATAACACTGCCATTGCTTACCGCATGACCTTTTATTTCGCCTTTATAGTCAAAAACAGGACCTGTTTTTACTATTTTGCCGACAACACCCCCGGTCAAACCGTAAACAATACCTTTAGCGCCGACTTTTCCGATTTCAGTTGATAAGCTTATTACTTTTCCTTCAGGCAGAACGCGTCCCAAATATCTTCCTTTGACATCAACCACTGTTGCGGAAAAATCTATACATCCGCCTATAATATCACCTTTTATATCAGAAACTAATCCGTCAGCTCTAACCTTGCCGACGACACTGTTTTTGTTTATGACTTCACCATTATAGCTGATGTATCCGATGTATTTACCATCATCACTGAAAGCATATCCGGAGGTAACAACCTTACCTACAACTTTGTCGCCGCTATAAGCAAACCCATTTGCTTTGATAAAACCTATTTCTTTTGAATCAAAGTCTGTTACCTGACCACCGGGTGCAACGCTACCTATAAAATCACCATTTACGGAAACGACCATTTTTGAAGATATCAGGCGTCCATCCATAATGTAGTCGTTGCCTATTTTTTTATAAGCATATCCGTCAGGCGTTATCACACCGATTTGTTCGCCTAAAATATTTGTGTACAATCCGTCACCGGTAACCCTACCTGAAACCTGACCCTCGTCATTATAAACCAATCCGGCCGATACGATTTGTCCCAAAATTTCATAACTGTTACTAATAACCAAGCCATTTGGCAGAGCTCGGCCGACGACTTGTCCGGAAGCTCCGCGAACATTTCCGTCACTACCTACTTTACCCAATACTTTTATATCGTTGCCGATAGCTATTCCTTGGGGAACCACACCACCGATTAAAACGCCGTTAGAATCGACCAACAAACTGTCTGCGGTAATATTTCCGATTAAATTATTATCAAAACCGACAACTTTACCATCAGGTATCACTTTACCAACCTGATCACCGTTAAAATTTATTGCCGTAATTTCTTGAGCTTGCGCCATATTTGAGGCAACAACAAAACCAAGGATCATGCTTGATGACATAAAAGCTTTTATTATTTTATTTATTAAATTCATCACTAATTCCTTCGGTTTTTAGCTACTTCGCCAAGAACATAGCCTGAAACATTTTTATCAAGATCTATAAACGAGCCGTTGTTCTTGATATATCCGATATTTATTCCAAACATATCAACAACTTTTCCGTCAGGAGCTATGCGCCCCTTATAATTGCCGTCGTTACCCAATATTGTGGCGCCGATTTTATATATTTTTCCTAAAATCTGATTATTCAAATCAACAGCCAAACCACCGGACAAGACCTTACCGATTATACTAGCATCTTTACCAATAATTTTACCATCAAAATTTACATAACCCACAACTTTATCATTATTTGATATAACAATGTCGCCATCAACGACCTCGCCGATGATTTTTCCGGTAACTCCCAAGACATTGCCATCAGAAAGTATTTTACCTAAAACAACTCCGGTATTATTAACAACTTTGCCGTCAGGGGAAACAAATCCGATAATATTTCCGCCAAAATCAACAACTCCTCTACCGTTTAATCGGCTTAAACCTTTATCACTGGACCCTCCGGGAAGAATGGCTGTAACAACTTTGCCTTGCAAATCAACAACATCACCCAAAGAATTTAACAATCCTTTGTAATCACCCATCATATCAACCATAATTCCTTCGGGTATAACTTCGCCTATTATATCATTATTGTTATTTGCTACCTTTTTATCAAAAGTAGTATGAGCTGCCTCTTTGCCGTCCAAATCTATAACCTTGCCTGATGATGTGGCATAGCCGATATATGATCCGTCGTAACCGATTGCAGGTCCTGTTGCGACCACACTGCCGGAATATTCTCCGGTTGTATTAAAATAATCACCTTTAGCATTGATTCTTCCAATAACATCGCCGTAACGAGTCACAACCTTACCATCAAAATTAACCGTTCCGACAATGTTGCCTTTGATATCGACAACTTCTCCCCTTGGCATAACGGATCCGCTTATACTGTTGTATTCACTCAATCCACCATTTTTTATATTGCCTTGAGATATGCCCTCGCCGTTATAGATGTTGCCGTCAATAAATAAATTGCCTATTTTATTGCCGTCTGTGCTGACAATTGTTGTTTTTGCGGGTACTGCGACACCAATAATCGATCTTTTTTCATCTATAACCAAATTATTAGTCGAAAGCATTGCCGAAGGTTTGCCATATATTTTTATTTTTGCGCTGTCATCAACAGGATTCATAAAGTTGCCGCTTAGGGTATATGCATATTGTTCACCCAACGCCTTTCCTATATAGGTTCCGCCGCTAGAGAAAACATCACCGTATAAATTAACGCAGCCGACAGCTTGTTTATTAGGGTTTATAACAATGTTATTGTCTATTTTACCCAAAAGATTGCCGTTTACATCGGTTGCAACACCTTTTCTGGCAACATGACCGATATAGTTACCGTCTTCACTTAGGACACTTCCGTCAGGATTTACACATCCCACATATTTGTTTGATTTATCTTTCACAATACCTTTAGTGTCAACAAAACCCAGCAAATTGCATTTATCGTCAAAAACCTTACCCATAGGTAATACTTCGCCGATGTATTTTCCTTCCATATCAGAAACAACACCTTCGTGATTTACTTTGTATCCGGTTTCTTCATTTCCTTTTTTTATTTTTCCGTCTTTGTCTAAATATCCGATATCATTACAGCCATAGCCTACAATCATTCCGGCTCTGACCATTTTAGCAACAACTTTTCCGGTTGTATCACGAACCGTACCGTCGGGAATAAATCTTCCTACTATTTGTTTTTTCTCATTTTCTATGGTGCCGTCGTTTTGCAATGTCCCTAGTAATGTTCCGCTTGGGGTAATAGGTATACTTTCAAATGACACTATTTTTCCGACAATCATATTCGGATCAAAAACAATTTCTTCGCCTACATAACCTATAACATTACCGTTCAAATCAGAAATTGTTCCATCATCATTTAGCTTGCCTATAATATTACCGTTTGCATCGACTAAATTACCGTCTTCATCGACATAACCTATAACATTACCATTTGCATCATAAGCAACTCTGAGTTTTTTACCGGCTAAAGGAGAATCTTTGAAAACGACATTTCCTTCTTCATCAACTACACCTATCTTATTACCGTTCTTATCAACGACACTACCATCAGGCATAACTACGCCTATAGGTTTTCCATCGGCTCCGACGGCTACACGGCCTGTTTTACTGATAGAACCGATTTTATTGCCATCCATATCAACGACTGTTCCATCCGGAAGTACCTTACCTATGACATTTCCATCCATATCAACAACTGTTCCATCCGGTAGTACTCGACCGATAACATTTCCGTTTTCGTCATATACAAGACCTGTTTCTACTACTTTTCCGATAGGATTTCCGTCCATATCAACAACCGTTCCATCAGGTAACACTCGTCCGACGACATTGCCGTTTAGGTCAACAACCGTGCCATCCGGCCTTGCATATCCGATAAGATTGCCAAATTCGTCATATACGGCTTTTCTGTTTTCTGCGACACCGATAACATTGCCGTTTTCGTCATATATCAAACCGTCTGCACCGACTTTACCGATGATATTACCATTCTCATCACGAACATAGCCGTCTTCATCTATTGTTCCGATAACTTTACCATCAGGCCCTATTGCTAAGCGATTTCCTTTAGTGTTTTTACCTGCAACAGTTTCACTTTGCGGTGCTGTTTCACATATGCTACAATCTTCTTTTTCAACAGCATTTCCGCTAACCGGAACTTTTGCCGCCTTTATGCTTTCTTTTCCAAGATTTATTTCATGCCAAGAAATGATAAAATTATTTTGCACATTACCGGCAACAACAGGAGCCCAAGTCATAGTGATATGACAAACTTCTTCGCCAGATAACTCTGCTCCTCGACATTTATCTTCAAAAGAAAATCCGGCAGCAGGAGGTTCGGCCAACTCAACCGAAACAATTTTTATTCCGGCTTTGCCGTTTGTTCCTATTGACAAGACATTGCTGGCATCTGTTCCTAAGACAACCTCGCCCATTTCTATCGGATCAGGCGTTGTTGTAATCGGTATCTCGCCTTCCATTGTTGAAAATTCTATTCCCTGAGATGCTGAAGTTGTGGTAGGAGCAGAACCGAAAACATCGGCATTTTCCGTAAACACCGGCTCTTCGTAGGTATCTTTGTTTTCGCCACTGGTCATCAACAAGATAAGTCCGAAGATAAAGACAATCAATGACGAAAGACCAATCATCAAAATGATGTTATTGGTCTTTTTAACATATTTTTCCGAATTTGTTAACGGTTCTTGACTCATATCTTCTTTTACTGCGTCCTTACCACACTACAAAATACGCCACTGCGTCCTAATTTTCCGCAAATCTTATCACCTGCTTCCAAGTTTTTCATCGGACCAACTCGCAAGTGGAACAATTCTTTACCTTGACCGTCGGCAGGAGCATCAACAGAGAAGAATGGTGAAAAGCCGCCGAGCTCTTCTTCATATTTTGAAGACAGCTTATTCCACAAGTTCTCTAAATTAGAAACATTGCTATCTACACCAAGTTCAATAGATATTGTAGAATCGGCAACATCCTTAAATCCGGCACCATAAGCATATTGCGGGGCAATATTCATTGCCTGTGCTGTTGACGGACTTATTTTTTGCATTTTTGAATAATCTATACTATCAGCTACATTAGAAGATGGTGTAGCAGTAGCCTTTGCATATTCAGGAACAATTATTTGGCTTTGACCGACCTGTATATCGTATTGGCCTTGAGGGGCATAATTCATCGCCGGTGTAGGACCATAACCAATCCCTTGCTGAGGATTTGGAATCGGCGGTGTTACTTCCCATTTCGGCGGTAAATAATCAGCTGAATCTATAGCATATTCCAAGCCGACAGCATCGGAACGACGCATTTTAATACAAATCAGGCGTTTGCCATTTCGCAACACCAAATCGCCGATACCTTCAACAATGATAAGTCTGTTATCTTGTCCTTTTGTTCTAAAACCGACAGGAACTTCCACGCGTTCAACTATCATGCTGACAACCGGACGCTGTATCATATTCAATGCTTTTTTACCTAAATCGATATAAGTAAAGATATTGTCACGCCACACGCGCTCAGGAGCAATTACCACATCATCAGGATTTGGAACATAAACTTCTAAGTCAAATTTGAAATCGCTGGGGTCAACCGGTATCGATTTCATCCAATCACTTTTTTGAAAACGACGAGTGTGAGTAGAAATATTACCACTACCAGATTTAAAACCTGCGCCATTTCCGGCATAAGGTGTTGAAGAAGATCCTTTATATTCGTCAGGAACATAGTCATCAACAACATCGATATCAATAATTGCATTGGTTAAACGCTCTGTATTTATACCTTCAGACTTGATATAAAACACATAACGATTGCCTGAACGACCAAAAACGATAATATTGGTATCAACACCTATGTTTGCTCCTTTTTTAGGATAAAGCAAAAGGGTTGAGGGGCCCGAAATTTGACCGTCAAATGTCGCGCTATCACCAAGGAATATATCCTCAATCAATTCCCATTCAGGGAAATTTAGCATAGTTATCATACCTTCACGAACGCGTATCGGCAAAATCAAATCAGGTGACCAATAATATTTTGAGTACGCCGGCTTTGTTTGTCCTTCACCCAAATTTTGCATAGGATCCAACCACGCAGCCTGTGTCATACCCAAAGAATTAAATCCGGCATATCCCATATTCATCGGAGCATAATTACCCTGAGCCTGCTCTGCGCTTGCATCCATAATTTGCTGATCAACTTGCGCCGAAACCGCTGTTGCAAAAAAAGCAACCGCAGCACAAACGATAAAACTTCTAATCTTAATATTTTTAATCACGTTCAATTACTCCACTTTATTACGGCTTAGCGCATAGTTAGTAACGGTAAATCCGACAGGATTCTTCAGTCTGTCACCATATTTTACGGTTTTTCTACGATATCCGACATTTAACGAAGCAGTCCAATATCCGACCTCAGGTGTTGCAGAATCAGGGTACATATCTTTTGTTTCGTACTCTACTTGCCATACACCTTCCGTCAATTCGTTGACTGACAAAATTTTAACATCTCGTACCATACCTTGATTTTTTATGATACCGACAGCTTTTTTTGCAACATTATCCAAAAAATCTTGGTAAACACGATTGGTTGACATCTCTTGTACCGGGCCACCGGGCATCCAACGAGCCTCAACCTCTGCGACATCTGAAGTAAAAGTTGAACGAAGCAAAACATATTCACGAACAAAAACCTCGGTAACAGCCTTGCGATTACGCAATTCGTTTGTTACAGGTTGAATATTATACACTTGTTCCGAACGATCTTGAAATGTCAACAAAAACGGCTCTACTCGGTACAAAGGAATAACTTGGAATATTGCCAATATAAGAATCAAATTACAGCACAAGCTCAAAGCCGTAATAACAGCAAAAGCACGAGCCGTCCACAAATAGCGCTTTTCAGCAATATTTGCCACAAAAACATCTTTGTCGGCAGACTTTCTTCTGGCCGTCGGGCGAGGAGCCTGACGCCTACCATCAGCTAATCTTTGTTGTACTTGACCTTGAATTTCGCCAACCATAAAAACCTTCCATTACTTTAAGATATCAGATTGTTGCAATAAACCATTCAGGTAAATCTTTAGGAAGTTCTATTTCCATACAGGCACAAGGTGATAATTTCAACTCATCACTACCCGTACCTATACCGACAGGCTCAGGCTCGTAGTATGAACCATAGCAACCTGCCAAAGCAAAGAAAACAAATAAAACCAATAACTTATAACGCATTTTCATAATATCAGCCTTTCCCCATAAACATTAGGTATATAACTATAGATATTATGAAGTTATACTCTTTTATTTTAAATGTCTAACAGCTTAAATATACTTATCAACAAATTACAGTACTTCAACCTCGGTTTGTGAATATCTGGTAACGGTAAATCCGAGAGGATTGATAAGTCTTGGCACCATAAAGGCCCTTTCGGGAATAAAGTATGCAATAACCGATGCCGTCCAGTATCTGACCCTTAAAGTCGCTTCTTTTTGTTCTTGGCTGTTTCCCTCATTGTATAAATCATAGGTTTTGAAGTCGACTTTCCATACGGCCGATCGTTCACCACCTTGTCTGACAATAGAGATAATTTCCACTTCACGCACAAGAACTTGCTTAAATATACTTTCCCATTGCGATTTGGTGGCTTTTCCAAACTCATTATAGACATCGGGAGATGACAAATAATTGAGCATACCACCGCCCATCCAACGACTGCGCATTTCAACAGGATCGTTAATTATGGTATTTCGTAAAACCACATATTGTTTTATGAACATTGTTAACAATTTATCCTTTGAGGCCATATCTCTTTCAATAGCCTCGTGACGAACAATTCCGTCAGAAGTATTTTGATTTATAAGCAAAAAAGGTTCAACCGTTACCATAGGAGCCAAACGGAATAACGATAACGATGCTAACATTAAAAAAGCACAGGATATTGTGGCTGTAAGTATAAAAAAGCGCGAAACCCACAAATAGTAAATTTGCTTGATTGTATTACGCTCTTTTTCCAACTCATTTAAATATTTCGGTTCACTTACGGTTCCACTTATGGCTAAAGTTTCTTTTCCTGTTTCTAATTGCGGCATATTCATCTTTTTTTGTTCCTAAAATCAATATATTGCACAAAAAGCTTCTTCAAGGTCTATGTATTCATTTGCCTTGTTTGTATTATTTTCTCTGTGTTTTTTCAAGAGAGCCTTATCAGCGGCGGCTTTGAGCAAGCGAATTGCCAAATCGTTGCTGTCGGCGTCGGTCATTGATAATTTTAGCAGGCAATCTGTATCTGTATACATAAAGTTTATAAGCTTTTTCATTTTTTTGTTTTTCTCATCAAGGATTTTACTCTTTTGAGGAGCTTTGGCATTTTTGAGTTTCTTTTCTTTTATCTCTTCTTTTGCTTTTTTAATCCTATCACTTTCTGCATCCATTATTTTTTGCAAAGACTTTTCTGCAGCCTGCAGTCTTTGTTTTTTTAGAGCTTTTATAGTTTTTTCTGCCAATTTATAATCGTCTTTATTAGCCATATTAAAGCTTTCTGACGGGGTAAAGCCATAATCTTTAAACATAGTATATAGCGTTTCTATACTTTTTTCATAACCGGCTTTTGCATCTTCCAAATTGTCTTTGCGAAGCTTTTCTCCCTCGGCTTGTTTTAAGAAATCGCCTACTTGGTTTCGATTAAGCTCTGAATGTTGTGCAGCGGCAAGATTTTTGCGTTTTACTTTACCCATTTTTTCAATCGGTTTAGTCTTTTTGCTACTGTTTTGCTTATTTATTCGATTAAAATTATTAAATGCCGTTTTACGCAAGAATAGATTATTATGTTTGTCAGCCTCTAACAACATACCAAGTTCACTGTACTCGCAATTCATATCTACCTTATTGGAAGCAATTCCATTATTTAAAAACACTTTCCAAAATGAATGATGAGGTTCTATATTTACGCCATTCTGCTTAGCTTTAATAGATGAGCAAGGACCCAGTGTTGTATTTTCATTTCCTTCGGCCGTGCGATATATATATTTACTGTTTTTGGTGATATCCAAAACATAATCATATTTTTTGGTCTTGGTATTATATCCGTACAAGCAAGGCATTATACCACCTCGAGAGAAGGTTGAACGCTCACATTCGTCGTTTTCACCGCCCAAAGCTTCTTGTAATGGATATGTAGATTCCATAAAAGGATAATCAGACAATATGGTCTGCCAAATAAGAGGAATGTCGCCACCATATTCTAAGAAGAATTTTTTATCAATAGCTCTTTTTTGTTTACTCAGTTTTGCCATTGCCTCATTGGCCATATCCATCATTTTTTCAAGCCAATCGGGTTTACTGTCATCGTCGTCATCTTCATTTACTTCTTCGGCTTCTTTTACTTGTCTGAAATCAATTGCATCAAAGTGAAAAACTTCTCTAACCGGAGGCAAGTCAAAGCCGAGCAATTTATATGGCGCCTTAAAATCGCGTTCTTTTGCCACGGCTCCCACGAAGAATCCTTCAAGTTCTTCACTGGTATCAATATTTGCCAAAAAGTCGGCAAACACTGCTATTTTACCAAAATCCATCAATGGTTTTATAGCTTGATCGGTAATAGTAAATGCTATGGTAACATTTTTTAAATTTTCTATCATTTCGTTGTGTATTTCGACTATTTTACCATGTGAAGATGCTGAAAACAAATCATCGCCAAGTGCTAACATTTTCTTATGCCCGTTATCAATAACGATTTTACTGGCTTCTTGTCTGGCTTGTTCTACCAAAGATGTAGCATTTTGGAATAAACCGAGAACAACACTATCTACATTAACCATACCTTCAACAGGATTATTATTATTACTTTCCGTTATGGCGTCTTTAATAATTTTAAATACGGATGACTGTTCTCCTTTAGCTTCCATAGCTCTGGTAATTGCCGCTATCTGCATTTCTATCAGGGATGATTTGTTATCACCTTCTGCCTCATCACCGGGAGCCGCCGCTTCTTGAAGAGCAAGTTTTTTATTTTTTATCTTCAGCTTCATTGCTACCATATTAGCAGTAGCTGCGGCCAAATTTGCCTTTGCTTTTTCAATTTCTTGTTCTTTTAATTTAATATCGTCACTTTCAGCAATTTCTTTTTGGGAATCTGCTCTGATATTACTTGAAACAGCATCTCTAACAATACCAGAAATTTTGGTTGTTGAAACAAGGTCAGGGTCATCCGAAAAAACAACCGGGGCTGTTGCTGCAGCCAGTTGATTTTCTGTTATCTTGTCCTCTTTACTTGCTTTTATATTTATTACTTCGTCTTTGGCATGAAGTAATTTTTTGTTATCTATATCTGTTTTAATTCTCAAAATTTCTTCTTGAACTTCAAGACACGCCAAGGTTTCACCACCAGAACTTGCACATTCTTTACTTTTGAGTTTTTCTGTATCTTTGAGTTCTTTCTCTAAGCAAGCCATGTATTCTTCTTGGTTGTTCGGGTCATCCGTACATCGTTTCTCTTTTTTATTGATAACAGATCTGAAACCATCTTTTAGACTTTGTGCTTTTGAAGCCATTGATTCACTCATCTTAGCAAAGGCACTTAATTTATTTTTTTCTTCGTCATTTAACAGAGATTCATCCATTTTGCCGGACATAAGGTTAGCAATTTGCTCTTTTCTTTGTGATTGGTTGCTTTTGTAATCTTTACCCAAATCACCGCCGGACATTTTTTTGGCAACTACCTCCATAATATCCATTGCAGAAAGCGAATTTACATAATTTAAGATATTATTATATTTCTTTTCTAAGTATATCCTATAAAATCTTTTAGTATCATTCCAAATAAGTTTTTTGCCGGTAGATGCAGATCCCCAATTGAGTGTAGGGTCGCCAAGCATTTTAGATGCTTCCGCGCCAACTTGCCATGACATCATATCAGCCTTACGCGTTTCTTCTGTGGCATTTCCTTTTTTGGAAGCACTAAGAGATTCGCTTTCCATTCTGTCGGCGGCATCTCCGCCAAATCTTCTGCCGGAAGTATCTATTTCACCTTCTTCACCTTTCTTAACAGGGTTTCCATTTTCATCTACCCTAATCGGGTTTCCATCTTCATCCAAGTTTCCCATATCCATATATAGCGCAGGATCTTCACTGATTTCTGCCACTTCGTCATTTGTAAGGCTTTCTTTTACCAACTCTTCAGGTTGAGTGTTTGATGTCTGCATTTTGTTTGCAAGCTTGGTATTTAGAGCATTTTGATCTGTCAGGTAAGCATCGTCCTCTTTGCTTTCTTCTGCTTTTTTATTCATATTTTCCTCGGCAGTCTTAAATGCCTCAAAAGTACCTGTAACCGATCCGCTTTTTAATAGTTCAAAGGCGTTAAAGGCCCATCCGGAAATACCTTTTCGCAAATCGTGATTGGTTGCTTGCTCTATGGGTAAACCACCGGACCAAACCTTGTGAGGATTTTTAAAATATTTGCCCAAATATCTGATTGCACATTTTTCTGAAGTTTTTAACCGTTCAAGAGCATCATTGTACTCTTGAACAGCCTTAAGATATTGTTCTGCTTGCTCTTTATATTGCGGCAATTCTAATATCATATTATGAGTGGTAATCGCTTCAGCAACCATGCTTTCTACTTCGTTCATTTCCATCACGGCGTCCATTTCATCCTGCATTGAGGCCAAAGGATGCTCGTTTTGGCTCATGGCCGGTGAAGCAAAATCAACTGTGCCTGACACCAAATCAAGCATTTCTGTAACATTAGCAGATTTTGCGGCTTCTATTGAAGATGTCTTTTGAGCCAAATTTTTGGTTGCTTGAAGAGATAGTTTGTCTGCTTGCAAATTTGCTTTATCAGCAGAGTTTTTAGCTGACATAACTTTATCATTTTTTGCAACATTAAGTTTGCCGGTATCGAGTTTATTAGCTGCAGCTTCAAAACCTTTGGCTCTTACTTGCTGCATTTTGGCTTCGGTTTCGAGGCTTCGCTTAAATTCAAGCGTCGCTTCTTTCTTTTCGACAGCCTCTACAATATTGGCTTTTTTTTCTTCTAAATTTGCTTTTTCATTTTTTACGGAAGCAATGGCCTCTTTTGATATTTTTTTGGCTTCTATTTTATTTTTGTCGTGTAATTCCTTAGTGTTAATCGCTCTTTGGTTTAATTTATCTGCTCTAAGTTCAACCTTGTTTATTTTATCTGTCGACACTTTTGCTGCAAGCTTGTCAGAAGATACCTTTGCGACTAAGTCATTTGTCGACACTTTTGCTGCAAGCTTGTCAGACGACATTTTTGCTGATTGAATCGCACCTTTTGCAAATTGTTCTTTAGTCTGCATTGCCCTAAGGTTTGCAGATTTTGAATTTAGGCTTTCTGTTTTAACCGCAATATTATTACTTATATTAGCTGTTGTTTCAAGTTTGCGGGCCTTACTCATATCTAATTGAGCAAAGCTTATCGGTGTAATGTTTTGATATTTTATAATCGGTTGCGGAATTTTTAGAAATGCTTGCTCGTCAGAATCGCTACTTCCTTTACTCTCTCGTACGGCGAACGGAACATATTTAATCATCTTCACAGCAGCCAATCGAGCTTTAAGAGCCGCAACGCTTTCCCACATTCTGACAACACTATCCATTGCCTCTAAGGTTTTGCCATATGTAAAGATAACTTCGTTATTACCGCCTTCATCAGTAGAAGGAATGCCGCATTCTGCACCATTTCCTTTTGCACAAGATACAGCCTTATCAATTTGAGCTTTTATGTCCGTTGCAATTTGCTGTTGCATAATGAGAGATGCGGCATAAATGACATAAACATTGTCCATATAGAATTTTTCACGATTGTCATTAAATTTCTTTCGATATTCTATGTCGTCTTTTTTTGCCATAAAAAACAGCTCTTTCATTTTTTTGGCAATTTTTCTGGTCGAAACTTTAGTAACATCCTTGCCACAAAATCCTGATTTTTTTTGCCCCGGATTACCGAAAATATCTAATATTGCACCACTTTTTATCTTATTAAAAGTCGACATTACAGCTGATTGAATATTGCTGATATCTGATTTGATTGCCATAATTATCTTTTTGGTTTGGCTTATGGCTGTCTGAGCGTTTCCGGCAACTTGAGTAATTTCTTCCGGAATATCAAAAGTGATTGAGACCGGTAATGCATGATAAGCTAAATCCCACGGAGCTTGAGCTTTGACAACTCCGGTTGATATTAAGAGAAAAAATATTGCCAATATGTATTTCTTCATCATTTTTCTCCCTACATTCCTTCCAGTCCGCTTATATCATCATTACCCGATTGTTTACCTTGGTGATTTTCTATTGCCGAACTGATAGCTTGACCTGTTGCAACAACAGCGCCAACACCGGCAGTAACCGTACTAACAGCATCATTTACCTTTTGGATACCGTCTTGCACTTTTGCTGTTACTTCAGCAACTTTGTCGCTTGCTTTTTGAATACCGTCTTTAACATCACCCATAAAATCCAGTAAGCTCTTTTTTTCTACCGTATAATCACAAATATCTATTCCCGCTTTGACTTCGCCTACCTGATACAAACTATTTTCAGACATAATATTTGCTGTTTCTTGCTCAATAGCTTTTAATTCCAATATCATATATTTATAGATAGTTTCCATTTGTACGGCGGTTTCTTGGATTGCAGTTTGCAAGGCTTCTGATTTTCCGTTAGTTGTT
This sequence comes from Alphaproteobacteria bacterium, assembly GCA_015062585.1. Taxonomy (GTDB): domain Bacteria; phylum Pseudomonadota; class Alphaproteobacteria; order RF32; family CAG-239; genus CAZU01. The sequence continues at coordinate 178,797 of SUUJ01000002.1, read as the reverse complement.
CCCGAAACCATTGAAGCCCCGGCTTCATCAGATTTTATTTCTTCGGTTGAGGCAATTATATCCGCCGAGTAAGTAGAAGATTCCGTAGAAGCCAGTTCTCTTTTTCTTCTGCGTTTTTTCTCTTTCTTTTCTCTTTTTTCTAAAGTTACAACTTCATCTTCCCTAAAAGCAAATTCTTCCACTGCTGTCTCCGTAACTTTTTCGGGATCGCTTTCCATTTCGCCTTTTTTGCGTTTTTCCTGATCAATCAAATCAGCAATTTCAATACCCAAATTAGCAATTATTGCCGCCTGTGCCGCAATTGTGGCGGCATAGCTTTTGTTTATGCCTTTTAATCTGTCTTTTGATTCTTCTTCTAAATCAGCTAACATTTCTTCCAAACCGGATATTGCCTCATTGTCTGCTTTTTGAAATTGAGATATTTCTTTGCGTTTAGCGTCTTTTTCTTCTTTAGTTTTTAATTCGGCAAATTCTCCTTCTAAAACCTTCATGCTTATAGCATGATTATCTTTTGCTATTTTAATTTTTTCTTGCAATGTAACTTTTTGCATTTCCATTTCTGATTTTACACCGGCAACTTCGGTTTCTCTTTCTTTTTCCATATTGGCTAAGACGACCGATTCAGACGCTACTTGTGCCGAAAGCATCGCAACTTTAACAGCCGTAGAATTTTTTACATCATCAATGGTTTTTTGTACCCCTTTAATTACAGCTTTGACAACTTTCAGTTTTTCTTGGATGTAAGCCATTCCTTTTTTTGCGGCTTCTATACCGTCACCAATAAAAGTGGCAAATTGAGATTCAGCGATTTCTTTCATAGCCTGTTCAAAATTTTCTGCTTGTTTTTGCACCCATACACCGAATTTTCCTCCGGTTTTTAAGAAATCGCCTTTAAATATATTTTGCGCATAAGCATCACCACCGCAAAAACTCAGTGCGGATAATATTATAAGAAAACAACTCAACTTTTTAGCCCAATTCATTATTTTCTCCTGCTTATGTTAACTTACGGCCGTTAAAATAATTTTTTATAGTCGTTACAATCATCCGAAAGCTCCAGACTATCGTTTTTTATTATTTTAAATGTTTCGTACGCATTTGGGTACAGTTCGTTTAGTTTATTTAATGACTCTAACAACATTGTTCCGGCTTCAAAAGAATTTATAATGTTCATTCTTCGTGATATTTCGCCTAATCTTTTGGTAATTTCTTCATCCAGCAATGTTTTTTCATCAGACAAATCCGGCTCTGAATTATCAGTTTTTTCTTTTTCAGCTTCAATATATCCTGATATTTTGATAGATTGCGCATATAAGTTGGATATATAAGTTGACAGAATATCATGTGTGTTGTTGCTTTCCTCTAAAGCTCGGCCAGGTCCCGGTTTTATTTTCTTGATTAAACGACAGCGGTTATAATCATTATTTTCAATATCACTATCACCAAGAGGAGATAACCAAAGCAGTTCCGGATCACCTTTGATTTTGGATTTTTTAGCATATGACGGTGTAACAAAAACAAACACAGCCAAAAGGAATATCGTTATCAAAATTATTTTATTATCTGACATTTATATTCTCCTCAGCGTTTTTTGTGGCTCTACCAATTGCTTTTTTATCCGATATTTGGGTATTTACCTTCATCTTTGTTGATATTTCGTTTATTTTGCTTTGTTTTTTCTCAAAATTTGCCTTTTTCGTCACAGGTTTCAATTGTTTTTCAGCCTTTTTAACAGCCAGCTCTCTTGCTTTTAATATTTCTTTATTTTCAACTTCTTTAGCCACTATCTTGTTAGAATCTGCCATTTTCTTTTCACCAAATTTTGCTCGCAAACTTTCTTTTTCAATTTTTACACCATCTTTATTAAGTTTTGCCGTATTTAATTCTTTTTCCTCGATTTTTTGTGTTTTGTTCGCAATGTTTTGCAGTTGCGCATCCATTTTTACATCTGTTTTTTGTATTTTTTCATCCGCAACATCAAGTTTCTTGCGAGCACCGGCATCTTTTAGGATATCTGCGGCGCTGATATCCAATTTAGCGTTTTTCAAATCGCTAATATCCGGGATATCTTGCTCTGAGCCGATTTGCACGGATGATTCTTCAGCAAACCTAGAAGCTGATGTAATTGCATTAGCGGTCCTTGCCTGTGGAACCATACTCATTGACGCATTTTTTTCTTGAGTAATAGGGGTTATTTGCATTTCTTTGCTAATCATATCTCTCATATCGGTTGCTGGCATTGTACTAACACCTTTACCCCTTTCGAATGCTTGCATATCTGCTTGGGCTTTTGCCATTTCTGCTGATTTTATCATATCTTGTGTATTAGTCATAACAGAGGAAGATTGATCAACGCCTTTTAGGTTTTCGTTGTTTGCTTTTATCGTTCCGACCACATCTTTTCCGACTTCGATACCTGTTTCAACAGCGCCTTTTACATCGTTATATATTTCTTTAGCTTGTTCATATTTGCCTTTATATTCTTCATAAATGGCTTTACCTTCTTCAAGCATTGCTTTTGCCTGAGCAAATTTTTCATTAGCCTTTTGATTCAATTCATCATATGTTGCTTTTAGTTCTTCAAAATCCTCTTTGGCATATTCCATTCTTTCTTTTACTTTATCAGCTTTTTCCTTTAAGAGTTCCCCTCTTTCACGCAATTTTTCGGCTGTATCAACCAACTTTCCGGCGCCTACTTTCCTTAACAAGTCTTCCGGAGATATTTTAAGCGATAAAATACCGCGTATTTTTGTTGAAACTTCTTCTTGAACTTTGCCGGCTCCTTTTAGCCAAGCATTACAAACCATCAAAGCATTATTAAGCGCGTCAGTACCGGCCAATGTTTCTTTTGCATAAAACATTGCCAGTATAAAAATGAATAGATATTTAATATTCTTATTCATTTTAAGTTCCTTTTTTATGGCGCGCTGGCCAATGATGTGTTACTCAAATCAACTTCTTTTACCGGAACAATATTATATAGCACATTTGATATGCTATACATATTGAGTTCCGAAGCTCTTAACCTTATTGCATCCAACAAAATAGCTGCATTGTCAGTTGCTAATTTATTTTTATTTTCTATCTCGGCGCGAGTATCTTTTGGCGCTGCGGCACATCCGTCACCTGTCGGAATGGCACAAGTCAGTTTGTTTATTCGGCTTTCATAACCACTGGCAGCTATAAGTTGTTCCATTGCTTTATAGATATAGGCTGCGGCATACTCATTTAATATTGCTTTGCGTTCAGCAGAATAACTGTCAAATATTCCACCGGCAACTTTTCCTGACTTGAAATCATAAGCCAATCTGTCTATACAGTCTGAGCTAAGCTCTGTTTTTTTTGAGCTGAGTCCACACCTTAAGGCAAGCGTTTTGGCAACAATTAAATCGCCGTTTTTATCTTTTCCACTGTCTGCTTGGGGCATTTCAAAAGCATAAACATCCGCAATCATAAATATTGCGTTAAAAAGTAAAAAAATAAAAATTCGTATTAGTTCTTTCATTTTTTTATACCTTTTAATAAACCGCCTTCATCTTCTTCTACGAATTGCTCTGTCATGTACAGTGCATACATTTTCATACCTAGCACTCGCGCCCACAAGTGATGAAGCTTGTTAATTCTACCACCCAAAACTTCGTGCATAGATTTTGCAACACCCCATGCATTGTCGACATCATTTGTCGGGGTAGTCAAAAACGGATCTAACACATTGTTTTTGAAAGTGAGGCTTTCATTATAAATTTCCATTGCTTCCAAAAAAGTTGCAGCCAAATACTCAACATAGCCGTTATGAATGTCTTTTGTGTATTCTTCTATCTTAGCCTTTGATGTTTCTTCAGTAACTTCACTGGTTGAAACAGCATTCAGTTTTTTCAAACATTCATCCATTTTTCCTTTTTCTGCTGCTGTTTCAGCATCAATTTTGCAAAGAAACGCAACATGCTTAGGTAAAACCATTACTCCTTCGGCTGTCCGATTTGAACCTCCTGTTGTACTGGCGAATGACAATGGAATTATTTTTTGTAATTTACCATAACCAAATGAACTCTTAAACTGTGTTCGTTGAGGTTTTACAGACTCTATGGACTTATTGATATCAATATCAATCGGTTTTATAGAATTTAGCGGCTCGGCTTTCAGAGATGGTATTTTTTCAGAACCGACTGACAGTGATTTGACTGTTGCAACATTTTCTTTTAATTGTAATCCTTGATTTAGTCTTTTGATTGGCATTGGCCGTGTATTGTTTTTGGGCAAAGCTCTTTTTGTGGCATTTTTAGCTGCTTGTGTTGCAATTTCCCTTGCTTTATCAATCTTAACTTGCTGTTCCGCTTTGCTTGATGGATTTCTCAAATTTGTTGTACTAACAGCTTTTTCTACTCTAAGCTCAGCTTTATTCATTGCATTTATCGGTTGAGCTCCTGCTTTAAGCTCAGCCTTGTTCATAGCGCTTACCGGTTGAGCTCCTGCTTTAAGCTCAGCCTTGTTCATAGCGCTTACCGGTTGAGCTCCCGCTCTAAGCTCAGCCTTGTTCATTGCACTTACCGGTTGAGCTCCTGCTTTAAGCTCAGCCTTGTTCATAGCGCTTATCGGTTGAGCTCCGGCTTTAAGCTCAGCCTTGTTCATAGCGCTTATCGGTTGAGCTCCTGCTTTAAGCTCAGCTTTATTCATTGTATTTACCGGTTGAGCTCCTGCTTTAAACTCAATAGGTTTCGTTGCATTTACATTTTCGATAGGTGCAACAGGATTTAGAGAATTAACAGCTTCGGAAACACCTGATATCGGTTGTCTGGAAGGAACTGCGGCCGGCATATTTACCAAATCTGCCATTGCTCCTTGTCTTGCGTTTTGAACTGCGCCGGTTGACTTGTTTACCATATCTTGGGCTTGACCTACATCAATACCTACTTTACCGGCAATACCTCCCGCAACACCACCTGCTACTCCGCCAATCATACTGCCAAAACCTTGACCTGATTGAGCAGCTTCAATGGCACCATTAGTAAAACCTTCGACCGCCCCGGCGTCAAGACCTACCGAACCGGCTACTCCGCCTAATAATCCAGCACCGTAGCTGCCGAAATCACCTGTTTTTGCAGCATCAATTGTGCTGTTAGTAAAGTTTTCAACTTTGCTTCCGTCAAAGCCAGCTGCTGTTGCCGCGTCACCTAATAATCCGGCACCATAACTACCGAAATCGCCTGTTTCTATTGCATCAATTGTGCTGTTAGTAAAGTTTTCAACTTTGCTTCCGTCAAAGCCCATTGCATTTGCGGCATCGCCAAGTAATTGACCGCTATTGTCTTTGAGGTATCCGTCCAAACCTTTTTCGCTTATTTCTATACCCGCAGAAACTACAGCCATTGCTATTTCAAGATATATTCTTCTTTCTTCAATAAACTCTTTAGCGTCTTTTATCCAGTTTTCGATTTTTTTCTTTTCTACTTCAATAACCGCCTTTACCTCATTGATTTTTTCAGAAACTGTTGCTACGGCAGATCCAGCCTTTGCCATCATTTCTTGCAAGGCAAGAACCTGTTTAGAGTTTTCTATCTTGCTCATAACAGTTTCAATACCTTCGTTTATTGATTGAATAAAGCCGGGAGTATCTGCCGTTGGGATCATGCCAAAACATAATGTCGGCATCATGAAAATAGCAAAAATGACAGCAAACAAACGCGTTTTCATCAGACATCTCCCACAAGCACTACCATATATCCATAATAGCACAAAAATCTTGCATAATAAACCTTTTAGAGCTTCGTTTTTAAATATTTAAATATTTTGTAACAAAGTTCTCCTCGCCATATTCTTTGACCAATTCTTCAACCAAAAGAACATTTTTTCTACCCGAGTTATATATCTTCAAATACGGTCCCAAACCGCTTAAATCCACATCAAGTATCACTGATTCACCGGTTGCAGGTCTTGATAGTAATATTGCATATGGAAAATCGCGATAAGAACGACCAAAAATAAAGTCAAGTTCTGATTGTGTCAGGTTCCAGTTGACATAATCTTCTAACATTGCTTGCGGGTTTCTGAAGAACATAACTGTTTGACATTGACCGCGAATAACCTCACCAACACCAAGAGTATCAATAACATTAGGTTGTTGGAACGCACAAAGATATGCTTGACGTTTTTTACGACCTTCTTGCAAACCGATCATAAAATAGTCTCTAAACATCGGGTGTTTTAACATAGGTGCGGTTTCATCGATCATAACCAATGCAGGCGTACCGCTATCACCAGTTTCAGCTTGAATACGGTGCATAATATAGCTGATAACCGCCGGAGCTAAGGTATCATCTTCAAAAATGTGAGTGAAGTCAAAAGCCATAAATCGTTTGCTTTTAAGATCCAAACTATCGCTTTGAGCGTTGAAAATGTTACCATATTGCTCGGGATTTACCCATTTATATAACTCGCGACGCATATTTCCGGTCGGAGAAAAGCAACTTTTATAAAGATTGCTTAGCATACGCTCTTCGGGACGCAAATAATCAAATGCTGTTGTAACCGCACGAGCAATTTCTTTTTCGGAAACAGCATCATCAACCAAAGTAATAGCTCTTAGCCAACGCCTTAAGAATGCGCGGTTATTCGGATTGTTTTCACAGTCAAACGGGTTAATGGAAACATTTTTCTCGTCTCCATCAAATCCAACATATGATCCTTGGATTGCGTGTGTAAAAATTCTGGCACCTAAGTGTCTGTCAAAGAAGAATACTTTCAAATCCGGATGACGCATAGCTTGTCCGGCCAAGAAGGTAAGCAATGTTGTTTTACCTTGACCGGTAGGACCGATAATACAACAGTGAGCCACCGCAGAATCTTCGGATGACACATGGAATTGGAAGCGATAAGCAGAACCTGATGTGGTTCTAAATACCGAAATAGCGCCCATACCCCAGTCAGATTTTGAAAAACCTTCCGATGGTTTATCAAACGAAATAGCTGCAGCAACAACCCTTGACAAATATCGATATGTTCTGGGCAAAACTTCATAAGTCGGGAACTGATTAAAGAAAGTGGCTTGTGCAACCCAGCCTTCACGCACGGGAGTTACCGAGAATAAACGACAAATTCGTTGCACCTCACTTTCACCATAATCAAGTTCCTCTTTTGATTGACCTCTGATTATGATTGTCATAGCATATTCAGCTAAAGATTGGTGATCACTATCAGAATCTTCAATTGATGACAAAACTTCGGCATATTGATTAACAACATCACCGGAAAAACTGGTCATAGAGGCCATGCGTTGTTGTTGCATTAGCAATGCTCTGGCATGCGGTTTGTACATCGGTTTAATGTTGTGTAGCATTACGACTTCGCAATCTATTGCCAAAAGCGAAGCTATCATTGACTCATCCATATAGTCACCGGATGAACGAATACCCATCACAATTTCGTAGATTTCTTTTTCACCTGAAAAGAAACGGATTACACCTTCTTCGCCGGTAAAGTGAATATGATCGGCGGTCAACATACCGTTTAATTGGTTGCCGGCAGCCCCTCTGACAAGCGGTTGCGGACGCGATACCGGAGAACACAACTTAGCATAGACAGAGAAAGGACTATCTTCCGGAGCACTTCCTTCTTCTTCGATAAGAGGTTTAACACCATATTCATTGAGAGTTGCCACCAATGATTGAGAAGCGTAATTCAAATCTTTTAAGGCTTCATCTCTATCGGCTACGGAAAGCACAATATAGTGGGTGTTAAAGAACACTCTATCGATATTTTCTTGCCATACATCAGCAATAGTTGCCAGCAAATTATTATTAAAGGTACCTTTTTGCTCGTTTAAGGGAACGCGTTCGCGTATGGTAATAACCCTACATGTTATCTGCAAATCAGCCATACCATCAATCCAAGCCTTGCGCGCCTCAAACATTGAATATACTTTTTCTTCAGTAACAAAGGATAAATCAACACCTGTAACTCTAAAAACTCGAGACAATGAGCCGTTTTGACAACGAATCGTCATACCATCGGATAACAATTTATCAAAAGGCATAAAATCAGATACTCGAGATTCATTAGGGTGAGGCAACACCATATAACCGAACTTGGTAGCCCAGAATCCGGCAAAAGCGGCAGCCGAAACAAAGCCGACTATCGCAAGTATAATCTCAAAACTCGACAGACCTTCAACAAAGATCGAAAAGAAATCGTAATCAGGGCGCAAATTTATTTCCCTTTCCCTTATAGAGGTTAACAGTTTTCTTCGAAGCAGGTCCAAAAGCCTGTATCATAGTGGATATATGAGGTTCTTTAGCTCCGATAGCAACAGCAAAAACATGGCCGGCAACCAGTGACGCCATAAACCACAGAGGGTTAATTCCCGCCACTCCCATAAACATAAACATCAACGGAAACTGCACTCCCAAGTTTAACAACACAGGAAGAAACGGCCCCCATAAAATCTTTGGTGGGTTGGCAACGGCTTTTAATATCATTTCGCGCATGCTTACCTCTTCGAAATCAGCTCGTTTTTATCATAAAGCACCATTATTTTTTTTACAACATTAGCTTGTCGTTTTGTCACAGCTATTTAAGTCAAAAAAACAAGGTACACTACCACAATCATAGTATACCTTGTTTTTATGAAGAATCAGTTAATAATTTATAATCTGAGCCTATGTCAATGATTTTAATTCATCTTCAAGAGCCTTTTTATCGTTTACAGATTTATTATACATATTTTTAAGTTGTTCAAATCTGTTCTTTGCTTGAGTTATTTCATTCTTCATTTGATTGTACTCAGCTTTTGCAATTTCGTATTCTTTACGCAATGTTACAATAGCTATCTTTTCATCATCGGTTAACGAAGATTTTGAGCTCAGTTTCATAATTCTATCAGCTAATTTTTCAGCTTCTTTGCGTTTGGCTGTTATATCAGCTTCCAGGGCAGATACATCACTTGAAATAGTAGCCATTTCAGCCTTGTATTTTGCCTGTTTATATGTTTCGGAATCAATAGCCCTTTGCAGATAATATGTTTTTGTTGATTTTGTTTTTGCGTCTAAATCACCCAAATTCTTTTCAGCTGCTTTTTCCTCTTTTTGAGCTTTTTTGTACTCTTTTTCAAGGCGTTTAGCTTCTGCAATATCTGCCGATTTTCCGCTTTGATCAGCCTTAGCTTTAGCTGTTTCATAAGCTTCTTTGGTAGCCTTGGTTCTTTGCTTTTTCTCATTATAAGTTGACTTGGCTCTGTTAACCTCTTCTTGAAGCTCAGAATATGTATTTTTCAGATCTTGAGCAACTTTTTCAGGGTTGGTTTTGCTATCATATTCATCAAGAGCCTGTTGGCGTTCCTTATCTTCTTGAGTTTGCTTGCGCTTAGCGTCTTTTTCCTCGTTAGTCTGAGTTCTGTCAGTCGGCTTTTTCTGTTCTTCTTTAGCCTTGGCAACATTATTGATAGATTCAATAAGTTTGTTACGAGCTTTTAGACAAGATTCAGAGTTTGAGTTGTTACCGGCACAAGCCTTATCAACTTCTGTTTGAGCAGATTTTTGAGCGGCTTCAGCACTGTCAACATTCTTTTGCAGATAATCCTTGTACTCTTGTTCCATACTCTTTTCGGCATTTGTCTTGTCTTTTTGAATATCCTTTAAGGCATTTTCTTGCTCGGTCTTGTATCCTTCCAAGCTTGATTTTTGATCGCCGAGAGCCTTACAAATATCGCTATTTTGATTACTGCTACAATTGTTTTCATCCATTTGTTTTTGCAATTTGTTTATTTCCGAACCCACAATAGCGAGTTCTTTTTCTTTTGCTTGTTCTTTCTTGTACAAATCATTTACATTATCAACAGCAATATCATATTTTGTAGAGTTATCGGCACCTTGTTTTTGCTCGGTTGTTTCCTTATAACTTGCCTTGGTGCGTTTTTCTTGCTCTTCTATTGCTTTTGCCAATTTAGTTGTGGCATCGTTTACTTTCTTCAAGGCGTTAACACACTCTGCACTTGTAGGATCACCTTTACAAACCTTGGTTGCTTCTGTTTTTTGTGTTTCAAGTTCGTCCTCAGCATTAGCTCTGTTATTTACCAGCATCTGTTCATAAAGCTGGTCATTTTCAGACTTAGCCGTGTCATAAGCTGATTTAGTATCAGAAAGCTTTGACTCTCCTGCTTTTATCATAGCGTCATAACTTGCAGATTGAGCCTTGTAGACATCACACAATGCAGAACCCTCTTTACAAGCCTCGTCAGCGGCTTTTTGAGCTTGAGCCATTTGATTTTTGAGGTTGTTTAGTTCTCTCTCTTGTTTTTGGATATCGGAATACATATTATTTGTCTTTCTTACGGCATCTTCATATGTTTTTTCCGAAGTATGAGTAACATTTGCGGTTCCGCTTCCGGAAGTACCTGATGTTGCACCGCCTGTTCCTGAACTGCTTGTTGTTGAGCTACCTGTTCCGGAAGCGCTTGTTCTAGAAGTGCTTGTTCCAGAAGCGCTTGTTCTAGAAGTGCTTGTTCCAGAAGCGCTTGTTCCTGAAGTGGTTTTGTTTGATGAAGGCTTACCAAAACCGCCAAAGCCGTCTTTTCCAAACACTCCATCCTTATTATATACACCTACCCCTTGTTTTTTGGCGTCTTTTTCTCTTTGAATATCAGAAGCAAGACCTTCGACACTTCTTGCTGTTCCGCTGATATTAAAGAAGCCGTCAGCCAAAATATCTGACATACTTTGTCCGCCGTATGATTCAGCCGAACCTATATCACCTGCTTCGTTCAATATATTGATTGCGCCATCGCCGATTGTATCAATGGTTCCTGTAACAGCATCATTAAAGTCATCGGTATAGTGCATAATATTGCTAAATTCGTTAAATATCTCGGAAGCGCTGGCTCCTTTCATATTTTTGAAAGAATTAGAAATATTGACAATGGCGTCTTTAGCTTTTCGGGCTTGACCGGCAACACCATATACCGTATTTACGGCACCTTTTACCATATTACCGACATTTTTGACCGTTCCGACAATATCGTTAATACAAGATTTGAAGTTGCTCCATCCCGAACCGGATGATCCTTCGCAAAAACCTCGTTTTTTGGCGAGACCATCCAAAATACCTGAATCTGCAACTTTTACTTCTTTACCGATTTCTATAAATTCGCCTAAATCAATTTCTCGATATATTGTCGGATTTTCTATATAATTACCAAAGGTGTGATAGGTATCGCCAAAGGCTGATGACAAATCTCGCTGTATTTCAGTTTGTTTTTGACCACCAACATCAGATACCCACTGTCCGTTTTGTTCAATATATGGGGTTACAACAAACTCTATTAAACGACCGACATTGGCAACCATAAACAAACCTATGGCAACATAAGAGAAGTGTCTCCAACTCATTTTGTTAAAGATTGCACCAAAGGCAACGGCAATCAAGCCAAAGCCGGCAAAGATGTACACTATCGGTTTAATGTAAAGAATAATAAAGGCTATACGACGAGTCACTATTTCAAAAACATCACCATCTTCGGTCGTATAACTAAATACATGTCCGGAAGGAGGTGTTGCTTGAGTGAATACGGCACCGGTTTCTCCAAAAACTATTTTTCCGCCTTGACTGTCAGGATCATGAGCTAACTTAGCCTCCAAACATTCTTTAGAATTAGGGTCTTCACATTTTGCATCTAAAATATCTAAATCCGTTGCTAATTTAAGATTTTCTGCCTCTAAAAAAGCATTATCGGCAAGTTCTGATTGTTTATCAGCATAATCAAGCTCTGCTTTTGCTTGGCGAAGATTTCTTATAGCATTATGACAGCCAAAAATATCTCCATTACCATTAATAGTAAAACTACCGCTACCAGCCCCCATTGAACCGGTATATTCACTTTCCGGAATATTTTGACCGCAGGCCTCTTCAGCAGCTTTTAAAGCTTTGTCAAAATCAGCTTGAGCTGTTGCTTTTTTTGCGTTAGTTTCTTCTTTCCAAGCTTTTGCATCGGCATACTCTTGCTCACTCATTGTCTGTCTGGCGTCTAAACATTCTTTGCTTTTATTACCGTCGGGACATTTGTCGCCAATAATAGACTTAGAAACGTCATTTTGATCCTTAGCCGTTTGTTTTTCGGCTTCTAAAGCACCTTTTTCTTCTTTTAGAGTGTTTAATCTATCATTATAAGCCTCTAATTCAGCCTTTGCCTCTTTACAAGCGCGACTTTTTTCTCTTTTACAGGCTACAGCAACACCTGTTTCCAGACTACCTTTTTGGCTTTCTAGATTTTGAATTTCTTTTTCTTTTTTTCTGATGTCATCGTTAAGTGCGTTGACGTCTGCTTTGGATACATAATCTGCCGTAGCATCATCAAGAGAACCGTCTCTCATATCCTCCTTTTTACTAATAGCTTTTATACTCCAAGCGTTTTTTTCGTCTTGTGCCGCTCTAGTTCTCGCTTTAGCCTCTGAACATGCTGTGCCATCGGGATCTTGATTACATATCTTAGCCTCTTCTTTTCTGGCATTGTCAAACTTTTGCTCTGCAGCTTTTTCTTGTTGTCTGGCGTTAGATAAATAGTTTTTGTCACCTTCTCGCTCTTTTTGGGCCAGTTGTTCTCTTGCTTTTTTACATTCGTCGCTTACTTCATTTTCCGGACATTTTTCCCCAATAATTTCTTTTGCGGTAGCGTTCTTGGTGCTAGCGTTTTGGTATGCACTATAAGCACTATTAGCTTCTTGACGCAAATTGTCAGCATTATCTTGGGCCGCCTGATATTTTTCATCAGCCTCTCGACATTTTTTACTCTTTTCATTTCCCTTACAAGCAGTATCTCTAGCTTTTTTCAAATTTTGGGCATTACTTTCTGCTTGTGCAGCTTCAGTATCCTTTTTAATCTTCTCTTCTTCTAATGATTCTACATCACTATCTGACACATAATCCTGTCCGGCGCTTTTAGGGTCTTTTATACTGTTTTTAGCATTTTCTTCAGCAGCCCTAGCAATGTCACTTATCTTTTGGTCCTGTGTTCGAGTATCTTTCTCACCGTGATTTTTCACATAGGTTTCATCGGCCTCAGCCAAATCCAAATCACCTCGTGCCTTGGTACACTTGTCGGCATTGTATGACGCGTGTCCTAAGGTACAGTATTTATCTACATCTTTTTGTGCCTTTTCAACAGCCTTGTCTGCTCGTTTATCATCCTTTTTTTGAGCTCTGGCATCTTTTCTTACTGCCTTGTTGTAATCTTGCTGCTTATCTTTCAAATTTTTATTATAACTTTCTTTTGTTTCTTCTAATTTTTTGGAAGCTTCAGCATAATCATTTTTAGCTTTTGTACAGGCCTCACTATCAGGATTTTCATCACAAGCCGTTTTCATTGCTTTTTCAGCTTTGTCAACATCTCTTGAATCATCGTTAATAGATAACAAAGCATCAATAGCCTCATCAGCAGCAATATCTTTTTTATCGGCTGCTTCTTTTCTTTTACTTCGAGATTTTTGCGATTTTTCTTCGTTTACAGATGTTTCTCCACCGCCGGCATTGTTATTTTTTTCAGATTCCGCTGTTTCTTTTTTGGAATCTGTTTCAGAACCTCCTTTGTCGCTTTTGTATCCTTCAGAACACACCTCGTCTTTTCGACTTTTTAACGCCTGTTCTTGATTATAGACTTGTTCTACGCGGTTGTCATATATTTGATCACAATCGTCAAACTTTTTTTTATACTCCTGCTCAGCCGCCTCTAAGTCCTTTCTAGCTTGTTCCAAACCTCCTTCTTTTTGATAGCGTTCAGAATCCGCGTCAAGCATACTTTTGTACTCTCCTGACGTAGATACATCGTTTGTAAGGTACTGTATAACTTCTTTAAGCTTATCCACTTCTTTTTCAAGACTCCACATTTCTCTATTACACTTACCATACTCTTTTTTACCATCTTCGAGATCTTTTTCGGCTTGCAGATGTTGTTTTGTAATTTCTTTACACTCACGGCTTTTAGCATAAGCCAAATTTGCGTTGAATGTAACGCAGGAAAAAGCCAATACCATTCCTGAAATTAGAAGCATTTTGCTTAATCTAAATATATTTAACATGGCTTCCTCCTTTTTGTTTTTTCAAAACATCTAACTCAAAACAAAATTCTTTATGTTATTTACCCTGCACATCAACTTTTTTAGTCGGAGATTTTAAGGTATTGGTAATAAGTGTCGTTCCATATTGCTCGCAACCGGTTAATAAGACAATTAACTCGCCGGCTGAGGCAATTACTATCAACGCCAAAACTATGGCACTTAGCCATTTCCAGTTCATATTTCCGAAAAATCCGCCGACAGCTACCGCAATAATACCAAAACCGGCTACAACATATATCAAATCACGCAAACGATAAAAAATGGTTTGTCCGGTTTTGACCAATTCGCCGAAAACTCCGGTTCCTTCACCGCAAAAACTTGAATCTTGTGTAATATTTGAGCTAATTGCACTGACAGCATCGATACTTACTACAGGAAGACGACGGTCTATGGTAAAGGGCGCTTCGCCACTTGTTTTGCTACGATCAATTTCAGAAACATTAGCAGAATTGCCTTTACCTGTACCTTGAGAAGGAGTTGATATGGATTGTGCATTTGCATCAAAAAAGCAAACGCTGATAAACATTGCCAACAGCAGAACTTTTGTTATGTTTTTTATATTTATCATAGCGCCCTCCCTTTTGAGCATCTCTTGAACTTGTTTTTGCACCCTTAAAAAAGATATAAAAATAAATTCAATTCGTTTGTTTTTGAAAAAAGGCCGCCGGCACAAGGACTTTTTGTATTTTCCTCTCTGCCTCGGCCTATTGTTTGTTGTTTTAACTCGAAGCCCCTGAAAAAAACAAGAGCTTCGAGTTTATATATAATGTGATTATTGAGCACCAAAAGTATTTGAACCTAAGTCACCAACTTGTGTACCTGTGGCGTACTCAACAATAGAACCGGCAGCGGCAACGATAGCCAAACCAACAGCTAATGCACCAAACCATTTCCATTGAATTCTACCCCAAATAGCGGCCCATGCCACACCAACCAGACCGAAACCGCCCAAGATGAATACGATTGATTTGATTGATTGGAATACATTACCTAATTTACTTCTGGCTGTATCAACAACTGATTGTGCCATTGCATCACCGCCAAAGCCACATACTAAGAACAATGTCAACATAAACAGTGTGCAAATGTTATTCTTAATAAAATTCATGTTTTTTCTCCTTTTTAAATTTTGCAAAACTTAATATACTCTTTTATGATATCCGATTTTGGCAAATTTTGCCAGTAAAAAGTCTTGTATCATAAAAAGGTTAATACTTTGTTTATGCTACATATTTTTTGCTGTAACAAAAAATTCACAAGTATTAAACCTTTGTAAAGATTAGTTTTTTTACAGTTTTGTTACAAAAAACGAGCTTTTTCGAGCAAAGGGCTAAAAGAATCAAAATTCGTGTTTGTTGTTTTTTATAATTGTCATCGCCTTAAGCGGATAAATAATGTCATTCCTCGCTCGGCACCATGTGTCCGTGCGTCTAGGAATCTCATCTTTGCGTCAGCGCTATATTTAATAAAAACAAAGAAGATCCCTAGACGATTGCTTGGCGCAATCGAGGGATGACTCTGTTATTGTTTCTTATAAAAAATAAGTCATCGCCTGAGTGAGCTTGCGAACGAGGTTAGCGATCTTCAAATTAGTTTAAAACAAGGAAGATCCCTAGACGATTGCTTGACGCAATCGAGGGATGACTTTGTTGTTATTTTAATGTCATGCCCTAAACGGAGCGTTAGCGAAGTGCGGTCAGGCATCTTCAAATTATTCTTATGTTACTTTTGAGTGACCAAAAGTAACCAAAAGTCACCGCTCAAGATGTTTTTTTTAACGCTTTTTTCAACCGGATGTGCCCTTCACATCCGTTGGCAAACTTGGGGTGCATAAAAGGAGAGTCTCCGGTCAAAAAAAGCTAAAAAACATAAATCGCGGTTGTTGTTTTTTATAATTGTCATCGCCTTAAGCGGATAAATAATGTCATTCCTCGCTCGGCACTTTGGCGTAAAAAATATGTCATGCCTTGAGCGAAACTTTAGTGTAGCGAGACTAGGCATCTTCAAATTAGTTTTAAAACAAAGAAGATCCCTGGACGATTGCTTGGCGCAATCGAGGGATGACTCTGTTGTTGTTTTAATGTCATGCCCTAAACGAAGCGTTAGCGAAGTGCGGTCAGGCATCTTCAAATTATTCTTATGTTACTTTTGAGTGACCAAAAGTAACCAAAAGTCACCGCTCAAGATGTTTTTTTAACGCTTTTTTCAACCGGATGTGCCCTTCACATCCGTTGGCTGACTTTGGGTGCATAAAAGGAGAGTCTCCGGTCAAAAAAAGCTAAAAAACATAAATCGCGGTTGTTGTTTTTTTTAATTTAAAAGTGTCATGCCTTGAGCGAAACTTTAGCAAAAAAGAGCATTGCTACGCCTAACATTCCGGCGTTGTTTTCAAATTTTGCTTCCCTTAAAACAAACGGTTGAGTCAAAATCTGCTCATTTGCGCATTTGTTAAGCTTTTCATATTCAATAAATTTGGACAGCGAGCCGGATAAAACTATCATCTCAGGGTCAAATATATTGCCAAGCATTATTAAACCTTGCAAAAGTTTTGATTGCCATATATCAAAGGCTTGTTTGGCTTTTGAATTGGTGGATTTTTGCTCGATAATATCATAACTGGTGGCATTTTCGCCTAAATATTCTTTAGCATATAAGTTTAACGCCGTGCCCGAAGCATATATTTCAAAGCAATCGTCTATTCCGCAAGTACATTTGCGCTTTTTACAGCTGTCTATCGGAAAATGCATTTCGCCGGCGGCTCCTGATTTGCCTTTTAGCAATTTGCCCTCGACAATTATACCCGAACCGACACCGGTGCCGATAGTCAAGGTAATGGCGTTTTGACAGCCTTTAGCCGAACCCAAAACAAACTCGGCCCATCCGGCAGAATTGGCGTCGTTTTCTAACAAAACCGGCTTGTTTGACAGACTCATAAAATCCAAAGCATTGTATCCGGATGGCAAATTGCCGACATGTGAGGTTATCTTTTTGCCTTCTTTATCAATAGCGCCGGCGGTAGCAATTGCGGTACCTAAAATTTCGCCCTCATATTTGGCAATCGTTTCTTTGAGCGTATCATAAATGCCTTGCGCGGTTTTTGGAGTGGCGACCTTAATAATCTCACTCACAAAGTCGCATTGTTCGTTAATTAACGCATAGGCGATTTTGGTGCCGCCGATGTCAAATGCCAAAACTTTTGCCATAAATATTCTCCTCAGTCTTATACTTATTTATATTATATATATCGCCTATTTATTAAAAAATGGTATTGCATATTATATAAAAATTTATTATCGAATATAGTTAATAAGAATATAACCATGAAAGGCAAAAAATGATTAAAACCGGTATAATAGTTGCTATGCAGTCAGAATTTGATTTGGTAAAAGGTATTTTGCAAAATCCAAAACAAAGTACGCATAATCATATTATATTTGTTGAGGGCAATATAGATAACAAACCGGTTGTATTGATGAAAAGCGGAATCGGTAAGGTAAATGCAGCTTGTGCCTGCGTTGAAATGATTAAAAATTTTGCTCCCGATGTCATTATAAACACCGGTCTTGCCGGAGGAATCGATAAGTCGCTTTCGGTTATGGATATTGTGGTTGCAGGCAAGACAACATATCACGATGTATGGTGCGGCGATGGTTGTAAAATCGGTCAAATTCAAGATCTTCCGGAGTTTTTTGAAGGAAGTAAAAAACTTGTAGATATTGCCAAAAATATCAATACCGATGTAAAAATTCACACCGGACTTATTGCCGGCGGCGATGTTTTTGTTACCGATATTGCAAAATTGAAAGAAATAAAACAAAACTTTCCATCTGCCTTGGCTGTTGATATGGAATCGACAGCTATTGCTCAGGTTTGTTATTTATATAATGTGCCGGCTTTGGCTGTCAGAATTATCAGCGATACACCGGGAATTGAAAATCATTACAATCAATACCTCGATTTTTGGAACAAGGCGCCGGAAAAATCGCTTGAGGTAATCAAAAGTCTGGTTTTGGCTAACAACTAATCTTGATGTAAAAAACTATCCAATGAATTGATAACCCTTTTGAGTGTTTCGAACACTTGTTCGTCTTTGGTCTCGACAATAATGTCAGCCTGCGAATAATAGGGATATTCTTCTTCAATATAGCTTTCTATCTTGCTTTTTAACGCCATGTCATCACCTTGTAAAAAAGGACGATGTTGTCTTCCCGAGGTGCGATTGTATAAAATATCGACATCGGCTTTGAGCCATATTGTTATAGCTTTTTCTTTGGCTAATTTTCTGGTTTGCTCGCAAACAAACGAACCACCGCCCGAAGCCAAGACACACGGCTCACCACAAAGCAGGCGTTTCATAACTCGGGCTTCGCCGGCGCGATATTCGTCCTCACCAAAACACTTTAACAAATCTATCAGGCTTAACCCTGCTGCTTTTTCAACTTCTTGGTCGCCGTCAATGAAAGGAAGTCCCAGTTTTTGAGCCAATCTTTTACCCACAGATGTTTTGCCGCTGCCCATTAAACCGACAAGTAATATTATTTTATTTGTTTGTATGTTCATTTTTAACTTATCTTTCAAAAATTATGTGCTAAATATATAAGTAAAAGTATCTTTTTAGCAACACATTTTTTTAAGGAAATTAAAATGCGTCAAAAAAAATCTAATATTATATATTATATAGTAGCCGCCGTTGTTTTGGCTTTGGTCGGTTTTGTTGTGTTTACCGAAATTCCTATCGAAGCAGAGCATGTTGAAGAAACGGTTAATTGATGGCTAAAAACATCTTAATTTCAGATTTTTTAGATAGTTTGACTGCCGAAGAAGGAGCTTCGGAAAATACGGTTTTGTCTTATGCAAACGATTTGGAGCAAATGGTCGAGTTTTTGGGCGATGATTTTGCAAGCATCAAACAAAGTGATATCGAAAGATTTATCCGTTTTTTGCAAGGCAACGGATATAAAGCAAGCTCTATATCGCGAAAAATATCGGCGATGAACGACTTTTTTAAGTTTTTGCAAAGCGAAAAAGAAATCACAACTTCGCCGATGAAACTGATTGACGCCCCAAAAAAAAGCAAATATTTACCAAATTTTTTATCTCGCGAGGATATCAGAAACCTTATACAAACAGCCGAAAGCAACAATGAATTTTGCTTTCAGCGAACCGCGGTTATGCTAAAATTGATGTATGCTTGCGGTTTGAGAGTTTCGGAATTGGTTTCTTTGCCGCTTAATTGTATAAATAAAGATAAAAAACAAATCTTAGTTAAAGGCAAAGGCTCAAAAGAGCGTATTATTCCCATTGCCAATGAGGCTATTGATTGTGTGTTGCAATGGATAGAACTTAGAAATTTTATGGATAAAGGAAAATCAAAACCCTTTTTGTTTCCTTCGGTTACCTCGGTTTTGGGACACATTACCAGAGATACTTTTTTTAAAAATATTAAAAAAGTGGCGATGTTGGCAGGCCTTGACGAAACAAAAATATCGCCTCATACCTTAAGACACTCTTTTGCAACTCATTTATTGGATAAAGATGTCGATTTGCGCTCGGTTCAATCAATGCTGGGGCATGAAGATATTTCAACTACCGAAATTTATACTCATGTTTTGACCAATAATATGACAAAGGAAGTGTTTGCAAATCATCCTTTGGCTGAGAAATAAATCAAATTTTTGAATATTATCGCAGACTTTTGGCGGTGTCTTGCCATTGTTTACCTTTTTTGGCAATCCATTTTCCGAATTTGCCTTCTTTGCCGCTGGCTTTGGCAATATCTTGCATGGCGTTTCCGGCGTGTTTAACCGCCCCCGAGACCATACCGACCGCTCCGCCGGCATTGTCAATTCCTTTAGCAATTGGTGCAACAGCTTTTGTAGCGGCTCCTTTTGCCATTGAACCGGCCAAACCACCGATTTGAGTAGCCACTCCCTGAATTGCACCACCGGATAATTTTCCGGCAAGTTTAGGCACCTCTTTTAAGAACATAAACCCAAATAGACAAGAGAATATCAACAACATAAACCCTATTCCGCCGATATCGGTTGCGGTTTGTATTTCTGCGCTGTTTTGATTGCTCATAGCTTCTATTATACCCGCAAAACCGCTGTTTTCCTCATAACCTATTGTACTGTTCTTGTATGCTATAGATTCATTCATTAAACTTAGGTTTACACTGATAACAAATCCGGTAAAGAAAAATACAAAAAAGCTGTTTAAAATAAACTCTAAACCTTTGGAAGCAGGCTTGGCGGTCTTTTTAAACGGCCAACCGGCTATCATGAGAGGCAACATAGCGCCGACAAGAGCCAGTTGCATAACCGCATCTAAGAAATAGAATGCAAAAACTATGCTTACGAGCAAACCAAAGACCATTAAAATACTGCCCAAAGCCATCATTCTCAGACCGGTAATAAAGTGTGAAGTTTTTGTCTCTTCATTACGTCCCTTAAAAGTAAGATGACGCGAACCAACACAAATCAGCGAACC
This sequence comes from Alphaproteobacteria bacterium, assembly GCA_015062585.1. Lineage (GTDB taxonomy): Bacteria > Pseudomonadota > Alphaproteobacteria > RF32 > CAG-239 > CAZU01. Next base: position 158,212 of record SUUJ01000002.1, on the reverse strand, counting down.
GCCGATTGCTTGCATATAAGACATCTGCCCTTGTAAAAATGTCAGATATTGCTGTATTCTTGCTTCTAAGACAACGCCATTTTCTGTTTTGATATTGTAAAATCTGCCACCGGACGCTTCGGGAATCTCTGTTTTATCAAGACTTTGCTTTATATTGCCGTCCGTAAAAACAGATATACCTTGTCCCATGGTAATACCGGTGTCTAAAACAGGAACAATAAATGATTTGAATAATATATCCGGATGAATCAGCAAATAAAAAGCCAGCATAAACTTGAATGATTGTTTGATTATCATTTCAAAAAAGTCGGAGGCATCTTTTTTGGTAAAAGGAAAAACTTGCCTTAGCGCAAGAATTGCAATCCATAATCCGAAAAACACGCTGAGAAGTATTCTGAAACCGGTACTCAACTTATCAAAAGACTTGTTTGTTATGTCGTTGGCAGCAGAATAGATTATATGAGTAATACCACAGAAAAAGCACTTGCGCATATTGTAAATTTTTACCGGCAACACTTCGCAACCTTCAAATCCTTCAGAACTATAGGATAAGACCGGCTTGCTGCCATCAATAAAAATTTGATATTTCTTATTGTCTTTGTCAGTAAATTCATGACTGATATTGGTTGTAGATAATCCAGCGGTTTGATGTCCATCATTTAAAAAGCCATGTTTTTCTACGGAAAGAATGCTTGATTGTTTTTCATTCCCCATATTATCTACTATTTTTTTCTCACAGTCAGGCCAATAACTTTTAAGATTAGCTTCGTTGAAGCCTTCTTTCGGCACACACTTTCCCTTGTTACTTACACTATTTATTTGTGTATAGCCTTGAGGGCCACCGGACATATAATTTAATGTCGTTTTACATCTAAGGCAAACTTCTTGTGATGAACAAATAGTCTTGCTGTTTCCACATAATACTTGCCCTTCTGCCTCTTCATTAAAAGTATTTGCCAAAGCTCTTCCGTCTTCGCCGGAAAAATTTTTATCGACAAACTCTTGTGCGCTCATTCCGAGGGCTCCGGGTATGTTTTGAGCAAAAGTATCCGTCGGCGCAAGGAACAGCAGTCCACCGACAAAACTTAATAAAACTGTCAATTTGCTCAAAAATTTCAGCATGCAAGTTTCCTAAAAAGAGTCTCTTTTTATGATATCATACATTATCATAGCATATAATTTACTTAAAAAGTGTTACATTTTTTTAAATTTTTACAAATAGGCAAAATATTTATAACTTGTGCATATTTTTTTTCAGCTCTTGCCTAGAGTCGCATTTTGATTTATCTAGTGTTTAGAGGGGTTTAATTTATGCTAAAAACAGGCTTTAGAGCATTCATCTATAGTTTTTCGGTGTCTTTGTTTGCCATAATCGGCGCAAACAAAGCGTTTTTTAGTGTAAACAAGCCCTCTGATGAAGCCTTAAACATTCAAAATAAAACCATTGCTTTGTATTTGGCAAAACCCTCTGTAATTAAGGCTCCAACTAAGAAAATCGCATTAAACACCTTGTCTGATATTCAAAAAGAACCTTCTCAACCCCTCTTAAATGAGAAGCCTGAGGTTATATTGGCCAGCAATCTTGAGCCGATGACTATTCCTTTGGAATTTATCAGTGACGAACAAGAAGAAATTGCGATCGATAATGCAAGTCCTTCGCAAGAAGACGACAAAATTGTATTGGCCGATGTTTTGTACGCGCCAAATATGTCTTTGCCTGAACAAAAAATAGAGGCTGAGCCTATATACACACCGGAAAACGGTATAGAATTAAAAATTGTTGAGGAAAAAGTTTATTCTCCTGACGAGAAAACGGTTGCAGAAAAGAAAATAACCCCTCCGCCTGCGCCTGATAACACCTCAAAAGAAGATAATTCTTTGATTTTGGCTCGAAACGAAAAACCTGCAATTATTCCTTTGATGAAATCATCATCAAATCAGGTAGTAGGCAAGGTACATCTTGGCAATCCAAAAGATTTGCAACATGTGGCTTATGCCGGCGCCGACACCCCTATCCAAAGTATGACTTCTGAAAACAAAAGCGCAGAACAACCCTTGTCTTCCGGCAAAAAAGAATGGAAACCTATGGATGATTCACCTTGGGTAGTGGCTAAAAGCACAGGATCAAAGAATTCCTTTGTTGCTAAAGATTATGCTAACAAATCCGATAAGGAAATCGCTGATATCTTATCGGAAAAACCAGATAAAAAAGGGGTTAAAATAGCATCAGAAACCGCTAAAAACCTTATAATTCCAATACCGCAAGAAATATTGGATGAAAAAGACATCAGTCCGCAACTTGCTTATCCGGAATCATCGGACGATAAGCAAAAAGAGATTGATATAAATGAAAAAATCAAAAAAAGCGAAAGTCAGAAAAAAGCCGAAGAAGCAAAAAAAGAAGAAAAAGCAACTCCGGCACCTGTACTGACCCCCATAGAGGAAGATATCGATAAAAAACAACCGACGGATACTGCAAAAATTGAGGACAGCAAGAAAGCAGAAGAACCCCAAACCCCGAAAAAAGAAGCTGTTCAGCCCCCGACACCTCAAGGTTCGGGTATTATGGATACCATAAGCTCAATTTTTGGCAAAACTTCTAAAAATGTATCGGAAACTAAAGAAAAAATAACCAAAAAGCTAAAAGAAAAACGAGCAAGATACAAGAAAAGAAAAAAATCTGACGATAGTGAAGTCAGTATAATGCCAACAGAAATAAGGCTTTCTTTCCAAGCTAATAAAGCCGAAATTTCAGGACAAACATTGCGCTGGATTCAGGCGTTTGCATCAAAAACCGCTCAAACCCCCGGTATGATGCTCGAAATCAGAATTGACGGAGCAAGCTCAACGAAATTGCAACAGCAAAGGCTTAATCTGTTATATAATATATTAACCAACAAAGGTCTTGATTATTCTTTGATAAATACTGTGTTTACAAGCAGAGACCCTAACAGCTTTATCTTAAGAACAATCATACCCAAAAACAACAGCAACAAAAAAGGAGTAAACAATCAAAAAGCCAACAGATATATACAATGGTAATAACTGTTTGACAATGCTTGATTATTTATTTTTCAAACATTATGATAGGAAAATATGATGAAAATTTCTATTCTGAGGATTGGTAAAATGAACTTAAAATCATTACAAATACTTGCTTTACCCGGAGTGTTTTTGCTCTCGGCTTGTGCTTCCGGATTTGTCGGATGGGGCGAGCCATACACTGAGGAAGTTGTAGTAGAGGAAGAATATCTTAGCGAAAACTCTTCACCTAAGGCCGTTATCCCATATGACCAAGAAGAAAGCAGATTTGTAAATTACCGTAAAACCGCAACCGATTATAGAGAATATGGTGAAAGAACACCTCGTGATCAGTATGTATTAAACAGCGGTGTCGGTAGCAATATGTCGGCATCTATTCCTCCGACAATTGAAGAAGAGGTAATTGATTACGAAAACTCTGTTAACGGAGTTTTCGAAGATGCTGAAGCCGAAATTACAGAAGAAGAAAATGTCAGCTCAGGCGACGATGCTGTTGAAGATTGGTTGGCTGAAGAAGGAAGTACATTAAAAGGATTGTTGTTGAATTGGTGCGAAAGATCTGGTTGGCGCTTGATTTGGAATTCTAACAGAAATTATACTTTAGGTGCCGGCGCTATGTTTAGAGGCAGATTTGCCGATGTGGCTTCTGCTTTGATACGCTCTTTTGCAAGAGCTCAGCCTGCACCAAAAGCTACATTTTATAAAGGCAACAGAGTTTTGGTTGTAGAAACTATGGAGGATGAAAATGCGTTTAACTAGTATTAAAAATTTAGCTTTAGGTATCTGTGCTGTCGCATTGGTTGCTTCATGCTCTATTTCGACATCGCTCGATTCATCTATTAGAGCAGATGTTGAGACTGCTACAAAACTGAAAGAAGAATCAAAAATTCCTACAAAAGTTGCTAACCAAGATTTGATTAAGGTTAATGATGATATTTGGTTGGGTAATACCAGTTTGATTGAATACGAAGGTCAACCATTGCCTTCTTATTTGGAAACAAAAGATGGTATTACTTTGGTATCTAATCGCCCTATCAGTTTGTATGAAATCGGCGATATGATTAACAAAACAACATCTTTGGGTATTCGCTATGCGGCTGATTTGGAAGCCGATGTCAGAGCTAAAGGTGAGATAAACAGACCAACCGGTGAAAATCTAGAAACTGACGGTTGGGTGTCTCCTGATACCATGCTTGTGTCTTATCAAGGTCCTTTGAGCGGATTTTTGGATGAAGTATCGTCTCGTTTCGGTGTTTGGTGGAAATATGAGAATAATGACATTTATTTTTATAAGTTTATTACAAAAACTTTCGTTGTTTATTCCTTGCCGACAAACCCGAGTATGAATGTCAGCGTGGGCGGTTCAGCTTCCGGTGCCGGCGGTTCTTCATCAATAAGTATGTCTTCGTCTATTGCTGTTGAAACTTGGTCTCAATTTGAGAGCACTATTTCGTCGATGATTTCATCTGAATCTAAAATAGTTGTATCGCCGTCAGATGGCACTATAACTATTACCGCAACTCCGACAGATATTAAACGCGTTGCTAAATATATTAACGAGCAAAATGCACGCCTATCTCGTCAGGTTGCCATTTCAGTTAAAATTATGCAAATATCTTTAACTGATTCTGATACATACGGATTGAATCTGAATGCAACATTTAATGATGGTGTCGGAACAGATGGAAATCCTGTCGTAAAAGTTCTTTCAGAAACAACAGCCGGTGTCGACAGTACTATGGGATCTTTGACTTGGGGTATTGCCAGAGACTATTTAAGTCTTAAGACAGCCATAGATGCTTTATCGGAACAAAATAGAGCGTCTTTGGTAACATCGGGTACCGTAACAACACTTAATAATAAGCCTGCACCAATTCAAGTTACTCAAAAGCAAAATTATATTTCTGAGATGACTAAGACAAATAACGGTACAGATGGCACCAGTTATGATATTTCGGTTACTACCGGCGAAATTGAAACCGGTTTCACTTTGGATGTGTTGCCAAGAATTTTGGAACATGGCAGAATGTTGATTATGTTTAATATGACATTGTCTGACTTGCTAACGCTGGAAAAAGTTTCGTTCGGTAAAGAAGGTGAAGGCCAATATATCCAAAACCCGAAAGTTGAATCTCGCGCGTTCACACAAGAAGTGGCTATGTCTTCGGGTGAATCTTTGATTTTGACCGGTTTTGAAAAGGTTACAACATCAGCTCTAAAATCAGGAACGGGCTCGGCCGAAAACTCATTATTGGGCGGAAGCGCAGATGCCAAAAAAGATCGCAGTGTAATGGTTATTATCTTAACACCGATCGTTTTGGAATCTCCTTTGAAACCTGAAACAAGAATGTCGATGAACTAATCGCGATTTAGGAGAAATCAGCGTGCTGGAAGATGCAAATTTATTAGATAATGATGGCGATAGAGGTGGTTTTCATACCACCGCGTCGGCTATTTCCGTTGGCGGCACTTTGTATGCCACCAACCTCTTTTGGCAACCTCTTCAAGATCCAAAAGATTTTATGCCGGAAATTGAAGAGGCCTCGACAGAAATTATTGAAGGCGCTGATTTATTTGCAATAAAAAGCGGTAAAGCACCCCAGTTCGGTATTTGTGTATCACAAGACGGATATAAAACAGGTACGAATGTTGCAGCCATTGCCTTGTCGACTGCCTTGTCAAATATGTCGTCTATTGTCGGTGTATTTAAGATTGACGGAGCTTGGTGGTATTTTTGTTCTCGTAACGATGTTATCCTTTCTGACGGTGATATGGTTTACCTTGATGAAGAAGAGGCAAAGAACCAATTACTGTCTATGTTGACCGTGCCGGATTGGGATAAAAAATATGCCCCTGCCGAATGGAATATTGAAGATACCGTTGACGGCAATTTGGAAGAAATTTTTGAATACGGCAAGAGAATAAAGCTTCAAAAAATTAACAAATTACGCGGAAGCAAGCTTATTATTGTCGTAACCGCTATTGTTCTCGTTGGTGCTTGGATCGGTTCTACGGTTATGGATTATTTGTTTGCGCCGACACAAAGAAAAGTGGTGGCTCCGGTCAGACCCAAAGTAGTACAAAAGGCTGAGGTACTACCTATTCCAAAACCATGGGAAAATGTCCAAGACGCCGGAGCTTTTATGGCTAATTGCCATAAAGGAGCTTTGGATTTGACCACTTTGGCAATTCCCGGATGGGCGGCCTCGGGTGTAATCACCTGTACCGGTGAGACTGCGGCAACTTCGTGGAAAATGACTACCGGCTTTATTTCTTGGGCCGAAGATGCCATGAAAAATTCCACTTTGAAAAATATGAATTATGCTTTTAATGATGCCGCAAATAATATTTCGGTAACACTGTCTTTGCCAAAAATAGAAAAAGTAACTCAGGCGCCGACCAAAAAGCTTACCGATTTGCGTTTTGAACTGATGAAAAAGTTTCAAGAGATGGGTGTAAAAATTCAGTTGACTAATCAAACGGTAAAAGTAGCAAATCCTAATGCAATGGCTCAACAAAGACCAGGCGGTCGACCTTTTGGCCCTAAAGGCCCCGCTGCTCCGGCTACAATTGATTATCCGGTTTTGGGATTCAAGATACAGTCTGAATACAACCCGTTAGTTTGGGCGAAGTTTTTAACTAAATTTTCAAGTTTTAGTATTAAAACTGTAGGATATAATGTAAACAATAATTCTTGGAATTATGAAGGAGTTTTCTATGTTTTGTAAAATTAGAAATATTTTGTTGATTTTGTTGTCTTTTGTTTTGACTAATGTCGAAGCAAAAGCTCAAGGTTTGGTTTCTTTATCAGAAGAAGCCATGTTTGAAGACGAGCTTGATACAGAATTGAAAAGCGACAACAAAGCTGAAGAAAACAAGGAAGTTCCTTTGGTAGGAGCCGAAGCTCCAAAGCCTGTGGCACCTACTGTGGCACCTGCTCCGGAAGTTTTGCCTCAGCTTTCTGTTGAAAAAGCTAATCCGGTGAGTGTAGAAGAAGAAATACCTGTACAAAGAAAACAAAACAACGATGTTGATTATGTTGAAGGCAGGGATTCTGACTTGTACAACTCTTTGGACGGAACATTTAACCTTAAAGATGGCGATGTTTTTGAGCATATGACAGATATTGAGAAGAGAACTGCTATCTTAAATATGGAATTGCGTAGAGAAAAGCTCCAAGATGATATTGAAGCTATAAAATATCGCAGAAGAGAAGCTTTGGCCAAAGAAAAACAAAAAGAAGAAGACCAAAGACTGAAAAATTTGGAGGCTGAAAAGGAAATTGAGCGTAAGCTTGTTGAAGAACAAGAAAAACTCCGCGCTTTGGATATAAAATTTGAAAAATTGCGTCAAGAAAAGGTTTTGGGGGCGTATAAGAATAAAATGCTTGAAGAAACTCAAAAATGGATTGAGCATGACGCAAAATTTTATAAAGAAATTGCTGATTTGAGAGCTTCTAAACGCGCTATGGCCGAAAGTCTGAGAGATAAAATGTCGGCAATCAAAACAAAAGCCAATGAGGTTCGCGTTGCTTTTGTTGATAAAGTAAAAGATTTTGAAAGAAAAATTGAAGACAAAGATTCTCAAATAAGCATTTTGCGTACTCGTGTTGCAAACCTTGAAAAAGAACGCGAAGAGGCAAGACGCAATCCTTTTGCAGGAATGGATAGAGAACAAATTGCAAAAGCTGCCGGTATAGATGTTTCGGTATTAGACGCAGTGGCAAATGCTCATAATATGCAAGACGGAGGTGTTTACAGCCAAAGCTCTGAGCCTGTTGAGACAGATTTGACCAAGTTGTACGCCGTTACCGAAATCAGAGGAAAAGGCGATGAGCTTGTTGCCAGATTGGTAAATCAATCCGGAACTGCTTTCTATGTTAAAAAAGGTACTTCATTGCAATCAGGTCATGTAATAACAAAAATTACTACAACTTATGTAATGGCAGAAAAGAGCGGCGACAGACAATATCTTTATTTCTCAGCCGGCGGTATTTTGCCGACAGAAGTTTCAACTCCTGAAATGAACAAGCAATAAAAACAATATAATAAGTTGTTTGTAATAGTATAATGAGTAGATTTATAATATGGCGGAAGAAAGCAAAACTAGTGCATTAAGCAGTGCTGATCTGGCGACTCAAAGCGCCAGTGAAGCTGCATCTACGCCTGACACATTAAGTATCACTGATAAATATTTTGCAAACGGCAACAAACTTATGACCTTGTCCGGTTCGGATGTGGCCGTTAATGATGACACACGAAGATTATTAGCACTTTTCAGTGACGGTCGCTTTTTGGTCGTTGAATCTCACAAATTTGACGGACGCGTACTTAGTTTTGAGGTTTTGGCCAGAAAAAAGAAGATTCCGCTACAAAAACCGACTTATGTATCGCAGAACGAATTAAACGCTATTTATGCCATTGGCGAACGCGCTCAAGCAGCAACCGAAGCAGCATCGGATGAAGATCTTGATCAAGTCCAAATGCTGAAGGACTTTGTGAATGTGGTGGCACGCGCGGCTTCTAAAAGAACATCTGATATTCACGTAGTTGTATCCGATTCAACAACCATTTTGTTTAGAGAAAACGGAATGATGAATGTTGAAATGGAATATTCTAAAGACTGGGGCGAAGCTTTTGTGCGTGCAGCGTTTGCTTCGGCTGATATTTCGGACGCTAACTATTCACAAAACGAATTTCAGGGCGCGCAAAAACTTGGTTCGACACCGTTGCGCGGTTCAAAAGGTAAGTTGATGTTGCCACACAATGTGTTGGCTATTCGTTTGCAATTTAACCCGATTGCTTTCGGTTCGCAATATTTGGTTATGCGCTTGCTATATGCCGAAGAAAACCCCGAGGGTTCAGGTGATTTGGGGTCGTTGGGTTTTACCGATATGGAACAAGACTTGTTTTATCGTTTGCGAGCCGTTCCTGTCGGCCTTAGCATTGTGGCAGGTCCTACCGGTTCGGGAAAATCTACTACTTTGCAACGAAATATGATTAAGTTATTGCAAGAAAAGAATTATGAATTGAACTTGCTTACCGTGGAAGATCCCCCGGAGTATCCTATCCCGGGTGCAAGGCAAATGCCGGTTACCAACGCTAATACCGAAGAAGAAAAAGCCGAACAATTTACAAAAGCTCTATCCGCTGCTTTGCGTTCGGACCCCGATGTTATTATGGTGGGCGAGATTCGTGCGCTGGCTTCGGCACAACTTACTTTCCAAGGAGCATTATCCGGACACGGTATGTGGTCGACACTTCACGCAAACTCGGCTCCGGCGATTTTGAATCGTTTTCGTGATATGGGCGTGGAAACATTTAAGTTGCTCGATCCCGAATTGATTAAAGGTCTTATCTCACAGCGTTTGTTTAGAAAATTGTGCCCGCATTGTCGCGTTTCGGTAAAGGAAAGGCAAGATGATCCTTCTTTTAATCGTTTGCGCGCGGCCTTAGGTGATTTTGGCGTAGAAAATACATTTATTCGTGGTGGCGGATGTAAGGCTTGTAACGGAAGCGGTGTAAAAGGAAGAATGTGCGTACCGGAAATTATATTGCCGGATGCTGTATTTTTGGAAATGATGATAAAAGGCGAAACAAAGCGCGCAATTGATTACTGGACTGCCGATTTGGGCGGTAGAACATTAAAAGAAGCCGCTATGGAGCGTATGTTAAAAGGGTTTATTGATTTGGACGAAGTTGAGCGTTGGTGCGGATTGCTTGATCAACGCCCGGCTTACTAATGTATATATAAGGAATTTGAAATGGTTGATGTAGCTGAATTAAAAAAGAAGAAAAAGCAAAACAGATCAATCCAAAAAGCTATGCGTAACTTAGGCAAAGCCGAAGAATATTACGCAAAAGCTATTATGTTCTTTTCAAACAAAACGAGATTAAAGCTTTATAAGAAAATTGCGTCTTTAATGCGCAACCGCTTTTCTTTAATGGATGCGATGGATATGTTGCACGACAGTGCCTCAAAGGGTGGTAAAAATCCGGGTGAGCCGTTGGCTATTGCTATTGCCTCTTGGGGTAGAGCATTGAATAACGGTAAAACTTTTTCGGAAGCTTTGCGCGGTTGGGCACCGGATAGAGAAAGATTGATGCTTTCGGTGGGCGATGTGTCAGACCTTGAAAGCGCTTTGCTAAATCTTATCAAAGTTACCGAAGGTACTACCAAAATGATACGCCCGATTATCGGCGCTATTGCTTATCCGACATTTTTGATGACAATGGCTGTTTTGATTATTTATGCAATCGGTGTATATATGGTGCCTCCGATGATTGACGCCGCACCTGATGTAGTATGGAAAGGACTGGCTAAAGATTTGGTTGACTTGTCCGAATGGATTAAAAACAATTGGCTTTTTGCTTTTGCGTCGATTCCTATAACAATGCTGATAATTTATTTAACCATCGGTATTTGGACCGGAAGAATCAGGGTGTTTTTTGACAGAATACCACCATGGTCATTATATAAGGTGTTTGTCGGTATTAGCTGGTTGTTGGCATTGTCAGCACTAATTCGAGGCGGAACACCGGTTTCGACAGCGATGACAGCATTGAAAAAAGACGCTACCAGATATTTGAAAGAAAAAATCGATAAAACACTCATTTTTATTAACAATGGTGAAAACTTGGGTCAAGCGTTGGATAAAACAAAGTTTAATTTTCCGGATGAAGAAGTGGTTGCAGATTTGAAGATTTATTCGGAATTGGATAACTTTGAAGAGGCGTTGGACAACTTGGCAAATGAGTGGTTGGAAGAATCGGTTTATTTGATTGAACAAAAAGCAAGTATTTTGAACATGGTTGCAATTTTAACAGTGGGCGGTGTTATCGCTTGGGCGGTTATGGGCACATTTGAGATGCAAGACCAAATTACCTCTTCTATGGGATAGAGCAAAGTAAGATGAAAATAATTGTTGAAGTGTTGAAAAAATATAAAGTAATACTGATTGCCGGTATATTGTCGGCGTTGGCAGTGTTGAGTTTTGTATTGATGTTCTCTCAATCAAAAGAATCAGAAACCGTAGCAAAAGCCGGAAGTCAAATTGATGAAATGTCGCAAAATATTATAAAAGAATATAAAATGCGCCCTAATTATTGGGGGCTTTCGACAGCAGAAGTAATAAACAAAAAACTTTATGCTAAGGGAATGGGCATTAAGGACGGAAAATTGATAGGATATTTTGTCGGTAGGGTAGAAATAGGAGCCGATGAAAATGGCGCGTCGGTTATGCCCGGAAGCAAAAACTTTGTTATCAGCTATAATGAATTGAGCAAAAAGCAATGTATCGGTTTGGGCGGATATAAATATGATAAAAAGTTTTGGCTTAATGTGAGCAAAATAGTCATCAAGAATACAAAATATCAGCAAGATTTTGTATGGGGTGATGAAAAATATGGTCTGATACCAAACAAAAAAGTATTAAAAGAAATATGTGATAGCGAAGATAATAAAGTTTTGGTTTATTTTTGAACAAAAACTATTGCATATAATAATTATTATATATAGTCTTAGCTTTAAGGATATACAGCGTTTTTTTAACGATAAATTAAACAATTGTATATTATGATATCAATAACTTATGACTTTGGTTATAACGAAGATATACCGTTTTATGCCTAAAAGCAGGATTGTTTAAGGTAAAAAAACTTGTTATAGTAAAATCATGGTTGCAAGGAATTTTTTATAAAGGAGATAGAAAATGACAATATTATCTAAAAATGACCAAAGAGGTCGTTCGATGGTGGAGATGCTGGGTGTGCTGGCCATCATCGGTGTTTTATCGGTAGGCGGTATTTCAGGATATTCTAAAGCAATGGCCAAATTTAAGTTGACCAAAGCTCAAGACCAAATGTCTATGCTGTTGATGAATATTCGTACAGCTTTTGCTACAAGCCCGAGTTATGAAGGCTTGAATAATACTACAGCAGTATATTTTGCGATCGCTCCCGGTGATATGTATTCTGGTGCCATTTCGTCAAATATGGCTTCGGTTGATCACTTGAACAACGCTTTTGGTGGTGCAGCTCATGTATTTGAATGTACTGAAGAAGACTATGTAGATGACAATGGTAAAGAGATTAAATGCTATGGTCTACCGTCTACTGCAACGCCAGATCAATTTTTTGCAATTGCAATGTCGAACCTTGGTCGTGAGGCTTGTGTCAGCATGGCATCATCTGACTGGGGTACTGATGGTTTGATATCTATTCAAGTTATTCCGAAGAATAAAAATGAAACAAAAAAGGCAGCCGCTGATTTGCCGATCACAATGATGGAAGCAGGTAGTATTTGCGGAAACTATGGTGAAACAGCTTCAATCGTTTGGACTTATTACTAATAGTTAAAAGATTTACTATAACAATATAATCTCCTGGATTTTGGAAAGGGCCTTGGTAGAAAACCAAGGTCCTTCCTTTTTTGGTTTATAAATATGTCTGGATTGCCGCGTCGCTACCACCAAAGCAATGATAATATAATGTCATCGCCTTTTAGCGAAGTGCGGTCAGGCACCTTCAAATTTTTTAGTGAAATTTACCAAATTTTAACTAAATTTGCAGATTTAACAAAAATGTAACAATTTTAAAATAAAATGAAAAAAGATATTATAATTAACATTGTCTTAAATATTTGGGTGTTATGATAAGGGCAAAATTGATATATCTATCAGGAGAACTTGTGATGAAAAAAGGTTTAGTATTAGCCGGTGCTTTGGCTTTTTGTATGATGACAAGCACAATAGCAGAAGCTAGAGATGGTTTTTATTTGACTGCCCGCGGCGGTAAAACTTGGTATAATCTTAACAACAAAGATGATAGTGTCAGTAAAAAAGCTGATATGTCTTTTGATCCGGTAACAATGTATTCGGGCGCTATCGGTTATAAATACAAATATTTCCGCGGTGAAATAGAATATGTTGTTAGAGATAACGCTGAAGAAGAAAGCTACAATAGTGTCGGAAATTGGGCAAACTCGACTTATGTTGAGGCTCAGTCATTGATGTTGAACGGCTATATTGACTTTATGCCAAACTATTGGATAAGCCCTTATATCAACGGTGGTATCGGTTATAGCGAGATAGAATTTAAAATTAGAAACAATCAGAATACCTTTACTAGTGAAGATAGTAAATTTTCTTGGCAGGCCGGTGCCGGTTTGACATTGAGAATTAACAAATGTTTGAATATTGATGCCGGTTATCGTTATTATACCTTGGGTAAGATTGAAGAAGGTGAAATAAACGGTCATGAATGGTATGCCGGTATAAGATTTACTTTTTAATAAACAGCACTAACTCCTAGAGTAAAAGCGGGGCTTTTGATTAAAATAAGTTCCGCTTTTTTTATAAGTATGCCGAAATTTCCGCGTCGCTACCACCAAAGCAATGATAAAAAATGTCGTCGTCTTAAGTGAATAAATAATGTCATTCCTCGCTCGGCGCTTTGGCGAAAAAAATAAGGTCATACCTTGAGCGGAACTTTAGTGTAGCGAGACTAGGCATCTTCAAATTATTCTTATGTTACTTTTGAATGACCAAAAGTAACCAAAAGTCACCGCTCAAGATGTTTTTTTATACGCTTTTTTCAACCGGATGTGCCCTTCACATCCGTTGGCTGACTTTGGGTGCATAAAAGGATAGTTTCCGGTCAAAAAAAGCTAAAAAACATAAATCGCGGTTCTTGTTTTATTTAATTTGAAGATCCCTAGACGATTGCTCAACGCAATCGAGGGATGACTTTGTTGTTGTTTCTTATAAAAAATAAGTCATCGCTTGAGTGAGCTTGCGAACGAGGTTAGCGATCTTCAGATTAGTTTAAAATCATCAGACAAATCATTCCATTGAGGATTCTTTTTGCTGATTAGTTTTTCTTTTGTTTTTCTAAAACATTTTTTTAAATATTTTTCACAAGCAATAGCAGATAATTCATCTTCAAAAGTTTCAAAATAAACTAATTTATGGAGAGAATATTTTGCTGTAAAACCTTTAAATATATCATTTTTATGTTCATATACTCGACGACACAAATCATTTGTAACACCAACATACAGTGTGGTATTATTTATATTGGTCATTATATATACATACATTGTTTTCATATAAAAAATATAATATATATCAATTTATTAAGTCAATGTAATAATTTAATCTAATTTGAAGATGCCTAGTCTCGCTACACTAAAGTTCCGCTCAAGGCATGACATAAAACAACAACAAAGTCATCCCTATTTTTTGTGCAACAAAAAATTCCAGGGATCTTCCTTGTTTTTAAGAATAATTTGAAGATCGCTAACCTCGTTCGCAAGCTCACTCAGGCGATGACATATGTTTTTACGGCAAAGCGCCGCGCGAGGAATAACATTATTTATTCTCTCAGGTGATGGCGTTGTTGTTTTGATATAAAAAAAAAGAGAGTCGACACACAAGGTGTCGGCTCTCTAAATTAATAGGGATTTCTAGTCTAATTGATCCTTATCGCCAGATAAGGCTCGATGTTCCACCCTTTGTAATCGCTTACGGTTGCCGTCACATTGTGACCGTCAAATCCGGAACGGAAAAAATATCCGCCTCGGCAACCAAACAATATACCAACACGGTTGAGGTTTAGTGAAACTTCAGGTGTCAACATAAGGTTGAGACCCAAAGTATTATTCAAACCTCCTACATCCAGTCGCTCAGGGTTTTCAGCTTGTACATTGTATTTCAAGCCATAGTACTCACCAAAAGCAACTTGCCCATAAAGAGCAAAAATAACTTTTGAATTATAACCCCAAGGAGCAAATTTTGGTCCGAACTTGATGTTGGCAGCCAAACTTTGGCTTTGCCAATAATAATCAATTCCGGTTGATGCCTCCAACATAAGCCAATAGTTCATACGCCAGGTATAACCTGTGGCAATTCCGGCTTTGGCTCCGAAAAGACTATTCCAACCAGTTTCAGCAAAAAACTCAAACGGATTGTCTCCGTCTTTTTTTACTGTGTTGGGGATAGAATATCCAACATTTAACCCTAAGGTTAAGCTGTTTTTAGGGGCTATTGAAGAGTTTTCCAACACCCAATTTTCACCTAAAGTCTTATTTATGTTGCCTATAGGAGTATAGTGGTTATAACCAGCTGATAATCCTATAATAAAGTCTTTAATTTTGAAGATGGCTTCTAAATTAAAGTTAACTAAATAATACGGACTCTTTCGGTATTCATAATACCAGTCATCGTTCTTGGTATTATGAAAGCTAATACTGTCTAATGAGGTTGCGAAACCATTTTTTAGAACAGCTTTAGCGTTAAACCAATCGGTAAATTTGTATCCGATACCCGTATTAAAAGTTCCTTTGACTTCATATTTTGACGAGAGGGCATAAGCGCCTCCAAGATCAACCATGAGGCCGTTGGGCCATACAAGTGTGTTGGATATATTAAATCCCGCCCAATATCTTGGATCGGTTTTTACCGAGTCAATCCCCATCTCCGCTTCTGTAACAGCGTAAAAATTGTGGGATGCTGTGTACTGCGCGTGTGCGCTTATAGAGGCTATCATGATAATCAATAACAGCCATTTCTTTTTTGCCATAATTCTAGGATTTATGCTAGCATATTTACAAAAAAATCTTTGCAAATATGCCGGCGGGTTCTACATATTAGAGAAAGTAGATAGCACTTGTTTGTGCAGGATATATCACTTTCTCGCCCAACTTAACATCAGTTGGGTTTTTTAACTCTATCAGTCCGTTTGACAATCTTGAACCACTGCAAACAACTGCACGGTTAAGAGCGCCAAACATTGTGTTCTGACTGGTCATTACCGTGTAGTCGTTATATCCGGGGCTATAATACATAACCTCTATTGGACAATGATCGTCCAAATAACCGACTACGACATCTCCTGTTTTGCCATTTGGGTAGCAAACAGTAAGAGCCCATTGGCCAGCCATAGGTGCGCCTTTATGATTTATTATATAATCATATTCAGCGTCTGTCAGTGTTACTGAAGTCCAAGATGTGTTTGCGCTACCTTCAAAGCGGTAGTGGACATAGTGCTGAGATGGATTTGTCTCACTGTGAGTCAACACAGCAGTGCAAATTATCGGAATCTCATTAATGTCCGGATAAGTAGCTGTCTGATAAACAGTATCAACTACCTGACCATCAAAGCTAATCGCCTTGAAGAGAATACTGATCTTTTGCTCAGCTTTGTCTGTCAGTTCAACCATTGTTTGCATATCTGTCAAGCTGGCCTCATAAGTCAACTTAACATCTTGCTTTGCATAACCACCCTCTGCCTTAACATCTCCATCATCGCTCTTGGATATTTGTTGTACATCCAAGGTTAAAGGAATAGCTACTGTGGTGTCTTCGAATGTGATTACATAATCGTTAGTATAAGTAACGGTTTGTACGACATTCAAATGCTCTCCACCAGCAACAATGTCCTGAGGACACATTACCGTGTATTCATTCCAGCTAATTGTAACACCGTCTTTGGTGGTACTTTTAGCCTCACATTTTGACTCCTCCAATCTTAGAACACCTGGAGTAACATCAAAATTTGAGCCGATAACAGATGTTGAGTCACCTGCTTTGATGGATAAAACTATCGGAGCTTCTACAGAAATAGTGGAATCTTCAATAGTCTCTAAAGAATTGACAATGTTGATGATTGCTGTCAATCTACCACCTTGGTGGGTCTGAGCTGTATCTATAACATAGTCGATATCTTTAGTGCGTACATTCTCAGGCTCAGGTTTTTCTTCCTCCTTGATAGGAGCAACAATTACCTGATTTTTAGAAATCGCGGACCTAGTAATTCCGTAATCATCCTCGAAGGTGATTGCGTAGTTGACCTTGAGGTACAGGTACCCATTTTCGGTCTTTCTTTCCAGTATCGAAACATTTAAGGTGTAATCGACACAAGTTTCAACATAATCGCCGTTAATGGTCAATCCCATAACCCAAGGAACATCAACACTTGATGTGATGATATCTGTTTCGTTAGAAAAACGGACATCAACTTTAGAAGTGCCTAAGTCTTTGAAAATAAAGGTATTGCCTGTCAGCATACTGATAGTATCAGCTTCTGTCTTAAACCTCAGAGTGTCCGCAATATTCATTGAATATGGGAAACTCATTGCATAGACAAGCCCTGTGCTGTCGTGAAGGAATATTTGTCCCTCAAAAAATTTAACACAGTTGATCTTTGGCTTACGGTAGATGTAGATTGTGTCCACTTCACCGCTGGGCAAAGTATCGTATATAACACTGTCTATGTAAGTAATAACCGTACTGTCAATAAAGTTTATAACAGTACTGTCAATAAAGTTTATAACAGTACTGTCACTTGGGATGAAAACGGTATCATGTACAGCATAAGGAATACTGTCTTTGCCGTCTCCCTTGACATAAATCCCCTGTTGATTAAAATCTAAGTCTGGGGCGTTTTGCATTTCGCAACTTTCAATGGCAAACATTGCCATAACAATACCAATCCACGCTAGGATTTGAAGTTTCTTTTGTTTCATAATTTCTATTGTTTTTTAAGTTAATATTTCTATATATTGAACCGCACATACGCTAATATGCGGAGAGAACTGTATTTATTTGCAAAACCTTAGAATAGAATTTCGGCTAAAAAAAATCTGTTGTATGATTTCAACCAAAGACAAACGCTATTGTCTAAAAAGTTAAGAAATCCCGTGATTTTTTCTAATTATAGGCCAAATTATTGAGATAAATAGTATTTTGCATATCTTATATAGTATCATATTTTACCCCCTATGACAAGAGTTTTTGACAAAAAAAAGTGCTTCTAACCCTTTAAAATGACAAAAAAATCAGTCATTTTGCAAATATCCGTTTACTTGAGTGGTGAAAAATTCGTTAAAAGCACTCGGATTAGCCGTCATATTTTGCAATCCTTCGATTTTTTGAAAACCCGTCGGAGTCGCATTTTGGACATCGACCATTACAACCTCGAGCGGATTGCTTAAATTGTATTCTTCGATAAAACCGGAGTTGGCATCTTCGGCATAGTTTATTAAAAAAAGCTCGTAGTTGTTGAGGTAGTTTTGATTGTAGGCTTCTTCAATCATTTCAATGGCTTGCGGACAATTAGGACAGGGCTGATTATTGAAAAAAATGTAGATTCGCGACTTGTCGGGCGATGTATTCATCCTTTGATAATATTCTTCTTCCAACTCGGTTTGCAGCATATCGTTTTCTTGTGCCAATGCTATGGTGCAGATTGAAAAAAGTCCGATAACAAATGCAAAATATTTCATTGTTTTTATCCTTTCGATTGAATGTATGAATTTCTTATATATGAGCTATTTGAAAAATTTTAATATTTCAAATTATGAACATATTAACTATTTTTCTGTATTATCGGTTATCAGTAAAATATTATTGCACTTGTTTTTAATTGATGTTTTAAGGAATTTTTGATGAGTGTGGCTTTGGTTTTGGAAGGCGGGGCTAAAAGAGGTATTTATACCGCCGGTGTTTTGGATGTTTTGCTCGAAAACGGTTTGATTGCCGATCAGGTGGTCGGCGTGTCTGCCGGCGCAATACACGGCGCGTCTTATGTGTCGGGACAAATCGGACGATCTATCAGATATTATATGAAACACAGCAACAATTATAAGTTTATGAGCCTTAGAAATTGGCTTTTGACCGGAAATGTCGTCGATACAAAATTTTGCTATTATGAGTTGCCCGAAATTTTGGACCCTTTTGATCATGATACTTTTGAAAAAGCTAAAACTAAATTTTATGCCGTATGTTCAAATATCGAAACAGGAAAAGCCGAATATATACATTGCACCGAATTAAGGCGAAGTATTACTTATTTGCGCGCGTCTGCTTCATTGCCGGTGTTTTCAAAGATTGTTGAAATTGACGGCAAAAAATTGCTTGATGGCGGAATTTGCGACTCTATTCCTCTAGAAGCCTCACAAAAAATGGGGTTTGAAAAAAATGTGGTTGTTCTTACCCGCCCTGAAGGATACAAAAAGAAAAAATCAAAATTTGACAGTTTTTCCAAATGGGTTTATCGCAAGTTTCCTTTGTTTGCTCAGGCTATTGAGAATCGCGCAGATATGTATAACAAACAGCTTGAGTTTGTTGAAAGTGAGGCAAAAAACTCGCCAAACACTCTGATTATTCGCCCATCGGTCGATTTGGGTGTAAAACGCATGGAAAAAGACTTGGGCAAAGTTAAGGCTATGTACGAATTGGGTAGAAAAGACGCTTTGAGTATATTGGATAATTTGAAGGAATTTTGGAAGCAGTCATGAAAATAAAATCGGTATTAGCAGATGTGTTTTTATTTGTCCTTTTTTATGCCGCGGTTATAACTGCCGGCGTGATTGCTTATACTTATTTTAATTTCGGTATTGTTTCCATTGATAAATTTTTGTCCGTATTTGATGAGGTTTTTTATCTTGATTGGGCGGTAAGAAAAATCAAAATTTATTCCTCTATTTTGCTTGTTGTTGCATTTTTGGGTGTCTGCTTTTTAAAAGCAAAACATATAATTATTTTATCAATTCTGTTCTTCTTATTGCCGATTTTTGAGTTCGATATAATTGCTTATTACAGATACAAAAATACAACAACAACTTTTTATGAAGAAAATTATGTAGCGCCAAAAATTGAAAAAGAAGTAAAAAATAATCTGATTATTGTATATCTGGAAAGTTTTGAAAAACGGTTTGCCGAAGATAATGTATCTCCGACTTTGGCTCAACTCAGAGGGGAAAATATTTCTTTTGACGGATTTAAACAAACAAATGAAACTTTTTCGACTATTCACGCTCAATTTGCTTCACTCTGCGGACTTCCTTTGTTACAAAACGGCAAAACCTCGGGTGATGATTATATGAACTTTTTGCCAAGCATTAAGTGTATTCCTGATTTGTTAAAAGAAAACGGCTATTCTACTGCATACTTAAAAGCTGCCGATATAAAGTTTTCACGAGCAAATTATTTTGCTGAGCAACGAGGTTTTGATGTAGCTAAAGGTCTTTTTGAGTTTGAAGATGGGGCTAAAAAAATTAGTGAAGATTATAAAGGAAATGAGTTCGGAGGCCTAAAAGACAGGGTTTTGTTTGAAGTGGCAAAAGACGAAATCTTGAATTTGAAAGAGCCATTTTTTGTGGCTTTGACAACTCTGGATATGCATAGCACGCCAAATGCTTATTATGACCCGAACTGTGAAAAAAAATTTGATGATATTCGAGATGCTGCTGCTTGTACCGGAATGTCTGCCAAAAAATTTGTTGATTGGGTAAAAAAACAGCCCTTCGGAGAACGCACTACTATATTGCTTTTGGGTGATCATCAAATATCAAATGATTTGTTCTCGGCAGAAGAAACTCTTAATATTTTCATTAACACAGTTGCAAAAACTCATAACAAACAAAGAAAATTTACGACCTATGACTTTGCTCCAACTATCTTGGAAGCAATGGGATATGATATTGCCAAATTTGGAATTGGACGCTCTCTGTTTAGAGAAAATAAAACTTTGTTGGAACAAAAAGGTAATGACTTTAATTTGTTGGTAGGCGCGAATAATAAATTATATAATGAATTTAAAAAATTTGATAATATAAAAGCTTCATATAAAAATTATAAAATCGGGCAAAAGCTTGATAATAAAACTCTTGGAGCTTATGTGGATTTTGGAGAAAAAAGTCCATGGTGTAACGGCGCAACATTCATTTCGATGACCTTGGATAAACAGCCAAAAAATAATCTCTACCTTGAAATGAACTATATGAAAGTAAATGATCCTTTTAAGATTTTTGTAAATGATGTTGTTGTGTATGAAAATGCTACAACAGGTCCGTCTCCTATACAAAATGAAGTCGCCACTTATAACATTCCTTTATCCGCACTACACGGAAAAAATAAAATTTCGATAAAGGTTAGTAGCCCAAGTAATAATGTAAACAGAGTATTTACTTTATGTATCAAGGAATTTGTTATAGATGAGCAAAAATAGACTTATTCTCAGATAAATCCGGCAATTTCGACGCGTAATTCATCTATTCCGATATTTTTTTCCGAACTGGTTGCCAAAACTTTGGTATAAGCGGCAGCGTGTTTTTTTACCTCGGCTTCGGCTTCGGATTTTACTTTAGCCAAATTGCCCGAACCAATCTTGTCCAGCTTGGTTAATACGATTTGATAGGTTACTGCTGCTTTATCAAGTAATTCCATTATATCTAAATCGACTTTTTTAATACCGTGACGAGAATCGATTAAAACAAAAACTCTTTTTAAATTTACTCTACCCTGTAAATAAGCAAAGATAACCTTTTGCCATTGTTTTACCTGAGCTTCGGGAGCCTTGGCAAAACCATAACCGGGCAAGTCGACAATATGAATTTTGTCAGCTAAATTGAAAAAATTGAGCTGTTGGGTGCGTCCCGGTGTATTAGAGGTTTTGGCCAGCCCTTTTTGTGAGGTAAGAGCATTTATAATACTCGATTTTCCGACATTTGAACGGCCGGCAAAAGCTATTTCCGGCATTTCGGTTATAGGAAGTTGCTCTAACTTTGCCACACCTAAAACAAATGTTGTCTTGTTTTTGGTAAACAAGTTATTTGCCGCTTCAAGTTGCTCTGAGCTATAACCTTTGTCCTCAAATTCCATAAGTTTTATGCTCCGACCTTTTTCATAATAGCCTTTTGTTGAATTATGGATAATACATTGCTCAAGGTCCAATAAATAACCAATCCTGAGGCAAAATGGCCAAGCATAAAGGTAAAGAATATGGGCATGAGCGCAAACATTCTGGCTTGGTCTTTATTGGCCGGTTTGGGTGATAATTTTTGTTGCAAAAACATAGTCAAGCCCATAAGTATAGGCCATACGCCCAAATCAAAAAAGCTTGGTATCGGCCAACCGGTCATATATGACAAGGTCATCGGATCAGGTGATGACAAGTCTTTTATCCAACCGATAAATTCGGCATGACGAATTTCGATAGCTATGTTTAGCACCTTATACAATGAGAAAAATACCGGTATTTGAATAAACATGGGTAAACAACCTGATGCCGGATTGATTTTTTCTTTCTTATACAAAGCCATCATTTCTTGTTGCAAACGAACTTTATCATCCTTGTGAGTTTCTTGAATGGCTTGTATCTTCGGTTGAACCTTTTTCATCTTAGACATATTTTCGTATGACTTGTTGGCAATAGGAAACATTACTAAACGAAGCAATGCAGCAAAAACAAGTATAGCCCAACCCATATTTCCTATCATCTTGTATAAAAAGTCCAAAATATAGAAAAACGGTTTGGTTAAAAAGTAGTACCAACCGAAATCAACTGCCAAATCAAACTTTTGAATGTCGTTTGTTTTAGCGTACGCATCAAGCAACGCTATTTCTTTGGCTCCGGCAAAAAATTGAGTTTTGTTTGTAGCAACAGAACCATTGGCTATTTCTACGGCAGAGCCTACAAAGTCGCTCTGATAAGTGTCTTTTGCTGTTTTGGTAAAACGAACATTGCTCTCTTGCGAGTTGTTTAGGGTAAAGGCTGCAAACCAATATCTTTCTCCAAAACCGGCCCATCCGCCTTGTGATGTAAATTCTTCTTTTTCGCCCTCATCTAAATCTTTGGGTTTAAACTCTCTGAGTTTGCCGTCAACAACACCTAACATTCCCTCATGGACAACCGCGGTATTGCTTTCGGCATTATATACACGGTTTACCATTCCGTAGGGATATAATTTGATATCTTTTCCCGAATTGTTTTCAACGATTTGCTCAATACTGAACATATAATTTTCATCAAGCGAAATGCGACGAATAAATTTTAATCCTACTCCGTTATTCCATTCCATTGTTATCGGAGTTTCAGGGGTAAGTTCTTTGCCAATAACACGCCATATTGTATCTGATTTGGGAAGTTTAACAGACTTGTCAGTAGACAACCAACCAAATTCGGCATAATAAGGAGTCAAAGTTTCTGCCGGTTGTAATAATTCTACATCTGTACTGTTTTCTTCCAGTGTATTTTTGTATTTACGAAGATATATATTATCAAAACGAGCACCCTTTGTTCTGATACTTCCGCTTATTTTGTTATTTTTTAAGGATATTCTTTTGTCTTGTTTTAAGGCGTCGGCAACACTGATGACCTTTCGATTTTCGGAAGTATAAACTTCTTTGTCCAACTCAGCTTTTTTTGTGCTTTCTTGAACTTTTATTTCAGCGACCGGTTTTTCTTCCATCACAACTTCTTGTGCCGGCCAAATCCAATTGACTGCCAAAATAGCTATTGCAGACAACAAAATTGCCAAATACAAACCTTTAGTTTCTTCTTTCATTTTTATACAAAACTCCTTAAAACAAAGCTATAATGACTATTATTTAGTATAAAATTATAGGATAAGCAAGGATTATATTGTGTTATTCGTTATTTTGTTTTTTGGGAGGAACAGGGTCATAACCGCTATTGCTCCACGGATGACATCTTAATATGCGTTTTACACCTAAGAAGCTGCCTTTTATCACTCCATGAATTTGAAGAGCCTCGATAAAATATTGCGAACAACTGGGAGTATAGCGGCAAACATTGGGCATTAGCGGAGACAAGCATTTTTGGTAGAATTTAATCAGCAATATCATCAGTTTTTTTAGCATATTTTTTCTCTTTTTCTAAAATTTGCTGATTTATTTCGACAATAGCGTTTTTCACTTTTTTGCATAAATATTCAAAATTGAGTTCGGCGGTATTGTGACGACCGATTAAAACATAATCAACACCTGATAAAGCATTGTCAGACATAACTTGTTGCACTATTGCGCGCAAGCGACGACGAACAAAATTTCTTATATGTGCTTTGCCGATTTTTTTTGATGTGGTATATCCGACAAAACAACATTCTTCTTCAGGTATAGGAAAACTTAAAGCCGCTTGCAAGACAAGGCCGTTGGTAACAACCTTATATCCTTTAGCGGCTTTTAGAAAATCTTTTCGTTTTTTTAAGGTAAAAACTTTCATTTATAAAAATTATGCAGAAAGTTTTTTACGACCGTGAGCACGACGAGCAGACAAAACTTTGCGACCGCCGGCTGTTGCCATACGAGCACGGAATCCGTGACGACGAGCTCTAACCAATTTTGAAGGTTGATATGTTCTTTTCATTTTATTTCTCCGGTTATTTATTAGTTATTTAAAGCTCTGAACACCATTGTTCAGAGTCCTCGGACAGTGGTTTTATATAAGCAAAACAAATTTATGTCAAGATGTTAAATTGCTTGACCTGAGCGTAATATTTGCTCGGCCTTGTCAGAATAATCACCCGTCTTGTTATGAACAATTATCGGAGAATGTATAACCAAAGGAGTTTTTGAATCTTTTTTGGCTCTGATTATTACTCTTTTGGCCTTTTGTCCTTGTTTGGAATAAAGAGGAAAAACTTCGATGGCTCCAAGTTTACCGCTGATGTGCGATATTATGTCTTCTAAGGCTTCGGCACGATTTATAATATAGAACATTCCTTGAGGTTTTAACATCTTGATACAAAAATCAAGCCACTTTTTCAAATCCTCAAATTTAAAATTATGTGCTGTTGCTTTGGAATCGTTGGGCGACGGCATATCCGAAGACGAATACGGCGGATTGGTTACAACATGAGCAAATGAGCAAGGTTTTAATTTTGCTTCAAAAATATTGCAGTTTTCAAAATGAACAAAGTCAAACCCGTTAGCTTTGGCGCTGTCGTTAGAACTTTTAGCCAGCTCTTGCTGTAATTCGACTCCGGTTATGGTAATTTGACTTTCTTTAAACCTGGAGGCAAGACACAATGAAACAGCACCACCGCCGGAACCAACATCCAAAATATTATCACCTTTTTTGACCTTTGCCACTGATGATGAAAGCCAAACAGCATCCGAAGAGGCTTTATACAAACCTTTTGGGTGATAAATTACAACTTTTTTATCCAGCAAATAATCTTTTTCTACATCTTGCATATGCTCTATTTCCATTCTATTGAAACGCGGGCCAATTCACGCTCGTTATCACCATAGGTTCTAATGCTGTGAAGTGTGTTTTGGGCATTTTGTTCGGTTATTACCATAACTTTTTCACCGATAAACCCTTCTTTTTTAAAATTTATACTTATTTTGGCCGGATTGTGAGCCAATCTGAACTCGGAATCGACAGCCTCACTTGCCCATAAGATATATACAGCATTATTTATGTGCTTGTTGATGTCGATATCATCAAAACGAACTCTAAACTTATATTGATTTTCAAATTCCTGTACTTCTTCTATTTTGGGAAAGAGCGTTGTGATTGCGCGAGATTCCACAACTTCTTTTATCGGAAGATTATCTGTAACCGAAACAGGTCTTCTTCTTTCCAGTGATATCAATGCCCATTCGCTTGTAGCTCTGACAATAGATTTTCCATCCTCGCCAAACACTTCAAAATCACGATAGGCAGAAAATTTGTTGCGAGCCGACGGCCAGGTTACAATCTTAATATTCTCGTGAATCTGCGGAAGGCGATCAATTTCTAACACATAGTTAGTTCCTACCCAAGTAAGACCGTTTTTAATACAAAACTCAAGACCAAAACCCAAAAGAGCCGCATTTTCATCAGCAATATCTTGCAAAATATTCATTAGTGTAAGGATACGCAAACTGTTATTACAATCACATTCATAGGAACGAACGGTATAATTTTTGGAATATTTCTCTAGCTTCATCTTACAATCCTTTGAAAAAAATTATTTAAAAGTTTTGCGCCCTTTTATACAAAACACAAGGCTTACTTAATCGTAGGCCTTGTGTTTAAAATTTACTCAATCAAAACCCGTTATTTATAGTTGCTTTGCTTTTTTCATATAATATTCAGCCAATTTTGCCTCACGCCAAGCATTAGCGGTTTTTACGGCACCGGCATTTATCATTTTATTATTTTTAGCAAAGCCATTAACTTTTTCAAGTTTTTTTGTATTGCGTACTACTTTGTTAACAGGTTTTATATCTAAGCTTGCTTGCACAATGTCTTTGTATACGCGAGAAAGTTTCTTTGCATATTTCTTTGCTTTTACAGGAGTATTAGAATGATAAGCTGTTGCAGCCTTGTTCCAATTTCCTTTTTGTTCATATAATCTTGTTAAAAACTTAGCTCCGTATTCCACATTTTTGTGCGGGTTAAAAGCTTCTTCCAAATTTTCAAAAGCATCGGGGTGGTATGCTAAGTTTATTTGCATACATCCGACATCTATACTTCTTATACCTCTGGCTTGTAGTTTTTTCACAGCTTCAATAGCTTGCTGTTTTGTAGCGTAAAAATGCCCCTTACCTTGTGCATTTACTGTCCAAGGCCACGCAGTATTGCGCTGTTTTGCTTGATTCCAGCGACCAGATTCAACATTTGTTATTGTTGTCAGAAGGTGTTTTTTTATTTGGTATTCTTTTTCATAATGTTGAGCTGCAACCTCACAAACTTCCACTGTATCGGCATATTTTTCGTACTCGGAAGCTTCCACCGGTTGAATTAGCATCAACAATAGCAACAAAAACATCAAAAAATTTGATACGAAAAGTCGCATCCCTCTGTTCCCTCAAGTTTACCACAAGTATCCCTTATGCAACAAATATGCCAATTTCAAACTTGCTTAACGGTAAAAAAATATTTGTAAAAAATATAAAACTTAAGGTTTAGTTAGCCAAAATTTCTGAGCAAAAGAGTCAGAAAAACAAACGATCTGTAATATAAAATATTAACAAATCGTTAACATTCAAGTGAGGCTTATAACATGATTATTTTTTAAAATCCAGTAAAAAATGCGCCAAACTTATCAAAGAATTACTTATATGCGAGGCAACATCTTGAAATTGCGTGTTTTTTTGATAAGTTTTTTCATCCATATAAATAGCTCGATTTATCTCTAATTGGATTGTATATATCTTTTTTCGAGGCTGACAGTAGTTAAAAGTTATATAGGCACCGGCATAAGGACGGTTATATTCTACGCGGAATCCGTCTGATTGCACAGCTTGGTACAATTTTGCCGATATTTCATCCGGACAACTTTCGCCAAACAGATTACACACGCAAAAATCAAGCGGTTTGCTCTCATTCATTACATTACATATCATTGACGGCATGGAATGGCAATCTACCACCAAGCAAAACCCGAATTTGCGGACACATTTGTCAATCAACTGTTTTAGACGCTTGTGATATGGCTCATAAACATTGCGAATCCGCTCCTGAGCCTCGTTATAATTAAGCAAACCGTCATATATTTCTTTGTTTTGATAGACTATTCTATGCAAAACACCCAAACCGACGCGGCAACGGCGAGAATTTATATCCTGAGTTTTGGGAGCATTGTAAAACATTGTCTCATCAAGTTCTATTTTATCTCGGTTTACATCAACAAAAGTGCGCGGAATATTTAGACTTATGAGGGGAATCCCTTCATCTGAAGCTTTTTTAATTAAATCGGTAACAAAGCAATCTTCAGATATTTTCAGCTCTTGTTCACTTAGTGCGGAATTTTGCAAAAATTCCTTAGGGAACATATTGCCGGCATGAGGCGAAGACAAAACAACAGGAAATTTAATATCTTTGGTATTAAACTCGTCAAATATTTTTAATTTGCTGTAATCAACTTCAAAATCCAGTATTTTTTCGCTCATAAATTGCTCCTAAAGAGTCCGATACAGTGATAATAAACTATAAGATAATAATATTAAATATTCGCTAATGTTTGAAAAAAACACTTGCATTTACGACAAAGCTATATTATTAAAGACCTTGTTCTAAGATTTAAGGGTGTGTAGCTCAGGTGGTTAGAGCGTTACGTTGACATCGTAGAGGTCGTAGGTTCGAGTCCTACCACTCCCACCATTCTTTAAGGTCTATTTTTCATGAAAATCGGTGTTTTTGATTCGGGACTTGGCGGTTTGGTCGTTACCAAGGCCTTTGTTGATGCTATGCCGGAATATGACTATGTTTACTATGGCGACACTCAAAATCTGCCTTATGGCGAAAAGAATAGCGAACAAGTCTTAGCCTATACCATTGAAGCGATGAAGTTTCTAATCGCTCAAAATTGCGGAATAATTATAATCGCCTGTAATACTGCCACTTCTATTGCGCTCCGCTATCTGCAACAAAAATTTATACCGTCTTATGCTCCCGATATTAAAGTCTTGGGTGTGGTAATTCCGACAGTTGAAGAGGCTTTGGAAGATGACGCAAAAAAAATAGGCATATTAGCGACGAAAACAACTACAAATTCTCATATTTACCAACAAGAACTGCTTAAAATAAGACCTGACTTAGAAATTTTTGAAATCGCGTCACCTGAATTAGTGCCGGCAATCGAAAACAATGATTTTGAAACTGCCGAATCATATGTGAAACAGTATGTTGCCCAATTTAGCGATATAGATTCACTGATTTTGGGATGTACCCATTATCCGTTGCTTAAGACATATTTCAGAAAATATTGTTCTGAAAAGGTAAAAGTTGTATCACAAGACGAACTGATGGGAAAGAAGTTATACGATTATTTGCAAAGACATATAGAAATTGATATTTGTTTGAGCAGAAATAATAATTTAGATGTCTTTGTATCAAAAATATCGGATAAATATATTGAGGTTGCACATTCATTATTTCCAAATATAACCGTTAACGAGGCAAAAAGATAATGCGTAAAGATTTTTATATATTTCGGCATGGCGAAACCGATTATAACCTGCAAAATCGTTGGCAAGGTCAGGGAATTGACGCTGATTTGAATGAAACAGGTATTAAACAGGCTCACGCCTTAGCAGAAAAAGTAAAAAATTTGGGAATCGAAAAAATCTATTCATCTCCGTTAAAAAGAGCTTATCAAACAGCTTTGGCCGTCGCCAATGCAACAAATACAACTATTGAAATATTGCCTGAGCTGATTGAAGGCTCTGTCGGTGTATGCGAAGGAATGAATCGAGAAGATGTCAGAATACAACATCCGGATATTTGGGATGAATGGTATGGCGATAAAATGGATATGAATATTCGTTGGCCCAATGGTGAAAGCAAACAAGAAATTCAAGATAGGATGTTTGTTGCTTTTGATAAAATGCTTACAACAAAAGAAAATATTATCGGTGTCGCCTCTCATGGCGCTGCTATAAGATATTTTTTAATAAGACTAGGTTACGGACCTCATAAAATGGCAAATACCGCTTTGTTTCATGTAATATATGAAAACGGCAATTGGATTTTTGATAAAGTTATGTCATAAAAAAAACCGCTCTGATGAGCGGTTTTTTTGGTGCTTTTTTTATTTATTTTACAAAAATCATTACTGTCGGATGATCGGCATTTACATCAATTTTTGATGAAATATTAACTCTATCGGCTGTTACACCGAGAGATA
Source organism: Alphaproteobacteria bacterium (assembly GCA_015062585.1). GTDB lineage: Bacteria > Pseudomonadota > Alphaproteobacteria > RF32 > CAG-239 > CAZU01. The sequence goes on along the minus strand of SUUJ01000002.1, from coordinate 128,749 downwards.
CAACATCCTGAAAGACTTTTGACGCATATTCATTAGCTGAGGAAGACTTTAAGGTATTTACCGCAACTACATCAAACACAACATTTTTCTTTTTGGCAACGGCATTTGCAACTGCTTTTTTCAAGCCGTCTTTATAGTTAACATCTTTATTGGCAAATTTAACGGCAAATAAAGGTTTGTTACCAGCCACAACAGAAGGCTCGGCATTAGGACTCAAAATAGAAGTTTCAGCCGATGTCAAAATCGGTGATCTTGACAAAGGAGCGTTATTAACACCAAAACTTCCTACACGAATCGCGTCGCTAAGCTTTGCAATATTAACATTTGCTGTTTTAACATATTGCTTTTGGCGAGCAATATCAGAGTTTGTTTCATTTAACAAAGAGTGCATCAAAATAGATGTTTGACCGGCCTCATTTTCCAAAATACGCAATTGGCGGTGATCTTCGTCTACGGCACCCGAAATACTATAAGCAGAACGAATAGCTTCTACCAAATAATCGGTATTGGCAGTATCGGCAGAAACTTTGCCTGAAAGCTGATTTAAGGCAGCAGCATTAGTATTCATAATTTGAATATTGGCTTCAACCTTAGCAAGCTTTTCATACATATGCGGGTTGCCCGGAGTGGTACCTACTTGCAATTTTGTTTCGATTTCGGCAATGGTTTTGTGATAATCCAGAGCGTTGTTAATGATATGATTTCTTATTTTTTGCAAGTCAGCATTATTTGTTCTGATAGAGTTTTGCAATTGGCTCAACTCGCTTCTGAATGTCATAACTTTTTGACCGACAAAAGTTCCTGTATTAGAAACTTCGGAAACATTAACAGGTTCAAAATTGGTTGTTCCCAAGACAATGCCGGCATTTGATTGATTTTCGGCAGCTTGTTCTTGAATGTCCGAACCAAAGAGAGATGGAAAGATAGCGTCTTGTGAATAGGTACATCCGCTAAGAGCCACAGCCATCACAAAAGATGATAATTTTGCTATTTTTTTCATTTAATAAAGCACCTTAAAAATAAAAGTATGTTCAAATTTGTTTTACACCATCTGACAGTTTTGTAAAGAAAATTTTTACAAAACCGCCAAATTTTAGTTTAAATATAACTGCTTTTGTTAAATTATTGGTAAATAAAATCACTTTTTTTAAAAAAAATCTTGCTTTTTTATTTTTTTGTTGTAATAACTATGTTCGATGAGGCGCTCGTAGCTCAATTGGATAGAGCATCTGACTACGGATCAGAAGGTTAGGAGTTCGAATCTTCTCGGGCGCGCCAGTTTCTTAAAAAGGGTTTGATTTTTATCAAATCCTTTTTTTATGCATAAAAAGCCCCGCCTTAAGCAGACGGGGCTTTTGTTTTTGAAGCGAGGTATTATCTTTCAAGATGTCTGCTTGGACCACATCCTTTTCCGCTACATTTTAATCCATTTGCGGGAGTTTGAGTACTTGGCAAACCATCGTTTACACCTTGACCATTATTGGTAGTGTCACCTGATTTGGTTTTTTTTGTTATAATATCAAATGTGCCACCATGAGGTTTGTCTTTCTTACCTTCCGGCAAAGGTATCTTTGATGTATCGCGAGCAGCCGTAAGAGCGGCGTGTTCTTCACCACTATCACTTATTGTGGCGATGTGTTCAAAATCACGCAAAGTAACATTCATTACTTCTAAAGGCTTACCGCTTTTAGTCATCGCTTTCAAAGACCACATATCCGTACGTCTTTTACCAATTCTTTTTGATGGACTATCACCAGACTCTTTAATAGATGCTTCAACACTGTGATTAAACTGAGCCATTCTGTCCTCAAAATATTCTTTTGAGAAAGGCTTGTCTGTAATACCTTTTTCAAGTTCAGCATTGTGCTCTTCTTGAACCAACTTCTTATATTTTACATATTGGGCCTCGTTTGGTTCAATACCGTGAATAATCTTGTATTCCTCTATTAACCATTTTTTTATTTGATCATCAGTAGTGTTTTCTTCCTGTGTTGAATCTTCTGCTGTTTGATTAGTAGTGTTTTCTACCGGTGTTGAATCTTTTGTTGTTTGATCAGTAGTGTTTTCTACCGGTGTATTATTAGGTGGTGTTTGTTCAGCTGCTTTCTCTTGTTCTTTTTTGAAAGCTAAATTATTTCCCATTATTTTTGCCCAAAACTTTCTAACTCCGGCAAATAGCATAGGCTCATGATTAACCGGCATATATATATTATCCTGTTTTTGAACCACTTGGAAATTAGCCTTTTTTTCCTCGGTTATAGTTTGATGGGCATCTTTGCCGTCAACATAGGTATCAAATATTGTTCCTTTTCCTTCTTCGGCTCTTACATGCTCTCCGGTATTAGGATCTATTGTTGCATTTCGATCTAAAACACCATCAGTATGTGCACCACTTCTTGTTGAATCATTTTGGCCAACCTCTCCATATGTACTTACATGCTTTTCTGCGGCAGCTACAGTTTCTATAACAGCTTTTAATGCATCGCTATTCATATAGCCTTGGGAATCTGCAACATTTCTAACAGCTTGCGCGTTTTCGGCACTTATACCCCAATCAGGATGCTTTGCAAAATGGCTGTCTGTCATTGCGGTGTGCAAGCCTTTACAATCTACGCTTCCTCCTCCATTGACATGATTTTGCAATGTATCAATATCAGCACTAACAGTTTGAGCTCCCATCAACAATATTGTGTGATATGCTCTATGAGCATCCAAAGGTGCTTCAGGATGTTTGGCGTTGTACTCTGCAACTACTTGCTCTAATGTTTCGATATTTGCTGCGTATACTTTCGGGTCTGCACTTGTCCAATACTCAACCGTTTCTTTTGAATTATTTATAGCTTCTTCAGTAGCGACTGTACGGGTTTCACTCCACTTAATAGTCACATCAGCTTTGGCTTCATCTTCTGTATTTTTTAATATAAGACCATTTTCTTTTAAGGTATCACTTATTTTTTCAAGAGTTTGGTTATACTCTTCTTGTGTTAAGTTACCGTTTTGAAGACTCTTTAATTCATCGCTTAAGCCCAGTTCTTCAATTTTTTGATTAAATTCTACAGGCGTGACATCTCTTTCCATATTACCTTCGGAAGAATCTATCGTTCGGGTATCTCCTATAAGGTTCATACCGCTATTGAATGCTGCATTACAAGCTTGAGAACAACCCACGCTCATACCTATACTCGCGGCAGTGTTGAGAGTGCTTGAAGTAGCTGCAAACAAAAGACTTCTACCAAAACTTTCACCTCTTTTTCTTTGAGCTGCAGTTCCGCGAATAGTGGAATCGGCCCAACCAGCTCCTACCATAGCAACACTAACGTTGGTCATACCCAATTGTGATGCAACGGGTATGCCCGTTTGACTTAGCATTCCTGTTGTTTTCATAAAATCAACCGCACCTTGAAGTCCCTCGACACTGGCACCAAGTCCGGGAATAACTGAAGCGGCTGTACCGATGGCACTTAGGACCATTCCGCTCCAATTTTGTTTGAAAAACTCTTTTTTGCTATAATTCGGATTTTCTTTTTTCAATTCTTTATAATTTTTTATCATCCTATAAGTTGTAACACCAACACTTATAAGACCATACCCTGCTACAGCTGCCCATCCGTACGGTGTTGCTGCAAGAGAAAATGCGGCAATACGAGTTGCAGCCATACCTAGTGTCCAAGGTAAATTTTTGACTTGATTTTTTACTATAGACTTTGCAAGAGTGTACGCTTGACCAAAGCGGTTTATACAGGTTCTATCAATTTTTTGAAATGGCTTCCACATCTTTTGCAAAATGACTGCTGAGCGATCTTTAAGTTTGTTGGCAAGTCGATTTACAAATAATGATTGCTTGTTTACGGTATAAGCAAAGTACCCTGTTAAGGCTTTTTGAGAAATTTTGATTTTCTTTTTATTCGGATAAGCTGTACTAATATAAGCTTTAATCTGTTCTTTGGTGTCTTTAACATCCGCCTTTGGATCAAGGGTAAAACCCTTACCTTGTGCCTGATCAACCACTTCTTGAGAAGCAATAAGGTTTATTGTTTCAGATAATGTAGTTTCTAATAATTCTTCTTTAAATGCTTTTTCTAATTCTTCTTTGCTTTTACCACAATTGGCAACAGATGCTTTTTGGATAGCTTTATTAACAATAGCTTCAATAAATAGCTGTTTGTTGTTTTCTGATGAAGTTTGGTTTCCTTTTTCATCAGTCGTATCAGGAAATTCCAGAAGATTGAATATTTCCTTTGTTTCATCGTCTAATAAATCTTCAAATTTTTGTTGCTTTGCTTTTTTCTCAATATAGTTGTATGTCTTGAGAAGTTCTTCTGATGATTTTTCGTCAATTCCTGACAAGCCATTCATATCATCATATTCTTTAAGCGCAACTTCAAACGCTTGTTTAATCTGTTCTACTTTTTTATTATCAATTTCTATATTTTTATTTTTATCACTTGTCAGATAGTTAATCATCGACATAAAACCATCATATGCTCCTGCAGCATTTTCCGGATCAAATGTAACATTTTCAGGCACCTGAGATATCACATTGCACATCGTGTCTATTATGATTTTTCTTTGTTCTTCTAATGATTTTCTTTCTTCGTCTTTTATATCTTTTGATTCTAGTGATTTATCAATACTTTCAACTGTCATTACCAAATATTCCGGAGGTAATGTTTCGGCTATTTTTTTGCTTAGTTCTGTCACTTTATCGTTAAATTTACTCATTTGTTCAGGAGACAATTGTTTTATAAATTTTTCTTGTTCATCAAGTGTCATACTATCCCAATTTTTTGGTGTATTTTCATCTAGAACTTCTTTTAGTGCAGCAAAAACTATACCTTCATCTATTTGAGCGGCTGTATGCACCGCTGTTTTTGACGCTATAGTAAGTATTTGATTCCATTCGTCTGATGTATAAACGGATTTTAATTCTTCTGTCGGAATACGATTTTCAGCATCGTCCTCATTTACATTCAAAGTGCCAGCTTCATCCGAAGCTTCGTTTACAACCATAGTATCGCTTGATTGTTTGTCTGTTTTTTCTGATTGTTCGCTAGTTGAACCAGAAATGACAGGAATATCACCACCGGTGACAGCTTGCGCCTGTGTAGTTGCATTCGCTTTTGTATCAGCCTGTGTAGCTTGCGCTTGCTTTTCGGCTTTTAATTTTTCAAATTCAGTTACATACTTTTTATAGTCTTCGTCATTAGGATGAGTTTTGCCATAATTCTCGACCCATTGTTTATAAGCATCGCTTTCCCAAGTACCTTGATTAACATTTTCATCAGGATGTTCTTCCTCGTACCTCATACCCAAATAGCCGATTAATACATTTTCGGCATATTCTATCTTTTCTTCTAATGTTTTTACCTTTGTATCAGCCTTTTTATCTTGCGCTTGTTGTGTAGCTTGTACTTGTGATTGATGTCCTTCTAAAGCATCGATAGCGGTTTTAATTCTTTCAATTTCTTTGACCAGCTCTTGAAATTTTGTATCATTGGGATTGTTCTTTATATACTCGTCTTTCCAATTCTTAAATTCTTCAGAATCAATTACATCATTTTCTTCATGATTTTTCTTATAATAAGCCTTCAACTCAGCTTTTTTTACTTCAAGCTCTTTTTTAAGCTCTTCCATGCTTTTTTTAGTTTGATCTTCTTTGCTGTCTTGAGACGGAATATTCTCTTTGTTTTCAGTAGAGGTTTCAACTTTTTTTGGGTTACGATATGTCTCTAAAATCCCTTTATTTGTTAGCAAAAACACCTCCATTCGATAACCATTATAGTTATCAATATCCTCTCCTGTCACTTTCTTTAAGTATTTCCATTCTTCCTCTGAAATGCTATAGTCATCCCATTTTGACATATCGAGCTCCTTTGATGATTGTACATTATGATGTGATAATATCACAAAAAATACTTTTAGACAAGTTTTTTTGTCTAAAAACATTTATCTTCTTATTTTAACATTATTCTTTTTTTACTTAAAAAGTTATTAAGCTTATTAAAAAAGTTTTTGAAATTGCTTGCATTTTCGCTTTTATTTTCCTAAATAAACATCAAGATAATGTGATACTTAAGGATGAGATAAAAAGAAAGCTATGACTAAGCAAGATTATTACGAGATTTTGGGCGTTAATAAACAAGCATCTGCCGATGAGATAAAAAAATCTTTTCGCAAATTGGCAATGCAATATCACCCCGACAGGAATCCTGACGATAAAGAAGCTGAAGCAAAGTTTAAGGAAATTAACGAAGCTTATGAAGTCTTAAAAGATGATCAAAAGCGTGCTGCCTATGACAGATTCGGTCATCAGGCTTTTGCCAATGGTGCCGGCGGTATGGGTGGCGGCAATCCGTTTGGCAACGGTTTCGGATTTAATTTTGATTTTGGCGGCGGTTCCGGTGGTTTTTCCGACATATTTTCTGAAGTATTTGGCGAATTTATGGGGGGCGGACGAGGTAAAAGACAGTCATATGCTCAAAAAGGCCAAGATATCAGATATAACCTGAGTATTACCTTGGAAGAGGCTTTTAGCGGTTTGGAAAAAGAAATAACTTTACCCTCTTCCGAAACTTGTGAAAAATGCCACGGTCACGGCACCAAAGACGGTAAGGAAGCTCCGATTTGCCCGCATTGTAACGGATCGGGAAAAATCAGAATGCAACAAGGCTTTTTTGTTGTGGAGCAAGGTTGCCCGCATTGTAAAGGTTCGGGAAGATTGGTTAAAGATGCTTGTAGTGAATGCAAGGGCAAAGGTTTTATCAATAAACAAAAGACTATCAAAATCAAAATTCCTGCCGGCATTGAAGATGATACCAGAATGCGAATCGCCGGAGGCGGTGAAGCCGGTATTCGTGGTGGCGAAAACGGCGATTTATATGTGTTTATCACAGTTAAAGAACACAAGCTTTATGAACGCGACGGGGCAAATTTGTATACTCGCATTCCGGTTTCAATGTGTTGCGCCGCTCTGGGCGGAACAGTGGAAATCCCGTCAATCGATGGCGAGAAAATAGAATTGAAAATTGAGGCAGGCTCACAATCTGACCAAGTGGTAAGAGTAAGAAATCAAGGTATGAGCATTATTCGTTCGGATAAACGAGGCGATTTGTTTGTGAAACTAAGAGTCGAAATTCCGGTTAACTTGAGCTCTAAACAAAAAGAACTTTTGGAGGAATTTAGAAGTATCAGCAAAGACGAAAAATGCCAACCAGAATCCAAGACATTTTTTGATAAAATAAAAGACCTTTTTGTTGCTTAAATATTTGATATTTTAATTGTTTTTTAGGATAATCTGTGATATATTTATTATAGATTAGTGTTTGTATAAGGAGAGAATCGGTGCCTTTGCAAAGTGTTAGCAACAAAGTTGACGGTGTAGCCGGCTGGGATAAGTCAGTCGTCGATATTAACAATATTGACGAAAACTTTGCTAATGCTCGTGACCTTGGTTATTCTCGTCTTAATAATACCCGCGTTTCCGTTATCGGACGACTCGGAAAATATGATGATAGAGACTTGTATAAAATTCAGGTCCAATCAAACGGTAAAATCTTTTTGAATCTTCGCTCCGGTTCAGATGAGTCGGAAAAAGTTCTTGATTTGAGTAAATACGAAGCCAGACTGGAAGAAATAAAACAACAAAACGCGGCTTTGGGTATTACCGATGAAAAAGAAGAGCTGAAAATCATTAAAACTCCGGTTGATATCGTAAAAGAAGAACTGGCGAAGAAAAAAGCTGAAAGAGAAAAAGCTAACGCCGGCCTTTTGGATGAGCTTGCTCCGGGCATGACAATGAAAGTTTATATGCAAAAAGGTAACAAAACCGTTTGTATCGGTGATACCACCGCAGATAAAAATTCAAAAGAATACGCCACTATGAAGTCTATTATGTCCGGTGAATACAAAGCCAAAAAAGGTATGTATTTTATTGAAATCGGAACAGAAGACGGTTTGCATGAAGAACTTCCTTATATTATGCAAATGAAACAAGGTAGCAAATATGTGAATGACTATCTTGTAACAGAGGCAAATTCTGAAGATACTAAAAAAGAAACTATTTCGACAACATCTTCAACTTCATCTTCTGAACAAATATCAGCGGCGTATGCAGCTCAAATTCAGGCAATTAAATACGAAGCAACCACAAGTATGATGGTTAATGCCTATACAAATCTTTCTTCTATAAGAAATAAACAAAACAGTACTAATAAATTGTTTTCAAGTCTTATAAATAAGAATGTCTAAATAACTCTTTCTCGACTTAAAAGTTTATTTATCATCTCAGGCAAAGATGTTTCTTTGTTGCTTTCGATGAGCTCTATAATTTCTACTTCTTTTTTATCTAAGCGACGATTTATACCCAAAGAATCATAGTATTGTTTTGAGCTGTTATATAATTTTGCAGCCTGTAAGCTGTTACCTTCGGCGTATAGTTGTTCCGATATATTTTTATTGGCATTGGCTATTTGATTTATGTCTATTTCAGAATCGGCAAAATTTAATACATTTTGATAAGCCCAAACTGCTTTTGGCATTGAACTGGCCTTTTTATAAACATCACCTAAGCGTCCCCAAGCCACAACATTGGTTGATTGCAATTCAATTGCCAGTTCGTATGATGAAGTTGCAAGCATTATATCATTCATTTCGGCTAATGAACCGAAGCAACAAGCATATTTAGAAACTTCGGCATATATTTGTTGGCGTTTTTCTTCTGAGGAACTCATATTTGCCTTATCAATTCGACTATCCATAAGATTTTCCAACAAAGCCAAAGCCAGCGTCGGATCGCCATTGGCTAAGTGGTACAAGGCTTGGTCTTCATTGGGAAGCTCGTTGTATGCTTCAAGCTTTGCAAATTTTCCCAAAATTGACAGGTTAATAAACTCTTTTAAGGAATCGATGGCCTTTAGAATCTCGTTTTCATCGCTCATACCCTGATTTTTGAAATTAAGCGTTTGGGCAATTTTTAATTCATCAACGCCGCGACCAAGCATATCAATTGCCAAACCCATAAGATTGTTCAACTCTACACTGCTTTGTTTGTAAGACATTGACAAAGCTTCGATATTTTCAACCTTATTGTCAGATTTTTCGACTTTTTGGCCTATTTTCCAGTCTAAATCTATGCCGGCTTCCTTATATTGTTTATTTTGATAATATCCTTCATTCTCTAAGCGTTTTTTTGCTTCTTTTTGGCGCTCTTTTTTCTCTTTTTCTTCTCGTTCCGTGCGTTCGATATTATCACGTTCCATACGCTCTTTTGTTCGTAATTCGTGCTCTAACTCTTGCTCTTCTTGCATTTGTTGTTCATTAGCCGCAAGTTCGAGTTCTCTTTGTAATTCTCTTTCTAATTCATCTTCATCTTCAAGGTCAAAAACATCATCAAAGTCGTTAAACTCGTTACCGGACGCACCGGAAGATGTTCTGTTTCCTTTGACAATACTTATAATATGACGAACAAATATAACTGCCATCAGAAGAATAAATAGAGCAATCGCCAAGGATAAAAGCAAAAAAGATATTATTCTGACATTGTCACCTGTGCTGAAATATGTGTTTAATGACGCTATAAAATCATTAAATCGTATTGATAATTCCGGCATGAGCTCTTGTAATTCTATTTTTTCCATTGTGCGCTTTCTTACATTTACAAATTATTTTTTTGTCATATAATGACACTATCAGTTATGTTAAACTTAATACAAACAAATTAACAATGGGTTACTTAAGTCAAAAAAAACATCAAATTCGCGAAAATTTATTTTTAAATGTCACTTCTGTTGTTTTGACATTTTTTACTTTGTTGTCTTTGATTAACCTTGATTTTGACTTTTCTTTTCCCAATTTGTTTCAACTGTATGTCTTTTCATTTTTAATGTTCGGATATTCGCTTATTGTAAAAAAGTATAAAATATCGCTGATTTTTATAATGCTCTTTCTTATAAATTATACAGCCCTCAGCGCTTCGGGAAATATATTTTTATCCGAATCCTATGATGGTAAGCAGAAGATAGAATTGGTTTTTGATGAAAATTTGGAAATATCCAGCAGTTTGCCCAAAGATTCTGGTTTAACAGGCTCTCTTGTGTTGGCTGATAATATTACGGCTCCTTTTATAAAAGGTGAAAAAAATCATCCTATAACTATAATAAAAGTTGATTTACGCAAAATCAAATCGGATACTCGCAAACGCATATTTAATCAATTGCGCAACTTTATCATAAAGCAAGATGGTCCTGTCGTTGTGTATGGAGAGTTTGGGGTTCCATCGTGGAATAAACATTTGAAAAAATTTATGTTGCAAACTCGACTTTCGGTTAAAAACAGAGTGTTTCTGACCAAATCTTCTTATTTAAAGTTTTTTACCATGCCAAGCTTTTATGTTTTGGGCTTTAACAATACGGGAATCGATAATTTAAGAATTGAAGAAGGCAAAAGTTCCTCAAACATTAAGTTTGATCTCATTTTTTAATCAATTAGCGATTTAATTTTGTTGTATAATTCGTCATCAATATCTTTTACTTGCGCAAGCGCTTTTTGAATATTGTTAAAAGCTTCTTCAGTGTTGCCCTGATTTTTTTCTACTATGGCTAAATTGGCATAATCAATAGCTATACCGACCTTTCTGTCATTGTAAAATTCTTTTGAAAGCGCCTGATTAAAAACAGCCTTGGCTCTATCGTATTGCTTGTTTTTTAACAAAACCAATCCTAATAATGTATAGACATTTGCAATATGATAACAACAAGAATATTTTTTTTCTTTTTCTATCAAATCTCTTAAAACGCTTTCACTTTCAGCTAATTTGCCGTTTTCAAACAAAGCAGAAGCATATATATATGAGCTTTCAAAAAAGGCCGGATAATTTTTATTTATCAAAAACTTGTGTGCTGATTCTTTGGCATATTTTACAGCTACAGAATATTTTTTTTCCGCAAGACTTATTCGCGACAAAATATCGTTAACAGAAGCTTTTACCATATTGTTTTTTGCTTTTTTCAATAGCGTGTTTGCTTCTTTATTTGCTGTTTTTAAATCGCCTTTTAAAAATTCTGTCATTATTTGTTGCAACATTATAAATTCTTGCAGATTTTTGTGATTTTTTGCTTTTTCAAGAGCCTTAGCATAATAGTCTTTAGCCTCATCAAACCTCTTTTGAACACTCATTAACAATCCCAATGTTCCTAAAGATTCGGCTTCTCCACGCGCAGAACTGAGTTGTGAGTATATTTCGCAGGATGTTCGCAACATAAATTCCGATGTATCGTAAAGGCCGCTGACACGATAAATCGTACCCAACAAAAAATATGCTTCGGCTTCTTCGAAATACATCTTTTTTTTCTTAAAAAATCGAAGAACGGTGCTTAAATCTTCGGTAGCTGTAAGCATATCGCCTTCAAAAACAGCAACCTGTGCAAGTAAATATCGCAGATACATTTTTTGCGCCGGAGACATTTTTTTGCCTGATATTTTTTGTAATATTTTTCCGGCCTTGTCTTGATTGTTTGTTTTGAGATAATATTTTGCTCTTAATAAATAATGCAAAATATCATTGCTTTCTTCTACTTTTTTTCCATCTATCAGCCTTAGACTGTTTGATATTTTTTTGTCTGAAATTTGCTCAAATGCTGATGTAAAATCATTTTTTATTAGCGCATTTATTATTTTATTTTTTCTTTTTTTGTTACTTTTCAAGATATATAAGCAAATATTATCGACAAGCAAGGAACAGTATATCGGTTTATTACAAAGACTTTTATTTATCAATTTTTTTAAAAATATGCTTCTTATCTTCTTTGTAGAATGAACAACCACAAGAAAAGTTAATATAAAGACGACCGATAAAAATATAATAGGTAAAATTTCCATGTATTTGTATTTTCTTTACTCAAAATTAGCTTTTATACATTTATACTCTAAAATAGGTTACTAAATTTTTAATATACAGAGGTTTATTATGAGCATTACCAAACTACAGTCCGATAAATTATATACCAAATGCGACCCGCAAAAATTTTCATTTTCTTCTACTGCCGAATTGGAAGAAAGATTGTCTGCCTTGGGTCAGGACAGAGCTTTAGCGGCGGTTGAGCTTGGTATTAACATTCAATCAAAGGGCTATAATCTTTTTTGTTTAGGCCCTGAGGGAACCGGAAAAAGCTCGTTGGTAAAGCGCGTGTTGGCTAAAGAAGCAAAAAGTCGTCCGACACCTGATGATTGGGCTTATGTATATAATTTTGAAGAACCGTATAAACCATGCGCAATATCTTTTCCGGCAGGAACAGCTGTAAATTTTGCAAAAGACATTGATAAACTGATAGAGGGATTTTCTACCAATATTCCGGCTATTTTTGAAAGCGATGAATACAAAGCCGGCGTTAATATTATTCAAGAAAAATATAAACAATCTAAAGAAAAATATATCAAATTGTTGCAAAAAAAAGCTAAAGGCAAAAGCGTTTCTTTACTTCATATGCCTGTCGGTTTAGTGGTTGCTCCGGTCAAAAACGGCGAGGTTTTAAGTCCGGAAGCCTTTGATGAGTTGCCGGAAGAAGAGAAAAAGCAACTTATTGAAGATTTGAATCAAATGCAAGCCGAAATTGAAAACTCTGCTAATGATTTACCGGCTTGGGAAGACAAGCAACGCGAAGAAATAAATAAATTGCGCGTAAAATTCTTGAAAAATACGGTAAAAGCACCGATTGACGAATTGCATGCCGAATATAAGGGAATGCGCCAAGTAAATGAGTTCTTACGCAAAATATATCATTATATTATTGATAATATTGATGAGTTTATGCCGTCTTCCGAAACAACTCAAACTCCGGATCCAGAAGACCCTTTAGGTTCTTTGCTTTCAAAAATTAAACAGCCGGAAGAAGATAAATACGCTAAATTTAAGGTAAATGTTATTGTCAAAAATGAACCTGATAGCGGCGCTCCGATTATTCATCTTGATCACCCGACACAAGGAAATTTGGTCGGCAAGGTTGAAAGAATCCAACAATATGGTGCATTGTTGACTGACTTTAGCTTGATTAAAGCCGGCGCTCTTCATCAGGCAAATGGTGGCTTCTTGTTGATTGATGCAAGAAAAATGCTAATGCAACCTTTTGCTTGGGATTCATTAAAACGCGCTATTGCTTCTAAATGTATCAAAATTGAAGCCCCAAGCGAGGAAACTTCTTTTACTACAATTTCACTTGATCCGGAACCGATACCATTAAATGTTAAGATTATTTTGACCGGTGATGCCGAACTTTACGAGCTTTTGAGTGAGCGTGACCCTGATTTTTCTGATTACTTCAAGGTTGAGGCGGATTTTGGTATTTTGATGGATAGAACCGAAGAAAACGAAATCGAATATGCTAAACTTATCGGTTCATTGTCAAAGAAGAAAAAATTGCGTTCACTAAACAAACAGGCGGTTGCAAAAATTATTGAATATTCTTCACGTTTGGCCGAAAGCTCGGAAAAATTGACCGCTCATATTGCTTCTATCGGCGATTTGTTGCGCGAAGCTGATTATTGGGCAAGAAAATCTAAGTCAAATCATATCGGTAAAAACCATATTGATCAGGCTATTGAGGCTCAGATTTATCGCGGCGGACGCATTAAAGAAGCCATGCTTGAGCAAATTGACAAAGGTACTATACTCATTGATATTAAAGGCAAAAAAGTTGGACAAATTAACGGGTTGGTTGTTTACAATTTCTCTCGTAACAGCTTTGGAAAACCTTCTCGTATTACTACACAAGTCAGAATCGGTAAGGGTGAGTTTGTAAATATTGAACGCGAAGTTGAAATGAGCGGACCAATCCACTCTAAAGGTGTGTTGATTTTGGAAAGTTTGCTTGCTAACCGTTTTGCAAAATTCTGCCCATTATCATTAAATGCTTCTATTGTATTTGAACAATCTTACGGTGGTGTTGACGGAGATAGCGCATCTTCTACCGAATATTATTGCTTGTTATCGGCAATATCAGGTATCCCGATAAAGCAAAATATCGCGGTTACAGGCTCAATAAACCAATTTGGCGAAATTCAGCCAATCGGCGGTGTTAACGAAAAAATCGAAGGCTTCTTTGATGTGTGCGTTCACCAAGGATTAACCGGTGACCAAGGCGTAATTATTCCTCGTACCAATGTTGCTGATTTGATGCTTCGTGAAGACATTTGTACAGCCGTAGATGAAGAAAAATTCCATATTTGGGCTGTTGATACGGTAGATGACGGAATCGAAATCTTGACCGGAATCAAGGCAGGAAAGGCTGATAAGGACGGCAAATATCCTCGTGGTTCCGTTAACAATGCCGTACAACAGGGTTTGGCTAAATTTTATAAATGTTATGCCAAATATGCCAAAGAAACTCATGGTTGCTTAGGTAAATAATCAAATAACAAAACAAAAAAGCTCTCAAAATTTTGGGAGCTTTTTGTTGACTTTTGTTTATTTACTATTATACTTATACCCCGTAAGGGTATTTATATTAAGGAGAAATACAATGGCTAAATGTTCAAACCCAAAATGTACTTGTGAAAATTGCCAATGCGGTGACAATTGTCAATGCGACGGTACAACCTGTAAATGTGGCGAAAAATGCCAGTGTGAAGAAAAAGAATCAAAATAGATTTGGCGAGGTTTTTATGCATTCGCACCATCACGAACATCACCATAATCACAAGGTAAATGCAAAAACAGTCATTTATTTGACTTGGTCTTTTGCCATAAATATTCTGCTGAGTGTGGTGGAACTGATTGCCGGTATTGTCGGCGGAAGCGTTGCCTTAATAGGTGATGCTTTGCACAATACTTCTGACGCTTTGTCGATTTTGATTGCTGTTTTGGCCTATAAAATAGGGCTAAAAAAATCGAATAAACATTTTACTTTCGGTTTTAAGCGCGCGGAGATTATCGGCGCTTTTGTTAACCTTATCCTACTGTTTATATCTGCGTTATACCTTTTTGTAGAAGGAATAAACAGGATAATTTCACCGCAAAATATAAATGGCGAGTTGATTATTTATATCTCTATAATAGCATTGATTGTTGATGGAATAACCGCCAAATTATCGCACCACGAATCACATCATAACGCCAATATGAAAATGTTGTTTTTACATAACTTGGCTGACGCCTTGGGGTCAGTAGGGGTTATCATCTCAGGCCTTTGTGTGGTTTATTTTGATTGGCATTTTGTTGATGGTATTATCGCCTTGATGATTGCCGGATATATGGTTTTTCACTCAATCGTTGCTTTTCCGAAAATCACTAAAATATTGATGAATGCAACTCCGGATAATATTGATATTGACGAAATAAAAAAGCGCCTGTTAAAAATCAAAAATGTTTCCGATGTTCATCATATTCATGTATGGAATATTGACGAAGAACATATATCTTTAGATTGCCATATTGTATCTGAAGATATTACAGTTCTTGAAAAAGCAAGAAATATTTTAGCAAAAAATTTTGATGTGCATCACTCAAACATTCAATTAGAAACAAAAGAAAGCAATTGTAAAGATTGTTGCTTGTAAAGGGATTATAAAATGGACCATTCAGACAATTTGCCTCGATTAAACCGTATATCCGGACAAATTGAAGGCATAAAGAAAATGATTGATGACAAGAGATATTGTACAGATATTTTAATGCAACTTCGCGCAGTTCGTTCAGCCTTAAAATCTGTAGAGTCAAACATTTTACAAAAACATTTACACCACTGCGTTGCTCAATCATTTAACTCTGACAGCGAAAAGGACAAGAAGATAGAAGAATTAAAAATGCTGTTTGATAAATATAATGATTAAAAAATAACCCCTCTAAAAAACAGAGGGGTTATTTTTATCTTAAAAGCACTTAAAAATTAAGCGTTTTTCTTCAAGGCTTCGCCAAGAGCATCTCCGAGAGCAGAGTTACCTGTAGCAGAAGAATATTCTTCTAAGGTTTTCTTTTCTTCTTCGATTTCTAAAGCTTTGATTGACAAAGTTACTTTTGAGTTTTTCTTATCAACTGTGGTAACTTTGGCTTCTACAACATCACCTTCTTTGAAGTTAGCTGTATCTTGCAAAGCTTTGTCCTTTGACAAATCAGCTTTTTTGATGCTGGCTGAAAGGCCGTTTACATCAACATTTACAACTTTGTCTTCAACAGAAGTAACGGTAGCTTTTACAACATCACCTTTTTTGATGCTTTCTAAAGCAGCAGCAACGGTATTTTCTGTTAATTGTTTAATACCCAAGCTGATGCGTTCTTTTTCAACATCAACATCAATGATTTTAGCTTCAACATCTTGACCTTTGCTGTATTCTTTAACAGCTTCTTCACCGGCTTTATCCCAAGAGATATCAGACAAGTGAATCATACCGTCGATTTCGTCAGACAATCCTACAAACAAACCAAATTCGGTAATGTTTTTGATTTTGCCTTGAATAACAGAACCGACAGCGTGTTCTTCAATGTATGCAGCCCAAGGATTTGGTGTGCATTGTTTGATACCCAAGCTGATACGGCGTTTGTCAGCATCAACTTCCAAAACCTTAACTTCGACTTCTTGAGAAGTAGAAACGATTTTGCCCGGGTGTACATTTTTGCGTGTCCAACTCATTTCTGAAACATGGACCAAACCTTCGATACCGTTTTCGAGTTCAACAAATGCACCGTAATCAGTGATATTTGTAACTTTACCGGTATATACATCACCAACATTGTATTTGCCTTCAACTTTGGCCCAAGGATCAGATTCAAGTTGTTTCATACCCAAGCTGATGCGTTGGTTGTCTTCATTGAATTTGATAACTTGAACTTTGATTGTTTGACCAACAGACAAAACTTCTGCCGGGTGATTGATACGACGCCAAGAAATATCGGTAACATGCAACAAACCGTCAACGCCACCCAAATCAATAAATGCACCGTAATCAGTGATGTTTTTAACAATACCTTCAAGGATTGAACCTTCTTTAAGGTCGCTAATCAATTCAGCGCGAGCTTCGGCTCTGGTTTCTTCCAAAACAACACGACGAGAAACAACGATGTTGCCTCTAACCTTATCCATTTTCAAAATTTGGAACGGTTGAACAACACCCATCAAAGGTGTGATGTCGCGAATAGGACGAATATCGATTTGTGAGCCGGGCAAGAAAGCGATAGCACCGTTCAAATCTACAGTGAAACCACCTTTTACGCGACCGAAAATAACACCGTTTACTCTTTCGCCGGCATTCAAAGATTTTTCCAAATCAACCCAAGCTTCTTCACGGCGAGCTTTTTCACGTGAAAGAACTATGTTGCCGTCACGATCTTCATAACGATCAACATATACTTCTACGATGTCGCCAACTTTGATTTCAGGGTTTTGACCAAATTCACGAAGAGGAATGCGGCCTTCTGATTTCAAACCAACATCAACTGTTGCAAAATCAGGTGTTAAACGGATAATTGTACCCTTTACAACCGAACCGGTAATACCGTTATCACCGAATTGTTCATTCAACAATTCTTCAAAGTTTTCGTTTGTTTCAGGGATTTTAAATTCAGTATTTGTCATAAAATTAAATATTTCAATAAAATGCCAGACCCGATAAAAAAATAAAGTTTCGGCGGACTTGTGCGAGGTTAAATACAAGGCAAGGTTGCGCACCACACTTGCTCAAGTGTGCCTATTTATACACATAAATATTTATTTTTCAAGTAAAATTTGCTATATTTTGCTATCAATTATCGCACAAACTTTATTAAACACTTCTTCAATAGCCAAATTTGATGTATCGATGATAATTGCATCGTCGGCAGGCTTTAGCGGAGCAGTGGCTCTGGTAGAATCTCTTAAATCTCTTTCTTTGGTTTGAGCTAAAACTTCTTCATAATCAGAATCTAACCCTTTTTCGATAAATTCTTTGTGACGGCGCATGGCTCTTACTTCCGGAGATGCTGTAATAAAAATTTTTACATCTGCATTAGGACAAACGACTGTTCCGGTATCTCTGCCGTCATAAACAACACCGTCTGCTTTTTGGCCGTTTTCAAATTGCGGATTAAGAGCAAAATCTTGCTGCATTTTAAGCAAGGCATGGCGTACCGGTGTTTGAGAAGCTACTTTAGAAGCGGCCTGCCCTCCTAAATTGGAACGAAAATCAGTGTGCTTTGACAAATCCATCATTTTAGAAAAGGTCATACTCTGCGCCGAAGCCAATGCCTGAGTTTCATCGTCGGGATTAACACCTTTGGTTATCAAATCTACGCCCACCGCCCGATAAATCATACCGGTATCAAAATATGCCAAATTGTATTTTTGCGCCAATTTAGATGAAAGAGTGCCTTTTCCGGCGGCAGCAGGACCGTCTATTGTGATAATCATAAAAAATTTCCTAAAATTTTATTTCGTAACCAAATATTCACTTTCTTATGTTAAAAATAAACGATATAATAAATATTGGAAGATGTTATGTGAAATATGTGCACACATTTTAGTTTCTTTGGAGGTAACATGATATTAAGAATATTGTTTTTTTGTTGTTCTCTTCTTTTAGCTTTTAATGCAGAAGCTTTCGTAAAATTGAAAGCGTCTAAAGCTTTGTCATTCAGAAATGTAGCCAACGATAACAGAGCTTCTACCAATCCAAATGCTATCGCCGCAACCAGAAGCGCCGGTTCTTCGGAAAGAGCTCTTGAGCAACATACAATGAAGCCTGAAACGGTAACGGCAGATTTAACCGGTTCAACTCAGGCAACAGTATACTTAAAATACCGAGATCGTGTTGTTGTATCCATTGAAGAGGAAGAAGATGGCTACATTTGGGAAACCAAAGTCAGCTCTTCGGCTTTGACGCACAATTCGGAAGAAACAACTGACGGCGTAAAAAAGATAACTTACGAACTGACAAAACGAGTTACTTCTTTTGTGTATTTTGATTATAAAAATACTGCGACAAACGAAATTGAAAAATCAAGAATGTTGGTAGTGAAATTGAAATGACAACACAAAAAAGCATAAGAATTTACATAAAAGATAATCTCGCTGTTGCCAGGGATGTTAATCTCCCTTCGGATAAATCGCATTATTTGTGTAATGTTATGCGTTGTAAAACTGGTGATAATATTGTGTGTTTTAACGAAAAAGACGGCGAATTTTGTGCCACAATAGTAAAAATCGATAAAAAATGCACAATTATTCAGCCTCAAAAACAAACAAGATGCCCCAATAATGAAGCAGATGTATGGCTGTTGTTTGCGCCATTAAAAAAAGATAATACAGATTTTGTTATTGAAAAATCAACAGAATTAGGTGTTAGTAAAATAATACCGGTTATTACTCATTTTACAAACTGTGATAAAGTTAAAACAGAAAGATTTGTTGTTCAGTCAATCGAAGCTGCCGAACAATGTGAAAGACTCAGTATTCCGCAAATTGAAACAGCAAAAAAATTAAAAGATGTTTTAGCTGATTGGGATAGTAAAAGAACATTGTTTTTTATGAACGAGCGTAGAGCAACAGATAATATTGTAACGGTTTTTAACGAATGTAAAAATAAATCCGTTGCTTTGTTGGTCGGGCCTGAGGGCGGCTTTAGTGACGAAGAGGCAAGGTTTATAGCGAGTTTTCCGTTTGTTAAAAATGTGAGCTTAGGCCCCAGAATCTTGCGAGCAGAAACAGCGGTTGTATCGGCATTGGCTGTTTGGCAAGCGGTTAAAGGTGATTGGAACTGATAAGGAGTGTAAATATGAAAATACTCATAGCTGATGATCATGAGCTTTTTTTAAAAGGTTTGGAAATTATTTTAACTGATTTTAATCCATCTGCCGAACTGATAAAAGCAAAAAACTATATTGAGCTTTTGGATGTTGTTAAAAATGAATCGGGATTTGACCTGATTTTAACCGATTTGGCAATGCCGGGAGGTATTTGGCTTGATGCTTTAAAAGAAATTCACGATAAGCTTCCTGAAACACCTATTATCATTTTGTCAGCCGTGTTTGAAAAAGAGATTGTACAAAAAACTTTGGATTTGGGGGCTGCCGGATACATTCCGAAAACATCGTCTAATGCCGTTATTTTGTCAGCCGTAAACCTTGTTTTGTCCGGTGGCGTATATATTCCGCCCGAGCTGTTAAAAAGCTCAACCGAATCAAGTCTTGATGACTTGAAAAAGATTGACGAATTAAATCATAATGCTGATTTAAGTGAAAAAATCAGAATTCTTTCTCCAAGACAACTTGATGTTTTAAAATTAATTGCTGAAGGAAAATCAAACAAACAAATAGCTTATGAATTAGGTCTTACCGAGGGTACTGTAAAATTGCATGTTACCGCCATTTTGAAACTACTTAATGTATATAACCGAACCGGAGCAGTAGCTCAGGCAACAACTTTGGGATTATTGAAAAAATCATGACTAATATAAATCAAAAACAACTTTGTGAATATTTAAACATTTTCGGAAAAAGCAAAATGCAAGGTTTGCTTAAAGATTATTTGGCACAATCAAATAAATCTTGGGATGTGATGCATAATGTTTCCGACAAGGAAAAAAGCCGCATTTTTCACTGTTGGCGATCAAGCAGCCTTGTTTTCGGAATGGAAGATTTTTCCAAAATATGTACGAAGATTGAAGATAATTTGATTAACAACAGAAAAACTAAGGTCGGTCAACTTATAAGCGAAAGTAAAGATTGTTATCAAAAAAGCATTTTAAAGGTTATTGAAATATTGCAAGAGAGAGAAAATGAATATTAACAAAAAGAATAAAAAATTACCTCCTTATTTGGATTTTATATATGGTGACATATATAATAATCCTGAAAAATGCAAAAAAGAAAATAACCTTTTTGCCTGTAATTGGCGTACTTTTTTTCAATATGGCACTTTAGTTCGTTCCTTAAATAAAGAATTAAAGTTAAGAGACAATATTTTACAGCTTGGTATTACTTTCGGAAACCAAATAGAAGAAACTGCTCTTACTGTGGGAGCTTATACCCAATATGATATCCTTGATGTTTGTTATAACGAAATAAAAAGAGCAAGAAACACTTACTCATCTTCTTTTAAGGGGGTTAATTTTTATCAGCAGGATGTTCGAACGGTTAAGTCAAAATATTTGTACGATGCCGTTGTTTGCTTTATGCTACTGTCACAAATGCCTTCGGCGTCTAAAAGAAAACTGATAAACAACGCCTTAAATATGGTAAAAAAGGGCGGAAAAGTTATTTTTGTTGATTGGCACAATCCTTTATATTATCACCCATTGCGCTATGTAGTAAGAATGTATAATCGCTTGCATCATCCTTTTGTTGAGCGCTTGTGGGATAGAGACATCAGTTCTTATGTAGATCCTGAAATAAGAAGCCAATATTCTTGGCGAAAAACAACCTATTTTGGCCGAATGTTCCAAAAATGCGTAGCTGTTCGAAGAGAAGATCCCGTAAAATCTTTGACAAATGGCAATATTGATGAAGAAATAAGCGAATTTTTCTAGTTATTTCCGGCAAAAATCATTATTTCAGTGTTTGCAATATCTTTTCGGCTATTTGAATAGACGGATTTAAAGTCTTGCCCGGCTTAAAATTCAGAGCATCCGCCGATGTAATATCTTGAGCATAGCCTTGTTCAATCAGCGAGTTTACAAAACGAGTGTGCTTTTTAGGTAACCAACCAATGCCTTTGTACAATAACACCGGATGTCCGGTTCCGCAAGCCTCGCAACACATAGAAACAGAATCGCCGGTTGCAATTATAATATCAGCACATGCATAAAAACCCATTATCGGATTTTCTTTTTTCTCGCCCCAAACATAAGTGTATTGAGGAATATCCTTAATTCCGTCCATAATCAATTTTTGCGGTTCATCGCCGGTTCGCCGTGAAGTAGTTATTAAAATTGAACCGCCGATTTTTTGATGAATGTTTTTTATATTATTCAATAGGTTTTGCGCTTCAGCCAAAGGCCAGGGTTTGCCTTTGATAGCTCCACCGATAATTACCGATATCCAAGGTCTTGGAAGTGATGAAAAAACAGGTTCCCATTCTTTGGCTGTTGTCTGTATTTTTTCTTCAAAAATTCTGGTAGGAGCACCGGTAATAACAAAAGCTTTTTTATGCTTTTGCTTAGCTATGGAATCGTGTGTGGGTACGACAAAAAATTCTATATCTTTAAGTCCGATACCCTCGCTTGGGTACATAAGTTGAACGATTTTTGATGTGTTTTTTGATTTTTTTCTGATATGTCGAGCTACTGATAAAGTACGGCGCGAAGTGGACAATATCATATCGGGATATAAAGAATCTATGTTATCAGATTTTTTAGTATCAACACCTATGAGTGTACGGCCTCTTATCCAGTTTGGTAAAGATGCAAATTTGTTGTATACAAGCTGTTTTTCTACGATGTTTATGCTATCGCCCAAAGCTTCTATAATTCCTTTTGCTTGTCCGACACTTCCTCTTCTGTCATCAAGCAAAACCCATAGTGTTTTTTTCATATTTGATAACTTTCAAAAATCAATAGTCTTTAGAATCGATTATTTGTAGTATAAATATTATATCCATTAAAACAACCTTTTATTGAAAGAGTGGTTTATAAATGAAAATATTACATATTCTGTTTTTTGCCCTGTTACTTAATACCGGTACTGCTTATGCGCAATTTGCCGCACAAAAAGAAGCTTCTTATATTGCAACACTGAAAGCCGTGACCGATTTTAAGATAAATGATGAAGAAAATTTGTCTGAATTGGCTGCTTTGCGTGAAAATGAAAGATTTAAACAAAAATTGAATCGTATGATGAGCAAACTCTCAAACAATCGCTCAAAAAATTCTACAAACGAAAAAGTTTATAAAATTCTGATAAAAGCCGGCAAAGATATTTATAACGAGCTTGATTAAACAATATTTAACAGTTTGATTGTAGTATAAAATTACTGATAAGTTTATTTTTGCGAGGGCACTATGGACAATATGGACGACAAATTTGCAAAGTTTCATACCAGCATCAACAATATGCGAGCAAAAGTGATTAAAGCTAAAGGCGGTCAACAGGTTAAAGGTTTGTCGGAACCGGTTGTTGTAAATGACAAAGCGATAAAAGGAAAACAAGCTAAAGTACAGGAGAAAATTTGATGAAAAAATTGGTTTTTGGCGCAATATTACTGTTGAGCGCTTGTCATTTTGGCGATAAAGAGTATGTTTGGCCCGAATATAATCGCTTGGCGGTAAATGTTAATGTGGTAGAAGAAGCGTCATCGCATGTTATTTACGAATATACAAATGTTCGCATTGACGAAGTTGCCGGACTGGCAGCGGTATATTGTTTTGATAAGGCAAACAAAAGACGAGCATTGTTGCACAAAATTACAACCAAGCCTGATAAACGCCGTCACGCAACCTTTGTTTGCGACTAAAATAAACTTGCAAAGACCGGTTTGTTTGCTTATATATCTATAAAAGATAAATTTATTTTCAGGTTACCATGACAAAAGATTTGTACAATATTTTGGGTGTGTCTAAAAACTCTACGGAAAATGAGATAAAGTCGGCATATCGTAAACTTGCGCGTAAATATCATCCGGATTTGAACAAAGATAATAAAGAGGCTGCCGAGAAATTTAAGGAAATTTCTTGCGCTTATGATATTTTGGGTGACAAAGAAAAACGCAAAAAATATGACAATAAAGAAATCGATGCAGACGGGAAACCTACCGGTTTTGGCGCCGGGGGATTTGGCGGAGGCAATCCTTTCGGTAACGGAAATCCGTTTGGCGGGGGCTACCAGTCATACAGTTCCGGCGGTTTTGGAAACGGTGCCTCATTCGATTTTTCGGATATTTTCGGAAGTGATATTTTTTCAAAATTTGCCGGTGGCTCTTCTTCGCCTTTCGGTAATGGTTTCGGCGGTGCTCAACCAATGCGTTCGCGCAAGGGTAATGATATTAACTATACTATGAAAATCGATTTTTTATCGGCAGCTAATGGTGATAGCAAAACCGTAAATATCAACGGCAAAAATATCAATGTAAAGATACCGCAAGGTACGGTCGACGGACAAACTTTACGCCTTAAAGGACTTGGGGAACAAGGTTTTAACGGCGGTGCAAACGGTGATGTTTTGATTACTCTTAATGTCGAAAAACATCCCTATTTTACTTTGGACGGCAAAAATATTTCCGTGGAATTGCCCATTTCATTAAAAGAAGCTATCCTAGGGGCTAAGGTTACCGTTCCGACAATTTCGGGCAAAGTTGCCTTAAATATTCCTGCTTATGCCTCAACCGGCGATAAATTGCGTCTGAAAGGCAAAGGTGTTAAAGGTGGCGACCAAATTGTGATTTTGAATGTAATTATGCCGAAAGAAAAAAATTCAGAGTTAGAAAATTTGTTAAAAAATATGCCGGATGAAAATATTAGGACTTTTTAATGTTACTGGAAGAAATAAGAAATTTTGATTGGATTAACGAGCCTAAAAATGTTGAATTTATTGAAAAAGGCTTGCTTATTACCACCAAACCTCATACTGATTTTTGGCAAAACAGTCTTTTTGGCATATCAAAAGAAGATGGGCATTTTTTTGCTTGTAATAAAAACGATAATTTTGTCGTCGATGCAAAATGGTCTTTTGAAAAGACTGTTGATTCGGCTCAATGTGGAGTTATGATCCGATATGACAGCAAAAATTGGATAAAAGCAGGACTTTTGCCAATGGGAGCAGGCATCGTACAATTGGGAGTTGTTGTTGCTAATAACGGTTATTGTGATTGGTCAACCGTTTCATTAAGTGATGATATAAAAACTATCAACTTCAGAGTAAAACGCAGAGAATCAAATTTTGTAGTATATTACGCGTTAGATGATGAAAAATATGCGCAGATACGCGTTGTAAATCATTCTGAAATAAAACAGCCGGTTGAGGTCGGGGCTTATGCCTGTTCACCAAAAGACGAGAGTTTTGACTGTGTTTTAGAAGAAATTAAATTAAGCTAAGCAGAAAATGCCTAGTCTCCCTCATATCCTCACTCAAGGCATTACATAAATTTAAGCTGTCATCCCTCCGAACGAAGTGAGGTCAAGGGATCTTCAATTTTTTTCTTTAATTAGTAGCTGGCGCAAAGATGAGATTCCTTGACGCACGGACGCAAAAGCGCCGAGCGAGGAATGACATTTTATTTTATTTTATTTCATTCGCTCAAGTTATGACAGCTATTTTTTATTTTATCCTTGTTTTTCAAAAAGTTACATCTCTTGACCAGGGAGGGTAAACATGGTATAATATACTTATCATAAAATATTATTCTGTCCTTATTATGTATTTCGTTTTCATAAGTTTTTGCTTTTTGCGTTTACTTTGTTAATGTTTGCGTTAATTTGTGACAGAATAATATTTTTTATGCTTCGTATGTAACACTACCTGCGTAAGCAAGTAGATGTAGACAATCCAACCCAGCCATTAGGCTTGCGAAGCTTTAAGGCTGGACGAACGAAGTTCGGGATGGTTAATTCCGCTTGCGTAAGCTAGTGGAAGTTTATCTTTGATAACTAATTAACAAGAAACACTAACAATAAAAAATAAAAGCATTATGACAACACAACAACAACAACAAAAAGTTTTTCTAAATCTTGAAAAGAAAGGTATCAACGTAAAAGATGGCACTCTTAAGTCATTCATCTATTTGGTAAGCGAGCAAGGAGAAGTTAAAGGTAAAGCACCTATTTTTATGGGTGATTTTGATGAAAAAGCTTCTCTATTGAAGAGAGTAAGTGAAAAATTATCCAAAGAAGGTGTTTTAACAAATACTTTTGATGGAAAGACACTTTCCTCGTTCCTTCAAATGGATTGTGAAGCGCAAGAATTTTCACCAGAAAGCGTTGATGACCCTGAGGCTTGTTTTATGATGGGACACTTGCATATGTTGAAAGTTATGCTATTTGAAAAGGATGGTGATTTTTTCAAACATTTCAAGGATTCTATAGAGAATAGCCTCAAATCTGCGTAATTTTTTTGGAGAAACTAAAAAAAACCCCGCCTTAACAGACGGGGTTTTCTTTGAGCAATAAGAACTTATTTTACTTCTTCGAAGTCGGCGTCTACAACCTTTTCGTCTTTCGGTTGTTCCGGATTGGCTTCAGCTCCTTGAGCTGCTCCGGCTTGAGCCTGAGCTTCGGCCTGAGCTTTGTACATAGCCTCACCCAGTTTCATTGAAGCCTGCATTAAGCTTTCGGTTTTTTCTTTGATAACTGCCAAATCATCAGCTTCTAAAGCTGTTTTCAAAGCATTGATTTCTTTTTCAATAGCTTCTTTTTCAGCTGATGATACTTTATCGCCATGTTCTTTCAAAGTTTTTTCGGTTGAGTGAACTAAAGCTTCGGCATGGTTTTTAGCTTCGACAATTTCTTTTAACTTTTTATCAGCTTCGGCATTAGCTTCGGCGTCTTTTACCATTTTTTCAATATCGGCGTCAGACAAACCACCACTGGCTTGAATTCTGATAGCCTGCTCTTTGTTGGTAGCCTTATCCTTAGCTGAAACATTAACAATACCGTTGGCGTCAATATCAAAAGTAACTTCAATTTGCGGCATACCGCGAGGTGCCGGCGGAATACCTACTAAATCAAATTGACCGAGCAATTTGTTGTCGACAGCCATTTCGCGTTCGCCTTGGAATACGCGGATAGTAACAGCTGTTTGACCGTCTTCGGCAGTTGAAAATACTTGCGATTTGCGGGTCGGAATAGTTGTGTTTCTATCAATCAAGCGAGTGAACACTCCACCCAAAGTTTCAATACCCAAAGAAAGCGGTGTTACATCAAGCAACAACACATCTTTGACATCGCCCATCAAAACACCGCCTTGAATTGAAGCACCGACAGCAACAACTTCGTCAGGATTTACACCTTTGTGAGCTTCTTTGCCAAAGATTTCTTTAACTTTTTCTTGTACTTTCGGCATACGAGTCATACCACCGACCAAGATAACTTCGCTGATTTCCGAAGCAGAAATTCCGGCGTCAGCCAAAGCTTTTTTGCAAGGCTCAACCGTCCTATCAATCAAATCTTCAACGATTGATTCAAGTTTGGCACGAGTTAATTTAATATTTAAGTGCTTCGGACCTGTGGCATCAGCGGTAATAAACGGCAAGTTTACTTCGGTTTGTGTAGTTGAAGACAATTCAATCTTAGCTTTTTCAGCAGCTTCTTTTAAGCGTTGTAAAGCAAGTCTGTCAGCTTTAAGGTCAATACCTGATTCTTTTTTGAACTCCTCAGCCAAGTAATTTACCAAGCGTTGGTCAAAGTCTTCACCACCCAAGAATGTATCACCATTGGTTGATTTTACTTCGAATACGCCATCACCGATTTCCAAAATAGAAATATCAAATGTACCACCACCAAGGTCATAAACAGCGATTGTTCCGCTGGTTTTTTTATCCATACCATAAGCCAAAGCGGCAGCTGTAGGCTCGTTGATGATACGCAAAACTTCTAAGCCTGCAATTTTACCGGCATCTTTGGTTGCTTGGCGTTGAGAGTCGTTAAAATATGCCGGTACGGTAATTACGGCTTTTTCAATCTTTTCTCCCAAATAGCTTTCGGCGTATTCTTTAATTTTTTGCAATACAATAGCTGAAATTTGAGACGGAGCATATTTTTGTCCTTTGGCTTCGACCCATGCATCACCGTTATCGCCTTCAATAATTTTGAAAGGAACAAGCTCTTTGTCTTTTTTTACTTCGGCAGAATCAAAACGACGACCGATTAAGCGTTTGATTGCAAACAGAGTGTTTTCCGGATTGGTTACGGCTTGGCGTTTTGCAGGGAAACCAACCAAGCGTTCGGTGTCGGTAAATGCTACCATTGAAGGAGTTGTGCGTGCACCTTCAGAGTTTTCTAAAACTTTAGCTTCGCCGCCTTCCATAACGGCAAAACAAGAGTTTGTTGTTCCAAGGTCAATACCTATTACTTTATTGCTCATTTTTTTATCCTTTTTGTTTAATAAAATAAGTTCATTTTTCTTTGCTACTAGCTTATATAGGAATCAAAAAATACCTATGCAAGAGTTTTTTAGAAATATTTTTTATTTATTTAACGAGATTCAAAATTGATACGAGGATCAATCAGACAATAAGTTATATCTGAGATAAGTTTTAGTACTAATCCTAACAATGCAAAGATATACATTGTGCCAAAAATAACAGGATAGTCACGCGTCATAATCGCTTGGTAACCTAACAAGCCTAATCCGTTTAATGAAAAAATAACCTCTATTAAAAGCGAGCCGGTAAACAACATCTTTATGAGCAGTGACGGAAAGCCGGCTATCACTATCAACATAGCGTTTCGAAAGACATGACCGTATAAAATCTGATTTTCGTTCAATCCTTTGGCTTTAGCGGTTAGAACATATTGTTTATTTATCTCATCTAAAAACGAGTTTTTGGTAAGCATGGTAAGTGACGCAAATCCGCCGACTACCATAGCTGTTACCGGTAGGGTTATATGCCAAAAATAGTCTTTTATCTTACCAAACCAGCTTAAATCCGCCCAATTGTCTGAAGTTAACGAGTGAAGAGGAAACCAATTGAAGTAGGTACCACCGGCAAAAAACACTATTAAAAATACCGCAAACAAAAACACCGGCATTGCCGAACCGAAAACCACCGCAAATGAGCTTATAACATCAAATTTTGAACCGTCATTTACGGCTTTTTTTATACCTAAGGGTATGGCAATAAGGTATATAATCAAAGTCGACCATAAACCCAAAGATATTGAAACAGGCATTCTTTCCAAAATCAGCTGACCGACTGTTTTGTTTTGGTAAAAGCTTTTGCCGAAATCAAACAAAGCATAATCTTTTATCATTTTGAAAAAGCGAATATATGCAGGCTTATCAAAACCGAATTGCTTTTCTAATTCAACTATTAAATCTTGCGGAACTCCGGAAGCTCCTTGATATTTACTCTTTGCAGCGCCTTCCATATGCGCACCGGCGCTACCGGAAATTGATGAGGTGGCGTCAGTATTCATACCGCGATATTGAGCTAAAACATGCTCTACCGGTCCGCCGGGGGCAAACTGGATAATAACAAAATTGAGTGTCAAAATACCCAGTAGAGTAAAAGGAATAAGAATAAGTCTTTTAAGTATATAATTTCTCATTTTTTACTCCTTAATCCACCAAGTATGTATATCTGCGCCGGTTTTTATGTTTGTTTTGGGATGTTGCAACCTTTTGTGGTAGGCTATCCTGTCAAAAGGCGAATACCATTGCGGAATAAAATAGTGCTCATTCATCATAACTCTGTCTAAGGCGCTGACATAGGCTTTGTAATTATTGTTGTCTTGCGCTTCAATTAAATTTGTTATTAAAGAATCGACTATTTTGTTTTTAATACCCATAACATTATATGAACCGACCATATCAGCCGATTGCGAACCCCAAAGCTCCCTTTGTTCGTTGCCGGGCAAATTGCTCAAGCGAAACGACAAAATTGCCATTTCATACTCAAAATTATCAAGTCGATTTTTGAAAATATTTACTTCTAAATTGCGAAAGGTCATTTTAATACCTATTTTGCGCAAATTTTCAATAAACGGAAGCATTACACGAGTAAATGACGAGCCGTTTGCAGCGTTGCTTAATACCTCTATTTCCAAAGGTTTTCCTGTTTTTAGGTTGGTCATTTTGCCGTCAACAAAATCGTATCCGGCTTGATTTAGCAACTCTACCGCTTTTTTTAAATTTTCGCGCTGTTTTTCAGAAGTAGAATTATCCGGCAAGCTGTATTCTTTAGTAAAAATATTTGGCGGTAAATCTTTTTTGTATTTGCTTAAGATTGCTTTTTCTTTTCCTTTAGGCAAACCTTTTGCCGCCATATCGGTATTGGAAAACAAGCTGTAAATTCTATTATACTGATTATAAAAAAGCTTTTCATTAGCCCATTCAAAATTAAAAGCCAAGCCGATAGCTTCGCGAACTCGTCTGTCTGAAAACTTTGGTAATCTGGTATTAAATCCGAAAAATTGCAGTGTTGCCGGATTGTTATGATAAATTTCTTCTTTGATTATATTACCCTCTTTCACTAACTTATTATCATATCCGCTGACCCAGCTTTTAGCTATATACTCTTCTCTGGCATCAATACTTCCGGAAAACAGAGCTTGAAGGGTTACGGTCGTATCTTGGTAAAAATCGTAGCGGATGGTGTCAAAATTGTAATAACCTTTGCGAGATGGCAAATTTTTGCCCCAATAGTTTTTGTTGCGTGTTAATTCTACAAATTTGTTCGGCTCAAAAGAAGTTATTTGATAAGCACCGCTACCAAGCATGGGTTCTAGCGTAGGTGTGGCAAAATCTTTGTCCTTAAAATGCTTAGCGGAAAAAACTTTGAACTGGCTTAAAATAAGCGGTAATTCGCGATTTTTAGCCCCTTTCTTGTAATGAAAACGCACATGATGTGAGTTTATTTTTTCTACCCTATCAACATCAGAATAATAAATTTTGTAAATAGGTGAACCTTTTTGAATTAGGCTGTTAAAAGAAAAAATAACATCGTCGGATGTTACGGGAGAACCATCTGAAAACTTAGCATTTTTGTTTAAGAAGAAACCGACAAAGCTGTTATCTTCCGAAAATTCAAATTTTTCAGCCAATAACGGATAAACCGAAGTTTGATCGTCAAGCGGTGAAAAACCCAAGCTTTCTAACGAAAGATCTGCCCCTTCGGAAAAAGCTATTCCCTTAAAAATAAAAGGATTAAAACTGTCAAATGAACCGTAAGCAGGAAGCGTAATTTTTCCGCCTTTTGGTGCTTTGGGATTTACATAGGCAAAATGGGTAAAATTTGCGTCATATTTCGGAATATTGGTCAATGAAAAAGAATCGACAACCTGTGTTTTGGCTTCAGTGTCAAAACTTACAATTGTCAAAAACAATAGAATCAGGCTATTTCTGATACTTTTCAGCATCTGTCCAACCACCAAAAGGATAAGCCAAAGCGTCTTCTTCTGTTTGTTTTTGCTCTATTTCGTCCCATTGTTTTTTCAAATCGTTCAAGACTTTTTGAGAATCGGGGATATTTTCTGACATAGGTTCTTTTTTGCCATCAAAATCATCCGTAAAAGTCGGTTCTTTGTGGTCTTCTCTAAATTCTTTTTTAGGTTCTTCTATCATCGGCTCATCAGAAAATGAACGCTCCAATGCTTTTGAAAAATCATCTTTTTTATCACTTCTTATCTTAGGCAAATCTTTTTTGCGATAAGCAAAGCGGCTTAAAATACTTGTTGTTTTGGTAAAAGTATCTTTTTTATTGTTTTTGTTTGCGGAAAACTCTTCAAATTCTTTGGAAGCACTGGGCTCTCTAACCCTTCTTAAATCATCGGATATTGAAGCCATAACCGAAAAGACTTTGCCAAAGACACCTGTTTCTATCACATTTAAGAAAGTTTTTTCTTTGTCATATTTTTCAAGCAAACTTATCAATGACTGATAGCGTGCGCAAAATTCCATAATGGAACCGGCCAAAACATTATCAATTTTGGCGTCTTTTGACAAATCATTTTTAAACTCGGGAAAATTATTGTAGCGCTCAATAACAACTTTTCCAAACGCCCATTTTCCGCCGTTTTGAACCTTGGTCCAAAGCTGTCCTGCTTCTTCATAAGTTATAAGATTGTCTCTTTGAAGAATTTCACACAGCAGCTCATTCATATCGGCGACGAGAACATCAAAATTGTTCATCATAAAAGAATTGCGTATATTTTCTCCGGTCTCAAGCATAATGCGAGCAAGTAAATCCGAATATTCTTGATTTTTTTTCATTTGGGCAAAAAGCTTGAACATCTGGCGACTGATTGTTCGACCGTTGATGTGTTGGCTGAAAAAGCCAAAAATCATCCAAATAACAAATTCAGGCAGACAAACAAATAAAGTATATAGCAAAACATTTAACAGTCCGGCATCAAAAAAAGACATATCACCTAAAGAATCGGTTATATATCTTATAGAATAAGCCAACCATATGATTGATGAAAAAACAACACTAAACAAAGCAATAGTCAGAATCATATAAAAACTCCACCGGATATTAAAATATTATATATAAATATCAGGTTTATCATTTTTTTAAACAAAATTCATAGCTTCTTACACAAAAAGAAAAATAGCTTGGCATTTTGAAAAAAAATATGGTATAAATCGACTGATTGAAAAAAATACAAAATTTGCTGAAGAGGCTGAATTTATGGAAAACAACGAAATCATTACTCTCGAATTTGAAAAAACAATAGCCGAAGTTGAAGAAAAAATAAAAAGATTGAAACAGGTTGAGGCCGGCGAAGGAATTAACATCGGGGCAGAAGTAACGCGCCTGCAACAAAAATCCGAAAGATTGCTAAAACAGATATACACCAAGCTCACCCCTTGGCAAAAATCACAAGTAGCTCGTCATCCCAATCGTCCGCATTGCCTGGATTATATAAATGTTTTGTTTGAAGATTTTGAACATTTGTGCGGCGACAGGGCTTTTGCTGATGACTTTGCCATGGTCGGGGGAATCGGCCGTTTCAGAGGCCAAAGTGTTGTGGTTATCGGTCAAGAAAAAGGTAATGATTTAGAATCGCGCGTAAAATATAATTTTGGAATGGCAAAGCCTGAGGGATATCGCAAAGCTCAAAGATTGATGGATTTGGCTAATAAATTTTCTCTTCCGGTAATTGCTTTTGTTGATACATCAGGTGCTTTTCCGGGTGTTGACGCCGAAGAAAGAGGACAAGCCCAAGCAATAGCCTCGAGTATTGAAAAATGCTTGAATTTAAAAGTTCCTTTTATTTCGGTAATAATCGGTGAAGGCGGTTCCGGTGGTGCAATAGCTATTGCTACGGCCAACAGAATCCTTATGCTTGAACATTCTATATATTCGGTTATATCGCCTGAAGGTTGTGCTTCTATTTTGTGGCGTTCTGCCGAAAAGGTAAAGGAAGCGACCGAAGCTTTGTGTTTAACCGCTCAAGACTTGCGCAGACTTGGAACAATTGATGAAATTATTGCTGAGCCGATTGGTGGTGCGCAAAGAAATCACAAAGAAACAATTTTAAGAGTAGGCGATGTAATTGCTCGTCATCTGAAAGAACTTTCGGTTCATACCGGTGACGAATTAAAAAAACGCAGAACGGACAAATTTTTGAAGATGGGAAGACACCTTGCAAAACCTGAATAGCTTTATATTGGATTATATAGGAATTTTTTTGATAATGGCCTTGGCTATTATCTCTATTGGCTTTTTTTGGCTGTCACTTCGTCGAAAAGACAGCAACATCAAAGATATTTTCTTACAAACTCAAGGAGAACTTGCCGGTCGCTTGGCTCTATTGAACGAATCTAATATCCAAGAGCAGAATCGCTTGTTAGAAGCCTTGAACGAGCAAAAGCTTGCTGTTTTGAAAATGGTTGATGAAAAGCTTTTGGCTGTAACCAAAAGTGTGGGCGAAGGATTGCAACAAAGCACGGCAAAAACCAATCAAACTTTGACCGACTTGCGTGAAAGATTGGCAAAAATTGATGTAGCACAACAAAAAATATCATCTCTTTCCGAACAAGTTGTGTCTTTGCAAGAAGTTTTATCAAACAAACAATCTCGAGGTGCATTTGGCGAGATTCAACTTAATGACTTGGTTACATCTATTTTGCCTCCCAGTGCTTATTCTTTTCAAGCCATGTTGAGCAATGGTAAAAAAGCAGACTGTTTGCTTAATTTACCGAATCCGCCGGGATCTATTGTCGTTGACGCAAAATTCCCTTTAGAAAGCTACCAAGCCTTGCGCAACGCCCAAAATGACAGAGAAAAAATCGAAGCAGAAAGATTTTTTAAGGCTTCGGTCATAAAGCACATAAAAGACATATCCGAAAAGTATATTATAAGCGGCGAAACAGCCGAATCGGCCTTAATGTTTTTGCCAAGCGAAGCAATTTATGCAGAATTACACGCTAATTTTATCGATGTGGTCGAAACATCGTACAAAGCCAAGGTTTGGATAGTTTCTCCCACTACATTGATGGCTACATTAAATACTGTTCGTGCCGTGTTAAAAGATGCGTATATGCGTGAACAAGCCGGTGTTATTCAAAAAGAAGTGGGCTTGCTAATTGAGGATATCTGCCGTTTAGATGAAAGAATCGACAATCTGGGCAGGCACTTTAAACAGGCTAATGATGATATTGATTCCATTAAAATATCGTCATCTAAAATATCTAAACGAATTGAAAAAATAGAAGCAATAGAGGTAGGCGAAACGAATCAGACATCAATATCTTATATTGCCGCAAATGAGTAATTGTTTTGGATAAATAAAAAATAATATGTTGGTTTTTTTATAAAATGATGTATTGATAAATAAACAAATAAACTTAATTAAAATATAAAGAAAAAGGATAAAAAATGACTAAATCTGAATTGATTGAAAAAATTGCAGCTAAAAACCCTCATCTTTTGTTAAAAGATGTTGAACGCATTGTTTCTGTTGTTTTCGACACGATTACAAACTCTTTAGCTAACGGCGATCGCGTAGAATTTCGCGGTTTTGGTGCCTTTTCGGTAAGAACTCGCGCTCCCAGAGTGGCAAAAAATCCTCGCACCGGCGAACAAGTTAAAGTAGAGGAAAGAAAAATTCCGCATTTTAAGACAGGTAAACAATTGTTTGAATCTCTTAACAAAAAATAGAATCTGTTTTTATTTTTTATAAAGGAGCAACGCTTATGGGATTTGTAAAACTGATTATAGGATTGCCGCTATTTGTTTTACTTTTGATATTTGCTATAGTTAATAACGACTTTGTCACGCTTAAATTATGGCCTACCGATATCGAAGTTATCACTTCTTTGAGCGTTGTTACTTTTGTTTTGTTCTTTTTGGGATATTTTGTCGGCAACTTGTTTTCATGGCTATCCCACGCAAAAGTTCGCAGTTCGCTGAGAGCTCATAAAAAACAAAACAAAAAACTTTCAAAAGAACAAGAAAAGCTCACCAAGGAAGTTGAAGATTTGCAAGGTGATATTCAAGAAATGAAGACAGCAGCCCCCGTGGCAGAGAAAAAATCTTGGAAAGAAAAATTTAAAAATATATTTTCTAAGAAATAAAAAGCAAAAAAGGATTTTATAATGAACTGGATTGCTGATTTTGTCAGACCTAAGATAAAAAAAACAACATCAAAGGAAATCGCCGACAATCTTTGGACCAAGTGTCCGGAATGCGGACAGATGTTGTTTAGCAAAGAGTTGGAAAAAGACTTTTATATTTGTTCTTTTTGCGGACATCATCTGCGCTTGCCGTTAAAAAATCGATTTGAAATGCTTTTTGATGAAGGAAAGTACAAAAACTTGGCTTTGCCTAAGTTGGTCGACGACCCTCTCTCTTTCAAAGATTCAAAAAAATATTCCGACAGGTTAAAGTCTTATCGTCGTTTAACCAAAAATGATGACGCTGTTTTGGTGGCTTGCGGAAATATCGGAAAAATTAAAACCGTTGTCGCCGCTCTTGATTTTACTTTTATGGGCGGATCAATGGGAACGGCTGTGGGCGAGGGTATCGTCAAGGCGGCTGAGTTTGCAACAAAAACATCTGCTCCTTTAGTAATAATTTCGGCATCAGGCGGTGCCAGAATGCAAGAAGGTATTTTGTCTTTGATGCAAATGGCCAGAACCACCGCGGCAATCAATATGTTAAAAGAGAAAAATTTACCATATATTTCAGTTTTGACAGACCCGACAACAGGCGGCGTTTCTGCTTCTTTTGCTATGTTGGGCGATATACATATGGCTGAAAAAGGCTGTATTATCGGATTTGCCGGAGCCAGAGTTATTGAACAAACAATTCGTGAAACTCTGCCGGAAGGTTTCCAAAAAGCCGAATACTTGCAAAAACACGGAATGGTTGATATTGTTTTTGAAAGAACAGAATTGAAAGATAAGTTGGTAAAAGTTTTAAGATTGTTACTTAATAAAAAAGATTAAAACCTTTTAGTGAGGGCTGAAAAATGTTATCTCTGAAACATGTTGCAATAAATTCTTTTAACGAGAATATTGTTTATCTGCACAGAGATTGCGATATTTACAAAGTTGAGGACATTAAAAATGTTACCAAAATAGAGGTTCACGGCGGTGCTGAGCCGGTGGGCGCTTTTTTGGAAGTGGTTGATGACGAATCTATTGTATCTCCAAATCAATTAGGTGTAAACAATCAAGCTTTTGAGCAACTTAATCTTCCCGAAGGCGCTAATGTTACCGTCAGTTTAGCTACCGTACCATCTTCCGTTGCCTCAATAAAAAGAAAAATATCAGGTAATGTGTTGTATGACAGCGAATACAAAGCAATCATAAAAGATATTACCGCAAAAAAATATTCAAATATGGATGTTGCATCATTTTTGGTGGCGACAGGCTCTTTTATGACGGTTCAGGAAGTTTTGGCTTTGACCGAAGCTTTAGCCGGCGATGAATGTTATAATTGGGATAATGAAAATATTGTAGTAGATCATCACTGTATGGGCGGTGTTCCGGGTAATAAGACCGATATTATTGTTGCAGCAATCGTGGCTGCTTACGGTTTGCCGGTGATGAAAACAGCTTCAAGATCTTTAACCTCTTGTGCCGGTGTTGCCGATACTTTCGGTGTTTTGGCAAATGTCGATATTGATGAAAAAATCATTAGAAAATCTATTCGCGAAAACCGAGGTGCTATTGTTAACCACTATAATCTGCCCATAACCTATGCAAGTAAGGTTATATCTTCCGTGCAACGCAACTTGGGAATGGTTAAGCAAGAACATGTATTGGCCTCGATTATTGCTATTAAGTTGATTACCGGTGTATCGCATTTGTTGGTTGATATTCCCGTAGGACCGAATTCAAATATAAAAACCACTAATGACGCCTTAAAAATAAGAAAAATGATAGAATATATCGGCGATATGCTGAATATTCAGGTTGACGCCGTTATTACAGACGGAAGCGAACCTATCGGTAATGGCGTTGGTTCCGTCTTAGAGGCTCGCGATGTTATGAGAGTTTTGCGTAATAAGGAAAATGCGCCACAAGATTTGAAAGAAAAGTCTTTGTTCTTGGCGGGAAGGCTTATCGAATTTGATCCGAAAGTTCGCGGAGGTCAAGGTTATCACATTGCAAAAGAAATTCTTGCGTCAGGACGCGCTTTAGAAGCTCTTAACAGAATTATTTACACCCAAGGCAAAGCCCCGCAAGCACAACTTGGCAGATTGACTCGCGATATTACTGCAGATAAGCATGGTGTTGTTGAATCAATAAACAACTCTCGCATAAATCGTATCGGTATTTTAGCCGGCGCACAACAAACCCCCGGTTCAGGACTGGATTTATTTAAGAAAGTCGGCGACAAAGTCGAACGAGGTGATGTCTTGTATAGAATCCACTCTGTTAACGCCAATGATTTTGCTTTTGCAAATTCGGCTGTTGACGGTGATAACGGATACGAAATATCTTCGAAAAAATAAGATTTTTAAGATTTTGGTATTGATACATCCGGAGCTCTTAAATACAGTGGCTTAGGATAGTTTATCTTTTTATCTTTAAGCTGTTTTAGGCCGGTTTGCGCCAACACTTTTACAGGCAAACAATCCAGTATTTTGATGCTTTTTAAGCAAAGACCGCTAGGTAATGATAAAAATCGTTCAACACCGTCACCAACCATTGAAACAGCACAACCGAAATTTTTTAACTTTTCTATGATTGCAACTCTGTCTAGAGCGCAAGGCTCACTTATTTTGTTTAAGTTTTTATCAAA
The DNA here is from genome assembly GCA_015062585.1 of Alphaproteobacteria bacterium. GTDB lineage: Bacteria > Pseudomonadota > Alphaproteobacteria > RF32 > CAG-239 > CAZU01. Next base: position 90,947 of record SUUJ01000002.1, on the reverse strand, counting down.
AATTTGAATATAAAAGTCATCGCGACGAGTTTCAATAATTACCGCATTTATATCTGCGGTTTCATCTGTTGTCATAGTGTTTATATAGGCATCAAAAGCTGAAACTCCGCCTACTTTCAAATCAGGGCAAGCTATACTGAATACTCTGGCTGCCGAAATAGATGAGCGCACGCCGGTAAATGATCCGGGGCCTACACACACAAACAAAGCTCCTATATCAGCAAAGCCCAAGCTATTGTTTTGCAAAATATTTTTGATTTGGATCATCAACTCTTCAGACTGTCCGAAATCCATAGATTTTTCAAAAATATCTATAATTTCGTCATCTTTTTTTAAAACTATACTACAAGACGATCCTGTTGTATCAAAAGTAAGGTTGTACATTTTTCCACTTGCCATAAATTTTAAGTTTTAATAATCTTTTTTATATAATAAAATCAGTTAACAAACAATTATTTTCTTTCAAAGTTGGGCAAAATGGATAAAGAATTACTTTTGAATATGTTTTACGCAGCTCCGGAGCTTTGGTACCTCATCGCCGGAATCGTTGTTTTTTTAATATGTTCTTTGTTTTTGTTGTTTTTCTTCTTTTTGAAACTAAAGCAAAAAAATTATTTCTTGCGCCGTGACAGAGAGCGTTATGCCGAAACATTGTACGCCTCGCATGACGGATATTTTGCCTTTATTTATCCTGATGAAAAAGTTAATGACCCGAGAAAATATATTACCGAAAGATGCTCTCGTCGATTGGCTGTTATTTTGGGTTTGGAAAAAGGTGTAAAATCAGACTTTAACGAAGTTTTGAAAAGCTTTTACAAAGATGATGCAAAAAAAATATTAAAATATGTCGGACTGTTAAAAGAAGAAGGTGTTGCCTTTGAAGATTACTTTTTACTAAAATCTTCAAACAAATACATCAGATTGGAAGGAAACCGAATTAACGGTGCTGACGGCAATATTTATTGCGATATGATATGGTTTAGAGATGTCAGTTTTGCGACAAACCGCATAAAAACTTTGGAAAAAGAATTATCCGACACTGAGAAAAAACACCTGTTGCAACAAGATATTTTAGATAATCTGCCTTTTGCCGTGTGGCTCAGAGATGAAAATCTTGATATATCATATTGTAATAAAAAATTTGTAGAATTTATTCCTGATAAAAACCGAAATAATATTATTGAAGAGCACTTGGAAATTACCGGAACAAGCGGTGAAAGCGTATCCAGAAACTTGGCAGCCGGTGTTCATAAAAGCAAACGAGGCTCAAAAACAAAGGTCGGTGTTGTAATAAAAGGTTCGCGAGTTGCAATGGAAGCTTATGAAACACCCTTTTATCCTGAACAAAATTTGGAAAAAACTTATAGTGCCGGTTGCCTTATTAACATAAACGAACTGGACGAGTTAAAACGAAATTTAAAACAGCACCAAGAAGCTCAATTAGAAATTTTACAAGCCTTGGGAACGGCTTTTGCCGTATTTAATCAGGACATGAGTCTTCAATTTAACAACCAGGCGTTTACTACCTTGTGGAAACTTGATTCCGCTTGGCTTAATGCTCCGCAAACTTATTTGAGCTTTTTAGATTATATCAGAGAAAATAGAATGCTGCCCGAGGTTCCTGATTATAAAGCTTATAAAAAAGATGAACAAAAGAAATTTTTGCAAATTATTGAACCGGTGAGCGATTTGATGCATTTGCCAAACGGTAAAACTTTTCGCAGAATGCAGGCTCCGTATCCGATGGGCGGCGTAGTTTTTGCTTTTGAAGATATTACCGACAGAATTGCGACAACATCGGCCTACAATGCCTTGATGTCCGTACAAAATGAAATTTTAACCGGTATTTTTGACGGAGTCCTTATATTCGGCGCAAACAGTCGTTTAAGTTTTTATAATGATGCTTATATAAAAATGTGGGATGCTGACAAAGTTTTCTTAGCCGGAGAACCTACTTTTGAAGAGATTTTGGATAGCCAACAACAATTTTTTGCCAATAAAGATGAATGGGAAAAAGTAAAGAAAGGCATTAGTGCTAATATGCTTAATCGCACTTCCAAAACTATAACTTTGAAGCGGTTGGATGATAAAAAAATACAAGTATCCGTAAAAAACCTGTCGGATGGTGCGCTTCTTATTGTATATAAAAGCATTGATTAAAATATAAATTTATGTAACAATACCTATAAATAGTGATAGCTAATGTTTGGAAAAACTATGAACGAAGAAGATAGTAGCTCAAATATAGATTGGGGAATCGGAAAAGGTTTTTCGAAAAATACCCGCATATCTCGAAGGCTTGATCAAAAAAAAGCCATGGTTGCTGCCGACTCTGATAAAAACAGCAAAAAAGTTACCAAAAGCATTACTAAAATAACTCCAAATTTGAAAAAAATTAAAAGTAAAATCAGAGATGTTTATGACGATGATGATGAAGACGAGGAAGACGGAAAAACTTCTGTAATCTTTGATTTTTCTTTTGATGAAATGGGTAATTCTTTATTTAACGCGCTAAGCGATGAAGAAAAAACAAGATTAAACGCAAATAAAAGTATAGAGAATCTCAAAATGCAAGAAACTGCCGGAAAGGTTGCCGGTATCTTGCAAGCAAACCAACGCTCAAAAGAGCTTGGACTGAAAGAAATAAGCAAAAAGGTTGTTGCGCAAAAGACCATGGATGTTTCTTTTGATGCCAGAACTTTTGAAAACAGCTTATTGGAAAATATTGCTTCACAGACAAAACTTAAAACTGAGAATCTTTCTTCAAAAGAAGCTCAAAATCTGATAACCGGTCTGGAAAAGATGAAAAAGTCAGGTATTCTTAATACAGAAGGCGACTTAAACTCTTTATCGGAAAAAATGAACGCTAAAGATATAGCTGATATCGGAAAAGAAAAAAGCAATAAAAAAGCGGCTAAACTCATTCTGGAAAAATCAGGAAGAAAAGACAATCGCAATATTGATAAAGAAAAAGACAAAAAGCTGAAAAAAGAAAGGCTTAAACAGTTAGAAAAGAATCTTGACAGAGCCAAACAACGCTAAGACAGTTTGCTTAATAAAGATTTGTACGATGTGCTGACAATCTTAAATTTTTCTTCCAAAGTTTTATCTGCTTTGTTCAAATCGGGATGATATTTTTTTACGGCAATTTTATACGCTTTTTTCAAAGAATCGGCACTTAGATTATCGTATGACAATTCCATAAGTTTTAAGCCCTCGCGCTCGTCTGCAGAAAGACGAATATGCTCGTTAGCGCTTGAGTAAGAATATTTATTAAAAAAGTCATAATCTCCGTTTAAATCAAAGCCGAAATTATATTTAACATGAGATGAAAACTTGAATTTTTGGCGGAAAACATCCTCTTCTTCGACAAAGGAATCGTCACCGTAATAATTCCATTTGGCATTATACTCTTGAACATGCTCTAAGCAAAACCAATAGTATTCTTTCAACTTCCTGTCTTTGGGCGCGCGATATTCACCGGATTTGTTGCATCCGGGATGATCACAGATATGCTTGGTGTTTTCATTCTGTGGGGCAAAATATTTACTTTGACGACGCGTTTTTCTAATCATTTTTTCTTATTCATATAAACAACAATTCTTAGCAAATTAACGCATTAAACAAATTAGTGCAAGTTTTTTTAATTTTTAGATAAAACAAATAATTTAGGTGTTGTTTTCAAGTAAAAAACAATTATACTTTTTTTTAATAAATCCTCTTTTAACAACGAAAGATGCCATGCCTGAATTACCTGAAGTCGAAACTATAAAAAATGCTATTAAAAAAGGCATAGGATGTGCCAAAATTTTGGATATAGAAATAAGGAATCGAAGATTAAGAGATTTAATCCCCGATGACATGGAGCACATCGTAAAAAATGCTAAAATTATCAATTATGAACGGATTGCAAAATATATTGTCATTCATTTAGACAATGATTTTTGTATTATTTGGCATATGGGAATGAGCGGAAAAGTAAAAATTTCGGACGAAATCAATGCTATTGATAAGCACGACCACATAATTATTAAAACATCTAACGGTTTTTTAACCTATAATGACCCGCGTCGCTTCGGACTTTTTACATATTGTAAAAAAGATGAAATCAGCAAAAACAAATATCTCAAAAATGTGGGAATCGACCCTTTCAGCAAAGTCATTGATGCAAAATATCTTTATAATAATTTGCAAAAGAAAAAATCTACGCTTATAAAAGCAGCTCTTTTGGATCAAACCATAATCGCGGGAATCGGAAACATTTATGCTTCGGAAATATTATACGAATCCAGAATATTACCGACAAGGACCTGCGATAAAATCACTTTAGATGAATGTAACCTGATAATAGAAAATACAAAAAAAGTATTGCAAAAAGCTATTGATGCCGGAGGTTCGACACTACGAGATTATAAAAAACCGGACGGAAGCCTTGGGTATTTTCAAAATATGCATTGCGTTTATAATAAAACAGGGCAAAAATGTCCTCATTGTACATGTGATATAAAAACAACCGGCGGAATCAAATCAATCAACATTGCCGGTAGATCGACCTTTTATTGTGAAAGCTTACAAAAATGAAAAAAAGTTTATTTGTTTTATTTTTTGTTATGACATTATTTGTTTATACTCAGGCAAAAGCCGTATTCGTTGAAGGATTGGAAGATATGCCTCTTCCTGACGGTGTAGCTCAAATAGAAAACGGATCTTTGAGCTTCGGCAATGAAGAAATTAGATTGTTTGAAACTTATTTTTCTTCAGAAAAGAAAAGCTTTAAGGAAATAAAAAAGTTTTATGAAGACACTTTGCCGCAAATGGGTTGGGTGAGAAAAAAAAGAACAGAACAAACAATATTGTTTGAACGCGATGGAGAAACTCTGGAAATATCTGAAGAATCGAAAAAACCGTTGATTTTAAGACTTGTAGTAAAAAGCAAAGCTCAATAAGGAAAAAGCCATGGATGGAAACAACACTATTTTGACAAATGTTGATGAATATATCGGTACGATTACCTTAAACAGACCAAACGAAATGAATGCCGTAAATTTGGAAATGCTGAATGAAATAGCATACCAAATTCAGGATTGGGATTATAATGATGAGATAAGATGCATTATTATAAAGGGAAGTGACGAAGTTTTTGCTGCCGGAATCGATATGAAAGACCTAAGTTGTGAGGTTAATCAACAAAGCTTGGCCTTAAAAGCTTGGCAAGACGAATTTAATAAAATCGTACATTGTTCTAAACCGATTATTGTTGCTGTTTCGGGTTATGCTTTGGGACTTGGTTGTGACTTAGCTTTGGCCGGAGATATTATTTTAGCAGCAGAATCGGCTCAATTCGGATATCCGGAATTGTCTATCGGAACAATTCCTTCTTTTGGTGGTTGTTCCCGATTGATACATAGAATCGGTAAAGCAAAAACTATGGATATTGTTTTGACCGGAAAAGCTATCAGCGCAGAAGAAGCAACTTATTGCGGTCTTATAAGCAGGGTTGTACCATTACAAGATTTAAATACCGAAGCCGTTCGTATAGCAAACAGAATCGCCTCGTTGCCCTATCAAGCAGTTCTTCAAGCAAAAGAAACTTTGCGCCAGGTAGAGAATATGAACCTGCAAAACGGCCTTGAATTAGAACTTAAAAGTTGCAGATTAAGTATGAATACGCCTGAATTTGCCAATATTTTGAATAATTTTAAATAAAAAAACGAAAGAATCTGACTTTTGAGTAAAATTATTGTTGACTTTAGGTGATGTTCAAGTCTATAAAGCATTACATTTATAAAACATTGGAATAACTTTTTTTAATTGAAATGGAAAAATAAAAATGGCCAATCATAAGTCTGCAAAAAGCAGAATCGTAAGAAACAACAAAAGAGCCGTTATTAACGGAGCTCGCAGAAATCGCGTTCGCACTTTCGTTAAGAAAGTGGAAGCCGCTATTGTTGCCGGTGATAAAGAGTTGGCAAACACAGCTTTTAGAACAGCCGAATCAGAATTGATGCGTGCCGTAAGAAAAGGCGTTTTCAAGATGAATACAGCATCTCGTAAAATTTCTCGCCTTTCTCAAAAGATTAAAGCTTTGTAATATACTCTTTAATCAGCTTTTTTTATTAAGCGCAAACCAACCTCTATTTTATTGTAAATTAGAGTCGTAGGGTTTGCGCTCTTTTTGTCTAAAAGCGGCAGAATCCGTTCGACTCCTAAAGAATCCCTTGTCAAGAAAATTAATTGCAATGTTCTATAAAAGTTCTATTGTTTTTCTTTTTTTTTCATCTAATATCCAAATCACTTTGTTAGAGAGTTTTTTGATTAAATAAAACTTTGATAGAATCTAAAAGCATTGACAGTAGCGTCTATTATATTAGTTGTCAGTTTTATATTTATATATGCTATGTAAAGAAGTACATTTTATATCGTTAAAGATTGCAGACAGAATGATATTGCAAAAATACAACCATAAGCAAATAAGGGGAATGTTTGTTTTTGATTGTAGTCGGTTTTGCAACACATTGCATTTTTATAACGGATAAATACTGTTTGGTTTTGGTAATAACATATTCTTTATAAATATATAGATTTACTGACTTTAGGTTTTAATTATTTAAGAATAAATTGGGGAGTAGAAATGGCTGAAGAAGCATTGGTTAACGAAGCCTCTGTCCAAGATCAATGGGGACAGATTTGTGAGCAACTTAAAGCAGAAGTAGGTGATACCGCCTTTGACAGTTGGCTCAAGCCTTTAACGATAGGATCGTTTAACGAAGGAACAATGAATATTTGCGTTCCGACCCGCTTTATGCGTAACTGGGTAATTACAAATTACAGCGATAGAATCCACAAAATTTGGGAAAAGAAAAACCCTTCTATAAAAAACATCAACTTCATAGTCCAAGCCGGTCAAGATTTAGCTATTAACAAAGGTTTATATAACCCTACTTGTCGCTCTTTATTAAAAAAGATCACCACATCTCCGATGCCGCAAAACATTTACCAATCAGGTGCAAAATCTGTTGTGGCCAATACTAATGAAGGCTTGATGGGTGATTCATTGTCTGTTCCGTTGAATCCTCAATATACTTTTGATAATTTTGTTGTCGGAAAGACCAATGAATTTGCTTATGCAGCTGCTCGTAAAGTTGCCGAATCCCGCAATATATCATTTAATCCATTGTTCCTGTATTCAGGCGTAGGATTAGGCAAAACCCACCTTATGCACGCTATCGCCTGGCATATTAAACAGCAAGACCCTTCAAGAAATATTGTATATTTGTCAGCCGAAAAATTTATGTACAAATTTGTAAGAGCTCTCCGTTACAAAGATACTACCGCATTTAAGGAGCAATTCCGTTCAGTTGATGTTTTGATGGTTGATGATGTTCAATTTATGGGCGGAAAAGATACCACTCAAGAAGAATTTTTCTACACATTCAATTCTTTGATAGAAGAAGGCCGTCAAATCATTATTTCTGCCGACAAATCACCGGCTGATTTGGAAGGAATCGAAGCACGCTTAAAATCGCGTTTGGGTTGCGGTTTGGTTGCTGATATTCACCCGACAGATTTTGATTTGAGAATCGGAATCTTAAATAACAAAGCAAAACAATTAGGTCTTGAACTTCCTCCAAAGGTTGCTGAATTTTTAGCCACCAAGATTACCTCTAACATCAGAGAGTTGGAAGGTGCTTTGCGCAGAGTTATTGCTCATTCCCAACTTTTGAGCAATCACGAGATAACTTTGGATATGACTCAAGACATATTAAAAGATATGCTACGCTCTTTTGATAAACGCACAACAATTGATGAAATTCAAAAGAAAGTAGCCGAACACTTCAATATTTCGGTTAAAGAAATGCAATCTTCTCGCAGAGCTCGTACTGTTGCTCGTCCGCGTCAAATTGCTATGTATTTGGCAAAACAGCTTACTTCTCGCTCTTTGCCGGAAATCGGACGCAAATTTGACCGCGATCACACAACGGTTATGCACGCTGTTCGCAAGGTTGAAGAACTTATCATGGAAGATGTTTCTTTGGCTGAAAATGTTGATGCTTTAAGAAGAACTCTCGAAGCTTAAATTACGTTAAAAAAACTGTTGACGACTTATTGTTTTAGCTTTTGATTTTAGCGCGATATGCTATCATTTGAAGCAATATTAACAATAAGTCGTTTTTTTGGAAAAATAATATGAGATTTACTATTGAGCGAGCACATTTATTAAAAACTCTGAGCCATGTTCAGAGCATTGTTGAAAAAAGAAACACCATTCCGGTATTGTCTAATGTCAGAATCGAAACATTAGATGATGGTATAAGCTTTAAGGCTACCGATATGGATACGGAAATTACCGAAATTGCCGATGCAAAAATCACTGAAGCAGGTGCAACCACAGCTCCGGCGCATATGTTGTATGACATTGTCAGAAAGCTATCTGACGGAAGCCAAGTTGAATTGATTTATCCTGATGACAAAGGTCAGTTAAGCATTTCTTCCGGCCGTTCTAAATTTTCGTTATCTACTATTCCTGTTGAAGATTTTCCGGTTATTTCCGGCGACAAGTTGCCTGTTTCTTTCGTTATGGCAAAGGATGAGTTGAAAGATGTTATCGACCGCACCCAATTTGCCGTTTCGACCGAAGAAACCAGATATTACTTAAACGGTTTGTATGTACATGCCAAGAAAGAAGGTTCTTCTGAAGTTTTGCGTATTGTTGCAACCGACGGTCACAGACTTGCTTGTGTTGAAACACCTCTGCCAAAAGGTGCTGAAGACCTTAAAGGTGTTATCATTCCTCGCAAAACAGTCGGTGAAATCAGAAAATTATTGGATGACAGCTCAATTGAAAATGTTACCGTTGAAATATCTGAAAACAAAGTTCGCTTCTGCGTAACAGATATTACTTTGACATCAAAACTTATTGACGGAACATATCCTGATTATGAAAGAGTTATTCCGACAGATAATGACAAATCTTTAGAGCTTAATGTTAAAGAATTGGCTGCTGCTGTTGATCGTGTTTCGGTTGTTGCCGAAAGAACAAGAGCAATTAAAATGCTGACCAACACCAATAAGGTTTCGATTGTTACTTCAAGTCCTGATTTGGGCAGTGCTTCAGAAGATTTGGAAGCAAAATACGAACATCAACCTTTGGAAATCGGCTATAATTTCCGTTACTTGTTAGATATTTTGGCCGAAGTAAAAGGTGATGCCGTACGCATTTCTTTTGCTGACGCTTCATCTCCTTCGGTTATTCATGACACATCTGACAACAGCGCAATTTATGTGCTTATGCCGATGAGAATATAATGGGTGATTTAGCTAATAATCTTGCTAATTTAACAAAATTAAAGTCAGGTGTCGAACGCCTGACTTTAACTAACTTTAGAAACTATGCTTCTTTACGCCTAGAAGCAAAAATGTCGCCTATTGTTATTTATGGTGAAAACGGCTCGGGCAAAACAAATATTTTAGAGGCTATATCTTTTCTTTCTCCCGGTCGAGGTTTGCGAGGCGCCAGACTTGCCGATATCAAGAGATTTATACCACAAATAACCGCTAATAATGACTATTCCTTTATATCGCCGCTAAATTGGGCGGTAGTGGCAGATGTTATAAAAAACGACGAATTATATTCTATCGCAACAGCCGTTGAAAAAAGTGCAAAAGAAGATGATGAAAATGATGAGGTTCGTTCGTTTGAGCGCCGAATTGTAAAAATCGACAATACCAAGGCCAGCTCGCAAGCCGAACTGGGCAAATATTTTTCGGCTATTTGGTTAACGCCGCAAATGGACAGATTGTTCAGAGGAGGAAGTCAACCCAGACGCTCGTTTTTAGACAGGTTGGTGTTTGCTTTTGATATTGAACATGCCAAAAGAACTGCCAATTTTGAACATTTGTATCGTGAAAGATACAGATTGCTAAAAGAAGGAAAAAACGATAATTTTTGGCTTGATTCATTAGAAGAAAACATGGCGTCGACAGGTGTTGCCATTGCTGCAGCCAGACGCGAACAAATTGCCAGATTGAATGCCTTTATTGAAAACGAGCCGGATGATATTTTTCCGACAGTAAGGCTTGAACTGGACGGTAAAATTGAGAAATTATTGGACAGTAAGCCTGCGGTTTTGGTAGAAGATGAGTATAAAAACATCTTAAAAAAACAACGCAGTTATATCTTAGATTACGAAAATCTGGAAGGCGTAAACAGAACTGACTTTAAGGTTTATTTCAAGAAAAAAGGTATGCCCGCAGATCTGTGCTCTACCGGAGAGCAAAAGTCTTTGCTTATCAGCATTATTTTAGCCCAAGCAAAGTGCCAAACCTTGCACCAAGGGTTTGCACCGGTAATGTTGCTTGATGAAGTAGCGGCTCATTTGGATGATGTCAAAAGAGAGGCTTTGCTTGAAAAAATCATCAATCTTAATGTTCAGGCATGGATAACAACCACAAATCCCGAGTTGTTTGATTCGTTGAGAAACGATGCCTTATTCTTTGAAGTCAGAAATAATAAGGTTGTTTCAGGTTAAATTTTATAAATTTTGCGATTCTGTTTTCTTTTATTTGCGATTCTTATTTTTCTTTTGAAAAAATTTTTACCGGACTCAAAACGAATCTGAGTCTTGATTTGAAGCGAATCGTCGGAATCGTTGGAGGGAATCGGTAAGAATCTGTTAAGTTTTTTATTATAGTTTGTTAGCATATGCATAAATCCGAATATTTGGAAACAGACTAATGATGGTAAAAAACACAAAGAATTATCTTTTATTCAGCCTGATTTTTTCTTGGGCTATTTTGTGTTTTAAACCGGCTTTGGCGGATACAGGATGTACAGATGGTACATGTACTGTCGATGCTGACGGTTTTGAAGGCTATACTTTTGGTGAGGACCAAACAAACAGCTCTTTGATTGTTAATGACGGGGGTGTCGCAAAAACAATCACTATAAATAAAGGAGGTGACGCCACTATCAATGCCGGCGGTGAAGGAGTAGATTTTACTATAAACCAAGGAGGTCAAGCCACTATCAATGCCGGCGGTGAAGGAAAAGATTTTTCCGTAAACAGCGGAGCTTCACTGACCGTTGCAGGTAATTTAACAGCTCAGACTCAAGGTCCTACAGATTACAAAAGCTTTAATAATATAAATGGCGGTAACCTGTATATAACATCAAACGGAACAGCTGAATATATAAATTTAAACGGCGGATATATAGATATTGCTGACGAGGGAAGCGCGGAATATGTTGTAGCCAGCAAAGGGGTATCTACTATCGCCGTAGGTGATGACAAAGCCGGAGACGGCAATACCTCTGCTCTATTAACAAATGTTGAAGTTTTAAGTGGTGCAACATTAAAATTGATGGACCAAGATAACGGCGGAGATATAGATAATGTAACCGTATCCGGTATGTTGGTGTCTGATTTTGATGAAAATAACCCCACCCATTTTACAGCAACTCAAGTAACAATAAATGATAACGGAAGCTTTAGTTTATCAACAAATGATAATATTGGGTCGCTTGTTATAAAAGATGATAATCAGACTGTTAATACGCTCATTACCAGCAATTCTGTCAACGATCTTTTGATAAAGAATAAATCTTCATTTGAGGTAAAATCCGGCGGAAAAGCTTCGAATACAACTGTCAAAGATAACGGATCACTAACTGTACTTGATGGCGGAGAGGCTTCTGGTGTATCATTAAGCGGTAACGCCTATTTTGAAACAGAGGCCGGCGCAACAGTTACTAATTTATCCGCTTTGGGCAATTCATCTGTTAAAATTGCCGATAATACTTTAGCCGGATATCTAACGATAGGAAAAGATGTAAACCTCAATGGTCTAAATGTTTCAAATTTGTTTGGTGAGCTTTCTAAAGTGTCAGATTTAACACTTATCGGCGGACAAAATTCAGCAATTGGCGATAGTTTGAAAAGTACAGATACAACCAACAATCATAATTTGACTTTGGAAAATGGTAATTATAGCGCTGATTTAACCGGATGGGATGATGTTGCCCTTAATAATGTTCAATTTACAGCAAAAAATCAAATTGAAGCCGAAAAGGTTTATATAGATGGAAACTCTACAATTTATATTTCTAATCCCTTTGCCATAAAAGCATCCGGAGCAGCTGTAGAAAACGCCGGTATTATTGATTTTGTAACCAATGGTGAGGGTTCGACAAGCAATAATTTGACAATCGACGGCAACTATGTCGGATTATCAGGAAGTCTTTTAAAGCTGAATATAGATTTTGCAACAGAAACAAGTAATAAAATTATTATTAACGGTGATGCATCGGGAACAACCGATGTGCTCTTAACACCCACAGCTGATGGAACTACAAGAAATGATATTTTATTTGCAGAAGCATATAACGTCTCAGGGGGAAGCGGCGTGTTCAACATCAAGCGCGTGAGTGGATCTTATTATGAATGGGATACTGTTTTTAACAATAACAAATGGTATGCCCACTTAAACAGTGCCACACAAGACGGCAAACATATTATTGTACCTGAAGTAGCTGCTTATTATGGATTGATTGATAATACTTTTATGCAAACAAGTAGTTTGGGCGCTAACTTGCGTAACAATATTGCTATTAGCGAATATGCTAAAATACCTTGCAAAAATGTAAAAAGAAGAGATTTGTCAATATGTCGAAGCGCCCGACCGGTATTTTCCGGTTGGTTAGCTCCGGTAACATCTTCTGCAACGGTTGAATCGCCTTTCGTTTATGATGCTCAAATAAGCGGATTTGATGGCGGTTTGGATTTGTTAAGCAACGGCCCGACAAAAATCGGATTATTAGCTTCTTATAGACAAGGTTCGTATAATTATGAAGAAAACGGCGATGAATATATAATCAATAAAAGTGCCGAAACAAATATTACCAGTTATCTGGCCGGCGCATATATCCGATATGACGGACCATTTTGGTCAACCATATTGGCCGGTTATGCAGGTATGCTGGATGCAGATATTGAAACGGAAGATGATATAAGTACCTCAACTTCAGGTACTACATATGGTGTGACTTTAGATGTTAACTATATATATAAAAATATTAACGGAATCAGAATAGAGCCCGGAGTAAGAGTTAGCTATACAACCGTGGAAATGGATCCGGTTGAAGATAATGGTGGCAAGACTCAAGAATTTGATAATGCCAGCCGCACCGAAATTGAAGCAGGTATCCGCTTTGCAAAACGATGGGAATTTCCTAATTCTCGCGCCGAAATTTTTATAAAACCTTCTGTTGTTCAAATTATGGATGACGGAGAAGACTTTGCTTTGGATAAAAACAATACTTTGGCTGCTGCCGAGGACAGAACTTTGCTAAAAGTGTCTGCGGGAATGTCATTTGATATGACTTCTTCAATAAGTGCTTCGTTGGCAGGATCTTATTTGACTGGCGATGATTATGAGGAAACAAGCGGTAATTTAAGCGTAATGTACAAATTTTAAGTATTTTGTATATAACCGTCTGACTGCATTTTGAACAGCTTAGCGTAGCGTCCTTTTTTGCGAAGAAGACCAAGGTGAGTTCCTTGTTCTATGATACGCCCTTCTTCCAAAACTATTATTCTGTCCATTTCTCTTAGTGTTGACAAACGGTGAGCCACGGCAATAACCGTTTTGTTTTTCATTAAGGTTTTTAGAGACCCTTGAATATATTTTTCGCTTTCAGAATCCAAAGAAGATGTTGCCTCGTCAAAAATTAAAATCGGCGCGTCTTTTAAGATGGCTCTGGCAATAGCAATTCTTTGACGCTCACCACCCGATAGAATAACCCCTCTATCTCCGACTTTTGTTTCATAACCTTTAGTCAGCTTTTCGATAAACTTGTCGGCGGAGGCTTGCTTGGCTGCTTTTTTAACCTCGCTGTCAGAAGCATTTGTTCTGCCGTAGCGGATGTTTTCTTCCAGGGTGCGATTAAATAAGCATACATCTTGCGGAATTGTTGAAATCAGCCTGTGTAACGAATCTTGAGTAACCTCTTTTATATCTGTACCGTTTATTCTGACACTGCCTGATGTGGTGTCAAAATAGCGAGCAATAAGTTTTATCAAAGTTGATTTACCGGCACCTGATGAACCTACAATACCAACCTTTTCTCCTGCTTTTATCTTTAGGTTAAAATCGGTAAAAATCGGCCTATCGCTTTGATAAAGAAAACTAACATTTTCAAAAGTTATTTCGGCTTTTTTGGCAACCAGCTCCGTTGCTTTTTCAGAATCGACAATTTCAGGTTCGACAGATAGGGTTTCAAGAGCTGATTTAATAACTCCATATACTCGTGAAAGATTGTTTACCGCCCAGTTTACACCAAAGGCTATTCCGCTTAGGCGAAGACTTATGGTCAAAACAAATATGAATATGGTTAAATCTATACGATTATAATAAAATAACAGCAAAGACAAAAAGCAAAAGCAAGCTCCGGAAAGAACAGAAATCATTCCCAGTGAAAGCATTATAAGATTGCGTTGTTTTTGCTCATAGGTTTCGGCGTGACGCCATCTGCGTAAGACTTTTAACAAATTGGTTCGCTCATATTTGAAATTGGCAAAACTTTTTATTTCGGAATAATTGGCTATCGAATCAACAATGCGCGCATTTGAAACACTTTGCTCTGCGGAGGTTTTGCGTGATAATTCTGCTCTTTTTAAGCCAAAAAACTTGCCCACCAATATCATTAAAAAAGCCCATACGGCAGTAGCAACACCCAATATCCAGTCAATGTAAGAAACTATGATTATATTAACTAACAAATAACCGGTATCGAACATTGTGTTGCTTATGTTCATAAAAAATTCAGCAACGCCGTTTTGGAGTTGATTAAACTTGTTTGAAATATTGCCTGTCATTTCGTTGGTAAAATACGAAATAGAGTGCTTGTTTACATAATCAAAAGTGTCTTTTATAACCAGTGAGCGAATATGAGGTATTATTTTACCCATTATATACATTGACCAACCTTGAAAAAGGTGTCCTGCCAAATCTATCAGCACAAAAATTATTATAAAAAAGCATATTGTTTCCCAATATTTCGGGTTGTTTTGCTCAGTTCCGGCAAAACTGAACATTTTTGCCGAAAAATAAAGCCCGATTTGTAAGGCAAAACGCCCCAGAAGAGATAAGAAAATCACAAACAACAGACTGTACTTAAAGTCTTTGGTATAATACCAAATATAGCTTAGAGGCTTTTTTTGCATAATTCATTAACCTAAAATTGACAGTTTAATGATATTGTTGTACCATAGATGAAGTTGTTTTGCAATATTGAGAAAAATATTGTTAGTATAAAAAGCGAGGAATAATATGATTGGTTTGGTTTTAGTTACACACGGAAATTTGGCCTTAGAGTTTATTTCGGCCATGCAACATGTTGTTGGTCCGCAAGAACAAGTTGCCGGCGTCTGTATCGGTCCGGAAGACGATATGGAAATGCGTCGCAACGAAATTTTGGAAAAAGTAAATTCGGTTAACACCGGAGAAGGTGTTGTTTTGCTTACCGATATGTTCGGCGGCACACCGTCAAATTTGGCTTTGTCGATGATGGACAGAGCTAATGTCGAAATTTTGGCCGGTATAAACCTTCCTATGCTTATTAAAATCGCATCTTTGCGTAAGGAAAAAAATATGAAAGATACGGTCGAAGGGGCGCAAGATGCCGGTAAAAAATATATCAATATTGCTTCTCAATTACTAGGAAACTAACAATGTCTGATAAATTAGTAAAAGATTTGGAAATTAAAAATATTAAAGGTCTTCACGCTCGTGCGGCTGCCGCTTTTGTAAAAACATTAGAGCCTTTTGACGCTCAGATAGAAGTTGAACGCATCGGACAATGTGTTAACGGTTGTTCAATTATGGGGTTGATGATGTTGGCCGCTTCTAAAGGAACTACAATCAAAGTGTCTGCCACCGGCAACCAAGCCAAAGAAGCTTTGGAAGCTTTGGAAACTCTTATCAATAATAAATTCGGAGAAGAATAGTTGCTAAAAAAAGCATCTAGAAACAAAACTATAAGACTGGAAAAAAGACAAATTTCCGGTCTTGTTTCTTCTGCCGTGAAACTCAAAAACAATACACAAATTGATGAGATATTAAATAAAGTTATTTGGCAAGATTCTCTCAATGCAATGGATAAAATGCCGGATAAATGCGTTGATTTGATGATTGTCGATCCGCCGTATAACCTGACCAAAAACTTCGGGTCATCGACTTTTCACGAGATGAATAATGATGATTATGCCAAGTGGCTGGATAAATGGCTGAAAAAAACAGTCAGAATATTGAAAGATAACGCCTCTGTTTATATTTGCGCCGATTGGAAAACATCTATTGCCATTCCTTATATTGCCGGCAAATATTTTATGCTGCAAAATCGCATTTCTTGGGAAAGAGAAAAAGGTCGCGGAGCACAAAAAAATTGGAAAAACTGTTTGGAAGATATTTGGTTTTTTACCAAAAGCAAAGATTATAAATTTTATTTAGACAGGGTGAAAATATTGCGTGAAGTTATCGCTCCTTATCGCAATACGGAAGGAAACCCTAAAGACTGGTTCGAAAAAGATAATAAAAAGTTGCGTTTGACTCATCCTTCGAATATTTGGACCGATATTTCAGTTCCTTTTTGGTCTATGGCAGAAAATACCGACCACCCGACACAAAAACCTGAGAAGCTTATCGCTAAGCTTGTTTTGGCTTCATCTGATGAAGGCGATGTTGTTTTTGATCCGTTTTTGGGTTCCGGAACTACCGCCGTTGTAGCAAAAAAACTTAACAGACAATTTATAGGTATCGAAAAAGAAAAGGAATATGTGGCCTTGGCGTTAACTCGTCTGGAAATGGCTGAAGCAAATCCGCAAATCCAAGGATTTGAAGACGGAATATTCAAACCTCGTAATATGTAAGCTTAAAGATTAGGTTGTTAAACAAGAAATTAAATCTTACTTCTTTTATGGCTTTTGATAAAAGCTATGGTTTAATTTGAAAAAGGAGTAAAGTTATGTGTAAAGATATGAGAGATTCTTCTATATCTATGAAATCATCCGCCTCTAAAGAAGCAAAATCCATGTCAGCTTCTGCAGAAAAAGACGCTACAAATTCTTCAAAAAAATCGGAATCATCTTCCTCTTCATCTAAGGGCTGCGGTTGCGGCGGATACTAATTATTTTATTTCTTAAAATATCGCCTACCCTCTGATAACATTTTGATGTTGACAGGGGGTAGGTTTGTATAGACATTTTGTTATGCAATAATTATATTAGAGTTAGTGAAATATTGGAAATAATTAGTGAGAATTTTGATGAAAAAACTTCTTTGTTTACTATGTTTTTTTACTTTTGTAACTGAGGCCAAAGCTCAATCTGCCGAGAATTTGCAAAAAATCGAAACATATCTTAACTCAATAAAAAGCATTGAAGCAACTTTTGTACAAATGGCATCTAACGGTTCGACAGCCGAAGGTCGCTTGTTTATCAAAAAACCTAATAAAATTCGCATGGAATATGCTGAACCGACTAATGTTTTGATTGTCGGTAACGGCGAAAACATCGTTTATAATGATTTAGACTTGGATCAGGTTACTCATATCGACTATGACGACATACCCGCTTCGATGATTTTGTCTGACAAAATCAAAATTGACGGTGAAAAAATTAAAATTATCGACTTTTATCAAGATTCAGGCTCAACATCCATTACTTTGGATTATGCGCAAAAAGGTGATATCGGACCGGTTACATTGGTGTTTTCCAATAACCCGATGGAATTGAAACAATGGAAAATTGTCGACCCTCAAAGCGTTGAGGTTAGCGTATCGCTTTATGACGCAAAAAGAGATGGCGAAATAGATGATGAAGTTTTCAAATTTAAGAACAAAAAAACAAGCTCACGCAATTTTAAGAAGAAAAAATAAAAATGAACTCATTTTCTTTGGTTACATGGAATGTTAACTCTGTTCGAATCAGGCTTGATTTGTTAAAACAACTGGTTGAAGAAAAAAATCCTGATGTGGTCTGTCTGCAAGAAGTTAAGGCAAAAAAAGAAGATTTTCCTTTTGATGATATAAAAAAATTGGGTTTTGAGCATATCTGTGTGTATGGTATGGCCGGATATAACGGCGTGGCAATTCTATCAAAACATCCCTTCAAATCAGTCGAAGAAATGAATTGGGTGGGCAAAAAAGACGCTCGCCATATCAAATGCATATTGTTCGACGACATTGAAATAAACAATATCTATATTCCGGCAGGCGGAGATATTCCCGATCCGATAGAAAACTTGTCTTTTGCTTATAAACTTTGTTTTATGGATGATATTTCGGAATATCTGGAACATAGAAAAGCTGAGCTAAAAAATAAAAAAATTCTGTTTTGCGGTGATTTTAATGTCGCGCCAAGCGAAAATGATGTATGGAATCATAAGCAACTTTTGAAAATCGTTTCACACACCCCTATTGAAGTAGAACGACTGACGAGATTGTTTAACTCTCTGGATTTTGTTGACGCAGTACGCAAATTTTATAAAGAACCGGAAAAAGTTTTTTCATGGTGGAGCTATCGTAACCCCAATTGGCTAACTAATGATAAAGGTCGTCGATTGGATCATATTTGGGTAACAAAACCTTTGGAAAACAGAATCGCAAACGCTGAGATTTTGAAAGAGTTTCGTTCCAAAGAACGCCCTTCTGACCATGTTCCGGTTATGGTAGAAATCTTTCTATAAACTTGACAAACGCTCCAAATTAGAATACTTATTGCAAAATAAATTGAAATTATTCTTTTCAATTAGTTTTTGGTTATTATCGTGCAAAAAAATCATAAAAATTAAATTCTATGAAGAAAAATTTAGGTAAAAAAATTTGGTCTTTGTACCAAAAGTTAAAATCTTCTGTTGTCGGAAGATGTTTGTTGCTCTTTTTAGAGTTGGTTTTGTCCGTAATAGGTGCATACCTGTGTTACAAGTATGCAGAATGGCTTCTTGATCACTTTGTTGAGCTTATGATGGCCAGCGGATTTATGGCAGCTTTTGGCGTCATTATTTGGATAGCCGCTTTGGTTATGGGTGTAGGCGTTTTGATTCTGCCTATATACTATTTTGGTTCCCACATTATGCTTCTGTCAAAAAAAGGTACCTGTTAGGTACCTTTTTATTTTGACTTTTGATTTAATATCTTATTTGCCTAATTGAGCAGCAACTTCGGCAGCAAAGTCTTCTTCTTTCTTTTGTAATCCTTCGCCTAATTTGAAGCGTACATAGTTAACTAATTTAATTTCTGTACCCAATTCTTTGGCAGTATCAGCAATAACTTGCTTAACTTTTTTATCAGGATCCATGATGTAAGCTTGCTCTTCCAAAACAACTTCGTCGTAATATTTGCGAACACGGCCTTCAACCATTTTTTCAATGATGTTTTCAGGTTTGCCCGAAGCTTTTGCTTGTTCGGTAAAGATTGCTTTTTCGCGTTCTACGGCAGCTGCGTCAACAGAAGCAATATCTAAGAACAACGGAGAAGAAGCGGCAATGTGCATAGCAATATGTTTGCCCAATTCTTCTAATTTTGCTTTGTCAGCTGTTGATTCTAAAGCAACCAACACGCCGATTTTACCAAGATTATCACCACAGCAGTTATGTAAGTAAGAAGAAACAACACCATTATTTACTTCTAACATAGCTGCACGGCGCAAATTCATATTTTCGCCGATTTTGGCAATCAAATCTGTCAAACGCTCTTCAAAAGTTTTGCCGCATTTAGGACAATTAAATGCCTTCATGTCACAAACCTCACCGGCTGTGGCTAAAGCAACTTTAGCAGCATCGGCAACATATTCTTTGAACAAATCGTTTTTAGCAACGAAGTCTGTTTCTGAGTTAACTTCGGCAACAGCACCTTTGTTACCTTCAACATAAACCGAAACCAAACCTTCAGCAGCAATACGGCTGGCTTTTTTAGCGGCAGAAGCCAAACCTTTTTTACGCAACCAATCTACAGCTTCTTCCATATTTCCGTTGGTTTCAACCAAAGCTTTTTTACAATCAAGCATACCGGCACCGGTAGATTCTCTAAGCTCTTTTACTTTTGCGGCAGTAATCTCTGTCATTTTTTTAAACCCTCTGATTTTTTTAACTGGCGGGTGGTGCTTTTGTAACACCACCCTTTTTGATAATATTTAGTTGAAAATTATTCTTCAGTCTTTTCAGCTGCTTTTTTAGATGTTCTTTTTTTAGCAGCTTTAGGAGCTTCAGCTTTTTCTTCAACCATTTCTTCTACTTTAACGCCTTTAGCAGCGATCAAAGCTTGCATTCCGTCTAATACAGAAGCTGAAATCATTTCTGAATAGAATTGGATTGCACGAATTGCATCGTCATTACCCGGAACAGGCAAATCAACACATTCCGGATCTGCGTTTGTATCGCAAATACCAATTACAGGTATGCCGAGTTTCTTAGCTTCTTTAATAGCCAAAGACTCTTTGCAAGTATCAATTACGAATACGAGATCAGGTTGTCCGCCCATATTCATGATACCACCCAATTCGAGTTGGAGTTTTTCTTGCTCTTTTTTCATACCTTGCAATTCTTTTTTGGTATAGCCGGCTAAATCGCCTTTTTCGAACATTTCGTTCAATTTTACCAAACGAGTAATTGATTTGTGAACTGTTTTCCAGTTAGTCAACATACCACCCAACCAGCGTTGGTTAACATAGTATTGACCGCAACGCTCAGCATTTTCCTTAATGATTTCTTGTGCTTGACGCTTTGTAGCAACAAACAAAACTTTTCCGCCTTGAGCAGCAATTTCTTTAGTTGTAGCCATTGCTGTATAAAGCATAGGATAAGTTTTTTGCAAATCAATAATGTGAACATTGTCTTTTTTACCGAAAATGTACGGAGCCATTTTCGGGTTCCAACGACGAGCATGGTGACCAAAGTGAACACCAGCTTCAATCATTTGGCGCATTGTAAATGTAGGAAGTGTCATATTTTATAATCCTTCTTTTCCGGTTAAACCTCCGCAGATTTTAAAAAGAACTTGAAGTTTCAAGCACCGGAACGAGATTTATAAAAATCCCGACCAAATCTGCGTGTGAAATTAAAAAACCGCCACCATTGACGGTTTCGGACTCTTTTTATACATAAATTATTAAAAATGCAAGAGTTTTTTAATAAAAAAAGACTGTTAAATTGTGAAAGTTTGTTCTTGTCTAATTTTGGCTTTTGCGTTATGTTGAGCCTTGGAATATATAGCATTAAAGGGTTTTGAGAATAAAAATGTCAGATTTGTTTGAAAAAGAAGAAAAAACTACGCAAGAATACAGCGCACAATCAATCGAAGTTTTAGAAGGTTTAGAGCCTGTAAGGCACCGCCCGGGTATGTATATCGGCGGTACTGATGAGACAGCATTACACCATTTGGTTGCCGAAATTTTGGACAACTCCATGGACGAAGCTGTTGCCGGTTATGCCAACCACATTGATGTCGTTATGAACGCAGATTATTCGGTTAGTATTGTTGATAACGGACGCGGTATTCCGGTTGATCCACACCCGAAATATCCGAACAAATCTGCATTGGAAGTTATTTTGACCATGCTTCACTCCGGCGGAAAATTCGGCGGTGGAGCCTATAAGGTGTCAGGAGGTTTGCATGGTGTAGGTTTGTCTGTGGTTAATGCTTTGTCGGAAAAACTTGTTGTAGAAATTGCCAGAGATAAAAAACTATATCGTCAAGAATATGCTAAAGGTATTCCGCAAACGGCTCTTGAATTGGTCGGAAATGCACCAAACAGACGCGGAACTTCCATTACATTTAAGCCCGATCCGGAAATATTCGGCGTAAACTCAAACTTACAGCCAAATCGTATTTTCCGTATGGCTCGCTCTAAAGCCTTTTTATTCAAAGGAATTAAAATAAATTGGAAATGCGCTCCGGAAATTTTGGGCGAAGGCGAGGCTACACCAACAGAAACAGAGCTTTGTTTTCCAAACGGAATTTTAGACTTTTTGAACTATCAGGTAGGTTCTAAAACTACAATCAACCGCCGACCTTTTGCCGGTGAGGCCGATTTGGATAATGATGAAGGCAAGGTTGAATGGGCTATTACTTGGCCGGAAGATGAAAACGGTTTTTGTCATTCTTATTGCAATACCGTTATTACTCCTTTTGGCGGAACACACGAAACCGGATTTAAGTCTGCGCTTCTTAAAGGACTTAAAGAATATGGCGAAATGACTAATAATAAAAAAGCCGCTTCGGTTACTGCCGAAGACTTTTTGAGCGATGCTTCGATTATGTTATCTTTGTTTATTCGTGACCCGCAATTCCAAGGTCAAACCAAAGACAAACTTACCTCATCTAAAGCAACTCGCTTGGTAGAATCAGCCGTTAAAGACTCATTTGACCACTGGCTTTCTTCCGATTTGGAAAATGCTGCCGCATTGATGGAATATGTTATTGAGCGTGCCGATGCTCGAAAGAAAAAGAAAGAAGAAAAGGAAAAAGTCAGAAAAACCCCGACAAAAAGACTCAGATTGCCGGGAAAATTGGCTGACTGTTCACAAGCTTCGTCAGAAAATACCGAATTGTTTATTGTCGAGGGTGACTCTGCCGGCGGCTCTGCAAAGCAAGGTCGCGACAGAGTTACGCAAGCAATTTTGCCTTTGAGAGGTAAAATCTTAAATGTAGCCAGCGCTTCTTTGGAAAAAATTACGCAAAACCAAGAAATTAAAGATATGATAGAGGCTTTGGGTTGTGGCACTAAAGATAATTATAAAGAAGAAAATTTGCGCTATGAAAAAATCATTATCATGACAGATGCCGATGTCGATGGCGCCCACATTGCCTCGCTATTGATGACATTTTTCTATCAACATATGCCCCAACTTATTGCAAACGGACATTTGTTTATTGCCACACCTCCTTTGTATAAAATTGCAGTAGGCGGCAAAAACTATTATGCTTTGGATGATGAAGATAAAGATAAAATTTTGGCAAAAGTAGTTAAAGGTAATCAAAAACCGGATATAAGCCGCTTCAAAGGTTTGGGCGAAATGAGTGCTTTGCAATTGAAGGAAACCACCATGGATAAGAAGAATCGTATGCTCTTGAGAGTTATGATTCCGTCCACAACTACCGAAGAAGGTAAAGAAGAAGCTTTTGAAACAAGACGTCAAGTCGAAAGACTTATGGGCAAAAATCCGGAGTTGAGATTTAAGTTTATTATCGAAAGAGCTAAATTCGTTGATGATTTAGATATTTAAGGAGTCTTTTATGAAGCTTTCAGCAATATTTTTATCATTATTGGTTGTTTTTATTTGGGGTGTTAATCCGGCAATAAGTAAATTGGGACTGCAAGAACTGCCGCCGTTTACATTTTTGACTATACGCTATACCATTGTTGCCTTGATGTTCTTACCTTTTGCAAGACCTAGTAAAAAAGAACTCGGACAACTTTTATTTGTTGCGGTTACATCTAATGTGGTAACAAATATGTTAGGTTATATTGCTTATAAGGAACTGTCCCCGTCTGCCAGTACTTTGCTGATGCAAACAGAAGGACCTATTTCTGTTTTGATGGCTTGCATTTGGGCAAAAGAGAGAATTAACTTTAAACAAGTTATGGCTATTTTGTTATCATTTATCGGTGTTGCCGTTATTATGGATATGCCGGAGATGAGTTTTTACGGCGTGGCTCTTATCTTGTTGTCGCGCGTATTTTGGGGCGCTTGCCAAATTATGTTTAAAAACACAAAACATATGGATACATCATCATTTTTAGCATATTCTTACTTGTTTGCCGTTCCTTTTACCGCCGCCGGCTCTGTATGGATAGAAAAATTTGATTATACTGCATTAGGACAAGTAAATTGGGTTGTGGCCGGTTGGGTTATGGCTTTTGAGGTTATATTACTTTCTGCAGCAATGGTTCTGTGGAAAAAACTTATTGCTGCTAACGGCGTAAGCAAAATTGCACCTTTTAGCACTTTGAGAATTGTTTTCGGTATTGCTGCCGGTGTTATAGTATTTAATGACCCTCTTAATTGGCAAATTTTGTTAGGATCGGCACTTGTTACAATCGGCGTTGTCCTAACAATGAAAGAATTTTCGATTATATTAAAGGCAAGAACAAAATCTGTTTTGGTCTATCGCAATGCACACCGCGTTTTTATGGAAAGAAGATTAAAAAGAATATCACTTAGAAAGAGACATAGATGATTAGAAAATTTCAACAACAGGATATCGATAAAATGTTGGCTCTGTGGTTGCAAGCAAGTTTGCAATCTCACAATTTCGTTGTTGCGGAATATTGGCACAATATGATGCCTATTATCAAAAAATATTATCTGCCTAATACCGACAGCTATGTTTTTGAAGATAAACACCAAATTAAAGGATTTATCAGTATTATTGATGATAAATATATCGGCGCATTATTTGTTATGCCAAAATTTCAAAATATGAAAATCGGCTCAAAATTGCTTAATTATGCAAAAAAATTATATCCGGAACTTAGCCTCAAAGTCTTTTTAAAAAATGAGGATGCTGTCCGTTTTTATAAAAAGAATGATTTTAAGATTATCGGCGAACAAGAAGATGAAAGCACCGGAGAAAAAGAGTTGTTAATGTCTTGGTCTTTGGGTTGTAAAAGCGGTTATAACAAAACGCATCCCGGAGATTCTTAAAAAAACATCTTGACTTTTTAGAGCTTTTTATTTATCTTGCCGTTGTTTGAAGGGGTTATAGCTCAGTTGGGAGAGCGCTTGAATGGCATTCAAGAGGTCAGGAGTTCGATCCTCCTTAGCTCCACCAGTTTTTACAAAGGTTCGTTTTTTTGCGAACCTTTTTTTATTGAAAAAACAAAATCCGTTATTATTTCTTTGGTTGCAATATTTAATATAAGTTAACGGAGGTATCTGATGAAAAAAATTCTATTTGCATTTTTGTGTTTGGCTGTTTGCGGAAATGCTTTTGCCAAAGACCATAAAAAAGGTTTTATTTTTGTACCGGAAAATGTTGTTATTGAAACAGTTGAAAATGTTAAAACAAAATCTGATGAAACTTTTGTTTATATGCAAGGTCAAATTGTTAAAGCTTTGGGCGATGAAAAATATACTTTTACCGATAAAACCGGCGAAATAGTTTTAGAAATCGATAATGATGAATTTGATGGCGTTACCGTAGCGGCCGGCGAATTTATCGAGGTTAGCGGTGAAGTAGATAAAGATATGATGAAACCGGCAAAAGTTGATGTTAAAAGCATTAAAAAAATCGAAAAACCTAAAAAATAATATCTTTTCAAAAAAATACCGCTCTTTTTAATAAAGAGCGGTATTTTTTATACAACATTTTTCAAATTGCTTACTTCTAACAAAAGTTGTTCTTTAGTTAAATCAAAATTAGAATCTATCCAAATTTGTTCCAGCTCTTTTAAGATAGGTCCGACCTGTTGGAAGTCGGTCAAACCGCAATCAATAATATCTTTGCCTTTGAGAGGGAATTCTATCTCCGGAATGTTATTTATATTATTATAAACAGCCAAAATATCTTCAGAAAATTCATGATTTTGAGCAACAAGAGTTATTATCTTGGCTTTTGCCAAATCTTTGCCATATTCGTATATAATTTTTTGTAATGATTTAGAATTTGTAAAATCACTCAATTTATACTCTGTTTTTGCCAAATCAATAAATAAATCCTTTTCTTTGCGCGAAAATTTTAAGCGTGCGGCTAAGTTTTCGGCTAATGACGGTTGAGGACGATATATAACAAACATCTTTATCAAGGATTCATCTTCGTTAGCAAAAGAGCAATCTAAACTATTTAAATAAGCCAAATCTTCAACATATGGGGCATCAGGCATTATATAAGCTAAAACGCCATGTTTTTGCATTAAATTATAGGCTAAATGAGCTCTTTTAGTTTGCAAAATCTTAAACAATTCATCTTTAATTCTTTCCATCGGAAGTTTTTTTAATCCGGCACTGTTCTCGGCGCAAGCGGTTATAGCCTTTAAATTGGGTTCTTCCAAACCAAACAACGAATAAAATCGGAAATAACGCAAAATTCTGGTATAGTCGGCTTGAATGCGTGCATTAGCCGATCCGATAAAACGAACATAGCCTTTTTCCAAGTCTTCAATACCGTTATAATAATCAAAGACATTACCTTTTTCATCAGCATATACCGCATTTATAGTCAAATCACGCGAAGATGCGTCAGCTTCCCAATTATCTGTAAATTCAAGGGTTGAAACACCATCTCTTTCAACATATGTACTTAAGGAACTTACTTCTATTTGTGAATCATCAATAATTACGGCGATTTTTCCTTGTTTTATTCCTAACGGAACAGTGTTATATCCGGCATCGGTACAGGCCTCGACCAGTTCATCAGGGCTTAAATCGGTAACGAGGTTTAAGTCGTAAGATTTTATGCCTTTTAAGGCATCTCTTACCGCACCACCGACAAAGCGCAAAACACCTCCGTTGTTAGCGACAACTTTAAACAATTCTAAAACATCTTCGTTGGTGGTTAATCTTGATACATCAAGATAGTTATCTCGCATCATGAGTTTTTCCTTAAATTTTTTTAAGAAATTAACAGTTTTTATATATTTTGCAATTATAATCGTATTAAAATTAACTAAATTGTGGGTATATTCATATGAAAAAATGTATGTTTTTTAGTTTGTTAGCCTTGTTTGGCAATGTTTTGTGTGCAAATGCCGCCGAACAAAAATTGATTGGTGAATATGGCGATTGGACTGCTTATTATTATCGAGATAATGCCGGTCCTGTATGCTATATGGCTTCAACACCGAAAAAAGATGAAGGCAGATATACCAAAAGAGGCGATATTTATGTTGTGGTTACTCATCGTCCCAATGAAAAAAGCTATGATGTAGTGAATGTTAACGCCGGCTATAAATATAAGCCAAACAGCGAAACAGAGCTTAAGGTCGGAGCGCAAACATTTAAGCTTTTTGTCAGTGATGACAAAGCTTGGGCAATGTCTACCAAAGATGACAAAGATATCGTAAACGCCATGAAACGCGGTTCTCGTATGATCATCAACGGAACATCGGCCAAGGGAACCAAAACAAAAGATACTTATTCTTTGAACGGTTTTACCTCTGCCTATAAAGCTATATCTAACAAGTGCAAATAATGAAAAAAGAGCTTATCGGATTATCTAAAGAAGAATTGAGCGAAGAATTGACCCTAATCGGTGAAAAACCTTTTAGAGCCAAACAGCTTTGGCAATGGATTTACTTTAGAGGCGAAACCGATTTTGACAAGATGAGCAACTTATCAAAGGATTTGCGCGCAAAATTAAAAGAAAACTATACTATTTCTCGTCCTAAAATTGTAACCGAACAATTGTCTTCCGACAAAACGCGAAAATGGTTATTAGAATTTGCTGACGAACAAAGAATCGAGACCGTTTATATACCGGAAGAGGACCGTGGAGCTGTTTGTATATCAACTCAGGTGGGTTGCGCGGTAGGATGTAAATTTTGCCATACGGGAAGCCAAAAAATAACCCGCAATTTGACTGCCGGTGAAATTGTTGCTCAGTTTATGGTGGCAAGAGATGCTTATGGCGAATGGCCGTCTCCCACCAATGAAACACGCTTTTTATCCAATATTGTAGTTATGGGCATGGGTGAACCTTTACATAACAAAGAAGAGGTTTTTAAGGCCTTAAAAATATTGTCTGACGGAGATGGAATCGCCATATCAAAGCGCCGAATTACTTTATCAACCTCCGGAATAGTGCCTCATATTGAGTCTGTTGCTTCTGAATTGGGTGTAAAGCTTGCTATCAGTCTTCACGCTCCAAATAATGAAAAACGCTCACAGATTATGCCTATTAACAATCGTTATAAAATTGAAGAGGTTTTGAGCGCTTGTCAAAAATATCAGGCTATTATGGGCATGAGTCGAATGATTACTTTTGAATATTTGATGTTAGATCATTTTAACGACACTATGGATGATGTTAAAGAACTTATATCCCTGATGAAAAAGTTCAAATTAGGCGCAAAATTTAATCTTATTCCTTTTAACCCTTGGCCGGGCTGTGATTTTAAACCGAGTTCAAACAATCGTGTCCATGCATTTTCTAAGGCCTTGGAATCTGCCGGTTATGAAGCTCCTATTCGTGTAGCCAGAGGGCAGGATATTTTGGCTGCTTGCGGACAATTAAAAAGCAAAAATTCTTAAAATTTTAACTGATAACCACCATCCGATGTGATGATTATTTGACTGTCAGTATCGTCTTTTTCGACCTTTTGGCGCAAACGATAGATGTGGGTTTCAACCGTATGAGTTGCGACATCTGCCGAATATTCCCAAACTTCTTGCATTAAATCGTTTTTAGAAACAATTTTGCCGGCATTTTTATATAAATATTTGATTACCGACACTTCTCTTTCGGTCAGTTTGGTAGTTGATTTATCTCTGTTGTTATAAATTTCTTTGCGAGAAGAATACAAAATATAGTCGTTAAATTCTAAATTGCCTTCATCAGAGTTTTCAAAAATGTTTATAGAAGATTTTACCGCGTCTAAAAAAGCGCTTAATACGAACGGCTTTTGTATGATAGTGTGAGCTTTTACACTGCTGTTGTCATCAAAACTCAAGAAAATAACCGGAATGTTTTTTTCTATGCTTTTTAATATATCCGCGTTTTCATCAACCACTATTATGTCAGCTGAATCTTTATCCTCCGTAACTTCAAAATCGGGTATATGATGTTTGATTTGATCTGACAAGTCTGATTTAAAAGTTTCGTTTTCTGACAATATTAAAACATTTGACATAACTTAAAATTTTACTCCTATTCCGCTGACAATAGCATAACCTGACTTACTTTCATAAATATTTTCATAATCGGTGTGAGCAGCAGCTATATAAATATCTATGTATTCATTAAACTGGTATTGGTTGGAAAAGGCAACCATTTTGTTTTGATTATCCGTATTATCGGATGAGCTTTCGAAATAGTTCAAACTTGATTGAATGGGGCCAAATTCAAAGCCAATACCTATATTCCATGCCTCGCCCTCGCGATATGAGTCAAAGTCAGATAGCAAATCTTGAGATTTTTTTGATTTGTCGTCACCGTCGATATAAGTTTTGCGATAACCACCGCCGATATGCCAATTACCTTTGTTTATGCGCAAAGAATAAGAAAATTCTTTGTCGTTTCCGTGGTATTGGGCATAACCGAAAGAAGCTTGAGTGCTAAAAAAGTTAAAATCCATATCATTATATATTGCGCCGACAAATCCGTCATCATGGGCATAATCTGAATGTTTGTTGATTAGGCCTCGACGATTATAACTATCCGGCATATATGAAAAACCGATAGCTGTTCCTTTATATTCAGGTGAAATATAGTTAATCTTCGGAGCAACGCCGTCGGTGTTTATGTCGGTTGAATTAAGTGTGGCAAAATAAGTTTCTTTTGATGTGCGGCGCCAATTGGGATTTGATAAAAAATCAACTATATCTGACGGATTTGACAAAGCGCCGGTTGTATATGCTCCATTATGAAAAAGTGACGCCACATTATATACTTGACCCAACATTATTTGACCATAGGAAGAGTCATAAATTACATAAGCTTCTTCGCCCCAGCGCCCTTGATTGTAATCTTGTAACTCTTTATCTATTCCGCCCATAATATCAAAATTCAGACTAAGTCTGTCATCATTTTCAAACAAATAATCTATTGATGTGTTAATATTAGCTTTTCCTACGCCATGATTATGTTTTTTTGTGTCGGTATAACCATACAGTCCCTGTGCATGCCCCTCTATATTGTAAGACCATTCTCCCGCTTCGGCAAAAGTCGGTAAAACAATAAAAAATAATGCAACAGCTTGATGTAGTTTCATCTATATATTTCCTTTTGTGTGGTGATATGTGATTGTAAGCTTTGCTTAATTTTAGTCAACATATTTTATTTTTACAAATTTTCAACAAAGCAAACAAATAAAAAGCCTCGAAAATCGAGGCTTTTTTTTGTGATTATATATCCAAGTTTACAACATTTAGGGCATTTTCTTGAATAAATTCTTTTCGAGGCTCTACCACCTCGCCCATCAAGGTTGCAAAGGTTTCGTCTGCTTCTTCCATATGATCAATTCTAACCTGAAGCAATGAACGAGCCTCCGGATCAAGAGTTGTTTCCCAAAGTTGTTCAGGGTTCATTTCGCCCAATCCTTTATAGCGTTGGATTGAGATACCTTTTTTACCGGCAGCCATAACAGCGTCAACAAAGCTTACCGGACCGCTGATTTTTTTCTCTAAACCTTGTTTTGAAACAAGAGTTGATGTTTGCGCAAATGTTTCATTTAATACATCTTTTAATGTTGCCAACATCGGAACTTCTTGCATATCCAAGATATTTGCTCCAACGGTATATTTTTCAGTAACACCACGCAAAGTGCGGCTAAACAAAATAGAACCGTCTTCTTGAGCAAGAGCTTTCCAACCGCGATCATATTCAGCTTCTAATTCATCTAAACGCTGAGCTAAGGCATCAAGTTTTGGCTGTTGGTCGGAAGAATCCAAAAATTCTTTATCAAACAGACCAAAAACAGCCATTTGTTCGATAATTTTTTCCGGAACATTTTTGCTCAAGTTTGCAATCATTGAGCGTGCGCGACGATTTTTTTCAACCAAATCTATCAAATCTTGGCCGGCAATTTGTTCGCCATTGGTCAAAACAAGTGATGCATCATCACAACCACCGCGAATCAAATAATCATCCATTTCGCGTTCGTTTTTAATATAAAGAATCGAATTTCCTTTTTTAACTTTGTACAAAGGAGGTTGAGCAATATATACATAACCTCTTTTGATAAGTTCGGGCATTTGACGATAGAAGAAAGTTAACAACAATGTTCTGATGTGTGAACCGTCCACATCGGCATCGGCCATGATAATGATTTTGTGATAACGGCATTTATCAGCATTAAAGTCATCTCTACCTATTCCGGTACCCAAAGCAGTAATAATTGTTCCGATTTCGGCAGAATTGAGCATTTTATCAAAACGAGCGCGCTCCACATTCAAAATTTTACCACGCAATGGCATAATAGCTTGGTTGCGACGGTGACGACCTTGTTTTGCAGAACCACCGGCTGAATCTCCCTCCACGATGAATACTTCGGACAATGCCGGGTCTTTTTCTTGGCAATCCGCCAGTTTTCCAGGTAGAGATGCAACATCGAGCACACCTTTACGACGAGTAAGCTCTCTGGCTTTACGAGCAGCTTCACGAGCGGTGGCTGCCTCGACAATCTTGCCGACAATAATTTTAGCTTCGGTCGGGTGTTCATCCAACCATTCTTTTAACTTGTCGTTTACAATGCTTTCAACAACCGGACGAACTTCGGAAGAAACTAATTTATCTTTAGTTTGTGAAGAAAACTTAGGATCCGGAACTTTTACCGACAATACACAGCTTAAGCCTTCGCGCATATCATCGCCGGAAAGAACAACTTTTTCTTTCTTTAACAAACCGTTTTCTTGAACATAGTTGTTCAAACTGCGAGTTAAAGCTCCTCTGAAACCGGCCAAGTGTGTACCGCCGTCTTTTTGCGGAACATTGTTAGTGAAGCAAAGCATACTTTCATTATAAGCATTGGTCCATTGCAAAGCTACTTCAACAGTCATGTCATCTTTTTCGCCGACAATAGAAATAATTTCTTCATGAAGAGGAGCTTTTGATTTGTTTAAGTGGTTAACAAATGCTCTTAAACCGCCTTCGTAATGAAAATCAACTTCCTTAGGCTCTGCACCGCGATTATCGGTAAGTTTTAAGTAAACACCGGAGTTTAAGAAGGCTTTTTCACGAATAGCTCTTTCCAAAGTTTCAAAATTGAACTCAGTCATGGTAAATGTTTCCGGCGAGGGAAGGAAAGTAACCTCGGTACCATGACGATCTTGAGCTTCGCCAACAACTTTTAAGTGTTCAACCACATTACCGTTGGCAAAAGTAGCCAAATGTTCTTTGCCTTCGCGCCAAATACGGAGTTTGAGCCATGTAGATAAAGCGTTTACTACCGAAACACCCACACCATGCAAACCGCCGGATACTTTGTAAGAGTTGTTATCAAACTTACCGCCGGAGTGAAGCTCGGTCATAATGACTTCAGCGGCAGAAACACCCTCTTCTTTGTGCATTCCGACAGGAATACCGCGGCCGTTATCACGAATTGTGGCTGATCCGTCCGGATTTAAGATAACTTCGGTCTTGTCGCAATAACCGGCCAAAGCTTCGTCAATAGCATTATCCAAAACTTCGTAAATCATATGATGAAGTCCGGATCCGTCGTCTGTATCACCGATATACATACCGGGGCGTTTGCGTACGGCATCAAGACCTTTTAACACTTTAATAGAATCGGCGCCATAATCTTTTTCTACGGCATTTGTAACTTCTGAAACCATTTCTTTTTTCTTTCCTTTTTTATAAAAAATTGCTTCATAAAATATAGAACATTTTACTTAAAAAACCAAAGAAAAATTTAAAGTTTTCCCGATTTTTTGTGCATAAAATTTGTAATTGAAAAAAGGCTTAATTTATGATATTCTGAATGCAACAAAAAAAGCTAAAAGAGGTTTTTGATGAAGTATTCTTTTGTTATAGATGTGGCTGAAGATGTTTCTGTTAATTACGTAAATACAGCTATTGAGTCCTGTAAAGAATTTTTGGATCTTTTCCCTGAATATAAAGACCGCTTTGGGATAGAAGTTCGTTATAAAAATAAATTAACAAATGTTTTGACCGGAAAATCCATTGACTTTGACGGGACAATATCAAAAGAGCAATTTGAACAATATTATCCTAACGGCAATGATGAGTTTATAGCTTTGCCAAACGGCAGATATCTTGTACCGGGAGAATCTATGGCCTGGTATGAAGCTTTTAGCAAGCGTGAAAACGGCGGTTTTAATTATAGCAAAGCAGCTGCAGAACAAGTAAAATGGAAAAATTCGCATTTAAATGCAAACACGCCGACAAACTATTTTCGTATCGGTATTACAAACAAAAAAATATACAATGAAGATGGTTTATTTGGTTTTGGTATATCAACACCGCAAGTAGGAACTGTCGTTTCGACAAGTTGCTTTACTCAAAATAAATTCAAAAGGCTTATCCTTCACGAATTTAGCCATGTTTTTGAAGCCACGCCGGATGATAGAAGTAATATAACCGACACAAAATACGGTGTACACTGCGCAACAAAAGGCTGTATCGGCAGAGATGTTGCTTTTGCTCCTCTGGAAGAAGCAAATAAACCCAAGCTTTTTTGCGATCAATGTATTGAGTCTATGAGAGCGTATCTCGGAAAAGTTATTAAAAATGAACGCACACCAAATAATCAAACCAATGTTGTTGATTCTTCTCAAGAATTGCCGCCAAACACAGAAGCAACCGATGAATTTAAGCAACCATGGCGTACTTTTGCCAAAAACATTGCTCAAAAGATGAAATGGCAATATGAAGAAGATGAAAAAGATATCAATTTTAGAGCTAAACTAAAAACTGAAGACGGTGCGTGCACTTTTGTTAATGCGTCTTCGAAAAACAATGTTTCTTTGAGCGCAAAAGACAAAGACGGTAAGTCGAAAATTCCTGATATGGTTGTTTTCAAGGAATTAGTGGCAAAAGCTAAAAAAGACAACAAGACCATTTCTTTCGGTAATATAAAATCACCGGAATTTAAGGCAAGACTGTTGGCCGCTGCTATGACATCTAATCCGCCGGTAAAAACTATCGGAGCTCCTGAGCTTAATGATGAGTTTTTGAACTCTATTGAAACTCAAACTGCTATGTTGCTTAAAACATTGCAAAATAAACAGCAGTTTAGAAATAATGATACTGAGGAAGAGAATCCAGAAAATAAAAATTTAAAACCTTATGAAAAAACTAAAAATGAGCGAAAACGCGTTCTTGAGGCAAAAGCAAAAACAAAAAACATCAGCCCGATGGAACAAGCTGAGTTAAGTTACATTGTAAAAACTCAAGAACGAAAAAAAGCCAAAGAAGAAGCTATTGCTCGCACCGGAGACGAAAAAAATCCACGTACGGCAGAACATATAAAAGAAACAGGACTACCTCAAAAATCATCTGCATATAACTCTTCATCTAATAGAGCATGGCAAGGATGGAAACTTCACTTAGATGTCGTACCAAATAGAGAACACGCCACAACTAAGGCTGTAGCGGAATTTTTAGAAGCTCTTGACGTAGATCATAAAATCGCCAGTGGAGGAGATAATGGAAAAGGTATGACTATTTATGTCGGAAGTTATGATGATTCGGTTAAACTGGCCAAAGAAATAAACTCTCGTTTTGGTAAAAATATTGCCGAACCACCGCTTTATACCGATCAAAAAGGTGAAGAAACAGATATTAACAGAATTGCAACCGGAAGATTTTATTTACAAGATATCTTTCAGACACAATATCCTCGCTCTTCAATAAAAGGTCTTTGCCCCGCAGACTATGGCTCTTTAAGCGACGCAAACATGGAAAGCACTGTTGTTGCCTTGGCTAAAAAAGAGGGTTTGATTGACAGCAATTATGTAAGACAACATGTTTCTAATACCGATTTTCACGATCATTACATTGTTACCAATATAGAGTCTTATTGCACTCACAAGTTTTATCAAAAGCACTTAGGAGAGTTTTATTGCGGACAAGATGTCGAAAAATTTGAAAAAGAAATTTTTGGTGATGCTATTCCTCCAAAAGGGTCTAAAGAAAGAGAAAAATGGGATGATATTGCAACAAGGTATGCTAATGTATTAGAAACAGAAAACCCAAGATGTATTGAAAGTATGAAAGCAATAAAACAAAACTACACCCCTATTGACTTTAGTAAAGCGCCTGTGCGTGTTAGTTTCAATCAAAGACCGAGCGGAAGAGTTTCTTAAAAATCAGTGAGCTTCGGTCCAAGTGTTTCCAACACCTGCTTCGGCTTTAAATTCAACCGAGGAATCGACAATATTTTCCATGTATTGTTTAATTATGGACAAGGCTTCATCAACTTCGTTTTCCGGTGCTTCGAAAACAAGTTCGTCATGTACTTGAAGTAACATTTTGGTTTTTAGCCCGCGATTTGTTAACTCAGCTTCAATTTTGTTCATCGCAAGTTTGATGATGTCGGCGGCACCGCCTTGAATTGGAGCGTTGATAGCTGCTCTTTCGGCATTTGCCACAAGGCGTTTGTTGGAATCGTTAATACCTAAAACAGAGCACTTGCGTCCAAACGGTGTTTCCACAAAACCGTTAGCGTGAGCAAAAGCTATTGTTTTATCCATATAAGCTTTAATTTCGGGCATTTGTTCAAAATAAGCATCAATATAAGCCTTGGCCTCTGCCGGTGTAGAGTTGATGTTTTTAGACAATCCGAAAGCAGATATTCCGTAAACCACACCAAAGTTAATAGCTTTGGCTTGACGACGCAGATTTGCGTCAACATTTTCAGGTTTTACGCCAAAAACATGCGACGCAGTGGCGGTATGAATATCTATACCATCTGCAAAAGCTTGTTTAAGCTTTTTGACATCGGCGACATCGGCTAACAAACGCAATTCTACCTGCGAATAATCACAAGAAATAAGCTTGTGACCTTCTTTGGCTATAAAACATGAGCGAATTTTTTTACCCATTTCGCTTCTGATGGGAATATTTTGCAAATTAGGGTTATTTGAAGCAAGTCTTCCGGTGTTGGCTACGGTTTGCGCGTAGGTTGTATGAACCCTCCCCTCTTTATCAATCAAAGAAAAAAGAGAATCTGTATAGGTTGATTTTAATTTACTGATTTCTCGCCATTGCAATATTTTTGACGCCAGCTCTTCGCCCTCTTCGGCCAAAGTTTCTAAAACTTCGGCCCCGGTTGCCCAAGCACCTGAAGCTGTCTTTTTGCCTTTTAATCCTTTTTTTATGAACAAAATTTCGCCAATCTGTTTGGGTGACCCGATATTAAACTCTTCGCCGGCAATTGCAAAAATCTCTTTTTCAATATCTTTCATCTCTTTATCAAACCAAACGCTTAATTCTCTTAGCGAAGACGAATTTATTTTTACACCTCGACATTCCATATTGAACAGTGTTTTTACAAGTGGCCTGTCAAAAGTTTCATAAACAGATGTTTTACTCTCGGAAATAAGATTTTGTTTTAAGACATCGTGCAATCGATAGATATAATCAGCTTGTTTGCACATATAATTTTTTAGGATTTCGGTTTCTAAGGCAGAAAGCTCGATTTTATTTTTGCCGGTTCCTTGAATATCATCAAGTTTTGGCAAATCATCATCAAAATATACCTTGGCAAGCGTGTTTATATCGTGAGTATGCTCCGAGCTTGACAAACAATAAGATATTACCGAAATATCATCATAAGGCTCGAAATTGACAGCGCCATAATATTTGGCAATAAAATGCATACTGTTTTTGATATTAGCACCGATTTTTAAGGTCGATTTGCTTTCAAAAAGCGGTTTCAGATATTTTTCAAACTGATGTTTACTTATTTGTTTAGCAGGTGTGGTAACGGAAAATAAATCATCGCTTTGTGATGATGATTTTAACGGAATATAGTAACTTTCGCCGAAATCCGAAGAGACAGCCAATCCTATCATATCATCAAAAATATAGTTTGGTCCGGTGCTTATAACCGAAACGGCCATTTTGGATGATTTTTTTATACTTGCGACAAGTTGTTTTAAACCTTCTTCATCATCAATAAGATGATATTGTTTTTTTATTTCTTGCGCAACATCAAGGTTTTCAACCGTTGAACAGCGTTCTACAAGCCATTTTTCCGCTCTGTTTTTTAATGAATTGAAGCCATATTTATCAATAAAATTGTGCATTTTGTCAGCATCAGGGCACTTGCAGTGAAAACTTTCTATATCCAAATCAACCGGTACATCATTTTTCAAAGTTACCAGTTTTAATGAAATGCGTGCATTTTCGGCATTGTCTATCAATGTTTGCCGGCGTTTTTCTTGTTTTATCTCGTGAGCGTGTTCCAAAATACCTTCTAAAGATCCGAACTCTTCAACCAGCTGAGCCGCCGTTTTAGGACCTATCCCAGCCACACCCGGAACATTGTCTATGCTGTCGCCTGAAAGGGCTTGAACATCGACAACTTTGTCAGGATATACGCCAAATTTTTCTTTTACATCTTCGGGAGTAAAAA
This sequence comes from Alphaproteobacteria bacterium, assembly GCA_015062585.1. GTDB lineage: Bacteria > Pseudomonadota > Alphaproteobacteria > RF32 > CAG-239 > CAZU01. The sequence goes on along the minus strand of SUUJ01000002.1, from coordinate 53,697 downwards.
ATTTGTCTTTCATCGGATCATAAAATTCGACATTAGGACGAATCAGTTGCATTAAGTCTTTATCGCCGGAAACAACTACTACCTCTAAACCTTTGGCTAAAGCTTTTTCGGTATAGGTGGCAATCAGGTCATCAGCCTCATAACCTTCCATTTCCAAATGATTTATGTTTAAGACATCAACAGCCTCGCGGATTATGGGAAATTGAGGAATAAGCTCTTCCGGGGTTTCTTTGCGAGTTCCTTTATAGTCGGCAAAAATTTGATTTCTGAAATTTTGACGCTTAGCGTCGAACAAAACCAAACAATAGTCGCAAGGAATCTTGGTTGTAAGCTTTAAAAACATATTGGTAAAGCCATAAACAGCATTTACAGGCACTCCTTCGGGAGATGTTAACGGCGGAAGCCCGTAAAAAGCCCTGAAAATGTATCCGGAACCATCAATCAGACATATTTTTTGCGACATATTTTATTCCTTAAAAATCTTTAATGTTTTGAATATATAACCTTTTTGATTTTTAGCCAATAATTAAAAAGAATTTACCCAATTAAAATTTTATTTAACCTTTTTGTTTTATTATATCTTAGAACATTCTTATGAAAGGGCAAAAAGTGGTTAAAAGATCTAAAAAATCATCCTCAAAAAAGCGTAAAACATCAAAGAAAAAGAAAATAGGCTTGATGAAATATATTAAATTGGCCGGAATCGTTGCAATACCGGTAGTTTTATATATTGCGTATTGTATAATCACTTTGCCGAATATGAAAGAAGCGATTAACCGAACAAGATTGCCGGCAACTACCGTGTTGGCCGAAAACGGCAATGAAGTTCAAAGTTTCGGAACGGTTTATTCTGAATTTGTACCGGCAGAAGATTTGCCCCAATATCTTGTTGATGCAATTGTTTTTACCGAAGATAAGCGTTTTTATAATCATTTCGGTTTTGACATTATCTCTTTTACTCGCGCCATGATAACCAATCTTTTTGCCGGCAGATATGCTCAAGGCGGAAGTACAATCACACAACAAGTTGCTAAAAATCTGTTCCTTACCAACAAAAAGACTATAAACCGTAAAGTTCAAGAGCTTCTTTTGGCTTTTTGGCTCGAACACAAGTTTAATAAAGAACAAATATTGTCGCTTTACTTGAACAGAGTTTATTTCGGACATGGAGCTTATGGAATCGAGGCCGCTTCACAAAAATATTTTCAAAAAACCTCTCGAGATGTAAACATCTTAGAAAGTGCTATTTTAGCCGGTATGCTGAAAGCTCCGTCAAGATATAATCCTATTCGCTCAAAAGAAGATTCTTTGGCTCGAGCAAATGTTGTATTAAAAATTATGCACGAAAACAACTTATTATCCGACAGCGATTTGGAGCGCGTGAAAAAAATGCCTTTAGGCAAAGGAAAAGAAGTTAAAGTAAAAAACGGCGCTTATTTTGCGGACTGGGCCTTGAGTGAAATCAATGATCATATCGGCGAGAAGGAAGCTGATATCTATGCTATAACCACTTTAGATCAAGATTTACAGGAAAAAGCATCTAAAATACTGCGTGAAGAAATTGAAAAAGCTAAAGATTTTAATGTAACAAACGGCGCTGTTCTGGTAATGGATTACACCGGTGCCATAAAAGCCATGGCCGGAGGAATCGATTATTTTGACAGTCAGTTTAACCGAACAACTCAAGCTTTGCGTCAACCGGGCTCTGCTTTTAAGCTTTTTGTTTATCTGACCGCTATTCAAAAAGGCTTTACGCCTGATGATATTATATCTGACAAACCGATAAAAATTGAAGATTGGCAACCAAAGAATCATGATGGCAGAGTTTATGGCGATGTTTCTTTAAGAACAGCTTTTGCACAGTCATTAAATTTGGCAACAGTGCGATTAGCTAAAGATATCGGCGTCAGCAACATCATAAAAACAGCTAAAAAATCAGGAATTACCACTCCTTTGGATAATGATTTATCTTTGGCCTTGGGAACATCCGGTGTAAAAATGATAGATATGGCTAGAGCCTACACCTCTATTGCTAACGGTGGTTTTTCGGTTTGGCCTTATAGCGTAAAAGAAATTTATACCAATGACGGATTTCAATTATATCAGAGAAACCCCTCGGAAAAAGTAAGAATTTTTACGGAAAAAGAGGTAGATTATACGCGAAAATTATTGCGCGAGGTTTTAAAAACCGGCACAGGAAGATATGCTCATTTCGGAAAAGAAGTTTTCGGCAAAACCGGAACTTCTCAAGACAATCGAGATGCCTGGTTTGTAGGGTTTGATGAAAATAAAATTTGCGTTGTTTGGGTGGGTAATGACGATAACTCTCCAATGCAAGGTATTTACGGTTCGGGACTGCCGGCTCGTATATGGAAAAAAATTATGCAATAACAAATTAAAAATTAGTGCTTTTAGTTTGTAAAATATTATATATAATAACGAAAAATAATAAAATAAAGGAATAATTAAATGACACAAAAACCTGTAATGCTACTTATTTTGGACGGATGGGGTTATCGTGAAGAAAAAACTCCGGATAATGCTATTGAAAACGGAAACACTCCTAATTGGCACAGATTATTAAACGAGTGTCCGCATAGTTTAATCGAAACTTCCGGCTTAGCCGTCGGCCTTCCGGACGGACAAATGGGAAATTCTGAAGTAGGTCACACTAATCTGGGCGCCGGTCGTGTAGTTATGCAAGATTTACCTAAAATCGATTTGGCTATAAAAGACGGATCTTTAGCAAATAATCCTATTTTACTTGATATGATTAACACTTTGAAATTAAATAAAAAATCTTGTCATTTGATGGGTTTAATGTCTCCCGGTGGCGTTCATTCTATGCAAAATCACATTGTGGCTTTGGCAAAAATTATTTCATCTGCCGGTGTTAAGGTAAAAATTCACGCCTTTTTGGACGGTCGTGATACACCTCCTTCTTCTGCCGAAGGTTATTTAGCTCAGTTTTCTAACGAAATAAAAGGTTTAAACGGTGTTGAGATAGCTACTATCGAAGGTCGTTTTTATGCCATGGACAGAGATAAACGCTGGGATAGAGTGGAACTGGCTTATAACAACTTAGTTATGGCTGACGGAAAACGCTTTGCTACAGCTGATGAAGCTATTAAAGATTCTTACAAAAACAAAGTTACCGATGAATTTGTGTTGCCGGTGGTAATCGGAGATTATAACGGTATGGAAGATGGTGACGCTGTTTTGATGGCTAATTTTAGAGCTGATAGAGCTCGCGAGATTCTTTATGCCTTGGCCGATAGCGAATTTACCGGTTTTGAACGCAAGAAAATCGTTAAATTGTCAAATAGTGTGGGAATGACGGAATATTCGGTTGACCATAACCGTTTTATGAAAACAATCTTTCCTCCGGAGGCTTTGGTTAACATCTTGGGCGAAGTTGTGGCTAATAACGGCTTGACACAATTGAGAATCGCCGAAACAGAAAAATATGCTCATGTAACTTTCTTCTTTAATGGCGGAGAAGAAAAAGAGTTTAAGGGTGAAGAAAGAATATTGATTGCCAGCCCTAAGGTTGCAACTTATGACTTGAAGCCGGAAATGAGTGTTTATGAGGTTACCGAACAATTGGTAAAAGCCATTGAAGATAAACGCTTTGATGTAATTGTTTGTAACTTTGCCAATGGTGACATGGTCGGACACACAGGAATTATGGACGCAGCCTTAAAAGCTGTTGAGGCTGTCGATATTTGTTTGGGCAAAGTTGAGCAAGCCATAAAAAATGTCGGCGGTGTTTTGATTATTACTGCGGATCATGGTAACGCCGAAAAAATGGTTGATGAAAAAACAGGACAACCATATACTGCTCATACGGTAGGAAAAGTTCAAGCTGTTTTGGTTAATGATAAATCCGGTGTTAAAACAATGAATGATGGTTGTTTGGCTGATATTGCGCCAACCATGCTTGATTTGTTAAATATTGAGCAACCTATTGAAATGACAGGAAAATCTTTATTAAAAAGGTAAAAAATGAACTTTTGGACAGCATTTAAATACAGTGTTCTAACTGCGGTGGTTTTCACTTGGTGTTCTACCACCGCCAATGCTGTTCAAGTTTCTGACAAGCACTTAAAAGAGGTTGAGCAGCAAGTTTTTGAAAAAAGCATGGAACACAAAAAACTTCAAGCGCAAGCAACCCAAATTTCTATGGAGCTGTCAGAAGTTAACCGAATGATGATTCAAACAGCTAAAAATTTGCAAAACAACGAAGAAAAGTTGTCTGATATGGAAAGGCAGTTAGTTGTTTTAGAAAAAAAATTAGCAGAATTAGAAACTTCTTTTTCTAAAGATAATGCTCATTTGATAAAAACACTTACCTCTTTACAAAATTTGGCCATGCGACCCACAGAATCTCTGCTTGTTCAACCCTTAAAACCTGTTGATGTTATACGAAGTGCAATGATTTTGAGAGAAACAATTCCTCATCTTGAATCAAACGCCGGAACGCTAAGAAAAGAACTTCTTGCTATAAAAGACAAGAAAAATCAAATAGAAAATCAAATAAGGCAAATATCCAAACAGAAAAAGGTTATGAGCGAAGAGCAAAAGCGCATAAGCCTGCTGTTAAAAAAGAAATTTAATCTGCGTAATTTAGTTGAGATTAAATCGGAAAAAGCAAAGAAAAATGTAGATAAATTAGCCTCACAAGCTCAAGATTTGCGTGATTTATTGGCAAAATTGGAAAAACAGCGACTGGAAAAAGAAAAACAGGAACGAGAGAGAAGACAAAGAGAAGCTGAAGAGCGCAGAAAGTTAGAGGAAAAACAATCAGATGACTTGATTAAATCTAAATCAACAGGTATAACTAATGTAGTATCCGGCTTTGAAAAAGCCAAGGGTTCTTTACCTCTTCCGGCTCGCGGACAAATTATTACAAAATACGGAGAACAAAAGGCTCGAGGTATCCTTGCTAAAGGAATTACCATAGCCTCAAGAAATCAGGCTCAGGTTGTTTCTCCTTTTGACGGTAATGTAGTGTTTAGCGGTCCTTTCAGAGGTTATGGAAATATGATTATTATTGAACATGGCGATGGCTACTTGTCTTTATTGTCCGGTTTTGAAACCGTTAATGTGGAATTAGGACAAATGCTGTTGGCCGGTGAGCCGATAGCTCAGATGCCTGTTGAGGGAAAAAGCGAACTTTATGTAGAAATCAGAAAAAACAACCAACCGATAAACCCTGCGGCTTGGTTCAAAATATAAAATGTTAGGAATGTAAAATGTTAAAAAAACTTTTTTTAGTTATTTTGTTATCTTCTTTTGTTGCTTCAAATGCTTTGGCTAAAGAAACTAAAAAAACTGAAGAAGAAGTGAACTCCTATGAATTGCTAAACCTGTTCGCTGAGGTTATGGAAAGAGCAAAAGCTACTTATGTTGAGGAAATCAGTGATAAAAAGCTTATAGAATCGGCTATTAACGGAATGTTAGTAGCTTTGGACCCTCACTCAAGCTATCTTGATGAAAAAGATTTTAAATATATGACAGAGCAAACCAGCGGCAAATTTGGCGGTTTGGGTATTGAAATAACTATGGATCAGGGTTTGGTAAAAATTATATCCCCTATTGATGATACCCCTGCTTTTAGAGCCGGATTAAAAGCCGGTGACTATATCACTAATATTGACGGTGAAACTATTATCGGTATGACCTTAAACGAAGCTGTCGATAAAATGCGTGGAAAACCGGGAACCAAAGTAAAGCTTACAATCAGACGCGTTAACGAAAAACCTTTTGAAGTTACTATAAAAAGAGAAGAAATAAAAACACAGTCTGTTAAAATTGATGTTAAAGATGACGATGTTTTGTATGTCAGAATCAGCTCTTTTTCTGAGGATGTAGATAAAGATATTAAGAAAAAATTTGAAGAAGAATCAAAAAAACGCAAAAAACCTTTTAAGGGTATTGTGTTAGATGTAAGAAACAATCCAGGTGGACTTTTGGATCAAGCTATCGGCGTTTCCGAACTATTCTTAAACCAAGGTGAAGTTGTTTCAACCAGAGCTCGCAATGAAGAAGACACCTTACGCTATTCGGCAAAAGGAAGCGATATCACCAACGGATTGCCTATCGTTGTTTTGATAAATAACGGTTCTGCATCTGCCTCGGAAATTGTTGCCGGCGCTTTACAAGATCATAAACGCGCAGTTATTATAGGCGAAAAATCTTTTGGCAAAGGCAGTGTTCAAACAGTTGTTCCGTTGGGTAATCATGGAGCTATGCGCCTTACAACAGCCAGATATTATACACCTTCAGGCAAGTCTATTCAGGCTAAGGGTATTGAACCTGATATCGTTGTACATCCTGCAAAAATTGAAGAATTTACAAATGAGTACGGTTTTAGCGAAGCTGAATACACCAACGCCTTAAAGAATGAAAATGAAACCGAAAATAAGAACAAAAAGAAAGATGCAAAAAAAGAAAATAAAGATACTGAATGGCGTAAAGATTATCAATTATCTCGCGCGGTTGATTTGGTAAAAGCGCTTAATGTTTATTCTGTTTCTAAGTAAGGAGTTTATTTGAATTGAGTAAAGATCTGGAAAAATATGATAAGCTTGTAGTCTTTTTGTTGGTTTTTGCCGCCTTTGTTTTTGCAATAGGATGGTGGTTTGCTGAAGAAAAAAGCGCACCCCAGTACTCTTCAAAAATAGATAAGCTTATGTTTGATAAGGACAATAAATCTCCAAGATTGGTACTAACTCTACCGGATAAGCTTGAACCCAGAGATAAAAACAAAGTTAATGATATTGAAGTTGATGTGTTTGCTGATATTGTTTCTTCAAACAAAAAGGATGACGAACTTGATGACGAGTTCTTTTCTGTAGAGAGACTTCTTATGAATGTTCCAAATATTTTTAATCTTCCAAACAGAAAACAAACATCCAAACTTAAAAATGTTTCGATAAAAGAAGATTTGACCGAGCAAACAAAGAGCGGTTTGCTTTTGCCTGTTATATCTGCCAACGGAGAAAAACCTTGGGAAGAATATGGTAACTTTGTTACAACACAGCCAAACTTTAAGAAAATTGCTTTGGTTATATCAGGAAGCGGACAAGATGAAAAAACATCTAAAAAAATGTATAAAATTTTTAATTCTGAAGTTTCTATGAGTTTTTCGCCTTATACGGTTAACAAAAAATCAAACATTTCAGAAGCCAGAGAATTTGGCCATGAAACATATATTGATTTGCTTTTATCTTCAAAAGATTTTCTAAAAGAAGACAGCGGACCGATGTCTTTGGTAAAAAACATAAAAATCAATGATGCTTTAAACATTTTGAGAGACATATTGAATACTAAAACACCTGTTGGCGGGGTTGTCATTCGTGACGGTTTGGCAAACGAAGACAATAAAACTATTTTGACAACTTTATTGCAAGAGATAAAGAACAGAGGTCTTTTAGTTATTGACGCTACATCATCTAAAACCGTTTCTTCAATTGAAATCGAAGGATTGCCGCGACAAGTTGCAGATGTGGTTATTGATAAAGATATGAAAATTGATGAGATTGATAATGCTTTGAAAAAAGCCGAAACAATCGCTTTTAATAAAGGACAAGTGTTGATTGTATCAGACCCTAAACCCGTGGCTTTAGTGGCTTTATATAAATGGATAGATACTTTTTCGCCTCAGGTTTCGTATGAGGAATCTAAAAATATAAATATTACAAAACCCTTTGCTTTAGTCCCTCTTTCTAACATAGTGGTTGAATAAATGACTGATAAATACAGAAAAAATGTTGGCATTATTGTTTGTAAAAAAGGAAAAGTTCTTCTTTGTGCCAGAGCTGATTCTTTCGGTTATCAATGGCAATTTCCTCAAGGAGGGATAGAAGAAGGCGAAGACTTGGTTAAAGCTGCTAAAAGGGAGCTTTATGAGGAAACAGGTATAACAAACATAAAGCTTATAAAAAAGATGCCGTTTTCCATTAAATATGATTTTCCTGATGGTTATAATAGTATCTACGAATTTAAGGGACAAGATCAATCTTGGGTTTTATTTGAATTTTTAGGTGATGATAATGATATAAAATTTGATATGGACCCTAACTGTGTTGAATTTAAGGATTTTAAATGGAGTGACATAGATATTGCTCCTAAAGAAATAATCTATTTTAAGAAAGATGTTTATAAAAAGGTTGTTGAATATTTTAAGCCGTTTGTTGAGAATATAAAATAATGGAAAAATTTGAAAAAGAACGCCAATTTGTTTTAGATTTAGCTAAACAAGGTATTGATATTAACTTAAATCTTAATTCAAAGCAGAGAAAATATATTAAAAATCTGTTGCTTTTTGCTTTAATGAACGCTTCTTCAAATACAACCGTTACAGACAGAAATTTTATAAAGTTAGTAAACACGCTTTTTAAGACTTATCTGGTAAAAATAATAAAAGAATCTCTTGATGATGACGATGATGAAGACTGGGAAGCCGCTATAAGCGTAGAATTAAACAAAATTATAGCCAGCGACAACTTAAAAGCCTTAGCTGATATGCAAGAAATCTTTACACCTTCGCAAATATTTTCTTTTCTGAAAAAATATACCAAAGGTGTTTCTCAAAGAGATTTGATAGAAAAAATGAGAGCTCTTCGAGAAGCTAAGTCAAATTATAGAGAAACTCCTGAAGAAACAAAAAAACGCGAAAGAAATCAAAGAGAATATTCTTTGATGCTGGAAAGACAAAGATTGATGGAAAGAAGCAGAGGTTCAAGATCAAGAGGTTAGTTTTATTCTACACTTTCTATAAGACGATCTAAATCTTCTCTTTCAGCTTCCTTATAGCCTTTGGTTTCTTCTTTTACCATCGTATCTGTTGTTTTTTTCACTTTTGGCTGTGAAAGTTTTTCAAATAAAATCAAAGATTCGTCTTTTTCTTCTTTTTTAGGTTCTTTTTTCTCTGAATCTGCTTCATCAAATGATAATGTTTGATCTTTTATCAATTTTAAGGTTTCTTGCGGTATCATATTTTCCAGAGGTTTTGCAAAACTTCCGGCAATATTGTAATATTTTGATTTTGCTAATAATTCAGGCTGTTTATCATTTGGAATTATCCAGCTTATCATTATGTTGCACAAAATTATGAGTAAGAATGCTCGAACTATTCCAAAAAATAAACCTAAAAATCTATCCAAACCGTTTAATTTGCTGGTTCGTATTTTTCCGACAATACTGGATGTTGTATATATCCAAATAACAAAAAACAGCACAAATAAAACAAAAGATGTGATGATTCCGGCAATAATTCCGCTAGATATGAACTTTTTAGCCAGAGGTAAACAAACAGGTAACGCATAAATAATTACAACTGTTGACAATACCCATCCGACAATGGATAAAACTTCTTTAATCAACCCGCGATTGAGCGCTATCAGAGCGGAAATTATAACTATTCCTAAAATTGCGTAATCTAAATTGTTTAAATTGTACATCTTATTTCCTAATCAAATAAATTTCTCAATCGTTGAACATTTCCAAATTCGTGAATGTTCAGATCTATATTAAACTTCTTATCATTTGTACGGCTCTGGGGCATAATTGCACTTGAAAAACCGAGTTTTTTAGCTTCTTTTAAGCGTAATGACGGTTGTGAAACAGCCCTAATCTCACCGGATAACCCTATTTCGCCAAAAATAACCATATCAGCCGGAAGCGGCTTGTTGTTTAGCGAAGAAATAACAGCTAAGGCCACGGCTAAATCAGCTGCCGGTTCGGATATACGCAAACCTCCGGCAATATTTAAGTAAACATCCTGAGAGCTTAAATTTATTCCGCATCGAGCTTCTAAAACAGCCAAAACCATCGCTAATCGGTTAGAATCCCACCCTACAACAGCTCTTTTAGGGCTGGAATAACCTGTCGGACTAACCAAAGCTTGTATTTCTACCAAAACAGGTCTGGATCCCTCTACACCGGCAAAAACGCATGAGCCTGAAATATTTCCCTGTCTTTCTGCCAAGAACAAAGCTGACGGATTAGCTACTTCAACCAATCCCTTGTCTTGCATTTCAAAAACACCTATTTCATCGGTTGCTCCATATCGGTTTTTGACAGCTCTTAATATTCTGAAATGGTGCCCTCTTTCGCCTTCAAAATACAAAACAGTATCTACCATATGTTCTAATACTCGAGGTCCCGCTATTTCGCCTTGTTTGGTGACATGTCCTACCAAAAACAAAGTAAAACCCTTTCTTTTGGCAAGTTTTATCAATTCATAACTGCAAGCTCTTACTTGAGCAACACTTCCCGGAGTTGATTCAACCTCGTCTAAATACATTGTTTGAATAGAATCGATAATAACAACAGAGGCTTTTGATTTTTCTAAGGTTGCTATAATATCTTTGATATCTGTACAAGAAGCTAAATTAACCGGAGATTGCTCCAAACCCAATCTTTTGGCTCTAATTCTTACCTGATCTATCGCCTCTTCTCCGGAAATATAGTAAACTTCGGGTTTTTGAGGTAAATCAGCAACTTTTGCGCAAGCTTGAAGCAAAAGAGTTGATTTTCCTATTCCCGGGTCGCCTCCGACCAAAATGACCGAACCAGAAACCAAGCCTCCACCGCAAACTCGGTCTAATTCTTTTATATTGGTAGATAACCTGTCCAGCTTTTCTTGAGCGCCGTTTAATGAAACAAATTCTATTTCTTTGCCTTTGCGCTTATTGTAATTTATATTGGAAAAACCTCCGCCACCGGTTATTTCCTCAATTATAGTGTTCCATTCACCACAAGAATCGCATTTTCCCTGCCATTTTGGATAAACGCTTCCGCAATTTTGACAAACAAACTGTTTAAGTTCTTTTTTTGACAAGCTTATGCTCCTGTTTTTATAGGTCCTTGAGATTTTCCATTGATGAACTGAACAACATAAGGATTTTCTGTTTCATCCATTTCCTTTACGGTGCCTTGCCATATAATTTCTCCCTTGTATAGCATAGCCACCCTGTCAGCAATTTTTCTAACTGAAGCCATATCATGAGTAATGGTTAAACCGGTAGCACCTAATCCTTTTACAGATTCAACTATCAAATCGTTAATTACATCGGCCATAATAGGATCTAAACCGGTTGTCGGCTCATCAAAAAAGATTATTTCCGGTTTTGATATAATCGCTCTGGCTAAACCTACTCTCTTTTGCATACCGCCGGACAATTCTGCCGGTGACAGATCAGCAACCTCAGGATCTAACCCTACCGAACGCAAAACTCTGATTGCCTCATTTTTAGCGTCTTTTTTGCTGTATCCTTTGTTTTCTAACAAATCAAAAGCAACATTTTCCCAAACACTCAAACTGTCAAACAATGCTCCGCCCTGAAAAAGCATACCCATTTTTGAATGAAGCTCTTCTTTTTCGTTCTCTTGTATTCCGACAACCTCTTTATCATCAACTAAAATAGAACCTTCTTCCGGCGTTAAAAGACCTTGGATACATTTAATAAGAACCGATTTACCCGTTCCCGATCCGCCGATTACAACTAAAGATTCGCCTTTTTTTACATCTAAGGTTACACCGCGAAGAACTGTTTTCTTGCCAAAAGATTTATATACATTTGTTAGTTTTATTTTTGTTTCTGTCATTGTTTTTTCCTTATTTTGAGAAGAAAAGTTCTGTAACAATGTAGTTAAAGATTAAAATTAAAATAGATGAAGAAACCACAGCATTAGTTGTAGCTGTTCCCACGCCTTGCGCACCACCTCGAGATTTGTATCCGTTATAACAACCCATCAGCGAAATAATAAAACCAAAAACAGCTGCTTTTACGACACCTGTTGTAATATCCAAGGCTTCTAAATCATTTAATGTGGCATTTATGTAGTTTGACGCATTAAAACCAAGTTTGTAGACACCTACAACATAACCACCAAAAATACCTATAATATCACCGATTAAAACCAATATAGGCATAACAATTAAGCCGGCCCAAATTCTTGGGGCTACCAAATATTTGAAAGGGTTAGTAGAGAGAGTTGTTAAAGCATCTATTTGCTCGGTAACTCGCATTGTTCCTATTTCGGCCGCCATAGCAGCACCTATTCTGCCGGCAACCATAAGAGCTGATAAAACAGGCGCTAATTCTCTGGTAACAGAGATTAAAACAACGCTGGCAACCATACTTTCTGCTCCCACAGAAGCAAATCCGGAATAACTTTGCAAGGCAATTACCATACCGGCAAATATTGTTGTTAATCCGACAACAGGCAGAGAGTAAAAACCCATATCCATTATCTGTCGCCACAAATTATTGCAATAAAACGGCGGAGTAAAACAGTTATATATGGATTGAGCAATAAAAACAAAAAGTTCGCCAACCTTGAACATAAAGCCTACCAATGGTGTTCCCTGGCGACGCAAAAACTTCTCTACTTTTCGTAAAAACAACATGTTAACCATCCTAGCTTAAATTATATTTTGTATTTATATTAAAATGTTGAGCATAATAAATCAACCGCGATTTTCAAATCCTCACAGCAAACTTAACATAGCTAAAACTTTTGATGGCGCAGAAACTTCAAAAGGATTCAGATAAAACATAGGAATTTTTATTCCTTCTAAATCATATTCTTCTTTTTGAGGAATTCTTTCAATTTTTTCGTCTGTTAGCTTAATAATTAAGTCGACTTTTGTTTCTTTTTGGTGTTTGAATTTTACAATACCAACCCCTCTCACCTCTAATAGACCTTTTATGGTTTTGGGAGCTGAGGCTATGATTTTTGTTCTTTTTTTGCTTATTTCGGTTCTATCATCACTTATAAGTTTTGCTGAAAACAATGTAATAAGCCTTAATGCAAGATCTGATTTACCGGATCCAGAATCTCCTAATAATAACACACCTTTTGACTTTATGTTGATACAGGTTGCATAAATGTTTTGGCTCATTTTATTGTCTCCAACCTACTTTCTTTTTCTGAAGAAAATACATCTATTATAAAAAGTCGCCCTGTTTCATGTGGAACAATTTGTATTTTTATAACATCTTTAGGAAGCCAATTTCCTGCATTTTCAGGCCATTCGATAAGATTTATTCCGCTGTATAAAGACTCTTCAAAGCCTAGCTCAAAAACCTCGTCAGGATTTTTTAGACGGTACAAATCATAGTGATATATTTCACCTTTTGATGAAGAATAGGTTTGAACCAAGGTAAATGTAGGGCTTGGAACATCTTCAACATCACAAAGCTTTTGGATAAAAGCCCGGGCAAAAACGCTTTTTCCCATGCCTAAAGTGCCATATAAAGCAAAAACATCTTTTTTCTTTGCTATTTGGGCAAATTGTTCAGCTAAGGCTATAGTATCTTCTTCTGTATTACAGATTATTTTTTTTTGCATTATTTTACCTAGAAATACTTAGACCAAACCGACTTTTTGGGGACTTTGGGTTTTATAACTTTAATATTTGCTTTTCTGTTTTTAATTTTTTGCCAATCCCAAGGCATATAAAATTTACCTTGCCATAAACCGCGTTTATTCAAGGCTGCTTGATTTTGGTAAGCTGAATATATTGCCGTTTGTCTTGTATCGGCAACTGCCCATCCCGCATTTACAATTGCTGCGCCTATATCATATTGCCCCAACATACAAACACCGGTTAATAAGCCTGATTTGTCTTCGGCTATAATATGGCATTTTACTTGATGATTGCTCAACCAACTGCTTAACCAAGCTATTGATTGTTGACCGCAACGATATCCTCGACCGGAACCATCGGCACAAGTTTGAGATATCTCCGGAGATGCAACACCAAACAGTTTTACTACTCTACCGGCGACAGTTAAAGTATCTCCTTGAACAACATTGGAATATCCGTTTATATAAGGATAATCCATTGGATTAAACTGTCTTTTCTCTTTCTTTTTAGGTTTTGGTAAAAAGTTTTCAAGAATAATCGGGTGTTCATCTTCACCTATTAGATTAACAACTCCGTCGTTGTTGTTGTTTTTACTTGTGTTTTCACTCTCGACATCTTCAACATCTATTGTTTCAGGCATATCTATTTGAGGATTAACAATATTTTCTGATGAAGATTCATTATGTTGTCCGAAAAATGATTTTAGGTTATGACCTATATTATTTATGCCACCATTAAAAGATCCTATGGCATACAATACAAAGAGTGTTATAAGAACAAAAACCAATAAGGATGGTAAACATCCCATAGCTCGCCAAGCCATTCTTGCAAAAACATATAATATAACCAAGCCAAGAATTAACCCGATAAAACCTCCGCACTGCAGAATCATGCTATTGCTTTGCGTTCCGAATCCGCCCATTAAAATAAAAATCAAGGCTACCGAACCATATATAAATCTCTTTATAAAACTCATGAAATCTCTCTAGTTTGTTTAGTTAATCCAAATAATGAGTTTATTGTATTTGTCTTAGGTAAATATATTATTAAAAAACCCCGCTTTTATGCGGGGCTTTTATTATCCTATTTTTTTGCAATAACAATGGCAATGGCATTCACCATCTCGTTCTATGTCTGAACGACATAATTCTGATATGCAATAGCGCTCGGGATTTTGGCCATCACAAGGGCAACGATGCCATTCGTTTTCGCCAAACATCATTTGTTTTGCATTTGCAATTTTTTGAACATTTTTAGTTGTTGTATATCCGGCTTTTTCGCAGTTTTCCAACATTTTATCCAAAATAGTCATTTATATTCCCTTCTATTCTATAAATTTTATTGAAAATTTTTCGTTTTGTGTTTGTGTTAGCGGTTGAGGTTGTGACTCAAAACTGTTGTCAGTAACACTTAAATCCATGTGTTTTTGGTGATCTAATATACCTATAATCATATCAAGCTCTGCTGTCGAAGAATATTGCAAAACGACCTTTCCTCCTCCTTGTTTGCTTTGAGATATCTTTATTCTCAAACCGAGCTTTTGATTTAGGTGTTGTTCAATATCCAACAAATCAGAGTTTGTTTCTTTTTTGTTTTGTTTTTCAGAGTGGTTATTGTCCGGAAAGATATCTGTTTCTTTTTGTTTTGAAACCATCTCTTCAACCTGACGAACACTAAGCTCTTCTCTTATTATTTTATCTGCCAAATTTTTAGCGTTGTCAAGACCTACCAAACATCTGGCATGACCTGCTGTCAATTTACCTGTGTTAATATAACCTTTTATTTCTTCGGGTAAACTCAAGAGTCTTAGAGTATTAGCTATATAACTGCGCGACTTTCCAACTATTGTTGCTACTTTTTCTTGAGTATGAGAAAAATTATCCATCAAATTTTGATAAGCCTCTGCTTCTTCAATTGCCGATAAATTCTCTCTAAGTAAGTTTTCTATTAACGCAATTTCTAAAACTTCACCATCAGAAAGATCTTTTATAATCACCGGCACTTCTGTTAAACCGGCAATTTTTGAAGCTCTTAATCTTCTTTCACCGGCTATCAATTCATAACCGTTTGAAGATCTTCTGACAATAAGAGGTTGCAAAACTCCTTTTTCTTTGATTGAAGCAGCTAAAGACTGTATAGCATCTTCATCAAATTCTTTACGAGGCTGAAAAGAACTGACAGTAATATCATTAACCGATACAAAATTACCTGTTTTAATTTGATTTAATTCTTCAGTTAAAACATCTTCATTCA
The DNA here is from genome assembly GCA_015062585.1 of Alphaproteobacteria bacterium. Lineage (GTDB taxonomy): Bacteria > Pseudomonadota > Alphaproteobacteria > RF32 > CAG-239 > CAZU01. The sequence continues at coordinate 38,060 of SUUJ01000002.1, read as the reverse complement.
TATCACCTAAAAGAGCCTCTAAACCACGGCCCAGACTTTTTTTCTTTCCCATATCTTCATTCATGCTACTAACTCTCTTTCTCTTTTTAATACTTCTTTTGTTAAACCAATATATGCTTGTGATCCCGGACATTTAAAATCATATAATAGAACCGGTTTACCATGTGATGGAGCCTCTGAAATTTTAACATTTCTAGGGATTACGGTATCATAAACCTTTTTACCGAAGAAATTTCTGACATCCTCTTCCACCATTTGTGTTAAATTGTTTCTTTTATCATACATTGTCAGTACAACACCGTGCAAAGTAAGATTTGGATTAAAATTTTTCTTTATTATATTTATATTTTGAATTAAATCCGAAATACCTTCCAAAGCTAAAAATTCACATTGCAACGGTACTATGACGGCATCTGCTGCCACCAAAGCATTTATAGTTATCAAGCTTAGTGACGGAGGACAATCAATCAATATATAATCATAGTTTACAGCATCTTTGTTAATAGCTTTTTTTAGAGCAAATTCTCTTCTATCCATTTCAATTAACTCTATTTCAGCTGCTGCTAAATCAGGAGATGAGGGCACAAGTGAAAAATTAGGAATTTCAGTCCAAACGACCGCTTCAGTAAGTTTAGCTTCTCCTAACAATACATCATAAGAAGATCTGACAGCTCCTTTTTTATCTATTCCCATTGATGTTGATGCATTACCCTGTGGATCTAAATCGATAACAAGTACTTTTTTACCGGCAGCCGCCATTGCTGTTGCCACATTAACTGTTGTTGTTGTTTTACCAACTCCACCTTTTCGGTTAGCCACGGCTAAGATTCTTGGCATTTCATTTCTCCTTTTTCTTTTGGATATCAGTTATTATTAAAATTTTACCTTCATCAGAAACCTTGCTTTGTTTTATATCACACTTAAATTTCCATGTTTTGTGCGCTTCAGCAAGTTCTGAACTATAATTTTTTCCTTTTGGAAATATACAAACCGTTTGTTTATGGCAAAACGGATAAGCATATTTTAATAAATCATTAAGTGAGGTCATTGCACGCGATGTTATGACATCATACTTTTGTTTTTTTATATTTTCGATTCTATCGTTTATTATATTTACGCTCACGCCTGTTTTTAAGGCTACTTCATTTAAATACAGTGTTTTCTTTTTAATACTTTCAACAAGCGTAAAATTTAAATACGGTGTTTTTTCTTTAGCAATTATAGCCAACACCATCGCCGGAAAACCAGCTCCAGAGCCAAAATCAATCAAACTAACAGCATTTTGAGGAATATATTCATATAACTGAACAGAGTCCTCAAAATGGCGATTCCATGCGTGTTGCAGACTTGAATTACTTACCAAATTAAACTTACTTTGCCATTCAACAAGTAAGCCATGGTAAATTGTCAACAATCCCATTGTTTCACATGAAACACTATATTTTTCCATAAAATTTTTCATAATTTATTTTTATATTTTTTATAAAAATTTTAAAACACAAAAAATACAGTTATAAACAAAATTTATAACTCAAACAAAAATCACTTTAAAACAATAACTTAAACACTTGTTTTTGAATCAAATTATAAAGAAACAAACCTGTTTTTACATCCAAACTCAGCTAATTTTTCTTCTACTTCTGCGAATTTAGTGCCAACATCTTCGATTCCGTGCGCATCATCACTAATCAATAAAGGAACTTCTTTCTTTATAAGCTCTTTAACTATCCACCAGTCAGGAGAGGGGTATCCGCGTCGTCTTATACTCTTTGTATTTATTTCACAGGCTGTTTTCGTTCTATGTAAAGCTTCAATTACCTTATATTTGCATTCATCCCATTCAGGTGTTACAGATAATCCATATTGTGTACAGTAATCCGGATGAACAACAAACTTGAAATATCCGCTATTTATACATTCAACTACATTTTTCCAATAGTTTTGCAACAATTCCTTCATACTTTCTTCCGGAATAGGTGGATATTGATCTAAAACATATAAATTACAGATAAAATCATTGTTTTTACTTTTAAGAAAATGTGTTGCGCCAATAACATAATCGGGATTTAGTTTTTTTAGTATTATTTCGAAGTCATTACGCCATTCTTTTGATTGAAAAAAATCAACTTCCATTCCTTTATAGACTTTTATATTATGTTTAGCGGCGCTTTCATCTATTAAATCAAAACATCTTTTATGAATATCTACTAAATCATCTATATTATGAAAATATGACGGTGCTTCTTTAGGTATTTTTTCAAAAATGCGGTTATATATACAATGATTACTTATACCAACTTCAGTAAAACCTTTTTCTTTATATGTAGATATCATTTCATCAGGTGTATTTTGACCATCAAAAACATTTTCATGACTGGTGTGACAGTGATAATTGAACTTTTGCATAAAGATTTCCTTTTATATTAAACTTGAAACATATTATTACTTTATATTTAATAAATCGTATATATCACAGCCGCAAAGTTTATCAAAATATTCTTTATTTTTCTTATTTCCTATTTCGATATTTTTAATTTGTTTATCTGTAAGATTATATCTTGCACAAATACCTTTAATTCTTCTTTCGTATGACATTTTATCCATTCCTTCAAAAAACATATCACACAATTGAATTAGATAATCATAATCATTATATTCTCTTTTAGATAATATAATTTTTGCTTTTTCTAAACTATCTATGTTGTAAGAAGGATAATCACTCAAAAGAAAATCTTTTATTGGAAAACTGTGTGATAAACAAATATCTGCAACAGCGAAAAAACCTTCTTGCATCATTTTATCATAACCTACAATGAAGTGGGCTTTTCCGGTATTTTTTTCATTTTGAATTTTACCATAATCATGTAATAAACCCAATACATATGCTTTTTCATGATTTAAATTACATTTTTTAGCTATTTTATATGCGGATTCAGCAACCCCGGTTGTGTGAAAAATATATTCAATTTGTTTTTGATGAGAGGTGTTCTTTAATACACCGGATAAACTTTCTTGCCATAGAGTAATAGCTTGGCTTATATTAGGATAACCACTCATTTTTTCAAATATCCTAAAAGAGCTGTTATAGCTGCCGGTGTTACTCCGGGTATGCGCGAAGCTTCTCCAATAGTAGATGGGCGAACAGCAGAAAGTTTTGCTATCATTTCTCGAGATAAACCACCTATCAAATTATAATCAACATCTTCTCTTATTTTTAGGTTTTCATCTTTTTTGAAAACTTCTATATCAGCAAGTTGTCTTTTTATATAACCGGAATATTTAGCTTCTATTTCTACTTGCTCGTATACTTCATATGGTATTTCTGATAATTCCGGCCATATTTTTAATATTGTTTCATGTGAAACATCATTATATGACATCACATTAAAACAAGAGCGTTTTATTCCATCTTTTTTAATATTTATACCATATTGTTCAAGTTCAACAGGTAAAATAAAGATATTTTCGCTTTGTTTTCTAAATTCATCAACTTGTTGTTTTTTATCTTTAAATACAGCGTATCTTAAACTGCTTACACAACCTATATTATAACCTTTTTCGGTTAAGCGCATATCTGCATTATCTGAGCGTAAAAATAAGCGATATTCAGAGCGTGAAGTAAACATACGATATGGTTCATCAACACCTTTGGTTATTAAATCATCTATCATAACGCCTATATATGCTTCAGAACGGTCGATAACAAAATCTTTATCGCTGTTTTGTGATTTTAAGGCCGCATTTATACCGGCAACTAAACCTTGCGCTCCGGCTTCTTCATAACCTGTTGTACCGTTAATCTGTCCGGCTAAAAATAAATTAGGTATCTTCTTACATTCCAATTTATTGTTTAATTCTTTAGGATCAACATAATCGTATTCAATAGCATAAGCGTATTGTAAAATTTCGACATTCTCTAAGCCTTTCATAGTATGAATAAAAGCTTCTTGTACATCAGCAGGTAATGATGTTGATATACCATTAGGATATATAACATCAGTATCCAAACCTTCAGGTTCTAAAAATATTTGATGAGATGTTCTGTCAGCAAATTTTACCAATTTATCTTCAATACTCGGACAATACCTTGGACCAACTCCGGTAATAAGACCAGAGAAGAGGGCGCATTTATCAAAATTATCTCTGATTATTTTATGAGTTTCTTCGTTAGTATGAGTTATATAACAACTTATTTGCGGAGTATTTATTTCTTTGGTTAAAAAAGAAAAAGGTCTTAATTCTTTATCACCTTCTTGTTTATCAAGAATTTCCCAATTTATAGTTTTACCGTTTAAACGGGCAGGGGTTCCTGTTTTTAATCTTCCTATATTTAGTCCTTTTTGCTTTAAATACGGTGTTATTCCGGTACAAGTAACATCATTTATTCTACCGCCAATAGTGGTTTTGTGACCGGTAAACATTATACCGTTTAAGAAAGTTCCGGAAGTTAGAATCACTGTTTTTGATAAAACTATTGTTTCATCTGCTAATATTACACCATTTACTTTATCATCGGTAAATAATATACCCTCAACAGATGCTTCTATAATATCAAGGTTTTCTTGTTTTTGTAATTCTTCAAGCATATATTTTTTATAAAGTTTTCTATCAGCTTGAGCTCGAGGACCACGAACAGCCGGACCTTTAGAAGCATTAAGCATACGAAATTGAATACCGGCTTTATCGATAACTTTTCCCATAAGTCCGTCTAGAGCATCTATTTCTCTGACTAAATGTCCCTTACCCAAACCACCAATAGCAGGATTACACGACATTTCGCCAATAGTTGATATTTTATGGGTTATAAGAGCTGTTTTTACCCCCATTCGAGCTGAAGAAGCTGCCGCTTCACAACCGGCATGACCACCACCAACAACTATTACATCATATTGTTTTTCCATATTATTTACCTATACAAAAAGATCCGAATATCTTATCTAATATTTCATCAACTTCTATTCTTCCGGTTATTTTTCCAATTTCGCGACAAGCAAGTCTGATATCCTCGGCAGATAATTCTATTTCTTTATCAAAACTAAATTCTGACAAATAGTTTATAGTATTATATAAAGCCTCTCTATATCTTTGGCGGGTAATCAAAGCGCCGGATGAAGAAGTAAATTTATCTTTTATTTTAGAACTAATATTTTGGAGCAGGGCATCGATACCATAATTATGCTTAGCAGAAATAAGTAAATACCCCTTGTTTGAAATAGCTATTTTTTGTTCATCGGTTAGTTTATCTATTTTATTAGCAACATAAATTTTTTGGTTTTCTTTAATATTTTCAAACTCTTGCGGTATGTTTTTCAAACTATCAAATAAACATATTATTATATCAGCATTTTGAGCTTTTTGATAAGCTATTTCTATTCCTTTTTGTTCTATTTGCTCATCAGTGTTTCTTAAACCTGCAGTATCGGTAAATATAACAGGATAACCGTTTATATCAAGGTTAATATCTATTGCATCTCTGGTTGTTCCGGCAATATCAGAAACAATAACAGCTTCTCTTTTTGCAACTGCATTGAGTAAAGATGATTTTCCGGCATTTGGTTCCCCTAGTATAACAACTCTGAAACCATCGCGTAATCTTTCACCTATATTACCATCAGAAAGGTGTTTTGATATATCTTCTTTAATTTTAAATACAGTGTTTTGAATATTATCTATAATATTAGAAGGTAGTTCTTCATCGGGAAAATCTATATATGCTTCTAAGTGAGCTAATATATTAAGTAATTTTTCACGCCATCCATCATACAAACCTTTTAGATTACCTTCCATTTGACGAATAGCATATTTTTGTTGTTCGGAAGTTTCGGCATCTATTAAATCAGCTAAACCTTCTGCCTCAGTTAAATCCATCTTATTATTATAAAAAGCTCTCTTAGAAAATTCTCCAGGTTCAGCAAGTCTTAAATCATCTATTTTAGAAAAACTATCTAAAACAGACGATATAACAGCTTTAGAACCGTGAATCTGAAATTCGACAATATCTTCTCCGGTAAAAGAAAAAGGCGCCTTAAAATATATTACAAGTGCTTTATCTAGTGTATTTTTATTATTATCATATATATTGGTAAAATATGTATATCTCGGTTTTATATTATCAATTTTTATATCTGTTAAATTTTTAACAACATTTAAAGCTGATGGTCCGGATATTCTTATAACCGCAACTCCGGATTTTCCATAAACAGTCGATAAAGCATATATTGTTTGTTTGGTCATTTTTTATTTCCTCTTTGTGTAGAGTTATAAAATTATTCGAAAAATGTTGCAAGTTTAAAAAAGGGTGATTTTTTGACTCTACAGCGTATTTTTAGTGTTTTTTAATAAATCTATCATAGAATCGTAAAAAAATCTTTCTGTGAGCTTTATACGAGGTTGTTTTTTTAGGAGTTTTTATGCAAAAATTAGTTATTTGGGATTTTGATGGTGTTATTACCGATACTGAAAGTTTACTTCTTCAATCAAGAATAGATATTTTATCAAAAAATTTTCAAATAAATTGGGATATGGATACTATTATGAAAAAAATCGGCGGTATGGGTGATAAAGAAGCCGGTGATATATTAAAAACAATAAATTCTGATATAGGTGATAATTTTTGGAAGGATGTTTATATATCTGATGTAAAAAAAATAGAGAATGGTTTAAATTTAACTGATTATATTGAAAATATATTTAAAAATAAAAAAATTGAACAATGTATAGCAACAGGTGGTGTTTTTGATAAAACTAAAAGAAAAATAAAATCAGCAAATATTGAAAAATATTTTCCGGATGAAAATATATTTACAATTGATATGGTTGAAAAAGGAAAACCGGAACCGGATATATTTTTGTTAGCTGCTAAAAAAATGGGATATAAACCGGAAAATTGTATTGTTATAGAAGATTCTGTTGCCGGTTTAACAGCTGTTTTAAGAGCAGGTATGACACCTGTTGCTTTTGTTAAATACAGTAAATATTATTTTTTAGATGATATAAAAAAGCTAGGTATTAAAAATATATTTGAAGATATGCGAGATGTTGAAAATTTTATATTAGAAAATTTATAATATTAAAGCCCTGTGAAAACAGGGCTTTTTTTTTAAGAATTCATATTAGTAAAGAAATCATTGTTATCTTTACTTACTTTTAATTTATCAAGCAAAAATTCCATACCGTCGGTAATTCCCATCTGCATAAGAACTCGACGCAATACCCACATTTTAGTTAATATATCTTTATCAACCAAAAGCTCTTCTTTACGAGTACCTGAGCGAGTTATATCAATAGTCGGGAATAAACGCTTATCTGTAAGTTTTCTATCTAAGATAATTTCTGAGTTACCTGTTCCTTTAAATTCTTCAAAAATAACTTCATCCATGCGTGATCCGGTATCAATCAAAGCTGTGGCTATAATTGTTAAAGAACCACCTTCTTCAATATTACGAGCTGCTCCGAGAAGTCTTTTTGGGCGTTGAAGAGCGTTTGCATCAACACCACCGGTTAAAACCTTGCCTGATGATGGAATAACTGTATTATAAGCACGACCTAAACGAGTAATAGAATCAAGTAAAATAACAACATCTTTTTTGTGTTCTACAAGTCTTTTTGCTTTTTCTATAACCATTTCTGCAACTTGAACATGTCTTGTTGCCGGCTCATCAAAAGTTGATGAAATAACTTCACCTTTTACCGAACGAGTCATATCGGTAACTTCTTCAGGTCTCTCATCAATAAGTAATACCATAAGATAACATTCAGGATGATTTGTAGCTATAGCATGAGCAATATTTTGCAACATAACTGTTTTACCTGTACGCGGAGGTGCTACAATAAGACCGCGTTGGCCTTTTCCTTGTGGAGATATTAAATCAATAACTCTGGTTGTATAATCTTTTTCTCCGCAAATAATATCAAAATTCAATTTTTCGGTAGGATATAAAGGTGTTAAGTTATCAAAATTTACTCTTAATTTTGATTTTTCAGGTTCATCAAAGTTAATTTTATTAACACTTACTAAGGCAAAATATTTTTCATTTTCTTTGGGCGCTCTTATTTCTCCTTCAACGGTATCACCAGTTCTTAAACCATATCTTTTTACTTGAGCAGGGGATACATATATATCATCAGGTCCGGCAAGATAATTTGATTCAGAAGAGCGTAAAAATCCGAAACCGTCTTGCATAACTTCGATAGTACCTTCACCGGTAATAGCTTCATCTTCTCCGACAGTCTTTTTTAATATAGCAAACATTAAATCTTGTTTGCGCATAGAAGAAGCATCTTCAATATTTAATTCCTCGGCTTTATTCAAAAGCTCCGCAGGAGATTTTTGTTTTAAATCTTTTAAATTCATGTTTACCTTTTTGGGAAAATATAATTAGAATAAATTACATTGATTTTTATATTGTTTTTATTGCTAAAAGTCAATTATTTTTATTAACAGCCCGAAGGGCCTAATATATATATTTAAAAGAAATAGTTGTTATTAGTATATCCCTGTTATGTTTGTGGATTATTTTTTTATAACATAGTTTTACACAAGATAATGTTTGTTGATAAGTTTTACAGAATCCGAATTTTAATAATTTGTTAATCTTTTGAATCTGCTTAAACATATGTATTTAAAGTGTTTTTTTAAGATTTTTGAAAAAAATATTTATCAACAGCTTGTTTATATAAAATATGATTGTTTATAACTTTGTAACTTTTATTTTATATATTGGTAATAGATTTTGAAATACTTTTGTAATATGTTTTTTATACACAGATTTTGGTATATTTGTGGATAAGGTTTTTAAGTTTTTGAAAATACGGAATTTATAATGATTTTAGTAGGAATTACAGGCTCTATAGGATGCGGAAAAACAACTCTGGCCAAGATTGTAAAAGATTTGGGTTATACTGTTTTTGATATAGACAGTTGGGTTAGAAAACTCTATTTTAATAAAGATTTTTTATCTGATTTAAATAAAATTTTTCCAAATAGTGTTGTAAAAGGTGTTGCGGATAAAAAATATTTAAGAAAAATAGTTTTTTCCGATAGTAATAAATTAAAAAAACTTGAGAATCTTATATATCCTTTTTTGAATAAAAATATAAGAAAAAAAATAAATAAGTACGCATTTAAGGATTGTATTTGTTTTTTAGATGCTGCTTTATTATTTGAAAAAGGTTGGGATAAATATTGTGATATTATAATATTAGCAGATGTTGATTATAATATTCAAAAACAAAGGGTTATGGAAAGAGATAATATTTCTGCCGATGAGTTTGATAAAATAAATAATATCCAAATAAAAAATAGTGATAAAAAAAATTTGTGTGATATTGTAATAAATACGAATAAAAGCAAAAATTTATTAAAAGTTGAATTAATTGAATTGATTGAAAATATTGGAATTTTGTAATGGTTAGAGAAATTGTATTTGATACGGAAACAACAGGTTTTAATTATGATAAAGGTGACAGACTTATAGAAATAGGTGCTGTTGAATTGATAAATCATATTCCAACCGGAAAAACATATCACCAATATATAAATCCGGAAAGAGAAGTTCCTGAAGATGCCGTAAAAGTACACGGTCTTACTTATGATTTTTTAAAAGATTATCCTACTTTTGATAAAGTTGCTGATGAATGGCTTGATTTTATAGGTGATGCTAAACTGGTTGCTCATAATGCTACTTTTGATATGAATTTTGTAAACTATGAGTTAAAACAACTTTCTAAGCAACAAATGAGTTGGGATAATTGCATAGATACCTTAGAAATTGCTCGTTCTATGTTTCCGGGTGCCAGATGTAGTCTTGATGCTTTATGTAAAAGATTTGAAATTGATAATAGTGCCAGAACATACCATGGAGCTTTGCTTGACGCTGAGTTGTTAGCAGAAGTTTATTTGGAATTATTAGGCGGAAAAGAACCTAGTCTTTTGTTAAATAATAAAAAAGAAGAAAAAAAAGAAAATATAATAGTAAAAAACAGTGATAAAAAGTATCGCGAACCTAGAATTTTTAAAATAGAAGAAAATTTTGATGAATTACATAATAATTTTTTAGAAAATAAAATAAAAAATCCTATTTGGAAACTTTGAAATTTATTGATTTTTTTTAATTTTATTTGTATGGTTTGTTGTTTTTTTAATATATAAATAGGAGTTTTATTGTGGTTTTAGGTAAAAAAATAGTAATTTATGATTTAGATGATACTTTATATAATAAAACAAGTGAGTTTGCTGATATTCTTGATACCACAATGGCCGAAGCTTTGGTGTATGATTTAGGTCTTAATATGAAAGTTGAAGAAGCTAAGGAATTAGTGACGCTTTCTTATAAAATATATCGTGACGGCGGTGAAATTTTTTATAGAGATTATGGTATAAATCCGCAAGATTTATTTATTGCTTATCATAAAAGGAAACCGGTAGAAAAAATAGTTCCTTATGATAATTTGTTAGAAAAAATAGAAAAAGTTGATGCTGAGCAATATATTTTTACGGCAAGTGACAGATATGCTTCGGAAAAAATATTAAAACATCTCGGTTTATATGAGTTTTTTAAGGATAGATATTATTCCGTTGAGGATTTTGGCGTTTTTAAGAAAAATGAAAGTGCTGATGTTTATTATGAATATTGTAAAAAAATAGGTGTTAATCCTAAGGATTGTGTTTTTGTTGATGATAGTTATTCTAATTTAGAATTTGCTAAAGAAACAGGTATGACAACAGTCAGAATATATTATAAAAACAATTCGGCAAAAGATAAAACTTATATAGATTATGCTTATAAAGGAATTGAAAGTTTTTTAGATGATGTAGTTAATAATTAACTACAAATAAGACTTTCATATTTATAGTTTTCCGGATTATCCAATTTTTTTTGTTCTGTTATAATTTCATTTTTAATAAAATCAACCAAAGGTGTTAGTTTTTGGTTGTATATAGCTATGTAATCTTGCAATATTTTTTCATTATCACTTATATTTTCAGTATAAAAAGCTTTGGTATTTTTTATAATTGTAGTTGAGGCACTTTTAAATAAAGGTAGGTAAAAATCTAATATTTTTTTATTTATCTGTTGATGTGTCTTTTCGTGATTTAAGACTATATCATATTCGCAAGATCCTTCCTGTAATTCTTTGGCAATATATATTATTGGTGAATCAAAACCAAGAAAAACAATAACTTCATCAGGAATTATGCAATATTTTGAATTATCAGTTTTTATACTTGAAGTCTTTAATTCTATATAAAATTTTATGTTAGTGTTTGATAAACCATTAGCAAAAACACCATTTTCTAAATGATTATTTTCTTTTGCTAAGTTTGTAACTTCTTGTTTTGTCTTTGTTTTATCTATTGTTAATTTATTATATGATGATAAAACAGTTACTTTTGGATTTATTTGTATATTAGAACACTCATCATTACAAAAAGCAGAAGATGAGAAAAAAGATGAAAATATTAACATAAAAAAAAGTTTTTTCATAATATAATAAGTGTAGAATGAATTTGTTAAATTATGGTTGATATTTATGAAAAAAATAGTTTTATCTTTTTTAGTTTTATTTATGTCTATGGATTTTGTTTCTGCACAATATGTCAGAAAATTAAAAGAACCTGAATTTTTTATTCCGGAAGGTGATAAAATGCATAAACAAGAGATATTACCACAAATAAAAAAACAAGTAATATCAATACCTAAAACACAACATATAAATAAAAAAGATGAAAAAAATAAAAAAAACAATAAAGAAAAAATGTTTAGCGAAGTACCTGAATATAAAAAAATATATGACGGATATTTCAGTAATATAAACGATTATATGAAAAATAAAAAGTTTAGTGACAATATAGAATTAGATAAAGATTTAACTTTAATGAGTAATGAAAATATATTTGAAGTAAGCGATGACACTTCAGATAAAATTACAACTAAAGAACAATATGATTTTTATATGTTAGCTAAGAAAATATTAGAAAATTAAAATTCAAGTGCATACATATCTTTTATATACCATTTTGAATCTATACTTTTCATAACATATACAATATTTCCATTACACAATCCAAACCAATTTCCATTACAGGTACTTTGAGTATAAACTTCAATAGCTCCGTCTTCTCTCGGTGTGAGTTTGTTTATTTTATAAGATTGAAAGGTTGGTCTTTGAAGAGTTTCATCTTGCATAAAAACAAAAGCAGGTAGTCTGTCTTTTATTTTTTCACATTCTTTAAATAAAGGATTTAAAGTGCATTTTACAGCACTATTTATAGTGCAAACCAACTCAGAATCGTAATCACATCCTGTTTTTAAATTATTTACATCAAAAGAAAAAACAGTATTTTTATCTAAGTTTGAATTAGCTTCTTTTGTTTTTTCGGCTGTGGTATCTTTTTGTGAACAAGATATAATGAACAATATAAAAAACAAAGTTGTAATCGCTTTTTTCATTTTTATTAAATCCTTTATATTTATTTTTTGTATAATATAGTTTGAATAAAATAAAAAGGAAGTGAAAACTTCCTTTTTATTTTATAATTTCGCTTTATTAGAAAGCGTATTTAACACCCAAAGAAAATTCTTTCATATCATCAACATCTTCGAGTTTATCAGCCCAAATATGACGAGCAATAGCTCTTACAGCCAGATCGTTTGTGATGCTGTATTGAATACCGGCACCTAAACGATAACCAAGACCGTTATCTTCGCCTTTTCCTTGAACTGATGATGTATCAGAATCATAGTTTGCGATACCGGCTGTTGCAAAAACAGACCATACTCTATCACAACCTAGCGGTAAATAAGCGTAGGCATCTAAACCGTAAGCGTCAAAATCAGATTTTACTTTTGTACCGTTAATCATATCATTTGATTTATCTGAATTTTGGTAGAAAACTTCTGTAGAAAAATATTTGTTGTATTCAGTTCCGATAACAACGGAATATGAATTCATATCAGGTTTAACTTCTTTTGCATCTACTTCAGTGTAGTTGTATTGAACACCAACATATGGTCTAAATTCTAAAGCGTTTGCATTAGCTGATAAAGCTAATACAGAAACAGCTGCTAACAAGGCTATATTTTTATTCATTAGAAACTCCTATTTTTTATATAAAATATAATTTACGAATATGAGTATAAATAAATATAAAAAAAATTAAAGAAAAAAATGATATAATTAGTTGTTTATATGATATTTTAATGATATTGTTATTATATATATTGCGGAGAAAGATATGTTTTTAAGAAAAAATAATCAAAAAGGAAGTTCCTTAGTAGAAGTTTTAGGTGCTATATCAATAATTTCTTTGGTTGGAATTGGTGTGCTAAAAGTTGTAACAAGTTCTTATGATGTTTTAAAGCAAAGTTTAGCTTCTTCCGATATAAAAGATTTGCAAAAAATAATATCAGCAAACTACACATTTTCGGGAAAATATGAAATAGATGCTGATTTTAATAAAAAAATATGTGAAACAGATAAAACAGCTCCGAATCATATGTGTCTGAAATCGGGAAGCTCTTATTCTTTGAAACATAGGTTAAATGGTGGGGTTGTTGTAGCAAAAAACGGGGAAAAGGGTTATACAATTGTTTTTGATGATTTAAATCCAAAAGCTTGTATAACATTATCACAAATAAATTGGTTAGAAAGAAGAAAAACTAATATTTTTCAAATTGATATAAATAATGTTCCTGTAGCTTATTTTCCTAAGAAAAACGGCAAATCTTTTCCGGTGGATTCAAAGTTGTCTATAGAAAATTGTAAAAATGATTCAAATTTTATAAAATGGTATTTTTATTAGGGAGTATATTTTGTTTAGAGTTGATAATGTAAAGAAAAATACAGAAATATCAAAGAACAACGGCACCAGAAAAATATCATCAGGTGAAAATTTTTCTGATTATTTGAAAAATGTAAGTACAAACTCAATGGCTGATGTTAATACAGCATCGGCTGTAAGTGGTGCAGGAGCTATTTTTGCGGCTCAGATGGTTGACGGTGATGAAGAAAAGCAAATAAGAAAAAAATTGATAAAAAAAGCAAATACATTACTTGATAATTTAGAAGAAATACGACAAGAAATTATAACAGGGGTTGTTTCTAAGGAAAAATTGATAGAAATATCTCGTTTGGTTAAACAAAAAGATGTAGAAACAAATGATGAAAAATTGAAAGAAATATTAGCTGAAATAGAGCTAAGAGTGGAAGTTGAATTAGCAAAACTTGTAAGGTAAAAAATATTTAAGTGAAAAACCTTTGTTTTTGCTTGAATTTATATTTGTTTACTATATCTTTAACTAAAATTTTATTATTGCAATTTAAGGAGTTATTTAATGGATAGCGAAATTGTTCTTTCACCTGATTACAGACCATCTAAAGACGAAGAATATATGTGCGAAATGCATTTGGAATATTTTCGTCAGAAGTTGTTATCTTGGAAAAAATCTTTAATCGGTCAATCTAAAGACACATTAGATGATTTGAAACAAGGCGGTTTAAATCAACCGGATCAAATTGACAGAGCTTCTTTAGAGTCAGATAAAGCTTTGGAGTTAAGAACTCGTGATAGAGCAAGAAAACTTATCTCTAAAATAGATGAGGCTTTGAAAAGAATAGAAGACGGATCTTACGGATACTGTGAGGAAACAGGTGATCCTATCGGTTTGGAAAGATTAGAGGCTCGTCCGGTTACCACTCTTTCGATAGAAGCTCAAGAGCGTCACGAAAGAATGGAAAAAACTTATGACGATGAAGTATAGTTTTTTTATGGGTTTTTAGATTTTTGTAGCTAAAAACCCTTTTTTATTTGGAATTTTAATATGGTAAAAGATTTTATATTAGCTTCGCAGTCTCCACAGCGAAAAATGTTGTTGTCGCAAATAGGTTTTGAACCGGCTAAAATAGAGCCGGCAGATATTGATGAAACTCCTAAAAATAAAGAAAAACCAAGCCAGTATGTTAAGAGAATGGCTAAAGAAAAGGCATTGTTTGTGGCAAATAAACATAAAGGTGAGGTTGTTCTGGCTTCGGATACTGTTGTTGTTTGTCAAACGACAATCATTCAAAAATCTCACTCAGACGAAGAACAAGTTAAAGTTATGCAAATGCTTTCAGGTAAAACACATAAAGTTTTAACAGGGGTTTGTGTGGTTGATAAAAAAGGAAAAGCTGTTGTAAAACTTAATTCAACAAAAATAAAAATGAAAAAATTGACTGAAAAAGAAATATTAGAATATGTAAATTCCGGCGAGTGGCATGGTTGTGCCGGTTATAAAATAGAGGGAAAATTAGCCGGTTTTGTAAAACAAATGATAGGTTCTTACAGTAGTGTGGTTGGTTTGCCTTTGTTTGAAGCGCGTAATTTGTTAATTGGAGCCGGGGTAAAATGATAAATAAGCTTGTTATAGAAAATAAAAACGGAATAAAGAAAATTGCATGTTTAGATAATGGTAATTTGAAAGAATTGTTCGTTGTTGACAATAATAAAGCAAATGAAGGAAATATTTATCTCGGTCGAATTACAAAAAAAATCAAAACAGCTAATGATAAAACAGGGTATTTTGTTAATATAGGTTCTAACAGAGATGCTTTTATAAATTCGGAAGAAAACAATTTGGAGAGTTTAGAGGCTATAGAAGGACAAGGTGTTATAGTTCAGGTATCTCAAGAGCAAAGAGCTGAAAAAGGCGCCAGATTGTCAAGATTTTTGCGTTTGGCCGGTGTTTATTTGGTGTATGATCCATATGGTGAAGAAATAACCGTATCAAATAAAATAGATGATGATGAGATAAGAGAAAATTTAGTTAATTTGATTATGGAAAATGCAAACAGCGGCGGATTTACCATAAGAACATCAGCAAAAGATGCAAAAAAAGATGATATATTGGCAGAGATGCGGTGTTTAGAAAACTTGTTTGATGAAATTGTAAAAAAAGCAAAATCATCTGATGCGCCGTGTTTGTTGTATTTGAAGGATAATATAATTGAAGATGTTTTAGCAAGAGAAACAACTTGTCTTGATAAAGTTGTGGTTGATAATCATTTGTTGGAAGATAAGTTTTTAAATATTTGTGATGTTGAGTATGATAACAAAGCTTTTGAAAATAACGGTATTTCAGAAATGATAAATGATGCTTTACAAAAAGAAGTAAAGTTAAAATGCGGCGGTAGAGTTATTATAGAAGAAACAAAAGCTTTTGTTGCTATTGATGTAGATAGCGGAGAAGGGTGTTCTCAAGGAGGACTTGGCAGGCTTAATAATGAAGCGGCTCAAGAAATTGCAAGGCAAATAATATTAAGAAATCTGTCGGGAAAAATAATAGTAGATTTTGCCGGTGTTTCTGAATATAAATTTTTGAAAAACAGTATGGAAATTTTAGAAAAAGAGCTGAAAGAAGATGTTTGTAAGGCAAGGGTTTTAGGTTTGAGCAGAGCCGGAAATGTTGAAATTGTCAGAAACAGACGAAGACCTACTTTAAGCGATGTTTTTTCTGAAGAGTGTCCGACTTGTAAAGGGACAGGAAGGGTAGAAAAATGATTTGTGCCATATGTAAAAAAGAATATGAAGATGACAAATATAAGCCTTTTTGTTCTAAAAGGTGTGCTGATATAGATTTGGGTAATTGGTTTAGCGGAAAATATACTTTTGAAGCTAACAGGCTTGATGAAAATGATATTAAAGAACTGGAAGAGGCTCTGACACCGAAAGATGATGCTGAATAATAAAAAACGCCTTAGAAAAAGGCGTTTTTTATAACTAATTATCTTCTTCACTAAATTCTTTTTCGTATTCTTCAAATTCTCCGTTATCGCTATTTTCGTTATATTCAATACCGAGTTTTGATAACATATCGTCGTTAATATCTTCTCGTTGAGCAACAATCCAGTCAGGAACATTAGGAGCAGGCGGAAGTTTTTGTAAAGCTTTCATTTTAGGATCCAAATACCAACGAGGAGAATCGGCAATAATAGGTCTATCAATAAAACTTTGCATTAAAACAACCTGCTTAAGCATAGGTAAGCTTAGTAGTTGGGTTGTTGATATAACAGGAGCCGCTTGCAAACTATAACTTACATTTTTAGCAAAAGGATTAGCACCTTTAGATAAACCTTCTTGTTTTGAATAAGAGGTGGTTTGTACAGTCTTATTACCTATCATTTTAGAGAAACGCTGGGCAGTTACTTCGTTGTTTTGAGATAAAATAACTTTGCAGGCGGTGGTAGATATAACTGTTTCAAGGTCATCTTTACCATATTTACCTGAAATTTGTCCTAAATCTTGTCCGATTAAAAGATAAGAAACTTTTTGACCACGACCAACCGCCGGACCGTCAATAACAGCTTTTAGTTTTGGCAGGGTTGGGAACTCGTCGATTGCGAACAAACAAGGGAAAGGACCCATTTTGCCATCGGTGGAATTCACAAAATTTGGTGGGTTAGCAATAAGGTAAGATGACATTAAGTCAAAGAATGTACCTGAAATAACACTCAAAGCTTGGGCATCTACTTGGTTTACCGACAAATAAACAGATATAGGCTTAAATTGACCGGTAATAGGATCTTTCATACCGCGCAAATCCTTAAATGCAAGATCGGAAAAGCTTGTTCGGGCCACAACAGCTGAGTTTTTGAAAATACCAATACCTGCAAAAGCGGTAGAAAGTACAGAACCACGCTCTTTATCGGGCATTGAACTGAGTTGGCTAAGCTCCACTATACAGCGTTGAGAATAACCGAATTTACGAGCCTCTTCAATAGCTTCTTCCAACAAGTCTCGCATAGGGTCTGCCATGGCGGCCATTTGATCGCCTTCTTCCAAACGGCGTTTAATGTCTTGAGATTGTTTGATTTGAGCTTCGGTAATCCATTCCAGAATCATAGCAATACAAGATTCATGGCCAATCCATTTTTCCGGTAGCAAAGCCCAAGTTCCGATAGGAAGGTAATTGTCGATATTTAGAGTGCCTCCTCGGAGATTTGCCAGTGCGCGGGCGGCTTGAGGGTCGTTCATACTCATATAATAACCCTCTAGCACTTTTTTATCATCGTCGTCCAATTTTCCTTCGAAAACGCGTCCGATAAAGTAGTCGTTGGCGCGAGCTTTTTCGCATTTTGATACAATAAAGTGAATGAATCCGTTTAGGGCTGCACGACCTGTCTTTGACCAGTGGGGGTCTGCACCGCCTTTTGGTTCTTCGACCAAGGTGTTGCACATAGAATCGACATACATATCACGACCCGGACCTTGAGCAGGAACAGCGTTTGGAGATAACGGGTTCCATGAAGGATAATAAATACCTTCGGCCGGATTGTCCTCCATACCCCAGTTAATGATAAAAACAGGACCTATTTTTGCTCTGGCACCGGAGGTAGAATAGCATAATTCAGGTTTTGGGTCGTTTACAACGATACTCATGGTCGGTGAATTGTAAATGGTAGGCATAACAACACCAACTGTTTTACCGGTTCCCGGAGGAGCGCAGCATAAAACAGAAAGAGTTTCGTTCATTCTTAAAAGTTTGCCTTTAAATCGGCCTACAACGATGCAAAAACCATCAAATAACCCCATTTTTTTAACATCTTTTTCGTCAGCTAAACGAGCTGAACCATGAACATTTGATTGGAATCGATAAGGATTGGTTATTGCACCTAAAAAAGCACCGATTGGTAGTGAAATAAAGGGCAATAGAGGAATCCAAAGGCTTAGAGAAAAAGAGCCGTTGTAGTTCATAAGTTGTTTAAACCAAACCCAGTAGCGATGTTTTAGAAAACCATCACGAGTAAAGATAAAAGATATAAATTTTGAAACATCATCAATGCTTTCTTTAGAAATACCATTACCCACCAAATAGGCTAACGGTATTGAAAAAATTGCAAAAATTATAGTGAGTACAACAGAAATAGCGCAAGCTATAACCATCCATCTGACAGCACTGTTATATTCTTTCCATTCTTCGCCTTCTTTTTCTAAAGCCATTTTTATCCTCTTATTAAGCGATAGTTCTTAGTAATTTTTTGATTTTTTCTAAGACAGATTTATCTGCTTTGTCATCAGCGTCTTCAATGTTTTTGGCAAACAGAGGTATTTCCTTTGGTGTTCCTCTATCTATTCTGGTAACATTTACATTCATATCATTCCAAATATCAAGCATATCTTCGGCATTGATAATGTTTCCTATTTGGATAATCACATAAGGTGTTACGCTAAATGATAAATCAGCATCTTTTAATTTTTCTTCCAAGGTCAATCTGGCAAGATCGGCTTTGCGTACCGGAGAAATTCGGTGAGAACTTTCAGAAAACCATAAAGGTTCTTCATCGTTGAATCTTTCTTCATCAGCCAGCCAATCGCCCGGTTCTTTATCGTTAAGGCATAATAGTATTTGGGTTTTTGAAACGCCTATAAAGTCGATAAAGGTATTTTTGATTGTTGCACCGGTAATAACATCAAAACCTTTTTGTTTAATAATTTCCAAAGTAGAGTTTGCAGAAGCTGTTTTTTGCTTTTGCTGTTGTTGGGGTTTATTATCTGATTTTTTGTTATTTTGCTGTTGTTGAGATTTTTTATCCTGTTTTTTTACAACCGGTTGTTCCTTAGTTTCGGTCGGAGTTTCGACTTTTTCTTCTTTAGGTGCAACAGATTCTTCGAATAGATCAAAATCAATAGTATCTTCGTCAGCTTCCAAATTGAACAAAGAGTGAGAAAATTCTTTAGGTTCCTGAGTTTTGACAGGAATGGGTGTCGGAGCATAATTTATGGGTTTTTTACGAACAGGAGCCCCGGAAAGAGCGGCTCGTTTTTCTTCATTGAAGGCAGATACAGGCGCTTCAACAGGTACATTGGCGCTTTTGGGTCGAATCTCTTTGTAAGATTTTTTCTTATGTACAACCTTTACGGCTACGGTGTTTTTGATTTGTTTTATCGGTTTTTCAAAAACATTTCCGAACAAACTTAAAGGAACAGACCAAAGATGCTTAAATATAGCGCCCCATTTTATGGTGCTGAGAGCTACCCAAACGGTAATCCATACGGGAATCATACTAAAGACGATTAAAACAAAAGCCCATTCTTTCGGTTCGTCAATGACCCAACCGGATATCCAAAGGTTCCAAGCGTGAAGCCAGTGTGTCCAACGAAGAATATCAAAATACCAGTTTGTGAGCATAATAACTCTTATACCTTCTAAGAAGAATACGCTCCATAGAAGGCCTACAATTATTATTCTCAACAAAAGTAAAACAGGTTTCAATAAAAACTCCTTAATATTCTTTTATTTACTTAATTCTAATACAGAATTAGTTAACAACAAATTATTTTTTTGTTTCTTCGCTTATTTTTTTTAGCACATTTGCACGAATCGAAGAAGCTTCCTGATTTTTTTCCGGCTTTAAGGATTCTAGCTCATTTTTCACATCATCAACATATTGTTGAGTTGATTTCATTCCTTTTAACACAATTCTTTCCGGTTCATCAATTTTTTCATTAAAAAAACGATGGAAAACAGCTAAAAACATATTTGCATAGTTTAGTTTTTTAGCTTTTCGAAGTCCGAAAAAATATAAAAAAGGCAAAGACAACAAAAAGGTCAGAAAAATGATATCTTGATAGGTTTTAAAGCTTCCTCCCTTGTTCCAAAAATCTGATATAATATTCCATGAATAAGGTGATAAGATATCAAAATTCCATATCAGAATAAAAAGTTTTTGTGATAGAAAAACGAACAAAAATGTCCATAAAACAAAAACGATAAGATTTCTTATGATTTTTAGGGCTTTCTTCATATTTTTAACTCACTAAAGAATAGTTTGTTGAGTTTTGAAAAAATCGATATTCTTTTTCTCAAGGCCGGATACTTGAACCGTTTTTTTGAGATTATCTATGTCTTTTATTCTTTTGGATTGCTTGTTGGTTGTTGTCATATTTACCCGTTGTTTTATTGAGTCAATAAGTTCTCTTTTTTTATCAATTTTTACTTTTTCACCGTTCAAACGATCAATATCACCGTTTACTCTATTCAAATTATTTGTTTTAATTTTAATATACTGTTCGCCAGTCAGGTCTTGAGCAAATTCTGTCATAGCTGTTTGAGCTGTTTTATTAAGATCAAAATTTTTATCTTTTATAAGTTCGTTAACTAAGTTAGGTGTTTTTTCTTTTGAATCTTTACTCTGCTTTTTCATTTGTTCAGCGGCAACCATTAATGTATCAATAGAAATGGCATCTTCTATTTTTTCACCTCTAAGTCTTTTCATATTTTGCCAAAAGATGACTTTTGCCTGGTTTCTGTATTTTTCAACATCTTTTGCTGTTAATTTCGGATTGTCAGCATCTTTACTATGTTCAGAAATCATATATTGAGCATAGTCATTAGCAAAAATTTCAGACATTGATTTATCATTGCTAATTTCTCTTTGCATATCTAGAGTAGCTAAAGTTTGTTTTTGAGCCTTTTCAAACTGAGTTTTCAACTTGTCAGCGTTTAATCCCAGATTTTGAAGACCTTCAGGAATCTTATCAGAAAATATATTGCTTTTATCCTTTTCTGAGGAGGCATCTCTCTTTTCATAAGTTGCTTGAAGCCACTTATTGATATCAGTTTCTAAAGCGACTTTGGCAATTTGTTCCGGAGTTAAATTATTTCCATTTTTATCGACAAGTTTTCCGTCTTTTTCAACAATAAGACCCTCATTAAATAAACTGCTATATTGCTTTTTTAACTCTTCCGGATTATTACAAATCTGTGAATAAGGATCTGTGTTTATAAGTTTTTGCGAAATATTGGGATCCTTAATTTCGTATAAATTTACTATAAGATTCATCCTAACCATGCCATCAATAGCATTTTGACGGTCTTGATTTTTTGGGTCTTGAACGGAACTATAGTTTTCTAAGTGTCCAACCATATTGCGACGCATATTATAAAACCTGTCGGCATCTTCACTTAAACGGGTTTGATAAAGTATGTTTTTATTTTCGAGCTCTTCATAATAGTGTGAGGCGTCCATAGGGGTATTTTCATCAATTTTTGGACCGGATTCTACTTGGTCGTCGACATAATCGTTAGCTTTTCTTTTTTGATGAGCGTCTTTCAAAGATTGAATGGCATTGTAAGGAACACCTAATAAAAGATATGAACCGCAGTTTACAAACCTGTTTAATGTCCAATCAAAACTGGCAATAATAATCTCGTCCATCATAAAATCGATAATATCTCCTCGTTTTGACTTAATATCTGTTTCTTTACCTAGGCGAGGAGTTGCCCTGTCGTCTTTTTCTTTATAAATATGGGCTGCCTTGGTATTTCTTTGGTCACGCTCTTTAATCAGACGATCATATTCGGCGCCGCTGATTTCTTTTAATTTTCCAAGATATTCTTCTTGTTCGTCTTCGTTTAATTTGAAGAAATCTTCATCTGTATGGAGTGTTAAATCATGAAGAGAATTGTTTGTGGCTTTGATTTCTTGAGGGATATCTTCTTGTTGATTGTTTTCATCAGTATAAACAGAATCAAGTCTAGCTTGAATTTCTTGTTGAGCCGTATCTTTGTTTTTTTCTAAACAATAGTACTGGTACATAGAATAGTTGAGAATTTCTTTGGGACTTAGCTCTTTTTCAAGGTGTTCGGGTTTGTAGGCGTCGCCTTCTTTTTGGATACCTCGTAATGCCGCAACTTTAGCTTGTTGCTGTTCAAAAATCTCTCGTTGTTTATCAGAAGCTTTGAATTTGCCACCAGATTGAGATTCTCTATGAACAGCAGCAGTTGCTTCAAAAACATTTAAGGCTTTATTTTTTGCAACTTTGTCAGGGATGTAGCGTACAGCTTTTTTTATTTTTGTAACACCTGCTTTTATTCTATCTCGAGCTTTTCCCATAATATAACTCCTTTTTTAAGCTAATTTACCTTATTATAACAAAATAAAAGTTTTTTGTCTATAATTTTGTACTGACTAAGCCTTTAGATTTTTTAAGAATTGACCCAGTTTTTTATTTACTTTTTTGCCGTCTTCGGGTTTTGCTTTGATTAGACCGAAAAGTCTATTCGGAATCTTGTCTACCTGAATGGGAGCAAAAGTTGCCGGATTGTGTTCAAGCATTTTTTTTGCACCATCGGGATCTATTCTTACGGTTTTGAAAAAGTTGTTAACCAACATTTCGGCATCAACAGGAAAGTTTTTGTCTTTAATAGCTTGAATATATGAGCGAATTTTATCTTTTCGTGCTTTTTCAGCTTCGTAGATAGATTTTTCAATTTTGATTTTTTTGTATTTGGCTTTGCGAATATTATAGGCTATTTCACAAGCATCAACTTCTATAAGAGTTTCTACATAAGAGATAAGAGCCATCATTAAATTTCGATTGCTTGACTGTTCCGCAAAACTTAATATTTGTTCGTCGCTGGCGTTGTCATCCAATTTTGATAATTCTTCCGGTTGCGCTTTTAACAACAGAACCCATGCGTTGTTAATGTTTTGTGATAAATTATCTATTCTGCGAGGACTGAATCTCGGAAGAAGGTGTTTTATATCAAAATCAAAGTAATCTATGTCTTCGTTTTCGTTAATTTCTTTTATGCAGTCAATTGAGGATTTCATCAGATTGGTGATGGCTTCATAAAGGCGAAATTCTTCTTGAGCTAAAGAAGATGCTTCTTTGGAATAATCGTGCATAAAATCAAAATAAGAATAGTTTTTTTCTGTCGTCGGAGCGATGTTTACAACTTCTTCGACAACATCATGATTTTCCGAAGATGCTTGTTTTTCTTCTGATGAGGCTTCTTCCGTTGTTGCTGTTTTAGGGTTTTTTTCTTGCGATTCAAACAAAGCGTCTTCGGCATCTTGCAGTTGAGAAGCTATAAAATCATCTAAGAGTTTATCAAAATCGTCGGCAGAAAAATCATTATTTGTCATAATTTTATTCCTTTGAAAGATTTAGAGTGATATTTGGTGTTTTTCCAAACTTGTCAACAATAACTATTTTGTCGGAGACAGAAGTTCCATTTTTTCCTTTTACCAAAACGAAAATGTCGTTTTTTTCAATTTTGAAATCGGCAATATAGGTGTTTTTCGGCTGGTTTAATTCAATAGTTGTTGTTTTGGGTTTTTCATTTACTTTTTTATAGATTGTTCCTAGGGCAGAGAAAGCTCCGAGAACCAGCAAAAAAGTTAGAAAGCATACGATTATTTTTACAAATAACAATTTATTCATTAAACCACCTCTTGAAAGTTTGTTTTTTTGCTTTATTATCAAAACCGAAGTTTTAACAGGCGCTTGAAAACAAAGCAAAATGACAGATTGTAATATTTATAACACACCAATAGTTAATAAAGATTTTAGAGGGCTGAGAATTGATAAATTTTTGGCCAAATGTTTTCCTGAAATTTCTCGTTCGCAAATACAAAAAAACATAGAACAAGGCAATGTTACTTGTGATGATATAACCGTCGGCGATAATTCGTACAAAATAAAAGAGGGTGAGTCTTTTGTTTTGGTTGTTCCCGAAGCTGTTGACGCTGAACCGAAACCGCAAAATATAGAATTGCCGATTTTGTATGAGGATGATGATATCGTGGTGGTTAATAAACCTTCGGGAATGGTTGTTCATCCGGCACCGGGAGCTTGGGATAATACGATGGTTAATGCTTTGTTGTTTCATTGTAATAATTTGTCCGGTATCGGCGGAGTTAAAAGACCCGGAATCGTTCATCGAATAGATAAAGAAACATCCGGTGTTTTGGTCGTGGCAAAAAATGATAACGCACACAAGTTTTTATGCGAACAATTTGCCGAACACAGTATCGAAAGAACATATTATGCCGTATGTTATGGTGTACCAAACTCGATGAAAGGCGTAATCGAGGGTGATATAGGGCGCTCGCCTTATGACAGGAAAAAAATGGCAATAGTTTCAAAAGGCGGAAAAAAAGCTGTTACGCATTATCAGGTGACAGAGGTTTTTAAGAATGAGGCTTGTTTGATAAAATGTAACTTAGAAACCGGAAGAACTCACCAAATAAGAGTGCATTTATCAAGTTTGGGGCATAATCTTTTGGGCGATAAGTTATATGTTAAGTCTAAAAAAATGACAGCGAAAACAATAGCAGAAGAGATAAGAAATTTTGCCAACAATTTTCCACGACAGGCTTTGCACGCACAAAGTTTGGGTTTTATTCATCCGAAAACTAAAGAAAAAATGTTTTTTGAAACAAAAATACCTGAAGATATGCAAGAACTTTTGAATGTTTTGCGCAAAATATAAATTTTAAATACAGTGTTTTTTATATATATAACTAAAAGCTAGGTTGCGTTTTGTAACCTATGGAAATAGTCTGTTTATTGTGACTTTTTTGAACTCGGACTTTATGAACTGTTGATAAGTTTTATAAATTCGGGAGTATAAAAATGGAATATAATTCAGATATAAAAGGTATAGATTTTTCGCCGGAAATAAATATGGCGAGATATATGCAAAAAATTAGAACTTATCCTATTTTGTCACAAGAAGAAGAGTACAGACTGGCTGTAAAATATAAAGAAACCAAAGAACAGGAAATTGCAAAAATATTGGTTAATTCTCATTTGCGATTGGTGGTAAAAGTCGTAGCCAAATATCGAGGTTACGGATTATCGGTTGCCGAAATGATTTCGGAAGGAAATATCGGATTGTTATATGCTGTTGAAAAATTTGAGCCGGAAAAGGGTTTTAGGTTTTCGACATATGCTTTGTGGTGGATTAAAGCATCGGTGCAAAAATATATATTAAATTCGTGGTCGTTGGTAAAAATAGGAACAACGGCGGCTCAGAAAAAACTGTTTTTTAACCTTAGAAAAATAAAAAACAAACTTAATTTGAATGATGACAGAGAACTGACACCAGAGGTTTTGAATAGAATTGCCGGATCTTTAGATGTTTCGGTGCAAGAAGTTAAAGATATGAACACCAGGCTAAAGGCTCATGACGGCTCGTTAAACACTCTGATAGACAGCGGTGGTGACAGCGGAAGCGAATGGATGGACTTTATTGCTGATTCTAAACCCAATCAGGAAGATGTTTTGGCATATAGCGAAACAATGAAATACAGAAAAACTTTGTTTTCTAAAGCGTTGGTTGTGCTTAATAAAAGGGAAAAAGATATTTTGTTTAAACGAAGACTGAACGAAAAAGCCGTAACATTGGATGATTTGAGTAAATATTACGGCATATCAAAGGAAAGAGTTCGACAAATCGAACTCAATTCTATTAAAAAGATAAAAAAAGCGGTTGAATTGGAAATTTAGCGTTGTTCAGGTATTAAATTATCCCAGTTGCTTTTTAATTTTTCCAGCTTGGCATTTATTAGTTTTAATCGATGCTGAGCTGAATTTTTAAATATATAAACAAATATATCCGGCAAAATATAATATAAAACAACACCTACGGCGGCGCCTGATAGCATAATGATAATATTGAAAATGTTATCAGTTATTGAAAACTTTGAAACCGCGGTAATTTGATTAAACAAGTTGTTAAGACAAATCATAACACCGGATATATTAAAACATCCGACAGTAGTTATTTTGTTAATGTTTTTTGTGTCGGTTACCACAATCGTAAGCGTCGGTAAAAGACCTAAGAACAGAACAACAATTGCCGGTAAAACCTTAAATGAAATAGCTAGAAACAAAACAAACAAGAAAACTTTTTGAAAGCCGCTCACTCTTGATTGTTTGGTCTTTTTTAATAAAATTTTATTTTCTGTTTTCATTAGCTTACTGTCCAATAAATAATGGTGAATACAAAAGCGCTAAGCATTGTCAGCACTGCTAAAATGGATGAAAAACGAAAAGCTAAGTCGCGAGCTTCTTCTTCGATTTTTGAATCTCCGGATAAAATCTTGGATTTTTCATTAAGTAAGAAGTTTGTTAGTTTGAGAGCTTCTGAAAAATCGCTTCTATCTTTATTTCTGGCTTCTTCGTTTTCTAAAATTTCAACAATATCTATGATTTTTCCGGCTTTGGATACCTTTATAAGCTCTTGTTCAAGATATTTTTGATATTTTATGTTGTGGAATGAGTGAATAATCGGTTTTGATATAATCACCAACCATTGTGTAAGATTTGATAATTGAGCCGGTCCATGCTTGTTTTGAATAGTCGCATACAAACGCAAAATAGCGCTGATTTTTAAGACATCTTGGTTGGCGTTGAGATCGGTTATTATTCCATCAATTTTTTTGCCCATTTTACAACGAAGATAAGCTACGATGTTTTTATCAAAAGGCAAATTTTGATAATCTCCTTGATAATTATTTAATGATTTTAGTAAACGAGATAGGCTGTTTACAAAGCTTTTTCCTAAAATGGGACTTATGCATGGCAAATCTTCGTCAAAATCATACATTATTCTATCAAAGCCATAACCTAAATCATTTCTGGCCATATAAGACTTAAATTCGCCGGCATTTGAAGGGGCTCTTTGATATGGTTGTTCTTGATACCAAAGTTTTATAATATCTGAATTTATAAGTTTTTGAATATCGGTTAGCGGAATAGATTTGCGTTTGCAATAGAAAATACTTTTAGCCAAGCCGTTGGGAAACAGAAAACCGTCGGTAGTTTTTAGAGGTAAAGAATAGTCTAAAAGGATGCAAGTTTTGTATAATAAGTTTGTTTTGTTGTTTTCCTTTTCTGCCGAAATAAGTTTTTCTGCTTTGTTGTATAGTTTTTCATTTTCTAAACCTACTTTTATCCATTCCAGCAATTTTCCGCTCTGGATAACCTCTATACCAAAATCCGGATTTAGTAACATAGTTACTGCTACGCTTTTTTGAGTATAGCATTTTTCACCATTGATGATAAGAGATCTGTTAGCTTTTTCAATGCTTTCTGAAGAAGTTAAAACGGTAGTTTTGGCTTCAAAAAAGTTATGTAACTGAACATATGTACAGCGATTCTCCGGTAAATCATCCAATAGCGAGCGTAAAACCACGGATATCTGACTATGAATTTTTTCTCCGGAAACCAAATAGGAAAACGATGTGTTTTTTAGTTTTTGTTTAAGTTGTTCAACATTTGATGCTTCAGAAGATATTTTGCGGTTTAGGGCTATTTCCAATAGTGCAACACCGCAGGCATAAAGATCGTTTTCTAAGGTGCCGTTGCCGCGAGATTGCGGTTCGCAAAGCATATTCTCTATCGTTTCGTAGTGAATCGGCTGATGAAAAGACGGAAACGAAGCTAAGCAATCACCCAAAACAAGCTCTTTTCTTGTCGAATCTTTATAAAACAGGTTGCTTGTTCTTATGGCTCGGTGGGTTAAGCCAAAGGTTTTTAATACATCGCAGGCTGAAAGAAGAGATAAAGCTAAAGATTCAAATTTTGACGGGCTTAAACCATCGAAATTTTTTTCAAATTCATCAGCGCGTGGGCCTGAAGGTTTGTTGTAAACCAAAGCCATAAATTCTTCGCCGCTTTCTTTTTTTACTATACCATATTCTACCAATTTTAAGATATTTGGTGAATCTATAGATTTGAGGTAAGCAATGTAAGATAAACGAGGAGCTGTTTCATTTGAACAAATAAGCGCAAAAAGGCTTCGTTGAGGGGATATATTGTCATTTACCTCAAAAGCTTCGGCGCCATTTGTGTTTAGTTCAGGTAGAGGTTTTTGAAAATCTATTTCAAATCGTTCTTTCAGTAAAAAAACATTTTTTACCAATTCTGAAACTTGTTCTTCTTTTTCTTCAGTTAGCTGTTCTTCTGTCATATTAGCATTCCTTAAGGATTCTTTTATTGAAGCAATTGTATCAGAAGATTCTTAATAAAATACAAATATTTTGCATTGTTTTTTTGTATAATGTATTTATTATAAAAAAAGAGGTGTTTTTTATTGATATGGCTGAGAATTTTGAAAAAACAATTGAAGAGCTGGACGGCAATGTTTCTTTGGAAACAGAGCAAAATGTTGCTGTATACAGCGATGACGACTTAAAAAAATATTCTATCGATTTGGATTCTTTAGAAACCAAAAAACATAACAAAAATGTGTCGACCAAGAGTTTGGATAAAAACAGCAATTGGCAAAATTTGGATATGCGATTGCAAGATGTTATAAATTCTTTTGTCGTTTCTTCCGAAAATCCGGTTTTCTTGATAAGAGATGATAAATTGGTTTATGTGAATCCGGCATCTTTGAGAATGATGGATATAGAATTTGATAAAGATATTATCGGAGAGAACTTTTTTAGTTTGGTTTTTCGAGATGATTGGAATTTATTGTCAAAAAATATCGGTGAAATGCTTACATCTTCCAAAGAATTGAAAATAAGACTGAAAACAATAGGTGAAAAAATTGTTTCGGTTAGTTTTAAGGCGGTGTATTTGCCTGAAACCGACCATTTTTCATTCCTTTTGATAGGAAAACAAATTAAAGAAAAAAACAAAAATATTTATAATGAATTGTATGACAGTATTACCGGTTTGCCCAGTTTTTTTCTGTTTGAAGACAGAGTTCAAGTAGCGGTTGTTAATGAAAATGCTAAAGATTCTTCTCAAAAAACATCAATGATTTGTGTAGCTGTTTTGAATATTGATAATATCGACAGTTTCAGAAAAATGAATATTGATGATTTTGTAATAAAGAAGATAGCTGATAATTTGGTGTTAAATATGCCAAGGACAGCCACAGTCAGTGTCGGGCTGAAGTATAATTTTTGGTTGATGTTTACAGCAAGAGATAAAAATAGTTTTAATGATATAATGAAAAGGATGTTAGATGTTTTGAATGAAGGTGTCAGTGATAACTTTGCAAAACATAAATTGTTGTATTCAATAGGCGTAAGTTGTTTTCCCAGTATTGCAAAAACATCGAAAAAATTGATGGAACAGGCTATTAAGGCTTTGGAATATAATCAAAATACACGAAAAGAGCCATATAAAATTTTTGATGGGGAAGATTTTTAATATTTGCTGCTCAGATTGTAAATATATTCTATTACATCGTCATCGTCCCAATCAACAGACCCTCTGATTCGACCTATTTCCATAGAGTTTTTATCTATAAGAACGGTATGAGGAGATGTAAAAATGCCAAAGCTGTTGGATAAAGCCGATTTTCTGTCAGAGTAAAAATCTATGTTTTCTCCTCCATATTTTCGTAAAAAGGCGGCTTGTTCTTCCGGAGAAATCCATTCTTTTTCAGGGGAAACCGTAATCAATTTTATGCCGGTGCCTTTAGTTTTTTTGATAAAATGGTTAATGTCATCTATTTCTTTGATACAAGGTACGCAGGTTTTTGACCAAAAAATAACAATTAAAAAGTCACCGCTAAAATCTCTCAGATGGAAAGATTGTCCGTGTTTGTTGAATATTTTTGCGTCAGGGACATTGCGCGGATAGGTAAAAATGTTAACTCCGCTTTTGGCTTGAGCGGTTGTTATGAAAAAAATTGATAAAATTGTCAGAAATATTCTTTTTAACATTTTCTTTTGTATAACTTATTTTTTAGTTACCCTTTATGAGATATATAATTATTATATAATTAAAGTGGTAAAGGAATTGTATATGAAAAAAATATTTATGCTTTTTTTGTTATTTGCGGTTTTGACGGTTGCTTCTTGCGGAAGAGCCGCTTTGCCTGTTCCTTATGAAAACAGCGGATATCCGCACACATATCCCTATAATCCAGAGGCTGAGAGATAAAAAATGGTTTTAGATGATTTAGATAATGAGATGATACCGTATGTGGAGTTTGCAGACAATGCAAACGAACGCACACCTTGTGTTTTGGTTTTGGATTGTTCCGGCTCGATGAGAGGTGAACCTATAAAGCAACTGAACATAGGTTTAAAAGCTTTGGAACAAGAATTGAAAGATGATATTGATGCGTCGTCAAGAGTTCAACTTCTTATTATCAAGGCTTTTGGCAAAGATGAAGCAGTTGTTTCTTCGGATTGGATTGACGCAATGAATTTTGAAGCTCCTGAAATGGAAGCCGGCGGTTTAACCCCTTTGGGCAAAGCTATGGAATTGGCTTTGAAAAAAATCGAAGAGCAAAAATGTTTGTATGACAGTTGCGGTATTACATCAAAAAGACCTTGGATTTTTCTTATAAGTGATGGCGAGCCTACGGATTATGATTGGGAAAGTGTTGCTAAAAAATGCCAACAAGCACAAAAAAATAAAAAGGTTGTCATTCATGCCGTTGGAACACAAGGAGCTAATTTGGAAAAATTAGCGATGTTTTCGATGAATACGCCCAAAAGATTGAGCGGTTTGCGTTTTACTGAATTTTTCTTGTGGTTGAGTCGCAGTGTTTCTTGTGTGTCCAGAGCTGCACCAAACAGTTTGGATCAGCTTGATGATACGGGCGATTGGGATGAGTAAGAAAACAAAAATAGTGGCAGCAAGTGTTGCCGGAAAACTTCATTTTAATAATAAAATGTCATGTCAGGACTGTTATAAGCACACTTTCGGAAAGAATTTGGTGGCAATAGTTTCGGACGGTGCCGGTTCGGCAAAATATGGTAAAATAGGTGCAAAAGCTGTTTGTGAAACACTTTGTGACCTCTTAAAAAATTCTAATTTAAGAAATATAGAATCAGATATTGTTAACGCAATACAAGTAGTCAGGCAAAAATTGCTTATTCATCGTTTTAATAAGACTAAAAATGAAGATGGTTTAGCTTGTTTTGCAGCAACAATAGTAGGTGTTGTTTATTATAAAAATAAAGGTGTGTTTTTTCATATAGGCGATGGAGCGGCATTGGCTTTGGGTGAAAATATAGATTTTATAGCTTCAAGACCGGAAAACGGTAATTTTTCTTGTGAAACATTTTTCTTTACACAAGATACTTGGCGAGAAAATCTGAGATTTACTAAAATTGATAAAGTAAAAAGCATTTTGTTGATGTCTGACGGTTTAACATCTTTTGCTTTTAGCCGAGATTTTAAGGATATAGAGCAAAAATTTGTTTATCCTATAAATGACTATCTTTTTAATGAAAAGAGCTGTGTTAAAGCAAAAAAAGCTTTGATAAACACCTTAAAAACTCCAAAAGCTCAGCAACTTAATAATGATGACAAAACATTGGTTTGGATAGGAGGACTTTGAGTTGGCTGAAGCTAAACAAACATATAATGCGGTTTTTGGCGATGGTTATTATGCTAAAATAACTTTAGGAAAGATGATTAACAAAGGCGGCGCTTCAGGTAAAATATATGAGGTTGAAGGGCGTCCGGAATCGGTTGTAAAAATTTTTCATAACACTTCAAAGTCAGCAACGAATCGTCAAAAATTGCAAGCTATGTTATTAAACAAGCCAAAATTTGATCCGGTAAAAGTTAATGGAGTAGATTTTATTCAAATAGCGTGGCCCGAAGCGTTGCTGGATGATGATAAGGGGTTTTGTGTCGGATATATGATGCCCTTGATTGATATGAACAAAGCTGTGTCGTTAGATCATTTGATGCAAAAAGCCATCAGAAAAAAGCTGAATTTGTCGGAAAAATATGCTTATCGAGTTTTTGCAGCATATAATGTGGCTTTAATGGTGACAGAACTTCATAAATGCGGGCACTATATTGTCGATTTGAAGCCTTCAAATTTGTATGTATATAAGGAAAATATGCTGGTTGCGGTGGTAGATTGTGACGGCTTTTCAATCAAAGGCGAAAAAAACAGGTATCCGGCAGAATTTGTCAGTGAAGAATACATCTATCCCGAGGGTATGTCTTTGTCTTGTGAAGAAATGGGGGAAGAGCAAGATAAATTTGCTTTAGCCGTTATTATTTTCAGATTGTTGAATAACGGAATACATCCTTTTTCCGGATCGCCCAAAAACACGGAAAAAGAAATGCTTACCATTCAAACTCGTATTGAAAAATATCACTATGCATACGGATTGTGGCCTGATAAATATCAATATCCGCATCCTTACAGTATTCATGAATATTTTAATAAAGAGACCTTAGAGCTTTTTGAAAGAGCTTTTACTAAAGATTGTCAAAGGCCTAGTGCTTATGAATGGCAAGAACATTTGTGGAAATTGATGCATTCTCTAAAACAATGTAAAGAAAATGCGGATCATGCTTATTTTACATCAAAAGGTTGTGGTTTGTGTTCAGTTGAAAATAAATTTTCTAAAGATTTGAGCAATATTAAACAACAAAAGCAAACACCCGAAAAAATAAGAGGAATAGAGGTTGCTAATTTATCAACGGAAAAAGTCCGAGAGGAAAAAGAAAAAAAACATATTCAAGATATAAAAATGCAAAGGCTTTTTGCGGTCGGAACGAGTCTTTATTTGTTATTTTTTGCGCTATTATTTAAAATGTTGATGCCGGCAAAAGCAATAATAGCAGATATAAGTTTGGGCTTTCAGGGGTTGTTTGTCGTTTTTGTTTTGATAGGACTTTACAAGCTTTTTAAAAAATTATCCGCAAAAGTGGAGTATCTTAAAAATAAGATAATAAGTGAAACATTACTGGTGTATGCGTTTATATGGATGCTGATAATTTTGATTCTGCTAAACGATTTGCCGCAAAATTTGTTTGATTTAGCTGTTTAATCAATAATTTCATCAGGATATATGCCATAAAGGTTTTGTCGCGGCATCCATCCTTCAAAATTGTTAAAAGCAATTAAACAAAAAGTATTGTCAGCAGGGCATTTTTTTATTTCGCCGATGACATCGTCTTCAATTCTGGCAATAATTTTTGATTTTAGATTATCTTTGGCATAAAGGTTGTTCTCACCTGGGGTGATAACTTTAACAAAGCGTTTGCGTGAAAGTAACTGAACTAAAACCCAGCTTTCACTTCCTTGCCAATCTCTAATGCGGCGCCAGTTTTCAAATTCGGCTATAATTTCTACCGGTGCGGATTTTTGCATATATACCCAATCTATGGGATATTTTGTACCCGGACCGGAACGAGCGTTTACGGTTTCGGAACGCAAAGACACAAAACGAGGAAGAGAATCGGAAGATTTATCGGATTCTACGGTTGCTTCTTGGGCAACAGCAACAAAAACTCCAACCATACACAAAAGTACTATAGCTAAAATTCTTTTCATTATAAACTTCCTTTTTAAATCTTTTTTATACCTTTGTGACTTACTATCTCATTATTAAGTGAATAAATGGTAAAAAGGAGTAAAAAAAATGAAAATTATCGAAGTTGCTCAGGAATTGATGCGTTTTAGAACGGAAACAGGCAATGAAAAAGAAATCAACAGCGCTATGGATTATATTAAAAATACGATGACTTTGGTTGGCGCAAAAGTTGATGTTTTTACAAAAAAAGGAGTAGCTCCGGTAATAATGATACGCAACCATAACTCGCTGGATTTTGATGCGTTGGTTTTAGGACACATTGATGTTGTACCGGCAGATGATAAGATGTTTAATCCGGTAATAAAAGGCAAAAATTTGTATGGCAGAGGTTCTTTAGATATGAAATCATTTGCGGCTGTTGCAATGAATTCTATGCAATATGTCATAGAAAATAAATTACCGATAAAATTTGGCGTGTTGCTGTCATCGGATGAGGAAAAAGGTTCTAAAGGGACAAAAGCATTTTTAGAAAAGTATGCTAAAATTAAAGCCGATGTGGTTTTAGATAATGATGTCGGCGGTGATGTTACCAAAATTATTGCTAAATGCAAAAATCCGGTTTTTGTGAAAATTAAGGCAAAAGGAAAAGAAGCTCACGGTTCAAGGCCATGGGAGGGAATCGATGCTAACGAGCTGATGTTTGCAGTTATATCTAATATCAGAAAAATATATCCGGCTTATGATTTAGAAGGTAAAAAGCCAAGAAACAAATGGGTTGATACTCTTCATTTTGCGAGAATTGAAGGGGGCAAAGTGGCTAATATTATTTCTGATTATTGCGAAGCTTTGTGTGATTTCAGATTGATTGAAACAAGCACGGTTGACGGTTTGGTTAAAAATTTGAAAAAATGCATGGTTAAAGGCGTTGATTTTGAAATTGTATCATCAAGTGTTCCGGTGGTTATGAATGAGAAGAATCCTAAAATTTTAGAGTATAAAAAATTAGCAGAAAAGATTTTGGGTAAAAAAATAAAATTTGAATATGAAGGCGGCGCAACCGATGCCAGAGAGTTTGCTATTCGAGGTTCAACAGTGATTATGCATTCGGGAAGCGGTGACGGTATGCATGCACCGGAAGAGTATGTAGAGATAGAATCGGTAGAAAAATTGGCAGAAATTCAGATTGCTTTTTTAGAAAAATTAGCTCTTGCCAAAGCTGAATAATCTGTCTATAAACTTAAACATGGTGCCGGCGTAGCTCATCAGGATAGAGCAACAGTTTCCTAAACTGTGGGTAGGAGGTTCGAGTCCTCTCGCTGGCGCCAATTTTGTTTTTTTGAGGTCGTGTATGTTTTTTTATTTTTCCATAGTTTTATATGTTTTAGCTTTGGCTTATTTTATGAAATTGATTGTTAATTTTATAAGTTGCAGAGGCAAAGAACCTCCTTTTATTTGTTCGTTCGGTAAGATAAAAAAAGAAATATTGGAGGAAGCCAGAATTTTTTTAAGAGAAAACAGCGGTATTAAGGTTACGGATTTAGGCTGTGGTTCAGGAAGTTTATTGATACCTTTGGCTAAAGAGTTTAAAATGAGCAAATTTGTCGGGTATGAGTATGATTGGATAGCTTATTCAATCGCAAAAATAAGGACTTTTTATATTCCAAACATTGTTATTTATAAGAAAAATTTTTTTGAAGCAGATTTGAAAGAGTATAAGCTGGTTTTGTGTTATATAACTCCGGGTATTGCTGATTTACTAGGTGATAAATTAAATAAAGATTTGGCTAAAGATACTTTAATAATTTCAGAAATTTTTGAAATACCTAAACTGAAGAAAATTAAAGAAATAATGTCAGCAATTGCTTTTAAGAAGCTTAAAATATTTCTTTATAATCCGAATAAATAGCAACAAAAAAGCCTCGCTTATTACAAGCGAGGCTAATTTTATATTCAGGTTGTTATCAAATCTTACTTCAAGATTTTAGAAACAACGCCGGCGCCAACAGTGTGACCACCTTCACGAATAGCAAAACGAAGACCTTCGTTCATAGCAATCGGGTGGATCAATTTGGCTGTCATTGAAATATTATCGCCAGGCATTACCATTTCTGTACCAGCAGGCAATTCAATTGAACCTGTTACGTCTGTTGTACGGAAATAGAATTGTGGACGATAGTTTGAGAAGAATGGAGTATGACGTCCACCTTCTTCTTTTGTCAAAATATAGCATTCGCACAAGAAGTCTGTGTGTGGTGTGATTGATCCGGGAGCTGCCAAAACTTGACCACGCTCAACTTCTTCTCTCTTTGTACCACGCAACAATACACCAATGTTATCTCCGGCTTCACCTTGATCCAACAATTTGCGGAACATTTCGATACCGGTACATGTGGTTTTTTGTGTTTCTCTGATACCAACGATTTCGATTTCTTCACCAACTTTTAATACACCGCGTTCTACACGACCTGTTACAACAGTACCACGGCCAGAAATTGAGAATACATCTTCAATCGGCATCAAGAACGGTTGATCTTTCGGACGTTCCGGTTGCGGAATGTAACGATCTACTTCGGCCATCAATTGTTTGATTGCTTCTTTTCCTTTTGCAGGATCGCCATCTTCCAAAGCTACCAAAGCTGATCCTTTTACGATTGGAATTTCATCGCCTGGGAATTCATATGATGACAACAAGTCACGAATTTCCATTTCTACCAATTCCAACAATTCAGGATCATCTACTTGGTCTACTTTGTTCATGAATACTACCAAGGCTGGTACACCTACTTGACGAGCCAACAAAATGTGTTCACGAGTTTGCGGCATCGGACCATCGGCTGATGATACTACCAAGATTGCACCATCCATTTGAGCAGCACCTGTAATCATGTTTTTAACATAGTCTGCGTGGCCCGGACAGTCTACGTGTGCGTAGTGACGGTTTTCTGTTTCATATTCTACGTGTGAGGTAGAAATGGTGATACCACGTGCTCTTTCTTCAGGAGCTTTATCAATATTTGCATAATCTACGAAATCTGCACCGCCAGCTTCGGCCAATACTTTTGTAATAGCTGCTGTCAATGTAGTTTTACCATGGTCTACGTGACCGATTGTTCCAATGTTGCAGTGAGGCTTTGTGCGCTCAAACTTCTCTTTTGCCATTTTAAATTTTCTCCAAAATTAAGTTAGTTAAATAAAATTTTTATATCAGATTTTCGCTTTTAACGAGAAAGATGGTGCGGTTTCTAGGAAAGTTGAAAATTCTAGTGTACAAAGAGGTACATGAATTTTCAACTATTCCGTAAAACCTCGCTAGCTTTCCGTTAAAACGGAAATCTATGAATTTTTAGCTTTTACCTTCTCAGCAATATCCTTAGGCACTTCGGCATAGTGATCAAACACCATAGTAAACTGAGCGCGGCCTTGTGATAAAGAACGCAATGTGTTTACATAACCGAACATATTTGCCAAAGGAACCTGAGCATCAATTACACGGGCATTAGCGCGTTGATCCATGCCGTTAACTAAACCACGGCGTGAGTTCAAATCACCGATAATATCGCCCATATATTCTTCTGGGGTTACAACTTCAACCTTCATAATTGGCTCTAACAATTTTGCATTTGCTTGACGCATACCTTCACGGAAAGCAGCACGAGCAGCAATTTCAAAGCACATAACATTAGAGTCAACTTCGTGGTAAGCACCATCATAAAGATTACATTTAACACCGGTAACAGGATAACCTGCGATTACACCGGCATCCATAGCCGAACGCAATCCTTTTTCAACACCGGGGATGTATTCTTTCGGTACATTACCGCCGACAACGGTATTTTCAAATTCAAAACCGTTATAACCTTCAATCGGTTCAAATTTGATTTTAACGCGAGCAAATTGACCGGCACCACCAGATTGCTTTTTGTGAGTATATTCAATATCACAAGCTTGTGTAATTGTTTCACGATAAGCAACTTGCGGTTCACCGACATTTGCTTCAACCTTAAATTCACGTTTCAAACGATCAACGA
>SUUJ01000001.1 GCA_015062585.1 Alphaproteobacteria bacterium | reverse complement strand
TTCAACAAAGTATTTGTTGACGACATCTGATTATATGCTGGAAAATAAGACATCTTCAACAAAAATTGCTTATTCGACTAACTTTGCGAACAGCGGATGTTTTACTCAAGTTACGGACAGAAGTATTGATTGGTCAACATTTAATCCGATACAGACAAGAGAAAAATACGAAGCACCTAAGATATTAGCTCAAAATATGAATGAATATCTAAAGCCTTTAGACAAGCTTGATGATATGGTTGAAGACTGTTCTTATCAAGGTGTCAATTTGCTTAAAGGTGATGATTTGACATTAACATTTAACGAAAGCAGAGAACATAACTTTGTTATCAAAGGCGTAGATATGCATACTATGTCTGCCGGAATAGCCACAAGGTCTTGGGAAACCAAGGAAGATATTGCTAACTCTATCAAAGAAATTAAAGAAGCCATAAACAAAGTTAGAAAAACGACAGAGCAACTGGGTAATAATTTAAGCATAATTCAAACCCGCCAATCATTTACTGATGCCCTTACAGACATATTAGAAGTCGGTGCTGACAAATTAACCTTAGCCGACATGAATGAAACTTCGTCCGAATATCTCATGCTTCAAACCAGACAACAATTGGCGGTCAATTCGCTATCCCTCGCCTCGCAATCCGCTAAAGCTATTCTTTCATTATTTTAATTATAAAATATCTTAATTAGATACTTTAAATTTAATGGCTAATTATTTTAAATTAAGCCACTTTTTTTAATACTTTTTAAACGCTGATTTTATATCATTTTCACGTGAGGGTCGCTCCCTCATAACTTGTACAAGAATTTAAACGTTTAAAGGATACAACAGGAAGTTGTTACAAGAATTGAGACAATACCCGAATTTTCGGATGGTAGGCTCTTTGCATGTGGATATGCGAAGGGTTTTGTTGTATCTATATATAAAGAAATACGAGCGAGGTAAGATGTGTCTTATAATATCACCTTAAGCTCGTCAATGCGTTCAAATCTGCTGTCTTTACGCAATATTGCAACGCAAATGTCAAAAACACAGAACATACTTTCAACCGGCAAAAAGATCAATAATGCAATTGATAATGCTACCTCGTATTATCAAGCGCGGTCGCTTACGCATCGTGCAGCTGACTTGAACAGTTTGCTGGATTCTATGTCTCAAGGAATCCAAACAATCAAAGCCGCTGTGGAAGGTCTGGAAAGTGGTATAAAAGTGTTGGAACAAGCCAAAGCTGTTGTGAATGAAGCTGAAATTATATCAAATCATATAACCAATCATAAGCGTCCTTCGGAATTTATTTCCAAAGGATATACGATTATTGATAGTAATAATATTGGCGAAATAGATTATTTATTGACAACAAATACTAAATTTGCGTTATCTGAAGATATTACTTTGGATAAAACATTGCTAATAAATAATTCTGATATCTTAATTGATGGTAACGGATATTCGCTATCTGTTACGGATAATGCATCAAACGAAGGTATTAAAACCACAGGTTCTAATATTCAAATCACTAATATATCTATTGAGTATAAATCATCAACGAACGATACAAATTCATCTGTTATTTCAGTTGAAGGAAAAAATGCCGAGGTAACATTAACTAATGTAAAAATAAATAATAACAGCGATGGTTATGGAGTTATTGTTAAAGATGCTGCCGTGGCAAATATTGATAAATCCTGTAGTATTAAGGGACAACTAAAAATATATGCAGATGCTTTATTTGACGGTCAAACCAATACTCAATATATTATCGATAGTTTTAACGGAGGGGCATTATCAGGGGCTGTTGACTTTACTTCATCATATTATGTCGGTGATGAAAAAGGCGATTTTGGTTTAGGTAAATGGTATCTTCCGGCTATCGGTGAGTTAATAGATTTATATGGCACAGATTATGATAAAATAACTGAATTTAGTGGAAATTCCGGAATAAACGGAAATAATATAAATACTATCAATAAAACTTTAGACGTGATTTCCAAAGATGTAACTGCAAAGCAACTAAAAAATTGGTATTGGAGTTCTACAGAACGCACTATTTATACAGCATGGGGATTGTCTTCAAATAATGGTAGTAGAATTGACGGTTATAAACCTAATAATCACTATGTCAGATCTTTCTTAAAATTAGACAATTTTTTTAATCCGTTCAGCGATAGTAAGCCTCAGATTGGTGATATAGTATATTTAGATAAAACCTGGGGAACATTAAATGATTATGATAAAACAAAAGCATCACAAATTGCGGGAATTGTTTGTGATGTAAATGGGGATGGTTCTGTTAAAATAGTTAATTTAACAGATAGTGGTTATTTTTCTTGGACCAGTAACGATAATGATGTGAATGGCATAGATGAAGTTTCCGGTGCATTATCAGATATTCATCAAGACAGTAGAATTAACATCATTGAAAGTGTTATTTCGCCGGAAAACAATATATCTAATATTGTCGAAAAACCCTCATATGATAAATATATAGAACAATATAAAACAATTCTTAATCAATATGATAATTTGATTAAGGATACCTCATATCAAGGTAAAAATTTACTTATCGGAAATAAACTTAACGTAATTTTTGATGAAAACAGATTGCATCAATTATCAATTGATGGAAGAGATATTTCTTCAGTAAACATTGGTATTAAAAATATAGAGTGGACTGATATTTCAGATATTCACAAAACTATTAAAGAATTATCAGACGCAATAAATATTATAAGAAATTATTCATCTGAATTAGGCAACAAATTAAACATAATACAAACTCGTCAAATATTTACTGACACATTAGTCGATGTTTTGGAGGTCGGCGCAGACAAGCTTGTGTTAGCGGATATGAACGAGGTTTCTGCCGAATATCTCATGCTTCAAACCAGACAACAATTAGCGGTCAATTCGCTATCACTGGCTTCACAATCAGCTAAATCTATTTTGAGTTTATTCTAAAAAAAATCCCCGAATTAGTTCGGGGATTTTTATTCATATGCAAATAAAATTATTCGCCTTTTGTTTCTTCACGAGCTTTGGCTGCAGCAGACAAATCGTCAGCAATACGAGCTGAACGACCACGCAATGCACGCAAGAAGTACAATTTTGCACGACGAACTTTACCAATACGAGAAACTTCGATTTTGGCAACATTTGGAGAGTATAACGGGAATACTCTTTCTACGCCTTCACCAAAAGAGATTTTGCGTACGGTGAAAGATGAGTTCAAACCATCATTTTTACGAGCGATACAAACGCCTTCATAAATTTGGATACGTTCTCTGTCACCTTCTTTAACCTTGGTGTGTACTTTCAATGTATCACCCGGTTTGAAGTTAGGAAGTTCTTTTCCTGCGAGCAATTTTTCCATTTGCTCTTTTTCAATGTTTTCGATAATGTTCATAGTTTTACCCTTTTCCATTATTTTGT
Organism: Alphaproteobacteria bacterium; assembly: GCA_015062585.1. Lineage (GTDB taxonomy): Bacteria > Pseudomonadota > Alphaproteobacteria > RF32 > CAG-239 > CAZU01. Next base: position 211,245 of record SUUJ01000001.1, on the reverse strand, counting down.
TAATTGTTTTTTACACCTAAACTTTTTTAGATGCAAGATATTTTTCCCACAGGTCAGGCCTGCGCTGTTTAGTTATTTCTTGGGATTGAAGATGACGCCACTCATCAATTTTTTTGTGATGTCCGGATAACAATACTTCCGGTATCTCACGCCCCATCCAATTAGTAGGACGAGTATATTGAGGATGTTCCAATAGCACTTCTTCAAAACTTTCGGCAATGGTTGATTCAGCATTTCCCAAAACATCGGGCAATAATCTGATAATGGCATCAAGCATAATCATTGCTGCTTGCTCGCCTCCGGTTAAGATATAATCGCCGATTGAAATGTCTTCGGCATTATATTCATCGAGAACTCGTTGATCTATTCCTTCAAAACGAGAACAGATAATTGTGAGCTCTTCTTCACAAGCAAGTTTGTGAGCCATATCTTGAGTAAAAGGAGTTCCTCGAGGCGACATATTTATCAATCTACCGCCTTTATAATTAGCCTTTAGGGCTTCTCCCAATACATCGGCTCGCATTACCATACCTGCTCCGCCACCGGAAGGTGTGTCATCAACCGAACCGTGTTTATCAAAAGCATAATCTCTGATATTTACCACTTCGATTGACCATTTGCCTTCGTCTAATGCCTTGCCCGTTAATGAAGCCCCTAAAAATCCGGGGAAAAGTTCAGGAAATATGGTTAAAATCTTAACCTTCATTGCCCTCATCCTCATCATCTTGAGCATATTGCATCATCTCAACAATAATATAGTGTTCTTTGATATTTACCGTCGGAACATAAACTTTGGTAAAAGGTAACATTTCTAAAGAACCCTCGTTTAATTTGAGTTCGATAATGTCACCGGCTCCAAAATTATACATTGCATTTACTTCGCCGATTGTGTCACCATTTGAATTTTTGACTTCCAAACCGATTAAATCAGTATGATAAAATTCGTCTTCTTTCAAATCGGGCAACAAATCTCTGTTAATATAAAAGGCTGTTCCTACCAATGTTTCGGCAGTATTTCTGTCATCAACACCTTTTACTTTTACACGAAGCAATTCTTTGGAATGTCCGACAATTTTGAGTGAAAAACTTTTGTCTCCGGCCTCGTTGGTAACATCGCCATAGCGAGTAAGATTCTTTTCGTTATCGGAAAAGCTTTTGACTTTGACCTCACCTCTTATACCATGGACACCGACAACGGCACCTAAACAAATTTTGTTATCACTCATAGTCTTTTTAACACCTTAAAAATAACTAATAAAAAAGATATTATTCAGCAGATGCTTCTTCAGCAGGAGCTTCGGCAGCAGCTTGAGCTTCAGCGGCGGCTTGAGCAGCAGCTTCGGCAGCGGCTTGAGCTTTTTCTTCTTTTTCTTTAATGCGTTCTAAAGCCTTAGTCTTAGGAGCAGATTTTTTAGGTTGTTCACGAGTAGCAGGAGCATTTACCAAACCCAAAGCTGACAACAATTTTTCAAGTCTTTCGGTAGGTTGAGCACCTTTAGACAACCAATATTTTACTCTTTCAACATCAACAATAAATCTGTCGGCGTGTTCTTTTGGCAACATCGGATTGTAAGAACCCAATCTTTCAATAAATCTTCCGTCACGAGGAGCGCGTTGATCTGCAGCTACAACTTTGTAAAACGGACGTTTTTTAGAACCACCACGAGACAGTCTGATACGTACTGACATTTGTTTTCCTTTCTTTAGTTTTTAACTTTTTGATAAATTGCCTTTTGTTTGATTAAAAAGGAAATTTACCGCCCAGTCCCCCAAAGGGAGAATTTTTTAACAGAGGTGAACCAAGCAGTTTTGACATTCCGCCAAGTTTACCCATTTGCTTCATCATTGTAGACATTTGCTCATAAGATTTGAGTAACTTGTTTACTTCATGAACCTCTACACCGGCACCGGCCGCAATTCTTTTTTTGCGCGATGCCTTAATGATATCCGGATTGCGTCTTTCTTTAATAGTCATCGAAAGAATTATTGCCTCTTGTTTTTTGATGATTTTATCACCGCCGGCGGCTTCGATTTGCGCCGAAAACTTAGACATTCCGGGTAACATTCCCATTATACCGCCGATTGAACCGATTTTTTGGATTTGTTTTAATTGGACGAGCATATCTTCCAAATTAAAAGATCCTTTCATCAGTTTTTTTGCCATATTCTCGGCATCTTCGCGGTTGACATTTTCAATAGCTTTTTCAACTAGGGATACAACATCACCTTGACCTAAGATACGAGAAGCCAAACGGTCGGCATAAAACTCTTCAATCTCATCCAGCTTTTCGCCAATACCCAAATATTTGATGGGCACATTGGCTACCATTTTCATTGACAAGGCCGCACCGGCACGCGATGAGCCGTCAATTCTGGTTAAAACAAGGCCGGTAACTCCGACTTGTTCGTTAAACTCTTTGGCAACTGTACAGGCGTCTTGTCCCATCATGGCGTCAGCGACCAACAAAACTTCGGTAGGGTTGGCTATTTTTTTAACCTCTTTAACCTCATCCATAAGTTCTTGATCGATATGCAAACGACCTGCGGTATCCAACACAATTACATCAAAGCCGCCTTTTTTGGCGAAATCGATAGCTCTTTTAGTTGTTTGAGCCGGTTTTTCACCTGTTATAATCGGCAATGATACGGCATTTATCTGAGTTGCTAATTGTGCCAGCTGTTCTTGAGCTGCCGGACGATAAATATCTAATGATACCAATAATACTTTTTTCTTCTGCTTGAAATTTAATCTTTTAGCGATTTTAGCAGAGGTTGTAGTTTTACCTGAACCTTGTAAACCGACCATCAACACACAAACCGGAGCCGGAGCTTGTAAGTTGATTTCGGCATTATCGGAAGAAAGAAGCTTTATCAATTCATCGTGGACGATTTTTACAACCATTTGCCCCGGTTGAATTGAACGAACGACCTTCTCGCCCAAGGCTTGTTCTTTGACATGAGCAATAAAATCTTTGACCACCGGCAGAGAAACATCGGCCTCAAGTAAGGCAATTCTGATTTCTCTCATTGCGGTATTGATATCGTCTTCGGACAAAACACCTCGAGAGGTGATTTTATTGAAGACTGCGGTCAATTTGTTACTCAAAGTTTCAAACATTATACCTTTAATCCTAATACCTACATACTATTGCACGCCAGTGTGCGAACCCTCGCTGACTGGCGGCACTCCTTGGAGTGTGTAAATTTTCAAGCTTTTAATTTAGAAAATTTGCTTGTTTTATATAAGCTTTTTTGAAAAGAGTCAAGCATTTTATATAAAATAAACGAACCTTTATTTTGTATATTTATTTTTTTTGATTTTCCATACTAAAAAAACAGCAAAGACTACTTATATTTTAGCTTAAAATGTAAGGAGATATATCATGCGTGTCATAATTATCGGAGGCGGAACTGCCGGAGTTTCGGTAGCCACACACTTAAGACGCAAAGACGAAAATGTCGAAATTATGATTTTGGAAAAATCTGATGAGTTTGCCGTTTCTTCCTGCGGTTTGCCCTATATCTTGTCAAATTCATTAAATGCAAAAGATGATGTTATCGGGGCAACAGTGGCTCAAATGCAACGGATTTTTCAGATTGATGTAAAGCTTAACACCGAGGTTTTGACCATAAATCCCAAAATAAAGCAAATAACTTTGGCCAATAAAACTTCATTAAGTTATGACAAACTGGTGATTACAACCGGAGCTTTACAATTGCGCCCTGATATTAAAGGAATTTTATCAGGCAATATTTTTTCGCTCAACTCTTTGTTTTCGGCGCAACGCATAAATGACTATTTTAAAGGTTTGCAGGCACAAAATATCTTAATTTTGGGAGGCGGTTTTATCGGACTTAGAGCTGCTGAGGCGCTTACCACTTCGAATACAAAGGTCAGTATTATTGATAAATCATCGCATATACTAAATGATTTTGACTATGACTTTGCAACAATGATAAAAAATAAGCTTTCGACATCGAGAGTTTCATTTTATACAAATACCACGGTCAATGAATTTGCTTCTAAAAAAGCCATACTTTCAACCGGCGAAAACATAAATTATGATTTAGCAGTTATTTCTACCGGTAATAAGCCTTTGGTCAAGCTCCCTATTTTGTCTGATATAGAATTAAATCAAAACGGCGGTATCAAAGTTGATGAGTATATGCAAACAAATATTGCCGATATCTATGCGTGTGGAGAAAATATCGAGATAAAAAATCTGGTCAGCAATCAGGAAATGCCGATAAATGATGCGGCATTAGTGGTACGCTCGGCAAAAATTACAGCAGAAAATTTGGCCGGTAACAAAACGAAATTCACACACGCACTGAAGAACTATATTCTTAAAGTTTTCGGTTATACTATCGGAATTTGCGGTTGTAATGAAAGCGAATTGGAAAAAGCCGGTATTCCTTATCATAAGCTATATTTTTCGCAGACAAACGGCGAAATTTATTTGAAAACCAGCTCGTTTATCAATGCAAAATTGTTGTTTGGCCATGACGGTAAAATTTTGGGAGCTCAGCTTATGGGCAAAAAAGGAATTGATAAAAGGCTTAATGTTATCGCTTCGATTATCAATCATGGCGGCACTATCAATGAATTGGCTGATTTGACGATTGCATACTTTCCCGAATTTTCAAAAGCTAAAGATATCTTAAATAATTTGGGAACATTGGCTCAGGATATTTTAACGAATGACTTAAAAACTCTTGCACTTGAAAAAATCGGTAAAGATGATGTTTTGCTTAATGTTTGTATGCCCTCTTCCATCAAATATTTTACAAAGGCTAAGATTTTGCATCTGCCATTAGCCGCCATCAGAAGCAATATATCCGAGATACCTCGAAATAAGCGCATTATCTTGGCTTGTGCCACAGGATATACGGCATATATTGCTTATTGTTTGCTTAAACAACGCGGATTTAACGAATTGTATTTGCTAAATTCTGAGGAAGTTTGGAAATAAATTAGAAATTGTTTGAAAAAATTGCTTGCAAGTTAAAAAAATATGGATTATTAAGGTTTTTGTCTTATGCAAAACGGTTCCATCGTCTAGCGGTCTAGGACACCGCCCTCTCACGGCGGGAACGCGGGTTCGAGTCCCGCTGGAATCACCATTAAAAAAAGCCTCCCTTTTGGGTGGCTTTTTTTGATGTGAATTTCAGTGGAGGTGAAGAACCCGCTCGGGTTCGAAACTTCTCTTAGTGTTGCAAGGTGAAGCCGAAGCAACACTTAGTTGTTCGCGCAAGTAGGAAAACTTTTGTTTTCCGTAGCGGCGCAGTCCCGCTGGAATCACCATTAAAGAAAGCCTCCCTTTGGGGAGGCTTTTTATTTATAATTTTAGTAAAACTAATGAAGCACTATTATTTACCCTATCTTTTTGTTCCTTTCGAGTTATTTTTTATAAATTTTGCAACATTCTTTACTATTTTGGGATTGACATTGTCAGATCCCAAAAGAACTTTTGCGGCCTCTTGTGAATTTTGTTTTTCTTCTGTGGTGCCTTGATGTTCTTTTAAGCGTTTAAGAGCTTCGTCTGCTCTTAATTTGTTACCGTCAAAAATATCCGTTGCGGATATCAGACCTTCTAAGGTAAGTTTTTTCCTTAATTGAAGTAAATTATACTGAATAGTTTTGTCCACCCTTTGAGGAGCTTCAAGTTGATATACTTTATGTTGAATAGCGCGAAGTAATCTCATCATTGTACCAACATTCATATCTGTTCCGGCAAGTTCATATGCAACATTAGGATATGAATAAACCAATGATATCGGTAGTAACGGTTTAAATACATTCGGATATGTACCAAGTTTGGAATCAAAACGCCCTCCTGCCGATACACGATACGGATGGGCAAGACAGTTACCAATAATAATGTCTTGGGCAACACCATCAAAATTGTCATATGAAAGATATCTGTCACGAAAATCTTCGTGTCTAGGAACTGCGGGCATAATAAATTTGGTCGGTGCAGCCTCTCCATCATTTTCCATTTTTTGAAATTCAAATGAAAACTCAGAAGCAATACGTTTTTGATATGACGGATAGCCAAACATTACAAAATTAATTTCTTTTTTATTATCAAAATATTTGTTGCGAATTTCAGCCAAAAGCCTTGTATTTTGTCTGGTTGATGTGTCTGTAGGTGTTATTACACATTCTTGCAAAATTTCTTCGGAAATACCCAACGAACGACAATAACGAATATACATTTCAACTTCGCTACCTGTGTTGTATTTTAATCCTTCTTGACTAAAATCGGTATTACCTTGGTTGTCGTACAATCCTAAGAAAACAAGCTTTTTAGGTTTGCCGGTTTTCTTCAAATCGGTGAACCATGCCTCAACAGCCGGTTCAGCGGCTCCGGGGTGTCCGGAAAAGATAACAAAAGCATCTGCATTTTCCGGTAAATTTTTATAATCGGCACAAACAATTTCTTTATCATAACCCTCATAAGTAATGGTCTCACCATCTTTAACAGATCCCATTTCTTCGGCCTTTAGAACAATCTGTTTTTCTTGAGGAGTTAACGAAAAACGTAATACATCTTCATCTTTTGAAGGATGGTTCTCTTTTGCCAATTCTACAGCATCAGACAATTTTAAATTCGAATCATCCATTAAAGATTTTATATATTTCATATCCTCAACATAGGCATCAAAATAGCGTTTATCACCCCAACCTCTTTTTGCCAATTCTTCTTTGTATTCTTCATAATTTAGCTCTTTATCGGACAAAAAGTCTTGAACAATCTGCTCATAAACTGTCGGCTTATATTGATTCATGGTAAATATCCTTATTAATGTTTTGACTTTGATGTGAGTATATTAGCATAAAAACATCTGACAATCAATAATATTTGTATTGCAAATTTATTATTTTTTGCTATAAACACCTAATAACAATTTAATTACTAACTTTTTAAATCTATTTTAATTTTTATGGAGAATTACATTACTTCTCGCGTGATTTTCATGGTGTTAATCATGCTTCAATGCTTTATCACAATGATCGGAGCAAAGACAAAAGTTTATGTACCGGCCAAACTTTATAAATGGCTTTTTGCCTTGGAGGTTTTGGCTGTGACGGCATTCGTAGTCTATGGCTGCGTTAAAGAACCGTTCTATAATGGAATTGCTTTGGCCGTATTGGGTTACTTGGTGATTTATTTTGTGATTTTTTTATCATATATAAGCCTCAAGCATTGGACTATCAACCCTAATACTGCTTACGAATTTATGCCTGAGCATATACTGGTATTACAATCAGGTAAAACAGTTATTGACGGCTATATTTGTGAGGCCGGGAGCAAATTTTGTATTTATGTTGATGACCCGGATTATATTGCAGGGGTAAAAAAAGAAATTACCCTTGTAAAATACAGGGAAATAATCGGATTCAGAATGTTTTTTAATCTAATCTAATGAAATTATGGATGCTGGATTAATTTTTTTAATTGTACTTATCGTACTGTTTTTGATCGGTTTCATCAGCTTGTTTGTCTTGGCAATGAGTAATCTCACTGAGCAAGCTAACATTGCCGATGAACTGTCAGGTAAAGAAGATATGTTCAAAAGACCTACCGGAGAACCGATTTGGTATGGAAAGTTACCTGACAAGGTTGATGATTATGTCGAACCGCGTTATGTGTATGAAAACTTGGAAGAAAGTACCGAATTTTTACCGGAAAACGGCAGAATCATCGGTTATCGTATTTCTCCTGAGTTGGTTATACATTCTACGGTAAGATACGTGGTAAATCCACCTATTTTGAGTAGATATATCGAAAGATTGGGTGGTAAAATGCTAAATGAAACCGAAGTTTCTTTGTTGAAACGAAACTGGAATGAAATTTCGAAATTGCGCGTCAAATCCGGCGATGAACCTCTTGCCAAAAGTGTAATTTGCCTTTGGTTTGATATGATGGGACATCCTTACGCGATGAATTTTGAAGATGGTTATTACAGAGATAATTTCTGCAATCGAAACTTTTGTTGCGCTCTCGTCTTGAAGAGATAAGGATTAAAAAAAAACGGCAGGTTTGGTAAAAACCGCCGTTTTTTGTTTTATAAACCAGAGCAAAACTCTTTTAAGCGTTTTATGGCTTCTTTAATATGTTCTTCCGAGCAAGCATAACTTAAACGCACATATTCCGGAGCACCAAAGGATTCACAAGGAATTACCGTTAATAATTTTTGCTCTAATAATTCTTGAGCAAAATCGGCTGCTTTTTTGCCGGTCTTTGAGATGTTACACATAACATAAAATGCACCTTTGGGTTCTATAAAACTGATTTGCGGTACTTCTTTTAACAGCTTGCACAACAATTCGCGACGACGAGCAAAAGTTTTGACCATATTATCAAGCTCGGTATCAGCTTTACCTTGCAAAGCTACAATAGCAGCATATTGCACAAAAGTAGTAGCATTACTTGTTGCATGGCTTTGTAAAGCTGAAATTCTTTTGGCCAGCCAAGTCGGTGCTACCAAGTATCCCAAACGCCATCCGGTCATAGCATAAGCTTTGGAAAATCCGTTTATGGTAATAGTCAATTCGGCAATTTTTTCGTTTAATGAACCGATACTGATATGTTTTACGCTATTATCATAAATAAGCTTTTCATAAATTTCATCAGATAACACCATAAAATTATGTCCTACTGCCAAATCAGCAATCATTTGCAAGGTTTCTTTCGAATATACCGCACCGGTCGGATTGCTTGGAGAATTGACAATAATCAATTTGGTATTTGAAGTTATGGCTTTTTGCAAATCTTCTTTGGTCGGGGCAAAATCGTTTTCGGCTTTGGTATTTACCACAACCATTTTAGCGCCGGAAGCTTTTATCATTTCAGGATATGACAACCAATAAGGAGCCAAAACGATAACCTCATCACCCTTGCCGCAAAGTGCTGTGATAGTTTCGAACAAAGCCAATTTAGCACCGGTGGTAACAACAACATTGTTTGGAGTGGTTTTGATACCATGAGTAGCCATTTTTTTGACAATCTCATCTTTTAATTCAGGCAAACCACTTGAGGCAATATAACCGACCTTTCCCTCATTTAGAGTCTTTATGGCCGCATCTTTGATTGCTTGAGGTGTATCAAAATCAGGTTCGCCAACCGACATAGAATATACATCAAGTCCTTGTTTTTTGAGTTCTTTGGCACGAGCGGCCAAAGATAAAGTAACCGACGGAGATAAAGTTCCCAAAGGACTATAATTACTTTGTAAATTTTGCATTTTTATACTCCTATTTATATGGAAAAGTTTTGATAATGCCGTCTTTGGCAATTATACATTGCATACTTAAAGCTTTTTCTTCGTTTTCATCAGGTACGGAAACAGCATATTTCATAGGTTTGTCAAGCAAAACAGCAGTAGCTATGGCACAAACGGTGGTAGCAATTCCGTAATAAGTTTTGCCCTTGCCCTCAATAATGGTCATACCGGCTTTTTTAACTGCTTCGGCTAATTCTTGTTTCTCAGCTGAAGAAAAATTTGCAGGCTTACCGTCAATGGTAACCTCATCCCAAAGTACAATTTGTTCATCACCGTGTTCGCCGACAACCGGTGCATTTATGCTTGAAGCCGGTTTATTAAGTCTTTCGGCCAGTAATGCAACCATGCGCGATGTATCAAGTGTACAACCGGTACCTAAAACTCGACCTTTGGGAAGTTGCAAAAATTTGGCGGCATGATTAGCCAATACATCAACCGGATTAGAAACAACCACAACAACAGCTTTAGTATTTGTTGCCTTTATTTCGGCACAAATGCCTTCCATAATTTTCGAATTTTTTATCAGTAAATCATTACGACTTTCGCCGACTTTGCGAGCAACTCCGGCAGTAATAACAATAACATCACTGTCTTTACAATCAGCATAAGTGCCTTTTTTTACCACAGTTTTGCTAACCTCAGGAAAACCGTGACGAATATCCCAAACTTCGGCGTTTGAGCGTTTGTCATCAATATCTATGAGCGCAATTTCATCAGCAATTTCTTTTAGCATCATGGAATAAACTGATGTTGCACCAACCAATCCGGCTCCGATTACGGAAATTTTCTTCATTATTTTCTCCTTATTTTTATTCATATTTTTAAATTTAATGGCGACATCATAAAACAAATAAAATCTGCAATCCAGCAATTTTTATGATTAAACACATAATTTAGAATGTATAAATAATGTTGTTGATTTAGCTGATTATTGTGAATAGAATATTATCAATATTTGGGGAGAAGCTTAAAATGATAATACGAAAATTCAAAAGAGAAGATACTGCTCAAATATTAGAATATTGATTTGAACAAAAAATAAGCAGGGCAATAAATAAATGTGGAAAAATTTGTATCAAAAAACTATGTATGAAGCTTATAAAACCAAAGAACATTTGGGATATAAGATTGTTGAATTTGAAAATATGTTTGCGGTTTTGTGGAATAATCAAAATGTACCCTATTACAACATAATTCATTGCGACAAATTCGGGCAAAAAGAATTAGATATTATCAAACAAAATATCCCCGATACATTTTTATGTATTGCTTCAAACCATGAGATAGTTGAAGATCTTGCCAATGTAAAGAAAGGTCATGCCACATATTTAATGAAATTGGATGTAAAAGAAAAAATAATCAATAACAGCCAGTTTAAGATTGTTAAAGTTTCAGACCTTGAAACTTTGAAGCAATTTTGCGATATAGCTGCCGAAGTATATGATTTGACTAAAGATAAAGATGAATTGATTAAATCTTTTGCAAATGAAACAAATTTGGAAAATTGCTTTAAATATGTCGGCTATATCAATGATGAGCCGGCCGGTATGATAGAATTTTCAGAAGGCAAAAATGCTGCCTATGCCTCTTGGGGCGCAGTTAGAGAAAAATTTAGAAGGCAAGGACTGTACAAGGCCATATTTGCTTATGCTATAAATTATGAATTTGACAGAGGTATTAAGACAATATTGTTAAATTCGTCCGAGATGGGAAGAGAAGCATATAAAAAAATGGGTTTTGTACCTTTGACCAGCCGTTATAATTATGTGTTAGATAAATAACCTATCTTGTTATATAAAAAAAGAGCCCTTTTTGTTTTTTTTAGGGCTCTTTTTTTTTTAAGGAATGTCATATCTTGTTCACAATGATTTCCACAACGGATCCTACTGATTTGAACTTGGCCAGTTCTTCATCGGTAATCTCGATTTTGAATTCATCTTGTACTTCCATTCCTAATTCCATGACATCTAAAGAATCCATGCCAAGGTCGTAACCTAAGTTGGAAGTTTCTTTAACATCATTAACTGATTTGTTTAACTTATCGCAGATAATACCTTGTACCCTGCGAAAAACATCATCTCTAGCCATAATTGTATATAGTTTAGTTTATAAATAATCGTTTTGTATATCTGTATAAAGTATATTTTTTGGTATTTAATGTCAACAATAACAGAAGGACTTATTTACAAGTAATTTGCAAATAAGTCCTCGAAATTTTTTTAGAACATTAGAACGATTTTTTTACGCTTAAAGCGTTTGGATTTTGATTGATAGTCTTTGTAGACCAGTTCAATCTCATCCAATGAGGCTTCTCCTATCCAATGCCAGCTGTTATAAATTCTGCCTATTTTTCCGCCATATTTGCGACGCAACAAGGTACAAACTTTATAATTTCCGACATAGGCGGTTTGTTTGCCATAGTCATCAGCGCATCTGATATCAAGCGAGGCGACCAAACCGATATTTAAGGTTGCATCGGCAACATCTGAGGCCAGAACATTGATTACCTGATTTTTTTGCTTGTTTTTGACAGTTTTGCGGATATCGTCAGAACTTGCTATTCCAACCCAATACCAATTGTTGCTCAAAGCACCGACCTGCCCTTGAAATGCGTCTTTCAGACTGGTACATTGTTTGTGAGTGCCGATATAAGACGCGGGACAACCGCGGCCGGAGTGAATAATAATGCCAAATGCAAGCTTTTCGCTCAGTTCTTTAACTATTGGTGACACATCGTCGACCTTTGATTTTTGGTCGACACTTGTAATGATAGAGTTGTAAACTCTGCCAACTTGATTAACAAGTTGTCGTTTTCGTTGATTTTCCATAATTCATCTATTCTAATTCTATTTTATGGCGTTAACTTACAAGTTATTTCAATTATGTCAATAAAAAAACACCTTACATAGCCAAAATTTTGACAAAAATATCTTGCGCAAAGATAAAAATTGTGATATGTTACTCGAACAATCACTAAAAATTAATTCACTATATATTAACCAGGCTCAGAGGATTTATTATCTATCGTCTGCGCCACAAAAAAAAACACAACATGGATACAAGTATTATTACTTACATTCAGAAGGAAACTAATACAAGAGGCCTGCACGCTAAAAATTGGCAAGAAATTGTCGACAACGTTGTTCTACCTAAAATGGCTGGAAAAGGCTTTAAGCCAATTAAGGGACATTTGTTGAATTTCATGGCTATGTATAGCTGGGAAATTAGAAGTGAGAACCTACCTCTTTATGAAACGCTCTTGAAAATTTGTTTACAGAGGGTTTCAAAGGGCGCGATTCCTCACGACGGTATTGATCTTCCTCCTATTGAGGATAAGTACGCAGAATACTCTTCTGCAGCACGTCGAAATGCCGAATTATCCTTATCGGTGGCAAACTTTCTTTTAAGTAGTGCCATGACAAGTGCGTTAAACACTAATAATGACGTGTTAAAAAAACACGCCTTGGCGATATTATTCAGTATCGTTGAACATATCTCTCCTGACGGTATTGCTCGTGGAGGATTTAAAATTCCTGAGAGCATTACTCCCGTAAAAGCAACAGAAATGCGGGAAAAAGCATTGTCTCTTATAACGAGATATGCGACCTGGGAAGAAATGTTTGAGCATTTTGTTACAGAGGATATGTGGAAGGAGCACATCCGTTGGCTTTCAGAGAATTATTCCAAGATTGATTGGAAGAAATTCTTCAAGAAAACGAATGTCTTGAAAGGGAACCTAATTCAAAAATGGTTCCAAAAAAGACGCATCAAAAAAGAAATTGAATATTACTCTCTCCTTGTTGCAGGGTATTAAGAGCATCCAATTTCTTAAAATAAAAGAACGGCAGCCTTTGAGCTGTCGTTCTTTTATTTTAAATTACGACAAAATTTATGACAAAAAACTATTGCCCTTTTGTCTAAAATGTGATATAAGAAGTCAATTTTTAAAATTTTTGGAGATTTGTCGTGGAAAACAAACAACTGGGAACAACATGGACCATATATGGCGGTAACAATCCCGATAATATCGGAGCAAACTGTGGTGTATTGTTACACAGACATAGTAAGTATGATCGCCCTACCCGTATTATGCTGGATTGTGGTGCTTTGTTTGCCCCAAAAGGTGCTGATGTTGATGCAGTATTCCCTGACATTAGAGAATATTTGGGGACAAGTAAATCTTATCCGAAAATTGATGCACTTCTTTTATCTCACGCACATGAGGATCACATCGGTGGAATGGTACACTTGGCTCGTGCCGGTTATAGTTTTCCTCCGATATATGCATCCAAAGGTACCTTAGAGCTGTTAAAATCATCTCTGAAACTGGCCGGAGTCGATTTAGATAAGGATGAGTGGAAATATATAGATGAAAATGGCGATAAAAAAGAATTGTTTATTGAAATAAAATCACGTGAAGCAATTAATTTTAAGGGTGTAGAAATTGAAGCCATTAATATGTCACACACAACTGTCGGTCCATTGGGTTTTCATATATTGACCTCTATCGATGGTAAAGTTGAAGCTGGTATTTTTCATCCCGGCGATTATCACACAAGAAAGGTTAGAGTTGGCGAAGGATTTGAAGAAGCAGCCCTTAGGGACTTGGCATCTCGAAAGCCTATTGATATTGTCTTTCTAGATTCCACATCTACCGATTCAGGTGATGAATATACGGTTACGCATGAAGAAGCTGTCAAAAATTTGACTGATGTTATTAAGCAACATCCTGAAAAACAAGTTATTACGACTGTAATATCCAGCAGTATACAAAATTTGGCAATTCATTTGGACGCCGCACGCAAAACAAATCGTAAAGTATTTATTGACGGTTATAGACTTAAGCTTGCTTTTAAGGCTATGCAGGATGCCGGAATACGCGAATATGATGATATTATATTTTGGGGCGATGCCAATGCGTATTTAAAAAAATATGATCACAAAGATAGATATATTGTCGGAAGTGGTGCTTTTGCCGAGGAACATTCGACGCTCATGAAGTTGATTCAACAAGAAAAAATTGTGCCTTCAAACGATAAAAAAAACAAGAAAAAGAAAAAAAACATTAAAAAGACCGGACACCCCTACTTTACAATTGATAACAAAACTCTTTTTATTTTTGGGCAACGCGGCGTTATTAACTATGACGAACTTTGCAAGGCTGCCAATGTAACGTCATCCTTAGGTGCTGTTGTATTCGTTAATGATGCAAAAAAGCCTTTGAAAGGATTCCCGACTGCAAAAATCCAATCAAGCGGACATGCTAATCGCAAGGAATCAAAGCAATTGTTATCAATTATAGCAGAAGCTCAGAATAATCCTAACGAAATTATTTGCATACCGGTACACGGTAACCCTGATCAATTGGAAAATACTAAAAAACTGGCTGAAGAGGTTGGTATGGGAGTATTTTTAGCCCAAAACTCTGATATATTGCAATTTAATAATAGACTGAATGGCAAAGTAGCTAAAATAGATGAACTAGAACCAAAACCTTGGATGGCGGTGAAACAACTTGATGATAATACATCCGTGCACGATGTATTCATTTATTATTTGGTTGATAATGATTATAACATAACGGAAGAATGGAAAAAAATAGTTCAAAAAAATCCTCGTAATGATAATTCATGGAATGCTATAAATCCAAGCAATAATTCAACCGATGAAGCTAAATCATCCAAAAATAATCGAAATTTCAGAAAATCGTATTCAAGATAGTAAAAGTTTTAGATTAAAAAAACACCTTTTGCATATATTTTAAGCAAAAGGTGTTTTTAAAACTTGTAAGTTATACCGCAAGACCCGACTATACCATCAGCAAAATTTCTGTAAGTTCTTATAAAATCACTTCTATGTATAGAATATGTCTCTATAACAACTCCGGCATTTATACCGATGTGGTCATTAAAAAATTTGATATAACCAATATGTGCAGTTATCGTGTTTAATACATCTGGGTTGAGATAAGCTTCCTTATTTATCAGAGTTGGAAAAGATCTGTATCCAACCATAGCATAAATATTAGAAAAGCCATCTCGATTAGGTATATAAAAATTATATCCTAACGAGGGTTCCGCATAGCAAAACGTCTTTTCATTTCCGCTAGGATTGAAGATTCCGCAGAAACCCAAATTTAGATTAAACCTGATACCGACAACTGATGCATAGAATGTAAATTCTCCGCCCATAGCTTGACTTCTGCCCACAAGACTAAAACCACAAGCAACAACATCTTCTTGAAGTTGAGCATAGGTATGACTTGCCAGAAATGATGATATGAACACAACAATGGCAACAATTAAACGCTTCATATATGATTATTTTTTACTAATTGCTATAGTAATAAGAAGTTATATTTATAAAATAATCATTTATTTTTTTTGTGACAATATTTAATTAAAAAAAACACAGCCTTTTTTTTACAGGCTGTGTTTTTTAAGTCCTTAAATATAATTATTTTTCATTTTTTTTAGTTGTAGTCTTCTTTGCAGTTGTTTTTTTTGTGGTTGTTTTCTTTGTTGCCGGCTTCTTTTTAGGCTCCGGTTTAACTTCTTCAACCTCAACAGTTTCTGCAACCTTATCAACCTCTTTGATTTCAACAACACCTGCCAAAGGATCAACCTCTTCGGCTGTTACAATATCTGCCAGCGGGTCAGTTTCTTCGACTGTTACGATATCAGCTAACGGATCAGTTTCTTCAACTGTTATAATATCAGCTAACGGATCAACTTCTTCGGCTGTTACGATATCAGCAATCGGGTCTATTTTTTCAACTTTGACTGTTTCTACTACCGGCTTATTTTTAGAGGCTTTTTTCTTAACCCAAACTCTACCCTTAAAAAAGTTAACATATGTAGCATAAATCAGTGATAGGAACAATAAAATGATATAAACTATGGCGGCATATTTAAAATATACCGGAATATCGGCATTTCCATCAACAAAAAATCCGGGTATCATTCCGAATAATATGTTGTAATATTGCGGTAATCCTACAGCTTTAACATAATTTGAAACCTTTGGATTTTTGTTTTCAAATTTTTCAAAAAAGCCGAATTTCTTTTTAAAACACAATATAATAAAAAGAACAACAAACAAAACAAATGCCGTCATTGCAGCATAGTAAGTAAAGCTATTTTTCCATGTGCTAAGTACAAATGCAATAACAAAATAAAAACCGCTAAGCATAAGCATTTGATTCATAAGTTTTATCATTTACGTTCTCCTAATGTAATTCTTAGTTGGCTATATTAAATCACTTATTTTTTTTATTTACAAGAAAGTTTTACAGCCTGTTAATTTTCTATAAAAATAAGTGGTATCTTCATTTCTTGTTCACTTATTCCGGCATGCTCACCGATAAGTTTTGTTTTATCCATGCAATCTATTACATAATGTAAAGATTTTACTGATGTTGATATAGCCACAAAATCGGCGATAAAATCATCGACTTTCGGGTGTGGTGTACCGCTTCCCAGTAAACCTGAAGACATAAATTCTTGCTTGGTATATAGCTTAAAGTCATTGCCAAAATATTTATTAAATAATTTAGCAAATTCAACTTTATGAGTGTCTTTTATAGCAAAAGTAACAACCCTTGATTCCAATGATGGCGGACGGATAAAACAATCGCAAATGTCAGGATAATCGTTTAAGGTTACATTTTGAGTATCAACCATACCATGATCGGCGGTAATAACAATCAGTGTATCTTTTAATTTTGAATACAAATGTTTTAAGTTTCTTTCAATATCTTTCATTACACCTTTGGCTTCTTTGCTTGTAACACCAAAATGGTGCATAGTGTGATCAGGATCGTTCCAATACGCACGAATAAACTTGTGTTTATTGTTTGCGGTAACTTGCTCGGCAATTTTTTTGCACATTTGGTTAAAACTTTTTACCCCGTCTTCGCTATCAAACGGTGGATTGATTTTGTGAAACTCAAGATCCGGATTTTGTTCGACAATGCGCGAATATATGTCACGATATTTCAAAATATCGTTACAGGGAAACGGTGTGGTCAGTTGTTCACCGGTGTAATAATCGGTATTTAAGAAGTTTTCGATACAACGGTCATATTCTTTGTAATATGTCATCCAAGCAACCCAACCATGCTCAAGCGGACTCATTCCGCTGTGAATTGCCGTGGTGGCGGCTGTGGTGGTCGGTGGAAAAACCGAATAAATCTGATGAGCAATATGCGATTTTAACAAGCTGTTGTCGTCTAAGTGTTCGTTGATAACATTTATACCCATACCGTCCAATATCAACAAAACGATATTTTGATATTTTTTAGAATTGAGCTTGGCGTCAAGTTCGGGTAATGAGGGGTGAAATGTTTTTACCCCGTAAAATTTTAAAAACGAGTTACTCAAAGCGACCAAACTTTTATTATAATCAAAATCAAAACAGCATTTCATCATATATACTCCTTATCTCATTAGGTTAGAGCTACAAATAATATTAGTCAATAAATAAACAAATCTCTTTATTTTTTTGATATATTATGGTAGGTATCTAATAAATTAGAAATAAAAAAAAGGAAGGATTTAATTATGTCAAAAGTTGTTACCATGATACCGGTCAGAATGGCTTCGACCAGATTACCCAACAAACCTTTGCTTGATGTTAA
This sequence comes from Alphaproteobacteria bacterium, assembly GCA_015062585.1. Classification (GTDB taxonomy): domain Bacteria; phylum Pseudomonadota; class Alphaproteobacteria; order RF32; family CAG-239; genus CAZU01. The sequence continues at coordinate 193,316 of SUUJ01000001.1, read as the reverse complement.
CGGCAAAAGCATTTTGCAAAGAGTTTATGAAAATGTTAAGGCTTGCGTTCCGGGTGATATTATTATTGCTGCCGGCGATCAGGTTTTGGTTGATGAAGCTAACAAATTCGGCGCAACCGCTATTTTAACTGACCCTAAACTTCCAAGCGGAACCGATAGAATCGCCGCTGCGCTAAACGAGATTGATCCTGACGGTTCAAAATATGATATTGTGGTCGATTTTCAAGGCGACGGACTTAATGTTGACCCGAAAATCAACCTTGATTTGATTAAAATGGTTGAAGAAACCGATTGTGATATTGCTACTTGCGGTATGTTGTTTAAATCGGAAAAAGATGTTAATGACCCCAGTATGGTAAAAATTTGCATGGGCTTGCGCGAGGGCGAAAATCAGGGCAGATGTTTGTATTTTACACGAGCCCCCGCTCCGTTTATCCGCAATCCGGAAAAATGCAAAAATCATGACTATTACCACCATATCGGAATTTATGTTTTCAAAGCTTCTTCTTTGAAAAAAATCGTATCTTTACCGGTTGGTGTTTTGGAAGAAAAAGAATCTTTGGAACAATTGCGTGCCTTAGAAAACGGCATGACAATCCGTGCCAAAGTAGTCGATAATATGAAGCTGATTGACGAGGCTCCAGCTGATATTAACACACCGGAAGAATATCAAGAAGCTTTGAAATGGATTAAGTAAGAAAATGAAAATTAAAACCCCCATTTTCTCAAATGGGGGTTTTTGTTTTGATAAAATATCTATAATTTGGGATTTTGTTTTTTACTTTGCACAGCCATTTGCAATGCAACATTGTCTGAAGCTTTTGATTGTTTTTCTTTAAGTCGCTTAGCAGCCCTGAATTTATCCGCAATAAGTATACTTTGAGCTCTCATGCAAACATCTTCGAGTGTAGAAGTATAATTATCCGGAAGCTCAATAATAGGAATTAGCGATTTTAATTCTTCAGAATCATATACCGAAGCAGATGTTTCATCTTCAACATATTTCCATATACTTTTTCTCAGTACAGTCGGGAAATTAGCATTTTTAGGTTTATTTATATCATCAAGACTGTCAATCTGTTCCCAATCAAACTTAAACACATCAGCCAAAATACCGGCAGCTTCTTTTAATTTATATTCTTCATCACTGGGATCACAATATTTTCCAGGCTTATATGTATCAAACAATTCCCTTGTTTTGTCACTATGTAAAATATGCAACATTTCATTATATTCATGATCTATATTTTGAAACGCTGCCAATTCCGTACCTTTTGACCATGAATGTAATAAAAAATTACGAGCACAAGAAAATGATGCTCCACTCATGCTATATTTAGTATTAGCCCTTCGCTCGGTATCATCAACTAACTCTTTGTTCAATTCTGTCAAACCTTGTTTTTTCATTTCGGCCTGCATCAATTTAGCCCAGCGAAATGCAAAATTAATCATACCGCTACCTTTATTTTTTTTGAAAATATCTTCATAGAACCTACTATGGCTGTCACTCACTTCAAAAACCTCATCCTTAATCAAAATATCATCAGCCATTACTCTAGCCTTATCGGCTAATCTTTGTTCTTCTTCTCTTTTCATTTCGGCTTTATATTCCGGAGATTTTCTATATTCCTCCACTATTCTATGCTTTTCTCTTTCCCACTCTTTATACCCCTCATCAGCGGTCATTTTTGGATTCATTTGAAATTCTATACCATTATAACTTGCCGAAATATTCATACCCATTGCCCTTGCAACTGCTGACATTTTTTCAGTACAATTATATATACCGTCTAAAAGCTGATCATTTACATTAAAAGTTATCAAATTTTTCTTATCATCAACAACACACAATATATTTTCAAAAACTTCAAGATGTTTACCTTCTGCATCATTTTTATCAATATACAAATCTGTAAATTTATCTACCAACTTAGGGTTTGCTTGAATAATTTCGACAGCACAGAAATTAGCTAATATTTTTTTGTCTTCTACCGAATCGCATTTATCAATTACACCTACAATTTCTTCTGCTAAATCAGGCCTTTCCTTTACTATATAATCCAAGGATAAACTGCTAACTTCAAATTCTTTTTTTTCACCTTTGTTATAAGCTTCCAGAACCTCTCTTGCGATATGTAAATATATTTCAGAGTGTCTAAAATCAAATTTTCCTCTGAATATCTTTATACTCATATCTTTTAGTCTTGCAATCATAGTGTCTATTCTATAGTCTGTCATCTCTTTTATCCTTGTACAAAAGCAAAGACACCCAAAGGGGTATTATCCCTTTGGGTGTATGTTCATCTCGTTTATATTGTGCTTAGCAGAGTTTAAATGTGTGTGTGTATGTGTGTAGATTTCCGCCACTTTCACACTTTCTTTTGCTTGGATATTACGCATTATTTCACACATATCTTAAAACCCTTAGTTTCGTTAATGTATAACTTATACTACCATATTTTTAAGATTAAGTAAATATATTTTTAGACAAAAAAATAAAAATCTCATTCTTCGCTCGGCGCTTTTGCGTCCGTGCGTTTAGGAATCTTATATTTGCTTCGAATATTGTTGGAACTTTTTTTTTATTATTCAAATGTGGTGTTTTTATATAGCCAATCCCTAAATTCGACCACATCTTTGACCTCGGGTATCCAAGCCAAATTTTCGGGCAAATCGGTAGTAAATTCACAACGCATACGCACCGGATGAGCACCGGCATTGATTGTGGCATATTGATTATAAATACGGTCATCGACCAATACTGTTTCTTCAGCCTTTATACCATATTTTTCAAAGCATTGTTTCAACATATCTTCCTTGGCGGAATCATGCATAAATTTGCCGTGTTGTACGCATTCGATAGTTAAAAAATCTGTCACTTCGGCAAGAAGTTTGTGTAAAAATTTCTTCTTGGTTTCGACATCAAAAGTAGCCGATAAGGTAAATTGGCGATAGCCCTTTTCGTGAAGCTCTTTTAACACCTCTATAACATTGGGATATAGCGGACGATTGGTAAAAAATTCAAGAGAATGGCAAAAATCAAGATCCATCTCTTTGCCCTGTGTGGGATGTGTTTTTAACTCCAATGCGCCATATTCGGGAACTATCGGCAAAACCTTGTCCAAATCTTCCCATTTCATATCTTTATATTGAGGAGCATATTTCGGATGTTTGGTCAAAAAGTTATAATAAGCATAGTTTAAGTTGGCCAAAACTCCGTCAACATCCCAAAATATATTTTTTATTTTCATGTTATACCCCTTTGAAAAATTCTTTACTAATACTATAATTCTTTTATTATACTTGCAATAGCAATATTATCAACTTGTAAAAATAAGGAAATTAAAACATGAATTTTCATTTTAATGTACCGATAAATCTGTTTTTCGGACGCGGTGAATTAAACAATCTGCACAAACATTTGAATTTCGGAAAAAAAGCTTTGGTGGTTATTTCGAACGGAAAGTCTGCTCGAAGCAACGGATATTTGGATAGGACATTAAAACAGTTGGAAATGGCCGGTGTAGAAAGTTTTATTTTTGATAAAATCGAGCCAAATCCTTTGAAAGATTCAGTTATGCTCGGAGCAAAAGCAGCAAAAGAAAATAATTGCGATTTTGTGGTTGCTTTGGGTGGCGGAAGTGTTATGGATGCGTCAAAAGCAATTGCCGGTATGGCGGTTAATGAAGGCGATTTGTGGGATTATATTCTCTGGGGAACAGGTAAAGCCAAAGTACAAAAAAATAAACCTCTGCCCTTGGTTTGTATTTCTACAACTGCCGGAACCGGCTCGGAAATTGATACCGGTGCGGTTATTACCAATCCCGAGACAAACGAAAAAACCGCTTATTTCGGCGATTTTCCGGCTCTTTCAATAGTCGACCCCGAATTGATGATTTCGGTTCCGCAAAAACAAACTGCTTACCAAGGTTTTGACGCATTGTTTCACAGTACCGAAGCCTATATTGCCAATTCAACAAACTTAATGAGCGATATGTTTGCTCGCGCGGCTATTGAAAATGTGGGCAAATATTTGCAACGCGCCTATAACAATCCCGAAGATATTGAAGCACGCGAAGGAATGGCTTTTGCCAATTCAATGTCGGGTTTTGTAATGTGTGTGGGAACTTGCAGCAGTGAGCACTCTTTGGAACACGCTTTATCAGCTTATCATCAGGAATTGCCCCATGGTGCCGGCCTTATTATGATATCAAAAGCTTATTACTCACACATGATAAGTGCCGGAGCTTGTCCGCAAAGATTTGTTGATATGGCAAAATTTTTAGGTATGAGTAATGCAACCTCTCCTAATGACTTTATAACAGCTTTGGATAATTTACAAAAAGCTTGCGAAGTCGATAATTTAAGAATGTCTGATTATAATATTTCAAAAGACGAATTTGAAACAATGGCCAATAATGCAAAATCATCAATGGGTGCATTGTTTAATTTTGATCCCGTAAAATTGAGTGTAGAGGATTGCGTAGCTATATATAATAGCTCTTACAAATAAGCTTGGAATTAACTCAAAACGCAATCTGTTAGAAAGGATTGCGTTTTTTGTTTGCTCCTATCAGACGACCAAAATAAGCAAATATCGGATTTTGCGGACGAAGCACTTCTAATACATCGGCTCCACAACCTTTACTTTTGGCGATATGGTATGCATCAGGGCAATCAATTTCCAAATGTTTTGGACTCAAACCCAATATATTATTGGCTTTGGGCAACTTTGACAAAGCAATACGATTGCCATAAAAAAGCGTCAGTTTGCTACTGACGCTGGAGAAATCGAGGTGACTTGCGTGGGCAGGTATTCTAAGCAAGTCAACTGAATATTCGTCATTACAACAAATCGCGTCAAAATTGTTGTGAAACATATAAAGGGCTAAAGACGGTATATTTAAGGAGGTCTTTATTCCTTTGAATGTTCTGGGCAAGTATTGATATCTGCTAATCATTCCCTTTTCTACAATGGCAGTAGTAGATACAACATCATTCCAATTGAGGCCTTTCTTCACTCGATTGTCAATTTTTAGGGTACCAATTAAATGAATAAGCCCGTCATTGTAACGTGACGGGTCTTTTTTTATTTCTTTGGTTTTGATGAGGTGGGAAATGTACTCTTCTTTTGTGTCAAAAACAAAAGATGAAAAATTATCTTCTTTATTACTGTTAACTTCATAAAAGGCTGAAGTTTGCTTGGTTATTGGCATTTAAGCACCGTTTAATTGTTAACGACAAGTTAACACTAACACGCTTTTTTGTCTAAATCAAGTGTTTTTTTGTTAATTTTCGATAATTCTTGATTTTGCTTGCTCACGCGCCAGTTTGTCGACGCGTTCATTTTCGGGATGTCCGTTGTGTCCTTTTACCCAAACCCATTTAATCTTGTGCTTTTCAAGGAGCGACTCGAGTGTTTGCCATAAATCGATATTTTTTACCGGCGTCTTTTTGTTGGAAGTGCGCCAGCCGTTTACTTTCCAGTTGGGCATCCATTCATTTACACCATCCATAACATAACGAGAATCGGTATATAACACTATGTTACAAGGCTTTTTCAGAGCTTTCAGAGCCTCGATAACTGCGGTTAGCTCCATTCGATTGTTGGTGGTTTCCGATTCGCCACCGGATAATTCTTTTTCTACCGTGCCGTATCTTAATATTGCACCCCACCCTCCTGCTCCGGGATTACCTGAACACGCGCCATCGGTATAAATCTCGACATCAGGCATTAAAATTCTCCTCTGAAATAATCATTGAAGAACTCGTTCATAATCATATTATAATCTTCTTCCCCGCGGATTACTTTGGCTACAAATGAGCGCAACTTGTTTTTTGGAATAAAGATTCTGAAATCTTTTGGCATAGCATTATTAGCACCGATAACCCCTTCCAGTCTGAAATCATCGTCAACAAACGGCGAAAGTACTATTTCTACATTGCAGAACTTTATAGCACCTCTTGGCGGCAAGCGTAACTCAGGTCGAGTAATAATGTTTAGTTGCCCCTCAATACCGGAAATTACCTCCATTTGATTATAATTAGAAAAACGAACTTTGTTATATTCACTTCCGTCAGACAATACTTCAGCCGACATAAACATCTCACGAGCAATAACATTTGAATGATTTAATCCCTGTATTTCAAAGGATACTTTTACATATTGCTCAGGCGGGTTATCTATGCTGTTGGGATATAGCATATCCTCGTCTTGATTTAACAATGCTTCAATATTTTTGTTGGCAATTTTCAATTCCAAATTAGGTTGCGGATGGCGACCGAACATACCGGCAATTACAGCATAAGGAGCCGGAACATTGTTGGAACCGGAACGAACATATATGGTTGAATTTCCTGCTGTCATAAGCGGTGCCACATCACTTTTGGGAATATAGGTTGCGATATAACCATCACCGTTTTCATCGGCACTGATGATATGATTGCGTACTTTGTTATGACTGGGAATAGTACATCCGGAAATGGCATTTTCCAGCCAGCTCAAAAATCGATGAACATTGCGCACCTTAACTTTTGCTTTGGCCACATCTCCGACATCTATATCACGCGAACATTCGATACCCCATATAACCACACCACCTTCCGAATTACCGAAGCCGGATATAGCTTTTGACAAGTTTTTGCGGTCATCTTTGTGAAGAGTGTTAAAGTTTTTGCCATCTGACGCGGCTTGCTTAAAGTCGATAAATAACTCTTCGCTTTGGCGGTTAATTATAAATTCATCTATGGCATCTTCGCCAAAATATACCAATTTTTGAAAAATATCTTCTGCTCGTGACATTATAAATCTCCGATAAAAAATAACGGCATTTTAATATGCCGCTATTTTAACCTGATAATCTTTAATAATTTATTTATGCCAAAGCTTTTTGAAGCTCGTCATATTCCATATGTTTTTTTATTGCTCCCAATAATGTATATGTAGGCTTTGAAGTAAATATTTCCATAGCCACATCTCTGATACTTTCTTTGGTAACAGCGTCTATTTTTTCTATCATCTCTTTGATATTGGGATTTTTGCCGTATATCATATTTTTACGAACTATAACTTCGGCTGTTGCGGACGGGCTTTCCAACCCCATCTTGATACTGGCTTTAAGCTGAACTTTTGCTCTTTCAAGTTCTTTATCGGTTATCAGTTCGTTAGATATTTTCTTGATTTCATCTATAACAACAGGCATCAAAACCGGCAATTCTTTTTTGCCGGTACCGGCATAGATAGCAAAGATACCAGCATCGGAATGTGAAGATGAATAACTATATACCGAATAGACCAAACCTCTTTTTTCTCTTATTTCTTGAAACAGGCGAGAAGACATTCCCCCGCCCAAAACAGAAGATAAAATTGATATATCATAATATTTATCACTCTTGTGAGGATAGCCTTGGAATCCCAATATAACATGGTTTTGTTCAATCGGGCGTACTTCCTTAAAAAATCCGCCGACATATTTTTGTTCTTCGGTCACAAAATTTGTTTTGGCTCTAAAATCAGACATTCTCGACTTTACCATTTCAACAAATTTTTCGTGCTTTATATTACCGACGGCACAAACAATCATATTTTCGGCTGCATAATTTGATGTAATATACTGTTGCAAGCTTTCTCTGGTAAACGCTTTGACAATTGCTTCAGGTCCTAAAATCGGGCGTCCTAAAGCCTGATTGGGAAAAGCAGTCTCTTGAAAATAATCAAAAACAATATCACCGGGATCATCAAAAGATTGTTTAATTTCTTGAATTACAACCTCGCGCTCTTTGACCAGTTCTTCTTCGGGGAAGATTGAGTTTTTGATAGAGTCTGTCAAGACATCAATTGCCAATTCGGCATCTTCTTTCATCACTTTTGCATAATATGCCGTAAATTCGCGCGAAGTGTAGGCATTTGAATGTCCTCCGACATCTTCTATTTCTTCAGAAATTTGCAAAGATGTTCTGGTTGTTGTACCCTTAAATGACATATGTTCCAAAAAATGAGATATGCCGTTGTTTGACTTGTTTTCATAAGCCGAGCCGGTTTTTATCCATATACCGAGCAAAACAGTTTCTAACTGTGGGCGTTCTTGAGTAACAATTCGTAGTCCGTTTGGTAGAGTTGTGTTTTGTAAATTCATTTTTACACCTGTTTGTGTTATTTTGATTTTAGAGCTGTCTTTACGGCTCTTTGAGCTGATTTTACAGCGACTTCCATACAACATGGATAATTTTGCATAGTCCAATCGCCGGCAATAAACACATTTGAATATTCTGTCTTAGCGTTTTTAGGACGTAACAAATTGCTTATAGTATCTTGTCTTATGGTTGCTTTCGGATGATAAGAAATTTTATATTCCGGCATAAATGCAGAATCAACACCTCTTATTGCATCTATTTCTTTCCATATTTTAATAGCTAAATCGTTCAAATTTTTGCCATCTGCCTGATAATCGGATATTACCGCAGTTATCATTCCGTCGTTGACAAATACAAAATCTGCCAAGCCGGTCTTTTGAGCAACAAATGAGGCACCTTTGGGTAAAAATATCGTTTGCGAAGTGAAATAAGTTATATTTACTATCGGTGAATGCTGAAGTGGGTTTACCGATACAAATTCTGTACAAGAATTATTATCTAAAGCCAGTATTACTTTATCATTATGACCTAAGTCAACCTCATAATCATCAAATTCTAAAGAGATAGCTTTATTATCTTTACTCTTTATTTTTTTTAGCTTTGAATTTAATTTTATTGCGTCCGCCTTGCACGCCAAAACATTTATAATGCGTTGTGAAATATCTTGTTTTGAAAACCAAATTTTTCTTTGTGATTTGGTATATGGGAATAATAATTTTGCTATTGTTCTTTTGATTTTTCTATCAATATTGTCAGGCGACATATTGCAAAATGCTTTATATAAAATATCTTTATTTTTAACAAGTGATGTATCAAGCGTATAGTATTCGGTATCTACAAAATATTTGGTATATTCCCATTCGTCTTTGTTTACAAATGATGACATAAATTTGTTGGCACCGATAATAACATGAACCGCATTATCAAGTCTTTTTCCTGTTTTTTCATCATCATATGAATATGCTCGTCCGCCAAGTTTTGATTTGGCCTCATAAACAATAACATCAGCATTTTTATCTTTTAAAAACCATGCACAAGCAAGGCCTGACACGCCGCCACCGATAATATGATATGTTACTGCTGACTTTTTCAAATATTATCTCCCTGTATAAGCCTTTAAGACCAATAACAACTTAAGAAAATGACTGATTGACGGCTTAGGAGATATTACTTCCCATCCTCTATTTTGCATAATATCAAAATAGCGCTTATATACATATGCTAATGCTTTTATGCTGCGTGATATTTTTTTATCGAGCTTTGATATCAAATCAAAAGACTTTTCATATTGCTTGAATGCCAATTTTGCCAATTCTTCTCTGGCAACAGATAAGTTCTTGTCGATTATTACTTCTTTGGGATCAACACTTTCAATACCGGCTTTGAGCAAAAATTCTTTAGGAATATACAGTCTGTCAACCATGGCGTCTTCTCTGACATCGCGCAAGATATTAGTAACCTGCATGGCAACCCCAAGTGAAGTCGAAAGATCTTTGATAAGTTGCTCATCTTTGCAACCCAATACTCGCAACGACATACTTCCCGGTGCGCAAGCCACACCCTGACAATATTTATAAAAATCATCCATACTCGGAGCTTGTACAGGGTTTGGCAAATCCATAGATATACTGCTTAATAATGAAGTTAAATCTGATTTCGGAATATTGAAGCGCATACAATTTTTATAAATATTGCGACCGATACAGGATGCCGGAACTTTTTTATCATAGATGTTATCAATTTCTTTTTTCCAAGCATTGATAAGCTCTATTTTGTGTGACATAGCTTCGTTACCGTCAACAATATCATCTATATGGCGACAAAAAGCATATAAAGTATAGATTGCTCGGCGTTCTTTGGTGGGAAGCATATGCATTCCCCAAAAGAATGATGAGCCTGACTTTTTAACAATCTTTTTTATGATTTTGTTCATAGAGCGCGTCCTTGATGTATTTTTTTACAAAAAACAGCCTTAAACAAACCTTTTATAATTGCTACGGACCAATCAATCATCGATAGCTTTGGTGCTTTTTGTAAAATATCGGTCTTTTTATATTTTTTTATCATAGAATTAGTTAAAGAAAGAATAATATAGACCTCTACTCTCAAACCGAAACTTTTAATCAACTTGGGTAGGACCAAAGTGTCATCTTGCATTTTTTCCATGCGTTTTATAATTTCTTTAAGCATCTCTTTTACTTCGGGTTTGGTATATGATAATCCCAAATCGCTTGTTCTGACATTGTGTTTTTGCATAATTTCTTGAGGTATATATACGCGTCCGAGCTTGCTTAAATCTTCTTTTATATCGCTTAAATGATCAACTATTTGCAGTAATACACACAAATGTTCTGCAGGTAAATATGTTGACGGATTTTCATTGGATATGGCTAACATAAAACGCCCAACCGGAGCTGCAGAATAGCGACAATAATCAATCAGCTCTTCCCAAATTTGAATGTTTAGACCGGAAGCATCTTTTTCAAACGCTTTGAGCAGATCCATATATAATGACGCATCTAATCTTTCTTTTACAAACATTTTACCGAAACTGCGTATCAAAGTAAGGTTGTTTCCGGTTTCCGGATTTAGAAATGCTTTGGCAATATCATCAAGTCTGGTTAGTTTTTGCTCTTTGGTAAGAACATTGGAATCGGCTATATCATCAGCAAACCTGGCGGCATGATAATATAATTCGACCATAGGTTTCAACTTTGAAGAAACCATCAAGCCGATTGGAAAATTTTCATTATGATAAGTAAAATCATCGCTCATTTCAGGCAGTCCTTATTTTTTCAATCCATGATTTTATGTCAACTAAGGCTCTTTTGCAATATAAAATTTTTCTATCCATCCCTTTTATTTTTCTAAACTTTCCGTTTGGCGTTATTTCGCCGGATATTAAGGGGAAAAGTCCGAAATTGACATTCATCGGTTGGTAATCATCAATATTGGTATCATCGCGCAAATGTTTATAAACCGAGCCTATTGCCGTAGTTTCGGGAGGAAAATATATTTGTTTGTTTTGCAACTCGCAAGTTTTGAAATACCCCGCAAGCAAGCCGGTTGCCGCACTTTCGACATAACCCTCACATCCGGTGATTTGTCCGGCAAAGCTGATATTTGGCATAGTTTTCAGGCGTAAATTATCATCAAGAAGAATTGGCGATTTGATAAAAGTATTTTTGTGTATTCCGCCTAAACGGGCAAAAGAAGCTTTTTCAAGCCCCGGAATCTTTCTAAAAATTCGCTCTTGCTCGCCATATTTCATCTTAGTTTGAAAACCGACCATGTTGCGCAATGTGTCTTCTTTGTTATCTTGGCGCAACTGAACTACGGCATAAGGTTTGTCGTCAGGGTTGTTTGAATTAGTTAACCCTACCGGTTTCATAGGCCCGAACAAAAGCGTGTCTTTTCCCCTTTCGGCCATTACTTCTATCGGTAAACAGCCATCAAAATACGAAGCTTTTTCAAAATCGTGAAATTCTACTTTTTCAGCCTTTAACAGCTCGTCAACAAAGTCATAATATTGCTCTTCGGTTAAGGGACAATTGATGTAATCGAACTTATCGCCTTTGTCATAGCGTGATTGATACCAGGCTTTTGAAAAATCGATACTGTCTTTGTATATGACCGGAGCAATGGCGTCAAAGAAATTTAAGCCCTCGCCTTTTATTTCTTTTAATATAGCATCAACAAGATCGGGAGATGTCAAAGGTCCGGATGCAATAATAGTTTGTTGATTGTCAGGAAGCGAGCAAACCTCTTCATTTACAAACTCAATATTCGGATGATTTTTGAGTTTGGAATCAACATATTCGGAAAAACTTTCTCTATCAACAGCCAAAGCGCCGCCGGCAGGAACTTTAGTTTTGTCGGCAGCTTCCATTATCAATGATCCGAGCATTCGCATTTCCTGATGAAGCAAGCCTATGGCACTATTGGTATAATCATCACTGCGCAACGAATTGGAACATACAAGCTCTGCTGACTTAGATGTTTTGTGTGCCGGAGATGTCTTTAGGGGGCGCATTTCATGGATTATTACTTTTATCCCGTTTTGTGCTAATTGCCAAGCAGCTTCCGAACCTGCCAAGCCGGCCCCGATGATATGAATTTTGTTATTATCAGTCATAATGCCTGTTTTATAAACATATTTATACAAAAAGTAAATAAAAACTTCGTTTAATAAGTTGCGTATTATATTTGCCAAGCTAAATAAAAAAAATTATAATACCGCTATTGTTTAATTGAGGAATTGTAATATTTATGAAGTTTAACGGTTATTTGGTTTTGATAGCATCTGTATTGTGCTTTTGCCCGCTTGCCTTGGCAAGTGAAGATTCACCATCGCCGTTTCCCGATGATTTTTACATTTCCGACCTGCCTGAATTGCCGCCATTGGAAGATTTTCCGCCATTAGAGGTTGAAACAGCCACACCGGTTACACCTATGAACATCGAGGAAGAAACTCCGCCACCTCCTCCCTCATCGATTCAGGACGAACCCGTTGCTGAAGAGAGTATCAATATTCCCCTAACAGAAGATGTTGCTGCTCCAAACAACGATGCTGAACCTATAGAATCGGAAGAACCAGAACCTATATTCCAAACAAAGCCTAATCAATCTGATGATGTAAAAAATGAACCGCCGGTTATTTCTGCCAACCAGAGTTTAACCGATAATCTCAAAAAAAATGAAAAAGCAAACTTTATCGAAGGAACATGGGTCGAAAAACTTACATCAATAAATCCTTTGACGGCTTTGGGTTCGGCTTCAACAAAAACTCAAGAAGAATCGGATGACGATGATGATTTGACGCAATTGGTAAAAAATTCTCGTGCCAAAAACAAAGACGGCAAATCAAATGCTTCGGTATTTGATATATCAGGAGTTATGCTTAAAATGAATTTGAATCAGGTTGAGCGCACAATGGCCAATCGTGGTTTTCAAAAAATCAATGCAGAATACACTATACCAAACTTTATAAAATGGCGCAATGAAGAAGATTGTCGTATTCAAGGTATTACCGGATATGAGCGTATGCAGTCATGTGTGAAAACTTTGGCTAAAAAAGCCGGACATGAATACATTTTTCACATTAAATATGCAAAGTTTGATTCAAAAGAAGAAATTGATGTATATTTAACAAGTAACTTTACCGAAAACAAAGTTCACAAAATTGAATACAGGTCCCGAATTGCGGCAATTACCGGAAATTCTCCGAAGGCTGTATATATCCGCAATTTAAAAATTTATGATTTTTGGAAGAAAATAAATCAAAAATTCGGTGATCCGGATAATAAAAAGAATGTCACCTGGGGGTTGGGCGGAAACAAGCCTTTCTTGAAAGCTGCAACCGGTTATTTGTTGTTGGATGACCCGATGTTCAGAGAAATGGACTATACAAGAATGTCGCGTGAAGACAAGCGCTATATTCATAGCGATTATTATAATTTTTAAGGATAAAAGAAAAAAATGAATAATCATCTTGTAAATGAATTGATTTGTACGCGTATAAGCCATGATATTGTCGGAAATATCGGCGCTGTTTCTAATGCTGTTGAATTGTTGGAAGAAGGTGATATGGATTTTATTGATGATATAAAATCTATCTTAAGTACCAGCTCCCGCACTTTGTCTTACAGAATGAAATTTTTCAGAATGGCTTTCGGGCTTAATAATTCTAATTTAGAAAACAAAGATGTTGTTTGCCAAACCGCGCAAGACTATCTTTCGACTTTGGGTAATAAAGATTATCCGATAACTTTAGAATTTAATGTAAAAAACATTGATAGTTACCGCAATTCTTTGTTGATGATTATGATACTGGGCGATGTTTTAATCAGAGGCGGAAATATATCAATTTGTGATACTGATAATAAGCTTGTTGCAAAAATCGACAAAGATATGAAAATATCAGCGGATAAATTAGATAAATTCAGTTCGGTTTTAGCCGATGGATATGAAAATGGCGATGCGACATCAGCTCACATTGTTGCTCTGTGCGATTATAATAAAGATTGCAAGATAAAACTATCGCAAGATAATTCTTCTGTCATGTTAACCTTGGAGAAAATATAGATGGCCAGCTGTATCATTGCCGATGACTCTAAAATTATGAGAATGCTCTTATCCAAGATTATGAATAATTTCGGATATAATGTTACCGAAGCTGAAAATGGTGATGAATTACTGGAATTATGTGCCCATCAAATGCCTGATTTGATTATTTGTGATTGGCAAATTCCCTTAATCGACGGTATTGATGTTTTATTAAAAATAAGATCAGATAAAAAAATTAAACAGCCGGCTTTTATATTTTGCTCTTATATCAAAGATACCGATATTATAAGACAAGCTCTGGATGCGGGAGCCGATGATTTTATTATGAGACCGTTTGATGAAGATATTATTGCTTCAAAACTTAAAATTATAAAAGTAACAAAGGAATGATAAGATGCGTAGGCAAGACTTTGACTTTTTATTAAATTTGCTGAAAAACAACGCGGGATGGGAATTTAACGAAACCCAATATTTTATCATTGATAAAAAAATAAGTAATTTCATCAGAGAAAAAAATTATAATTCAGTTGAAGATTTGATAGACGAGCTAAAGATGGATAATAAACAACTTATTTCTCAGGTTGTTGAAGCTTTGGCTTTTTCGGATACGGCTTTTTTCAGAGATTATGATGTTTTTAAGTTATTTGAAACAGTATTGTTACCCAAACTAAAAGAAAAATGCCGAGCTTCTAAAAAACTCAATGTATGGAGTTTGGGCTGTTCTACCGGACAAGAAGCCTATTCTATTGCCATGTCTATTGACAGAAGTAACAATATGTTTGCCGATTGGGATATTAACATCTTGGCTTCGGATTTGTCTTCATTGGCCATCAGCAAAGCTCAACACGGGATGTATTCTAATTTTGAAATTCAGACAGGTCTTAATGCTCAAACTATTTTACAATACTTTACCTTAGCTAACGACAATTGGCTGGTGAATGAAAAAATTAAAAAAATGGTTGAATTCAGAAAGTATAATATGCTTGAAGAAGCCATTGTAAAATCTAAATTTGAAGTTGTATTTTGCCGAAATGTATTGCGCCACTTTACAAGTGATTTACAAGATGAGTTATTAAAGCGCATTAGTGAAAAACAACCGCAAGGAGGATATTTGTATTTGGGCAAAGGTGAAAACATTCCGGCAATTGAAAAATATTATTACAAAATGGACAATAGCGGTGCCTATGTTGCTATCGGAAGCTCAAAACCATCTTCAGATGCCGGAAATTTGTCCGTAACATCCGCTGATGCTGACGCTATACCGTCTTTTGTTAAGCCTAAAGGATTATAGTTTTTAATTGAATAATTGTTCCATTTTGGCTAAGACTGTTTTCGGATCATCATTAAAGTCAAATTTAATTCCCGTTGGCATAACTGCAATATTTTCAGCTTTATCATAATGAGCATATAAGGTTGAGAACCATTGTAAATATTGCTTATCATCATCTATATGTATGCTGATATCATTCTCACGACAAAATTTTGCTTTTGCCCTATTCCACAGTGATGTCGGAATACAAATGTTGCCATTTGGTGTTTGCTCGACAATTCCTAAGGCCTGATAATAATCTGATATGGCATACACAAAATCATGCCCAATATTGTTTTGAGACAAAAGATTTTCTACCAACACTTTGGGACCTCCTGTTATTATATAAACAAGATGACCTCTTAATTTGGCTTCTGAACAAAAATTTGAGAAATATATTGCATTGATATCTATCAATCCGTGATAATCTAAGCCTATTTTCAGCTTATGATTATTTGTCATGCCCTTCTCCAAAGTTTTCTTCCCATAAATCCTTAACCGAATTTGGACTTAATAATGATAAGGGGTTGATATCTATGACAGGTTCATCAATATTGCCTGCTATTTGATAGTTTACCGCAAAAATTGTTCCATCCTTACCGCTAAGCAGAGTTCCGACTAATGGAATTTTGCCTAAAAATGTATTTAAGCCGTATGCCGGAGCAACCAGTCCTCTGATATCAAATTCCTGATATTTTGCATTATATGCGCCGTTTAAGGAAATTCCTATAACATTACCAAAAGCCTTTGCTTCTTTTAATATAAACTTTGAGTTCTTATATTCAAAGGGGGCATCCAAATGCGTGAATGCGATGCCATCACCGGAAAGCATATCAACAATTCCGGTAAATGAAGCTAAAGTCAACAATTTTGCAAAAACATTAGTTTTTACGACATTAAAATCTCTTACTTTGGCATGACCTATAAATTTTTTGTCAGCACGGCGCTTACCGTTGATACTCAAGTTACCGCCGCGAACATAATCGTAAACACGCAAAAATCTTAAGGTTTTGCCGGCATCATTACTTTCTACATTTAACAGATATTCGCCGTTTGGACGCGGTGTATAATCTAACTTGAGATACAGCTTTTTATCTGGAGTTTTTTTGTTTGGCTTAAAATCACCGACTAAGTGCATTTCATCAACACCAATTTTGTTTAGTATCTTGGCCGAACCGGCAAAATTGCGAATGGAAACCTTATCATTAGTCCAAAGCTTGTCTACCGCAATATTGATATTTGTATTTGGAGTATTTTCCCAAATATTTTCATCTTCGTCGTCTTTATATCCTTTTTCTTTCATTTCGGCACGACGCTTACGATTTTCTTCGACATCATCTTCATCGCGTGCAAAAAAGTCTGACAAATCATAGGTTGAACCTGAAACGATAATCTTTATTGCATCATTCTTTTGATTGGTAAAATCTATTTTGGCCTTAGCATTTGTTTTTGGACCTTTGATATTTTTGATATCGATAACATTTATATTACCTTGGTTATCAAATGTTACCTCGCCGTTTAATTTAAACTCCGGTTTTGATAGAGTAAATGACGGAATTGAAGAAATTTGCGAACCATTGACATTGATTTGAGCTGTAATCTCACCTTTTGTTTTGGATTTTTTCTCAAAACCAAGGAAGCCATAGTCAATTTCAGTATCGGTTAAATTGCCATGCACATCAATAATTGTTTTGTTGTCAGGATATACGGTGATAATGGCTTTTGTCGGAATTGAACCCTTTATATATGGTTGCGACAATATTGCCGTATCTAAGCCAAGCTTTTGCTTCAATTCTTCATCAAAGCTGAAGCTTATTTGATAACGGCGCTGATAATTTTTGGCCTCAAACTTTTCGTTCCATACCAAGTTAAGCGGCAATCCGTCAATATTGGCAACACCGGATATGTTCATTTCTTCATTATTTAGATTAAAACCGATAGTTTTAGCTTCAAATGATTTGCCCTTAATCACATCTTTAATAATGACATCATTTAATTGAGCATTGACACCGACTTCAATGTTTTTGGGGTCTAAATCTTGTCTTAGTTCAAAAGCCAACATTAAGTCTGCCGTAGCGCTTCCCTTTATAATCTCGGGATTGATACCTAAATCACTGGTATATTTTAATGGTTCGTGATCTATCAATTTCAGGATATCGGAAATTGTTCCGGTTGCATTTAGTTCAAGTTTTATAAAATTGTCTTCTTTGTTTAGGTCATATAAATCAACATAACCGTGATTTAACACCACATCATCAGATTTTGCCTTATTTAAATCAATTCGGATATTTCTTTCGCTAAAATGAGCTTTGCCATATATATTGCTGACTTTCGGCATTGTATTTATATAGATAATATTACCGTCTTCAATATCAGCAATTCCTTTCAAATTGTCAAAAGCAAGTGCTTTGCTGTTTTTGTCATAAGCAAAATTAAATTCAAAATCACCATTTTTTATCATACCGCCAAAAAGGCTTTCTTTACACCATGTCCAAGCTTTTTCACCGAAATATTTTGGCCAAAAACGGCTCAGTTTGTCTGTTTCCAATTCCGGAACTTTGGCTGTCAGGCTTATTTTCAGTTTTTCTTTATTGCTGTTTACCAACCAATCTTTCAGTCCATCAATATTAAGTCCTAAAGTTGCTGTTTGATTATCTAAATTTAAGCTTGCATCAGTGATTTTGATATGTTCCAAATCACCGTTGAGCTCACCTTTTAAGATAAGCCCTGAGATATCATAAGCATAATTTTCATCATTGGCAAATTTGATAGTTCCCTTTTCGCCATTTAGCTCAAAAATAATCTTATCAATAATTTTTGAGCTGTTTTCAATAATATTGCTCTTATATTGTGACAAATCATTAAAATTGAAAGTTGTCTTAATATTGCCATGTAACGGAATGTTTATATTGTTAAATTCTTTTGAAGCTTCGTTCGGGGTTATGATGTTTAATAACTCGGCTGGTATTAAATCGGAAAAATAAAAACCGAGTTCGGCTTGCGAAGTTTTGTAATTATACTCTACATTCAAGCCCAAAGAAGAAGTTGATTGCGAAAACGGCATTAGAGCATTTATTTCGGTTTTTAACTTGGTCATTCCACGATTAAAATGATAATTAACATCGCTAAACTGCCATTTTTTGCCAAAATCTACTTCTAATAATTCAACATCGGCATTAGTAATGTTAATATCGTTGATATAGCTTTCCGGGTATATATTATCTTCGGAATTAAAACGCTCCCAAAACAGCGCTGCCACATCGTAGTAATATTCAAGTTTCTTTTGATTTATTTCATCCTTAGTTTCGCTTTCTTTTTGCAAACCGTATTTATTGTAAATATAAATTTTCGGCTGATCTATGTCTATTCTGCTTGGCGCGATTATACCTCGTAACAAAGCTTTTATACTGAACGATAATGCAACTTTTGGAGCATTGATGGTTATGGCGTTTTCTTTTTTGTATACAACATTACCGGCGATAATTCGTAAAGGCTGAACCGAACGAACCAATTCCAAATATACCCCGTCAATAGTAACCTGATAATCGGTATCATCATGATTTAAGGCTTTGATTATATATGGCTTTAGGAACGGAATTGCGATTGAACCGCGGTATAATTGCCATATAAACAACAACAACCCTACCAGTATTATAACACCGGCAAAATCTGCTATTTTTCTAATTGCATAATTTCGGTTACTTATCTTTTTCATTTGTATTCAGCCAATTTAATATATCTTGCCAATTGCGATAATTATATAATCCGGAATGATAAGCACCCTTATATATTATCATTTTTTTAGGTTCGTTTATGTGTTTATACAGCTCTTCGGCTCTGGCAATCGGAACAACTTTGTCATCTGATGCGCCCATTACCAAAACAGGAATATTTAATTTTGATATTTTTGCGGTATTGTCATATTTATCTTTTATTATATATGAAAAGAAAAAGAAATCAGGTATTCTTTGTTTTACCACATTTAATATACTATCAAACGGAACTTCCAAAATAAGTCCGGCAAAGGATTCTTGCTGACCTAAGGTATATGCCGTATGAGTTGAAGTATAGCTTCCCAATGACATTCCGTATAATATCATATCACTGTTTTTATAGCCGAGTGAGTTTAAATACTTTACGGCAGATATTGCGTCTTCGCCCAAATTCTTTTCATTTATCTCACCTTTTATTGCTCCAAATCCTCGGTATTCTCCGATAAATGCACCATAACCGGCTTCGACTAAAGGTGTCAATTTATGGTAAAAGCTTTCGATATTGTGAGAATTACCATGGTAAAATACAATTATTTTATTGTTTTTCGGCGGTATAAACCAACCATATAATTCTGCATTATCATAAGAATTGTATTTTACTTCTTGAGCCGAAAAATCATTGGATATGGCATTAGTCAAATCGGCTTTCTTGTTTGACGGATTATAAAAATATATTTCCGGAAAATAATATACACTTGCACAAAATACAACATAAGCAACTACAATTATCAGCAACAATCTTTTGGCGATTTTTTTAAGCATTGGTTTCTCCTAATTTGTCAGCCAATGCTGCGGATAAGAATAAATCTATATCACCATCCAATACGGCTTTGGTATCTGAGGTTTCAACTTCGGTACGCAAATCTTTTACCATTTTATACGGTTGTAATACATAGGAACGAATTTGATAGCCCCAACCGTTATCACCTTGATTGTCGCGTTGTTCTTCAGCCTTGGCCTCTCTTTTTTTCAACTCAATTTCATATAGACGGGCTTTTAACATCTTCCAAGCTGCTTCACGGTTTTGAAATTGTGAGCGTTGGTTTTGGCATTGAACAACTATACCTGTGGGTTGGTGAGTAATTCTTACGGCTGAATCGGTTTTGTTAATATGTTGGCCACCGGCGCCGGAAGCTCGATAAGTATCAACACGACAATCAGCTTCGTTTATGGTTATTTCAATATTGTCATCAATCACCGGATATATTCCCACCGAGGCAAAACTGGTGTGGCGACGAGCATTGCTGTCGAATGGTGAAATTCTGACCAATCTGTGAACGCCGCTTTCTGATTTTAACCAACCGTACGCATTGTGCCCGCAAATTTTGATGGTAGCCGATTTGATACCGGCAACATCGCCTTCGGTTTCTTCAACATATTCTACTTTGTATTTATGAGCTTCGGCCCAACGAGTATACATTCGAAGTAACATCTCAGCCCAATCTTGCGCTTCGGTGCCACCTGATCCGGAGTGAACTTCCAAGAAAGTATCGTTTCCATCTACTTCGCCGGATAATAAGGCCTCTAATTCGGCATGTTTCACTTCGGATTGTAAATCCGTTAATTGAGATAATATTTCATCTAAGGTTGCTTCATCATTATCAGCTTCGGCTAATTCAGCCAACTCATTTAAATCGTTTTTAGTTTGCAGGGATGTTTTGTATTTGTTTATAGCATCTTCCAAATTGTTTTTTTCTTTGGTAAGTTTTTGTGCTTTTTCCGGATTTGACCACAAATTAGCGTCTGCGGTCAGACTCTCAAGCTCTGATAAGCGCAAACAAGCATTATCATAGTCAAAGAGACCTCCTCAGCAATTCCAATGATTGCTCAATTTGTTGCAATTTGTCATATATATCCGAACGCATACTTCTTATTCCTTAATATTCGCCACCAAGTTGAATTTCGTCTTCACTTGTATCTTCATAGGCTATCGGTGATACATTTTCTTTTGTTTTGGTATCAACAGTAGTTGCATTTTCTTGACCGATAACTTTTTGCTTGGCTTTACGCAATGCCATTTCCGGTTTTAAGGCCTCCCAGATAACAACATCATCATTTGGGGTCGCCGGTTTTCCGGTTTTGTGATTTATTCTGACCAGTTTTATACCGCTTGGAATTCTGAACGGTACATCAGCATATTCTTGCAAAGCTTTGTACATAAAATCGTAGAATATCGGCAAAGCTGCAGCAGCACCAGTTTCAAATTTGCCCAAAGTTTTAGGATTGTCAAATCCGACATAAACTGCTACGACCAAGTCAGGAGAAAATCCGACAAACCATGCGTCTTGGTTTTTGTTGGTAGTACCTGTTTTACCTGCC
Source organism: Alphaproteobacteria bacterium (assembly GCA_015062585.1). Classification (GTDB taxonomy): domain Bacteria; phylum Pseudomonadota; class Alphaproteobacteria; order RF32; family CAG-239; genus CAZU01. The sequence continues at coordinate 171,716 of SUUJ01000001.1, read as the reverse complement.
AAATGTTTACCCAGTGAGCGTAAACGGGCACCTGTTCCTTGTTGAACAACTCCTTCTAAGATAGAAACCATTTGATAAGCACTTAACGGGTCAATAATTTGTTCTCTGTTATCAGAAAGTTGCGGAACTTCTTGATTTTCCCATTTTTCTACCGAACAATTAGGACATTCTCTGACATCGTGCTTATACAAAGTAAGTCCTTTGCGGTTTTGTATTCTTTCAATAAGATACGGTTCGACTTTTTTACCACCGTTAACCATCATTGAATATGCCGATGCCATATTTATCAGTTTGGTTTCGCCGGCACCAAGCGACATTGACAACAACTGAGGCAAATCGTTGTTTACCCCCATTTTTTTGGCCATATCGGCAACTTTATCCATGCCGACATCTTGTGCCAAACGCACAGTCATCAGGTTACGCGATTTTTCAATACCTTGGCGAAGCGTCATCAAACCATAAAATTTCTTGGAATAGTTTACCGGCTTCCATAATGGTTGTCCAAAACCCTGATCTAAAACAAACGGCGCATCAAGAATTAAGTCTGTCGGTTCATATCCGTTTTCCAAGGCTGTCAAATACACTATTGGTTTGAATGAAGAACCGGTTTGACGCTTGGCTTGAGTTGCACGATTGTACTGTGATTTTTGAAAAGAATAACCTCCGACCATGGCCTCAATTTTTCCGGTGTGAGGATTCATGGCAATCAAAGCTCCCTCAACATTGGGCAACTGGCGCAAGTAATAGCTGTTTTTAGGCATTTTTCTGGCTGTGGTGTCTTTTTCGTCAATTTGCTCAACCAAAATAACATCACCTACGGCCAATACTTCACTTACCTTTTTCGGCTTACCCGCAACGGATTGATTTTTTAATGTTTTTCTGGCCCAAGCTAAGACACTAAGCGGAATTTCACCTTTTTCACCGCCCTTTAACTCTATGTCGGCCTTATCATCGGTTACTGTTTTTACAACGGCTAATTGCCAATTATCTTTTGTTCCGCCCGGTTTTTCTATTGTTTTCAGAGTTTCTTGCAAATTGTCATCAATAGTTATATTTTGCAAGGCACCACGCCAACCGTGGCGCTTGTCATAATTTTCAATCTCTTTGGTAAATGATTTTGTAGCAATTTCTTGCAATTTGGGATTAAGGGTTGTTCTGATTAGCAAACCGCCTTCATATAATGCATCTTCGCCAAATTCTTTTTTCACCTGACGGCGTACATCTTCACTGAAATATTGAGAATATCTTACCAACTCGCCTTTGTTGGAAGTAACAACCAAAGGTTTTGCTTTTGCCTGTTCGCCTGCGTCAGCTGTAACATATCCGTCTTCCACCATTCTATCAATAACCCAGTTGCGTCGAGCTATTGCCGCGTCATATTTGGTTTTGGGATTATAGTTGTTGGGTCCTTTGGGAAGTGCTGCTAAATATGCTATTTCTTCCAAAGTAAGCTCATCAAGTGATTTATTGAAATAGTTTATGGCGGCGGCGGCAACACCATAAGCACGATTACCCAAATATATTTCATTCAAATAAAGCTCTAATATATGCTTTTTACTAAAGGCCTGTTCTATTCTGACAGCTAACAAAGCTTCTTTAATTTTGCGCTTATATGAAAGTTCGGATGACAGTAAAAAGTTTTTGGCCACTTGCTGAGTAATCGTTGAAGCACCTGTCGGTCTGCGACCGCTACCAAAATTTTTGATATTTACCATTACTGCTCGGGCAATACCCATAAAATCTATTCCGAAATGGGAATAAAAAGTTTTGTCTTCGGCTGATATAAAGGCTTGTTTAACCAAATCAGGTATTTTTTCTTCCGGCACGAAAAGGCGCTTTTCAGCTGCATATTCCGACATAAGCTGGCCATCACCGGCATATAGTCTGGTAGTTACTTTCGGCTCATATCTTTCAAGCTGGCGATATTCAGGCAATTCTTGAGAAATTTGCCATACCGAAGTAATAACTAAAATAAGCGCTATAACCGCAAAAAAGAAGCATGTGCTTAAAAATGATGAAATTGTTTTTAACATAGCCTTTAACCGAAAGAAAATATTTTATTTTTCAGTTTATTGTTTTAATAAAAAAATATCTTACTGTCAAATACTAATGCTTGGGGTCTTGGAAAAACTTATTTACTGCTTTTAAGGTAGCTTTAGCTAATTTTTTGCGATAATTTTTTTGGCGCAACAGTTTCTCTTCGTCGGGATTTGATAAATAGCCCAATTCAAGCAAAACCGAAGGAACATCAGGAGCCTTTAGCACTGCAAATCCGGCAAAACGGTGGGTATTGCTGACTGTTCGTACAACTTTTGACATTTCGGAACTTAAGAAATTGGCAAATTCCGATGATGAATTGTTAGTTTCTCTTTGAGCAAGACTTAACAAAATATCGCTTACTTCCTTGGTATGATCGGCAAAATTCAGGCCGGCAACAATATCAGCTTTATTTTCTTTTTCAGCCAAAGCTGCTGCTTCTTTATCCGATGCGGTTTCCGATAATGTGTATACTGACAAACCTTTTGCTTTGCGATTTCTGGCCGAATCTGCGTGAATGGAAATAAACAAATCAGCATCATATTTACGAGCAATCTTAACCCTTTCACGAAGAGGGATGAACACATCTTTGGTTCTGGTTAAGTAAATTTTGTATTTTGAATTATCACTCAATACATCTTTTAGTTCCTTAGCCATAGCCAAAGTTATTTTCTTTTCATAGGTACCTTTATAACCGATTGCCCCGGGATCAACGCCGCCATGTCCGGCATCAATAACAATTATTTTGCGTTTGCTTTGTTGTGGCTGAGCTTTGTTTTTTTGCACGGGGCTGTTTTGCGGAATTATCTCGTTTTGAGAAAAGCTGTCACTGCTAAAGGCGTTAGAACTACCGAGTTTTAGCATAAAGTCTCTTTCAGAGCCGGCCTCTAAATCAATGGCAAAGCGCCAGTTAAACCCGCTTTGCGGCGGTAAAACGAAGGCTTTTTTTATCAAAACAGGTTGCTTTAGGTCAAAAGCTATTCTTACGCCATCGACACCGGTTGATCCAACTCTGACATTTTTTACAAAAACATTATCATCTTTATTTTTACTTACTGATGAAGATACATCAACGCCCTTTACATCAATTACCAGACGATTAGGTTCGCTTAGGGTAAACACTTTGTAATCAAAATCAGAATCGGCTTCAAAAACTATACGAACATTACCGACGCCCTGACCTATTCTTAAGTTGGTTATCTTTCCGGCATGAGCATTTGTGCAATACACACAGCAAAGCATTGCAATAAATATCGCCCGCGTATATGCTGTTATGTATTGCCAAACTTTTTGCATTTTCGCTCCTAATAACCCATTTTGTTTAGTATAGCAAAGAGTTGGTTTACAATATGTTAAAAAAAATAATGAAATTATGAAAAAATGTTGTTGTGTTTTAAATAAATGAGTATATGCTATTTTTAGTCTGTAAAGATTTTTAGTATTGGAACAGGTTTATTTTTTTTAGTAACTGAGGATTTTTAATCTGCTTTTGATACCGCCGTCTTTTCATAATGATCTGATGTTGCACTTTATAGGCTGTAAAAAATGTATTTTTACCGAGAGGTTTTTAAAAAGTTTTACTTATAGACGAACCGCCAATCAACAACAATAACTAACAGGTTTGTTTATTTTTTCGACCAAACGCAAATTTAAATTGAAAGTAAGTCGTATCAGGTCGATATATAAATCAAATAAGGCAGAATCCCTGCTTTGTGTTATTTGGTTATTTCTATCTTTTTAAACCTCCCGCGTAGTGAAATAATGTGTCTTTCCGGACACTATGCTTTGATGGAGATTTTTATGACAAAAAGAATGCTTATTGATGACACTCAACCGGAAGAAACCCGCGTTGTTGTGGTTAACGGAAACAAACTTGAAGATGTTGAATTTGAAAGTTCTAACAGAAAACAAATAAAAGGAAATATATATCTCGGCAAAATTATGCGTGTTGAACCGTCTTTACAAGCTTGCTTTGTTGATTATGGCGGAAACAAGCACGGTTTTATGGCTTTTGGTGAAATTCATCCGGATTATTACAATGTTACGGATGAAGTTGTAGCCGAAATTGAAAAAGAAGTCGATGAAATTATCGAAAACAAAAAACGCATTATTAAGGAACGCGAACTTGAGCGTGAGCGTCGCGCATTGGAAAAAGCCAAAGCACGAGAAGAGGCTTTAAAAGCAAAGGCTGAAGCTGAAGCAAAAGCACTTGAAGAAGCTCAGAACAATGCTGAAAATCAAAATGAAAACAGCGAAGAGACCGTTGAAAAAACTGTTACCGAAGCAACTGTTCAAGAGCCAGCATGCGAAACAGCCAATACTGAAGAAGTAAAAGAAGCTGAAACAGTAGAGGAAGTTGCTACAATCAGCGAGGAAGAGTTTATTGCTGAGGAAGAAGCAAAAGAAGAAGAAAGCGGCAAAAGAAAAACAAAGCGCAGAGTTTTGAAAAAGAAATTCCGCAAAAAATATTCTTCAGAAGAAAACAAAGAACAAACCGATGAAGTTAAAGTATTAGCTGAAGATTCAGGCCTTGAAGAAGAAAAAATATCACAAGAAGTTTCAGAAAACAGCGAAGCTGAAGCAGAATCATTGCAAAATGAACATGACGATGATGATGAAGATGAAGCACAAGATAAATATAATGATAATGACGAAGCTTTGGACGATGATGATGACGATGAAGACAACCTTGATTTTGAACTGCAAAGAAAGCTTATAAAATCACGCAAACTTTATCACCGTCACAAAATTCAAGATGTTATCAAGGAAGGTCAAACCGTATTAGTTCAAGTGGTTAAAGAAGAACGCGGTAACAAAGGTGCTGCTTTGACTACTTATCTGTCCTTGGCCGGAAGATATTGTGTCTTGATGCCGAATCGTATTAAAAGCGGCGGAGTTTCTCGTAAGATTACGAACGCTTCTGATAGAAATCGTTTGAAAGGTATTGTCAAAGAGCTTCCTTTGAATCCTGATATGTCTATCATTGTCAGAACTGCCGGTGAAGAAAAAACTAAAGGTGAAATTGTTCGTGACTATAACTATCTTATCAGATCTTGGAATAAGATAAGATTAGATTCTTTGAAAAATAAAGCACCTAAAATGATTTATGAAGAAGGCAACCTGATTAAAAGAGCCTTGCGTGATATTTATACCAAAGAAATATCTGAAATTCTGGTCGCCGGTGATGATGCGTATAAATTGGCTAAAGATTTCTTCAAAATATTGTCACCGCATAACTTGAAAAAAATTAAAAGCTATCGCAATAATGATATGCCTTTGTTCCAACGCTTTCAGGTTGAAGGACAATTGGATAAATTGCATGATTCAAATGCACAATTGGAATCAGGCGGATATTTGGTTATTAACCCGACAGAAGCTTTGGTTTCCATCGATGTAAACTCGGGTCGCGCAACTAAAGAAAAAGATTTGGAAGAAACAGCTTTGAAGACCAACTTAGAAGCTTGTGACGAAATTGCTCGTCAACTTCGTTTGCGTAACTTAGCCGGTCTTGTGGTTATTGATTTTATCGATATGGATGAACCGGCTAATAATCATGCCGTTGAAAAACGCATGAAAGAAGCTTTGAAAAAAGACCGTTCGCGCATTCAGGTCGGCAAAATGAGTATATTCGGCCTATTGGAACTTTCGCGTCAACGCATGCATTCGGCATTTTGGGAAAGCAATTACCAAGTTTGTCCTTATTGCCACGGTAAAGGTATTACTCGTACATTAGAATCTGCCGGTACATATATTTTGCGCAATATTGAAGAAGAAGGTTGCAAAAACCGTTCGTCGAAAATAACTATATTCTTACCTACTGATATTGCGGTTTATCTGCTTAATCAAAAGCGTAAAACTTTGGTCGATTTGGAAAATAAATACAAAATGGAAATTGCTATTTGTGCTGATAACTCAATCAAATGTGTTTCCGATTACAGAATTGACAGAGTAAAATCTGTGACCAAGGAAGAAAAACCGACTGTTGAAGAACCTAAAAAAGAAGAAGTAAAAGTTACCGAACAAAAAGTTGAGCCGGATAAAAATACAGAAGAAGCTTCTGATAATCTTTCTCAACAAGATGTGACTAATGAAGAAAGCGGCGAAGAAAAAGGAACAAAAAATGATAAAGACTTCAAAAATCGTCGCAATCGCAGAGGTCGTTTTGACAGACGCAGAAATCGTTATCAAAAAAATAGTGACTTTGCTCAAGAAGAGGTAAAAGAAGAAAAACAAGAAGCCGTCATTTTGTATGATAGCCACGGCGAGCAAAATGATAGCACAAACTCGGATGATAAGGATACAAAGAAAGGAAAATCCAATTGGTGGAAAAAACTTATCAAAGGTTAGTTTCTATCTTTTATGTTTTTGTTAAAGGGCTGATCAGCGGAATATTTCTGCTATCGGCCTTTTTACCATATAATGCCTTTGGTCGTGAGATAAAGCTTATATCCGATGAAGAAACCGAACAATTTTTGGCAGAGATTATTACTCCGTTATATAAAGCTGCCGGAATTCCTTTTTATCGGAACAATATATTCATTGTTGAAGACAATTCTCTAAATGCGTTTGTTTCTGACGGCAACAGAATGTTTGTACATACGGGAACAATTGTAAAATCGGATACGGTTGAAGAATTAAGCGGTGTATTAGCCCATGAAACTGGACATATTATGGGTGGGCATATAATACGACAAAAACTCAAAGCTCAAGATATGTATCAGGTTTCGATGATATCGGCTATTTTGGCCGGTGCAGCTGCTGCAGTTAGCGGAAGCGGTGATGCGGCGATGGCGGTAATGCTCGGCGGTCAATCGTCCTTAATCAATCATTTTACTCATTACAGGACCGAAGAAGAACGCTCGGCAGATGAAGCAGCCATAAAATTACTGAACGCCACCAAGCAATCACCTTTGGGAATCCTTAATTTTATGAAAAAAATTAAACAAGATAATCTTTTAAGCGGACGCGAAGAAAGTCCCTATTTCAGAACGCATCCGGTTACCAATGAAAGAATTGCCTTTTTTGAAAATGCTCTGACAAATAGTCCTTATGAACTAACTAAAGACGATAATTATTTTGCACGCGTAAAAGCTAAAATAAAAGCATATTTGCAAAAACCGGAACAAACTTTCAGAGAATATCCGCTTTCAAGGAATGATATACCGGCTTTGTATGCCCAGGCAATCGCTTATATGAAACAACTTGATTTTAAAAATGCTTTATCAAAAATTGATACGCTGATTCAAAATGATGAAGCTAATCCGTTTTTTTATGAGCTTAAAGGACAAATATATTTAGAAACCGGAAAAATAAAACAAGCTAAGCAAAACTTTGCCAAAGCTTATCAATTGTTGCCAACATCTCATTTAATGCAGATAAATTATGCTCATGCTATTTTAGAAGACAATTCTCCGCAAAATGAGGTAAAATCAGCTATCAATCTTTTGGAAAAGGCGCTTATTTATGATCAAAGTTCATCATCGTGGATGTTACTGGCCAAAGCATATGGAATGGTAGGAAATATGGCCAAGGCAACCTATGCTTCCGCAGAATATTCATTTAGAATCGGTAATATTGATGTGGCAAAAAGACAGCTTGAAACAGCAAAAAAATACAAACCTAATGCTCAGTTAAAGCTAAAAATCGATGATTTGACACATAGAATAAAAAATATTGCAAAGCGCTAATAATATCAGGCTTTTTGTTGCCATGAACCTTTTTCATCTTGTTGCCAATAATAACATTCGTTATCTTGTGCTTTAAGTTGTTTCCAAAATTCGCGCGACCAATTAAGTGCTTCCTTATCATTATCATCAAAGATGTTTAGCACTCTTTCAAATGACGAAATTTTATCGGCTTCGTATCTTGCGCCATCAACCAAAAATAATATTGTGGCACTATTAGGGTTATCGTCTTGAGATGTTAACCATATAGGCTGTGATTCTGCATTGCCATCTTTTTTAGAGCCGTGAGGTAAAAATGATTGTTCATCATAGGTCCAAAGATGAGTGTTTAAGAACTCTACTCTTTCTTCATTACCGACTTTAAGCACTATTTTTTTACCCGTAGCATAGGCCTTATCCAACAGCTTTGGCAAAGTGGTTTCTATATCGCTTTTTTGTAAATGATAAAAATCTACTCTAGTCATTTTTAAGGCTCACATTTAAAATTTTAGGAAGTCCATCGGATAAGGTTTCTACTTTTATCATAGCGTTATCATCTTTTTGGGCATATGATATATAGGCGCGAACATCATCAACCGAACTAACGGTTCTATCATTTATTTTTACAATAACATCATCTGTTTTTATGCCTTTTACCGATATATCGGAATCACCCAATATTTCTTCGATTATTACCTTGTTATCTTCACTTTTTAATACCAGATTAAATTCCGGAACATAACCTTTGGGAAACTTGTTGTCGACTTTCTCTTTTGTCTTAGTTTTTACTTCCGGCATTGATGCTATTGTAATGCTGATATCTTTGGTTTGTGAGTTTTGCCAAATGCGCAAAATAATTTCTGAACCGATTTTGCTTTCGGCAATTGTCCGAGAAAAGCTTTTGGCATTTTTGATGTTTTTGCCATTTATTGAGATAAGTACATCACCGACCTGAATGTCAGATTTTGAAGCAGGAGAATCATCTAGAATACTGCTAACGGTTACTCCGTCGGTAAAGTTTTGATTATCGCTTATTTCTATGGCTTGAGTGTTGTCCATAACTTTTAAGCCTAACCAACCTCTTTCTACTTTGCCTTTGCTTTTTAGTTGTTCGACCACAAATTTGCTCAAATTTATCGGAGTGGCAAAACCAATTCCCATACTGGTACCGTTAGTCGAATATAGAGCTGTGTTTATGCCTACAACTTCGCCAGCCATATTAAACATCGGGCCACCGGATGAACCTTGATTTATGGAGGCGTCGGTTTGGATAAAATTGTCGTATGAACCGGCATCTATATCGCGAGATTTTGCGCTGACAATTCCGGCTGAAACGCTATTACCCAGACCAAACGGATTACCGATAGCCAAAATCCAATCGCCGACTTTCAATTTATCGGAATCGCCGATTTTTACAAAAGGAAACGGTTTATCTGAATCTATTTTTATCAAAGCTAAATCCGTCATTTTGTCATAACCGATTATTTTGGCATTGTATTGTGTATCATCGACAGTTTTTACAATAATCTCATCGGCTCCGTCTATTACATGATTATTAGTAATGATATAACCTTGCGGATCAATTAAAAAACCTGAGCCGAGAGAGGTATGCCCTCCCTCGTCTTGCACAAAATATTCGTTAATAAATTCATTAGCGCTGATGATTTCAGGTTTGATGTCATTGTTCTCAGAAGCGTGAACAGTTGAAATATTTACCACGCCATCAATGAGTTTTTCAACCAACGGGGCAAAAGATATTCCATATCCGCTCTCTGTCTGAGCAAAAGCATTTGACGAACACAAAACTATAAATAATATCAGCGCTATGATTTTTTTCATTTAATTAACGTCCTGTTTTTTTGATTGTTTTTTTGAAATAATCAAAAAATTCGGTATCAGGAGAAAGCACTAAAGAAGTATTTCCTTCGCCTGACATCGATTTTTTATAAGCCTCTAATGAACGATAAAAGGCAAAGAAATCAGCATCAACACCGGCGGCATTGTTCCAAATTTCGATAGCTTGTTTATCGCCCTCGCCTCGAATTATTTGAGCTTGTTTTTCGGCATCGGCAATAATAACGGCTTGTTCTTTTTCGGCTGTCGCGCGAATTTTTTGGGCTTCTTGCTGACCGGTTGCTCTAAATTCTTTGGCTTCGCGTTCGCGTTCGGTTTTCATACGAGCATTGATTGCTTGCAAAACTTCTATCGGCAAATCAGCACGGCGAATACGAACATCGGCTACGCTGACACCGATTTGTTCGGCGTCTACTTTTACAGCCTTTGAAATATCGGCCATAATTTGTGTACGCTTGCTGGACAATAACTCTTGCAAGGTAATACGGCCCAAAACTTTACGAACGGAAGAATTTACGATTTCTTCCAGTTTTGAGCGAGCTTGGTATTCATTGCGAACGGTTTGATAAAACTTTAGAGGATCGACAATGCGATAACGAGTGAAGTTATCTACATCAAGACGCTTTTTATCATTCAACACGACTTCTTGAGCCGGAGGTTCAAGGTTTAGCAAACGATTGTCATAAATAACAACCTTTTGAATGAACGGGATTTTGAATTTAAGTCCGGCTTGCTTGATTTCTCTTATCGGTTCACCAAATTGCAAAACAATGGCTTGCTCGGTTTGATTGATGATAAACATTGTTTCGAACAAAATAACGACAACGGCTAAAACAACTCCGCCAATAATCAATTTTAATTTATCTGACATTAGTTTGCTCCTTTATTAAGTTTATCAAGCGGTAAATAAGGAATTACATTATTACCCTTTGCTGAAGAATCGATAATGACTTTATCGGAATTACCTAGGACATTTTCCATTGTTTCGAGATATAGTCTTTTAGTGGTAACTTCTTTACCGTTTTTATAGGCGTCATAAACCGACAGGAATCTTTCAGCTTCACCTTTTGCTTTGCTGACTACGGCTTGCTTATAAGCTTCGGCATTTTGAAGGCGTTGAGCAGCCTCGCCTCGTGATTTCGGCAAAATTTCGTTACGATAAGCTTCGGCCTCGTTTTTGAAACGCTCCATATCTGCCTTGGCGCGTTGAACTTCGTTAAACGCATCTACCACTTGTTTCGGAGGGTCGGCTTTTTGTAACTTGATACGAACGACTTTGATACCGGCACCAAACTCGTCTAAAACTTTTTGCAACTCTTCTTTAGTTTCGTCTTCAACTTTACCGCGATCGCCTGAAATAATCGGCAACATTTGTGATTGTCCGACAATCTCGCGCAATACTGATTGAGCGGCTACCCTTACTGTTTGATCCGGGGATTGCATATTAAATACATAGTCTTTGGCATTTTCAACACGCCATACAATTGTTAAGTTAATATCAACGATATTTTCATCACCGGTAAGCATATGAGTTTCGGTAAAAGTGTTTGTTCCTATTTCGCGGGTTTCTTGTCCGCCCAAATTGATACTGCGTTCTTGAGTAATATTTACCTTTTTAATGGTTTCTATCGGGTGGAAGATGATAGTGAAGTCCCGGGGTTGTAGTGTCGTTATATGCACCAAAACGCAATACCACAGCCTCTTCATTAGGTTGAACCTGATAGAATCCGGAGCCTAACCAGATCACTAATACTATGATTACTCCCCACCACCATTTAATCTCTATTTCGACCGGTTTTTTGGGTTTGAATTGTTTGACCTTTGGGGTAATTATATCATTATCGGCCCAAGGTCCTTTATCATCATTATCGTCCCACGGACTAGGAATTTTTGCCATAATTTAAATTTCTCCACTTTTTTAGTTGCAACATTTGGATTATATAATATAAATAGTCCAAGAAAACAATAATCATACATCTATCAACAGGGGAAGATTATGGAAGACTTAATAAAAAAAACAGCCCTAAAATATTATCAGGAAGGCTCGATAGCTTCGATAAATTTTGCTAATTCAAGAGTTATCATCACCATTCAAAACGAACAAGAAAACAAAGAAGTAGCTGATAAACTTAAAGCTGAACTTTCAAATTTTGAAGGCATAAAAAAAGTAAATATCATTTATACTGCCACCAAATCCCAACCAACGCTGCAAGACGCTCCTGATATGTGGAAAGTAAAGAATGTTAAAAAAATTATCGCCGTTGCTTCCGGTAAAGGCGGGGTCGGAAAATCTACCACTTCGGTAAATTTGGCTTTGGCTTTGGCTAAATTAGGTAAAAAAGTTGCCTTGTTTGATGCCGATATTTATGGCCCTTCAATTCCAACAATGTTAGGATATGAGAACCAACCGGCGACTTCAAAAGACGGCAAAACTTTTGAACCTTTTGAAGCATATGGTTTGCAATCTATGTCTATCGGAACTTTGATTGACCGCGATACTCCGCTTATTTGGCGCGGTTCTAAAGCTTGTGGTGCAATTGAACAACTATTAACCGAAGTAAACTGGGGCGAAATTGATATTATGATTCTTGATATGCCTCCGGGAACCGGTGATATTCAAATCACTATTTCGCAAAGATTAAAACTTGATGGGGCAATAATTGTATCTACTCCGCAAGATATTGCACTTATTGACGCGGTTAAAGGTGTTAATATGTTTGCAAAAGTAAATGTGCCGATTTTGGGAATTGTCGAAAATATGAGCTATTATATCTGTCCGAAATGCGGTAATCGTGACGATATTTTCGGACACGCCGGTGCCAGAGAAACATCTCAACGCTTGGGGGTAAAATTCTTGGGTGAAATACCGCTCAATTATACAATTCGCTCACATGCCGATGCCGGCAAGCCGATTGTTTTTGCCGATCCTGACAGCGAATATGCAAAAGCCTATATAGATATTGCTCAAAAATTGATATAACCTAACAAAAAGCCCCTTATTCATCAGGGGCTTTTTATTATTCGCCACAATATTCTTTTAGCTGGCTTGGATAATTTATATCCAACACTTTTTTAGAATCTCTGATTTCTACGGTTTTTATATAATCGTTATGTTCTATCAAAACGGGGCGCATATTGGCATTTTCGGGAATTATTTGCGCTTTGTGATATAATGATTTGCTCCACAAAATAGGATTGTTTTTTACTCCTTTGTGAATTATGGTGCAAATTGCTTTTTCGCTTGTCTTGTCAAATTTGGCGATAAGCCTGTTGATATCCGATGAGGTAATATTGGGCATATCTGCCGGAAATAAAATAGCTCCGTCACAGGAGGTCGGCACCGATTTTATGCCAATATCTATGGATGATTGAACTCCGGTTTCATAGGCACGATTGTACACAATATTAACATCATATTTTTTCAAATGTTCTTCGACTTCTTCATGATTGCAACCGGTAACAACAAACACCGGCTTAGCATCAGAGGCAATAGCTGTTTTGACGGCTTTCATAAATATCGGCTCGCCATTATTATCTTCTACCAGCAATTTGTTTGCACCGCATCTGCGTCCGGAACCGGCAGCCAAAACAACAATTCCTACCGAAGCTTTATCTGCTGAGTTGTTTTTGATATTTGGCGATATAATTTTAGCATTTTTTTCATTAACAAACTCATTGGGATTTTTTATACGGCTCGGTATTTTGTTATTGAAGACATTATCGTCAAGATATTCGCTAAAAATTACATATTTTATCATATTGTCAATTTCGGTTGTTTCGACAATATCGTATGAATGCGGTATTACAAATAATTTGGTTTTGCCCTTTTGAGCAATAACAAAGTCAGAAGCATATACATTGGGATAACGATAGGTTATAATTCGGTCAGCATATTTTTTTACAGCCTGCATTACAACATCATTATACGACGAACATTTTACCGGACTTAGTACAAAAATTATATCACTGTTTTTTGCGCCAAACAATGCGTCTGATATAGAATCTATATCGTATTTGGTATTTACCTCCGTATTATGTTTCAATTCCATATTGTCAAAGGTAGTCAACAATTTCATAACCACCGAGGTAAAGTACACATTTTCGTCATTATTATTCAGTATGTGCGGATATATAAATGCTGTTTTTTTCTCATTAGTATCACAAACGGATAATAAGCTGAAATTTCCGGACAGTCTGAAAATTATGTCATCTACTTCAGCGTCGCTGATAAATGGCGGAACAACATCCAATACCGCTACAACATCGTCTTTTTTTACCAAAGTATACGGCTTGATGGTATTTAATATAATGTTTTCATTAAACTGATTAAACTTGTTGATTCTTTGTTCGTCAGCCATAAACAAACCATCACAGGTTGCCAATATTTTGCATATACCGTCGTTTTGAGTGGTATAACCCAGACCCTTGCCGCTTATTTGGGCTGATATTTGATTTTGTGCAGTCTTAAAATCGATATCGCCATCTTCTGCAACCGCACCATAAATACCGGTTATTTCGTGTTTTTTTAAAAGCAATTTATCTTCTTGAGTAAGTTTGTGACCCTTACGGAAAATTTTACCGTCAATCACTATATCATTCGGCAGAATGACACCTATTGCCTGATTTATGATAAAATCTTCATATCGCATGGTTAATCCTTAAATTACTTCAAATAATTCAACAATGAATTATTCAAGACATTGCTAATAACATTGTATGAAGCCTCTAATGAAGCTTGGGCTTGCAATAATTTGACGGTTGCTTCGGTTTGATCAACATTTTTTATTTCATATATACTTTCTTCCAAATTACTTTGAACAGACTCTAATGTTCCTTGTACATTGTTTAGTGTTACATAGTTTGATGATACTTTGGCAATTACCAATGATAATGTTTCATTTTTGCCGGCTGTTGATTTACCGTTATTATCAAAAGCTGATTGTAAAATATCCATAGCCTCATTAACAATACTTTTAACCTCGTCGGCATTTGTAACATTACCATCGGCATTTGTTTGTATCAAATTGCCTTGAGCAATCATTCCCATAGCCCTGAACAATCGGTCAAAAACACTGTCATTTGCACTTACATCAAAAGTAATTTTTTGATTGTCTGAAATGCGGAATGTTTCGGTTGCGGATCCTCCTTGATAATAGCTTTCGGATGTCAGGCTCCATTTAGATGATATGCCAAAATCACCTATCATCATTTTTTCTTTGTCAGCCGTAACAATCAAATTGCCGTCATCGGTAATTCCGACAACTTGCATCGGCGGAACATCGGTATTTTTAATGTCGCTGAAATTAAGGACGGTTCCTTGAGCAAACGAAGTGCTTAATGTTACGGATGCACCGCCGTCAGCGTCAAAAGTTTCATCATTTTCAACCGGTGTGCTTTGAGAAAAAGTAATAGTTTTACCATCTGATGTTACAGATTCGACAATATAGGCTTTTTGCCCTACCCCGTCACTCAGAACCAAAGTATCGCCGGCAGAAATTGAATTAAATGCACCATAATTTTCGGCACTCAAAGTATTATGCACAGATGATAATGTCATATCACCGGTTGTTTCTGTTCCACTGACAACCATAGTGCTTAAAAAACCATTTGTTGACGACAATATAAACTCATTGTCTTTTTGTAGCGCCGGATCCGGATTGGTATATTTTTCAATGCTCAGAGCACCGGAAGTTTCCCAATTTGCACTACGACTTGACAGATTTGCATTCGGTGTTGTGGGATAACTTACATTTACACCGTCAAAATACTCCTGAAATTCTGCAAGGCTGTTAAATTTGAATTGGGTCGGTGCAGAAGAAGATCCGGCACCGAATATATATTTGCCGCCAACCGATGTATTCAAAGCATCGGAAATAAACGACAAACCGGCATAAGCGGACATCTGAAGTTCATTTAATGATGCGATAACTGTTTCGCTTGCAGGAGCTTCGTTTTCAAGGCCGGCAAAACCTGATAGAGAATTGTTAAGTTGGCTCTTGAATGAATATGCCTGATTTTCAATGTTATCCATAACTTTTGACATGGCGGTGACCGAGGTCGTCAACACATTGTTATTATCGTAAAAATTTTGTGTAACCGATAGCGAAGCCTCCATATTTACAATATTTGAAGCGCTCATTCCATAACCGCCGTAGTTGGCATATTTGACACCGGTTGTTGCCTGATAGCTTAACAAATCAGTCTTGTTTTTGATATTCATTGTTTGCATTAACAAACGGTTGTAATTTGCATAAGTAGGAACACGTACCATTTTACTTCTCCTATACTAATCCAAGCAATATATCTAATATTTCTCTTGATGCGGTAAACACTTGCGCACAAGCAGCATAAGATTGCTGGAATATAATCATTTGCGATAATTCTTCATCTAAATCAATACCGGAAACCTGAGCTTCTTTATATGAAATTGCTTCGGTCAAAGCATTTTGATATTCAAAGCTTGACTGTGAGGTGGCGGTTAAACTTGCTACATTGCCGACGAAGGTTGATGAATAGTTGGCAATGGTGGTTGTAGTTTTTGCCATATCACCGGCTTGATTAAACACTTGCGAATTGGTAAACACTTGAGCCAATTTATTTGCGATATTATTAGTGGCGGCATTGATGGTAAACTTGCCTTTGGTTACATCAAAATCAGGACTTCCGCATGCAATCAAGTTGGCGTTCATTGTAATATTTTCTCTAACTTTAATGGCTGAGGCATCACCGCAGCTTGACGGAGCTATTTCCAACTTTTTAATAATACCGTTTTCGATATTTTCTGACAGTTCCAGCTGAGCTCCTTCCATACTTTCAATTCTGAGCATATAGCCGTCACCATTGGCTATCAATGAAGCTTTTATATGAGTATTTAAATTTTCGTTTTGATTGATCAAGTTAGCAACATCTTGAATAGTCATGGACTTGCTTATTTCAACTGATCCATAATTAAATCCGTTAACATTATCGGAAAAACTCAAGGTTGTTGTAACTCCTACTGCAACTTTGTCGCTCAATACTTTTGAATCATAGATAAAGTCGTTTTTATCTGTTACAAAGAAATCATTAAGTCCGAAAAATGAAGCAAATCCTTGAACTGTTTGATCATAATTGCCATCACCGTTTACATCAAAACTCAATACTGCATCTTGTTGACCTGATCCGGCATTTGATGTGGCCTCATCTACAATTGACAAAGTGTATCTGCTGTCGCCGGTAGAAATTTCTAATTTGCCGTTATCATTTATTTTCACAACGGCATCAGATAAATTGACGCTTTGTTTCATCCAAGTTTCGATAGCTTTGGTCATTTCATCAAGCGAGCCTTCGCTAAATCCCATAGTTCCTTTGAGGGCGCCGCTTTCCACCTGATTGCCGTTTTCGTCAAAGATAATGAATCTGACATCACCGCTGTCGATACTGATATTTTGAGTATAATTGCCGTTTTTGTCAGCGATAAATGTTGATGTACCGGTCATTTGATAAGGCATATTAGGGTATGCTGTACCTTGGTTGTGAACGGCATTTATTTCATTTATCAAAACTTTGGACATTTCATCTAATTGGCTTTGCAACGATGTTAAGGTGTTATCTCTGATTTCTATTGCACCACCCATAGAACCACCGCTAATTTTTTTGGTGATATCTTTACCGTCAACAAAAATGCCTTGAACATTGCCGCTGTCATAAGAGTTTGCGGCAGAAACTTTTGCCAAAGCGGAATGTGATAATTCGTGCACTTCGTTATCAAGCAACAAAACGCCTGATGGAGTTTGGACTACCACCGCTCCGGTATCTCTGGTATAATATGTAATATCCATAATGGAACTGAGTTCGCGTAAAGCACTGTCTCGCTGATCTTGAAGATTGGCCACGCCGTCTCTTTTCATAACCGTATATTTAACAATCTCGGTGTTTAGCTCATTTATACTTTCTAACAAAGAGTTTGCTTTTGCAACATCGTCTTTGACCTGCATATCGGCATCACCGCGCAAGGTTTGAACATTTTCAGACAAATAGTTTAATTTAGAGGTCAAAGCCTGAGCATTGGTCAAAAGTTGATAGCGTGAAGCCGGCGAAGAAACCGTAGTTGAAAATGTTTCAAAGGCACTTTGCAAATTGCCGACATTGGCAGCCAGTGAGTTACCTTGTTCTGTCGTACCCATAATATTATCCAAACGGCTCATATAATTGTATTGCGTGGATAATGATGAGGTAGTCGAGTTTGAAGCTAAAAAGTTTTTGAGTAATGATTCATCAACTACTCTTCCGGTATTACCGATTGTAACACCCATGGTCTGACCTGAAGAAACCAACGCTGATTGAGCTGCTGTTTTTCTGGTATATCCGGGAGTATCGACATTGGCAATATTGTTGCTGATTATCTCGAGCTGAGCTTGAGCAACTTTCATTCCGGTAAGAGAACTTGATAAACTTGATATTAAAGCCATAACACTTCTCCTTATAATGTTCTATTAAACGCCAAAGCGTTATGATTATTGTCAAGCGGTGTATATCGGCCCTGAGCACCGTAAGAGGTAGCAAAAGAGTTGTTGGCAACTTTGGCAATATTGATAAAGCTGTCCATTACTTTTTTGCCGGCTTCCATACGAGTTTTGAGCAAAAGCTCATTAACTTTTAAGCAATTATCCAGTTCTTTGGACAATTCTTTCAGCTCTTCTTTTGCCGGATCTTCAAATGAAGATATCATTTCGCTGTTCTTGATAAAAAAAGCACTCATTGAACGATATGCCGCAATGGTCTTTAATTTTTGCTCATATAAAGCCTTTACGGTTTTGACATCGTTGATTTTTAATGCGCTATTTTCTTTTGATATAACATCGATAAAACCGGTTACGATTTGTTTCATCGTGTCAATCTTTGATAAAATCTCAATTACTTGATTTTCTTCCATAGTACACCTCCTATATACTTAGTGTTTTTTCCTGAGATGCTGATTCCTGCATCTGCAAAATAGCCTGCATTACATAGTCTTTTACGCCGACTGTTCCGAGTTTGGCCATTTCTTTGCCATATTCATCCAAAAGAAGTGAGCGATATATTTTTTCGGCATGACCTCCGCCGAACATTCCTTCGGTTGAAACACCCTCAAACATACTTTCCATCATACGAGTTAAGAAAAATGCTTCGAAACTTTCGGCACTTTCTTTAGCCTTGTTCATATCCAAAACCGGCTGTTTGGAATTTATCATCGGGGCGATATTGTTTGTAATAAGACTTTCCATAACTATTCCCTCCCCTTAGATAACTTCTATCTCGGCCTGAAGAGCACCACTGACCTTGATAGCTTGTAAAATGCTTATCAAATCACGCGGAGTTACACCCAAGGCATTAAGACCGTCAACCAATTCTTGTAAATTTATACCTGTATCCAAAACTTTCATTTTAGCTTCGGTATCTTCTTGTATATCAATAAGCGATGTATCAACTATAATAGGCTCACCGAGAGTAAACGGTTCAGGTTGCGAAACAAAAGGAACATCTGTAATTTTGATGGTCAGGTTGCCCTGAGC
Source organism: Alphaproteobacteria bacterium (assembly GCA_015062585.1). GTDB lineage: Bacteria > Pseudomonadota > Alphaproteobacteria > RF32 > CAG-239 > CAZU01. Next base: position 152,629 of record SUUJ01000001.1, on the reverse strand, counting down.
AATAGCAAGACGATTTATTTTTACATCTTTACCGATAACTACAATGCCTGTTGACTCATCTATTACAACTTTTGCCACGGTATCAGGCTGAATTTGAAGTTGTTCAACCTTGGTCATTAAGTCTACAATGTTATCCTGATAGTTTTCCGGAATGTTCATTGCAACGGTACCCGGATCGATTGATTTGGCAATCGGAGTACCCATCATGGCGTTAATGGCGTCAGCAATACGGCGAGATGTTGTAAAATCGGGATTTCTGAGTGCGATATTCATTGTTTCAAGAGAATCTAATTTGAAAGGAATTTCTCTTTCGATAATGGCACCGCTGGCAATTCTTCCTGAAGTGGGAACACCTTTTAATACCGAAGAGCCCTCTTCTTGAGATCCTGCGGCAACTGCACCGGTTGCAACCGTTCCTTGGGCAACGGCATATACTTCGCCATCAGCACCTTTTAAGGGGGTGGCAATCAATGTACCGCCGAGCAAGTTCTTAGCATCACCTAAAGCTGAGACGGTAACATCTATACGAGAACCTTGACGAGAAAATGCCGGAAGATTGGCTGTTACCATAACTGCGGCAACATTTTTGGCTTTGATCTGACCATCACGAGCATTAACACCTACGGCATCGAGCATTGAAATCAAGCTTTCTTTGGCAAAATCTACCGACTTGATGTTATCGCCGGTACCGTTTAAGCCAACAATAAGTCCGTATCCGATAAGTTGGTTATCTCTGACACCTTCAAAATCGGCAATATCTTTTATTCTGGATACGGCAAAACAAGCATCTGTTTTGAAAATTGATGCGCTTAAAATTGCCACAAAAGCTAAGTTTTTCAATACATTATTAAATTTCATATCACATTTTCCCAATAAATTGTGCGGTTCTTCTTCTATGTGATATGCAATTATTGTGCCAATTTGAAAAATACATAATAAAAAATTCTAATAAGAAAGAAATTTTAATATTTACATTAGACAAAATTTGTGTTAAATTATGCCGCATAAATAATCATATTTTATAAACTATTAATATTTTACCATTATGGACAAAAGACAAAGGCTTAGCGAAATCGCTAGAACTAATGAGGCTACAAATTTAGCTTTGACAAACATGGTCTTAAAAAACGGTGCATTGGATTGTATATCCGATTACCAACTTGACCCTAAGGTTAGTGATGCAATCATTTCATCCGGAAATGAGCGTGCAATTCGTCGCTTACTGGAAAGCGGCAATATCTTATCGGAAGACGCGCAACGAAGGATTCTTAATAACAGCACTAAAGAGATTAAGAAACTGTTGTTAAGCAGAAAGCAACCTCTTTCGGAAGAAATGCAGGCAACACTTATCCGACAGGCTGATAACGAATTGTTGTATCGTTATTTCAAGCACCATGGACTGTCTTCCGCTTCAGAAACTCTTTTATTAAAGAGTAAATCGGTTGAAGTGATAGAAAGCTATATATTGGAGCATCACTTCAGCCCATCAGCTGAGCGCATTTTGTTGCAGCTCCCTAAAATGTTGGCATTCTATGTGTCAAAAAGATTTTTGGGCGGAGATGCATTCAACGAACTGTTCACTACATTTAAGTATCAAGAAGTAATAGATATTGTAGTCAGCAAGCAGTTGACAGCTGATGACGAATACCGTCTGATCAAGTACGCTGATGAGCAAGTTATTCAAAGCTATTGGCAAAAATTCGGTTTCAAAAGGGCAAATGAAGTGGTAGCGCCGCTTCTAAGACGCGGAATGTACGATCTTGTTGCAGAGATTATCAAAACTAAAGATAATTTGACTTTGCATGTAGACGAAGTTCTGGAAACGGTGTCAGTAGTAAGAAGTGCTTATATCGAGCGCTATGATTTGGATAATAAGCATCAAATCAAAATCATTAACGACGGATACACTGATGAGATAATGAAAGTTATCAAAAACAATCATCTGGATACCGAAGCTCAAAACCTGATCGTCAAACGCGGGGTTTCGCAAGAAATTATCGCAATGATTGAAACCCAAAAGGTTTTAGACAGTGTTCAAACTGATATCATCAATCGCGGGTACGAGGCTGAGATACTGGCATTGTGCGGAACTCAGACTTTGGGTAACATAGCTCAATTATGTCTTATTCTTCGAGGTAAGGATAATGAAATAACGACCTACATTGATCGTCGAGAGCTAATGTGTTTTGATACATTGATGCAGGAAAAGCCTGATTTGGTTATCTATTATATTGTAAGACATATATTGAAACCTCATCAATTGCGACACCTTATTGATTATGGTACCGACGAACAAGTTGCGGCCTATGTAGACTTCTACTACCCTATCGATTAAGCCAAGTAAATTAAAAACTAACAGAAAAGGAGCTCCTGTAAAGGGGCTCTTTTTTTGTTGCAATAAATATAAAAACATATTATAAAAATAACAAATTTATTAACTATTAACTTTTTATTATCATGGAAAAAAGAATAAACTTATTGGAAGATTATGCCTGTATTTCAGAAACTCTGATAGACAGGCTGTCAAAGAAAATGTCAAACATTATCTCATATGATAGATGTTTAGAGATGCTTACTTCACAAAGAAATGCAGCTCGGAAACTCATCAAAGATATGAAAAATATCAAGGGTGGTAAGACCCGACGTAATGCTTTGATACAACAAAGTGTTGATCTTGCGCATCAAAATATAGAGGATGCCGCTACACTCAAATTTCTCATGGCTACGGAATTTGATTTATTGTGCTTGGTAGACAATAAGAAAGTCAGAATGTCATTTCAAAAAGGAAAAGACAAAAAGGTTATAGGAATATTTCCTTTCATCAATTCTTCCTTATATTTGGAGGTGGAAGAAAGCAAAATGACTCAGCGTTGCAAAGTTGACAATGATTATATTCCCCCGATTTATATGTGGGAAGATATTTTCAGAATGATTTTTACTATCAACGAACATCTGAAACTTTTGCAATTGCCGATTTTGGAGGGATTGTATTTTGCCAAGCAGGCTAATTCGTCAAATAATGATAATCTTATTATCAAAATTGACCAAGATGAAAAACAGCTGAAATTCGGGTTGTTTTCTTCTGAAGAACCTGCAAAAGTGCGTTATTTTAAAATCCATCAAAGTAAAGAAATTTTGAGTTTAATGTAAAAAATTATTATCATGAAAACTTCATTACAAAATCTGTTAAAGTTCTTATTTGTAACTTTGGGCAGTTTATTTATTTCTTTTCTCGTTGCGCCGATAGTGGCAACGATGATTGGTATGTTAACCGGAGCCTTGGTCGGTCTTTTTGACTTTATTGCCAACCCGATTTTAAGTTTTTTCGGAAGCTTGGGAATCAATTTGGAAGTTTGGCAGATCGGCGGTGTAATTGGTTTTGTCGGCGGATTTTTTAACCGAATCAATTACCATGTTAACAAAAACTAAAATGGAACGGAGTGCTTTAAAGAAAAGCGCTCCTTTTTTTGTTGCAAAAAAATATTTAAAAGATATAATGCGGGCTCAAATCTTAAAAATATGACTAAAAATATGACTACAATTGTAAACAAATAAATAATAAATTTTATGAATCAAAAGATTATCAAACGAATCGTCGGGCTAATGAATTTGCACGGCATTTCATTGGAGGATTTGGCTAAAGAGCTGAATCAAGGAAAAAAGGTTAAACCGGTAAATGAGCATTTCGACTTGTTAGTTGAAATCAATGGCGAAAAGAAACGCGTTTCTTACCAAGAAGGCAAAGAGCTCAAAGTTTTGGGAATTTTTCCATTTAAGCAGCTTAATGTCTATTTGGAAAGTGACGAGACCGAAGAAACCTATCGCCGCGGTGCTGATGAGCAAAGAATACCTTCGTTGAGCTTTTGGCAAGACTTAGCGAATTATCGCGAAAAATTGAACAAAGATTTGGCAGATCTGAACAAACCTGTCATTGAAGGATTCTATTTTGCGACCACGGCTTACGGTAACTCTGATCTCAACTGGATTATCTCTTATCGAAAAGGAGAAAAATTTATGGGGTCAGACTATTACGGTGACCAAGAAAAAGCTCGTATCCGTTACTTAGGGGTATTGGAATAACCTTTTTTTGTTTCAAAAATTTATCAAAAAAAAAGCTTGGGCAAATAACCCAAGCTTTTTTGATATGTAAAACGCCGTAAAAAATTAACGCTTAGAGAATTGGTAAGAACGACGAGCTTTGGCCTTACCATATTTTTTACGTTCAACGGTTCTGTCATCACGGGTTAAGAAACCGGCTTTTTTCAAGCAATCGCGCAATTCGGGTTCGAACTCGTTCAAAGCTTTTGAAATACCGTGTTTAATAGCACCGGCTTGACCTGACAAACCACCACCTTTTACTGTGCAAACAACATCAAATTCATTAACGCGGTTAGCAACTTCGAAAGGTTGGTTGATGATCATTTTCAACACCGGACGTGCGAAATATTGATCAATAGATTTGTCGTTAATTGTGATATTGCCTTTACCGGCCTTAATCCATACGCGGGCAACGGCGTCTTTTCTTTTACCTGTGGCGTAAGAGCGACCGAATTTGTCTTTTTTAGCCTTACGAACAACAGTTTCAGCAGCTTCTGATTTGGCTGCATTTTTAATATCTTGCAAAGATTCGATTTTTTCAGCCATAATTAGATGCTCCTTTTATTCTTCGGGTTTTTACCGGCGATATCCAAAACAACAGGGTTTTGAGCTGTGTGAGGATGTTCAGAACCGGCATATACTTTTAACTTAGTCATTTGTTGACGGCCCATCGGGTTACGAGAAATCATGCGTTCAACAGCTTTGATGATAACTCTTTCAGGGAAACGACCGGCCAATACTTTACCGGCGGTAGTTTCTTTGATTCCACCGATCCAACCGGTGTGTTTGAAATATTTTTTAGCAGCTAATTTGTTGCCTGTTAATTTTACTTTGTCTGCATTGATAACAACGACATAGTCACCGCAGTCAATGTTTGGAACGAAATTGGCTTTGTGTTTACCGCGCAAGATTTTAGCGATTTCGGCAGCCATACGACCCAAAACAACACCTTCGGCATCAACTACATACCATTTTCTCTCAATGTCAGAGGCTTTTGTAGCATATGTGTTCATGTGTTTTCTCTCTTTTTATATTAAAATATAAATTAAACTTCGGGGTTAATATATATAAATAAAAACTGTTGTCAACAAAAAAATATCATTATTTTTCAATATGTTATTAAGCGGTAACATCTTACCGCGCGCTAATATATTGATTTTGTGTGATATTTGAATATTTTTGATTTTTGAGAAATAAAAATTTTTTTAATATTATAAAACAATTGTTATTTCTTATATAATTATGTCATCGCCTTTTAGTGAATAACATTTTCTCTTCCCTTAATTTTAAGGGAAGATAGGATTTTTTGCAACTTCAGTTGCTTAAAAATCCAGATGAGTTTAAATAAATAAGTCATCGCTTGAGTGAATACATAATGTCATTCCTTACTCGGCGCTTTAGCGTAAAAAATATGTCATGCCTTGAGCGAAACTTTAGTGTAGCGAGACTTGGCATCTTCAAATTATTCTTAAAAACAAGGAAGATCCCTAGACGATTGCTCAACGCAATCGAGGGATGACTTTGTTCTTGTTTCTTTAATTTAAAAGTGTCATCGCCTTTTAGTGAATACATAATGTCATTCCTCGCTCGGCGCATTTGCGTCCGTGCGTCTAGGAATCTTCTTTGTTTTGCTTCTTATTTTTCTTGTTAATAATTGCTAACTTTTTGTTACAATTTTTGTTACAATAAAAATATTATGTAAAATCAATGTATTATACAACGCGTTTTTGCGTTGTATAACGAGGTTGGAGTTATTGCTTTTATTTTAAAATTGTGTTAAAATAAAATAAAATTAGTAGTTTGCCTGCGTGGTAAACTGCTTTGTATCACAGGTTTTTACTCTTTTTTAGGAGAACAGTCATGAAAAAATATTTACTTTCCTTCTTCTTCGTTTCATTCTTCTTTTCTTGTGTCTCTCCTGCTTTTGCTGCCATTACCGGACTTAACGATATTGCTTACTCTTTGCTCTTTGGCTCTCGTCGTGATGGTGATAGTGAAGACAACCTCTATAACAAAGACGCTGACGCTATTTGTAAATCGCAAGGTGATGATTGGTTTAGAGTGAAACCTGATCCTAATCTTTCTTGTAAGTCTCAAACCGTTACTATCAAAACTAAAGAAATTGATGGTGATGGTAATGAAACTACTTCCGAGGGTACCGCCAAAGCTAATTGTTATTATGATTGTATATGTGATACTTCCAAATTCCCTTATAAAGAAGCTGATGTAAATGCTAATTCTTACTTCAAAGTTGCTGATGGTGCTAAGACGTGTAAGGATCCTAAGGATAATACTATCTATGTCTCCGATATCGAATGTAATCCTGATAATGCTACTGATATGGGCGCGGTAACATTAATTTTTGATGCGTCAGGAGAAGGAACTGTTAATGTTTTGAATGGTGTTGGAAAATCTAAAACTTGTTACGCCCTTGATAAGTTGAAATGTCGTGCATCACATTATACACTAAATTCTGATGATATATCAAAGGTTATTGCAACTTCAAATAGTTCAAGTTATCAGCATTCTGTGTTCTTCAAAAACGATCCGATTTCGTACAAAGTATACTTTAACTGGGCTTTTGCCGGTTTGAAAAATTTTGGTAGTTTTAAGAACAAAAGTAATCTTTTAGGATGTGTTTCTGATGCTGGCCTCACAGGTTTTATGTATGATGCCACCGGTAAGAGGGTTGTTTATGGTAATGCCATAAAAACATCTCAGCCTTCCAGTGTTTGTGCAAATTATGAATCAAAGAAAGCTGAACGTTTTCAATCGTTTAACTACTACTATTTCAATGGTACATGTAAAGATGATGATGACAGATGTTATGATTCCGGTGATAACACCGATTGTATGTTAACCGGTACGGATAGAGGGAATGGTTTTGATGATGAAAATAATGTCAAAATACATTATAGCTGTCCGTATGTTTTATCATTTGTACATGGACGCCGTGACAGTAAAGGCAACTATTGTTTAGATCCTATGTTATATGGTGATACCAATCAACTTTCTGCATTTAAGCACTCTGGTGTTACTGACAAGAGTGAAGATGTGAGAGCAATCAAGGTGTCCGGCTGTGCAGACGGCTATGAAGTGTACCATGACGGACCTAATGAGAATGGACTCTACACTGATATATATGATACTCACAGAGTTGCGGGTGCTGATAGCAGATATATATACGAGGTTTCATCTGTTATGACGCTTATGACTGATGGCGATGGCGAAAACGGTTGTCCTTCGGGAGATACATGTTACGATTATTTGACTTGTCGCAAAAAAGTCGGTTGCATAATACCTACGAATGGAACTCCTATATGTGACAAAAACACAGCATGGGGTAATTGGAGAAACAGTTCTAATCCTGTTGCTGATGATGTTCCTTGTATTTCTTTGCCGACATGTGAAGAATTGGGTTATAGGATGACAGAATCAGCTTGCCAATACTATGGTTTTGAATTCATTCGTTGCCCATATGACGACAAAAAAGTATTTTGTTCAATATATGATGTGCCCGATGATTGTGAAGTTGGCGACTTTTACAATGACGTCCAAAACAAATGTAGCAAAATAGAAGGTTCTGGTGGATACTATGTAGTTGGTGTTCATAGTACTGCTCATGGTAAGATTCTGGAAACAGCTGTATGGGATCAAAAAGGCTTTGTATTAAAAGGAAGTGAATGCAGTGACGGATCTAATGTTCCGGTAACATGTAAGAGTCATGCTGAAATGCAAGCCACAGCTCGTGAAAAGTGTGAAGCAAGCGGATTTGATCACGACTTGTTGTCTATAAGTCATTTGGAAATGGTTTATAATAAATTTGGCACTTACCCGTTGGATCATGATCCGAACTTTGCAGGCTCGAGCGCCGAAGTAGATTGGCTTGCTGCGGATGGTGTTTTTCTTACAATTGGAGGTTCATCTAATAGTACTGGAACCAGTGATAAAGGTATAATTTGTAAAAAGACCTTCCCGGCACAAATCTATGCTAATGATGCTTGTACTGCCAAAGGTTGGGAATCTTCAACTCCGGCCGGACAAACTTGTGATACTGTGCAAACCGTTGAAGGTGTGAACTGCTTCACAAACTGTCACCAATCGACTTGTGGTGATTATGGTTATTATACCGTACAGTCTGACGGATATCAGTGTGATCCTGTGGAAGTAGATGGTTTACACTGTTATAATAACTGTAAAAAAGTAACTTGTGAAACTTTAAATTACCATACCACTAAACCATTAGCACAAAAGAGCTGTGATGTTGTAACTCCAACAGGAACAAACTTAAGTTGTTATAGTTGCGAGCCGATTTGTGCTGCCGGAATGTACTATGATGGCGAAAGTCAGTACTGTACAACAGATCAACAAGACTATTTTGTATTGTCTGTTTCTGACATTAAGCAGGGTTCAATGAAATTAAAACTTGTTGATTTGAATCAAACACCTAGTACATCTATAGGAACAACATTAGGTAATGCTATAAGCGGTTTGGCTTCAAATGTTAAAACAAAAGCATTAAACCTGAATGAATATGATTTTGTGAATAAAAAGATTAAAAATAAGTACAATACATGTCACTATGCACAAGATGGTTTACTGGTTGGTACAGCAATGGTTGTGGGCAATTATTCAAACTCTGATGTTAGTGCAGCTAATCCTACAGGAGGAGTAACAGGGCAAACTGTTAACTTTGAACGTTGCATATCTAATGAATCAGGAACTAACGATATGATGAAGGTAAGAGCAGTTATATATAATACACACTCTCTTGCAGTTTGTTCCGAAGGACAAACATACATGAATAATGTTTGTTATGATGGTTGGAATTGTCAAACAGGACAATATTACGATGGTTTAACAATGACTTGTACTGATTATGAGAATGAATATTTTGTTGTTGATACTGATAGTAGCAAGTGTCCTAGTAATGTTATAACAAGCTCCAGCATGTATGAACCGAGAAATAATGATATTCCGTTACAGAGTTATTACAATGCCAAGGCAACATGTGATGCGAATAATCTCTTTTTAGCTCTTCCCGATAGCACACAAGCGTCTATCATAGCCAATGAATTTGCTGATGCTAAATGTATATTTATAGACGATGGTATATATGTTGATGGTACAGTTATATCTCTTGATACCTTCAGACATTACACAGCGGAAGACGAAGATGCTCGTGCAATCCTTTCCGAGTGTCTTGATGAAGATGGAGATGCTTTTGATATATATTCGACTTGCATTAACAGTTCGTTTTGTCAAGCACCGGTTTTAAATAAATAAAGGAGAAAGGCGATGAAAAAGATACTTTTAATTACAACAATAGCTTTGTTTGGCTTATATGTTCAACCGGCTTACTCCGTGGAGTTGAATATTCCTGGACCTACGCAAACCGGTGAATCCGGATATGGCACTGGAGATTTTAATTTGGTAGAAACTGAACAAAAAGATGCCGGGGATGCTTGTGATCCTACTGTAGAAGATTGTTATTTTGGTGTTACTAACGGTTCCGGTGATACCGGAGACACCGGCGATACCGGTGAAACAGGTGATACAGGTGAAACAGATGATACCGGTGGTACCGAAACAACCGAAGATACCGGTGAAACACCAGAAGAAGACACACCTACTACTACAGCTGATGACAGTGGTGATGAAAATGATGAAGCAGATGACATCGTGTCTACTCCTTTCGATTGTGATACTACTTCAACCGATTGTGTAAAATTGGGTTTCACAGTAGATGATCTTGAGAAATGTGAAGGACGAATTGCTTTGCCTTGTCCTTTTGATAGCAATTATTACTTCTGTTCAAAGCCTGAAAATTCTGCAATAAGAGAGCCTGAAAAATGTCCAGAAGGAACGGAGTTAGTTAGCGGTGCCTGTCAGCCTAAATGTCCTGACGGTGCGACACGCGGCGAAGGAGGATTGTGCAATTGCGGTGATGGGAAAATATATTTTTCGATGCTTAATAAATGCGTATGTACGGGAGGAAGAACAGGAGACAACTGTGACAGTTGTTTGGGAGAATTTGAACTTTCTGCTGATGGTTTGCGATGTGAATTGAAGAATATAACCGGTGATAATGGTATAACAACTACTGTCGGATCAGGTTCCAGCGGATCAGGTTCCAGCGGATCAGGTTCTAGCGGATCAGGTTCTAACGGATCAGGAGGTGGCGGCGGATTTAATGACCTTTGTACTGTTTGCAGTACTACAAGTCGTTTGGGTGCCTGTACAGATTTAAGCGCTGCTGTTGAGTATGAAGCAATAAAAGGGGCCTGCCGAGAACTAGGTCTTGAAACCAATAGCTAAGCTTGTATATTACCAAACACCCCTGAATTTTTCAGGGGTGTTTTTTTGCAATCAAATTGTTGTTTTTGTGCCGTTCGCGGTCATTTAAATTTTAAATATCACTACTATTTAATAATTTGTATCATTTTTTATATGAGGCTGATATTTATGCTTAAATCAATAAAATTAAAATACAAATTGGCTTTAATACTTGTCTTTGCCCTATTCTTTTGTTTTTTTATCAAACCGGAGGCTTTGTCAAAAATCGAAGACACGCCAACGCTTAGCGTCGATGTGATGTCGCTGATTAAACAAAATATAAACTTAAGTAATGAATATGTCGGTTATGTAATTCCGATAAATTCGCTTGAAGTTATGGCTAATGTTTCGGGATATATTGATGAAATATTTGTCAAAGGCGGCGACAAAGTTAATGAAGGTGACAATCTGCTCCTTATTGACCAAAAACAATACAAGGCCGATTTTGAGGCGGCAAATGCTTCGCTTAAAATGGCCGAAGCCGAATATTTTAATGCAAAAAACTATTATAACCGCATTATAAAAGCCGGAAAAAACGCCGTTTCCGCCTCGGATATCGATAATGCAAAAGCTTCTTTTTTATCTGCTGAGGCCAAAATGAAACAAGCTAAGGCCGAAGTGGAAAAAGCCAGAGTTATTCTGGATTATACCGTTTTGCAATCTTCGATTAACGGCTTGGTTGGTGCTGTCGGACTAACCAAAGGCGATTTTATCAGCGCCGGACAAACCAAACTTTTTGATGTTATTCAAACCTCGCCCATTCGAGTGGAATTTGCCATACCGGATAAAGATATTTTGAATAATTTTGCAAATTTGACACAGGATTCTGACAAATATGAAATAAAATTAAAGCTGGCTGACAACTCTTGGTATCAAAACAAAGGAAAATTTGCCTATTTTGATAACAAAATCAATAAATTGACCAGTTCTTTGGCCGTATTTGTCGATTTTGAAAATCCGGATAATGTGCTGTTGGCCAATTCGTATGTTACGGTCGCGGTGTCTAAAAAGCTGACCGATGTTTTTGTAATTGATCGAAAATATGTCAGGCTTGCTGACGACGGCGCTTTTGTTTATGTCATAAAAAATAACAGCTTGCGAAAAGAAAAGCTTAAGATTCTCGGATATTATAATAATGATTATGTAACAGATAATGATTTTGCTAAAAATGACTTTTTGGTGGTCGGTAATGTCGATAATATAACCGCAGGAACTAAACTGAAAATCAAGATTATCGATAGTAAGACGGAGGCTAGGTGAGATGTTTTCTCAGATTTTTATTGACAGGCCCCGTTTTGCCGGTGTGGTTTCAATTGTTTTGGTGTTGTTGGGTTTGCTGGCAATCGCAGTGTTGCCGATTTCACAGTATCCGAATATTACACCTCCGCAAATTGTTGTAAAAGCAACCTATCCCGGCGCTTCGGCTAAAGTTTTGGTCGATACGGTAGCTATACCGATTGAAAATGTGGTAAACGGCGTCGAAGATATGCTTTATATGTCGTCTTCAAGCGATGATAACGGTAGTTACAAGCTGACTATCACTTTTAATGTCGGTACCGATCCCGATATGGCGCGTGTTAAGGTACAAAACCGCTTGCAACAGGTTAATTCACAACTTCCGGAAATTGTGACACGCGAGGGTATCGACATTTCGAGCCAGTCGGCAAATATGTTGGCTATGCTCGTTTTACGCTCGCCTAACAACTCTTATGACAGTTTGTATCTGTCAAACTTTGCTTATAACAATATTAAAAATCCCTTGCTTAGAATTGCCGGTATGGGAAGCGTGGATATTTACGGACCGCAAAATTCTATGCGAATTTGGCTAAAACCTGAGACTATATCGGCTTTGAATTTGAGCTCGGCCGATATCGTAAATGCTATCAAAAGCCAAAATATAGAAGCTTCGGTCGGTTCAATAGGCGCAAGCCCAAGTCCGAAAAATAATCCGGTGGTGATTTCTTTGACCGCCAAAGGATTGCTTGATTCGGTCGAAGAGTTTGAAAATATTATCATTACTACCGCTGATGACGGCGGAATTGTCCGGTTGAAAGATGTGGCGCGTATCGAACTGGGTGCCGATACTTATAATATGAGTGCTCATTTTGATAATTCGCCGGCAGTTATTATCGGGCTCAGCCCTACGCCAAACTCTAACGCTTTGGATATTATGGATGATGTCAAAAAACAAATAGCCGAGCTGAGCAAAACTTTTCCTGCCGATATGCTGTTTGAAGTGGCTTATGATTCGACCGATTTTGTCAGAGCCTCAATCGCCGGAATTATCGAAACTTTGATTATTACTTTCTCTTTGGTGGTGTTGGTGGTGTATGTTTTTTTGCAAAAAGTAAAAACTACCCTCATTCCGTTGATTACCATTCCGGTATCGCTGATTGCTACTTTTGCCGTTATATATGCTTTGGGCTTTGATATCAATATTTTGACTTTGTTTGCGCTTGTTTTGGCTATCGGACTGGTGGTGGATGATGCAATTATTGTGGTCGAACGCGTCGAATATGTTATCCAAGAAGAAAAAATCGACGCTAAATCAGCCTCAATTAAGGCTATGAAAGATATTTCAGGGGCTATTATCGCTACAACCTTTGTGTTGTTTGCAATATTTATTCCCGTTGCCCTGATGGCCGGTATTACCGGAAAAATATATCAGCAATTTGCCGTGACCATTGCTACTTCGGTGTTTTTTTCGGCTGTAAACGCCCTAACCTTAAGCCCGTCACTTTGCGCTATTTTCTTAAATGATAATAAAGCGCCGAAAACTCACAAATTTTTTGAAAACTTTAATGCTTTACTTGATAAGGCTAAGGCAAAATATTTAGAATTTGTGAAAATCTTTGTCGCTAATATAAAACTTACCGCGATTGTTGTTATTGGCGCTATTGTCCTAAGCGTTATCGGGTTTAATATTACTCCGACCTCATTTTTGCCCGAAGAAGACCAAGGTATTATTTTTGCCAATGTGCAACTGGATAATATTGCCACAATCAATAAAACTAACGATGTTTTGAGCAATATTGCCGATAAGGTGCTTAAAACCGAGGGCGTAAAATATTTTATCGGAGTAGCCGGATATTCCATACTCGGTGGCGGCGGGGAAAATGTGGCTTTGGGTGTGGTCGGACTTGAAAATTGGAGCAAAAGAAAGAAAAAGTCTTTGTCATCGGGTGCAATCACGCAAAAATTGATGAAAATGCTGGGGGCTGACAATTCGGCTCAAATCGATTTTTTTGCTCCGCCGGCAATTCCGGGAGTGGGAAATTCTGACGGCTTGTCTTTTGAATTGTTGGCGTTGGACGGCAATATCTCGGGAGAGCAATTGTTTGAAAACTTGAACCTGTTTATCAAAGCTTTGAATGAAAATCCTAATATTGCTTATGCTTTTTCAACATATCGCGCCGATACTCCGCATATATTTTTGGATATTAACCGCACCAAAACCGAAAGCCTTAATGTTCCTGTTTCTTCGCTTTTTAGTGCTTTGAACAATAATTTCGGCTCAAGCTATATCAACAATATTACTTTAGACGGGCAAATTAACAAAGTTATTGCTCAGGCTGATTTTAACAGCCGAAAAAACATTGAAAGTGTGATGAATCTTTATGTTAAATCAAATAATGGCGATATGATCAGAGTAAAAAATATTGCCGATTATCGAATTGAAGTATCACCCAAGATTTTGTATCGCTATAACACCTATTCTTCCGCCTCTGTTACCGGCGGTGTGGCCGAAAATAAAAGTAGCGGAACGGCAATTGAAAGTATCGTCGAAATATCGGATAAAGTATTGCCAAAAACTTTTAAGACCGCTTGGACCGGACTTACTTTGCAAGAAGTAGAAGCGCAAGGTTTGGCTGTTATTCTTATCGCTCTGGCTTTGATTTTTTGCTACCTGTTTTTGGTGGCATTGTATGAAAGTTGGATGTTGGCTTTTGCCGTTATGTTTTCGGTAGTTTTTGCTATTTTGGGTGCATTGGTCGGACTTCACTTTATGGGGCAACCGTTAAGTATCTACGCTCAGTTGGGGCTTATTATGCTTATCGGTTTGGCGGCGAAAAATGCAATCTTGATTGTCGAGTTTAATAAAGAATATCGTGAAAAAGGTTACTCAATCTTTGATGCGGCCATTATGGGAGCAAATGAGCGCTTCCGAGCGGTGTTAATGACTGCTCTGACCTTTATACTTGGAGTGTTTCCGATGATTGTCGCCTCAGGCGCCGGCGCACAAAGTCAAATAGCTATCGGTTCTTCGGTGTTTTTTGGTATGATTAGTGCTACAATCGTGGGAATTGTCTTTATTCCGGCTCTTTTTGCACTGTTTGAACACTTAAAAGAAGGCAAAAACAAAAAGGATGAGGCAAATGAATAAATTATTTCCCTTTTTACTGATACTTTTTTGTAGCGCTTGTGCAATAGGACCGAATTATAAGCGAAACGAGTTCTTTAGCGATGAGCAAATTGCCCAAAATCTTAAAATTACAAATTCAACAGGTAAAATCGTTCCGGCTGATTGGTTTAAGTTTTTGGAAGATGAAAAACTTGACAGATTGATTAAAAATGCGCTGAAAAACAGCCCGAACATCAATATTGCCAAAGAAAAATTGAAACAGGCTCGCTATAATCTGTATATGACAAATGCCGATTTATTGCCAAGCTTTGATATAAATGGCGAATATGTAAAATCAAATCCGTCAAAATTTTCTGATTTGGCAACAAAGCAAGATTATTACCAATTGGGACTTGATGCCTCGTGGGAAATTGATATATGGGGCGGAAAACGGCGTTTGAGCGAAAGTGCTATGGCCATGCTTGATTCGGTCAGTGCCGATTTTGACAATGTTAAGACAGTTTTAATCAGCGAGATATCAATTGCTTATCTTAACTGGCGATTATATCAGCAATTAGCAAAAGAAACGCTTATAAATATTGCCAATCAGGAACATATTTTTGATACTATCAAAAATAAGTATAATGCCGGACTGGTTGATACTTTGGTTTATAATCAGGCTGAAAGTTTGTTAAAATCGACCAAGCAACAGTTACCGCAATTCTTAATGAATGAAAACAAATACTTAAATGTTTTGAGCGTTCTGACCGGAGAATTGGCTTCTGATATAAAAGATGAAAAATCGGACATTTTAAATAAAAGCTTTTCTTTTGATAAGGCTGCTTTATATGATTTGCCGGTAAATATTATCAGGAACCGTCCTGATGTAACGGCCTCGGAACAACAACTTGTTGCACAAAACGCCCTAATCGGTAACAAAATCAGCAATCTGTTGCCGGCTCTTTCGCTGGAAGCATTTTTAGGATATCAGAACTCTACTCTTTCGCCTATTTTCAATAAAGATTTTAATATGTATTCCAACAGTATCGAAACAATTATGCCGATATTTCACTGGGGCAAAATCATAAATGATATAAGAGCGCAAAAATCTGTTACAAAAGAGGCCTTAAACAACTATAAAATTGCAGTTTTACAAGCAATTGCCGATGTTTCAAATTCTATCAAAAATGTCGAAGAAAGTATTGAAAACTATACTTTAGCTAAGGATAATTCAGCGCTTTACCAAAATATTGCCGAGCTGAGTAATACAAAATATACGCAAGGTCTTATTGCCTTTAGTGATTTTTTAGATGCCGAAAAAGATAAAATATCAGCACAAATTCAAAAACACCAAGCATTGAACGACTTACTTATACAAGTTATCTATTTTTACAAAGCTATCGGAGGCGAGACAAGGACTAATTATAGTGCTCAGGGCGACCGAAAGGATTGCTTAACATAGGTCTGCGGGCTTTATAAAGGTTGATATTGGTAATCTCAGGGATGGTATGATTGCGGAACCAATAGCCTTTTTGTTTCATGCAAGCAACATATTCTTGCGGATCGACATCTATATCATCAACCGGAGAATTAACAATCAACGGTTGAGCACCGGCATATGGTATATAACTTGCCCAAATACCGCTGGTAGAGTTCCAGTCAGCCTTGGTATTTAACTTGGTTTCTTCGGTATAAAACCAAGAACGAAAATCGGGCATAAAGCTTATTGCCTTGGCTGAGCGCATACATTCGCTGTGGTCTCGAGAGAATTTTTCAACACCGGTGTTGAGGCGCTCCCAATGGTATACCAACTGCCCTCTTCCTCCGCCGAAGTAAGAGCATGAACAAAGAAATATGCAAGCAACAAGTATTATTTTTTTCATATCAAAAATCCAAATTAGTATAATTTTTTGCAGGCAATATGCCTTTTATGGTATCTTTCAACAAATCCTTAAACGAAGGGCGAGATTTTATTTTAGAATACCATAATTTTGAGGCCGGAAACTCATCCCAAGGCACATCACCCAAATAATCTATAACGGAAAAATGAGCCGCGGCAGTCAAATCAGCCAAAGTAAGCTCTTCACCAACCAAATATTGATGCTTGCTCAAAAGCCATTCAATATATTCGAGATGGTATCCGATATTGTTTAGCCCTATTTTCAAGGTTTTGGAATCAGGCGCCATTCCGCTGGAAAATCGTTTGTTTACCTTTTCAAAGACAATATTTTGATAAACTTCGCGATAAAACTTGTTGTCAAACCAGTCTATCATACGACGAATTTCGGCTTTTTGCTTAGCAGGTCCATAGATAAGCGGAGTTTCTGTCTGAGTTTCTTCTAAAAATTCGGATATAGCATAATGACCGACAATCACATTGCCGTCGTTCAAAAATACCGGTAGCTCGCCGGCGGGATTAAGCTTGTACAAATCGGGCGATAAATTCCATGGCTCTTCTTCCTTTAAGACGAAGAGCATTTTCTTTTCGCTCATTTGCAGGCGTATTTTACGAGCAAACGGCGATGTTGTGTGATGAACCAATAAAACCATAACAACTCGAATATATATGCTGATTTACGCGTCGTCAAGCTTGTTATTATATTTTTCAAACACGAGTACAAAAAAGGATATTTTCTCTTTATTTATTGCGCATTATCAGGTGATGTGACCTGTGTATCGGTATCCTTAAAAGAAACAAATGTCGGAGGAACAACGCCCTCATATTTCTTTTCTAAGTCCTTTATCAACTGTTGCAAGTGATCTTCGACAGCCTTTAAGTTTTTTTCATCGGTTAAATATTTGGTTATTCTTTTTGATAGCTTATCACGATATATAGATGCTTTACCTACGCCGATAAACATGGGGATTTTCCACAAAGTTTGTTTAGCCGGTGCAATTTGTTGCAACAATCCCAACTTTATGGCTTCGACCATTCCCGAGTAGTAGCTGGTTATAATATAATCAGCCTCGCGGGTAAACAGTTTTTCAAAGGCTTCGTAGGGTGTGTTTACTTCTATCGGATTGAGTTCTGATACTTTTTTATCAACAAAATCGCTGAACAACTCACTAACGATTCTTACGCCTTTGAGTTTTTTCAGATCGTCGGTAGATTTTACCTCGTCAATTCGGTTTGGCATCATAAAAACCGTTATAGGATTGTACAAAACTGCGGGATATAAGAAGTGTAAGCCTTTATAAAGTTCTGTTTTACTGTATGCCCCAAGGAACAAATCGATATCATTTTTGCGCACTTCCTTCATAGCAGCCTCAACATTTTTGAAATATGTCTTGTATCTCAGGTCGGCATTGATATCTGCGGCCAAAATATCGAGTATCGGCTTAAAAACCGTACGATACCCGCTTAATTTTACACTGATATTTTTTTCTTCCCAACCAAACGGTTCATAATGTACAACTCCGGATACATTTACAAGTATTGTCTTTTTGGGGTGTTTTTCCTCATATCTGACAAATCCGTACGCCTTATTTAATGTACTAAAACAAAGAACAGTTGTAAAAATTGTTAGCAGTATCTTTTTCATTGTTGCTTTTATCTCCACAGTTGTATATATAGTTTGTGTGTATTGTACAACTTATCTGTTAAAAAAAACTTTATTTTGAAGGATTGCTTAATAAATGAATACAACAGGCGGATATATTCAAAACGAAATTGCCGGTATGAACGAGGCCGAATTGGAAATAAGAGCCTTGATAAATACCGCTTCTGCCCTTAATTCCGTTAAAGAAAACTGGGAAAACAAAGCAAAAGAAGATTTGAGCAAGGCTTTGGATAAGAATCGACGCTTGTGGAGTATTTTGGCTTCGGCCATGCAGGAAGAAGACTGTCCTCAGCCGCTTGAGATAAAGCAAAATATCTTAAATTTGGCTAATTTCATTTTTAAGCGCACCACAGAAATCATCGCTAAACCGGAACCGCAAAAGCTTGATATTCTAATCAGTATCAATATGAACATAGCCAGAGGCCTATCCGGTAATGCGTAACGATGCTCTTTGATTTGAGCAAAATTATTAACTGTGTAAAAAAATATAAAATTTGATAAAAAAAGTATTGACTATATCAAATAAATATATTATCAATGCTTTCAGTTTATGGGGGTATGGCGGAACTGGTAGACGCGCTAGACTCAAAATCTTGTGGCCTCAGGCCGTGTCAGTTCGAGTCTGACTACCCCTACCAACTAAGAAAAAGCTCTGATTTAACTATCAGAGCTTTTTTCGTTGTTTATGGAATTATCATACAACTCTTTATATCGCTGTGATACTATTTCCCAGCGATGAGAGTTATAAATATCCTTCGCAATCTGTATACTTTCTCTTCTTATAAAGTTAGTATGATCATTGCACCAAGAAATAGCCGCTTTTAATTCATCTTCGGTATTGTTTTCCAAAATAAACCCATTTTGTTTATGGCGAATTATCTGTTTAGACAGGTCGCTAATTTGACAAATTGGAAAACAACCGCAGGCCATCGCATAAACAAGCGATATATCATTTTTAGTACATACATAGACATCAAAATTATTATATTGTTCAAATTTTGCATTTGCAATAAAGTCAGCAGAATAATCGGATTGATTTAATATCTGTAACTCACCTAATCTATTCCTTGCATAAAAATATTGTAAAGGATTGAAACCGATATTATCCGACCTAAAATCTTGTTTTATTATTTTTATATTTCTTATATCTTTATCAAATAGATTTTTGTCAGCAATATGAACTAGGTCATAACTATTGTTCTTATTGTAATTATTAAAAAGTTTTATGTCGAAGCAATAACAATAGGCCAGCTGATTTACTATTTCATATGCATGATCGTCAACTTTTTTATCAAATAATAAACATATTCTAGATTGTTTGGATTTTTGGGTGCTGTTTTTTATGTTATGTCTGAAATTATACCACCAACTTCTTTTTTTGAGAATTTCAAAATTATAAAAGCAAGCAAAATTATTAGAAAAACTTAGTTTAAAGTCGCGTACCATATTTATTTGCTCATCTTCCACTTTGTCTTTTGGGGCTCCTCCCAAATCAAAATATTTTATACCAGAACTCTTAAAAAATTTACATTCCTGATATTTTAACCATTTATTTAATCTGGAATTTATTTTTTGTATTTCTTTATCTTGATATCGAAAATTAGAGACAGATACATTTAAACGAGAATATCCACACTCTTTTTTCATAAATAGAGCATCTGTCACCCTGCAATTTTCATTGTTATCAGTAGTTGCGGTTGCTATAACCAAACAATTGTTTTTAGCTAATATTCCCAAATAGTTTCTATAGTGATTTATATTTTGTTCTAATATATTTTCTAAACCTTTTGATTTGGCAAATTCCTCATACTTTTGCAATAGCAATTCAATATCAATCTTTGATGGATTTGTGTTCAAATTTAAAATAGGAGCATCATCTTTTTCACAACGACGAATTTCATTTCTAACAGTTGCCTTAAATGATGATAAAATAACATCTTCATCAGCCTGTAGGTTTATTAACGGAGATGGAGCATAATAAGGACCATCAATATTTAATGGTATTTCACACCATTCATACCCCCCCTTGCCATTGGGAAACTTTTCATAAATATATCTGTCTTCTATATACATTTTTATTATCCTACTTTTGATTTATTATCTGTTGGCAGATGAATTAACTTGCCAAGTTTTTTATCCCATTCTTCTGGTTGAAATTTAGCCATACCATTATCGGAATAAAATGTGAATTCGCTGAATAGAACTTTATTTCCGAATTCATAAAAATCTACCCTTACAAAATAAGGAAATTCTTGAGCCAATTTTTCGGATAATTTAAGCATTTTATCAAGATTTTTTGGTTTTGGCATTTCATTTTCATTATTTGGAAAATTTTGCCGCAAGTCCAATTTATTCCAATTCAAATCGTAATAATTGATTGTTTCATAACTTGTTTTGTCGTCAAAAACAGCTTGAATTAAATATGGCTTAGAATTAAAGTTAAAAATTTTATAACATGTCAAATTGTCACCTAATTCGCCAACATATTCTTCAGCTATAATTCTTGGAACAATATTTTTATATCCCCATTCGAAAGAAAGATAATAGTGATTTTTTTTGATATTCAGCCATTTCTTAAATATAGTTCTTGTTTCTTCAATATTAAGTTTTGATTTGTCTTTTACTATTAAATTATTACCACAGCCCCAGGTAGTTTTTAGAACAAACTGATTAGGGAGTTTATCAAACTCTATATCTTCAGGTTTATCCCAAACTCCAAGTAAAGGTACTACATGCTCTGTGCCAACTTTTTCAGAGACATAACTTTTAACTGAATATTTATCTGCACAAGTTGTCATCACAGGATTGTGATAATACAATTTTAACCATTGAAGTTTTTCATTAAAAGTTGTTGGATTATCAATATTTGGTTTATATCCCATTCTTCTTTTAAATTGATATTCCAAAATATATTTTTTATCTTTCAAAGAAAGTTCTTTTTTAAAACGCTTTGCATAAATCATCATATATCTTGGCCAAATGATAAACTTAAAACCTAAAATAGTCATATATTTATAGGAACACGTCCAATCGTGATGAGTTCTTATAGAAAAGGTATTCAACAACAAATTATCATATTTATTGTATCTTAACACTTTTATGCCACAAATATTTATTTGCCTTGCGCCATCTTTTTCCTTTATTTTTTCAATTAATTTCATTTCTTTATCCTATAAATATTAATTTCTAAATATGCCAATTAAATTATACCCATTGGGATTATTCTTTTCTATTATGTCTTTTCTTTTTGCTAACCCAAATTTTGTTAAAATTGTTTTTTTACTCTTAGTGATAGTAAAATTAGTAGGATTAACACTTATAACATCCAATCCTTGATTTTTAGCATATTCTGATAAGGATTCTTTGGTCCAGCTTCTTTCATGCTGCCATCTGTGAAAAACTTTTCCGCAACAAGGGCAAGCAATATAATTTCTTCTCAGATTTTCATTATTTGGCGTTGAAACAATAATTTTGCCGTTTTCTGATAATAGATTTTTAAAATTTTCAAATGTTAAATTTAAATAATTGTCGTTGCAGTGTTCAATTACTTCAAAACAAAAAAATTAAATCAAACTTTTTATTTTGTTTGATTAATTCATCAACAGTATATCCACCTTGATAATTATGATATTTTGAACATCTTTCAATTTCTTTTTTAACAGATTCAGGTGAAAAATCGCAAGATGTTATTTTAGCATTAGTTTTTTTCAAGACTTGTTCACTAAAAAACCCTGCACCTGCACCGTAGTCTAAAACAAAAATATCATCTTTTATATATTCTCTAAAAAAGTCTACCAATTTATCGCCAATTTGATATGTAAAATAATTTTCCGGAATTGTAGATTGATAATCCCAAAAGCGTTTTACTTCTTCATCAGTCCATGTATTTTCTTGTAAATTCTGCATAACATTCTCCTTATTTCAAACATTCATCATACATCTTTTTATATTCTTGTGCCTTGATTTCCCAACGGCGAGTTTCATAAATTTCTTTTGATATTTTTTCCTGTTGGCTTCTAATATATTCAATATTATTCTTACACCATTCAAAAGCTTTTTGATAAGCTTCAACAGTCCTTTCTTTAACCAAATATCCGTTTTCTTTATGACGAATTAATTCCGGAGCGATACCCACATAGTTCGCTACAGGGAAACAACCACAAGCCATTGATTCTATCAAAGGCAACGGATCGGCTTCATTGCGTGAAGTAACGACATAAATGTCATTTGAATTGTAAAAATCAAACAATTCCTCATGTTTTAAATCTGAAGCCAAATTCAAGTTATATTTATCTTTTGTTGCAGGAATTAATATTTCTTCAACCCCTTTTACCGGATCTTTAATATTTCCTGCCCAACAAATTGACATCTCGCCTGCTCTACCATTCTTGTAATAGAACTTCTTAGGAGAATAGCCTTTCCCAATCAAAAACAAATTAGGACATACATCTTTTAATAAATCATAAAGAATCTTAGAAGGGCAGCTTACAAATTTTGCATCATCCAAATATTTCTTTTGGAATTCAACAGGTGTTAAAGGGCCATACATAGGGTTGTCCTGCCATCTGTGTGATGAAACTTGTTTTATTATTTTACTTTTAGGAAATTTAAATTTTTTATAATAATCTTCTCCCCAGAAAAATACATGAATTAGGTCATATTTTCTAGGTTTTAATTTTGGTTTTTTGATTACATATTTAATATCAATATCAAAATCATTAGAAAGTTGCTTTTTTATTTCTTGTGCACTATGATCATGTGCCCAATTCGGACGGTCACACAACAGGCATATTTTGGGAAGTTTTTTCCTTTTTAAAACATAAAATGCATGAGGCACTATATTTTCAATAAATTTTGAATATACAACATCGCAATTATATTTTTTTGCAAGTTTTTCAACATCATCTTTTGAATATCTGTATAAATATTCACTTGGTCGTCTTTGTTCTACTGGTTTGTCCCAATCTTGAACCCCATATTGATTGTTTGGCACTTCGTTGTATTTAATATCAACCGTATCAAAAATAAAATATCCGTCACTATTAATATATGGGACATGTACTTTAATAAAATCCTCTAAACCATAGTTAGGAACATGATATATCCAATTTACACCAACAATTACATCGTATTTCTTGTTTAGCTTTGGGTCCCGCCCATCTTGCACTGCAAAATCAATAGAAGCATAAACTGTTTCTGTAATTTCTTTTGCTGCATTTATCGCTTTTTCGTCATAGTCATAACCGGATAAATGTTTATAGCCGTTTTTATATAAATGATAAAGCATATCGCCTACACCACAGCCCGTTGCAAGAATACTTCTTTTCTTTTTTATGTTTTTTAAAATCCATTTATATGGAAGATAGGCATGTTGTATGTTTTTAAAATCATTAAATGAATATATAAACCATTCCTGCGCATTATACTTATGTACGATATCAGCAAAAACATTTATATTAGGCAATTTACGTTTTGAATGCTTCTTATAGCCCAAAAATCTATCTAATTTTTCTAAACTTAAATCATAGCTATTAAATGTAGATTCCGGATAAAATCTGTGATGATGATAACGATATATTTCACCATTTTTTATTCCATAATTATGATATTCAATCATATCTTCAAGGTGTTGTCCCTCAAGAGCGCTTAAACGCAATCCAAACACTTTACACACTTTATATGTGTCTTTATTTGTTTTATTAAACGGAGCTACAAAAACTTTTACTTTCTTGTTTGGAAATAACTCTTTTAATAGTCTTAATCCTTCCTCGATATCCTTGTATTGTTCATCATAAGACATTGTAGAATAATTTGTATGATAAAGGCCATGCAGAGCGATCTCATCAGGAATAGAATTTATATAATCTACAAGTTCTTTATTATCTCCAATAAACTTGCCTTGTGAAAGTTCTCTTATTTTGTCATTTGGAATTGCACTTAAATTCTTATAGCCCTCATAAGGAGTCGGTAAACCACTAGTCAAAAAGTTACAGTTTGTATATCCGTATAAGTTAATTGCATGAAGCTGTGTATAGCCGTATTTATGAAAAATCTCACAAAATTCCTTAAAATGCTCCATATGAGAGTCTACGGATACATCGTCATTACGAAATACTGGATGCCTAAAAGGGTTTAAAAATTTCCGTTCCTTAAAGGAAAGTTTTAAGCCTAGTACGTTAACTTTTATCTTATGATTGTTTTTTTCAACTCTGAACATTTTTATTTATAAACTCCTTGTTTTCTAGCAAATTCGTCAAGTTCTGCTTGTTGTTTGCTATTCATAATTATTTCAAATTTGTCTGATAACTCTTTGGTCGTTTTGATGAAACGAGCAGGATTTCCGGCCCATACTTCACCGTCAGGAACATTTTTGGTTACAACACTACCGGCTCCGATTACACAATTATTTCCAATGATTACATTTGGTAAAATGATACTGTTTATTCCGACAAAACAATTTTTTCCGACTTTTATTTTACCCAAAGGAGAGGGAATTGTTTCATACCAACCTTTATAATATTCCCGACAAGCATTCATAGAACCATCATGAGTTAAAAATGTAACATTTGAAGAAATTGTCGAATTATCACCAATCTCTATAAAAAAGTATTCGGTAGGAAGATTAGGCATGCCCCATATTTTAACATTATCACCTATAATAACGCCCATACTTTTTAATAACTCAGCTTTGTTAGGGTTATTGTGCTCAGAGTTTTTGTTTTTTCTCTTATACGAGTATACTTTTATTCCAAACAGAAAAAATTCTCGTAATCCGTCATAACCTTTCTTTTTGTTAAATATTCTCATATTTATACTCCGTAAAATTCTCTATACCATTTGACAAAATTATGAACACCTTCCTCCACCTTTACTTGAGGTTTGAAGTCAAATGTTTCGTACAAATCTGAATTGTCTGCTTCTGATTTGACGATTTCTCCGGGTTGGATAGGCATAAAATTGATAATAGCTTTTTTACCGATTTCTTTTTCCATAAGCTCAATATAACGCATTAGTTCAACAGGATTAGAATTACCGATGTTATAAATTCTGAAAGGTGCCACACCGCTGCGTGAAGGATCCGGAACAGTTGCGCCTCTATCCCAATTTTTATCAATTGTCGGGACCGGACCGAGTAATACCTTGCAAACACCTCTTGCAATATCTTCTACATAGGTGAAATCTCGTACCATTTTTCCGTTGTTAAACACATTTATGGGTTTGCCTTCAATAATGTTTTTAACAAATATAAACAAAGCCATATCAGGGCGTCCCCAAGGTCCATAGGCGTTAAAAAATCTTAATCCGGTTGTCGGAAGATTAAACAAATGCGCATAAGAATGTCCGATTACCTCGTTTGCTTTTTTAGTAGCCGCATAAAGACTCAATTGATGATTACAACCATCAGCTTCATCCCAAGGCAATTTGTTATTGGCTCCATATACGGACGCCGAAGAGGCAAACACAAAATGTTCTACATTATGATGTCTGCATTGTTCTTCCAAATTTACAAAGCCAATCAAATTTGAATCCACATAGGCATACGGATTTTCAAATGAATATCTGACGCCGGCCTGTGCTGCAAGATTTAGAACACGCTGTGGCTTGTGTTCATTGAATATTTTTTCCAAAGCATTTCTATCAATCAAATCTACTCTGGCCTCGATAAAATTTTCAAATTTGTGCAAATTTTTTAATCTTGCCTCTTTTATATTTACATCATAGTAATCGTTTACATTATCAACGCCAACAACTTCATGTCCGTCTTTTAACAGTTGCAATGCTACAAAATGCCCTATAAAACCGGCTGTTCCTGTTACAAGCAGTTTCATTATTTATCTTCCCCTCTAAATTCAATATTCAATGGTTTTAATTCTTTTAACAAATTGTATATTGGCAATCCTTCAGTCATTTTGGTTAATGCATTAACATCTTTTGGAAAACATTTTCCGCCATATCCGAATTTGCCGTCAGGACCCGGTACCATAGTATGAGGAGCGTTTATATAACCGCTCAACAAAATACCTTGTTGAATTTTACGATAATTAGCTTCCATCTTTTTGCATAAGTCATAAATACCGTTAAAATAAGTAACTTTCAGTGCGCCAAAAACATTGTGTGCATATTTTGTTATTTCAGCCTCTAAAGAAGTCATTGTAATATATTTTTTTCCGATAAAGATATTTTTAAGTAACTCTTCTTCGGCTGTAAAAATCATCGGTTGCGAGCAAAAATCTTCATAAGCTGTGCGTTCAGTTAAAAATTCCGGCATAAAATATACATTTCGACCTGTTTTTATTGATAACTTATCAGCAGTACCAGGAACAATGGTTGTCCTGATAAATATCGGTTTATCAATTGGCAAGCCATTGATTATCTCGGTTAACAATGTCAAATCCTGTGTGCCGTCAGCCTCTGTCGGTATATGAATACTGATAAATATAACATCAGACTTTGATACATCATCATTCATTCCCTTTGGCGGGTCAGAAACAAGAATGTTAACTGATTGGTTGTGTTCTTCTAGCCATCTCTTTAATGCGCCACCGACAAAACCGCATCCTATTATTCCGACAGATGTATTATTCATTTTTATTCTCCCAATTTTTAATGATAAATTTGTAATAATCCAAAAGCTGATTGCATATATTTTCAGGCGACAAGCTTTCTGTCCTTTGAAATGATTTTTCTTCAATTTCTTGTCTTTTATCTGCGTTTAATGACATAACCTCGACAATTTTAGCTTTGAGACTTTCGGAATCTCCCACTTTTGCTAAGAATCCGTTCTGCCCGTCAGTTATGAGCTGAGAAAAATTTCCTTCGGTTCCGATAACTATTTTTTTCAAGCGCATGGCTTCAACACAAGCATTGGAAAAATTTTCCGTTAAAGACGGCATTACAACAGCTAAACAATTACTTATAAGGGGATATAATTGTGAATGAGGAAGGCTAGGAAAACGAATAACTCTGTTTGCATGTTCTTTAGCCTTTTTATTAATTATTTGAGCGTAATCAATATCATTGATAAAAGTTGCATTTTTACCAACCAACACCATATGTAAATTCGGATATTGGTTTAAAATATCATAAATGCAATCTGCAATAACCTTACACCCTTTTAATTCTCCTATAGTACCGAAAAATAACAAAAATGGAGCACTTTTAATTTTGCTTTGCAATTCATTTAATATAGTGTTATCTGCTGATATTTTGCATTCAGAATAAGGTGACTCGATTATTTTAATATCTTTATTTACACCCAAATCATCTTTAATATAATTGGCTATATGCGAAGAAGGTCCAAAAATAAATTTATTATTTTTAATTTGTAAAGTTTCCGCTTCAATTTCACAATCATCATGATAACTATAAAATTTTTGCATTAATTTTGCATAAGAGGATATTCTCACACAAGACGGAATATCTTTTTGAGGATATCTTCCAAGCCCTCGGCAACTGGCATACTGTATAACATCTATTTTATTTTTTTTATTAATTTTATTTATGGCGTTACTTATTGCGTAATGCAAAAAGTTTCTTTTTAACAACTTTCGCTTCTTTTTGGTAATAAATGGCCATAATATTTTTTGAATTAGTTTTTTTTGAAATTTATTATTTATATATATTACATCTATTCCATTATAGTCTATATGCTTATTAGGATAAGAATCCGCGACAATAACCGTTATATCGTGTCCCATTTTATATAAACAGGTTGTTATCTTATGCAAATAATTTGCTAAGCCACCATCTATTACATTTAGATTATCCGGATTGATATATTCCATTGTAACATAAACGATTTTCATTTTCTCTTCCTTTTAAATTTAATTTGAAGACCGAGAACAGTTATAATTTTGCGTTTTTTATTTTGAGAATTTTTGATAGAAAAGATATAATCCCAAGGCTTTATGTATTTTTTGTGTTGCTGTTTATACATTTGTTGTATTTTAGCCAATGGAAATAACTTCTTACCTTTAACATCCGGGGTTTGTTCTATACTTATTGCCTCATTGTTTAATAGATTTTTGATTACAGAGAGCCATTTTTCATCAATCTGTTTCTTATCATATTTATCGGCTGTTTGCTTAGCTTTTTGGCTCATTTTTTCTCTAAGCTCTTTGTCTTTTATTAAGGCTTCTATTTTTTGAGAAAAGTCTGCGTAATCTTCTTGTGCTAAAAATCCGTTTTCACCGTCTGATATTATTTCATTAACTCCGGAACATTCTTCTAAACCGATACAAGGTAATCCGACACTTAATGATTCAATTAACCCCATAGGAAATCCTTCAAAATATGAGGGAAATACACAAAAATCATAGTTCATCATTGTTTCTATAGGATTTCTTGTTATTCCTTGAAAATTTATTTGTTTTTCAAGCTTTAATTTTTTTACTAAACATTTTAGTTCGTTTACATATTCTTCCGGTTGTGATTGACCATAAATATCAATTGACCAATCAGGATATTTTTGTGCAATCAACTTAAAAGAGTTGATTAAAAATTCTAAGCCTTTCCAACAATTAATGCGTGATAAATATATGATTTTTTTATGTTCAATGTCTGTATTTATTGTTTTATCAATTGTTTTTACACCGTTTGGAATGGTTATAACATTTCTATTCCTTATAAAATCAGGCAATAATGATTTATAACTGTCAAACAAGATTTGCGATATAATATTTTTATCACAAGAATATAGCTTTTTCAGTTTGTCGCAATTATTCTGAAAATAAAAATCAGGTCTTGAGTGAAACATTATCACTTTAGGAGTGTTGATATAACCAGCTGATAATTGTGCATTCTCGTATAAAAAGGAAAAGAAAAATATAAACAAATCCGGTTTAACTTCTTCAGCCAACTGATTTATCGCTTTAGAAAACGGTTGCCCATTATATCTGTATGCCAAATTGATAAAATTTACTTTTTCATCAATTTGCTGCGGTCTGCCGTCAATATTATCAGAACAAATACAATATACTTCATATCCGGCTTTTACTAAAAAATTGCACATATTTATTGTTATGGTAATTGCGCCACCAACAACATGTGTAATCTCGGATAGGGATACTATAAATATTTTCTTCTGGCTCATTTTTTGAGCCTCCATTTGATTTGAAATCCGAGAAAGGTGATGATTTTATAAGATTTATCTTTTGATTTTTTTAGTGAGAAAATTTTTTGGGCAAATGTTAATTGCGGTTTTATAAGAATTGCCATTTGTTCTTTTGTAAAAATTTTATCTATTTTTTTGCGATAATTCTCGTTTTTAGTATATTGCCAAGCACGAAATAGTATCTGACCTACCGTCAGCATTATCAAATCAGATGTTTTTTTATCATATGAATCAGCCCATTTTTTAATTTGTTCTAAAATAAGCACACTATCATCTATTCTTTTTTGTTCTTTACTTTCATCTTTGTTTCTGGTTATGGATGTATCATTGGTAAAGTAAATATATTCAGCCTTTGGATTAAAAGACACTTTATCAGCTTGCAACAAAAGCTTTAATAAAACCGGATTATCTTCGTAATAAATTTTGGCTTCGGAAAATTTTATGTCATTGAACAATTCTTTTTTGAATATTTTTGAGCAAACCGAACCATTATTTATATATTTTAATTTTTCTTGAACAGTAGAGGCAATATATCGCGGAAATTTATCATAACTTTTGCCATTACATATCAAAACGCCACATGCAACATCTGCGTTATACCTTATTAAATTGTACATTAGTTCGGAATAAAAATCTTTTTCTACCCAATCATCAGCATCAAGAAATCCAACGACATCGCCAGAAGTGTGTTGTAATCCTAAATTTCTGGCACTTCCCGGTCCTCCGTTTTCTTTGTTAATTATTTTTAGGTTATCTTGTTTAAGATTATTTAAAAACCTTATGGTATCTTCATTTTTAGAACCATCATTAACAACTATTATTTCAAGATTTTGAAAATTTTGATTATTTAGAGATGTTATTGCTCGTTCGATATATTCGGGTTTTTCATTATATACAGTTATAATTACACTGAGTTTTTTTAAATCTAATAGTGTAGTAATTTTTCGTTTAAATTTACAAGATATAAAGGGCAAATATTTCTCTTTTGTCTTGTGAACAGGCATCAATACCGAAACTCTAGGCATATATTATTTCTCCTGCAATTTAATTACAGATTTGCTTGCAAACAGCGGCAATTTCTCAAAAAGGTATACTTTTGTGAGATTTGCTTGTTTTTTGATTGTTATAAAAGGAATAAAACCAAACAGTCTTATTCTTGTGGTATGCTTGGCTTTGAGCAAAAATTCTTCATACAATTGCGGATTATCATTTTTTACAAAAGACCAAATACTCAAAGTGGCCTGATGCATTTTATCACTTTGTCGGTGTGAAGTATTTTGTCCGTGATCTCTGTAATGAAACAAAATCTCGTTCAAATTGTGAAAATTGGTAAAAGGTATCAGTCTGCACCACAAAGCATAGTCTTCAGAAGGCGAAAATTCTTCTTCATAACGGATGTTATTTTCAGTCAAAACTGATTTTCTAATCATGGCGGAAGAGTGGTTTATACTGCAAACCCTCATTAAAGCCAGCTTTATATCGTGGTTATTGCTCGGATTTCTAGAGGTTGTACCTCTAATCATATTTTTTATTTTACAACTAACTACACCGACATCCTGATGTTCATCTAAATAAGCTACTTGCTTTTCCAGTCTGTCGGGTAAAGATATGTCATCATGGTCAAAAACAGCAAGATATTCGCCACTCGCCATATCTATAAGCTTATTTCTACTTGGCGCAATTCCTAGATTTTGTTCATTTTTAGAATATTTTATGCGTTTGTCTTTGTATGATTTTACAATTTTTTCTCGGTCATCATCAGGACAATCATCTAAAATAAGAAACTCAAAATCTGTAAAAGTTTGGTTTAAGATACTTTCAATTGCTTCACGCAAATATTTCTCTTTTGTCTTGTAAACAGGCATCAATACCGAGACCCTAGGCATTTTGACTCCTTCTATTTATCCATAAACCACCGTTTAAATTACATAGTGAAAGTCTTACTCCAATAAAAACAATAATGCAAGGAAAAAAATAGAAAATACAAGCTTTTTCCTTATTTTTTTTAACTTTACCAAAAGCCTCTTGAATAACTATCCGTAAACGGTGGTTTATGGATAAGCTGTCGTGTTCCATAAAATTAGGACAATTCAAAGTGAAAAGGATTAGCAATGCCCAAAGTATCGGTGTTAATGCCTGTATATAAAACTAATGAAAAGTATTTAAGAGAGGCTATAGAATCTATCCTCGATCAGACCTTTTCGGACTTTGAATTTTTGATTCTTGACGATTGTCCTGATGATGACCGAGAAGAAATTGTAAAATCATACAAAGACAAACGCATAAAATATTCTAAAAATGAGCAAAATCTAGGAATTACGCCAAGTAGAAATAAGCTTATAGATATGGCAAGTGGCGAATATCTGGCAGTTTTTGACCATGATGACATATCTTTACCCGACAGACTGGAAAAGCAAGTAGCTTATTTAGACGAACATTCGGATGTCGGGGTTGTTTCTTGCAAGGTCAAAACCATGATAAGAGGCAAAACATCCAGAAATCCGAGCAATAACCACGATATAAAACTGGCTTTAATGAGGGTTTGCAGTATAAACCACTCGGCCGCCATGATTAGAAAATCAGTTTTGACTGAAAATAACATCCGTTATGAAGAAGAATTTTCACCCTCTGAAGACTACGCTTTGTGGTGCAGACTGATACCTTTTACCAATTTTCACAATTTGAACGAGATTTTATTTCATTACAGAGATCACGGACAAAATACCTCACACCGACAAAGTGATAAAATGCGTCAGGCAACTTTGAGTATTTGGTCTTTTGTAAAAAATGACAACCCGCAATTGTATGAAGAATTTTTATTCAAAGCCAAGCATACCACAAGAATAAGACTGTTTGGTTTTATTCCTTTTATAACAATCAAAAAACAAGCAAATCTCACAAAAGTATACCTTTTTAAGAAATTGCCGCTGTTTGCAAGCAAATCTGTAATTAAATTGCAGGAGAAGTAATATATGCCTAGAGTTAGTATAGTAATTCCTTGTTACAATCACGGACAATATGTTGATGAGGCTGTTAATTCATGCTTGGCACAGAGTTATGATGATATTGAAATAATTATTGTTAATGACGGTTCAACGGATGAAGCAACTAATACTTTACTAAATAATTATTCCAAACCTAAGACAAAAGTAATCAACAAACAAAATGAGGGATTGGCCGAAGCTCGCAATACCGGTATCGCAGCAGCAACTGGTAAGTATATCTTGCCTCTTGATGCTGATGATAAAATTGGGCCTACC
The DNA here is from genome assembly GCA_015062585.1 of Alphaproteobacteria bacterium. GTDB lineage: Bacteria > Pseudomonadota > Alphaproteobacteria > RF32 > CAG-239 > CAZU01. The sequence goes on along the minus strand of SUUJ01000001.1, from coordinate 119,920 downwards.
TATATTGAAAAGGCCGTTAATGTTATTGAGAATAATGATAAAATAGGAATAGTTTACTGTTTGGCAGAGTTTTTTGGAGCCAAACAAGGACTGTGGCCCCTAAAAGAATATAAGTTTCCTGATATCTTAAATAGTAATCGTATCTTTTGTACGGCATTGTTTAGAAAATCAGATTGGGAAAAAGTCGGTGGTTACAAGAAAGAAATGATTTATGGCTTAGAAGATTATGAATTTTGGCTTTCTCTGATTGAAAACGGCGTTGGAGTGTATAGAATTCCGGAGGTTTTGTTTTATTACCGGCAACATGAAGTATCGATGATTACCAAGCTGAGTGATAGTCTTGAAAAGTATACCTTTTCGTTCAATAAAATTTTTTCATTTCACACGGATATGTACAAGCAAAATTATAACTTTTTGGCAAAAAGTATGCGTCGTAGGTTTGACGCATTTTGTGGAAAGAAACCGCCGTTTTTATATAAGGAAAAAACATCGTCTCATAAGATTTATCATATCGGAAAATTGCAAATTAAATTGAGGAGAAATAAAAAATGAAAGTAGTAATATTGGCCGGTGGCCTAGGAACAAGATTAGGAGAAGAAACTTCAATTAAACCTAAACCTATGGTCGGAATTGGAGGATATCCTATTTTATGGCATATAATGAAAATATATTCTCACTATGGTTATAATGATTTTGTTATTTTAACCGGCTATAAGCAAGAGGTAATAAAAGATTACTTTGTTAATTACTATATGAATAACTCCGATGTAACTGTTGATTTATCAACAAATGATATAACAGTGCACCAAAATCATTGTGAACCATTTAAAGTTACTTTGCTATATACCGGAAGAAACACTCTAACTGCAGGACGAATTAAAAAGGCTCAAAAATATATTGGTAATGAACCTTTTATGTTGACATATGGTGATGGTGTAGCAGATATATCTATCCCCGACTTATTAGAAGCTCATAAGAAATCCGGAAAAATATGCACATTAACAGCATATCAACCTGAAGGTAAATATGGGTCATTAGGAATTGAAGGTGATGGAACAATATCAAATTTTGCGGAAAAACCTAAGGAAAGCGGATCTTGGATCAATGCCGGATTTATGATTTGTGAACCTGCGATATTTAATTATCTTCCAGAAAATTCAGATGAGTTAATGTTTGAAAAAAGTGCCTTATTATCTTTATCTAGGGATAAACAATTGAATGCATATAAACATGTAGGCTTTTGGCATCCGATGGACATGTTGAAAGATAAGCAAGATTTAAATCAATTATGGGCTGAAAATAGAGCCCCTTGGAAGATTTGGAATAATTAACATGCTATTTAATAATATTTATTCAAATAAAACCGTATTAATTACCGGTCATGCGGGTTTTAAAGGAAGTTGGCTTGCATTTTGGTTGAAGCAGATGGGTGCTAAAGTTGTCGGATATTCTCTTTTGCCTGATACTGAAAAACATTTGTTTAAAGTGTTAAATTTAGAAAATACTTTAGATGATAGTTTAATTGCGGATATTCGAGAAAACCAAAAGTTAGAAACATATTTTGCCAAGCATAATCCTGACATCGTTTTCCATTTAGCCGCGCAGCCGATTGTTCGTCTTTCATATTCTGAACCTGTGGAAACATATGAAACTAATATTATTGGCACACTAAAAGTTTTAGAAGCCGCACGTAAAACACCATCTGTTAAGGCCTTTGTGAATGTAACCACAGATAAATGCTATGAAAACAAAGAGAAAAAAGAAGGATATAAAGAAGACGAGCCAATGGGCGGATATGATATTTATTCCTCATCCAAGGGATGTTCTGAAATTCTAACATCTTCATATCGTCGTTCATTCTTGACTGATGGTAAACCTTATGCTTTGGCATCCGGTCGTGCGGGTAATGTTATTGGTGGTGGTGATTGGGCAAAAGACAGGCTTATACCAGATTGTATTAAAGCATTTCAACAAAATGAAACTGTCTTTATAAGAAATCCTTTAGCAACTCGTCCTTGGCAACATGTATTAGAGCCATTAGCCGGATATCTGCGTTTAGGACAAAAATTATTAGAAGAAGGCTCTAAATATGCTCAGGGGTATAATTTTGGACCGGAAATGAATAAAGATGTAAAAGTTTGTGAGGTCGCACAAAAAGTTTCTGAGGTTTGGGGAAATGGGAAAGTTGAAGTCGGCAAAGCTGATGGATTGCATGAGGCTAACCTACTTCAACTTAACATTGAAAAAGCAGAAAAAGAACTGGGTGTGAAACCTGTTTATAGTGCAGAAGAAGCAATTATTAAAACAACAGAATGGTACAAAGCTTTTTATAAAAACGATACAGATATGGTTGATTTTACAAAAAAACAAATCAATGAATTTGTAGCAAACGCACAAGCAAAAAATATAGATTGGAGTTTATAATATGAATAAAGAAAGCATCAAACAACAAATTTTGGATTTAGCTAAAGATTACGCTAATTGTTTAGAAGAAGAGAAAGCAAAAAGAGAAAAAAAATATATTCCAGCATCGGGTAAAAATATTGGATGCGAAGAACTTATAAATATGTTTGAGGCTTCTATGGATATGTGGTTGACCTCCGGTCGTTTTAATGATGAATTTGAAAAAGACTTTGCACAAAAATTAGGTGTAAAATATGCACTTACAACAAACTCTGGATCGTCAGCCAACTTGTTAGCATTTTCAGCTTTGACATCTCACAAGCTACAAGACAGAGCATTAAAGAAAGGTGATGAAGTTATTGCCGTGGCTGCAGGATTTCCAACGACAGTGAATCCTATTATTCAAAATGGTATGATTCCCGTATTTGTTGATTGTGAGGTTGGAACATATAATATTGATGTAAACAAAATTGAAGAAGCTATTTCACCTAAAACCAGAGCAATTTTCTTAGCTCATACATTGGGTAATATGTATGATATGGATAAAATTATGGATTTAGCTCAAAAATATAATCTTTGGGTAATTGAAGATAGTTGTGATGCATTGGGTGCAAAATGGAATGGTAAATATGCCGGAACAATTGGTCATATAGGAACATATAGTTTTTATCCTGCGCATCATATTACAATGGGTGAAGGTGGCGCTGTCGTAACTAATGATCCTATATTACACCGCATCATTATGTCTTTTAGAGATTGGGGACGTGATTGCTGGTGTAAACCTGGTTGTGATGATACTTGTCATAATCGATTTAACTTAAAGTTAGGCAATTTACCGAAAGGTTATGATCATAAATATACATATTCACACATCGGTTATAACTTAAAGATTACTGATTGGCAAGCAGCCATTGCTTTAGCCCAACTTAAAAAATTAGATAAATTTTTAGCTATGCGTAAAGAAAATGCAGAAACACTGTTGCGAGAACTATCTGATTTAGAAGATTATTTAATTTTACCAAAAATTACAGAAAATTGTACTCCATCATGGTTTGGTTTTTTAATTTCAGTAAAGGAGAATGCTCCATTTACTAAGCAAGACTTGGTAAAGTATCTAGAAGCTAATGGCATTGGAACACGTCAATTGTTTGCGGGTAACATTTTGCGTCAACCAATGATTGTGGAAAATGATATCAATTTACGGATTGGTAGTTCAGAGTTATTGAATGCAAAAGAATTACATGAAATACATTATGCTAGTTTACCCGGAACAGAATTTATAATGAATCACACATTTTGGGTAGGTGTTGCTCAGAACAATACTCCGGAAGATATGAAAAAGACATCTAAGGTTATTCACGACTTCATCCGGAGTATTGTATAATGAAAGCTTCTGACTTTATAGTAGATTTTTTTATACAGAAAAATATTTCTAAAATTTTTGGATATATTGGAGGAATGGTTGCTCATCTCACAGATAGCATCTATCAATCAGATTATATTGAAATGGTTAATACCATCACAGAACAAGGGGCTGGTTTTGCAGCAGAAGGATATTCCCGAGTAACAGGAAAAGTATCTGTTGCAATAGCAACATCAGGACCTGGAGCAACAAATTTATTAACCCCTATGGCAAGTTGCTATTTTGATTCTACTCCTGTAGTATTTATAACAGGGCAAGTTAATACTTTTGAATATAAAAAGTTTCCTGAAATACGACAAACAGGATTCCAAGAAACAGATATTGTTTCTATGGCAAAACCAATAACAAAATATGCCGTCCTTATTGATGATATTAAAAATTTACGATATGAACTTGAAAAAGCGTTTTTTATTGCTCAGGATGGTAGAAAAGGTCCTGTTTTAATTGATATTCCTATGGATATTCAGCGAATTGATTTTGATTTTTCTAAAGCAAGGTCTTTTTATGCTCCTTGCGTTCCCCAAAATGAAATAGATCTAAAAAACATTATTGATATTATAAATTCTTCAAAATCTCCTATTATTCTTGTTGGCAATGGCGTGCGTTTATCTTCGGCTCAACAATATTTAAGAGATTTTTTGGACAAAACACAAATTCCTGTTGTAGAGTCTTTATTAGGTCTGGATTGTGTACCTTCTGAGTATATATACAATTTGGGAATGATTGGCACTTATGGAAACAGATATGCTAACATTGCGTTATCTATAGCTGATACAATATTAGTTTTAGGATCAAGGTTGGATATCAGGCAAATAGGAGCTAATACATCTATTTTTAACAATAAAAAAATTATACATGTTGATATAGATGAAGGTCAACTGAAGTGTAGTAATCTGAATAAAATAACCGTTAACTTATCCATAGATAGTTTTTTCCAGCAATTATGTCAAAAAGAATTGAATATAAATATTACAAATTGGCAAAGTAAAGTTCTTCAGTTAAAGAAAAAATATCCATCAACAGAGGATTTGGATGGAAACAAGAATTTACCCAACATAATTATTAAGAAGATCAGCGAAAAGTTGAATAATGATGATGTTGTTTGCTCAGATGTCGGACAACATCAGATGTGGGTCGGACAATCTTTAGTTGTAAAAGAACATTCACGGCACTTATCATCTGGTGGACTGGGATGCATGGGATTTGCCCTACCGGCAGCCATTGGCGCAAGTATATCAGGAGCTCGAAGTATTGTAATATCAGGAGACGGCGGTTTCCAAATGAATATTCAAGAGTTAGAAATAATTAAAAGAAGAAACTTACCTATCAAAATAGTGATTATGAATAACTTTAGTCTAGGTATGGTTAGACAATTTCAAGATTTATATTTTGAAGGTAGAAACGCATCGACTGTACATGATTATTCAGCTCCTGATTTTTCTTTAGTTGCCAATGCATATAAAATTAATGGAATAACAGTCAGGGCTGAAGACCTCACAGATGATATGATAAATGATTTTCTAGAATCAAACGATCATGTATTGATAAATATTATATTTGAACAGAGTACACAAATTACCCCTAAGGTTCTGTTTGGAAATACTATAGATAAAATGCATCCTTTAATTTCTGATGAAGAATTAGAGCAAATAAAAAAGGAAGAACTATAATGACCAACATTTTCATTTCAGGTGCTGATGGTTTTATTGGCTCTCACATAAAGAGTTATTTACTTGATAATTATACCTTGTTTACTCCTTCGATAACAGAATTGGACCTATTGAATAAACAAGAAGTCGCTAATTATTTTGATAAAAACAAAATAGATTTTATTATTCATTGCGCTGCTATGGGCGTTAGAATAACTCCTGGTGCAACAAATGATGATGTAGCCAGACCAAATATTGAAATGTTTAACAATTTGGCAGAACACACTTCTGATAGCTGCAAAATGATTATTCTTGGTTCCGGAGCGGAGTATGATAAAAGCACAAATATAACAAATGTCAAAGAAGAAGATTTTGGCAAATCTGTTCCTAAAGATCCATATGGCTATTCTAAATATGTTATATCTAAAATGATTACTAATAGCAAAAATATATTAAATCTTCGCCTGTTTGGAGTTTATGGAATAGGAGAAAATCCAACCAGAGTAACAAGCTGTATTATCAATAGTATTATAAACAAAAAGAATATAGAACTTAATCAAAATGTAAAATTTAGTTTTATTTATATTGATGATCTTTGTAAAATTGTTGAATATTTTATTAAAAATTTTCCTAAATATAAATTTATTAATGTTACACAAACCGACGACATAACGATTAAAAGATTAGCTGAAATAGCTAATGAGGTTAACAATAGTAATTTTTCTATATTATTTAAGCAAGATGGTATGAACAATGAATATACGGCGGATAATACTCTACTAAAAAGTATTATTAATGAATTTAACTTTACTCCCTATCACGATGGTATCAAAAACATGCTTAAGGAAAGAAGCAATGATTTCAGCAAAAAATAAGTTACAAATTATAATAATTACATTTAATAGAAAAAAATATCTGCAGAGAACCTTGGATATATTTTTAAGTGAAACATCACCTGTTAGAGATTATGATATAATGATTCTTGATAATTGCAGTAATGATGATACATATTCTGTTGTGAAACACTTTCAGAAACAGCATAAAAATATTACATACAAGAAAAACAACTATAATGTCGGAGCAAATGCAAACATAGCAAAGGCCTTTGAGTATAATACAAAAGACTATCTGTGGATTGTCGCAGATGATGATACTTATGACTGGAGTAATTGGTCTGAAGTTGAACAAGCAATTTTAGCAAATGAAAAAGCCATAATTGTGTCAAGAATGGATTTACCGGAAAAATTCAAATATAATATATCAAAACAATTAACTCAATCTGCTTTTGTAAGTGCGGTAATTTATTCTAAAGACCTATTAAATGATACTGTTATTAAAACAATATATGATAATGTGTACTGTATGTTTCCCCATATTATTCCTTTGGTAAATTTTATAAATAACCATGGAACCTTATATGTCGTGGATAAACAAATTGTTAAACATGGAGTTTATGAAAACAAAACAGCTGAAGATGTAAGTTGGTTAAGGGGTTATGATAAAAAATTTTGCAGCAGCAGATTTGTAAATATGACTTTTGAGGGTGGCTTTGCAATTGCTATATCCGATTTGAATGATACGAATCTAAAGTATCAAACCATGGATATTTTAATTGAATATATAGATTGGAGAAACGGAAAACGGGATATAGATAGTGTTATAAAGCAATATATAAATCTATCATTCATACATAATAATTTTTATAATATCATGGATTTTTACTGTAATATGAGAACAAAATATAAAAAAATTATTATTAAATACTTGCTTGCTTTTTACCTTAAATTCAGTCTTATAAAATTTAAGGTTAAGTGTCTAAAATTATTATTAAAAATTTCTTCAACAAAATACAAAGAAAAATTTGATTGCAAACTAAAAAAATATTACAATAAATATCATATATCATAGAGAAAACAATCATGGACAAATGTATCTATTTATCAATATGTATTCCAACATATAATGGTGAAAAATATATAAAACATAATATCGACAACATTTTACAACAAATCGCCAAGGATAAAATAAGCGGTGTTGAGATTGTTATTAGTGATAATTGTTCTACTGATAATACAAAGAGTATTGTCAATGAATATATAAGAAAACATCCTAAAATCATAAGATATAGTGGAAACATATTGAAATGCTGTGAACTAGCCAAAGGAAAATACATACATTTTCTTGGAGATGATGATTTTTATTGCGAAAACGGATTAAAAAAAATAATCACATTGATAAAAGCTGATACTTCATATTCACTAATAAATTTAACGAACAATTTTTTGCAAAATGAAAAATATATTCAAAGAACGGAAATCGAAAAAGAAGCCGAGTCAAATGATGTTACAGCGTTTCTATCAATGTGCGGATATCATTTTTGGTGTTGTTCAAATATCGTTGTAAAGGCTGATTATGCTAAAAAATTCTTGCAACTAAACTACTCTTCAGAATGGTTACACCTATTATTAGCTCTTTACTGTTTGTCGAAAGGCCATAAATATTATACATTTTGTGATAAAGAACCGATTGTAACAATACATTTAGGTGAACAAACTTGGCTTAATTATTCAAAAGGGCCTTCAATATATACGGATCATCTGAAAACTTTAATAAAATCATCTGAATTTGGAATTACTAAAAAACAAATTAATTTGTTAATTAATATTTTTGTTAAGTATGTTCCTATAAATTTGATATGTCCTAATAAAATAAAAAATAAACTAAATTTGCTTTATTTATGGTTTCCTTATTTATATAAAAACATAAAATTTTATACTACAATTATAAGGTCCGTTATGAAAAAACAACATATAAAAAACTCTGTATCTAACAACTCAAATAATTATCCTAACTTAGATGTTTTTGTTCTAACTTATAATAGGGCTAACTATCTGAAAACAATGTTAGAATCCTTGTGTAAACAAACAGCAAGTGGATTTATTATTAAAATTTTAGACAACGCCAGTACAGATGAAACAGATGCTGTTATAAATATGATACAAAAGGAATATACCGATAGAAATATAGTACATATCAAAAATGATACAAACATTGGAAATCCTAAAAATTTTCAAAAAACCCAGATCTTAGCATCTAATGAATATACGGCGGTATTTCATGATGATGATGTCGTTCATCCTCAGTTTATTGAAACAGCTATGAAATTATTTAACAAACACCCTAATGCTGTCATGGCCAGTTGTTCATTTGATGTTATGTATAATCCTGATAACAATAATTGGCCTAGCTTAAACAAATCATACTATCTGTGGAACGCAACGAATAGTGCTAATTTTGCGCATTCAATTCAGAGATGGTGTTTTGCAGCAATGATCTATAAAACCAGCGCCTATACCAAATGTAACTACAAACCTGAACTATTTGGAAAAGTATTTGACTTACCGTTTCTTTTAGATATCAGTTCTATGGGTGACAGTATTATCATTAGAGGATGCGGACTTAGATATCGTCAGCACACTTTATCAGATTCAAATGATATTTCAACGCATCCCAAAATCGAACAATTAATGAATTTACTACATCATCAAAAAGGAAAAATTACAAAACACAAAACTTATAATATGTATTGTGCCGCACGAGGAATATATAATTGGGTCGGATGCTTAGATATTTCTTTCAATGATTTTTTAAGGATGTGTAAAAAATATAATGTATTATCCAATTTTCAATATAGGATTATTAAAAGTTCAATATTAAAGAAAATATTTAAATTATTTTATAACATCAGCCGAAAATATTGGAGAAGAAAAACTAAACATAATTTTAATTAAAATTCAATTAGATAATATATTTAAATCATAACTCCTTTTTCACATACCTATGCAGAGTTTGCCAGGTGCAATTCATAAGCCTGGCAATTTCAGCCTTTGAAACATTATTATTCAATAATTTTTTTATCTCGCTGTGTTTTTTTTCTAGCTTTTTGTAGGTTTTACCATAAGGTCTTCCCAGGTGTTTGCCCTCATCTTTTAATCTTTGGAGCGAGTTTTTGGTGCGCTCGGATATCAATTGGCGCTCTATTTCACCAGCCAAACCAAAAGCAAAAGCCAAAACTTTTGATTGAATATCTGCTCCCAGTCGATAATTTTCCTTCAAGGTCCATATTTGACAATCTTTTTCAAGACATTGTTGTAATATCCCCATTACCTCAAGCAAATTTCTTCCCAAACGCGAAAGCTCGGTAGCAATCAAAATATCGCCCCTTCTTAATTTTTTTAATATTTTTCCAAGTTTGCGATTGGCTAAAGCTTCTCTGGAAGAAATTATTTCTTCAATCCATTGGTCAATTTTTATTCCTTTTTTATCAGCAAATGCTTGAATTTCATGACTTTGATTGCAAACTTGCTGATGAGTTGTACTTATTCTGCAATATCCGTAAATCATATTAAAGTCCTTATAAAACAGTGAAAATATCGGTATAAAGACCTTCATACTACAAAATTTTGTTGACTCCGGCAAAAAATAACAATATAACCACAACGCTAACTTATTGTTTAAGCTTAATTTTAAATCCCCTTTTGGATAACTTTTTAAAAATAAGTTTATTTTTTGTATTTTTTTTGATATAGCTTTTTAGGTAGTAACAACAAACGGTTCTATTGTATGAAATATAGGAACAAAATTAAACTAAAGCGCAAATATTCGCCGCATTATACCGAAAAAAAGCCTTTTTTCTCTGAAAAAGAAATAATCTTCAGAGGTTCCGGCAAGGCTATGGTATTCAAATTTTCATCAAAAACACAATTTTTGATATTGATGTTTGTGCTTTTGCTGTCTTTTTGGTCTTTTTATTCCTATCACATGTATAACAAATCCGGTAAAATCATTTTAGGCAAAGATATCGAGCTTTTGCAAACTCGTGACGCTTACGAAGACTTGATGAGTGATTTTGTGGCTATTCAAAAAAATATTGATGAAGTTTTGACCTCTATGGATAAGACCAAGGCACAAAAAGTCGAAAATAAGCTAAAACAAATTACTCATGACAAAAATATAACAGATAACAAAAAAATTAACGATAGAGCTGATATTAACGAATTGGTTTTGCAAAGAGATTTGGCTGCTGCCGAACGCGATGCCTTGAAAGACCAGTTAAAAGAGCTTGAAGTGGCTGTTTACAATATTAAAAAGGCCGAAATTGAGGTATTTAACAAAGTTGAAACCATTGTTGCTAAAGAAGTGAACAAATTAAAAAGCGCTTTTTCAAAGGCTAATGGCTCTCTTCAGAGGAAAGGCCTTTACTTTAATCCGTTGGCAAACTCGAAAAAACGAGATTCTAAAGGTGGTAACTATATTCCGGATTCAATGTCTGATTTACGCGATAAAGCTATTATAAATAAAATAAGCAGCATATATAAAGCTGTTGACGACTTGGAGTATTATCGCGAAGTATCTAAAACTGTTCCTTTCGGCAAACCGATATGGAGCTATTGGGTCAGCTCAAAATTTGGTGTAAGAGATGATCCGTTCAATAGTAAAAAAGCCGGTCATAAAGGTGTTGACCTTGCCTCACGAACCGGAAACAAGATAAAAGTTCAGGCAAAAGGCAGAGTCACTCGCACCCTTATTTCGAATAAAGGATATGGAAATTTGGTTGAAATCGATCACGGAAACGGTTTTTCAACAAAATATGCTCATATGCATGTTATTTATGTTAAAAAAGGTGATTATCTGGAAGCCGGTGATGATATCGGCGAGGTCGGTAATACAGGTCGTTCTACCGGCCCTCACCTACACTATGAAATATTGTACCGAGGACATCCTGTGGATCCGATGCCATTTATGCAAATTAAACTATAAAAAGGATAATTAAGATGTTTGTAAAAAAACTTAAAAGACTTATCTATATTAAACTTGCCCGTCGTTTAAGCAGGAGCACTACCGGAGCTCCGGTTCCCAGCATTGTGAGTGAAAACACCAAAGTAATCGGTAATATTTTTAGTGATGGCATTATTCACATTGACGGAAGTGTTGAAGGAGATGTATCTTGTGATGAACTTATTATCGGTATAAAAGGCAGTGTCTTCGGTGCAGTTAGCACAAATAATCTGCAATTATACGGTTCCTTGAAAGGAAAAGCTTTGGTTGACAACCTGTTTGTAGCAAAATCAGCCAAACTTGTCGGTGATGCTATTCATAATACTATTGCAATTGAGCCAGGCGCTTATATTGATGGTCATTGCATGCGTCAAGGTGACCCTATTCCGGCCGAAGCGCCAAAGCCTGATTTGATGTTAGTTGATAAAAGAAAAAATAATAAATCAGCCTAATATAATAAAAGCTTTATTCCGCCGCCTGATAAACAGGCGGTTTTTTTGGCATATTTTTTGCATATAACTCTGTGGGTTGATTTAAATATGAGGCAAAAAAATGACGCTGGCAAGTTTTATACCTTCGGTTTCGGGAATGAACGCAATGAGCAAAGCGCAAGAAAGCGTCGCGCAAAACATTGTAAATATGAACACAACCGGATACAAACAACGACAAACCCTGTTTTATACACTGTTGGGTTCGTCGGGCATGAATGTCGGATCACAGAGCGGTTTACACTCGTCCCGTGCAGATATTACCGGTGTAGATTCTTTTAACAGAACAAACATAGATATTGAAGGTGTGACCAAAGCAACCGGCAATACTTTTGATGTTGCTATAAACGGTAATTCTAATGCATTTTATAAGTTGCATGACGGTTATGGTAATTATTTTTATACTCGTGCCGGTGATTTTAAAAAATCAGCCCAAGACGGTAATGCTTATTTGGTATCTTCAGGAGGTTTGTTTGTTCAAGGATTTAAGGCGATAAACGGTGAATTTGAATTTGCCAACACTCCGTCAGATATTATGATTGATGCACCGAACACTATTGCTCAGAGACCCACTACAAAGGCTTCGATTATTGCAAATTTGCCGGCCAAAGAAGTTGATAAAAGTATATACAGCGTTCATATTTATTCTGAAAATTATGACGGTTCTAACCTCAATTTGATATTTGATCGTGTTGAGGGACAACACAATATGTGGAATCTTTCACTGACCTTAGATGACGGAACAGCCGTATGTAATGACAAGACCGTAACATTTAACACCGACGGAAAGATTATGACACCGGAAAATCTTGATGTTACATTGAACTGGGATGACGGAAGTTCGAGTAATGTGACTGTCGATATTTCAGAAATGACACAATTGGGTATAAACTCTGAAATAGTCAACATCCAACAAAATGGCGCTTCATCAGGACATTTAATAGCTATGGGCTTTAATGACAACGGAGTACTTAGCGCAAGATATTCGAATGACACAGAGTTGGCTATTGCCAAACTTGCAATAGCAGGATTTACCGCACCGGAAAATCTTTCCCCTTATAATACCACATTGTTTGAAACTACCGGAGAAGTAGGCAATGAATATTACATTGACCCTGACGGCATTATAGTTCCGCAAGCTCTGGAATCGTCAACTGTGAACTTGGAAGAAGAATTTGCCAGAATGATTACGGTTCAACGAGCATACAGCCTTAACGCTCAAAGCTTGACGGTTAATGATGAAATGATTTCTTTGCTTGTAGACTTAAAGAGTTAAAAATGGGCTATTTTATAAAATTGTTTTGGAAAATTTGGAATTTTTGGTTCACTTTACCCGACAAAATAAGATTCTTGCTTGTCGGCGGGTTCAATGCGTCGGTACAATATTTGCTTTATGTCTGTTTTTTGTATTTTGGCGGAGAAGAAAATTTTCAAGCAGCTCTTATATTGTCGTGGTTTATCTCTTCTATGTCCTCTTTTGCCACGCAAAAAATATTTGTTTTTTGCACAAAGGGAAGACCTATTGATTGGCTTAAAGAATATGTCAAATGTTTGGGTGTTTGGGTAACATCTTATATTATAAACGCCATAGTTTTAGAAATTTTGGTTACTTATTGCAATATAAATGCCTATATCGCCCAAATAATAGGTACCGCTTGCACTACTGTTACAGGCTATATTTTACTTAAATATTTTGCATTCGGACATAAAAAAAACGGCCGAAAATAATTCGGTCGTTTTTTTGGTAAAAATCTGTAAACTATTTAGATTTTTTTGATTTTACAGTAGTTTTTTTGTTTGAATTGCTTGCTTTAAGAACAATAGTCTTTTTAGCAGACGCTTTTACTTTAACATCAGTTGCAGGTTTCAAAATGATTGATTTTGCACTTCTGAAGCTTGCCGGTTTTACTTCTTTTTTCTTTGGCATCAACACTTTCAAAGAAGATGCTTTTTTAGGAGCCTTTAAATTAAATGAAGCTTGAGCAGACAATTGACTGATTGCGGCATCCCAATCACTTAAGCTTGTATTGGCCTGACAGCCGTTGTTTTTCCATATATAGTATGCTGCTTCACGAATAGCATCTTCATTAAATTTGTACATTATAGTTCTCCTAAAAATTAATTATTACGTTTCTGTGATTGCAGTTATAGATACTAATGGTTAATAAATGGTTTATCATAAGTAAAATAGGCAAAAAAAACGACAAGTTAATATAATTATTACTATCAAAATGTGGTGTCGCGGAGGAGTGACGGAGCTCTTCTTGCTCATAAGCTCGTCCCTCGCTAACTCGCTTCGGTCACTCGTTTTGTAATATTCGTTTCGCTTCGATTTATCTCGCTTACTCATTAACAAAACTTCGCCATCTGCACTAAAAACAACATTTTGAGGTTGTTTTTAGCTTGATGCCCGCGACCAAGGTCGCTTACTTCAAGCTCGCACTTCCAAGCCATTAAAAAAAACCGCCATTATAGGCGGTTTTTTTAATGGCGGGAGTGACGGGGCTCGAACCCGCGACCTTCTGCGTGACAGGCAGACGCTCTAACCAGCTGAGCTACACCCCCAAGGACGAATTATCTTATAAACAACAAAAATTATAATTGCAAGTATTTTTTTTCATTTTTTACATTTTTTTATAATTTATTCACTTTTTTGTTTTATAATGTGTCTAAGTTATGCACATTACCCCTTTAAAACCTTTATTTTACTAGGGATTTTTGCTATATTCACTCAAACTCGGTTGAATAGGATTAAAACATTGAAATTAAAACTAAATTTTGAATTAAGTGACAAAATCAACATGATAACAGCAAAATCAGGCTTGTTATTAAATAAGTTTATGATGCTGAAGAATCATTTTGCTTTATTAAAAGATAAATTCAAATTATTGAAGGACAACTTCAGATTAGAAGACAAAGTCAACTGCTTAAAGGATAATTGCAAATTATTACTGAATAAAATCAGATTGTTGATGAACAATTTATTTAAACTATTGTCAGATTTCATTATCCTTATTGCAAATAAATTTAAGGCATTGATTAAATCATTATTAGAGTTCCTTATTTCAACCAAAAATAAATCCAAACTGTTGCTTAAGCAATTACCGAATGTTTTAATCCTGATAAAAAATAAGCTTAAGTTGTTAGCAAATATTACTGTTTTGATGAAAAATGAGGTAAAATTATTAAAAGGACGAATTAAAGCTCTAAGACAAAAGTATAATTTCACTTTCAAGATAAAATACAGACATAAACAAAGAATAATTAACACTTGTTATTTTTCGGCTGTATTTATTGCTTTTGTACTTTCTTTAGCTCATAACAACCGCGTGGAAGCCTCTATTGATAATCAAGACTACTTTTCATATCTTATTGTCGAAGACTCTATCAATCAAAATATCGAAGGCGAATCAATTGATGTTGTAGATGAAACATCTAACAGTATAAAAGAAATGTTTGATATGGTAGATAACTTGCTCAAAAGCAAAAATGAAGAAAAAGAACTTACTTTAGAAAGTGGTGACACTCTTATTTCTTTGTTAAAAAAGGCCGGTGCCACTCGTGAAATTGCCAATGATATATATTACTCACTTAAAGAACATTATGATCCGAGAAACTTGAAAGCCGGTCAAAAAATAAAAATCAATGTAGCAATTGACAATCAGTCTCAAGAGGTTAAAGACATAAATTATTTGATGATTGAACAAAATGCCGGCGAGCGCATTATTACTGCAAATAACAACGGCGTATTTGAAACACATATTGAAAAACAAGAATTTATTGATGAAATTAACTCTGTCAGCGGTATAATTGACGGTAACCTTTCTTCGGTCATGAATAAAAAAGGCATTCCGATGAGGGTTGTCAGCAACTTTATCAATTTGTTCTCTTACTCGGTTGATTTTAAACGTGACATTAAAAAAGGTGACAGATTCGAAATTGTCTATGAGAGTCAAATAATTCCTGATGGAACTTTAGTAAAAAGCGGCAACATTATTTATGCCGGTTTGATTTTGAAAAATCAAAAAATCGGCCTCTATCGCTTTAAGGATTCTAATGGAAAAGTTGATTACTATACCGATAAGGGAAGAGCTTTGAAAAAAATCTTGGACCGCAAACCATTGGCTAATAAAAATGCCCGTATATCATCACCTTTCGGTAAACGCTTCCACCCTGTATTGAAAAAATATAAAATTCACTGGGGCGTTGATTATGCGGCTGCTTCCGGTACACCTATTTATGCCGGTGGTGATGGTGTTGTTCAAGTGGCAAAATATAACGGCTCTTACGGCAACTACATTAAAATCCGTCATAATTCCGAGTTTTCTACGGCTTATGGTCATATGTCACGCTTTGCTCAAGGAATTCGCCCGGGTGTTCGCGTAACACAAGGACAAATCATTGCTTATGTCGGTTCAACAGGCCGCTCTACCGGTCCTCACTTGCATTATGAGGTAATTCAAAACGGACGCCGTGTTAATCCCCGCACCATTAAAGCTTCTACGGGTGAAAATTTGAGCGGAAATAATTTGAAAAACTTTGACAAGCTCGTTGCCAAAATAGATCGAGACTTCGGAAAAGATTTTGCAAAAGCAAAAGATATAAAAGTAGCTAAAAAATAATCGAAAAAAAGGAGCTTTAATCAAAGCTCCTTTTTATTACATAATTCAAGTTGTTGTCTTAATTTGTTGATACGCCCCAGCCATTCCCAAAAATATTTGCCGTGAATATCTTTGATTTCTTCGGCAACTTTGGGACCTGCTATCGGATATACAGGGCAATATTCAGAGTTTATTGATGTACATGAGCTTAAGCAAATCAGATTTATCAGCGTTAGGCATTGAAAGTATTTTAATTTCTTTGCTTTTAACATAGTTTATAACCTCGACTTTTTGTGATAACTTGTTTTGTTTACAATGCGAAAAACCAAGACAATAAACGCTTATTATCAATAAGCAAATAACAACTACTCGGTTAAGCATTGTTCACACTCCATAAGTTTTATAAGGGCTTTTATTGATTGTTCTTGATATTGCGGTCGTAATATCATTAACAATAGAATTGTTAAAACGAAGGCTACGATTATAATATTTTTAAGTTTTGTCATATTTTGAACTCTCCGGTAGCCAAAGTATCAGCAATTCTTAAAGCTCTTTGTCCGACTTCTTTGGCATATTTGGAATTAAGACATTCTTTAGCTGCTAATTGATAGTTACCGCACTCTATGGCTTTTAGCATTTTTTTGAATTGTAACAAACCGAATGTTCCCATATTAAAAGCCATATCAATTAAGGCATATTGTCGTTCAGAATCCAGATCAGGAAAGAATTTCAGCTCTTTTTTTAATTCTTTGTATATTCTTTTGATATCGTTGCGCAAAAGATACATAGCCGAGCATTTGGTGATTCCGTGCTGCCAGTCCCCGATAACCTTTTCTTCTTCGGCGGTTATAGGATTAGTTTGCACACATCTTCCTACTCCGATTGTTAGCTTATTTTTGCTACAAAAATAGGGTTGCAATCGCAACCCTTCGTGTAGTATCAATCTTTGACAGACAGTATACATATCTATCATTTGCGTTTTCCTTTCCTTTTTTTCTTCTTATGTATAAATAAGCTGTAATAAGCTCTGTTGGCCACATAAACTAAGGTGCATACACTTATCATCAGAGTTATCAATTGGTTAAAAATCTGAGCATAGTCCAGTAGTACGGCAATTGAGGCAGAACCTATCACCTTGCTGTCTTCAATGATATTTTCGGGCATTTTATTACTCCTGGTCAGGATAAGGATTTTCTTGTTTAATTTTTGCAACAATTTCAGCTCTTTTGATTTTAAGGGCTTCAATTTCTGCTAAAATATCATCGGTTTGTTCCTCATCTCTGAGCCTTGAGATTTGAGAAGTAATCGGATCGACCTTAATTCGATATAATTCTGCACGATTTTTTTGAATATCAGCTTTTGTCGGTACAGGTTTCTCAGGAGTAAACCCGAAAACATACCAACTACCGTCATAAGCTTGCTCAACTTCCATTTCAGTCATACCGATAGATTGATAAAAAGCAGAGTTAGTACCCAAGCCAACTTCACAAGCTTTGGTTTCTTCATTTATTACTTTTGCGTATTTTTTCATTTTAATTTACTCCTTTGAGCGGATAGAATTTTATCGTTGCCCTTTCCGTTGTAATAGTATTCAGTTCATTTACTAAATACATTCCCGCTGTTTCACCGGCTTGATAACCATTACTACCGAATCTAAAAACCTGAACCCCATCAATATATCCCAAAGCATAGCCATTTTGTACATCGTTACCAACAAACATAACATATCCTAACTGATGTGGATTGCTTCCTGATGTTAAAGCAATTTCTGCAGAATAATCAGGCATACCCCAACCAATAATGGTTTCTTTGTCATCAAATCCAACCTTATTGGACAGAGCCGTGAATACGCCTGAGGCACTTATCAAATTAGCATCTTGGATTGTTTCGCCGACATAAAAATACAAATATAAACCTTGAGCTGATGTTTCTATGCCGGATTTGAGAGGATCTGTGGTAATACCTAACACTTTATTTTCGCCACCTGAAACTGTATGTCCTGCTGTTCCTACATCTTGGAATCCCGCATAGGAACCAATTCCTGTTGTAGCACTTGCTGAATTATATAGTGCAAAATCATTATTTCCTGTTGTGACACCAATTCCTTGTTTACCATTGCCAACTATCATATTACCACTTGCAAGCTTTACCTTAATCGGTAATCTGAAAGTTGTATCAGCGGTATTGATAACAAAATCAGTATCGGTATATTCTTCTGTCGATAACTTAACGCTTACACCTTCTTTTGTTTGCGTTCCGTTATAAATATTTAGCAAGAGTTCATAAACAGATACATAAATTGCTCCACTATGGAAAGCACCATTTGAAAGTAACCAAGAAGCATTGTTTAGCTCATATTCGCTCCATTTGTAGTCTAATAAAGAGAACGGATTGTTGAGAGCTATTTCCTGAGTAATGTCAATTTCGATATCTTTTCCGGTATAACAAACAACATAAGCCCTTTTATCCGGGGTTTCTGATGTTATTGTCGGAACTTTAATCGTTTGATTTATCTCATCGATAGCAAAAAAATTACAAGCACCGGTTAATGTTACCTGACTTTCGTATTCTGTTAAAGATACTTTTTCAAGTCTGTCATCGAGCAACATTTGATATAAATCGGGATATTGTTCTTCTGTCAATATCTGCCCATTACAAAAAACACCGCCATAGGGTTCTGTATTTCTTAAAGTGTACTTGATATCACCGATATTTCCGCTTGCCACTTCTTGAGCCAATTCTAATGAGGATTTTAGCCCGTTGTATGATGACAAAGCCGAATTTGCGGCCTCTACGGCTGTATCTGCTGATTTTATTGCTTCCGATTTGGCACCTTCTATTTCGGGCTTGATATCATTATTGATATAATTGTCAATTTCGCTTTTCATTGAAGAAATATTTTCGTCAATAATTTCTTTAGCTGAAATAGCTGCTTTTTCTTGAGCTTCAACAACACCGGCTTCAATCTGCTTATCCATTTGTAGCTTGGCGTCTTCAACAATTGAATTAAGGCGCTGTTTAGATATGTCTTCCACATAAGTTTCGATTTCTTTTTTTCCCGATTCAATGTAACGAAGTGAGCAATCAATATCTAAAGTTACTTCATCTTGCATTAAAACTTCGATTTTTTGACCGGTCGTTAAAGTGATTGTATTTTCCATTGTTTTTACTCCGTAACATGTTGAGTAACAATAAAGGCTGCTACCTGACCGATTGATTGCGGATAAATTGTGTGAGTTTCACCATTAGCAAAAGTTATTTGAATATCGGTAATAAACTCATCTTTTACATTCAATTTTTTAGTATCTTCCGGAAGAATCGAAATGTGAGATTTGCCCCTTTCCCCATCATCAATTATCCCTTGTTTTATTAGAACTGTCTTGCCGTCAGCTTTGTTTTTTACAAACATTTTTAATACTGAACCGCTGATATCTATAAATTTATCCTCATCCTTAAATTGAAGCAAAATCGAAAAATTGTCACCTTGACGAACTTCAATATAATTGGGAGTTATTTTACCAACCATTTTTACCTCCTATTCTTCTCTTTTTGCCTTGATAAACCAATAAACCGCATAGTTTTCCGGAGTTACATGTTCTGAAGCACCATATATTTTATTTGATTTAGAAGCATCAAAATCAATACTTCTCCATGGACGATTACTTGATCCCGAGCCGGAAAAATTTTGCGAACCTGATGCTGTTTCAGAAGACAATGCTCCTGTTTGCGCCGGCGAATTAGAAGATAACGGAACAGAGTTGATACTGCCGGCGATGTTGGGCAAACTTTCTTCTTGTAATGTGTAGATATTTTCAGCTGAATTTCCACCAAATCCACGCAGAAACTTACCTTGATAATCAGGTACATTAAAAGTTGTAACCCCATTGCCTTTGCCGAAATTTTCGCCGATAATTTCAAAAAGCTCACTGTAATCGCTTCGCGATAACTCCTGTCCGTTACACAAAATCCAATTATCGTGATTTTGCGCAATTACCGAAGCTTTGATATCGCCGACTTTTATCAAATTGTTCATAAATTCTTTGGCTATTTGTGAAGCACTGTCCAATTGGCTTCTGGTTACGGCATCTGATGGAAGAGTTCCCTCGGCCAAATTCATAATTTTGAAATTGCCGACATTAAAGTTGCCCTCCATTTTTGAAATTCCGTTTTTTAAGAAACATTGGCTGAGACCATCGGCAAAATTATTATCTTCTTCATCCATATGATCGGTTACAATGTCTATATCATTTATCCTGTCGTCTTCCCAATTATGCAGACGGGAAAACATTCCTTCACTGTCAAATGGCATATTATTTTCCTCTCTAAAAACTTTTATTTGAATATTCTGATTGTGTTATCTATAACTCTGTTACCCTCAGCAACTTGAGCGGCGGTGTTATAAGCTTTGTTTTCACCGATACGAGTTTCGCCTTTGTTTTGAATATTGTATTTATCCATGGCAATATCGTAACCTGAATAAGAATTTTGCAAGGCCTGAAGCAATTGATTGATGTAATTGCTTTGTGCATCATTGGCAAAGCTGGCTGAATTTATTTGATCGTTTAGGCTGTTGGAATATGCCTCTTGACCTGCTGTTACCGATTGATAAGCTGCTTGATTTAAGGCACTGTTGTGTGAGGCATTCAGGCTACCCATAGCATTTAGATAGGCTTGTGAGCCAACCGGTATGCCTTTATTTGCCAAAGAAGTGTGTAACTCTGACATTTGCGCGGCAAATTGCGGTTGAAGTTTGTCGACATACGACTGATATGTAGCCTGTTCTGCCCTGTTTCTGGCTTCATCTGACGCATTTACGCTAAAATTGTAATCACCCATATTACTTAGTTGATTTGAAGCATTTGAGGCGTATGAAGTCAAATTATTTAATGTATTATCATAATTGCTTGTATTGTAATTATTGAGATAATTTAGCACCGCATTTTCTGAACCATACATTGTTGTAGGTGCTCCGCCGGCACCCATCAGTTTTCCTATTGATTTGCTCATATTATTTACTCCATTCGTTTTCTGATTTTAACATTCCGTAAAAAAGACAATCAGAACCGTCATCAGAATATCTGCGTAAAACTCCTTCTTTTTTAAAACCGAGTTTTTCAACCAGTTTTATACAAGAATTGTTGTTTTCCGATACTAAAATACTGATGCGTTCCACTTGCCACAAATTAAAAGCGAGCCCGAATATAACTCTGAGAGCTCGCCTGCAACACCACCTTTTGTCAGCGGTGTAAATTGTCATCCATAAATCCCTTTTGGGTCTGATGTTATGATAAATAAGTCCGCCGAGTAATTTATTTCCTAACTTAAATCCGATTGTATGATATTCACCCTCAAGCCATGATTTGTCGGTTTTTAACCCTTTGCATACCCAGTCGGCCAAACTGTTGTCATAAATTATATTACAATAGTCCTCCGGATTTTTCATATCTTACCCCCGTATCATACCATTCAATGAGATTTCCTCTGGTTTTGGTCTTAAAAACAATACCGGCCTTAAAACCGGTCGATGAATTGGCTATCCATTGTGAACGAATTTTGCCGCGTAAGGTTTGCCATTTGGTACCTATCGGATTTTTCAAACATGACCATTTAGCCTCGTTCCATTTGGTTATACCGGAAAAGCCCAAGTTTTCGGCATAGGCTTCTTCGCGTTCTTCAAAATCCATATTGGTATAAATGACCAAAGCATATTGCGTTGATGACTTGGTGCGAGGATTTAGGAGTTGAATTTTTTTCAAACCATCGAATCCTAAATTTGAATAAGCCTGTTCAACTTCGCCATAAATATGATTACCGGCATCGGAATAACCATCATCAAATAAATAAACGCCATAGTCAGAACCAAAATACAAACGCCCTTCAAACAATTCCCAACAGTATGATTTGATATTGGTAAAACGACACCACGCACCGTTGCTCAAATTTATGACATGTTGTTCAAAATTGCTATAAACGGGAACATTAAATATGGCGTATCCGCCTTTTTGATAAATTATTGCCTGCCAGCCGTCTTTGTTCTTGTTATTGGCTGTTCTTGACAATACAAGGCCTCTTATTTTGTCGGAAAAGGCAATTGCCGAATTTGAAGCTTGATTTAGAGGCAAAACTTTTGACAACGGCATATATCCGTCTTCGGTGATGATAACCACATCGCCTTGATAAGCTAAAGTACATTTATAACCTATCGGTTTGGCAATTTTGTACGATCCTTTTAATTCCCAGTTATCAGCATCATTCGGATTGGTACCGGAATATACTAAGGCTTCGCCCTCCGATGTTATGAACACTGTCAAGTCATCAAGTCCCTGCCCTCCGTCGAGTGTCCAACAGCAAACAGCCATTATATGACCGCCAAAACGCGAAACCGAACTTAAATCAAATTGATACAAATTGCCGGCAATATTTCCGCCTTCCGAGGTATACCAAACATTCATGCTTCCCCTTTCGATAAACCATAAAAATTGTTTGGATACACTGCCTGCTATTATTTTTTCGGCAATTAAACCTTCGCCGGTAAATGACCAGTCTTCAAATTTTTCGTTATCTGTTTCATCAACATAAAATACTTTCGGCTTATCCACCCCGTTCATAAAAAACAGTCTGTCTTTATATTGAAAAGTATGACAACGGCTGTTGGTAAAGGATATATTTTCAAAGGTTCGAACATTTCTTTTGGATGTTAAGTTATAGGCTTGACCATTTGAAATACCTATAAAAACCGAAGAATTATATTTTTTATATGAAGCCAAAGTTAAAAAAGATTTTTTAGTCCTGACATACTGAGTATATCCTTTTCTTAAGCTTACTTTGGTATCACCGGGAATATAGTTGTCCATTTTTATGGCATCGGAAGCATCCATTTCATCAAGGCTGTCACGAATATTTAGCCCGCCACAAGGTGCCGGCAAGGTATAATTTACGGATTTATTGCCTCTATTTGTCAGTTTTAACATGAATTGATACTCCCTTTGCGGCGACATCATCATTTGAAGCAGACAAAATAATGTCTTTAATTGCCATTGATGAAGCGAACTTTTTCTTTATTTCGCGTTCGTACTCATTATATTCTTCGCTGTAATCCATTCCGTTTCGTTTAAGCCAACGCCACAAGATTCCGAGCTTTACCAAATATTCGTCAAACACCGGAATATCGGTGTTTTGAGTAATTGAGCTTTTTTCCATATAGCCGTTTTTAGCATCAAGACAAACAACATCGGAACGATATTGAAAAACAATTTTGATACCGTCTGCCGGTGGTGTTAAAAATTTTATCATTCCGTTTTGAATAATAAATTTGGTATTAGAGCTTGCCTCATTAAAATATTTTTCGCGCATCCAATCTTGCGGCGTAATTGCTCCAATCAGTTTTTCGTTACCGTCTTTTACATAAATTGTATTATTCAAGATACTGTAAAAATCGGGGCAAACTTCTTCCATCAAATACTTATCTTTTTTGCCCGAAGTTCTTAAAATGCCTTCTTTGGTAAGCTCTTGCCAATCACCGTAGCGCAAAAGACTGTCCAACGCCGATTTGGCAGTACTTAAAAATATGGCATCTTGCTGTGATGCCGGATTAAACAAATCTTGAGGTCTTTTGGTGGCCGCAAGGTCGGCTACTTCCTGACATATTTCTAAAATTGATTTCATTTGCTTTTTCTCCTTGATTTGGTTTTGCTTAGTTCTTTAATTTGATGCTTTAACTTATCAATTTGGCTTTTATACTTTTCTTCCAAGTCCTCAATATCGATAATTTTTTTAATTGCTTTGCCTGATAAAATAAATTTTTGCGCCAAAGTCCATTCTTTTTCCAGTTGCAATGATTTTGCCTGTTCCTGTGAGATATTGGCAAAATCTTCTACACTGAAGATACCGCGATATTTACACATATCTATTTCGGCGGCGCTTAAAAAAGCAAACATTTCCAAAGGCGTACCATTGGTTGATTTTTGTTTGCTCAGTTGATATCTGGCATATTCAATGGGAAAACGATCAATCTTGTCTTTAGTTGCAGGCTGATCAAAAACTTCGGTAGTGTTGTCTTTTATTCGTATTTCGCAATAGCATACCGACTTAAATACCGGAATACCATTGTCATTAAGGTTGGCGCATTTTATCGATTTGTCATAAAAGCGAACTGATAAGCTGTCGTCTTGCCTATGTTTATTTTGATTTATTAAGTTTTGGTATGTTGCAAAATCCATTGATAAAATCCTTAATAAAAAAGGAAGCCTTAATAATTATCAAGGCTTCCCTTTTGAAGTTAGCGTAAATTAAAAGTTGATACTTAATATAGTTTTTAAGCAACAGTGTTAATCAAAACACCTTGCAAAGCAGCATTTGACATTGTCATATTGCCGGCCCAACCGATAATGCGATACATTGCATCTTGGTTGATTGACAATCTGTCACCACCGATTACCTTCATATTGCGATCTTTGTGAGGACGCAAATAGATGTAGTTGGTGTTTAAGAAATACATATGATTGTCAGGACAATAACCGCCTTGGCCACCATCATAAATCACATCGCAACCTTTGTATTTGATGTTGGCAAAACCGGCTTCGGCAAGTTTCGGATCACTAAAGCGAGCCAAAGGTGTCAAAGCATTTTCAAAAGTTGAGTACAATTTGTCATCAACCACAATCAAATCAGGCTTATCAAAGCCGCGAGTACATTTCAGATACATTTCATCCATGGCCTGCAAAATGTTTTCTGAAGTCAAACCTTCATAAGTTGCTGATTGGTTGCGCCAAAATTCGTTGCCGGCAGTAGCTCGATTGATATTACCGACTGTTCCTGATGTCGGATCATCGGCAACCAATAGTTTTAAGCCTCCTATTGCTTTACCGTCAGCGGCAGTACCATCGCCATACATTGCGGCTGCTAATTGATTGGCCATAGTTTTTTCGGCATTTTGAATGCGCTTTTCCATCAATTCCAAAACTTGTTCCGGACCTGAGTTCTTCAATAAATCTTCGCCTGATACAGCCACAGGAACAGCAGCTAATTTGATTGCATATTCGGCTGCGGTAAACAATTGTTTCGGAGTATAGCTGATGGTATCATAACCGGAATACCAAACCATATCGCCTTCGCCATATTCTAATTCTTCCAAAATTTTTGAACCACCGGAAATCGGGCGTACTTTATCTTTTTCTTTTAAGCGGTTTAACAATGCGTTGTTTTTAGTTACATTGTCAGCCAACTTTGCACTACGAGATTCCAAGGTAGTTGTAAAAATTTCATCATAATTGCTGTTAGCCATTATTTTTCCCTTTCTAAAAAAATTATTATTTAAAATTTATCGCCAAGTTCGGCAAAACGCATTTCAAGTTCTTCGCGCAGGGTTAAATCCTTTTTGTTTAAGGGAGCCTTGCCTTTAGGTGCAAAAGCAGCTTCTTTCGATTTTATAGCATCTTTGCTTTTTAACTCGAGCGCGTCTTTGGTGCGTTTTTCAATCAATTTGTTTCTGGTAGCAGAGTTTAACCAAACAGCCGTTTCATAAGCTTCGCTCAAATCTTTAGCCACACCCTTTGAAATGAGTTCGTGCATATCTTTAACCACCTCTTTGAAGAACGGATGTTTTAAGGCACCCTCGTCATCCAGTTCGGCTATGAAATCGCTTAATTGCTTATCAACAAGCTGTTTACTTATAATCTCCGATAGGTTTGTTTCTTGATTGTTTACTCCGGAGTTTGGCGTTTCTTTGCTGTCGCTTATTCCGTAAGAAACAGCCAACATTTTGATGGTATCTGCCGGATTTTGGCTCAGCATGGCATCAACCTCTACCATTTTTTTAAGCCAATCATCAGAGTTTTTGATACCATCTTTTTGCAGTTCATCCGAGCGCGAAGTATAAACTTCGTCCAACCATTTATACATCAGAGCTCGTTCACGCAAATCGCTAAAACCTTTGTCCAATTCTTCTTCTCTGGTGTAAAGGTATTTGCGCCAGTTAAGAGGAAGCTCGCAAAAAGTCTTAGCTAATTCCTTTTCATAAGATTTGGGTGCTTCTAAAAATTCATCCTCACCCAAAGCTTCTTCAATATTTTGTTCTTGAGGAGTAACAGTTTCATCCTCTTGAACAAAAGCTTGTAAATCTTCTTTAGTTTCACTCATTCCATATCCTTTTTTTGTATTGTTGAACAACCTCGGCAAAAATTTCTTTTCGCTGAGCTTTATCATTATCCAAACGAACATTTTTCATATATTCGTCAGAATAATCAGACATTAAGGCCAGATTATTGGCCTTTAAGAAACGGTCGATATCCTGCGATGAGGTCGCGACCGTGTTGTCCGGAAGAATGAAATCTTCCGAAAATTCTTTGGTAAAATATGTCATTTGATTAGTCTTTTACTTATTTGCAGCAGTTTTTATCAGCTCAATATCCAGCTCTTTATCCGCCTGTTTGTTTTTAGCTTCTTCCTGTTGCTGTTTTAATAGCAACTCAGTTTTTTTGATTTCGTTTTGCTCTTTTTTAATTTCATAATCCCAAGCATTGCGTTGGCTCTGCATTTGCAATGCTATAAGTTGGGTATTGGGTTGTTTTTCCGCCGGTGCATCCGGTGTGGCAAATTCTTGAGCAATTTTATCAAAACAATTTACCAAAACCCCTTCGTACTGGCGGGCATTTGAAAGACAAGCCACAACACCTGAAATCATTTGGCGATACAAATCAAGAAGCGCCGGCTGTTTGCTGACCACATCAAAAGCTTGTAAGATCATGGTGTGAATCGAGGTTATAGCCTCAATATTTTGCGCTTTTTTATCAGCTTCGTTAAAAGTCAAATCGCTTTCAATTCCTAAGACCATATCACGCAATTTGTCATTTTTTAACAGCGCAACGGCTCGTTGAGCCTCTGTCGACATTTGCTCTGTGATTGAAAGATATGACAGCAATTTTTCAGTATCAAAATATTCGCAAATGTATTCTGCCTTAATCTTGAAAATCTCAGATATAAAGCGATTCATATCATTTTGACGATCCTGATTGCGCAATGTTCCAAAATTGGTCTTTTTGTTTACAGCTGTCGCGGTATCATTAGAATTTGAAACACCTCGCATTATATCGGAAACGCCGGTTATCTCATAAATTGCCTCAATTATCTCTTTGCGACGGGAGGAAAGGGTTTGCAACGCGGTTACATATTGGTCAATGGGCATAAAATCGACAATATTTTTAATTCCTCCGGCAGATTTTAATCTGTCAAAATCAGACACGCCAACCAAGGTTGTATCCTTGTTTAAGATGTTGGCAAGTTCGGGAAAAGCATTGTCATAACAGCCGGAAATTTTTAAGGCTTTCATTGTCTTTTCCATGCGGGCCGTAACCCCGTCAAGCTCATCTAACAAAGGCCTGATTTGAACATAATCCGGTACCGGAATTATGCTGTCGTTGGTGGTTGTAGCAAACAAAGGCTTGGGTATCGGAAAAAAACTTCCCGATACGGCGCTCTTGGAAATTACTTTTAAGAATGTATGAGGTAAGGCTTTTGTTACATATAAAACCTGTAATGTTTTTTTGTCCCAAATCTCGTAAACTTCTATTGATTTGGCATCTTTTAGTGAATAATCAAAAAGCAAATTTCTAAATTCGTCACCAAAATTTGCAACAACTTCATCAAATGTCATAAATTGCTTTATGGCAAACCAAGTGCAATCTTCCCAAGTTCCGACTTTGTCGGTATCACAAATAAAGTTTAGCGGATCAACATATTCGGTAACGACTTTTTCATCGGTTTTAATTTCAAAAATATTGCCATTCTCATCACTGAGCGATGTAAATTCAGGCTTGTATCTTTCTATGACAATACCGCATCCGCCCAATAAAAAGTCGTTTCTGGCATATTTAATAATGCTGTCAAAATCAAATTGTTCAAGATTGTTGCAAAGAGCTTTTTCTATAATTCGGCAAGCCAAATTGTGAACTCTGTTATCGCTTTTTTCTTTGCGTTCGACATATGGTTTCGGTTGTTTGAAATACAAAAACGGCTTTAGCGTTTCAATTGAAGACCAAAAAATATTTTGCTTATCTTTACGCAGTTCGTTGCGATAATATTTGCGAATATCATCAAAAAGTTTGTGATATTCATTATATGACTTTTCAGATTTTGCAATCTTTTCCAGCCAATCAGAAACCTCTGATTTTTGCGAGTAAAATATTTGTTCATTCATCTTCATAAACTCCTAAAATTGAATTTTCTCTAACAACAACCAAGTCATCATCCGGTGTCGGCAATTCATCAAATTGATGAAACAAGACCTTGTCTCCGACCTTGACCGAAGTGACCAAGTCGCCGATGCTTTCCACCACACCGATATTTCGGGTACGGTGATAATCATCAACTAAAATAATACCGCCGGATGTGGCGGTAGTATCCGGAGCTAACCGAATAAATATCCGGTCGGCAACTGCATTTATCATTTGTTTATTTTCCTTATATTGTGAGTTAGTGTTAAAAAATGTTACCATTTGCTTTCTTTGTAAGAATTAGCAAACATATCTTCCAAAACGACCTGACCGTTTCCAAATGTTTTGGCTTTGCCTACATCGTAAACAGGTTCGGCAAAAGTTAGAACAAAGGCGTCCGCCTTGTCAGGTGAACGCCCCAGTCTTTTTTTGATTTCGTCTTTGCTTTCTAATTGTAGCCGCCCGAGTGAATCATATTTTTTATTAACTGAGCACAAATCATTTAACAACTCGTCATCACATGGAAGTTGCACCGGCAATTCCTGACACAGCCAAGCACGAGCATTATCCCACATTTCGGCACGACGATTGACATATCTGTCTTCTAATATGGCCTTTGAACCAAAGTTTATGGCACGAATTGTCGAACGAAATCCTCGTGAGTATAATATGTCATAAACTCCGGCGCCTATTCCTCCGACATCTAAAAAAACTCGAGCCGGATTATGCGCTTGGATAATTCCTTGACAATAGTTTGCAATTGATACGGTGTCTTGTTTTTTTAATACTTCAAAGCGCTGACAATAACGCCCTCGTCTGAAACAAAACACCGTGGAATCATCCCCGAACCTTGCAATATCAAGCCCGATAACCAAAGGCGAATCGCAAGAAGATATTTTGCTTTCAAAGGCGTGTTTGACATCGGTTGGTGCAATAAGCTTTGCCGAACTTTGGCTTAGCGGTTGCCCGAGCCAAATGTGAGCATAATCATCGGGGTGCTCTTTTTTGCACTTTTGGGCTTGAATTTTAAGTTCTTCGGGGCAAAACGGGTTGTCATAATAATTTACCTTGACCACCATGGTTCGCTCGTCAGGATTGGCAGCCAATAGCACCCATAAGGGATCATTTTCTTCGTTACGGTTCATCGAAATCCATATTTCCGAACCGTCTTTTCTGATAGTCGGAGACAGAATATCCCACGATTTTTTAGAAATGCTTTGTCCTTCTTCAATCCACGCGATATCAACGCCCTCCAAAGATTTTATTTTTTGAGCGTCTTGGTCACGAAGTCCTTTGAAAATAAATTTTGTGCCGGTAATCTTATTTTCGATACGAGATTCTAAAATCTTGTAATCTTTCATTTGATAAAATGAAATTCGATCACACAAAAGACGATAGACCGAATCTTTTATGCTGTCTTGAACCTCGCGCAGACAAGCGATAAGAAGTTTTTCCATTCGCCCTTTTAATAAAAGGCTGTCGGCAAAAGCATAAGATTTTCCGCCACCTCGCCCGCCATAATAAAATTTGATTCTTTTTTGAGTAATGAGCAGAGGCGCAAAAATTTGAGGTATTTGCGCCGTAATTGTTTTATCGTTCATATTGTTTCACTTTTATTTGTTTACAAATTCTACCAATATTTTTTTCAGTTCTTCCCCTACAATATTCTCGGACGAATCTTGCCAAGCAGCAGGAAAATTGTTTTTTAAGATAAAATCGGCTTTGTGAAGCCTGACGCATTGATCAACCAAATAGGCTTCGCACTTTTTTTTGGCTCTGCGAATAAGTTCGCTAAATTCTTCTTTTTGTTGATATTCATCCAAGTCTTGATTCGAAATACCCAAATAATCACAAAGCCCCGTCAAATGAAGCGGGGCTTGTTCAACTATTTCTACAATATCACCTTTTTTGGGACTATATACTTCGGATTTAAAATTGGCGCGTTCGTTGAAATATTTTTCAATCTTTTTTTCCATCGCCGAGACCGAAGAATATTTTACCGGATGCGCCAATCCCATAACAATCAATCCTTATTACCAATCAATTCATAAAAAAAGGTGAGAAGTGTTTGAACCCACTTACTCACCATACTTATATTTGTAATGTCACCTGACGGATAAGTCAATATAAGTGAAAAAAAATTTTTTCACCATATCATAAAAACTCGTCCTAATATAGGAATTTCTAGGGCTATACTAAAAATCAGATGTGTGTATAAACAACCAAATCTTATTTGATTTGCAACATTTAATATTAAGAAGAAAATTGCATAAATTTCTATATAGTCCATTTTTAGTCCCCTAGTTTATTTTTTATTATCGTTACAATATTTTTTTCAATATGTAAAGCTAAAATTGTCTTAAACATTGATTTTCAACCTTTTGTTGTATATCAATAATCCTATCCAACCCCCGACACAAATCTACTCTGTTCATATAATAAAAATGGCTTTTGTGCCTTTCACTAAGTTCGTTCGGCGCAACCAAATCGCGATCTTCAATGCAAACCAGCCGTACAACCGGCCAAAATTCTGCCGGAACCGACCTTATTGCCCGGTTATAACGCTGCATAGCTTCTAGTATTGCCGCTGATTGAGTATTATTATTGTTGTCGATTTTGGTATTTAGTCGATGAGATGAATGTAAATTGGCTCGATTTATGATATAAGCGTCAAGTGCAAGCCTTAAGCCGCAACTAAGTCTTTCGTCGGCGCTGTATTTTGACGGTGTGTAATCAAGAAACCCTTTAGAATGCCATATTTCCAAAACAGACAATTTTAATATTTTGCCATTTCTTTTTACGATTCCTTTATTTGTTACATCTTGCTTAGAAGTATATTTAATCATAAATAGCTCCGATAGTTTTTTACAATGATTTATTGTAATATTACAATACAGAAAAAATTTAAGGTCAATATAAATTCATATTTTTTTGTAAAACCTGTTTACAAAGTTGTAAAAATGCAATATAAAGTTGAAGTATTTTAACAATATACAAAGGGAATCGTTATTATGGATAAGTTGCAGCAGGTTAGAGATTTGTTAGAAAAAAAAGTAAAAGAAAAAGGCTTCAGTCTGAATGCCCTTTCTTTGCAACTTGGCAAAAACTCTACTTATTTATTCCATTTTGTAAAAAGAAACTCACCCAAAAGATTGGATGAAAACACCAGAAGAAAACTGGCAAGAATCCTCGATGTTAATGAGCAGGATTTGTGCGATTTTCCTTTACCGAACAATCTTATTCAAGACAAATTTTCAGCTTTGACAAGCTTTTTTAATTTTAGTAAAACCGGCAATTCTGAGATGATAGCAATTGATGTTATTGATATGAACGGCGAAAAGAAAGGTAAATTTGACCAAATAAAACAGAATCTTATCGGTAAAGAAATTATAACTAAAGAGCTGTTTAACCATCACTATTCAGAGACAAGTGAGAATGTTTTGATATTTAAGGTCTGCGGCGATTCGATGTCACCAACCATAAATGCCGGTGACTTTGTCTGGGTTGATTTGTCTTATAGTATTCCATCTTCTGACGGTATCTATATGATATCTACCAACAGCGACACGATTATTCGCCGTGTTCAAACCAATCCTTTTGATAATTCGGTCGAAATATCTTCTGATAATCCTTCTTATAAGCCGTTTTTGGTCAAAGATATCAAGTCATTGAATATCTGCGGAAAGATATTTTGTATAACAAGAAAAATATAGCTTTGAAGTTTTATCCACCAATATTGTAAATAAACAATATTTATATTGATTTTATATACAAGTGTATTATCTATTGTATTTATACAATGCAAGGATACTACAATGACTGATAAAGAAATTTTTGAAAAACTAAACGAACTGTTCTTCGATTTTGAAGAAAATATTTTTATAAATGACGGAGTGTGGCCGAGAAAAGTCAATTTGATATTTTCGTTTTGGGATTATATCGAAGGACTCTCCGATAAACAAATTGCCGATTTTATTAAAACAAGCTCTGTCGAAAGAATCGAAAATTTTCGCAATATTGCCAGACAAGGTATCGAAAAATGGCTGAATGAGAATATGAAAACCCTGATGATATAAAAATATTTATGGGTTGACTTGCTTTACAGATTGATTAGTATATTTTATATCTTTTAATTTGGAGCTTATTTCATTATGACTGACAAATCAAAATTTGCTGTTTTACTTGCTTGTACGATTATCGGATTTACTTCTCAAACTTATGCCGATGATTGTGTTTTTTCGTTGCATGGAACTTGTTATGATTGTGATACTCCCTACAATTTGAAAGTTGGCACAATGGAAAACTGTGAAAAAAAGTGCCCAAACCGAGTTTATGTATTCAAAGACAGAACTTGTCGACTTAAGGTAGGAGAAAACAAACCCTTTCCGGCATCTGAAGACACCAGCGTAGATATGAAGAATTGCGAAATTAAAGAAGGCGAATCCACAAAAGCAAATGATGATACTGTCGAAAATTATTTCAAAGGTCACAATGGAAAATGCTATAAATGTTCAACAAAAGAAGCAGTTAAAGTAAACAAGGAAAATTGCGATAAGGAGCGTTTTTGTCATACAAACTGTAAAGGCAGAATATCAAAACATTATAATAGCACAGAAAATGTGTACAGTGTATATAAATGTCCTTCAAACAGACCTTTAATGGACAGATTTATGATGTGTTGGTCTTGTAGCGAGCCTACACCTATTGATTTGAGTTTTGATACGCCTTTTAACAATAAATATTGCGACAACCTGCGATATAGAGAAAAAATAACTCAGGACGGGATTTTGCCGATACAATATGCTCCTTACAGTTACTTAAAAGAATAGACGGTATTCTCTAAAAAAACATCTCCTAAAATCAGGAGATGTTTTTTATGTTTTGAAAAATAATTGTTATTTTCCGCCTCTCTCATTAAGAAAGAATTTGCTTATATCAGGCACTTTACCTTTTTTACCATCAGTCTTAGGTTGTCCATCAGCACCATATTCTGTACTTTTATCCCCAAAAGTAACTCTTTTCGTACCATCTTGCTTAAGAACAACAACATCAAACTTTTCACCTTCTTTTGTTGTTAGCGTATATGTTGTCTTTTCAACATTGCCCGGTAATGTGTCCGTTTGAGCATTCGGATCCAGTTTTGCAAGTTCCGCAATAACCTCTTCAAATGTTTTTGGTTTTGATGTTGGATTTAATCCAGCGGGAGATGTAGGCTTTGAAGTCTTGGTAGAATCACCAACTTGTTGCATCGGATTAGCGCCTTTACCTTTTTTACCATGCTTTATTTTTTTCAACACTTTGTTGCGCCATTCAATCTCCAACTTATTTCTTTCTATAGCATCACTCAAATAAGCACTATCTCCCGGCA
Source organism: Alphaproteobacteria bacterium (assembly GCA_015062585.1). GTDB lineage: Bacteria > Pseudomonadota > Alphaproteobacteria > RF32 > CAG-239 > CAZU01. The sequence continues at coordinate 85,941 of SUUJ01000001.1, read as the reverse complement.
ATCCGGCTTGTTTTAACTGAAATTCTTTTATTTGAGTTATATATGTCAGTCCGGTATTTACTGCAGTTACATTATTACTGGCAACTTCGCTATTTTTATCAACTCCCGGTTTATTTTGGCCTGCATCGCCAGTAACTGTGATTTCGCTATCATATTTACTCGTTTTTAATTCATTAAGCTCGCCTTGCTTTTCTTTAATTTCTTCCTGATACTCCAACCACTCTTCCATATACCCTTTATACATATCCACAGAATCTTTGTCATTTCTAATAGCAGACTTAAGTTGCTGTTTAAGTAGTTCAGCATCAACCTCATTTAATTTTTCTAGTGCACTATTATACATAATCAATGCAACGGCGTGCTCACCCTCAAGTGCGATTAGTGTTTTATGATCATCTGACATATCAGCCACAGAAACTACACTATCAGTTGCAAGTTCCGGGTGTTGTGACTTAAATAAATTAAGCGTGGCCAACCTTTTATCTAACTCTGTTTTTCTTGATTTTACACTATTATAGAGGATTCGCGTCTTAGCTTTAAGTTTTTTAAGAGCCTTGGAATCTCCCGGTTGTTCTTTATACATATTATCTCTTTTAGGGGTTCCAATATCGTACATAGCATATTGTTCTGTGAGTGTACTATCAACAACTTGCTCCATAGTCGGTTGCTTACTTTGCGGTTGGGCATTTTCCTGAGCTGATAGCTTTGCGCCACCAAACAGCGATAAAAAGGTTAGGCCCCATGTTACAACCTTGTGTTTAATACCTGATGTTTGTTTCTTTTCCATTTTGACCTCACATTTTTTTACAAAACTGTATGCAGTGTACCATTTTTTTCATATTCTTGCAAGATGTTTTTGTCTAAAACAAAATATTTTATCAGCTGTTGTATCCATATAATTTGAAATTATATATATCTGTGACTTTATAAGGATTGATAAAATGATTGATTGGGATATATTGTACAAAATACCGCTGGGGTTATATGTTTTGGGGGCCAACGACGATAAAAAAGATGCCGGTGCTATTATTGACGCGGTTATGATGGCTTCGAATCAGCCTTGTGCTTTGGCCGTTTCTTGCGGTAATCAGGGATATACCAAACAAGTTATTGATAAAAACTTGTGCTTCAGCCTGTCGGTGCTTCCTAAAGATATTTCACCGTTTGTTATTGCCAATTTCGGATTTTTTTCGAGCAAAGACCGTGATAAATGGAGTTTTGTCAAACATCACCAATTTCATAAACTTCCGGTTATTGATGACGCCTTGGTGCATATCTATGCTAAGGTAATTCATAAGTATGAGCTTTGTTCCAATACCATATTTATTGCCGAAGTTATAGATGCTAAAACAAACAAAAACGGTGAATCGCTATTATATCAGGATTATCGGGGAAAATTAAAAGACGAAGTTATGTCGGCTTATCAACAAATAATCAAGGAGAATAAAAATGGCTAAAAAATGGGTGTGCTGTGTATGTAACTATGTGTATGACGGAGAAATCGATTTTGAAAAACTCGGCGATGATTATATGTGTCCGATATGCGGAGTTGATAAGTCTTTTTTTGAATTGCGCGATGTCGAATAAAAAGCCGGAATAAATATCCGGCTCTTAAATTATAACAGTTTTTTTAACTCATAAAGCTTTTCTAATGCTTCTCTGGGGCTTAGGTCGTCGGGATTTAGAGAAGTAAGCTCATCTAAGGCCGGCGATGATACTTTTTCGACCACCTTTTCTTTGATACAGGCAAACAAAGGTAAATCTTCGGCAATATCTTTGACTGACAAGCCCTTGTCTTGTTTTTCCAAATTGTGCAGGACTTGGTCAGCCCGTCTTATCAACGACTTTGGAAGACCGGCAAGCTTGGCTACATAAATTCCATAGCTTCGATCGGCCGCGCCGTCAACTACCTCGTGCATAAAAATAACATTGTCATTAAATTCTTTTATCTTCATACAATGAAGACTAAGGCGTGAAAGCTTGGTGCTCAGCGATGTAAGTTCGTGATAGTGTGTGGCGAATATTGTGCGGCAACGATTGATTTCGTGCAAATATTCTACTACCGCCCAAGCAATTGACAAACCGTCAAAAGTAGCGGTTCCGCGGCCTATCTCATCTAATATAACAAACGAACGCTCGTCGGCTTGATTTAATATGCCGGCTGTTTCGACCATTTCAACCATAAATGTTGAACGACCTTTGGCCAAGTCATCAGAGGCACCGACACGGGAAAATATCTTGTTTACCACACCTATGTGAGCGCTTTGACAAGGAACATACGACCCCATTTGCGCCATTATTACAATAACGGCATTTTGACGCAAATAGGTCGACTTACCGGCCATATTTGGTCCGGTTATAAGCCATAAATTGCCTTTTTCTTCATTCATATGGCAATCATTTGCCACAAAAACGCCTGAATTTGCTTTGCGGATTGCTTCTTCTACCACCGGGTGGCGTCCGCCTTTTATTTCAAAACAATAGCTTTCATCAATGATCGGACGGCAATAATTATGCTCTATGGCCAAATCAGCCAAGCCCATAGCTACATCTATTTCGGCAATGGCATTCGCGCATTTGATAATATCGTCAGCCGAGGCTTTTATGGAATTTAGCAATTCGTCATATAATTCCAGCTCAATGGCAAGCGCTTTATCCGAAGCTCCTCTTATTTTGTCTTCGATTTCGGTTAGTTCAACCGTGGTAAAGCGTGAAGCGTTTAATACGGACTGACGGAAAATAAACTTTTTATCTTCCAGTATTTGTTGAACATTTTTTGACGGAACCTCAATAAAATAGCCAATCAAATTGTTGTATTTTACTTTCAGATTGGGTATGGAGGTTTCTTCAACATATTTCAGTTGTAATTTGGCTACGGCCTCGTGTGAATTATCTCTGAAACTGCGCATTTCATCCAAGGCCGGAGAATATCCTTGGCGGATAAAACCGCCGTCGCGACTTAGTAAGGGTAAATCATCTTCTTTTAGCGCGTCACTTAATTTGCAGACCAAATGATTATGATTACCTAAATTATCCAAAACTTTTTGCATATATGCCGGCACATTGGCGTCAATGATATCGCCATTGTTATAAGCAAACAAAATCTGATTGCGCAAATTCGGAATTATGCCCAAAGTATTTTTGATGTTTAGCATATCACGAGGACCGCCTCTACCGATACTAAGACGAGCAACGGCACGCCCGATATCATACGAGGCTTTTAACAGAGCACGCAAATCTTCACGCAAGGCTGTTTTATTTATGAAAAATTCAACCATATCAAGTCGAGAATTTATCATATTTATGTCTGACAAAGGATTGGACACTCGATTAGCCAATAGTCTGCCACCTGCCGGTGTAACGGTTCTATCAATAGTTTTTAGTAAGGTTGATGACTTGTCACCCGAAGTTGATTCGGTAAGCTCTAACGACAAGCGAGTTGAGGCATCAATTTCGACAATCTGTGAAGAATTTATCTTCTTTAGCGGAAACAAATGAGGTAAATTGCCCTTTTGCGACAATTCGACATAATCTATCAATACACCGGCAGAGCTTATCTCAGCGCGTGAAAAATCACCGAAGGCGTCCAAGTTGTGAACTTTGTAGACATCGGTTAAACGCTTGTAAGCATTATGCGAATTAAATCTTTCGTCCGGCCAAACGCTGAGTTGTTCTTTGTAATTTTTCAAAACTTCAAAAATATTGGGATTATGCAAGTAATTGTCGGCAATTATCAGCTCAGCCGGTTGTAATCTTTGTAATATAGAGCTTAAAATTTGTCCTTCATTGCCTTGTGATATATCAATTTCTTGCGTATAAAACTCACCGGTTGAAATATCAACCCAAGCAATACCGATATTGGAAGAAATATTGGAAACAGCCATTAAAAAATTGTTCTTTTTGGCATCAAGAAGCGTGTCTTCGGTCAAAGTTCCTGCTGTAACCAAGCGAACTATTTCGCGGTTAACCAAAGCCTTGCCGCCGCGTTTTTTGGCTTCTTTCGGGTCTTCGGTTTGCTCGCAAATGGCAACCTTGAAGCCTTGTCTTATCAATTTTGCCAAATAGCTTTCATAGGCATGAAAAGGAATGCCGCACATAGGTATATTACCGGTTTCGGTTTTGCCGCGTTTGGTTAACACAATACCTAAGGCTTGAGATGCCACGACGGCATCATCAAAAAACAATTCGTAAAAATCGCCCATACGATAAAAAAGCAAATAATCTTTGTGATCTTGCTTTATTTTCATATATTGAGCCATCATCGGCGTTAAATTTGCTGTATTTTCTTCTTCTGTTGTCATATTTTCCGCATAAATAAAAAATTTAGTATTTTTAAACTTGTTTCATATTATTATATTTTAAATAAATGGTCTAGTCTGTTTTTTATTATAGTGGGATAATGCTTATGTTTGAAAAATCGCGTAAAGCCTTAGGTTTTGAAAAAAACACACAATTTGCGGAAAGAATATTGTTTTTAAGCTTTCCAACAGCCTTAGTTTTTATGGTTTTGGCCGCTTTTAATATGGTTGACCCTATTTTGGCTGTTATCTCACTGGCTGCGGTAGTGGTTTTTAATATTGTTATGCTATTTCCCTTAACATTTGAGTTACAACAGATAAAAAAATATATTTCAAAATTGTCAACAGGCGAAATTTCACAAGATGATTTAATCAATTTGTCAGAAGACGAAACTAAGGAAATTATTTCTGCCATCAACAATATGCACAAGTTTTGGGCTGAAAAAACCGATACTTTAGAGGCGCAGACCATATCTGATACCGCGGTTTTGGATTCTTTGCCCGATCCGATTATGGTTATTGATAAACAAGGCAATATTTTAGGTGCAAATCTTTCGGCCAGAACATCTTTCGGGGAACATATTGCCGATAAAAAAATTGATGAAATATTTAACTCGCATAGTTTTGTTAATGCTGTTTCTCGAGTGTTGAAAAAAGAGAAAAAATCAGAAAATTTGGTTTTCTATGTTGAAAAACCGATTGACCAAAAGCTGTATGCTCACATTAAGCAATTACCTTGGGTGTCAAAAGGAAAAGCCGTCGCGGTTATTTCAATTTATGACCTGACGAAATCACTAAAAATCGAAAAAATGCAATCGGATTTTGTTGCTAATGCTTCTCATGAATTAAGAACGCCTTTATCGGTCATTTCGGGTTTTGTCGAGACTCTGCAAACAACAGCAAAAGATGACCCGAAAGCCAGTGAAGAATTTTTGAAAATTATATCCCATCAAGCCGAATATATGTCAAATCTGATCGAAAACCTGTTGTCATTGTCTCGAATTGAATTAAATCAGGACAATCCGCCGACCGAAAAAGCAGATATTGTTGAAATAGCTCAAGATGTTGCAGAATCTATGAAATTGAGAGCTAAAGACAATGATATGAATATTATAATAAAGGCTGATGAAAATATAAATTATATTAGGGCTGATGAAGGACAAATAAGACAAGTCATTCATAACCTGATACACAATGCCATAAAATATGGCGAAAAAGGAACGGATATTACGATAAATTTGAGTAATGTCGATAATATTCCAAAATCTAAAACTACGGAAATTAAGGATTCTAAGGCTGTTAACATTGCCATAAATAACAAAGGTCCTAAAATTGACGAAGATAAGCTGGCTCGCTTAACAGAGCGCTTTTATCGTTTGCAACAACACAAAGACCAAAACATTAAAGGTACAGGACTGGGTTTGTCTATTGTTAAGCATATTGTCATCAGACACCAAGGAAATATTACCGTAAAATCCGATAAAACTGATGGCACAACCTTTAATGTCTATATTCCTATTTGGAAAAATTAGCAATTAGCGGAAGCTTTGTAAAAATGCATAAAGACAACCGGTTTTATATCGGTTGCTTTAAGTATTTGTTTTCTGATACGCGCTGCCAAATATTCTGATATCTGCTTTTCTTTATAGTCGAATTTTACGACATCTTTAGCGATATCTTCTTTAATATCATTGATGATTTTATCTCTGAGTTCATTAAATTCGGCTTCTTCCAATATATCAATTGATGAGATTTGTAACGATGCCAAGCTCCAATCGGCATTGAACATTGCGCTTATAAATACCGAGCAATTAAAGGCTATGCGTTTTCTGTTCTTAATCAACTGAGAATCAAGCGGGGTAAGTTGGCGCCTGTCAACTCCTAGTTTGCGAGTAAAAACTTCGGAAACAACTTCGCTTTTGCCGTCTTTTAACAATACTACATCGCCATTGCGGGCAAGCATTACATTGCCGACACCGTTTTGTTGAGCCAAGCGCTTTTGTTTTCTGATGTTGCGTTTATCACCATGTACCGGAATAACGGTTTTGGGTTTCAGTAATCGATACATTTCCAATATTTGCTTAGATGTAGCGTGTCCTGAAGCGTGAACGACATATTCTTCCGTCGAAATAACATTGACACCGGCGTCACGCAATTTTTCTTGCATTTGCTCAATTTTGTCTTCATTACCGGGGATAATTTTAGATGAAAATATTATATTATCGCCGTGGCTTAACGCAATCTCTTTGTGTTCGCCTTTTACAATTCGGCTTAGAGCCGAACGATAATCTCCTTGTGAGCCGGCGCAGATAAACAAAATCTTGTCCAGAGGTATATCTTTAGCGTCTTTGATATCATAAGCTAACGGGCAATCTTTTAAATAGCCGCATTCTTTAGCTATTTTATAGTTTTGGTTTAGCGAGTGTCCTGAAATAACCGCGGTTCTTCCGGCTTCACGAGCGGCTAAAATCAAGCTTTCCAAACGCATAATATTCGAAGCAAAACAAGTAGCAACAACCGTGTTTTCCAGCGTAGGAATTAACTCAAACAAGCTTTTTCTTACTTCGTATTCCGTAGGTTCTTCCGTTGATGAAGACATATTGGTCGAATCACCGACATATAATTCAACACCCTCTTCGGCAATTTCTTTCAATCTTTTGTGATCTGTGGGTAAAATTACGGTTTTCCCATCATCAAAACGCCAATCCGTTGCATGAAAAATATTGCCGTATTGCGTTTTGATAAACAATCCTGATGTCTGCGGAACCGAGTGTACCAAATCAACAAATTCAACTTCGAAATTGTCAAGTCTTACAACCGGATTGTCTTTAACCGAGATAATATCGGCAAAATTATCTATATGATATTCTTTAAGTCGCGAATGAATGTGACCAATGGCAAAATCAGTAGCATATACAGGACAATTCAGCATAGGCAATACATGACCTATCGCACCATAGTGGTCTTCGTGGCCATGAGTAATGAACATTGCCTCAATATTATCGCGATAAGTTTCTAAAAATGAGGCATCGGCTAATCCCATTTCCATACCGGGAAAATCATCTTGCAAAAAACCATATCCGGCATCAACCACTATTATTTTTTGATTAACGATATAGGCAAACATATTAAAGCCGACTTCTTCGGCTCCGCCCAAGGCTATAAAATAAATTCCTTCTTTATCAAATTCTTTTGTCATTATTATTCACTCACATCAAAAAAACACTTCTGCAACCGCAATTGCCGTTATTTTATCTTTTTGTTCTAACAGCAAAAGCCCCTGTTCGTCAATACCTTTGAATATTCCCTCGTCAATACGATCTTGGCGTTTAACCTTAATTTTTTGATTTATGTATGAGGCAAATTTCAGCCATTTTGCTCTTATTAAGCCAAAATCACGCAGGCAATCCGCATAATTTATATCAAAGAATTTAAGGTATGTTTCCAATAGCTGTTCTTTGCTTAGTTTAAGTCCTTCGGCTTGCAAATTGGCCGATAAGTACGATGTTTCATCACCAGAGGGATTAGATATCAAATTTACCCCTATTCCTATAACAGCCTTATTTTTTGGCGTATTTTCTATCAATATGCCGGCAACTTTTCGTTTATTGATTAAAATGTCATTTGGCCATTTTATTGTAATATCAATCTTATTATCAAAATGATAAATTGCTTCAGCCAAACTCAAAGATGATACAAATGCCAAGTTAGAAACCGTTGTTTGGGCAGTTAACACTTGTGAAAAAAACAAATTACCGTCTTGCGATATCCATTTATTTGCTCTTCGACCTCTTCCGGCTGTTTGCATATCGGCAACAATGACAACATTATCTTCTGCAGTTTCTTTAGCCAAATCATTGGTTGAAGTTACACTGGTATATTTTTGTATTTTCCAAGTTTTTTGCATTTGCTATGATATACTCCCCAAAATGACCAAAACATCATACAATAACCACGCCGGATTGATCAGAGATATAAAAACCACCACCGCATTTACAAACAAACAGATATATATTGCCTTGTCGGGACGGTCAAATTTGTTAACCAAACTTTCAAAATATATAACTCGAACTATTTGCAAGCAAGTATTGGCCACAAACATCAAACCGAACAATATAAATGCTATTTCGCTCCATTTGGCGGCTTCGACCAAATTATTTATTATTGATAAATAACCGAAAAATCCTAATGTCGGCGCTAATCCTATCAGTGAAAACATAAAAATAAGTAACGCTGCCGACATAAACGGGCGTACCGTATAAAATCCACTGATAGAATCGGTATTGCTTAAATAATCTCCGCGAGATTTTACACCTAGGAAAACCGTATATATACCGCTGAATGACAAGACATAGATAATTGTATAGGCAAAAGATGCTATGACAGAAGTATCGGAAAAACGCATTAAACCAATCAACATAAAGCCGATACAATATATATTAAGATATCCGAACAAGCGTCTTAAATTGGTTTCGCGGTTTGATGACAATGCACCGATTATCAATGAAATAATTCCAAAAATCGTCACTATTTGACTTATATATTTGCTAAAATATACAAAACATTCATTAGTCAAATTGATTAACGCACAAAGATAAATCAACGGCGGAATGATAGTTATAAATCCGCACACAGGTAATACACCCGAGGCAATAAAACTTACAAACCAATAATGAAAAGGTGCGGCTGACATAAGAAACAATATACAAGATAAAATCAGCATTACACCGGCAAAGGTCATATTTGTCGGTATGGTCTTTGCATTAAAATACTGCTTAATATCAGCATAAGCAAAACTTCCGGTTTGATAGTATATCAACCCTATTCCCAACATCAGCAACGCACAGAAAATTGTTGCACATATGGCATAATTTTTTGCCGGAAGCTTTACATGTTCGACATCCCAGTGACGCAATATCAACTTGTAATAAAAAAAGCAAATATAAGGTATCACAACAGCCAAAGTCAGAAGTGACGATGCCGACGCCAAAATATCAAATCCCAAAAGCAAGGCAAAACCAATGGAATAAAAATAACCTGACGGACGATTTTTGTTTAAGAACCAAATCGATGACAGGTAAAACCATGCCCAAGCTAACAAATAGGTAAAAATCTTAAAGATTGTGCTAAAAGAAGTATTTTGCCACAGCTCCGGAAACGGGCTTTTGTTATAAAATATGATAGTAGAAGCCAAGGTTGCCAGTAAAAACAATTGAACATAAGAAAAAAACGATTTGGCCGTAATATCTTTGTTTAGATAAGCTTTTGGCGTTATAAAAGCAAAAAAGCTTAACATACAAATCTCAGGTAATAAAATAAACCAATTTTGTAACATCATATTTATTCCCTATTCGCTGATTACAAACCATAACGGTCTGATAAATGACATTAACAGCATAAACATTATAAACATCATAAACACAAATTTTCCGGCAGATAAATCGTGTATTTTACCCAGTTGACACTCTTTGGTGTCGTTTTTTAGCTTAAACATTTCTGATATCAGGGTTGCCGAGGCTATGACCGATGACAGCATCAAGACAACACCCATTTGAATATTGGCGGTTAAGAGTTCGGATATAATCAAAAAGTTATTGGTAAACATTGCTGAAACAGGAAAACCGACTGCAGCTATTGTTATAAAGGTATAGGCTATGGATAACCTTTTGGCGCGACACAAAAATCCGGAAACTGAAGTATCATTGTCTTGCTCTAAGTTATATATATATGCCGACAACACTTCCAAAGCTCCGAAAACAACCAAAAATCCGAATAAAACATAGCCGATATTGTTTCTGACAAGCTCATTTTGGGTAAATATTCCCAGCAGATACATAATGTAATAAACAGTTGTAAAAGCAAAAATCTTATATTGAAAATCTTTGTTTATAAAACCTATCATGCTGATAAAAAGCATAGTAACACAGCCTATTACACTAAGCCAAATAAAATGTTGCGATATTTCCAAGGGAATATATTTGGGCCAAAAACGAACAAAACCATATATACTGCTTAGCGGTAATACCGAAGTAACAATAAACACGAGCGGATTGTGTATTCTGGTAGTAATGGATGAAATCCAATAATGAAAAGGCCAAATAGGGATACGCCAAAGCAGTCCCAATGCTACGCCTCCCCAGATATAATATCCGAAATTTTTGTTCCATAATATCTTACCGGTTTTATCCAATCGGAGACTGCCATAATATTTGTATATTAACAGAATGCTGACAAACAATATCATTGAGCCGATAAAATTATATAAAAAGAAACCGGATAAGCGTTCGGGACGCTTAAATCCGCCATACATACCGATAATCATAAATAACGGCAACAGCATTGCCTCAAAAAAGATAAAAAATGAAAAAATATCGGCAGAAACGAAAAATCCGGTTGAAAAGCTTAAGAACAACAAGGTAAATACCATTAGGCTTTTTTGATTTTCAACTAATGAGCGGCTAAAGACAATTCCCATCAATATTACCAAGTGAACGGCCAATATTATCATCAATGAAATGTTATCGACGGCAAAAACTAAGTTAATATCAGGAATGGACAACCAATCAAATTTTTCGAAAAGCTGCAATTTCAGTCGCTTTTCATCAATTATCATAAATACACGCCATATCAATACCAAGTTGGCGATAATCGTAAAAATGGCAACATTAGAGCTGTTGTTTCCTTTAGTTTCGTCGCTGTCTTTTGCTACAAGCGTAAACAACATTCCCAAAAAAGGAATACAAATAATCAGTGATAAAATGGCAAAAGGGTTACTCATTTATATATATTCCTCAAAAAATAAACAATTATAATCAAAGCGCCGGTAACAATACTCAACAAATAGCTGTATTTGCCGCTTTCTTGGATTTTGTGCATGCCGCCGACGAATGCTTTTGACAAATGTGAAATTGTAGAAACAATGCTTCTTTCGACTACCATAACATCAAATGCCAACCACAAAATTCGTCCGAATAATCTGAGCGGACGGATAAAAATATTTTCGTAAAAGCCTGTCAAATAGCTATTTTGCCATATTTTCCACGAGCTGATAATATCAATTATTTTTGTCGGCGCCAAAATCAGCATAAATACAGCTATGGCAAATAAAATATAAAATGATCTAAAATTCCAAAATTTGGTTTGCCACAAAAACCATCCGCTTATAACGGCAAGAGGTAACGCATATAAAATTCCGGTACTTTTAGCATTGGCCAATATGACATTGTTGTCACAAGGTTTGGTTAAAAATATTCGGCGTAATACGGCAAAAACAACGGCAGTTAAGCAAATAACATATATGTTTTCATATTTGTTTAGCGGGAATCTTGATAAAATTGCCAAAGATGTTATTCCCAGTAACAAATTAAGTACAAAATTCAGTTTGGTAATTCGCCAAAATCCTCCTATGTATGATATATCGGGTTCTTTTGAGGCTGAATTAAAAACAAGTATCAATGATAAGGATATTAAAAAAGCTACACATAAAACATACGGCACCAAATCGTATAATAAATCAGAATTTTTGTATATAAAATGCAACGAAAAAGCTATGGCTGACATCAATAATGAAATAATCTTTGTTTTGAGATTGTTGTTGAATAAATAAAACAACAGACAAACTACTATACTTAAACCAATCCAATAGGGAAATATATCAGGAACCAGTGATGTGGCATTTAATAGAGGCTTTATTTTTATCAGTAATACCAAAGCCGAAACCGGTACCGATGTCAGCATAGTACAGACTATTCGATTGGATGAGATATGTTTTAGGTTAAAATAGTGTTCATTAAGCAGAAAGAGTCCGCTCTTACAGGCTATGGCAAATAACAGCAAACCGGAAACAATATCTTTATGCTGACCATTTTTTACAAACAAGCTCATATCGGCCAGACTTATGGAGCGAGTAGAACCATAGACTACCGCAAAGGCTATAAAAATCGCAGTTTCAGCCAAAAAATAAAATATAAACAGATTCTTTTTAGGCGCAATAGAATCAGGCATATAAAAGCCTATGACAGAAAACATACAGCCGGCAAACATCAGTTGTAAAAAGTCGTGGCTGGATAACATAAGAATAAGCGCGATAAAGTTTAATATAAGAAGCGTATTAAAATGTAATGAATGCTGTTCTCCTTTGGATATGGTGTTTAAGTATACCAGGCCCAAGAGCATAATAATGAGAGGCCTTAGCATTTGCTGGATGTTTTTAGCATCTGATATATTAAAATCAGCTTTCAATATATTATAAGGTAACCATTGATAGATAAAAGATCCCTGAGGCTGAGCATTCAGGCTTATGACAAAAAAGTATGATATGATGCCAAGCCCAAATAATAGCAGAACTGACCATATTTTGCGTCTTCGCCCCTGTGTAATCAGTAATGAGCAAAAAGCCATCATCAACAAACATATAAAAATCTGTAAAATCATATATTTAGCCTCTTTTTATATAAATCAGCAATAATATATAAAAAAAATAAGGGTATTTAAAGCCCTTATTTAAATATATTAGAATATATAAACAACTTAATTCAAGATTTCCCGCATATCTTTTATTAAATGAACGGGAGCATAATATTCACGCAAGACTTCGTCGCCTTTGACCTCGGCAATTTCAACTTTGTTGGCATACATCACAGCTTGATTAGCCTCTTTGGAAATGTTAGTCAAAAATACCGAACTTTCAGTACTTCGGTATAGCAGAATAGCCGAGCCGCCATCATAGACGACCTTAGGTGCATCAATATCACTTTCACGATATCCGATGATAAACAGTACATTGCCGGCTTCATTTTGCAGAATCTCGTATTTTCCGTCGTATTGATTAAATTCTTGTTCGGTATTATTCATTTTATTGCTTTGCGGTTAGTAATGGTAATTTATTGAAAAATAACACTTAAGCGTTAATAAATATTTTATATTTTATTTTTTTTCTTTTTTTTTATTTTTTTAGTTGACTTAATATTTTTTATCTTTTATACATAGCTTCGTTGTCTGAACAACGGGCTCGTAGCTCAGTCGGTAGAGCATTTGACTTTTAATCAAAGGGTCGGCGGTTCGAACCCGCCCGAGCTCACCAATGTATTAAACCTCTCCTATGTGAGAGGTTTTTTTGTTATATCGCTTTTTCTTTGCGGGTTCGAACTAAAGTTCGTCTGGCTCGATAAGTTCACTCTCGTTCACTAACTCGCTGCGGTCTCTCGTTTTGTAATATTCGCTTCGTATCGCTTTCGCTCCTCGCTTATTAACAAAACTTCGCCTGTCGTTAAAAACACTCCGTTAAGAAGTGTTTTTTGCTAGGTGCGAGTTGGGATTGCTAAGTAACAACAACCATTGCTCTGGTTGTTGTTATCTGCAAAATCTTGGAAAATGTTAGTAAGCCAAAATAAAAGCGAAGCATTATTGAAGGCGAACTTACATTCCCAAGCGGGGCCCGTCCCCAAGAAGACGAGCTTTAAAAGCGAAGTCTGATTGGATAGAGCAACAAAAAAGCTCCCAAAAGGGAGCTTTGAAATGGTGCTCGGGGACGGGATCGAACCGCCGACACGAGGATTTTCAGTCCTCTGCTCTACCAACTGAGCTACCCGAGCGTTGTCTTTTGCTTAACAACGAGTTGCTTTATAAAACATATTTTTTAGATTGTCTAGTAAAAATTTTAATTGTGTATGATTTTTTTGATTACTAAAAAAACGAGCCTTTCTTAAGGGCTCGTTTTTTAGGTAGGAATTATGCAAATAAGGTCGTTGATCGTCTTAATTTGCTCTACTTCTTCATCAGGAATTGAACAGTTAAATTCTTCTTCAATTAGCAAAATAAGATTGACATAATCTAAACTGTCAAGCCCCAGATCCTCTACCAATCGAGATTCCGGTGTTACCGTACTTGGCAAAAGCCCAAACTTCTCGTGTAAAATACCTTGAAGTTTTTCAAAAACATAATCTTTTTCCATGATAATTAAATTGTTAAGTTAATAGTATATTTGGTATGCTCTGGAATATACTATTGGATTTAAACCTTGTCAACTTGAAAGTAGATATTATAAAAAAGCACCCATTCTTACAAGTGAGTGCCTTTTAATTGTCGGAGAGGGCTCGATTACTCTCGGCAAAAGCCTCGAGTTGCTTCGTCAGATATCAACTTCGTTGACCGGCGCACTTCCGTTCGCCTTATCTTCCTCGTCGAACTCACTTTTCGTGAGCCCAAATCCCTACCTTTCGCAAAATAACAAAACACCCACCTTAATAGGTGGGTGTTTTGTTATTGGCGGAGAGGGTGAGATTCGAACTCACGGAGGGGTCGCCCCCTCGACGGTTTTCAAGACCGCTGCATTAAACCGCTCTGCCACCTCTCCATTTGGTGACTAAATTCAACAATAATTTTGGAGAAAACCGTCGCAAACTATCGTTTGCCCTCGACGATTTGGGCTTTCAGCCATCTTGCGATTCCAAGACCGCTGCATTAAACCGCTCTGCCACCTCTCCATAATCTATCATCTGCAGTTCGACACATTTTTTATATTAAAGATTTTCAAAGGTCAAGAGTTTTTTTATTGTTTTTATAAAAAAATAGCAAGTTTTGTGTTTTTACTATTGTTCCGACTCGAAAAATATGATATTATAAATTTATCTTTTTGATTATTATGGCTATTTTTGTTAATATATGCTTTTCGCGTATTGCGATGAAGTAGCCGTATTTTGTTTAACTTTTTTAACGAGGTATCCGGATGTGTAAAGGCACGCCTCGAAAAATAAACCGGACAAAAAATGGCAAAAAAAAGAAGGACTGAGGAAAAAGATTTAGCAATTTTTTCTGGAATCACAACCATTGATGAGATGGTAGAAGTGCTAAAGAAGGAAGAGCATGTCTCAAAAATTCAAGCGGAATTCTTCATCTCTGAGCTCAAAAAAGAGTTCAATATTGAAGATGATAGCATAGAAAACATAGAACCTTCTATGATTCAGGAAAAAATGGCGGATATCAAACAATTCGCTGATGACAATGATTGGGATTGGGATTGTGGCAGAGACCCCATTTCTATAAAACTGAAAAAGTTGCTTTCCTCAATGAATGAACGCTATGAACGAGCAATTCTAGATTCTTCATTCTAAACAATGCACCCGTTATTCCTTTTTCACAAAAGGTTTACGGGTGCTTTTTTTATGTTTTATTCCCCGCAGTAATCACCATTAAAGTTATAATCAACTATCATAGAATCTTGAATTACAAAACTGGTCTTACAGTAATAATCATTTGCTTGTTTTTCTGCTGGAGGGCCGAACATATCATCCCAAAGTCCCCTGTCCTCGCCCATTCCTTGATAGTAAAGCTCATCACTATAATGATATGGGTTGCCGTTAGCATATGTTTGGATATAAACCACGACCTTTTTGTCGGGTGTGACATAAAATTCGTCCTCAGGTGTTCCCCAAGAACTATAAAGTTGAGCCTCACTCCGCCCTATCCATTTTTGCAAATCGGTCGAATACGACGGGCTATTTGACAGGCTTCCGCAGGCTGTAAGTGAACAAACTGACAATACTCCAATAAAATTGCGCATAAATAATACTCCTGAAATCTAAAATGATTTTAGGATATAATCATCGTTAGAAATATTTACAGTTTGCTTATACAAAAGTCCTATTTATCAAAATAGTCTTCGGGAACAACCGCTAATACCCTTCTGACAATTTGGCGATCCTTTTCTTTGTCAAACTCTGGTAGATCGGCATAGGATTGTGAGGCTTGGCGTTCCCATCGCTTTATATTCTTGGGCGTCGAATTATCGCGCTGATGAGTGTACCATTCTGCCCATATTTCGTGAACCTTATCGGCAATCTTTTCCATCAAGTCTGTGTTATCGATATTTAACATTTTACCTTCCTTTTAAGATGATTATATAGCAAATTACCTTAATTTTTATTTAAGCAAAAAATATTTATTGACAAAATTAGATAAAAAAACTATTTTTAAGACAGCTACACGAATTAAAAAAAGATATAGATATGGGAAAAACTAGAAAAGAAATTCTAGATGCAGTAAAAAAATGCATCTGTGAGGTTTATGATGAGCAAGGAGAGGACGTAAAGCAATTGGATGATTTGTTTGCCTCCGATGACTCTCTTGTAGAAGAAACCGACCTGTATTGGGAGATTGGCTTCAGCTCCCTTGAAATGCAAGACTTCGTTTGCAAAGTAAATGAATCTCTGCAAGTAAATATCCCCGATGAAAGTTTGGTATACATAAACACCATCGGTGATATGGTAAATTACCTTTACAAGAAAATTAACATCGATTAGTTATCTTTCACAAACACCCTCTAAAATAAACTATCTAAAAAAAGGTACTTTGTTTTAGATGGGTGTTTTGTTTTTTTTAACACTTAACCGCCGAGCATTTACCTATAAAAAAACAGGTGATAATTCACCTGTTTTTTATGATTCTCAGATTTTTTTAGAAGAACCCTCTCGCCAAGATCATCTCGTCTTCAATCTCGCGGCACATAGGCGGAAATGAACTTATTTCGCACATCAGCGACTTCAGTAAATTATCCGGATGTGAAATTCCCCCTTTGGATCGTAAATCTTGATATTGAGGATAAGCTATTACTTGTAATAAAGCACTGGCGACCTCAAGCGGGGTTGTCTCATCGTCCCATTTCATAATAAATTTGGCATCAGCCTTCTTGTAAAGATCAAGTATATGATCTTTTAACAATTTTAATTCATCTTTAGTCATTTTTATATTTTTTTAAAGGTTAATAAATTTCAAAATTAACCGAACTATCACTGTATATAAAAATGATAAACAACATTTTATAAGACATCTATAATAATTCGGCGTATGACATTATAGTATCACAAAATTAACTGTTATGCAAGGAAGTATTAAAAAAAGAGGTTGCTTTAACAACCTCTTTTTTCCAGCCCTTTGTCACTTTTTTGCAAACAAGCCTTAATTTTAAACTTCTTACCTCTGTACTTGATAGGGATTGCATAAAATTCTTCGGCTCTTTCAAATTCGGCCATAAATGCCTGACAATTCTTTGGAGGTCCTTCGGTTTTTTCTTGATATTTTTCTTGTTGTTTGACTGAACATTCAACAAAAAATACATTTTCAGTATACATATCCCAAAAATCTTCATAATGATATTCTGCACATAGCAATATATCTTTACTCAATCGGCAAAGGATGGTGGCTTTACGATCACTTTTTTTGGCTAATTCCATCTTTCCTACGACAAATGGTTTGAGATATTCCTCATCCATTTCTGAAGGACGATTGCGAACGGCAATCATAACCTTTCGGCCGATAGGATATCCGGTCCTGCGCAATAAATAAAGCTCTCCGTCAGAAGCTCTGATTAAACATCTTGTTTCCATATTGTAGACAACAACACCTTCATAGACCTTGTCATCTCTGTAGGCATAATCGAGTGTTCCATCTTTTTTTCTGACAACAGTATCATATACCTTGCCTTTTTTTAGTTTCATACCTTGGGTATAAGCCCAAACTCCCGTAAAACAAAAAAGTGCAAACAGCACTCCAAATAAAATAATAAGCGTTGTTTCCATAAATTATATTGTTTTTAAGTTAATAATCGAGATTTCATACTCGATTTTATATATTGAATAATCAAAATTTTCAATATATTTTTGTTTAAAAAATTTAGTCTTTTCTTTAAATGTAATGTGTAATGGTAAATTTGAGCAGTTATGTACTAAATACCATGTGATGAATGATTGACATTATTCATATATTGCATATTTGACCGGCTTTTATAAACATTATTCATACATTCTTCCATTTTTGCCAATGTCTTTGGTTTAATATGTAGTATATGAGCAATATCTTCCATCGTTTGCGATGTGGCGGAAGCTATACGATTAAAAGAGATAAGATGATTATTTTTGCTCTGTACGGCTATTGCTAATTGAACCATTTTTTCATCATCATTCTCAAGAAGTTTGGAAGCCAATGCCCAACTCGTCAGATATTCGTGAGGATAGCGATAATCTTTGGTGGCACTTCTTCCGTCTTCCAAACGATGATTTTGTCCTTTGTTACCATAAGCACCCAACGCCTCTATCAGAGGTATTTTTTTATATTCCGAAACCTCGCCACCTTCTTGTTCTTGGCCCTTTTGTACGATTGTGTCTATTATACCGGAAGTATCTTTATATATGTGACAATAAGGTGTTATGGCATAGCACTCGCCTTTTCCGTCCCAAATATTTATCATATAATTATCGTCTTTGACCTTGGGCATTGGTATCAACTCTAAATCATCAGGCTGTATGCTTATGTCAAAAATATCCAAATTGGCAAGCTCTTCGCTCATTTCCCTCAGCACATTATTTTTACGGATTATATCAATATCTGTAATAAGTGTCGGGATGTTTTCAACCATTATCACATCATCTTTCGCAGTAACTAACTCCGATTTCTCCTTTTTGTTCAAGCTGTCAAATTTTTTTCTATCGGTTCTTTCAGCTAAACCGCCTAGCGCACCCAATCCGTCAAAATTGCCATGACGGTTCTTTCTTTGAATCAATCCGACATATACATTTTGCAAACTTTGAGCAACATTATCGGCGCTATAATCGACACTGCCCATATATATTGTTACATTTGCACCGCTACTTAAAACTGAATTGCGAAAAGATGTATTTTTAAGCAATTTGGCTCGTGCTTCACCTTTTGGGGTTGTGGCAAGCAATGCCAGAGCTCGTGTTTTGTTATCGTATTCCATATTTTATCCAATGTTTTAATTGTTACTATTGATGAGTTACAATATGCTCGGGATACAGTGGCAAATTCTTGATTTTTTCGCGAAAGAAAAACGGATATGCCTCGTATTCACTCAATTTATCAATCGGCAACCATGCCATTTTTTCATCTATGGTATTGTTGGCCGTTTTGCTGTGGCTGTTCAGTTGCATAGTACCCCTAGATTTCATTAAGAAATAAAAGGTAATTTCATGGCAACTCAAACCTTTTAGCATGCCGTCATCGCGTTTAAAAAAGTTTTCTTGAACAAACGCAAGTCTATCGATTTCGTAAGCAATTCCTGTTTCTTCTTTGACCTCGCGCAAAACTGCTTGTTCGGCTGTTTCGCCCAATTCTATGGCACCTCCGATAGAATAGTAATATTTTTCAATATCGTTTGTAGCAAATAACACGCAACCATTTTCAACGATTATGGCTGCGGCACGCATACGAAATCGCCTGTTATCATCTGTTTGAAAACAAACATCGTTGTTTATCATACTGATTGAATTTGATACTTTCATTCGACTTTCCTTTATAGAGATACTTAGTTAACGACTTACAAGTTAAATATCACTTACCCCTGGCGCGTCTTTGTACCATAAAATGTTGAAACACTTCATTGCGCAAAGCTTTGCCGTTAGCAATCATTTTTTTCCATATTAACGATAATTCAGAATCAGCTTCCTTATTACCGCTATATATCAAAGATTCAATACCAGGTAATGGAGTAAAACCTTCTCTTTGTAACAAAGAATTTTTGATACCGTTTTTTATTATGTTGGCAGATATATCGGAATTTATTTTTAGTAAGGTCATCTATATCGCTCCGCTATGAACCGGTGATATCATTTTTTACTTAGCTTGTCAAGTTATGATGCTTTTGTCGATAGCCTACTTTTTCTTGCAAATATATAGCAAATGCGCGCTATAACCTTGTTGGTCAAGACGTTCACAAGTCAGAATTGGCTCAATTACCAACGAGAAACTGCACTTCTTCCTTTGCAGTCTAAATGGTATGCGTTCAATTAATTTTGCTTATCTGCAAATCAAAGATATTTTTACCGATGCTCGCTAATGCCGTAGAAAATGTGAGGGTTTAGCCTTGATTTTGTATTTTATAAAACCTAACTAAATAATACAAAATCAAATTAAGGTGGTGAAAATGGTCGATAAAGAAATTATATCACCCAAAGCTTTGCGTAAATTAGATGCAATTATTTTGCATAACAAAGATTTGCTAAAAAATAAAGAACTACAACAAAAACTGATTAGCTGGGCCGAAAATATGCTTGCTGAAGCTCGCAAAGAATGGGAAAGTATGCGAACGGTATCTATTGACGCCATAATATCTTGCGACCGCAAGAAAGAAGCCAAGCGAAAAGCATCATTAAAAGATAAAAAATATGCTCCGTTTAGAGAATATTTCAAAAAACTTCAAAAAGAGAAATATGATAAAGCCATACAAAATGGTTGCAAATTAACTGCTCTTGGTTTTGTAAATTGGTTTTTATCACAAAATGAACACAACATACCAATCCCGTATGTTAAACAAAACCAGCAAAACAAACTGATACAACTGGCTCAAATTAACAATCGAGAATTTAAAAAAGCTTCTGCATGCTAAAGATTTTTTCTGCATGATGTAGCTCATTGTTTGTTGTTTTCCTTTATGTTAAGACAATATTGTAATATTGGATTTAACAAATATGAAAGGAATTAAAATATGCCTAACCCATTATTGTGGCCGATAGCTAAAAATGTCGGAAAACAGATTGCGAAAAATGTAATATTTCCAAAGTCATTAAATAAAAACGAAGATCTTGTAGTTGACGAAATGAGCGATCCAAATTCTCCAATGAATAAAAATATTTATCAATGGACAGATGAGGATTTTAATAAAGCTTTATCTTCGCCATCATTTAGATATAATCCTGCTTTACAAAATAAAGTAAAGCAGTATATTAAACGTAAGTAAAAAATAATAGAGGAAATAAAAATGCAAAAACTATGGATGCAAATAAAAAAAATAATTATATTTTTTGTTTTGTGTGTAAGTGTAACATGGATAAGCACTGAAGTAGTTTTTGCATTTTTTCAAAATTATATAAATGAGCCCAAAGATGATATTTTAGGTGCTGCATGCATATCTTTTATTATTACCTATGCATTTATAAAGCCTTTGACACATCGCTTAAAAATAAAATCATGGCTTAAATTTGTTTTGTATTTTATCTGTTATGTTTTTTTACTCTTATTAATTTCTTTAGCGTAAAAACTCTCTCAAAATGTTAAACTTTATGACCAAACTTAACAAAGTTTAACATTTTATATTTAAGACTTAACAACTCAAAAATAAAACACTAGGAAAATAGCCAATTACAGAGAAAATGTTAAAGAATATTCCTTCTTTAACATTTATTTTTTTGCTCTGTAAAGAATCGCTTCTGTGATTTATTTTATTGGTTTTGAATTAAAATATACATAATTACCAAGGTAATATGGCTTCGAATTCCTGTTGGGATATATTACCAATACAAAAAAACCTCCCACAAGGGGAGGCTTTTTTGTATTGGTGAGGGGTATCTTGCCGAACGCGAGCTATTTTGTCCGTTTTTCCATATTTTTTAAGATGGCAGATTGTATATTTTGTGAAGCAATGGCATTTTGAACAAATTGTTCCGCTTTAGCAAAAGAAAAAGAACCATCTTGCTTTAGTTTCCCTTCTGCATCAATAAAAATGGAACCTTTGGCGACTTTTCCAATTTTATGAAGTTCAGATGCCACATTCTCAGGCGAAAGTCCACCTGCATAGCCTTGAAACATATCATCAAAAAGAGGAGCTTTTCGCATATCAGGGATAATCCCTTCCCCAAATGAATCATCAAATAAGACATCAAAATCCATCCCACGGTAATAGGCTTTATAAATAAAGGGTAAATTCGGTTTACTGGCCGACAAAATAATTGGATGTTGCGCGACTGTTTTCATTGTTTTTTCAAGAGTCCTTATATGTGGAACTGTTCCTGAAGCAAAATGTTCTCTTCCAATTTTAAAATTGAGCTGTAATCGACCAACAGATTTTCCTATTTTTAGTAAATCAGAAATTTCATTTGGTACTTTTCCATCGCAGAAAGAAACGACAAATCCTTCATTCAAATGAAGTGCAACTCTGCTTTCAATTTTTTCTCTCTCTAATTTTGAAAGTAATTCTTTCAACCAATCAAAGCGTGCCGTACCATACCCGGCTTTTCGCGGGGAACATTGTACACCAAATTCTGTATTTGGGTATTTTTTTAGGAACTCTATCGCATCAGTGAGGTCATTTTTTTCATTTATACCAGAACAAACGATTGTCTTTAAAAACATAAATCCTCCTAATTACTTTTAAGCGGATTATATGATATACAAAAGGAAAAGTCAATTTTTTCATTTATGTCAAAGACTTGAAACATAATAAAATCAAGCACTTTCAAGATTGTGAGTTCGATTGTTGATGAAAATAGGTGCTTTTTGTGTTGAGCCCAATCGAACCAGCTTAAGTGCTTGTAAATAAAAGAAAAAGTCGCCTTTTCAGACGACTTGTTCAAAATGGTGATGCTTACCTCGCAGTTTACGAACTTAAATTTGCAAATTATTAAATATTTTCAGCTAATTTCATTATAAAACAAAGGAGCGAAAATGGAAAACATAGTTGAAAAAGTGAAAGAAAAATTATTTGGCTATAACAAAAAATCGTTTGAAAAGGACGGGTATGATTTTTGGAATAATCATATTAAATATGTTTTCAGTCACTCGCATAATATGGCGGTTAAAAGGAATGCAGATGTTGAAATATGCGAGCTGTCCGCATTGTTTCATGATATGGCCATGGTGGCCGATTTTGGTCCGAGAGAAGAGCATGAAATATATGGGGCAAAAATGGCTCGAGATATGCTAGAGGAAATGCAATACCCGAATGATAAAATAGAATTAATCGAAAAATGTGTATTACATCACCGCGGCTGCAAAAACGATAACAGAGGCACAAAGGAAGAACAAATACTTGCAGATGCTGATTGTGTCGCTCATTTTGACAGTATCCCGTCATTATTCAGTTTGGCTTATAATAAAATTGGTCTGCCAATGGAGGAGGGGAAAGAGTTTGTAAGGAATAAACTTATAAGAAGTTATCAAAAATTAAGTCCTGAAGGCCAAAAAGAATATAAAAAGCGCTTCGATGAAATAATGAAAATGCTGTTTGTTGAATAAAATTCCGGATAATTGGCTCGAATAAATTCCCAAAATGCCTGTTTTTAAAAACATAATGCTCGAACTCGCTTAAGCGCATGATTTAAAAAGAAAACGGCGGTTTTTATACCTGCCGTTTGTATTGGTGATCCCAACGGGATTGGGTACTCCCGCTCAAAGCTTCGCGGGTCCTCCTCGTGTCGTAAGGCTCAAACATCGTGTTTCGCTAAGCGATTTGCTATGCTCAACACTTGTTTTCACCAACTATCCACTCCGAACCCAATGGGTTCTTCAGCTCTGTTAGAATTACCAATACAAAAAAACCTCCCACAAGGGGAGGCTCTTTGTATTGGTGATCCCAACGGGATTCGAACCCATATTACCACCGTGAAAGGGTGATGTCCTAACCATTAGACGATGGGACCATCGTAAATGACAAGAGGTTTATATATGTATTTTTTTTATTGGTCAAGCATTTTTTTTCATAAAAATGATTTTTTTTAGCCGGTTGTGGTTTTTATTGACATTTTTTTATAATCAATGTATACCTCGCCTTGACACTTAATAACTTATACAATTTTTAATTTCTAAACTTTATAATTATGATTGATGTTAGATTACGTCTGTTTAAGATGTTAGGAGATCAAAGAATCTTGAACATGAGTCCAAAGGAATGTGCTTTGGTTGTTGTGAATAATCTGCTTGCAGATGCGAATGGAAGGGTTTCAAATGAATTTTTGCAATTCATGGCCGAGTTCTTAAATAGATTCTATGCCCAAGAATGTGCTACAGCTCCTCTGTTGGCTCATATTGCGATGGCAAGAATCTCTTGTGAAACAATGATGTTTGAAAATGAGGAACAATCGCCGTGGATTAACGCTTTGAAAAATGATTATGGATACGACTTCGATGACAGATGTCCGTCGTCCTACAAAAAAATCCTTAACTTTGATTCCATTATTGCCTATCCTGGCCTGTTAAACCAAGCTTGTGCTGATTTTATCTTGAAACAAGGAGAGTTTATTCTAAGCAAGGGCGGTTATACCGAAAAAAAACACATGAAAAAAATCCTCTTTACCTTAGTCAATGACTATGCTGAGGATGATTTGTACGAGAGTACATTTGTTGTTCATTCGGTTGATGGAAAAGCACTGTCAGAGTTTGCAAAAGCAACTTTGTACAGATTTTGTGAATTTGATGAATTGATTGGTGAAATTGCTCAAAAAAATGTTTATAAAAAGCATTTAGATTTTATCAGAAAAAATTGGCACTGCATAAACAAGAAAAAATTTGCAGATGCTATCGGTCTTAAGGGACTGTTCAAAAAACTCAGATTACACAATTTGATTTTTCAAAAATAATCAAAAAAACACCCAACTGAAGAAACTCTGCACTTTCAAAGTGCAGAGTTTTTTATTTAACATTAGGGTTTAATATTTTTATAGCATTACTTAAATGTATCAATCTCATGCCTTTATTTTCCAGGGTCGGCAACCATTCTTTTAGGGCTGCATAAGTCTGAGTTTTCGGATGACCTATGGCGATTGCATAGCCGTTTTTATCGGCAAGCTTTTCAACTTTTGCCAATTGTCCTAAAATATACTTCTTATCATTTTGATTATCTAAAAATACATGACGATGAGCATAAGCTATGCCTGTATCTTGCGCTGCTTTTTCGGCTCGTGATTTTGGTGATGTCTTAGAATCAAGAAAATACAGCCCCTGCTCTTTTAAGACACTCATAACTTCTTTCATTCGACCATAATCTTCGGTAAGCTTGCTGCCCATATGATTGTTAATGCCTTTTATGTCTTTGAATTTTTTGAGCATTTCAATCAAATTATTCCTTATTTCTTTTAGGCTCATCTTAGTAGTTAAGACATCCGGAGCCGCATCAACGGCTGTTTGAGCTTCCATAGGAACATGAACCATTATTTCGTGCCCGCTTTGAAGCGAGCTTTTAATTTGCTCGTCAAGTTTGCGACCATAAGTCAAAAATGAAGCGGTAATCGGAGCTTTTAGAGAAATTATATCAGCCGTTCTTTTCAAACTGATACCCATATCGTCAATAACAATAACAATGGCTTTTTGTTTGCCGAAATAAGGCGGTTTTTTAGCCGGTAATACTTTTATATCCTTAGATTTTTCTTTTGTTGCTTCATCAATAATATCATCAGGCAATTTTTCTTCATATATGTGATCTAAAAGCTTGTTCATATCCTCGGGGTGAATGTTAATGTCGCCATTGCCTGACACCAATTCGGATATAGTCTGCTTTTTTTCCATGTGTTCGCTTAGAATAACTTTGCCATATTCATCATAGTCTTCGGCAATAAAGCTTTCTATCGAGCCGCAACTTATATCTTTGTTATTGGCGCAAAATTCTTCATATGGAGATATGTTTGCCGATTGAGAAACAACTTCTTTGTCTGAGATATCGGCTTGATTATTTATTTCTTTTTTCAAACTAAAATAAATGAGTAACATACAAACGATAAAAACCGCAGCTAAGAGATGTAAACCTTTTAGCAATATAAATCTTAGCTGCGCTTTTGTTATCGGTAGTTTGTCAAACAAATTTAGTCTCTTTTTCTCAAAGTCGGGAATGCAATAACATCACGAATGGTTGCGGCAGAGGTTAACAATATTGCCAATCTGTCAATACCCATTCCCATACCGCCTGACGGAGGAAATCCGTTTTCCAAAGCGGTAACAAAGTCTTCGTCAAGCATTTGTGCTTCGTCGTCACCGGCTTCGCGTTCGGCCACTTGAGCATCAAAACGCTCTCTTTGTTCCAAAGGATTAGAAAGCTCGGAATAAGCGCAACCGATTTCCATACCGCCGATATAAGCGTCAAAGTGTTCAACAAGACGCGGATTATCACGATGAGTTTTGGCTAATGGTGAAATATCTCTCGGCATATCCATAACTAATGTTGGTTGAATCAAATGAGGCTCTACCTTTTCATCAAATACTTCTTGGACAACTTTGCCCCAGCAGGTGCATTCGTCAGCATCAACGCCGACAGATTTTGCCATAGCCTTAGCCTCTGCTAAGTCTTCGGTCGAAAGCAAATCAATACCGGCATATTCTTTGATTAAATCAACAATTGATTTGCGAGCAAAACCTTTTGATAAATCAACCTCTTCCTCACCTATGGTAATAACTTTTGTTCCCAAAACTTTTTCGGCAACATAAGGTATCATTGAAGCAAACAAGTCAGCCATATCATTATAATCAGCATAAGCTTGATATGCTTCCAAACCGGTAAACTCGGGGTTGTGGCTCTTGTCAATACCCTCGTTTCTAAAGTTTCGACCGATTTCAAACACTCTGTCAAATCCGCCGACGACCAAGCGTTTTAAGAACAATTCAGGTGCCACGCGCAAATATAAGTCCATATCCAAAGTGTTATGGTGAGTAATAAACGGTTTGGCGTTGGCGCCGCCCATAATGGTGTGCAAAATCGGGGTTTCAACTTCCATAAATTCGTGTTCTTCAAGCCAATGACGAACAGCCGATGTAATCTGGCAACGCTTTTGAAAGATTTCTTTGCTGTCATCATTCATAATAAAATCGACATATCTTTGGCGATAGCGAGCTTCAACATCGGTAAGACCGTGAAATTTTTCCGGCAACGGCTGAAGTGATTTTGAAATAATATCAAATTTTTCGGCAGCAATTGACAATTCGCCGCGAGGAGTTCTTCTGACATAGCCGGAAATACCGACAATATCGCCGACATCAAGATTTTTTAACAATTCCAAATCAGCTTCGGATAGATGATTTTTGTGGCAAAAAGCTTGGATTTTGCCGCTTTTGTCTTTTACATCAATAAACATACCCGAGTTGCGAACAGCCATGGCACGACCGGCGATAGTAACTCTGTCTTCGGTGTCGGTTCCGGCTTCGATATCTTTGTATTTTTCTTGCAGGTCGGCAGCATAGGCATTGGGCACAAATTTGTACGGATATGGATTGTATCCTTTTTCTTGCAGGTTCTTCAATTTTACCAAACGAGATTCACGATGTATGTTTGTTTCTGTAGACATTTATATTTCCTTATAATTTTCTTTGATTTTTACATAACTTTTCTAACTATACGACAAGTGAAAAATTTTTCAACATAAAAATTTAACGATTTGACGAGTTTTGTAATTATGCCTTGACAAGTAAAAAAAAAAGAACTAAACTAGAACAAAATCATTATTTATTTTGCGAAAGGTTTTGACAAATGCTGACACCAAAACAATATAAACTCTTGATGTTTATTAACAAAACTTTGAAAGAAACCGGATGTTGCCCGTCGTTTGATGAAATGAAAGACGCTTTGGGACTAAAGTCAAAGTCCGGTATTCATGCCCTTATTGATGCTTTGGTTGAACGCAACTTTTTGAAAAAACTGCCGCATAAGGCTCGCGCGTTGGAAGTTGTCCGATTACCGAAATTAAAGCCGTCAAGTATTATTGCTGAAGAAAAATTGAAAGAAGAAGCCTTAGCTTCATCGACGGTTGAAATTCCGCTATACGGTAAAATTGCGGCAGGTACTCCGATTGAAGCCATCGCTAACGAAACCGAAAAAGTTTCTATTCCGCTTAATATGATTCACGGCGGTGAATTTTATGCTCTTACCATTGAAGGTGACTCTATGGTTGATGCCGGTATTATGAATGGCGATACGGTAATTATTAAACGCACCAATGTTGCTCATAACGGCGATATTGTAGTTGCTTTGGTTGATGATTGCGAAGCAACATTAAAGCAAATTAAAAAAGACGGACCGGAAGTTTTGCTTATTCCGAAAAATGAGGCCTATGAAACAAGACGCCTACCGGCAAACAGAGTAAAAATTCAAGGTATTTTAAGCTCGCTGATTAGAACTTATCACTAGAATTGAAATTTGTATCTTTGCCCTTATCTTTGTTAATTATTACAATATTAACAAAGGAGTTTGGGCTATGAACAGTGTAGCTAAGATTTCGTTTTTTTTGATAATTTTATTGGTCATTTTTGCTTGTGCCTCGCCTAACGCTTATAACTTAAAGCTAAATTCTCTTATCGGAGCATCTAAAAGCGATATCGAATCGCAATTCGGTCGCCCGTCAGCAATAAAAATATTGGGGGATGATACGGAAATATTGGCTTATACCAATGTTGACAATGTTTTTGTACCATCGGAATTTTATACCTATTCGCAAGGTGAAGAAATTTATGGTGAAGACGGATTGTTCTCACCGTTTTTATCGACTTATCTTTTTTCTGATAATCCGGGCGATATCGGTTATGAAGCAAAGTACATTTGTAAGACTTTGTTTTTGCTTCAAAACGACAAAGTAATTGCTTGGAAATGGCAAGGAAATGACTGCAATTGATAAAAAAAATAAAAAATATTTTATTTGAAATTAAACCAATCTTAACCAAAATCTGATTGACTCGGTTTAGTTAGCAAAAAAATAAATCCAGAATTACGAGTCTTAAATTCCAGTAGGAAAAAATAAAAAAACAAAAAAAATATAAAGGTGTATACAAATGGATTTTGGGCTGGACATTCAAAATAAGTTTAAGAGGAATTGGTTATTGCTGGCCAGCGGTTTTATTGCTGTTTATTTTTGCTTTCATATCTTTTGCGGCGAAAGAAATATTTATCGATATTTTGTATTAAAACAAGAAATTGCACAGGCACAGGAAATTGCAAAACAATATGCAAGTGTTAAAGCAAGTTTGCAACGCGATGTTGATTACCTGTCAAAAGATTCCTTAGATGTTGATATGTTAGAAGAACGCGCTCGCGCTGTTTTGAATATGGCAGCCGGTGACGAGTTTATTATCTTGGATAATGATATTTAAACATAAAATAACAGCTCTCATCTTTTTGTGAAATATTGCTTTTTATTAGTTTGTAAATGTTTTAAATTAAACTAAAAAAGGCTCACCTTTTTAGCGGCGAGCCCTTTTATATTGCATATTTTGTCTTAAATGTTTTTCAAAACTTCTTCATGGTCACTAAAAGGTATAATTTCGCCTTTTATATATTGACCGGTTTCATGTCCCTTGCCGGCTAAAACCAAAACATCACCGGGCATCAAGGAAGACATAGCCATTTTAATGGCTTTTGATCTGTCGGCGATATTAAATGCGCCCGGACATCCGGGGATTATTTCGTTTCTGATATCATCAGCTTCTTCAAAGCGAGGGTTGTCATCTGTTACATAAACAACATCGGCATATTCATGAGCAATTTGCCCCATTATCGGGCGTTTGCCGGAATCACGATTACCACCGCAACCGAATAATACATGAAGACGACCTTGAGTGTGCGGACGCAAGGCTTTTAAAGCATTTTCCAAAGCATCGGGGGTATGAGCATAGTCAATATAAACCGAGGCGCCGTTAATATCTGCCACATGTTCCAAGCGACCTTTGGCTCCTTTGATATCGCCGATATAACGGATTACATCATCAGGAAGAGATGTTATTGCCGCCAACATTCCTAAGGCGCATAACACATTCATTGCCTGAAACTCACCGACTTGAGCAATTTCAATAGTTTGCGGTTGACCAAAATATTCGATTTCAAGACATTGACCTTTTGAGGAAGGTGTTGCTGACAAAAGTTTGATATCTTCGCCGCGTCTTCCGTAAGATATGACTCTTTGACCACGATGACGGCATACATCGGCTATTTTACCATATTCATCAATATCGGCATTTAATACTGCTGTTCCGTCGGCTGACAACAATTGCTTAAACAAAATAAGTTTGGCATCTAAATATTCTTCAAATGTTTTATGATAGTCCAAATGATCTCGGGTCAAATTGGTAAAGGCGGCAACATTATATGTTAAACCACCAACACGATATTGATGCAAACCATGACTTGAGGTTTCCATTACCAAATAAGAACATCCCTCTTCGGCCAATTGTTTTAATTGCTTGTGCAGAGCAACATTGTTAGGAGTAGTATTTGGTGATGGTTTGGCGTCTTCGTTGCCTTTTATCAAACCCAATGTTCCGATACTGGCGGCAGAATATCCCATTTTGGTAAGTACCTGACGGACAAAGTCAACAACCGATGTTTTACCGTTAGTTCCGGTAACTGCAGACAAATGGTTGGGAACTTTGCCATAATATTTGGCAACTGCCTGAGCGTAGGTAAAAGCAGGATTGTCAGATTTTATTACTACAACATCTTTGGGCAATTTTTCATCATAGCTTTCGGAAACAATTACAACCGACGCGCCTTTTGCAACAGCGTCTTTGATATATTCATCACTATTTAGCGAGCCGAACAAATAGCCCTGTTTAACTTCGCGAGAATCGGAAGTAATGCCTTTTATTTCTAAATCCAGTTCCGTATTTACAATTTTGTTTAATTTCATAGTACTTTCCTTGTTTTTATATATATTTACAATATTTAAATCAAAACTTGTAAAAAAGTATTTAATTTTTAACATTTGTCTTATATTATTTTTCTAAGTTAATTTGACAGGATGATTTTGTGATGAAAAAATTTTATATATTACTTTCTTTGATGATGGCTTTTTCATTTGAGGCAAAAGCTACCGATGTATACCTTTTTTATAATTCGGAAAGTGAATACTTAAAAGAAATTGACATCAAAACAAAAGAGGTCAAAAAAATATTTATGGGCGAATTCGGAACCGTTATCGAAGAATTGCCCAATGAAGTGAAATTTGAAGATTTCTATGTTTCTCGCTTTCCCGATAAATCATATGTCTTTATGTTAGATGCTCCGTTCAGCTGCGGACAACTTGGTTGCAGTAATGTTGTATTTGAGCGCGACGAAGACGGAAAATTATACGAGATTGAAAAGAAAGAACCGCTGAAATGCAAAAGATATGACTCCGATAAATTGCTTTGTACAACCGGCGGATATAAGCCAGATCTGGAAGAAAAGCGTAATAAACGCCGTAAAAGAAAGGTTTTGAGATTTCCGGCACCGACTTCTGTTAAATAGCCTTTTAAGGGTTGCCAATCCTTAATTTTTAGAAGAAAAATGACAAAAAAGCAAAAAACTCTTGATTTTTTGCAATAAAAGTATATATTCGCAGTAGATTATGTACCTAAATTTTATTTGAGGAAATCAGCATGAAAAAATTTGTTGTTATTGTTTTGGCCGGATTAGTATCTGCTTGTGCTTGCTTTGATTGTAAAAGTGATGATCCTATTGTAAAAATTAAAGAAGCAGGCAATGCAAAACTTGATTGTGATTATTTTGACGGTCGTACTTGTTATCGCTATGTCTACAAAAAACCGGATCACCCTACCGTAAGACCAAATCCGGTGCGTTACCGTAAGTGCCAACAAAAACAACCTCTTTGTAACTCATGCAACTCTTGTGAAGGAAAAGTATCTGAAACTCGCGAACCGGTAGAAATCGTATATAAGAAAACCACATACAAAACAGTTTGCGATCCAAAGACCGTTTCTCAAGTAACCTATGAGACACTTCCTTATGATGAACAGGAACTGGAAAACAACTAGCAACTTTGTATTAGAAAACAGCCATCGCTTAAGCGGTGGCTGTTTTTGTTTGGGTAAAGCTGATAAATTTGGGTTGCAAGCTTTGTTCTTATGCAGCATACTTGTTTTATAAATTTTAATCACTTGAGGTGTCAATATGACTAGCGAATATCAGATATTTAATCAAGACAGTTTTGAGGTTATGAAAAACTTGCCTGATGAAAGTTTTGATATGATTTTTGTTGATCCTCCGTATATGATATCTAATGTGGGAACAAGTTGCCAAAACGGCAAACTTGTTTCGATAAATAAAGGCAAATGGGATTATTGTAAGGGCGTGGAACAAAATTATGAGTTTCACAAGCGTTGGCTGGCCGAATGTAAAAGACTGTTAAAACCCAATGCGACCCTTTGGGTATCGGGGACATATCACAGTATTCATCCTTGCGGATTTGCCATGCAACAATTAAATTATCATATCTTGAATGATATTATCTGGTTTAAGCCTAATGCCAGTCCTAATTTGTCTTGTAAATATTTCACAGCCAGTCACGAAACATTGCTTTGGGCCAGAAAAGATAAAAAAGCTAAACATTATTTTGATTATCAGGCTATGAAAAATGGTGATTTTCCTAAAGATATTTTAAAAAAGCCTGAACACCAAATGCGTACGGTTTGGGCAATTAACGCTACTCCGCCGGAGGAAAAAAAGTTTGGTAAACATCCGACACAAAAGCCGTTGGCATTGCTTGAACGCATTGTTGCAGCTTCGACCAAGGAAGGAGATGTCGTATTTGATCCGTTTATGGGTAGCGGTACAACCGGTGTGGCGGCACTTAAACTCAATCGCAAATTTGTAGGAATTGACAATACCAAAGAATATTGCGAACTGGCCAAAAAGCGTTTTGATGATGCTATAAATAATAAGCCTCTTTTATAAGAGGCTTATTATTTAGAAGTGATAACGAACACCCATGTTAACTTCGGTGATATAATCGGCAACATCTCCGCCCAGCTGTGTCCATCGACCGGTTATGCGAAATGCCAAATGTCGACTGAGCCAAATTTGGAAACCTCCGCCGATACGATACGCCGTAACCGAATCTTCAAAAGTTTGGGTACTGCTTCTCAACACATTCGGAGTAACGCCGACATCTTTGGCTTTGATAATGATATCGGCCTCGTAATCGTATTTACCGACACCGATTGAGGCTAACAATTCAATATATTCATTAACTTGGTAATAGCCGATAATATCTATACCATAGGCTCTGTAAGATG
This sequence comes from Alphaproteobacteria bacterium, assembly GCA_015062585.1. GTDB lineage: Bacteria > Pseudomonadota > Alphaproteobacteria > RF32 > CAG-239 > CAZU01. Next base: position 52,879 of record SUUJ01000001.1, on the reverse strand, counting down.
ATTCTTTTTCAACTGTCGCAAACTCGGGAAAATAACTGTCAGACAAAAGATTTTCTTTAGTACTTGTTTTTAGCGATGAAGTATAAAAAGCTTCTATTCCGATATTTTTGAACGGACGCCATCCAATATTTGCACCAACGGCGTTGCTGTTTTTATCAAAATCGCGAGTTGTATATATATAATCCGGACTTCCGGTAATAACGCTGCCTAAATTATAGTCATTGTTCAAAAACGATGTATAACCCAAAACATAGTCAGCACCGACAGATATGGTACCTACTCCGCGTCTTTTTCTCTCCGGACGAGGTTGATTTTGAGGCTTTGACATAGCTTTGGGTGTATTTGGAACTTGTTGCTGATAATAGCCGTAGTTTTGCGGATAACCATAGTTTTGCGGGCGATTATAATTTTGAGGATAGCCGTAATTATAGGCGTTTTCTCCTTGAGTATTATCTTGAAAATATCCGGGATCGTAATAGTTTTGTGCGATAACGGGAGTAGCGATAAACCCTGCTATTGCCAATACTGTTATAAAACCAAATTTTTTCATACTACTGTCCTATATTTCTTTACTAAAAAACAAAACCTAAACCGACGGAAAATTCCTGCATATTTTTAATTGCCGTAGAGTTTATGTGAATATATCTGTACATTCCTCTTAACATTAAGCCGCGACCGATAGTAATTTGAGCACCCAAGCCTAAGCGCCAAGCTAATGTATCTTCGCTAAAGTCTGATGACATATTATCATAATACGGATCGCCGGCAAGACCACCTGATATATATGCCACATCGTGTTTTACTTCGTTATCAAAATAGTACTGTCCCAAGCCGACTGAGGCCACAAAATCAAAGAAACCGGTTATAGGAAGATAACCAAGGATATCAACACCAAATGCCTGATACTTTGTAAGATAGGTATTCACCATGTGATAAGGTGAACCGGCTAAAGCATTATGATCAACATGAATTGTTTCATTCTCATCAAAGCTACGATTATAAAAAGCTTCAATACCAAAATTAGGATGAGGACGCGTACCGATTACAATACCCAAATTATCCTGATCGGCAAAGACATCATCGGCTCCTACAACAACCGGATTAGAAAACTTCATATTATCAAAAGTTAAATTTTCATTATTGGTTTCCGTAGCTGACTTGTTAAACTCTATACCAATATAATATTTATAATTAGCAGCCTTTTCCTTTACTTTTTTTATAACTTGCTTAGCCTCTTGCATATCTTTTTTAAATGTTCTGCCATATCCTGCATACATAGACTCGCAAGGACACATAACTGTCTGGCCCAAAACAACAGATCCTTGACCGCTTAATTCATTCTCAGGATTGCAAGGGCACCATTCTATATCGTACAAGTCTCCGTACGATACGGCAAAGCACGGCTTTACGACTAAAGCCGCCATAAAAATAACAAAAAACAAGCAAATTCTTTTCATAAATCTACTTTCTATGCTCTTCACAACTGAAGTCAGGATAAATTATAGGTTGCAAAAGTACAAGCGCGCCTTATGTTTATGCACAATTTTTATATCTGATAAAAAAAACACCGCCAATTTTATGACGGTGTTTTAATTTTATTTTTTGTTTTTTCCGACTGTTTTTTCATATAGTGTTTCAAACAATATGTATAGCAGAGGGATAACTATTAAGCCCAATGCAGTTCCGAGCAACATTCCGTAGAATACCGGAACTCCGATTGCAATACGGCTTGAAGCACCGGCACCGGTTGCCACAATCATCGGGAACACACCCAAAATAAAGGTAAAGGCAGTCATTAACACAGCACGGAAGCGCTCTTTGGTACCAACCATTGCCGATCTTACCAAATTGGTGCCGTTTTTCTCGTGTTCGTCACGGGCAAATTCCACAATCAAAATAGCGTTTTTAGCGGATAAACCTACCAATAGGATAAGACCTAACTGAGCATAAATACTCAACGGTAATCCGGTTACAAAAAGTCCGACCAAAGCACCAAGCATAGCCACGGCTACCGAAGTTAACACAGGCAAAGGAGTAATCCAGCTTTCGTATTGAGCTACCAAGAACAAGTAACCAAAGATAACCGCTAAAGTAATCAAATAACCGATTTGACCTTGAGAGTTTTTCTCTTGGAAACTGATACCTGACCATTCATAACCAAAACCTTTGGGCAAACTGTTGCCAACCTTTTCAACTGCTTTCATTGCCTCACCGGTACTTACGGCTTGGTTTTGAACAGCTGTAATAGTTGCTGAAGGATATTGGTTATAACGGTTTACCACACGGGGTGATAATATTTTTTTCAAGGACAAAACACTACCTAATGGAACCATTTGACCATCTTGATTTTGAACATGAAGCTCTTTAATAGATTCGATATCTTTACGGTTCTTCCAATCGGCTTGAACCATAACTTTGTTAACTTGTGTTCCGAAGTTTACATCGTTGATATAAGCCGAACCTAAGTAAAATTGCAAAGTTGAAAAGATGCTTCCTACAGCAACCTTCATACTTTCAGCCTTTACCCTGTCGATATCAACATAGATATTGGGAGTTTTGGCTGTATAAGTAGTATAAGCATATGAAACTTCGGGCAAAGCATTTATTTTTGACAATACAGCTAATAATGCCTGTTCTATGGCTTGCGGATTATCCGTATCAAGTGATTGAAGCCTGAAATCCATACCACCGCTCATACCAAGTCCCATAATTGCCGGAGGTTCAAAAAGTTGAACTTCGGCATCAGGAAAGGCACTAAGTTTGGCACGAAGACGGTTTAAAATATTGGTAGAATAGTCTTCTTTGCTTCTTTCGTTCCATGGTTTTAGTACGATAAAGGCCATTGCCACATTTTCACCGCGACCGCCAATCATACTGATACCGGTAATCATCATCAAATCGCTGACGCCTGATTCTTTTCTGATAATAGGAGATATTTTATCAACAAACTCTTGTGTTCGTACACGAGAAGCACCCTCAGGAAGCTGAATATTAGCCATAATCACACCCTGGTCCTCGGAAGGAATAAATGATGTTTGGCTGATATTTAAGATAGCGCATATGATAATTAACGCAATACCGTAAACAACAGCAACAACACCTATCTTGCGACCAAAAATACCAACCAATCCGGTATAGGTATCTCGGCCCTTATTTAAGGCTAAGTTAAACCAATGAAGCGGACCTTTTTCCTTCATCTTAAACGGTTTTAAGATTGTGGCACAAAGCGCCGGAGACAGGGTTAAGGCATTGACAGCAGAGAAAAATACTGCCAATGAAATAGATACGGCAAATTGCTGATAAATCTTACCGGTAATTCCCCCCATAAATCCGACAGGAACGAAGATTGCCAACAAAACTAAGGTTGTGGCAACAATAGCTCCGGAAACTTCTTCCATGGCCTTAATAGTGGCGGCCTTAGGTTCTAAGTTTTCTTGCTCCATCAAGGCTAAAACACGCTCAACCACAACGATGGCATCATCCACCACCAAACCGATTGCCAAAACAAGACCGAACAAGGTTAACATATTAAGGCTGTAACCTAGTGCCAGCATTACCGCAAAGGTTGCCAATAATGACACCGGAATAGTGAGCGACGGCACCAATGTTGAGCGCCAATCCTGTAAGAAAATGTAGCAAACCAAAACCACCAAAGCAAATGTCAATATAAGTGTCAAGACAACTTCTTCAATAGAGGCGCTGATATATTTGGTTGAATCATAACCGAATAAATAATCAACACCCTCGGGGAAGTTGGCTTTCATTCTCTCCAGTTCAGCTTTCAAATTTTTCATGGCGTCGAGGGCATTGGCACCGGTTAATTGGTTAATTGCTATCGCAACATTGGGCGCACCATTATATCGTGATGAAGCCATATAGCTTTCTTCACCAATCTCGATGCGTGCGATATCTTTCAGTCGTACCAAACCACCATCTTCGTCAGTTCTGACAATGATGTCGGAAAAGTCTTTTACTTCGTTAACACGACCTTGGGTTTGGAGCGAGTATACAATTTGCTGTTTGCCGTCACCCGGCATAGCACCTACTTTACCGAGTGAAGGTTGATAGTTTTGACCTTCAATTGCTGCGGTAATTGAGCTTATAGGCAAATTCAAAGCGGCTATTTTATCTGCATCAAGCCATACGCGCATACTAAGTCTGGCTGAATAAACATTAACCTCGCCCACACCGTTTACACGACCGAGGTTATTTTTCATATTATTTTGTACAAAGTCGCTAAGTTCTTGGCTGGTCCAACTGTTATCCGGAGAAAACACCGATACAAAACCCAAAATATTTGAAGAACGACGCATAACTCTTAAGCCTTGGCGCTGAACTTCGCTTGGAAGCTTTGACATAGCCTGTTGGATACGGTTCTGTACTTTTACCTGAGCCATATCCGAATCAATACCAACCTTAAAAGTAACGGTTAATTGATAAGATGAGTCTTCTGATGACGAGGACATATACAGCATATCTTCAACACCGTTGATTTGTTCCTCCAACGGAATACCGATTGTTCGAGCCACAACCTCGGCCGAAGCACCGGGATAGGTCGCCGAAACCACAATTTCAGGCGGTGTAACTTCAGGATAAAGAGCAATCGGCAATGATAATACCGAGATAATTCCGGCAATAGCCATAACGATGGATATTACCATCGCAAAACGAGGTCTTTCGATAAATATGCGAGAAAACATTGTTATTTAGCCTCCTCAGTATCATTAGAAACTAAACTTGCTCTGACTGTTGAACCGTCTTTGGCTTTTTGCACACCGCTTACGATGATTTTTTCGTTACCCTCAAGACCGGATAAAACAATTTGTTTACTTTCAAACATACCGTCCAATTGAACTCGAGTTTCTTTTACCTTGCCTTCATCATCAACGGCATATACATAAGCACCGTTGGCATCTTGCATAACGGCGGCAGGATTTATCACAACAGCCGGTTGAGGATTGGCAGATGAAAGAATTACATCGACATAGTTACCGGGGATTAACTCTTTTGAGTGATTCAAATATTCCAAATAAACAGACAATGTTGCGGTATTTGTATTGATTTCGTTATTGATAAAATATGAGTTTACTTTTTCATCAAAAACATTATTGCCCGGTATTATAACCTTGGTCCTCAAATTGTTTATGCCTAAGCCACTAAACAAATGGTGATCTTTATCAGGAACGGAAAAAGCAACTCTGACCGGAGATTTTTGAACAATGCGGGCAAGAGTTTGGCTGTTTGAAGAAACAAAGTTTCCTTCTGTTACCAAGGCTTTACCGATAGTTCCGGTAAAAGGAGCTTTAATTTCGGTGTGTTCCATATCAATTTGAGCCAATTCTAAATTCGCTTTGGCTTGAGCAACAGCAGCCTTTGCTTGCAAATAGGCACTTTCTGATTGGTCTAAGGTTGATTTTGAAGCATAGTTATGAGTGCTTAGTGCTTTTTGGCGTTTGTAATCGCGTTCTGATTTGACTAAATTTGCCTGAGCGGAAGACAAAGCTGCTTTGGCCAAATCAACATTGGCGATGTAACGATCTTGCTCAATTATAAATAAAATATCACCCTCATTTACAACAGAACCTTCTTGAAACAACACTTTATCTATATAGCCTGAAACTTGCGGAATAAGATTCACACTATTGATTGCTTCAACCGAGGCAATATATTTCTTTTGGGAAGAAACATCTACAATTTTGACATCTTCAACCAATACATGCGGAATATTTCCCATCATACCCATCATACCACCGGCATTTGGAGTAAGTTTTGCTTTTATGTACCAACCGGTTGCAACCGAAAGCATTATTATAACAAAGTTTAATATAATTTTTCTTTTTTGGATTTTTACTACTTGCATTTTTATTTATTCTCCGCTCTTACATTATTTATTATTGTGTCGAATCCCTCGGCAACAATGGTTGTTAAATTTGTGTTGTTTCTGATACCTGAAACATATTTGTTGATACATCCGCGCATAAAACAAATCAAGATTTCACTCAAAATTGTAATATTTGCGTCTTTTTTTATCTGTCCGTTTTTTTGCAGGTTGCATAATATATCATATAAATTTTTATCAGATAATTCGCATAAATCACCTATTTGTGCCCATACATTATCCAACACTGCTTCGGACCATTCCATACGATATAGCATAAAGAATAAAAAATCCTTTACTTTTTTGTCTTTTTCAATATTTTCTGCGCGTTTTATAATGGATGATTTTAACTCATCGACAGTTAATATTTTCGATATATCCGTACTGTTTTGAGGTATTCTTTCTTTGATTATGGCTGCAATAATATCGGCTTTGTTCCTAAAGTGCCAATATACCGCTCCTTTGGTCAAATTTATGCGTTTGGCTATTTCATCAAAGGTTGTTCTTGAAAAGCCTTTGTCATAAAAAGTTTGCAAAGCTGATTCCATAATCGCCATGCGTGTTTGCTCTGTATCTTCTTTTGTTTTTCTTACCATTTGTAACTTCCGACAACAATTCATACATACATTCAGATGGTATGTATAAACTATAATATTTAAAAATCAATAAAAAAAATATTTCATCAACTGTCGTATAAAATTTAAATGGTTGCACAAGGCTTAAAAATGTGATATAATTACCCTTAGTAAAATATTACAATTATAGAAATTTTTGTGTAGAGAGGCATGGTTGTTACGGTCTAGCCGTTTTGCTTTTTTCATGAAGATTTTGGAGACGATAATAAACTAATAAAAAATATTAACTTTCTAAATTTACGAAAAAATGAAAAAGATTCAATTTTTCAATCTGATTGTCGGCAACCAAACACCTGTTGCTGCCGAATTTTTGGCATTAAAAATGACAAAAAAAGAGGCTCTATCTATTACCCTCGAAAACATGGGGAAAGACTTCACATATCTCCAAAAAATATATAACGGAGATCTGTTAAAAGCGGGAGAGTATTACAAAGGATACATCCTATTTAATAACGGCGTGAAAAATATGATCATCTATATGGATGGTTATTTTGTTAAAGAAACTGACCCTCGCTGTGCAGGGGCACTGAAAGAGGCGTTTAATAACGGTACATTGTACACAATTGAGCATCCTGCGGGGTGTCTCGGTTGCTTCAAACGAGTGTTTGGTTTCAGCGCTACCCCATTTGAGGATATCAAGATGCCTCATGAAAAGGCAGAAGTGTTGCGCGAAAAGTTAGCGAATGGAATAATTTCTGATCAGGAATTTGAGATTACTGATGAGGAATTTAGATTCCTGAGACAGTATCTAGGATCAGAAACAATGAAAAGCTATTTTGTAGAAAAATAGCTCGGAAACCGGACAACTGACTACGGAGCCCACTCATAGAGTGAGCTCCTTTTTTATATTCATATAATATTCATCTCTTAATATTATCTCTCGCGCTTGATTGCTCTGACGCAACGAATATAAGCACTGTCGTTTGCCAAGTCTTCCAAATCGACAGTTAGTCGGCGTTGCCAATTGGGGTGCTTATCTCTATCAGTACCGGGGAGATTTTGCATTTGAGTAATATGCAATATATCTTCCAATTGTGCCAGATAGACCGGAGAAGCTGATTTTGCCACAAAAGCTTCTACCGCTTCTTCTATTCCTTCGGGATAGCTTTCGCCATAAATATAATTACCGCTACGAAATCTGTCTTTTGGCCATACATTAGCATAGTCAAGTGCCGATAACAGCTTTTGTCTGTCAGCTTCGCGCTTATGATAGGCTGACAACTTTTCGCCATCGTTGGCTATTAAGCCCAGAGATGCGCTGACTTCTATATCATAACCGAACCACCACATTTTTAATGGCGCAATATCATGCGTTGCTACCGAGGCAAAAGCATTGTTCGGATAAAACTGCGGTTGTTTAAAGTCACCCCAACCGCTTTCCCAACGTTCAGCCCACAAAACGCTAAGCGAATATATGTTTTTATCAGCCAAAGCCTCTAAAAATCCGGCCGGTACATTTCCGATACTTTCGCCGACAATCATACACTTATTAAGTTGGCTTTCCAATGCTACAATGTTTAGCATATCTTCAAAATTGTAGTATATATATGTTCCTTCATCATAAGCGTCCGGTATCACATAAAGACGCATTAAGCTCATTACATGGTCAATACGCAAAGCACCTGCATTTTGCATATTGGCGCGTAAAATATTGATGAAAGGAATATATTTTTTATCTTTTAAGGCTTGAGGCAAAAATGTTCCCAAACGCCATTTTTGTCCGGCAGGGAAAAAAGCATCCGGCGGAGCACCGGTTCCGGCTTCTTGCATAAACAACTCATTACCGCCCCAAAATTCGGCACTGTCTTGTCCGACACCGACCGCTAAATCGCGATATAATCCGATTTTTAAACCGCTTTCTTTGATGGTTTCGGACACTTTGTCAAACTGACGAAAAGCCTCAAACTGCATAAATTTGAAAAAATCTATTCTGTCTTGATGCTCTTTGGCAAATTGCTTAACACCTTTGGCTGAAGGTGATTTCAAATCATCAGGCCAAGCACGCCAACCGCCCCATATTTCTTTGGTCTTAACTTCGTATATACTTTGAAAAAGAGCCAAGTTATCGAGCGCTTCACCATAAGTTTTGCAAAACTTATCAAATGCTTTTTTTCTGTCTCCTGATTTTTTTGCCTTAAAGCGTTCAAAACATTTTTCCAATACCGAAATTTTTAGCGGGTATATTTTGCCGTAATCAATCAATTCTAAAGATTTGACTTCTTTTAATACGGCCTCGACATCTTTTTTATCTTTGGTTTCAAACTCAGGTACTTTTTCGACGTCAATATATATCGGATTTAGGAACTCACGCGAAATTGATGAATAAGGTGAGGCATTTTCCGGATGATCATGACTTAGAGTATTGAGTGGATTAAGCCCGATGATATCGGCTCCGTCTTTAGCGCATAGCTTAATAAAATCATCTAAATCGGTAAAGTCACCGACACCCCAGTTGCGTTTGCTTTTTACGGAATATAGTTGTAAAGCATACCCCCATATTTTTTTATCTGTCAAAACATCATAGCATTTGTCAGGAGCAACAGCTAAAACCGTTTCATATTTTTTGCCGGAAATTGTTACGGTCAAATCATAATAGCCTATTTCCAGCTCTGTATTGATACGAAGGCTTTCTTTGTAAAACAGTCCTTTGTTTTCGGCATTTTGCATATAGGTATAATCAAGCTTTGTTTCCTTGCCGGATTTATCTTTTGCACTGATTTTAATATCTGACAAATCAGGGGAAACAACATCAATTATCAGATTATTTTGATTGCATACATATATCGGTTCCAATGCTTGACGCCATCTTTTGTTTTCTACTTCGGCAATTGAATCTTTGATTTGTTTTTCATTACCTGCTTTGTAACCTAAGGCTTGAACAAAGAATTTTATAACTTTGTCGCTTACGCTGTATTCTTTACGCTTTAATCCGCCGTCGGTATACGAAGTTGCAATCTTCAATTTCGAAGCAAGTTTTTCGAGATCTGCGTTCATATTTCAGTTTCCTTTATTTTTTTATTTCAATCAGCAAAACGCTCCAAGACGGAACACTTATGATTTTGCCCGAGTTTAGCTCAATATCTTTATCAACGGTATCAGAACTGTCAAAGATTATACTCCATTGATGTTTGGTTCTGATTGTGGGAAGTTTCCAATCAATATTGGTGTGATTGGCATTAAATATTGCCTGAATAAAACCATTATCGGTTTTTAGCAAATATGACAAGCAACGACGGTTACCGTCATGCCAGTCAGATGATGTAAACTGAATACCTTTTTCAGTATACCAGGCTAAATCTTTGTTACCTTTTTCATCAATAACCTTGCCGGTAAAAAAGCTATTGCGATTAAATATTTTTAATTTTTTGCGCAAGCTTATAAGTTTTTTGGTATAAGAAATAAGACTGCGCTGCTTGGTAGACAAACCTTCCCAGGCAATCCAGGTAATTGCGTTGTCTTGACAATAAGGATTATTATTGCCCATTTGCGAACGGCCGAACTCATCGCCGAAAGTAATCATCGGTGTACCGAAAGAAAACATTAAAGTTGCGAGCATTGCTCTCATGCGGTTATTGCGATTTTTAATAACTATCTCATTGGTTGATTTGCCCTCTTCGCCGGAGTTCCAACTCCAGTTAGCGTCAGTACCGTCACGATTGTTTTCGCCGTTAGCTATATTGTGCTTCATATTGTAGCTGACCAAATCGTACAAAGTAAATCCGTCGTGTGCCGTGATAAAGTTGATGCTGGAATTTATGCTGCGATTTGAGTGATTGAATATTTCGCTTGAGCCGGTAAGCCTTGAAGCTATTTCGGCAATTTGATATTGGTCGCCTTTCCAAAAACGACGAACATTATCACGATATTTGTCATTCCATTCTGACCAACCGGGTAAAAATGCACCCAATTGATAGCCGCCATAACCGACATCCCAAGGTTCGGCTATCAATTTTACTTTTTGCAAAACTTCATCTTGAGCAACGGCATATAGAAAGCCTGATGTTTGCCTAAATTCATTATTACGACGGCACAAAGTCGTGGCTAAGTCAAATCGGAATCCGTCGATATGCATTTTTTCTACCCAGTAGCGCAAAGAATCCATAACCATTCTTACAACATAGGAATTTTGCATATTCAAACTGGCACCGCAACCTGTGGTATCAAGATAGGTTCTCTTGTTGTCGGGATTTAGGATATAGTATGACAGGTTATCTATTCCGCGATAGCATAATGTCGGGCCTAAGTGATTGCCCTCGCCTGTATGATTGTATACCACATCAAGCAAAACTTCTATTCCGTGACGATGAAGTTTTTTTACCATGTCACGAATTTCATTTATATTGCCTTCGGATAAGTAAGATTGCTCCGGAGCAAAAAAGCTGAAGCTTTCGTATCCCCAATAATTATCGATAATATATCCGCGTTTGTGTCGATGACCGAAAAAGGCATGTACCGGTAGTAACTCGACAGCGGTAATACCCAGATGTTTCAAATAATTGACTGTTGAATCGTCAGTAAATCCGGCAAATGTTCCGCGCTTGGTGTCCGGTAAAAACGGGTTTAACTTGGTAGCACCTCTTAAGTGAGTTTCATAAATGATACTTTCTGACATCGGATAGTCAGGCTTTTTATCATCGCCCCAATCATATTCGTTATCATCGACAACTACCGATTTTGGAACATAAGGTGCCGAATCAAGTGTGGAATATGATAAATCTTTCTCGGGTGAGTCTAAATCATAGCCGAAAATTGCCTTGTTCCATATCAATGTTCCGACAAGTTTTTTGCCGTAAGGATCTATAAGCAATTTGTTTGGATTAAAACGATAACCTTGTTCCGGCTTGTATAAACCATATACTCTATAACCATAAACCAATCCCGGCTTTGCACCCTCCAAATATATGTGCCATATGTTGTTGGTGTTTTCTTCAATGACATAGCGCATCAATTCTTCTGAACCGCTGTCGTTAAAAATACACAATTCTACTTTAGTGGCATGAGCGGAAAAAAGTGCAAAATTTACACCTTTGCCGTCATAGGTCGAGCCCAGAGGATATGGGGTTTTGGTATATGCCTTATATTTAGCCATTAAAACTCCTAGCGTATCGGTTTTATCACAATGGTTGACAGTGGCGGTAAGCGTAAATTGATTGAATATGGTTTATAGTTGCAATCGATATGCTCTGCTTGACGCGGACCGTCATTTTTAACACCGCTTCCCCAATAGTTCGGATCATCACTGTTAAATATTTCTTGGTACTGACAATCTTCGGGAACGCCAATGCGATAGTTTTCTCTGACTACCGGAGTAAAGTTACAAATCACAATCAAATAGTCTCCGGCATTATATCCTTTACGCATATATGCAATTACGCTGTCATCAGCGTTGGAATGATCAATCCATTCAAAACCGCGATAATCAAAATCTTGTTGATATAAGGGTTCATTTCCTTTGTACATCAAGTTCAAATCTCTGACACAATTTTGCATACCTTTGTACATCGGGTGATCAAGCAAGAACCAACGCAAACCTTCTTCCGAGTTCCATTCTCTATCATGACCGAACTCACAGCCCATAAACAAAAGTTTCTTTCCGGGGTGGGTATACATAAAGCCGTAATAAGCTCTCAAGTTTGCAAATTTTTGCCATTCATCACCTGGCATTTTAGCCAACATAGAACCTTTGCCATGAACAACTTCGTCATGAGAAATCGGCAACACAAAATTTTCGTTAAATGCGTATAACAAACCAAAGGTCAACATACCATGATGATATTTACGATGAATAGGTTCGTGAGCAATATAGCGAAGTGTATCATTCATCCAACCCATATTCCATTTATACCCAAAGCCTAAACCTCCCATCGATGTCGGACGAGATACCATCGGCCATGCCGTTGACTCTTCGGCAATGGTCATAGCTCCGTCAACTTGAGAATATGCAAGCTCGTTCATACGGCGTAAAAATGATATGGCTTCGATGTTTTCATTACCGCCATATTGGTTAGGAATCCACTCGCCGTTTTTGCGCGAATAGTCCAAATATAACATGGAAGCAACAGCATCAACTCTAAGACCGTCAATATGAAATTCTTTTAACCAATATACTGCACTGGCGCACAAGAAATTCGATACTTCGGAACGGCCATAGTTATAAATTTTTGTACCCCAATCGGTGTGTTCGCCTTTTCTCGGATCGGCGTGTTCATACAAGTGAGTTCCGTCAAATTCGTTTAAGCCGTGTCCGTCTTTCGGAAAGTGAGCCGGAACCCAATCCATAATTACACCTATGCCGGCTTGGTGAAATTTATCGATAAGATATCTGAAGTCATCCGGTGTACCGAAACGAGATGTCGGGGCAAACATTCCGATTACCTGATAGCCCCAAGAAGAATCCAGCGGGTGCTCCGAAACAGGTAAAAATTCGACATGAGTAAAGCCCATATTGGTGACATAAGGAATCAAAGTATCGGCCAATTCACGATAGGTTAAATAATCATTTCCGTCTTTGCGACGCCAAGAACCCAAATGTACTTCATAAATAGACATAGGCTTGTCAAATGAGTTATATTCCTGACGATAGCGCATCCATTCTTCATCATTCCATAAATAGTGGTTTATATCATAAACTATTGATGCGGTATTCGGACGCTTTTCTGCAAAAAATGCAACCGGATCTGCTTTTAAGAAAATGTTGTTTGAATGAGTTTTTATTTCGTATTTATAAACCTCTCCTTCGCCGATGTTGGGAATAAAAATATCCCACATACCGCAAGAAGGATGTTTGCGCATTACATTGACGCGACCATCCCAATTGTTGAATGCACCCACGACACTGACGCGTTTGGCATTTGGTGCCCACACAGCAAAACTGACACCTTTTACGCCGTCTTTTTCGATAACATGCGCGCCCAGTTTTTTATACATTTCCAAGTGATTACCTTCGGCCAAAAGATAAACATCCATATCACCCAAGGTAGAAGAAAAACGGTAAACATCTTCGGCAATATATGTATAATTTTGATCATTTGTTATGCGAAATTTATAATCAAAATTATCGGTTTTTCCGAGCTCAATTTGATAGAATCCTCTATCATCAAGTTTGGTCATCATCCCTAAAGAATCACCTTTTCTATCCAGCACCTCCATTGATGATGTATGAGGTTGGTAGGCGCGAATATACACCTCTTTAGATCCTTTGTTTTTATGTATTCCCAAAACGGCAAAAACATTGCCATGATCACCATGGATTATTGCTTCCATTTCTTCTTTTGATAATAAATTTTGCATTCAAATTTCCTTAAAATTAACAACATAATTACACGAATTTTTCATCACAAAAAAACTCTATTCAATAGTTATAATTTCTATTAGTTTTAAATGCAAGCTTTAATTAAAAAATGAGATAAAATTTATACCTGGTTTAATATTTTTTTACATTTCTTTTTAATAACTATTGACGTATAAAAATTTGTATGTATATTGATTAGTGTTTATTAAATTTAATTTGGAGTTAGTGATTATGGCATATAATGAACAAGCAATAAGAGAAGCTGCTTACTACATTTGGCAAAATGCCGGTTGCCCTAACGGTCAAGATGAATACTTCTGGTCTATGGCTGTTGAACAACTTTCTAAATGTTGCAAAAAATCTTCTTGTGCAAAAAAATCTGTTTCTAAACCTGCTTCTAAATCAAGCAGCGTTAAAAAAGTTGCAGCTGTAAAACCTTGCGCAAAGAAAGCTTCTTGCTCAAAGTCAAGCTCAAAAAAATCTAAGTAATTCTTAGGTTAGCTTAAAGAAAATTCCCGCTCTTCAGCGGGAATTTTTTTATTGTTTTATTACTTGATATATGATGCCTTCAATATCTTTATCGCCTTCTTTTCGTAAGATTTTTTTATCTGATTTTTTGACCTTAAAATTATATTTTTTTATTATCGAATCAACATATTTTTCAGAATGTACAAAGCGTGATGACGGCATTAAAAAGAAGTCAAAATCATTGGTCTTGTTTTCGGTAACGGTAAAGATAAAAGCACTATTTTTTTTCAATAAAGAATCCACTTTTTTAAACAGCGTTTCAAGCTCGCCGAAATAAGTCAAAACATCTGATGCAACCACAGCATCAAAAACAAGTTTTTCCTTTGTAAAACAATCCGTTATATCCGATTGCAAAAGATTATCATAAACATTTTTTTCAGCTGCTTTTTCTAACATTTTTGCTGAAATATCAACCCCATATAATTGGACTTTTGTCAGCTTGTTTTTGATGTATTTTCCACATAATCCGCTACCGCAACCGAGATCCAGAATCGATATATTTTTTTTATTTTTTGTGTTAAAATGTTCATATAAATATTCGGCTATTATCTTCGGGGAATCGTATTGTAAATTATGCAAAACATCATCAAAATATTCAGCAAAAACATCAAACAATTCTTCAACATATTTCGGATCCGAATTAGTATAATTTTCATCATAAAAAAATGATTTGTAACATTGTTTTGCCACCGGATTTTCGGGGTATTTTTCATACCATTCTTTGAGAAAAGAATCGGTTTTTTCGCTCCCGGTTTCTCCGGATATTTCATAGATTGTATATGCCATATTTATATGATGTGCATTATCGTTTTCGCTTAATAAAACCGCTTGCCATGCGTTATCCAACGAGCCTTGAAAATCACCACATTTTTGCAAGGATTGGGACAGATAATTGTACCACCACGGATTAGTATTATCCATCTCAATTGCTCGGTTAAAAAAAGGAATCGAACGGTCATATTTTTGCAACTCGAAATACGCCATTCCCGTATTAACAATCGACGGAAAATTTTTAGAATCGAGTTGTAGAATCCGCGCATATTTTTTTATGGCTGATGTGTATTTTTTCCTATCATATAATGCGTTGCCTTGTTGCAATAGATAGTCAATATCATTGTTTCTTTTTAAAAAGAATCTAAACACTTTTTTCTCTTAATTTTTTATTTATCAATACTATTTTATAATGTTGCGATAATAAGGTTAAATAAATGATAACTTACAGTATAAAAAATATCTTAAATATTTCATATCCCTTAATGCTGGCAATGTTAATCCAAGTATTAGTAGGAATGACTGATGTTGCCTTTTTGGGAAGAGTTGGCGAAATAGAACTCGGCGCTTCGGCATTAGGCGGTGTTATATATCTTTTTGTTTTTATGATTGAGCAAAGTTTTGCAGTTGGTGCACAAATTATAATGGCACGAAGAAACGGGGAAAAAAATCATAAAAAAATCGGGCATGTATTTTATCAAACGACCAATTTTATTTTGATTTTGTCCTTACTCAGCATTGTATTTTTTTATCTGTTATCGCCAAATATTTTGGATTATATCATTGAAGACAGATCAGTCAGAATCGCAATTTTGATATATCTTTTACCGCGTTGTTGGGGGCTTATTTTTGTCGGCATAAAAACCGTTTTCAGAGCATTTTTTGTAGCAATTAACTCGACCAGAGCCATATTTATTTCGTCATTGATTATGCTGTTTTCAAATTTTGTATTTGACTATTGGTTTATCTTTGGCGGGCTTGGAATTAAGCCGATGGGATTAGCCGGTGCCGCTGTTGCTTCGGTAGTTGCGGAAGGGCTTACTTTATTATATTTTATATTTTATCTGTTTATAAAAACAAATGTAAAAAAATACGGGTTTCACAAATTTTTGCTTTGGAAACAATCGTTATTTAACAATATATTGAGATTGTCAATTTGGATTATGATTCAAAATTTTGTCGGTTGGGGCGCTTGGCTGTATTTCTTTATCGAAATAGAAAAGCTTGGAGCAAATGCCTTGGCTATATCAAATATATTGCGCTCAATATCGTCTATTCCGTTTGTAATTGCCCAAGCATTGTCGGTTGTCATATCCTCAATTATAAGCAACCTTATCGGAGCCGGAAAAGACCATGAGGTTTTGCCGACAATCAGCAGAACAATAAAATTTGGTGCTATTCCGTATTATCTGTGTTTTGTGTTTATGATATGTTTTCCGGAACTATTGCTAAGAATATATACCAATAATGTTAATCTTATTGAGCAGGCGGTAAAACCGTTCTATGCAATGTTAATTCCTTATGCTCTTGCGTTGCCGTCGATGATATATTTTTATGCCATCTGCGGAACCGGTAAAACCAAGATTGCATTGTTGGTTGAGGTTTTGTCTTCGGTTGTTTATATTACTGCCATCAGATTGATTGTAGCAGAATTTAATATGGGCTTGATGTGGAGTTGGACATCGGAGGTCTGTTATTACCTTGCAATGCTGCCGATATCATATTGGTATATGAGGCGCAAAAGATGGTGCTGTGAAATTATATAACGATTTTTGAAAATTTTGCTTGTGTTATAAAAAAAATGTGATAATACTATCACACGAAAAGAAACGGAATGTAGTTCAGCCTGGTAGAACGCTTCGTTCGGGACGAAGAGGTCGCTGGTTCGAGTCCAGTCATTCCGACCATATAAAAATCCTACCCTTGCGGTAGGATTTTTTTGTGGTTTGTATTGGCGGACAAAGAACCGGTGACCGAAGCGGAGTTGTTGAGCGTTTTATAATGCGAAACTTACGAAGCAAGAGTGAGTTCGAGTCCAGTCATTCTGACCAATACATAACATAGTATGTAAGCTCACATACTATCTTATTCTTTTTTGGGGTAAATTATCAGTGCTTTTCCATCTTTTAACTTAATTTCCTTTTCTGGAACATTTTTTTCTTCTTTAAGCATATCCAAATACTTTAAAAAATCTGGTAAAATTGTCTTAACAAGTTCTTCTATTAATGTCATAATGACCTCCATGCTCATAGCTATGTCTATAAAATAAAAAAAGTCCAGTTATTTTTTTATAAAAAATCTAAATAATTATCTTACCAAGAGTGCACACTTCCACAACCTGTCAATCAGTGGTTAGTTTAAAATCAGAAACTGATACAGTAATTTTTATACACACCTAAAAGCCTTGTTTTGCAAGGCGTCTGCATTTTCTAATACTTACACACATTGTCTAAAAAAAGTTATATAGATATAAAAAATTTTGAATATTTATTAAAAAAAGTTGCTATTTTCTTTCGTTATCGTTAAAATAATTGAACGAGGATTAGCATGTCAGAATTAGCAGTTCAAAAGAATACAGAAACAAGCTTCGCATCTCCTGTCTTAAAATGGGCGGGTGGTAAGGGTATGTTATTACCGCAATTATCTCCAAAGTTACCGAATAAACTTCGTTGTGGAGCAATAAAAAAATATATCGAACCATTTGTTGGTGGTGGTGCTGTATTTTTTGATATATCTAATTCATACTATTTTGAAGAAGCATATTTATTCGACATTAATCCAGAATTAGTTATTCTCTACAATGTTATTAAAAATAATGTATTGGAACTGATTGATGAATTAGAAGGCCTACAAAAATCTTATTTTTCATCAAATGATAGAAAAGAATTTTATTATCAAATGCGAGATGAGTATAATTCTTTTGATAAAAAAGTAGATGCTAACAAGTATTCTTTGTTATTTATCAGACGAGCAGCATTAACTGTTTTTTTGAACAGAACATGTTTTAATGGCTTGTTCAGAGTCAACAGCAAAGGTTTGTTTAATGTTCCCATGGGAAGTTACAAAAATCCTCGTATTCTAGATAAAGAAAATTTGATAGATGTTTCAAAAGCATTAAGTAAAGCAACAATTTTACAAGCAGATTTTGCCAAAGCATTGGATTTTGCAGATAATAATACATTTATCTATTACGATCCTCCATATCGTCCACTAAAAGATTCTTCTTTTACAACCTATGCAGTAGAGGCTTTTGATGACAAAGAACAAATTCGTTTGAAAGATGTTTTTGAACAAGCTCATAAACTGGGCGCTCTGCAAATGTTAAGTAATTCAGATCCAACAAATGTTGGGCCAGATCCATTTTTTGATGATTTATATCAAGATTATAACATTTATCGTATTTTTGCCAAACGTTTGATTAATGCAAATTCGGATGGTCGCGGTGAAATCAGAGAAATCCTTATTACAAACTATGGCGTATGATGAAAAACTACCGATTATATCATGATGATTGTTTAAAAATTTTGGAAACCATTCCAGAAAATACTTTTGATATGATTTTTGCAGATCCGCCATATATGTTATCAAATGGCGGTATTACCTGTCAAAACGGACAAGTCGTTTCTGTCAACAAAGGCAAATGGGATAAAAGTCAAGGATTTGAACAAGATTTTGAATTTCATAAAAGATGGCTATCTGCTTGTAAAAGAGTTTTAAAGAAAAACGGAACTCTTTGGGTGTCAGGCACTTATCACAGTATTTATTCTTGCGGTTTTGCAATGCAGTTATTGGGGTACCATATATTAAACGATATTTCTTGGTTTAAACCGAATGCTAGTCCTAATATGTGTTGTAGGTATTTTACTGCCAGTCATGAAACATTGATTTGGGCAAGAAAAGATAAAAAAACAAAGCATACCTTTAATTATGAGCTCATGAAAAACGGAGATTTTTCGTCTGACTTTATTAAAAAACCTAATACGCAGATGAGAAGTGTTTGGGCTATTGGAACACCCAAGAAAAGCGAAAAGACTTTTGGCAAACATCCAACCCAAAAACCGTTGGATTTATTAAAAAGAATTATTTTAGCATCAACAAATGAAGGAGATTTAATTTTAGATCCCTTTATGGGTAGTGCAACAACTGGAGTTGCTGCATTGAAACATAACAGAAAATTTGTTGGTATCGAAAAAGAAAAAGAATTTGTAGAACTTGCAGAAAAAAGACTGTCTGCTGTAAAAGGAGGTAATAAATGAAAGAAAACGGAATTGGCGGAGCAAACACAAAAACAGGTTTGATCTTTGAAGGTAAAACAGATTTACAAACCTTTTTATGTAATCAAGAAGGATATTCATGCTGTCCAAATAAATTAGGTTGGATTGATGTATTGTATAATGGTGAACAGGTTGCCTCTATTTTCAAGAAAAACGCACTTTATAAATTTTTAGATTATAGAGAGGTTGATTATGCATCCATTTTATCTAAAAAGCTTTTACCAGATGATTCTATTTATGTAGTTGTGAATAATACATTTTTTGTTATAGAATGTAAATTTCAAAAAGTTGCTGGTTCTGTTGATGAAAAACTGCAAACTTGCGATTTCAAGAAAAAACAATATAAGAAATTGTTATCACAACTTAATATGGAAGTAGAGTACATTTATTTACTAAGTGATTGGTTCAAGCAGAAGCAATACAAAGATGTCTTAGAGTACATCATTTCTGTTGGATGTTCTTATTACTTTGAGTACATTCCTTTGAGCAAATTTGGTTTACCTGTTCCTGAGAAATAGTTTTTGCAATCAAATAAAGCGAAAGAGATATAGTATGTCTATCAATAAAACTCAACTAAATAAATTTACTAGCTTAATTAATAAAAATAAGGATTTTATCACATCTAAAACACAAAAAGATGATAATAAAGCATATAGTATGGCTATTTGTATGTCTGTTTTAGAAGAATATTACCAATTATCCTTTGAGGATGCGTTTGATAGCTTAACAGATGGCTCTGATGACTGTAAAATAGATGCTTTTTATTATAATCCTGAGGGAAACATTCCTGAGTTGATTTTAATTCAATCAAAATATAAAAAGGAAGCTGGAACAACAAAGACATTTTCGATTGATGAAATTAAATTATGTTTAAATACAGCGATAACTATTGTTAGGGGACAAAAATTAGAAAATGCATCACCAATATTACAAGAAAAATTAACACAATATAGAACAGAATTAAAAGAAGAGGATATTTCTGATATAAAAGTAAATTTTTATTTTGCAACAAATGGCATCATTTGCGATGGGCATAAATTATTAAAAGAAATTCAAGAAGCCGAACAGTATAATATAAATTGTTATTTCATTGATGCTACAAAATTTGGAAAAGTGGAAAAAATTAATAATGCAGAACTAATTTGCAATTTAAAAGAAGCAAAAAATACTTCTCGTGCTGATAAAACAGATAGGATTTTTGAAGTAGAGGATATAAATATTGATGGGATGGTGGCCTCTTGTTCAGCTAGTGATCTTATGAAATTTTATGAACAATATGGAAGAGAGGGATTATTAGAAAGTAATGTCAGATTTTGTTTAAAGAAAAGTCAGATTAATAAAGATATTGAAGACACTTTCTTGCAAAATCCTAAAAAGTTCAGTTTTTTAAATAATGGTATAACAATTATTTGTACCGATTACACTGTTATTCCAACAGGAACTGGATTTTCTAAAATCTCTATGAAAAATCCTAGCATAGTTAATGGAGGACAAACCACATCTATACTGTATAATATATACAAAAAGGATGAAAAGAATCCGAATTTTAATATCGCTGGGATTTTAATTCGAATTTGCAAAGCTCCTTCAGATTTTGCTATTCAAATCGCTAAAGCAACAAATTCTCAAAATAAAATTGATATTGTTGACCTTAATGCTAACAATGAGCTTCAGAATCAAATTAAACAAAAATTTTCAGAAGATGGTATCGGATTACTAACTAAAAGAGGAGAGGATATCGTCTATTATAATGATACCATTAATGTTGAATATTTATTACAGTTATATGCATCTCTATATGAAGATGACCCAGCTAAAGCAAAATTAAGTAAAAAATCGATATATAAAAAATATTTTGATAAAGTGTTTTCGGAGGAAACTGCATGCAATGATATTTTCTTAAAATTAAAGAGATGCTATGAAATTTCAAAATTTCTTTACAAGAAAAAGGACGAACAAACAGACACGAGTTTTATAAAACATGCATGGTATTCTATTATCTATACAATGAAGAAACTGGATAATAAAATTACAAATGGAAAAATCAACTTTAAAAACTTAGAGTTAAATCAAAAATATGACTCTGCGGTATCTTTATTAAACGATATAATTGATAAAAAGAAAGATGAATTAAAAACGAAATTTTCTATGAATAATTTATTTAAGGGTAATGAGATTAAAGATTTGATAGATATAAAGATAGATGAAAATGAAGACGCATAAATCAAGTTCTAACAAGGCTGTCAGTATATGTCATTGTTTTTGAAAGAAAAAATACACTTTATACGCAGCGGGCAGTATCAAAATGTCAACCCCACCAGTTCGGATTAGAACTGTTGCTCTCTGCGTTTTGAAAATGTGCTTCAAAGCCTTATAAAATAAGGGGGAAATGGCCCTCAATTTTGTGCGCTAAAAAAGTGGTATCCGTTTTCTTGTTTAGAGGGGGGCAACCCGACCATATAAAAATCCTACCCTTGCGGTAGGATTTTTTTGTGGTTTGGTATTGGCGGACAAAGAACCGACGACCTTGATAGAGGCACGAGGATAAAAACAACAACTGCTCTTGTTGTTTTTACCGCAAGTGGCGTAGTTTTGTTAAATTTTTGAGCCGGTGTAAAACGGCGATAAAAACTTTTACAAAACAAGTGACCGAAGCGGAGTTGTTGAGCATTTTATAATGCGAAACTTACGAAGCAAGAGTGAGTTCGAGTCCAGTCATTCCGACCATAAAACAAAAGATGTGCCCTTGTGGTGCCTCTTTTTGTTTTATTACCATGAAGTGGGTTGGATTTGAACCAACGAAGAAGTTGGTTTGACTACCAGCGAAAGCGAGACGGAAGTATCGCGGTAAACCGAAGGTTTATGAGCGCCAGTGCGGCAAGCAAAGCGCACCAATCCAATGACTTCTGACCAGATTTTACAAGTCGTCAGAAATGGCGACTTTTTCTTTTGTTTTCAATAACTTAATGTGATATGTATAATATGTTTTAAAAATAGCCTATCCTTATAATTTATACGGACTAACATTTCTTCTATATTAAACTGCTTGACTTTCATCTTACTGATATGTAATTTAAAACATGAAGGACAAAATATGCAATTTGAAATAATTATCAAAAATTCAAAACTGACAGACGAATTATTGGAAATTTTACAAAAAGAATGGCCGGAAGCCTATGGTTGGCTAACCGATGTGATTGATGATTGGTCTATTAGCGACTTTCCGCAAATTGTTGTGGCAACCCAAAACAAAGAAATTATTGGCTATTATTCACTTGTAGCTAAAGAGTTGGTAAAAGATAATCATAACTATACGCCATGGTTGGGAACATTGTTTATCAGAGAAAAATATCGTGGCAATCACTACAGTTCGATATTGATTGATGATGTGTGCCAACGCGTTAAAAATATGGGATATAGCAATTTATTTTTGGCAACAGAACACATAGGATACTATGAAAAATTTGGTTTTGAAGAAATTGGTTTGGGGATGTATTTGTGGGATGCTCCTACGAGATTTTATAGAAAATCACTAACATAATTAAGTCCGTGGATTGCACGATGCCTCCGACCATATAAAAATCCTACTCTCGCGGTAGGATTTTTTTGTGGCTTGGTATTGATAGACAAAGAACCGGTGACCGAAGCGGAGTTGTTGAGCATTTTATAATGCGAAACTTACGAAGCAAGAGTGAGTTCGAGTCTGGTCATTTAAACTGACTTATATATTTTGAATAGATTTTAGATAAAAATAATCTTGTATTCTTAAGTCTGAACTTTGTTCAATATTCATATTTGTTTCCATAGTGATATAGGCATCTTTATTAGTAAAATCATTTAAGAAATGGGGTAAGGGGTAATTACCTTCTCTAAAATGCAAATGCAAATCATTTGCTTGAGTAACATCACCATCACACATGTGATAAACTGTTGGATTTAAATTAAAAAATTTCTTTAAGTGTTCATCAATATTTACATTTAGTGTGTATGCTGCACAAATAGCATGAGAAAAATCTAAACAAAAACCACATCCGCTTTCTTGCATAATATATGAAATATCCTCAGGTGTACAGCCATGCATAGGTACTGTGCCATAATCTAAATGTGGTAAATTTTCAACTACAATGCGTGCGTCATTAAAAAGCTTAAATTGCCTAACTGTTTCATCAATGTACAGTTGACCATGCCCTAATCCGGCATGAACAACTATTGTTTGGGAATTAAAAAGATCAGCGGCTGTTTGCGCTAAAGCTACAAGACTTTGATTTCGTTGTTCCAGTTCTTTATTTCCGGGATCAAAACCCATTGAGTCATGCGGAGCATGTATTCTTACCTCAATATCGCACATTTGCTCCTTTATTTTTCTTAAATCAGCAATCGTAGAACTTGGCACAACCATAAGTTCAATAAAAGAATCTGATACGCTTGATGCAAATTCTGCACATTCTTTTATCAATTTAGGTGCATCATATAGGTTTGTACTATATAATTTAAATCCAAATTTTCTCATAATTTTTCTTCCTTATATTGATGGTATGTAGCTCATTATATGAGATAACTATTTATAAACTATTAAAACATAAAGTACTCCCTTTGGGTGGCCTCCAACTATTTTACAGGCTAACTGCTTATATTCTTGCGTATTTTCAGCACGAAACTAAGTTATTATGCTAGACCATATAAAAATCCTACCCTTATGGTAGGATTTTTTTGTGGTTTGGTATCGGCGGACAAAGAACCGGCGACCGAAGCAGAGTTGTTGAGCATTTTATAATGCGAAACTTACGAAGCAAGAGTGAGTTCGTGTCCAGTCATTCCGACAAACAAAACAACACCACCCTTTCGGGTGGTGCGTATATTTTACAAATCAAAACTTTTGTTTTTTATTTTTTCGGATACTCGTTTGATAAAATCAGCAAGCGAAATATTATTTATCTGCTCGCCGTTTCTTAACCGAACGGAAATACAGTTATTTTCCACTTCTTTATCGCCAATCACAATAAGATATGGAATCTTCTTTTTAACCGCATCTCTGATTTGATAAGATATCGAGTTGCCGGAATTATCTATTTCGGCTCGTATGTCATTTTCCGACAGCTTTTCTTGAAGCTTCGCAACTGCGTTTTGATGTCTGTCGGATATTGGTAATATCTTTACCTGAACAGGCGATAACCACACCGGAAGTTTGCCTTCACATTGTTCCAAATAAACGCCGATAAATCGTTCGATAGAACCCAAAATGGCGCGATGTAACATAATCGGTATATGTTTTTGCCCATCTTCACCGATATAATACATTCCCCATTTTTCCGGCAAATTCATATCTAATTGTATCGTCATACATTGCCATTCTTTGCCGTTTTTATCAACTGCTTTGACATCTATTGCCGGACCGTAAAACTTGGCGCCTCCGACATCTATATCATAAGAAATATTTTTGTCTTTTAGAACTTGTTCAATGGATTGCTCCGCCATTTTCCAAATCGGTTCATTATCGATATATTTATCTTTTTTGCCGTCTAAATCTCGAACGGAAAAATAAACTTTGAACTTATCATATCCAAAGGCTTTATTGAAAGCAAAACCGAAATCAAAAACTTTGGAAAGCTCTTCCATAAACTGGTCCTGACGACAAATAATATGAGCATCATCTTGCGAAATACAGCGAACCCGCAATAATCCCTGTAAGCCACCGGAGGCTTCGTAACGATATACATTGCCCAATTCACAATATTTAATCGGTAGCTCCTTATATGAATGAACGGATGAATTATAAATTGCCACATGAAAAGGACAGCTCATCGGCTTAACATAGTAAGCGCCCTGTTCTTTCTTGTCTTTTAATGACATATCCATCGGCGGATACATACAATCGGCAAAATGCTCCAAATGTCCTGATTTTTCCCATAGTTGTTTTAATCCGACAATGGGAGAATATACATACTTATACCCGGCTTTTTGGTGTTCCTTTTTCCAAAAAGATTCGATTTCATTGCGTATAATTGCTCCGTTAGGATGCCATAAAGCCAATCCGGAACCTACATACTCACTAAAAGAAAATAAATCCAATTCTTTTCCGATACGACGATGATCGTTTTCGGAAATGCTTTGTTTTTCGTTTATAATATTATTCATTTTTTAAACCTTTACCAAATTTGTTACACTTAAAAATTGCTTGTATGGATATAAAATCCAGAGAATAAGAATTATCACCGCTTAAAAAGCGGTGGTGTTTGTGGTCAAGGTTAAAAGGGCGCAAGAAAACGCAGAACTTTTGTTAAAGTTCTGTTGAAGTGAATTAAAAAAAATGTTTTCTTCGTATATCATAACAACTTATATTTAGCATAATTTGCAAGATAAGTCAATTTGTTTTTCATAGAGCTACAAACAAGAAACACCTTCAATGATAAAAGGCGCTTCTGTATAATATTTAACTTGATTTGCTATACCTGCTTTGTTTTATGATGAATCAGTTACTTTCTTTTGTCAGATATTCGGGTGGAATAACACCACCTTTTACCACAATCAGATAATACGGAACTACGGAAAATCGTAACCCCAGCTCTTCGTCACAAACAGACCAGTCCACAGGCGAGGTATCAATATCGTCAATTGAAGCTAATTTTACTAATACTTCATCAACATTTTGCGGAAAATTGTTATCTGAATCCGGCTTTATGGCAGGGCTTATATAAACAGCTTCGATTAGTCCGTCTGCTTGTAATTTTTTTAAATCTATTGAAAAAAGGTCTGCATTTTCAATAAAAAGCTTAAACATATTGATACTTTTCTCAGTCCACTTAATCGGTTCGGAAAAACCGCGAATAGCTCGGCTTCTGCCTATAAAACAGCTTTCCATCCATTTTACAATGCCTTCGTGAGTGGTTTCACCCGAGCGTTTGTAATAATAGCGCAAATCAGCGTCAGGATTTTTGGCAAAGGATAAAATCCCTTGTTTTTGAGCAGTATTTGGTCTGGCTACATAGTGATATAGTTTCATAAAAATCTCCTTTTTTTTTAATTTGTATGGCCGTTTGCTCTGGCTTTTGAATTATCTACTTCCAGTGTGATATATTCTGTCGGAATGTAGCCTTTGGTTAGAACAAGAAAATAATGCTTTATGGTAGCCCATGGTGAATATTTTATATATTCGTCATTTCCGCATAAGTGCCAATCATAAGGGGTTAAATCAATATCTTTTATATCATCTATTTTATAGATATTTTCAAAACTTGAGTCCTTTAAAATTGATTCTCTTAAGTCCTTACAATAAATAGCTTCGACAATTCCGTCTTCAATAAGTTTGTTCAAATCAAATGAGATTACATCAGCCTGACGAACAAGATTGTTTAAGTACGGATGCTTATATTCTTCTATCGGTGCCATCTCCGTAACAACACAAATTGAACGCAAACGACCTTTGAATGTTTGCTCTAAATAGGCGATAATATCATCAAGATTTTCAGACTTTGCCGAACTTCTATGTACCAATAATCTTTCTTTAGTAACTTCATTATCCTTGTCAAGCATTGCTAATGACTTATAGCCTTCTTCTTTAATTTTGTCATAAGCAAAGGTGTATAAATATACTTTCATACATTATTCCTTTAGTTTTCTTTTGTAATATATAGAGGTTACAACATTATGTTTAATAAAAAATAAATATCAATTTGTCATAAACTATCTGCCTATCAACTATATCTTGACTCGCAAAGAAAAAATAGCATAATACCTTTGCTTATTAATTGCAGGGATAATCGAATGTTAGGTGCCATAATCGGTGACATAGTGGGCTCGCCGTACGAGTTCCATAATATAAAACGCAAAGACTTTGAGCTTTTTTGCGATAAATGTTGTTTTACCGATGACACTATTTTGACTTGCGCAACTGCCGAATGGCTGTTAACTGACAAAAAACCCGAAGAATTGTTAAAAAAATGGGGTGAACTATATAAAAATCGCACTTATGAAGACGGAAAGGTCGGAGCTTTTGGCAAAGGATTTACCAATTGGCTTGAAACCGGTGAGGCTTACAAAGCAAAAACCAACGGATGTATTATGCGCCTAAGCCCTATCCCTTTGATGACAGATAATCTTAAAACAGCGCTGGAGAAGGCTGTTGAGCTTACGCAGATAACCCACAACCACCCCGAAAGCGTGATTGCGACAAGAGTCTATATCGAAACGATGTATATGGCCAAAAAAGGTATATCATCACCGATAATTAAAAATTATATTACCAATAAATACGGCTATGATTTATCAATGAGCGTTGATGAAATACGCCCGAATTATAATAAATTTTATACCTCTTGCAAAAACTCGGTACCGCAAGCAATTATTTGTGCCTTGGACGCTAACTCTTATGAAGACGCCATTAGAAATGCCGTATCAATCGGTGGCGATTCAGATACTTTGGCTTGTATGGCCGGAGGCATTGCCGAAATGCGTTTTGGAGTTCCTGAAACATTAAAAAAGCAGGCCACAAAATTTATGGATGACAATGTATCGGCCACCATTAACAAATTTTATCAAAAAGCACGCTAATTCATTTGACTTTATTACAGTGCCGGCGGTAGTTGTTGACGCTTGAAGGCAGAGCGAGAAACCAAACTTTGAACTCTCAATACCGTGTTCTTATCTTCGCCGGAATTGATTATATCTTCCGAACTTTTGCCCTCGTCTGTCATTTTTTGCAAAATTCTATCCAGTACAGAATATGGCGGAAGCGAATTTTCATCCTTTTGATCAGGAGCAAGCTCAGCTGACGGCGCGCGTGAGATTACTTCTTCAGGCAAAACTCTGCCCAAAGAATTGCGCCATTTTGCCAGTTCAAATATGGTCGATTTATAAACATTGCCAATCGGCATTAAACCACCGCAAGTATCACCATACAAAGTACAATAACCGGTCAAGGCTTCCGATTTATTACCACAGGCTAAGACCATGCCACCGTTTTGATTGGAATAAGCCATCAAAATTTGTCCTCTGATACGAGCTTGTAAATTTTCTTGAACTATACCTTTAACATTTTCATTAAATGACTTTTGCAAGAAAATAATTTCGTTATTAACTATCTCGTCAATATCAATCTCTTGATAATCAAGATTGTTTAATGAAGCAATTTCTCTGGCAATTTTTAGGCTTAATTCCGAAGTATATTTAGTTTTCATCATAACGGCTTTGACATTTTGTCCGCCCAGAACATCGGCTGCCAGCACCGAAACGACAGCCGAATCAAGTCCGCCCGACAAACCTAAGATGACCTTATTAAAACCGTTGTTATCAAGATGATTTTTCAAACCTTTTTTCAAATTGTTCCATAATTTTTGCATGATGATTTATCTCCCTTGGTGCAATTTTATCAAATTTTGTTGTAAAGTGTAAACAGAATTTTCTATTCCTACCTGATAAGTCTGCGGATTAGTAAAATCTTTGTGTTTATCGTCCAATTTTTGTAAATTGTTTTTGGCTTTTACCTGCAATACTTTCAAGTCTTTTTCGACAGTTTTTACAAACTTGCCGTTACGCATTAACGGTCTTAGCAAAGTATATGCTTCTTCGCCATTGCTAAAATGTAAGATTTGGCTACCGTTACTTCCCAAAATATGTGATTTTACATCTATGGTTAGCTTGCCGTCAGCAACAATATTTCTGTCAGCTGATTGAATAATATCACCGGCATATTTGCCATCTTTTATTACGCGAACAACATTTGTTTTGCCGGGAATTGTGGTTTTTCCTTCAGCCACTTTTATTACCGGACGGCCAGCATATTGCTTGGTTTTGAATACTCCGCCCAAGGCCGGATTATCATAAGCCGTCACAGCCTTAGTACCGGCAGCAAATATATCGTAAGGAGCTTTTTGTTCTACTAATTTTGCTATTGAGTATTCGTCTAAATCATTAGAACCTATAATCTTAGTATCCGTAAAACCGGCATCGTCAAGTATTTTGCGTGCTTCTTTACTCCAAAAGGCCAAATCACCGGAATCGATACGAATTCCTTGCAACGGAATATCGGTTTCTTCAGAGGCTTTGATAGCATTTTTTATCCCTTGTCGAGTTTCATAAGTATCTACCAACAAAGTTGTATTACCGGCGCTGGCTTTCAAATAGGCCTTATAAGCATCTGTTTCATCCTCATAGCTCATAATAAAAGAATGCGCCATTGTTCCGCTTACCGGAATATCATAATATTGCGCCGCTGCCACATTTGAAGTTCCGGTCATACCACCGATATAACAAGCTCGGGTTGCCGTAAATCCTCCGAGTTCTTGTCCGCGCCTTACACCAAACTCTAAGACCGGACGATTCACACCATCAATGCCGGCGGCCTGTACAATACGAGATGCCTTAGTTGCTATCAGACTTTGCGAATTAAATATATTTAACAAAGCGGCCTCAACAACTTCGACTTGCCATGTCGGGCCGGTGATTGAATAAACAGGCTCATGAGGAAAAACAATCTCACCCTCTTCAACAGCGTCAATGCTGATTTGAAGAGGCTGATCTTTGATAAATTGCAAAAATTCGTCATTAAACCTGGAGCTTCCGTCGGCGTTTTTTAGGCTTTGAAGATAACTGACATCTTTGTCTGAGATATGCCAATTTTCCAGCCATTCGCTAAATTCGGCCAGGCCTGCAGCCAGTAGATAGCTTCCCTTAAACGGACATTTTCTGAAAAAGCATTCCGAGGTTTTGATATCATTGGCTTTGCCATCGTTAAACCAGGCCTGAGCCATTGTAAGATGATACAAATCACAAAAAAGCGGATTTCCGTCGGCTAAAATATTTGGTCTGGTCATAATTATTCTCCTTTATTTCTATTTACTAAATTATATTGAATTTTTTTATCCAATACCTGAGCTCTATAATATTGCGAAGTGGTAATGGTTTTTATTCTGCCATTGTCAAGCATGGGACGATAAATATCTTTTTGTAAGATGTCGCTGATTTGCATTTGAGCACCTTGACACAAATCTTCGATAATAACGACATTGGCGCCGCGTTTTAACAGTCCGTTCATAGCTTGGACAACACAAACATCACTTAATACTCCGCAAAGATAGACTTCTTTGCCGCGCCAATCTTCATTCAAAACCTGATAATTTTTGACCTCGTGCCATATATCCGTTGTCGACTTATAAACATTGGTAACCGGCAAACCGAACTTAAACGGAGCTGCCTGCATCCAGCCCCACATACAATATACACAATGCGGCGGATAACTTTGGGCTTCGGTTGTATTAGCATAAGTTTCGGCAAAATGAGTATCATAGCTGTCGATGATTTTATCAAAACTGTCCTTAAACAGTCCGTTGGCAAAAGTTTGATGACGATTGATAAGTTGTTGATTGTTTAGCGATAAGCTTCCATGCGGATGAACAAAATCATTTTGGAAGTCTATTCGCATTAAAATACGATTGTTCATTTATTTTCCCTTTCAGGCTTATTAGGGTGATAATTGGCGTCTGTCTTCTATAAGCCCTGCAGAAGACGCAGACGATGTATTAAAAATTTTAGATAATTCCTTTTTTCTTAGTGAAAAATTCCTCTATCAGTTCGTGATTTTCTTTGGCAACAAAGTTTTTCCAACGCTTGTCATCAAAACGAATCATATCTCGCACCATTGAAGCGGTTACAAACGGAAAATCAGGATCGGTACGATCTTCTAACTCAATATTTTTAAAATATTCTTTGAACCAGTGCGCGTCATAAGATGAACCGGCATAGTAAACATCAGGACGCGGAAGATCAGGAAAGCTTTCGGAAATAAAATCTAAGACATATCCGCCCCATTCGGCCGGATTATTTATATCAAACAAACCTACTATTTTTAATCTTTCATATTCCGGTCTTGGGCGATAGATGTTTTGAATCATCTTTTTTCTGGTGGTATAATTTAGCGGATTGCGAGCAGTTCCTTGCTCTTGGATAGAACCTAAAACAACCGTTACTCTTTGGCATTCTCTGAGCATTCTGTCTATCAGCTTTTGATGACCGATATGAAAAGGTTGTGCCCTCATAATGCAAAGACCGTGAGTATATTTGTATTCAGTCATAAAAAAAACTCCTTACATGAGGAGCCGTCAAAAGAATATAAAATAAACGAAATTTATCTTAATTTATTCAAACCGGCTCAGTTTACTAAACATTCTTAAGTTCATAAGCCCTGCGAACTTCAAGAACAATTTTAGAGTAGCATAGAAATATGATATGTCAACAAATTTTATTTATTTCTCTTATTTTTTTGACTTTGGAATTTTTGTTTGCTAGTAATATATTTAATAAACCAAAGAGGATAAAATGACTATAGAAAATATAAAAAATGCTATACGCAATATACCTGATTACCCTAAAAAAGGGATTCAATTTAAGGATATTACCACCGCTATCAAACAACCGGAAACATTCAAAGAAATTATCGATTTATTCGTTAAGCATTATCAAGGTAAACAAATTGATTATGTCGTCGGTATCGAATCGCGAGGTTTTATTTTTGCTTCTGTTTTGGCCTATCATTTGAATTGCGGTTTTGTGCCTATCAGAAAATCGGGCAAGCTTCCGGCTGATGTTATAGCCCAAGAATATCAACTGGAATACGGAACCGACAAAATAGAAATTCATACCGATGCCTTAAATAAGGGCGACAGAGTTGTCATCATTGATGATTTGTTGGCAACCGGCGGAACTACCTTAGCAGCGGCCGAGTTGGTTAACAAAACCGGTGCTACAATATCGGGATTTGCTTTTATGATTGAATTAAAAGATATTAATGCACGCAAAAAATTAGAAAAATATGCCCCTGTATTATCTTTGATTGAATACTGATTTTATCTCAATAAAAAAATAACAAAAAGGATTTGACCTTTTTGTTATTTTTTTGTATAAGGTTTGTACAAAAAATTTAAGACTATAGACAGTTATTAACTTAAAAAAAATACTATTATGACAGAAAAAGAAAAACTACTTTCTAGGGAAAAAAAATCTCTAGTCCTTAAGACGATTGCTCTAACCTTATTTGCAGCAATCTTTGTGCTGATTATTATCGCTCTTGTGTTTAACATCAAAGGTGATCTTATCTATGAGCACTACCTTGGTGCGGCATCAATTTTGGCTTTTCCAACCATTCTCCTGTACTTTGCAGGTGGTGTAGTGAAACCTCATGGAAGCAAAGAGTTGCAACCGGAAGAAAGAAAATCTCTCATTTCCAAAACAATTGCCAGTGTTCTCTTTGGAATATCCATTGTGTTTTTCATTATGGCTGTTGTGGCAGAGATCAAAGATAATCTTAGTCTATCCGAAAATTGTACCGGAATTATGGGAAGTTTATGGGTAGTTGCATTTTGTATTTACCTGACACATAATTTACCTAATTTTTTAAGATTATGAAGCAGCAATTTAAGGAAGTCTTGCGTTGGACTATGGTATGTCTGATTTTTATCGGAATGTTATTGTTACTGTTTAGTGCATTGAGTTTCCCTCTTGATGTACATAAACCGTTGTGCTATGTAGCTTTGGGATTTTTTACGGTTGTAACCCTGACTATCGTTATCGGGCAAATTGTCAATCATAAGAAATCTAAGAAACTGACCAAACAAGAAAAAGAAGCTTTATTATATATGTCAAAACACGAGACATATTTTATAAAAGCGTCATCTTTTTCTTTACTTTTCGGGCAAGATGTTTATATAAATCTTTTGCGAAAAGGATATATTGAACCTCACTTTGTGAAAGGTGTTCAAGAGGTACATTGTACGCTTTCTAAAGTTGGACATGATTATGTATTAAACCAAAAACAAAAACATTTATGAGGAATAAAAATCTTAGTGTTTCCTATAAGGGAACTATTTTGTCAGTCGAAAATGACGGAAAAATTGTTGTGCGCCTTGAAGAGTTGCATGACGACAATCGACACAAAGCAAATGAAGCTAAAATGTTGGTACCTCCTATGCCTATGCTTCTGCCTGTTTTGGATCCTAACAGAAAAGTAATTCCAGGACAACCGATTTGCTTAGACATAGAAGAAGACGATGGAGGTTTCCGCGTTACACTTGCTGTTGTAGGATCGGAAGCAACTGTAAAATTTTCTAAAAAAGGCAACTCTTGACGAGTTGCCTTTTTTATCGTCCGCCCCTTGAAGACATTTGCCGCATGGATTGTCTTCCTTGGTTTGCTTTATAATCACTTCGAGCTCTCGTTTGTGAGTTATCTTTTATACCTCTTTTTTCTTGTATCTTGTCGCGTTCTCTATCTTGTTTTTCTTTTTCATCCTGTTTGGCTTGTTCTTCTTGTTTTTTCCTTATTTCCAATTGTTCTTGTTGGCGAATTTCTTCTTGCTCTTGCTGTTGTCTTAATTGTTTTTCCTGTTCTTGTCTTTGGTGTTCTTCATTTTCAGCCAGAGCCCTTTCATCTTCTCTTTGTTTGTCATTGATAGGTTTTATATCTAATTCATTATGACGATCATTATCAATTTGCCAATTTTTTACAAATTCATTTTTGTTAGTTGAGCGTTCATAATCGCTCATTACTTCGTTCCAATAGCGCCCGCCTGATTCAATGCCTTCGGAGGTCATTTTACTTATCAAAGCATCCTTAGGATCGCCACCACCACCACCGCCACCACTTCGACCTTGTCCTCTTCCTCGGCCTCTTGTTTGTCGGTTGGATCTTTGTTGTTGTATTTTGAGTTGTATATCTTTTTCAAGAATTTTCTCAATTTTTTTCAAAATCTCTTTGCGTTGCAAACGATTTACTTCATTTTTGGTGTTTTTATCATTTAACAAGCTTAACGACTTTATAATTGAAGATAAGGCTTCTATTTCTTTTAATGAATAATTTTGCAAATTGAATAAAACTTTTGAAGTATCGGGTTTTGATATAAGCTGACGATACAGACTGATATTGTCCCTTTCATTAAAATACAGGGCGACTCTATTTAAGGATTCTTGTGTCAGGCGGTTAATCCAATATTCTAACTCTTCTTCATCTTCGATATCCAAACCCAGCGCTATTAACATTCGTAACAAATTAGCGAC
Organism: Alphaproteobacteria bacterium; assembly: GCA_015062585.1. Taxonomy (GTDB): domain Bacteria; phylum Pseudomonadota; class Alphaproteobacteria; order RF32; family CAG-239; genus CAZU01. The sequence goes on along the minus strand of SUUJ01000001.1, from coordinate 18,461 downwards.
TGTCTGATTGCTTAAAGAAGCAAGTTTTTCTTCTATTTTTTTGATAAATTCCAAACAATATCGCTTGCAAACCTCGTTATACTTATTTTGCCCGATTTTTTGAGCTTCTTCACTACTTAAACCACTTTGAAGAGCTTGATTATAAGCTTTATCTTGCAATGATAATGCAAAATTTATACATTCTTCTTCATCAAAATCTTCAATTAAAGTATCGACCATCTATCAAGCCCTATGGTATTTCCGATGTTTTTACCGCGCTAATCTTACTTAAGATTACACCAAAATTAGAAACCGGAACATTTCTTCTGACACATTCATTCAAGCGATTTAGCATTTCGGCGCGATTGAGCATACATGCACCACAATGAATAACTAAATCAAATTCTTCTAAATTTTCGGGAAAATCGGAGCCATTACAATAAGTAAATTCAATTTGCTTTTGCGTATATTTTTTTATCGCATTAGGAAGTTTTACTTTGGCAATATCATCGCCGGCCATATGATGAGCACAAGCCTCGGCAATCAATACTTTGGCACCGTCTTGCAAGCTGTCTAAAACTTCGGCTCCTTTTTGCATGGTTTTTAAATCACCTTTAAGGCGCGCAAACAGAATAGAAAATGTTGTCAATTTTATATCTGCGGGAATTAGCTCTTTTACTTGTTTAACCACTTGAGAATCGGTTATAACCCAATCAGGCAAACGATTTAATGAAGCAATTGTTTGTCTTAATTGTTCCACTTGTGTAACTATGGCAACAGCATTTTTATCCAAAATATCTCTGATTGCCTGTACTTGAGGCAATATCAAACGACCTTTAGGAGCTTCTGCATCAATGGGGGCAACCATAACTATCAAATCATTCGCCTTTACCATACCGGAAAGCAAAGTCATATCATCTTGCGGGATTTGTTTGATAATCAGTTCTTTTAAGCCATTTATTGAAGCTTTATCGCTTACATTAGTTTTAATATGGATAATCTTATTATTTGCACAATATGAAATATCTTCTTCGTTAGGCATATAAATATCTGATTTATTAAAAACAACAACAAACGGAATCTTTAGGTCAGACAATTTTTGCATAATATTTTTTTCAAATTCACCCAAGCCTTGCTCACCACAAACCAATAGTGCCAAATTTGATTTGAATAAAACTTTATCAGTGGCTTTGATTCTTTTTTGCCCCAGTTCTGTTACATCATCAAGTCCGGCCGTATCATAAAAAACAACCGGTCCGACCGGAACCAACTCATAAGGTTTGGCAACCGCGTCAGTTGTTGTTCCCGAAGTTTCGGAAACAATAGAAACCTCCATATCCGTAATCGCATTCAACAGCGATGATTTTCCGACATTTGTGCGACCTATAATTGCGATAGCCGAACGCATACCTCTCGGCGTAGAATTTAAGCTCATATCAGATATCCTTTCCTTTTTATTTGAAAAAAGTATATATCATAATGCACTAAAAATATATTAACTTAATAAAATTGAAACTAATTTTTGGTTATATTTGACATCAGATTGAGTATAAAGGAGTTAACAGATGAATTTGTCAAAAGACGAAATTGTCGAATTATTGAGTAATGACAATCAAGAAATTCTTTTTAAAAAAGCTGATGAAATCAGACAGCAATATGTCGGCGATGAAGTACATCTTCGCGGTCTAATGGAATTTTCCAATATCTGCCGCAATAACTGTATGTACTGCGGTATAAGGCGCGATAATAATGAGCTTAAGCGCTATCGCATGAGCAAAGAGGAAATTATCGAAACAGCTAAAAATGCGGCTAATATCGGCTTTAAGACAATTGTTATGCAATCGGGTGAAGATTTGCATTTTTCTAATGATGTTATGTGTGAGATTTTAAGCGAAATTAAAAAATTTGATGTAGCCATAACATTAAGTGTAGGCGAAAGAACATATGAAGATTATAAACTGTGGAAAGAAGCCGGAGCCGACAGATATTTGATACGAATTGAAACAACAGACAAAGATTTGTATCACAGGCTTGATCCGGGGATGAGTTGGCAAAATCGTTATAATTGCTCTATGTGGCTAAAAGAACTGGGATACGAACTTGGTTCGGGAATTATGGTCGGATTACCGGGGCAAAGTATTGAATCTATCGCCGATGATTTGTTGTTTTTGCGAGATATTGAAGTAGATATGGCCGGTATCGGTCCGTTTATTCCGGCTCCGAATACTCCCTTAGCTAATGAGAAAGGCGGAACACTTAATCTTGCTTTGCGTACAATGGCTGTTATGCGGTTGTTGATGCCTGATATCAATATTCCGGCAACAACCGCTATGGAGAGCCTGCATCCAAACGGTCGTATTATGGCTCTTCAGGCCGGCGCTAATGTCGTTATGCCAAATATTACCGCTAACGAATATAAACAATTATACACCTTATATCCTAACAAAACAAATGTGGATAAAGCTCAATCAAATACCGATATTGTTGCCAAGATTACATCTATCGGACGAACTATCGGCAAAGGCTATGGCGAGCACAAAAAGAAAATATAGGATTATACAATGCGTAAAAATATTATAATTATGAAATTATACCAACTGTTTACCGGTATGTGGTTATTTTCCGCATTGGCCGTAGTATTTTTTCAAGATGTTTGTCAATCATACACTTTGGCAATATTAGCGTACACAATGATAAGTATTGTTTCTGGGATTGTCGAAGTTCCTTTGAGTATTTTGTCCGACAGATACAGTCGAAAATTTAATATTATAATATCGTCAATATGCTTTTTCTTAAATATGCTTTTTTGGGCTTTGGCCGGAATTTATAATTCGGTATGGATGCTGTTTTTAGGATCATCAATGCGTGGTTTAGCTGTTGCCCTTCAATCAGGAACCGATACAGCCATCATTTATGAAACAATGTGTGATTTGCGCAGTAAAAAGCTGTTTGACAAAGTATATTCTCAAATTTGCAGTTTTCACCAAATGGGATTATTGGTAAGTGCCATTACAGGTATGGTTGTCACTTATTATTTTCCGCTCATTTATCTGGTTTGGCTATCGGTAATTCCGGCATTTTTGAAAATTTTTATCTCAATACAACTAAAGAATCCCAAATCAAATGCCGATGACAAGCTTACACCTTGGCAACAATTGGTTAAAAGTGTAAAGCTTTTGAAAAGCAGAAAAAAATTGAGAAATTATGTATCAATGACAATATTAGACGGCAGTATTTTGCTTACCATGTACAGATTTGAGGCCCTTTATTTTGCCAAGCTTATTCCTTTATACCTTATAAATGTGGTCAGAATTATTACTCATACTTCAGGATATTTCAGCTTTTTACTAATGCCAATATTTAGAAAAATAAACTTTTTACAACTATTATTTTATTCCAGAATCGGTATGGCAGTTATCAGAATAATCGGATTAGTTTTAAATAATGCCTTAACTCCTTTTGTTACATCATTTACCAATTTGGGATATGGTATCGGAGTTACGGCGCAAACTACTTTGCAACAAAAAGAATATAATAAGAGCTTAAGAGCCACAATGGCGTCGCTATGCGGATTGCTACAAAGCTTTTTAATTGCCATAATGGGTTATGTATTTGGTGCTATTGCCGATTTTTATTCTGTCGAAACAGCTCTTTGGGTAGCTGTAATTGTACAAATAGGTATTGCCGTTTTATACAATAACTTGTTTAAGGTATATAAAAAAATATAGGAGTTTAACAATGGAAGACAGATTTATTGATATTGAAATGGCTTTGGCCGTTTTGCAAAAAAATTTTGATGAGCTTAATTCGGTAGTTGTCGAGCAATCAAAACAAATCGCTCACCTGCAAAAATTAAACCGTTATATCTTAGATAATATGGATAAAGATGTGGTAAAACCTTTGTCGGAAGAAACACCGCCGCCGCATTATTAGATTTTATACCAAATAAAAAACCCTGCCGGTTACAAACGACAGGGTTTTTATTTTGCGCCTTATTTTAATTTTGATACAGCTATTTAGGCGGCTTTGTTTTTCTTGTTGGTTGCAAATTCGTTCATGCAACCGATAACATAGTCTAATTGTTCATCATCCAAATACGGTGTCATCGGGATACTTAAAACTGTCTTTGACAATTTTTCGCATACCGGCAATGAACGAGTATTCCATTTGGCATAAGCTGTTTGAGTATTAACCGGACGCGGATAGTATGCACCGCAAGGAATACCTCTTTCTTTTAAGTAAGACATCAATTCGTCACGGTCTTCACAGGTAATTGTGTACAAAGCATAAGCTGATTTACAATTATCCAAGATTTTTTGTTTACCGAAGTAGCTGTCCAATTCGTTGTCATAACGAGAGGCTACTTTAGCTCTTTTAACCAACTCATCATCAAATACTGTCAATTTTTGTAACAAAACAGCAGCCTGGAATGAGTTCATACGACCGGTCATACCGATACGAATGTTGTCATAATGGTCTTGAGGGCTCATACCGTGAACACGGCAAGATTTAATCAATTCATTGTCTTCTTCTGAATTGGTAAATGCTGCACCACCATCACCGTATCCGCCCAAAGGTTTGGTAGGATAGAATGATGTTGCTGTTGCATCGGCGATTGAGCCGGCTCTTTTGCCTTTGTATACTGATCCGAAAGATTGGCAAGAATCGGCCAAAACTTTGAGATTGTATTTTTTAGCAATGTTCATAATTTCGTCATAGTCACACGGAGAACCAAAGATATCAACAGGGATAATAACTTTTGGTGTAAGTTTTCCTTCAGCCTTAACTTCGGCAATTGCGCGTTCCAAATCTTTTACATCCATATTGAAAGTATTAGGATCAGAATCGATAAATATCGGTGTTGCGCCATTGATTGTAACACATTCGGCAGAAGCAACGAAAGTAAATGATGATACAAACACAGCATCGCCGGCTCCAATTCCCCATGCCATCAAAGTAAGAGTCAAAGCATCGGTACCCGAACCGTTGGTTGCACAATATTTTGAACCTGCATAATTAGCTAATGCAGTATCGAGTTCTCTGGTTTCCGGTCCTTGGCAGTATCCGCCATGATCCAAAATGGTTTTAAATGCATCCAAAAATTTTTGTTGTCCGATAACTTCTTGAGTAGTTTTGCAATCAAACAACGGTATAGCTTTTTGAGGTTTGTTCAACATATTTTTTTCCTTAATATAAATTAGTTCTTTTTTTTCACACTGAGGATGATAGTAGAAAAAAAATTTGACTTTAGCAAAACACAAAATTTTTCATATTTGTAACATTGTAAAAAAAATATATATTTAATAATAGAACATCTTGATTTTTGTAAATAAAACTGGTATATTTCTGCTTGTTTTATTTTAATGGTTTAAGGAGAAGCATTGTGTATAATTTGAAAAAACTAGCTGTTTTATCCGTAATATTTTTAACAACAGCATGCGCCACAAACATCCACAGAAATGAAACAGATGCCGATCCTTATGAGAATTTTAATCGCAAAGTTTTTAACTTTAACGACAGCGTTTATGAAAATATATTTTTCCCCGTAGCCAAAGGTTATCGTGCAATTACCAACCAACCTATCAGGGACAGAGTTAACTCTTTTGTAGCCAATGTTGATGAACCTATTTCGGCAGTCAATCACTTATTGCAATTAGAGCCTTTGCCGGCTTTGAAAAATGTTGCTCGTTTTGTTATCAATACAACCCTTGGTCTAGCCGGAACTTTTGATGTGGCTCAAGGATGGGGAATAAAACCCGATGTAACGGGATTTAATCAAACTATGGCTTCTTGGTGTGTTGCAGATGGCCCGTATATAGTATTGCCTTTCATCGGAGGCCGAAGTGTCAGAGGAACAGTCGGTTTAACCGTCGATACTTTCTCTGATCCGATATTCTTAGCAACATATAATGATGCTAATGTATATGACAAAGTTAACTATCCGTATGCTGTCATAAAATATACCGCAAAAGCCGAAAATTATATGGATTTATACAACGACTTTAAGAAAAATTCGGTTGACTTTTATGCAACTATGCGCTCGGCATATTTACAGAATCAAAAGAATCTAAAATGCCGTTTTGCACCGGAAGAAACAACAGCTTCTTATGATTTCGATTTTGATGAAGAATGGGAAGAATAATTTTAACAAACTAACTTAAATAAACTTTAGGAACAAATGATATGAAAAAAAATGTCTTTTTATTGGTGGCAACCTTTTTATTAACTTTCACTCTTAACGCAAATGCCGAAGTAAATGCTGAAAAAGCCGAATCTTTCATAAAAACAACAACCGCACAAGGTGTGGAAGAGATTATCAACGCCAATGTATCAGATGAAGTTAAAGATAAAAGATTTTATGACTTGTTAAACGGCGCTTTGGATATGGATTTTATCGGCCAATTTGTTTTGGGTCGCAACTGGAGAACTGCTAACGCCACTCAACGCGCTGATTTTATCAAAGTTTATCGTGATTTGAATATCAAAACTTGGTCTAAGCGCTTTAATGAATTTAAGGGCAAAAATTTCATATTTAAAGGTACAACTCCTTCAAGCTCTAAAGGTCAAGTATTTGTAAACACCGAGGTTCCGATGGATCAAGGTGCTCCGGCAAAAGTTTTGTGGCGCGTCAGAGAGAAAGACGGCAATTATAAAATCGTTGATATCATCATCGAGGGTGTAAGTCTTGCTCAAGCATCGCGCAGTGAATATACTTCATTTATTAAAAACAACCCCGGTGGTTTAGATGCTTTGATTAAAGACTTAAACGACAGATTGAGCAAGTTGTAATATTTGTAAATTCAAAAAAAAGCCTCTTAAAATTAAGAGGCTTTTTTATTATTTTCTTTCAAAATAGCTGTATTTTAAGACTATGCTCCAAACAATAATGTTTACACCAAAGTTTAGCAACAACACATAGTCTCCGCGCGGAAAAGCATATATCAAACTTAAGGCAGAACCCAACAACGACAACAGCGCATAGGCACGGGATATTCCTTGAGAATGTCCGTTTTTAATACTTAATACTGCTTGGGGTAATCCGCAGAGAGCATAAGCGAGTGAACCGATATAACCGATTATTTGAATCATTGCTTAGCCCCCTTAAAAATATCGTGCAACTTGTAATAAAATACCACCAAAATTCCCATAAGTCCGCAAAGGAAATTGGGTATAATGGCATATTGCTCAGTTGCAACAACATATACTAAGGAACACGCTCCGCCTAATGTGGCAAATATCAAAAGATATAGCGAAACACCTTGAGCTGTTTTGTTTTTGTAGGCCATCCATGCCTGCGGCCAAGAATTGACCGCAAAGCATATTGACCCGATTAAACCGATTAACTCAAACATATATTATTACTCATCAATATGAGGCATTTTGGCTTCTTCGACCAAAGCTTTAATAAAGTCATCCAAAGCCATAACTTCTTGTTTGTCAGAACCGATACGACGAACCGTAACAGTACGATTTTCTCTTTCTTTAGCACCGACAACGGCAATTACCGGTGTCTTGGCGACAGAGTGTTCTCTAACTTTGTAGTTAATTTTTTCGTTACGCAAATCTGTCTTAGCAGAAAGTCCGGCTTTTTTCAAAGCTTGAGCAACTTCGGTTGCATAATCGTCAAATTCATTGACAATCGGGCAAACTACAACTTGTTCCGGAGACAACCACAAAGGCAAACGACCGGCATGATTTTCAATCAAAATACCTAAGAATCGTTCAATAGAACCGAACAAAGCACGGTGCAACATAACCGGTTGATGCTTTTCGCCATCTTCGCCGATATAGCTGATATCAAAGCGTTGAGGCAAGTTCATATCAACCTGAATTGTTCCGCATTGCCATTCACGGCCGATAGCGTCACGCAAAATAAATTCTAACTTAGGACCATAAAATGCACCCTCGCCTTCGTTAATTTCAAAAGCATAGCCATGTGATGACAAGGCATTGGCCAAAGATTTTTCACACAGATCCCAAATTTCGTCAGAACCGATACGCTTTTCCGGACGAGTTGAAAGATAAATCTTAACATCATTAAAACCGAAATCTTTATAAATATCTAAAATCAATTTCAAGGTTGTAATGCATTCTTCTTCCATTTGTTCCGGAGTACAGAAAATGTGAGCATCGTCTTGAGTAAATTCGCGAACACGCATCAAGCCCATCAACGAACCTGAAGCTTCGTAACGGTTTACCATACCAAATTCGGCCATACGCAATGGCAAATCACGATATGATTTTACACCTTGTTTATATACCAAAAGTCCGCCGGGGCAGTTCATCGGTTTGACACAAAATACTCTGTCATCTTCGGTTTTGCCCGAATAGTTATGAGCGCCGTATTTTTCCCAGTGGCCGGAAGTTTCCCACAAACATCTGTCCATAATGCGCGGAGTTGAAATTTCTACATAGCCGTTGTTTTCTTGGCGATGACGCATATAATCAATCAACTTGCGATAGACCTTGTATCCTTTGTCATGCCAAAATACCGAACCGGGCGCATATTCAGGTTCAAAATGGAACAAGTCCATATCACGACCGAGTTTACGATGGTCGCGCTTGGCGGCTTCTTCCAACATTTCCAAATAAGCTTTCAAGTCTTTTTTATCAGCCCAAGCCGTAGCATAAATGCGTTGTAACATTTCTTTAGAAGAATCGCCACGCCAATAAGCTCCGGCAACTTTCATAAGTTTGAAAGCATCGCCGACTTTACCGGTTGATGGTACATGTGGTCCGCGGCAAAGATCGGTAAAATTACCTTGTGTATATAATGAAATTGTTTCACTTTCAGGCAAATCTTCGATAATTTCAGCCTTATAATTTTCGCCGATACCCTTGAAATATGCAATAGCTTCGTTGCGAGGCAAAACTTTGCGTTCAACCTTTTCATCACGCTTTACAATTTCGTGCATTTTGGCTTCTATTTTTTCAAAATCATCGGTAGTAAAAGGTTCTTTGCGAGAAAAGTCATAATAAAATCCGTTTTCGATAGCGGGGCCGATTGTAACTTGAACTTCGGGCCACAACTCTTTGACTGCTTCTGCCATAATATGAGAGCACGAGTGACGGATAATTTCCAAGCCTTCTTTATCTTTACCGGTGATAATAGTCACGGTTGCGTCGGTAGTGATAGGAGTGCTTAAGTCGGTAAGTTTTCCGTTTACATTTACAGCTAAAGCGGCCTTTGCCAGACCGGCACTAATATTTTGGGCAACGGCCATACCGTTGACCTCTCCTTCCATATTCATTACATCGCCATTTGGCAATTTAATCGCAACCATAATTAAATATTCCTTTCTATTTTTTCATAAGTTCTTGATAAACAGCAATTGTTTTATCACACATTATTTGTTTTGTAAAATTATCTTTTATGTTCTTTATTGCGGCTTTAGAAATTTTTTCTCTTTCATTAGCCGGCAAATTTAAGGCCCAATCAATAGCATCGGCCAAACTTTGAGAATTGTTATTTTCAAAAAGTTTGCCTGTTACACTGTCAATAGTATTATCCAATGAGCCACCGATGTTTGAAGCTATGACAATTTTGCCCATAGCCTGACCTTCAATAGCTGCACGACCAAATGCTTCGGGTTCGATTGCTGTTGACAATACTACATCCGAAAGCATAAGAAGGGCCGGTATATCAAAGCTATGATCAATAAATTGAACCTTAGCATCCAAATTGTATTTTTTTACCATTGATTTTAATTCATTGGTATAATGAACTCTGCCTTGATCAGAGCCGACTATAAGACAATAAAAATCTTTGCTCTTTAGCTTAGACAAAGCTTCAATAAAAAGATGCTGTCCTTTCCAACGAGTAATTCTTCCGATAAGCGACACAATAGGTTTGTCCTCGGGAAGGTGGTTTTCTTGTATGGCTCTGACAATGCGTTCTTGTGAAACTTTTTCCGGCGAAAAATTATCTGTATTAACGCAACGATGAATAAGTCTTATCTTTTTGTCATCCACCTTATAATATTTTTGTAAATGATTTCTGATGTGGGTTGATATGGCAATAACCAACTTTCCTTTAATCATTATACGGTTATATATTTTTTTTAAACCTAAAAAGCCTCGACCATAAGTTCCGTGAAATGTGGTCAAAAACTGTACTTTTGCTTTTTTGGCAGCCCAGTATGCACTCCATGCCGGAGCTCGTGAACGGGCATGAACAATGTTAATACCGTTTTCTTTGATTATTTTTTTCAGTCTGTGGGCGTTTATAATCCATTTTAACGGATTTTTGGTTTTTAACGGAAGTTCAAAATGTTGTACTTTTATTTTGTTTAGGTCATAAACCATTCTTCCGCCGGCAGAAGCAACAAAGTTTTTAATACCGGCAGCTTGCAAACCGGAAGCAATCTCAACGGTTCCCATTTCCACACCGCCGTGATTCATCTCCGGTAACACTTGTAAAACAACAGGTTGTTTTTCGTTTTCAATCATTTTATCCTCTTTTTTAATCTATACACCAAGATTAAACTATATCTTTTTTATGATTCAGCCAAGTTAGAATCGGCAAAAATTAACAATTTTAGATACTACTTCTTTTAAAAACTATTGGCAACATCATTTTTAATCTATATTTAAGCTTCTTATAATATCTTTTATGGTATGGATAATTTATTTAAGGAGACAGAAAATGAAAAAATTGCTGTGGTTGTTAATCTTGGCCGGTTTGGCTTATGGCGCAAAATATTTGTATGATTACGGATATTTTGACAGTTTTTTACAAAGTTTTGACAATACGGTAACAAGAACAGCCGATTTTGCTACCGACAAAGCAGTGAAAGAGGCTAATTACTAAATAAAAAAAACCTCGCAAACAGCGAGGTTTTTTTTATTGTGTGTGTGTTTAATAATAATAGCGGACTTTGATATATTTCGTCCTTTAGAATTTGTATTGGAAGTTTATACCATACATATTAGCCGAGCTTGTGTATTCAGCCGGTATATTCTTTTCCATGGCAACATTGCCTTTTTGCATAAACAAGTGAGCAAAACCGGCATCAATTTGCCAATTATCAGAAGCATAGCTCAAACCGGCAGACAACCAAATACGGTTGGTATCAGGAATACGGTTTGAACGATTGTACTGGCTTTTGGCCGGAGATTGGTCATAAGCCGTACCTACACGGAATGTCCAATTATCATTGTAGTAATAATCGGCACCGGCAGATATTGTCCAAGTATTGCGCCATTCATACGGTTGAGTCACGCTACTTTCAGGAAAACTCGAACTCATAGAAAATTGATTAAATGATTTGTTCCATTCTGTCCAACGAACCGATGAAGACAAACCGATTTTGTCTGTTGCTTTGTGATAAGCCGAAAGTAAAACACCGGCCGGCAAGTCAGGAGAAGCCAAACCATCGGAAGCAACCATAGATACTCCGGGAATTACAGAGTTAAATGTAAAATCACCTTTAACTTTTTGGATACTGCGGAACTTATAGCTGATACCTACGCGAGTATCCGGTGTAAACTCGTACATAGCACCGATTGTACCGGTTCCGGTCCAACCATCCAAGTCATAGTTATAATCACCTTCTTTAGTAGCAGGAATACCCGGAGTGCCATATTTATCACCACTCATATGTCCGTGGATGTAGCGAAGTGTTAATGTTGCACCCAAAGACAATTTGTCGGTTACCTTATAAGCTGCGGCAACAGACGAATCGATAACTTCCAATTCTGACTTGCGAGCATAGGGAGCAACAAAACCTTCTTGGTCATGTTTGGTTGACAAACCGTAAGGAGCATAGATACCGGCACCTAAGAACAATTTGTCATTAACATTCCAGTGAGCAAAACCGGACGGTAATGGCACGCCATAGTGCATATCGGTTGACTGACCTTCAAACATACTATTGCCTTTAACTTTTGATTCCATTTCGGCAACAGTTAAACCACCTTGAAAACCGGAACGTTTCATCAAAGTCATACCGGCAGGGTTATAAGCAAGAGCCGAATAGTCATCGCCGACAACACCGGCACCGGCAAAAGAACGGCCTAAGCCGGTTATGGAATATTCATTAAGTTGATAGCCGGCAGCATGAGCTTGTGAAGCACAGGCAACAGCCAAAGCAATAGCGGTAAGCGTATATTTTTTCATATTTAGTCCTTTGTGTCCGTTAGTATTTGTATTTTTTGTATATTAAGTTTATTTTTTCTATTGCTTTTATAACCTCAATCTGTTAAAAAAGTAAAGTAAGCACTTGAAAGTGCGATAGTTTCCTCAAGGAAACTAATGTAGTGTTTCTGCGAATATTTAGGAGTTTTTTTATGATAGATGATGTGCAGAAGTATTTAGCTGAAATGACCGTCAAGTTAATTGGCGACCGTTGGAAAATGCAAATAATACAAACTTTAATGGACGGGACTAAGCGTTTTGGCGAATTGAAGAAGTCTTTGGGCGATATTACCCAAAAGGTTTTGACTTCGAATTTGCGCGTACTGGAAGAAAAAGGACTTGTTATTCGTGAGGTTTATGCTCAAATTCCGCCTCGTGTGGAATATACTTTGACCGCTGTGGGCTATGCCCTAAAGCCGGTTATAGAATCGATGGTAGCTTGGGGCGCCGAATATCGTGAAAATATGATGTTGGGTATCGAAAATTTGGCATAATACACTTTTAAAAAAGCTCAACCGCTTTACTGAAAATTCAGTAAAGCGGTTGTTTTTTGTGACTGTCTCCCAGTTACAAATTGTCATACTGATCCGCCCCTGTCAAGTGGCGAACAAGCGCCAAAATACCTGTGATAAGGGCCACAGCCAAAAGCACACATATTACATATGCGGGCCATATTGGCGCTGGATCTGGCTTAAAAAAAAGCAAATAGCCAAGGGGAACTAGTACTAAGCATACACAAATGATAGCTGTGTTAGTCAGCTTTTTGTTTAGATTCTTCATCTTTGTGATAATTTATGAGAATTATTCTTGCGAGTAATCCTCGGGTTAGTATTTAATTTAATTTATTAATGGCATCTATATTTATAATTTTTATAAATATATAGTATCACATTTTAAGGCTTGGTGCAATATATTTTTAATTGGCGCTATTCCAAGGGCGATTGCCGATATCGTCTCGGATGGTTATAACATTGCTGACACCGTTATAATCTATATAAATACTCATACCGATTTCGTCATCCAAATTGTATGTTTTGTTATTATATATAACCTTATCATACGAAACATCTATTGACGAATGTTCACTCAATTTACTTTTATATTTAGAAACCTTATATTTATTTTTCCATACATCTTTAATAAATCGGCCACCGCGAGAAGAAGCTATTTCCAGTTCGCCCTGCAGATTTTTGAAGGCAACGGCTTTGGCATCGGGTCCGATTATAATATCCGGAACTTTTGCCGTAGTAATACTCAACAAACCAAGCACTACTCCTATTATGCCGAAATATTTCCATTTGGCTTGCCATAACATCAGCCATAAACCGCCCAATACTATCAAAACCAAACCCCAATGAGGCATTGACGGAACATAAACGGCTGAATTTGGCAGTGAGGAAACATATTCGGTAATCTGATTAACCTGATTTATACCATAACCCAAAGCTTTTAGAAATATTCCGTCCAAGCCAAAAGGCATAAACAACATAGAAAGCAAAACCATGGGCATTATAATCAGCCCGATTATCGGACCGGCTAAAAAATTGCCCAAGGTTGTGTAAACGGCTACCATATTAAAATGATATACGGCAAAAGGCAAAGTCATTAAGGATGCTATAAAATCTGATATAACTACACCTAAGACATATAAAATTATTATTCTTATGTATTTGTGCAAAGTTCCGACATTCAAGAATCTGCTGATAGCATTTGAGGTTTTTTCATAAAAAGCCACAAGTCCCATAACCGCGGCAAAAGACATTTGAAAACTTGCCGAAACCAAAACTTGCGGGGATAAAAGCAAAACAATAAAACCGGCTAAACATATCGTTTGCATTGATATGGCGCGACGATTAAACAATACTCCCAGCAACACAACAAAAGTCATTATAAAAGCTCGCTCGGCGGGAATGGCTTGACCTGAAATAAGCAGATAAATAAAACTTATTATAATGGCAAAAACCGCCGATATCTTCTTAGTATCAAATTTTAATGAAATGTCCGGTATAAATGCCAAAACAAAACGAATAAAAAAGAACATCAATCCGGCCAACATACTCATATGAAGCCCCGATATTGATAAGAAATGTGCAAGCCCGGAATTGCGGTAATTTTCATATTGTCTGCTATCTATATCTCCGCGTTCGCCGGCAATAATGGCCGAAGCAATCGAAGCTTCTTCTTTGGGCAAAATATTTTTTATGCGATTAGCTATATCATAACGAAGGTTACCGATAAAAGCATTAAAATCAAAAGCACTTTTAGTTTCGCAATCTATCTTAAACCAACGACTTTCGGCGAAACCCGAACCTTTTAATCCTTCGAAAAATCCTTTGCGATCAAACTGATATCCGCCAACCATTACCTCTTTTGACAAAGGCATAATTTTGCCGACCATTTCGACGCATTCGCCGATATTGGCTTCTTCCTTTGACGAACGCTGAGTAATGCGATATTTTCCCTTGTAAGAATTGCCGTCAAAATCTTTTACATCGGTCAGAATAAATCTTTTTCTGCCCTGATAGTTGGTATCTATATTTTCAATTTTGCCCTTGAAATAAAATGTATCATCAGGCAGTTGAGAATTATTTTGTGCAAGCCATATAGTTTTTAGCTGAACGGCACTAAATCCTGCCACCGCAATAGCAAGACAACTTAACACTCTTAATATGCTCAGATGATGACGAAAAATAATGGCCAAAACAATCAAGCCTTCAGCAATGCCAACAGCTATCCACTTATTGGGCTCGAATTTCAGGCTGAAATAAACGGCTATTCCCAGAGCATACAAAACCACAAACCACAGATTGCGTCTGTCTTTGTCCTGTCGCCATCCCTCTTTTATAAGTTTTAACATTTTATCAATCTCAAAATCTCATCTGAGGCATTTTCGCTTGGGGTTTGCTCGCCATTTGATAAATATTTTTTAATATCTTCAAATCCTTGCATTTGTTTTGCAAACAGCGACTTGCCTTCCAACAATTCATTGATGTGTTTTACAATATTTTGCGGAGTGCATTTTTCTTGCAACAATTCGGGAACAATATTTTTGTTTAACATTATATTGGTCAAATTAACATATTTTATTTTGACCAGATGTTTAGCCAAAAAGTATGTCAAAGGCGAAACCTTGTAAGAAATTATGTGCGGAATTTTGCATATAGCCAATTCCAATGCTACGGTACCGGAAGCGGCAATAGCGGCACAAGAAGCCTGAAATGCCGAATATCTGTCGGCTTCGGTTTCTAAAACAATTACCGGAAGGTTATATTTTTTAACCATATGTTTAACACGATTGGCAACGGTTTTTACGGTTGACAATGCAAATACAAATTTAGGATTTTGTTGATACAATAATCTGGCCGCGGTCATAAAATCGGGTAACAATTTACTTACTTCGGTATGACGAGAACCCGGCAAAATTGATATAACCTGCATATCATCAGAAATATTGTATTTTTTCTTAAAATCTTCGCCTTTAGCGGTTAAGACATTGCTTTCAATCACCGGATGACCGACAAAAGTTGCTCTTAATTTATGCGGAGTAAAATATTGCGGTTCGTTGGGCAACAGGGTAAGCAATTCATCGATATATTTATACATGGTTTTGGCACGGCGCTTTTTCCAAGCCCAAACTTGCGGAGCTACATAATGAAGCTGCTTGATACCCAGATTTTCTTTCCGAAGTGCTTTGTGAACCCTTGCACAAAAGCTCCAACTGTCGATAGTTATAACAATATCCGGTTGACATTTTTTGATATCGTTTACGGTTTGTTTAATGCGTCTTAAAACTCGCGGAATACTTGGAATTACCTCGACCAAGCCCATAACAGCCAGCTCGGAAATATCAAACAAAGGTGTTAAACCTTCTTGTTCCATGGTATCGCCGCCAAGTCCGAAAAATTCGACATTATCATTTGTTTTTTTTCTTAAGGCTCGCATCAGTCTTGAGCCGAGTAAATCACCACTCGGTTCTCCGGCAATAAGATAAATTTTTAATTTATTTGAGGTAGTCATCAGCGGTTGCTCCTACAATAAACATTTTGTATTTATCAGCCAAGGCGATAGTTTCTTTTTCATCAACAATAAGTCCGTTACCGGCGTGAACGACTATTCCCTCCAATCCGCTTTCATGAGCTCTCTCCACAGAGCGAGGGCCGATAGTGGGCAAATCAATTCGCATATCCTGTTGCGGTTTGCGAAGTTTTACCAAAACACCACCGCCGCCTTTTCTACGATAGTCTTTACAACGGCGAATCAGTTCGTCAGTACCCTCAATACCTTCAACACCCAAGACAAGTCCGTGTTGAACTATAACAGCTTGTCCGATATCAAGTTTTCCTAATTCAAAAGCAGCCTCAACGCCTCGTTTGATATCAATCAAATGTTCTTTAGTCGGTTTTTTCTTGGTCAAGACACCTTCTTTTATCAATAAATCGGGCATAACTTCGTGAATGCCTTTGACTTTCATACCGTCTTTTTCAATCTCGTCAACAACGGCTCGTAGCAATCCGTCATCACCCAAAGCCTTGGCACCGACTTTGGCAAAAAATGCGGTTGTTCGCAAATCGGGAACAATATCAAAAATGCTGGGGCGTTTGATAGTGCCTATCATGACAACATCATCAACTTTTTCGTCTTTGAAAAATTTGAATCCGCTGCCGGCCTGTCCGATACGAATCCATTTGCAAGGCGATTTTATTCCTTTTAGCAAATTTTTGTCAGCATTGCCTTCGATAGCCATAACGACAAAATCAACATCTTGAGCAATACATTTTTCTATCAACATTTTCGGGATACTGCCACCACCGGCAATGATACCTAATTTGCGCTTGTTATTAGCCATTTTTTATATTCCTAAGCAATAAAAAACTTGATATACGACTTGTTATACAAAATTTTTTAAACAGCGGCAATATAAAATATAAATTTTAGTATGCGACCATCTTATTTTGTTATTAACGCATCATATATCAAGCTTTGTAAAAATTGATTTAATTTTTGGGCAAAATCAATTTTTGTTACTCAAACTTTTCTTATTCAGCCGTCATAATTTTGCGACGACCTTCCAAGCCTTCGGCAATAAATTTGATTTGTTCCATAACCAATTCATTGTCCTTGAATTTTTCCTTAGCTTTTTCAAGACTAATTTCCAAAGTATCTTCTTTGCCTTTGAAGATATACATATAGGCTCTGGTTACAGATTTTACGGTTGCTTCATCCATGCCGCTACGCATCATACCGATACGATTTAGGCCGCGTAATTTACCACGATCGCCGGTAACAATTCCGAAAGGAATAACATCACGATCCACACCTGATACACCGCCGATCATAGCTTTGCGTCCTATACGGCAGAATTGGTGAACAGCACTATTACCTCCCAAAATTACTCCATCACCTAAACGAACGTGGCCACCAATTACGGCGTTGTTGGTCATAATTACATGATTACCGACGACACAGTCGTGAGCAATATGTGAATTGACCATCAACATACAATCATCACCAAGAATTGTTGTTTTTTGTTCTTTTGGTGTGCCTGCATGAATGGTTACATTCTCTCTGATTACATTGTTTTTGCCAATAATTACCTTAGCACCTTCAACAAACTCGTTACCATGATCTTGCGGACCTGTTCCCAAACAAGCTCCCGGGAACACAACTGTGCCTTCGCCAATGGTGGTATCACCATATACGGTAACACGAGCCAACAATTTTACATTTTCGCCAATTTTTGCTTTTGAACTAACCCAACAAAAAGGTCCGATTTCAGCTGTTGAAGCGATTTGAGCTCCTTCTTCAACAACAGCACTAGGGTGAATATTAGCCATAAACTTATAAGTCCTTCTTAATTAAAAAATTTAACACCTATTTTCAAACTTATTAGATTATTTTTATTATAGCAAAACACAAAAAAATACCAATTGTTACAATCGATATTTTTATTTATTTTCAATATGTTATACTTGTTTTTATTTGTTAAGAAAAAGCGAAAAATTCCTAGATTTTTTTGTTGCACAAAAAATAGGAATGACTTTATTGTTGTTTCTTATAAAAAATATTGTCATCGCTTGAGTGAGTGCCAACGAACGAGGTTAGCGATCTTCAAATTATTCTTATGTTACTTTTGAGTGACCAAAAGTAACCAAAAGTCACCTCGAGAAAGTTTTTTTATAATTGTCATGCCTTGAGCGGAACTTTAGTGTAGCGAGACTTGGCATCTTCAAATTATTCTTATGTTACTTTTGAATGACCAAAAGTAACCAAAAGTCACCGCTCAAGATGTTTTTTTATACGCTTTTTTCAACCGGATGTGCCCTTCACATCCGTTGGCTGACTTTGG
>SUUJ01000020.1 GCA_015062585.1 Alphaproteobacteria bacterium | reverse complement strand
CTAATATTACTTTCTGCGGTGGAACAGAAGAAAAGCAACAAAGCATTTTACATTCGTTAACCCACAGAAAAGCTATGATTTCCTTTACCACAAAGGAAGATATTGATAATAAGGCAAATGGCGATTATCACCTTTATTTTCAGTAAGCTTTGTATCAAAATTACAGTTATTAGCCATAAAAGGGCGATAAAAAAGATATCGCCGCAAAAAGCCTTGATTTTTCAAGGCTTTTTTGTTTTTTTCGGGCGAAATTTTTTAGTTCGATTTTGTAGATGAAAAATGGGTATTTTCCGATACTGAAAGGATTTGAACTCTCGTTTTTATTTGTTGGATAACAAAATAATACAAACAAAAACAGTAAATTAATCGGCAAATAATTTTTATTTTTATTGCCGTAATATAATCTTGCAATTTTATTTTCAACATGTTATAATATTATAATATGAAATTTTTATGCTTTTCCGTTGATTATGTTGCTATAAAGGAAAACGTATTTTTCATTTATTTAATAAGTGTAGTTGTTTGAAAGGAGATAAAATGAGTAACATCAGAAAAATAAATCGCAAGAAGCTAATCCTCATTCTCATTTGTTCTTTGCTTTTGGTCGTTTTACTTTCAATATATTTTTTGAGAACACCACTCCTTAGTCTTATATATCGTGGTTTTCAAGCCCCAACACCTAACATTCACAGTGCATGGGAAACATCTCACGAATCAATCACCCAAGGTGATTTTTATGTTAGTAAAAAAGGTTCTGATACAAATGACGGAACGAAGGAGAGCCCTTTCCTAACCATAGAGCGTGCATTTGAAGCGGTTGAAGCTATGAATAGGAGTAACAAATCGGAAATTATTGTTTGTATCGAATCCGGAACATATAATATCAATTCACTAAACATTTCCGAAAGCCGCGGCGGATCTGAAAATTGCAGAATAATTTACAGTTCCTACGGTGATGGAGAGGTCGTTTTGAATGCCGGTATGAACATCAATCCGGACGATTTTGTGAATTCGAAAGAGTATCCCGAGATTTATCAAAGGTTATCTGAAAAAGCAAAAGACAACATCTATGTAGTTGATTTGACAAAAGCTCCCTATCAAATAGGAGAAGAAGATTGGGGGAAACTTTATCCGATAGGTACTTACAATACTGCTGACAGATATCAAGGAGATACTACCGGTCCTATGTATAGTGAGTTGTTCGTTAATGGAACAAGGCAAACGCTTGCCCGCTATCCTAACGAAGATTATATATATACAGACTCGGTAATATCTTCTGGTAAAGCACTTGAAGATAAACCTAATGGAGATCCTGCCGGAGATGTTTTTGCTGTAAACGACGTTCTTGCATCAAGAATACAGTCGTGGAGCAATATAGAAAACGTATGGATGTACGGATTTTGGCAATACGATTGGGCTGACGGATCAACACCAATAGAATCTTTTAATAAAGAAAACAATAGTTTGACCACTAAATACCAGAGCTTTTTCGGCACTCGAGAAAATGCACCGTATTATTTTTATAATTGTCTCGAGGAGTTGGATACCGACAATGAATGGTATCTTGACAGAGAAAAAGGATTATTGTGCATTTATAGTTCTACAGGACTTAAAAATGCAGAAATTAATATGTCGCTTTCAACAGACACCGTAGTTTCTATAAACGCAAGTTTTATAACAATTAATAACCTTATCGTAACAGGTACAAGAGGAAATGGCATTATTATTAACGGTAACGATAACATAATACAAAATTGTAAAATCGGTAATATCGGCGGACATGCTATTCAAGTTTTCGGTAACAATAATTTAATAACAAAAAACGAAGTCAAAAATACAGGTAAAGGCGGCATCTCTGCAGTAGGTGGTGACAGAAGTTCTCTTTCGCCCGGAAACAACATCATATCAAACAATTTGATCCATGATTGGTCTCAAATATACAAAACCTATCAAGCAGGTATTGATTTTGGCGGTGTGGGAAATATTTGTGCAAACAATGAATTGTTCAACAGTCCTCACCTGGCAATAACCTATAGCGGAAACAATCATATATTTGAATACAATTTAATTCACGATGTTTGCCTCGAGTCAGATGATGCCGGAGCTATCTACGCCGGTAAATCTTGGTCATCATACGGTAATGATATAAGATATAATTTAATATACAACATAGGAACCGCTGAACATTCCCCCAACGGAATATATATGGATGACGCCTTATCAGGACAAAACATCTACGGAAACATTCTGATAAATATACCAAAGCACGCAATATTTATCGGCGGTGGTCGTGATATGAATATATACGATAACTTGATTATAAATACTGGCGATGCCGCTATAAGATATGATTCAAGAGCGAGGGATGCCTTACTGAAAGAAACGTGGTTTTCGGGCGATGTTAACGATTTGTGGAACACGTTATGGGGTTCGCCTTGGAAAAGCGAGATATGGCAAGATGCTTTTCCGCAGTACAAAATAATTACCGATGACCTTGAAAACATTGACGATCCCTCCTTTATGGCAAATCCTTCAAACAGCGTTGTTGAGAATAATATTGTATTCGATAAAGGAGCTTCACTGGGCAATATAGATAAGGCAGTTAATGATTACAGTACTGTATCTGACAATACTACCTATTATTTGCTTCAACTTAAAGCTTTTTTTAAGGGATACAAGGATGGCAATTATTACTTAGATCAAAAATCACCAATGTATAATCAAAAATTCAATGCTGTATTAGAAAATGCGGGTATACAATAAACTCACCGATAAGAATTTGACGACCACTTTTAAGATGATTAACAAATCAGGAGGGGATCTTTATGACTAAAAAGAGGAAGATTATTCTTGCAACGGTAGCGTTCTCTATTTTATTGGCTATAGGGGTAAGTCTTACATATATTTT
>SUUJ01000006.1 GCA_015062585.1 Alphaproteobacteria bacterium | reverse complement strand
TCTTACCTCGCTCGTATTTCTTTATATATAGATACAACAAAACCCTTCGCATATCCATATGCAAAGAGCCTACCATCCGATTCCTCGGGTATTGTCTCAATTCTTGTAACAACTTCTGTTGTATCCTTTGTTTTATAAAAGTACTTTTATTATACGGATGGCCTATCCGTACAGGTTAATTTTCTCATTTAAAGTGTTTAAAATGCTTTAAATTCATAAAAAAAAAGCACTCTTTTATGAGTGCTTTTTTTAATTGATATAAAAATTATTTCATATCTTTTTGATTTTGACCTTTTTCTACATAGGCCTCGACCTGTCTGGCCGCTTTTTTAGCCAAAGATATACAGCCCGGACCGGCAATACAACCGCCTTCACAACACATAACTTCTATCATGTTTGCTTCACATCCCTTTGTTGCATATTTTTTCAACAATTTGATGTTTTCTTTATTCAAACCGTCGATTCTTTCCGGTCTGTAATCTATCTTGCCTTCAACCAAATGTCCGACAGCACCGGCAACACCGCCCGATAGAGGATATTTTCTACCTTGAGCAGATGAAACTTTAGCAAATTCCATAGGTTCACAATCGGCAATTTCGACCTTAGCACCAACAAACATTGCACCAATTTCTTCAAATGTCAGAACATAATCAACATTAGGATCATATTCAGCTTCGTTGCGTTTGGCCAAACAAGGTCCGACAAATACCGATATACAATCCGGTTGCTCTTTTTTAAGCATTTCGGCCGTATAATACATTGGTGTTTTTGTATGAGATACAAACGGCTGAATTTCAGGAATATGAACTTTGGTTGCTCTATAATAAGCCGGGCAACAAGAAGTTGTCATAAATTGAGCACCGTTTTCCATTCTTTCAATAAATTCAGCTGCTTCATTAGCCGAAGTAATATCAGCACCTGATGCTACTTCGACCACATCGGCAAAACCAACCTTTTTCAAAGCGCCGACAACTTGATTCAACTCAAACGGGAATTGTCCGACAACAGCCGGAGCCAACATTGCCACAACCTTTTTATCGCTGTTATGAATAAGATTTAACACATCAACCAATTGCGAACGCTCGACAATTGCGCCAAACGGACAAGATTGCAAACACTTACCACAAGAAATACATGTTTCTTCGTCAATATGTTCTACACCGTTTTCATCTTTTTTAATTGCGCCCACCGGACAAGCCTCTTCACAGGGAACCGGCAATTTAACAATTGCGTGATATGGGCAAACATCCATACACTTACCGCAAGACACACACATATCAGGATCAATATGAGATTTTCCGTTTACAAATGAAATAGCTTGTTTAGGGCAATTCATAACGCAAGGACGAGCAAAACATCCTCTACAAGCATCAGTAACCATATATTGTGATTTAACACAAGCCGAGCAAGCCACATCAATTACTGACAAACAGCTTTTTGCATGATTTTGACGCTTCAAAGCCTCTTTTCCGTATTCACGCAAAGACATAGCTTCATTTGTTTCTTCATCAGGCGTAAAACCCATAGCAGCCATAAGGCGATATTTCAGCACAGCTCTATCCTTATAGATACAACAACGGCTCGAATCATAATCCTTCGGGCGCATATCTATCGGAATTTCATCAGCTGTTTCAAATCTGTCTTTATAAAAGCTTTCTACAACCTTAACCAAAATTCTGGTACGCATTTGGTTAGCATAATTCTTAGGTATTAACAATTCTCATTTTCCTCTTTAGCAATAACATCTCTAATTTTTTTAACTACTTTTTCCATAGTAGCTTCTTCAATCAATTCACCATTAACTTCTACAAACGGTCCTTTATTATAGCCGGAGCCTTTGTTACAATGATTCATACATCTGACTTCGACAATTTCGATTTTGTCGGCAATATCATCAGGAGCATTAAATTCTAGAGCCTGAATTTGTGGTGCGCCCATTACGAAACAAGCTGTTCCGGCACAAATCTTTACTTCTATCTTTTTCATTTTAAGTTCTCCAAAAATATTTACACATACTTCACACTAATTTCTTTC
Organism: Alphaproteobacteria bacterium; assembly: GCA_015062585.1. Lineage (GTDB taxonomy): Bacteria > Pseudomonadota > Alphaproteobacteria > RF32 > CAG-239 > CAZU01. Next base: position 79,436 of record SUUJ01000006.1, on the reverse strand, counting down.
AAGAACTTACTTTGCAGTAGTCTGAAAATCTTTTTAACAATATTTCTGCGAATGTCAAGTTCCATTGGCAGATTCGGATCCTGATGAGCTTCATTTATTTTGGTTCCGATAACAAAATCTATTCTATCCGAATCCAATAATAATTTGGTTAATCTTACCGCTGCGTTATCTTTGTCTTCATCAATTCCTTCTTTTAACATACGATAAACATCCGTTAAAGTAAGTATACCTTCGGTAACCAAATCAATTCCCGGCATAATTGATGCCATCGGAATATTCGGATCAAAGGTCGATTTATCCATTTCACATTTCAGGCACAATTCTCGTTCGATAATATTAGCCGTAGTGCCGCCGCAAATCGCTGTTTTACCATCATAATAATCCAGCATTTCAGCCACATCTTTATCTTTTTCTTCATCAAACGGAGGTCCGCTTAATAACATAAGTTTTCTCGGTTTTCTAAAATAAATAACCGTACAACTGATATCATCACCGGCTTTTCTTTCGGGTTCTTTATCCAATGCTTCATGAACAATAGCCTCAGCCAAAGCCGAAGCCGAAATATGAGGCTTGCGTCTTATCTGATTTTCAACAAAAGTCCACACACCTTCTCTTTGCCACCCCAAAGGATATTTAGGGTTTCCCAAGCCTGCTTGTGTAACACCGTCTGACATAATGATAATACGGTCTTCTTCTTTTGCCTCAAATTGATACACATTGATAATTCTGTCTTTCCAATTATCAGCCGTAATTTCGTGATGAGATACAGTTAACTGTTTACCGTCTCTGACAATCATACACTGAGGATTATCCATCTCATAAATACGAGTTTTACCATCCAATATTGCATCAACAATTGAAAATGTTGCATAACTGATTTTTCGAACCTGACAAATCGGTAAAGCTTGCATCATTACACCGGCCGAACGCACCAAATCCAAATCGCTTTCAATAAATTTTAGTGCCATTCTGGTAGTCATTGATGACAAAATATTAGCTTTTACACCACTTCCCAAACCATCTGATAATATAGATATAATACGCTGTTCTTCAGGAACTTTTTTAGACAACACCGCATCACCGAAACAACTTTCGGTATGTTTATGTTCCTGATGAGATGATATTTCAATAAACAACGAAGAATTCATCTAAAACTTACCTTTTTTGTTTCTGATTGTTATATTTGGTCGGTCATTATTATCAGAAGCATAGTCTTTTGCAATTGAACGCAACAACACTTCGGTTTCAGCCATATGTTCACCAAGTGTGCAAGCAATTTGTTGAACTGTTGCCAGATTTTTCTCAATAACTTCCTTAGCCTTTTCGGCAATTTTTTCGCGTTTAATCTCAACTTTTGTCACATCTTCAATCACACCGCCAACCACCTGATTAGGTTCAATATTAAACACCATAACATCATAAACACGATTATTATGTTTGGTATTTTCGCGTTTAATATCATCACCTATTTCAAGCGATGCCGAAAACAGATTGGTAAAACTGATAAAATCGCGCAAATTTGCACCTATCAAATTATCACGCTCATATATATCGGCGTGTTCGTCATCACGCCAAAAAGCCTGAACAAATTGTTCATTATACTCAATAATCGACAATTTTGAATTTACGATAACTATCGGTGAAGGAATACACTTTAACAATGCATTGGCTTTCTTTTGGGCTCTTTGTTTTATATGCGATACACACATATCAATTTCGGCCTTTCCTTCCAAAACGGCCTTTGCAAAATTGCGACAATTATCATAACCGCAACCGTTACAATTTATTTCATCATCAATTGTATGTTTACCCAAAAGCTCTAAAACTTTTTTTATCTGATCGTCGTCATATTTATTTTCCACAATTGGATTTTTATCGTAATTTTTACTGATATTATCTTTAGTCTTTCCAAGTTTGGCATTTTTTTCCGAAGCAACATCATTCAATACACAAATTCTTTTTTCAAAACCCGATTTTTGTTGACGAGTACACGGACCGTTGACACACCCTCCTTCACAAGCCAAACATTCGATAAAAATCGGTTTATCATACTTAGCATTTTTAATATTGCACAGCTCTCTTTTAATATTATCCAAACCGGTTAATTGCATCATATAAACATCATCTGTTTTGCCATAATGTTTAATAGTTTCAATCATACCGCCTTCAATCGGATAATAACGCCCTTTTGACGCATGTTTTTGCACAAAATCAATTCCAGCTTTCGGTGTAATATTATGATAGTTGATTCCGCGCTCTCTTATCCATCTGCGCAAATCTCTGAATGAAATACTCAAATTAAGCAATTCGGAATTTCTGTCAGCTTCATACTTTTTGGCAATACATGGACCGACAAAAACGATTTTAATATCATTGCCAAACTCTTTACGCATCATTTGACAATGAGCCAACAACGGCGACATAACCGGAGTTAAATTATCTGATAAATCAGGCAGATATTTATTTATATATTCAACAAAAGACGGACACGCCGTAGACAGATAAACACCCTCTTTTTTATCACTTAAAAAATCAGCCAAATGTGATGACACAATCTCCGCACCCAAGGCAGTTTCTGCCACACCGGCAAAACCCAAACTTTCAATAGCGGTTAACAATTGTTCTTTGGTAACATTATTAAACTCAGCCACCCACGAAGGAGCCAAAGATACATAAACTTTTTCTCCCGAGGCAATCAAATTTTTTGCTCTCGATACATCATCACGATCTTGCTTTGCTCTAACCGGACAAACTTTATAACATTTACCGCAAGCCACACACAACTCCGGAACGATTTGTGCCGAATTATCTTCAATTTTAATAGCCTTTACAGGACATTCTCTAACGCATTTATAACAGTCCTGACAGTTATTTTTTATTGTAAAGAGAGGATGTTCACGACTAGACATAATATTTATTCCTTAAAGTTTTTATCTAAGATATCAATTAAAGTTCCGCTATCAACATTGTGATATTCCACCCCATCAATAGTAATATTAGGTCCGCTCGGACACAAACTGCAACATCTCAGACCATACAGTTCAACTTCTGCAGTAACATTATTGTCATCAAGATATTTTTTTATTACTTCCAAGTTTTTATTGTTTCCTCTGGCAAAGCATGAGCTTCCCATACAAACTTGTATCTTCTTAGTCATAAATCCTCTCACTTACAATAAATCAATTTATCACAATTTACCTTCAAAAGCATCAAGATAAATTTTTCTGATATCTTCCATCAATGGATAAACAGGGTTTGCCCCGGTGCATTGGTCATCAAAAGCATTTTCCACCAACCAGTCAAGTTTAGCTTCAAAATCTTTTTTGCTTATACCCCAATCTTTGATAGACGCCGGAATATCAACTTGTTTTTTCAACGCCTCAATAGCTTCAATCAAAGAAACAACCTTTTCATCATCTGTTTTACCCTTCAATTTTAAATTACTGGCAATTTGAGCATAGCGTCTTTTTGCCTCAGGAATTTTATATTGCGGGAATATAGCCTGTTTTCTCGGACAATCGGTTGCATTGTACTTGATTATTTGGCTAATTAACAAAGCATTGGCAATTCCGTGCGGAATATTAAATGCCGCACCCAATTTGTGAGCCATTGAGTGACACAAACCCAAGAAAGAGTTTGCAAAAGCCATACCGGCAATAGTAGCGGCATGATGCATTTTTTCTCTGGCTTTCGGATCATTAACTCCTTCGTGATAAGCTCTCGGCAAATATCTGAACACTTGTTTAATAGCTTCCAAAGCTGTTGAATTAGTAAAGTTTGTAGCCATCACCGAAACATAAGCTTCAATAGCGTGAACCAAAGCATCAATACCGCCGGCAGATGTTAAACCTTTAGGCATATTATCTACAAAATTGGCATCTACAATTGCCATATTCGGAGTCAACGCATAATCGGCTAAAGCATATTTCACATGATTTTTCTCATCGGTAATAACTGCAAAAGGTGTAACTTCCGAACCGGTACCCGAAGTTGTCGGAATAGCAACCATCGAAGCCTTTTTACCCAAATCACCGATTGTGCAAATGCGTTTTCTGATATCCATAAAGCGCATAGCCACATCCTCAAATTCAATTTCAGGTTTTTCATACTTAAGCCACATAATTTTAGCCGCATCCATCGGTGATCCGCCACCAAACGAAATAAACACATCCGGCTTAAATACATTTATCATAACAAGAGCTTCTTCAATAGTTGCAATTGTCGGATCAGGTTTTACATCAAAGAAAATTTGATATTCAATATCCATATCTTCCAACACATCGGTAATTGAATTTACCATTCCCGAATCAAACAAGTATCTGTCAGTAACGATAAAAGCTCTTTTCTTACCCTCTAACTCGCGCAAAGCAACATCTGTTGCACCACGTTTGAAATAAATTTTTGGCGGCACTCTAAACCACAACATATTTTCTCTCCTTTCCGCAACAGTTTTATAGTTCAACAAATGTTTAACCCCGACATTTTCACTGACTGAGTTACCGCCCCAAGAACCGCATCCCAATGTCAATGAAGGCTCCAATCTGAAGTTAAACAAATCACCAATTCCACCCTGTGACGATGGAGAGTTAATCAACAAACGACCTGTTGGTAATTTCTTTGCAAAATAATCTACGCGATCTTGTTTTCTGGTATCGGTATACAATACGGAAGTATGTCCCATACCGCCCAATTCCACCAAGGTAAGTGCCATATCAACCGCTACTTCGAAGCTATCTGCTTTATACAAAGTCAAAATCGGCGACAATTTTTCATGTGCAAACGGATTGGCAATATCCGTAGATGTTTGCTCAGCTAATAAAATTTTAGTATATTCCGGAACAGTTATACCGGCCATTTTAGCAATCTTAGCTGCCGGTTGACCTACGATTTCGGCATTAACACCTTTGGGAGTTAATATAATTTTACTCAATTTAGCCGCTTCTTTATCATTCAACAAATAAGCGCCTCTTTTAACAAATTCAGCCCTAACCTTTTCATAAACCTGTTTCAAAGCGATAACCGATTGCTCCGAAGCACAAATCATTCCGTTATCAAAAGTTTTTGACATCAAAATATAAGAAACCGCCATTTCTAAATCAGCTGTTTCATCAATAATAGCCGGAGTATTACCGGCACCAACACCCAAAGCAGGTTTGCCTGAAGAATAAGCAGATTTAACCATTCCCGGACCACCGGTTGCCAAAATACCGCTGACATCAGGATGTTTTAACAACATATCGGTTAATTCCAAAGAAGGCTCATCAATCCAACCGATAATATTTTCAGGAGCACCGGCTTTTACTGCTGCTTCATATATCAATTTAGCAGCTTCAATGGTAGATTTCTTAGCTCTCGGGTGCGGTGAAAAAATAATCGCATTACGAGTTTTTAAGCTGATTAAAGACTTAAATATTGCCGTTGATGTCGGGTTTGTTGTAGGAATAACACCGGCAATAACACCTAAAGGTTCAGCCACGATTTTAACACCATTGGTCTTATCCGACTTTATTATACCGCAAGTTTTTTCATTTTTATATTTATTGTAAATATATTCGGAAGCAAAGTGATTTTTAATAATCTTGTCTTCAACAACACCCATCCCCGTATCTTCAACAGCCATCTTTGCCAAAGGTATACGAGCCTTATCAGCAGCCGTTGCCGCAGCCTTAAAAATCTTGTTTACCATCTCTTGATCAAAAGTAGCATACACCTTTTGTGCTTGCTTTACTTTTTTAATCAAAGCATCCAGATCTTTTGTAGTCTTTACAATTTTATTTTCCATCTAACAAACCTCGATATTATAATTTATCACAACATTTCATTGTATCTGAAATTTATTAAAAAAGGCTTACTTTTTTAACTTTAAGTAAGCCTTTTTTTGTGTCTTACTTCAACTGCGAATGATACAAAGACGCATAAATCGAATCTTTTTTGTTAATCAGCTCTTCATGGCTACCCAATTCAACCAATTCACCATAATTTATCACCGCAATCTTGTCGGCATTTCTAACCGTCGACAATCTGTGCGCTATAATAAATACAGTTCTGTCTTTCATCAGATTATCAACCGCCTTTTGCACCACAGCTTCCGATTTATTATCCAAAGCCGAAGTAGCTTCATCAAGAATAACAACTTGAGCATTTTTCAAGAATGCGCGAGCTATTGCAATTCGTTGTTTTTGACCACCGGATAACAAAGCACCTCTTTCACCGATTATTGTATCCAAACCATTTTCCAAACCGTCGATAAATTCGTCTAAGCAAGCATTTTTAATAGCCGCTTTAACTTCTTCCTCGGTCGCATTTTCTTTTCCCAACATAATATTATCTCTGATAGTGCCGGAAAATAGGAAATTATCTTGGAAGACAACAGCAATATTTTCCCTTAATGAATCGACTTCCAAATCTTTGACATCAACACCGTCAAACAACACAGCACCCGATTTAACATCATAAAATCTCGGCAACAAGTTTACCATTGTGGTTTTTCCGCCACCGGAATTACCGACGAAAGCCACAGTTTCGCCTTTTTTAATCTTTAAGTTGACATCTTTTAATACCGGTTTGCCTTTTTCATATTCAAAACAAACATTTTTATATTCAATACCTTTTTTCAAACCTTTCAGCTCTTTTGCACCTCTTTTATTTCTGATATCAGGCACACCATCCAAAAGTTCGAACACACGATCCATAGCCAACAATGCCACTTGAACGGCATTAAAGTTATTTCCGATAGCCTTAATCGGGGTATAAAGCATTATCAAAGCGGCAATAAACGACACAAAATTACCTGGAGTAATTGTATTACTTACAATCAAATAACTTCCCAACCAGATTACCGCAGCAATACCTACCGATACAATAAAGTGCATCATCGGAGATAAAATACCTGTTCTTTGTGTCATCTTAATACCCAATTTGAAACAAGTATTCAAAGTATTTTCAAAGCGTTTTGTCTGATAATCATACAAATTATACGAACTTATTATACGATTACCCGAAAAAGTTTCATTATAATGCGTTACCACTGCCGAACCTGAAAATACACTATCACTAACAATATTTTTAATTCTTTTCTTAACTCTGGTCAAAGGGAACAATGCAGCACCTAATACTACCACAGCCACAACAGCCAGTTGCCAAGAGTTATAAAACAATACGGCCACCAATGAAATTGATGAAAACAATCGGGTTGTAAAAAGCTTCAAATTTGCCAACAAACCATTACAACTGGTATCAACATCGCTATTAAATCTATAAACAATTTCTCCTGAATTTTGTTTATCAAAAAAACCTGCATGATATCGAAGAAGCTTTTTATACAAATCTTTTTTCAAACCCATTGAAACCTTTTGTCCTACCCAAGTATTCATATAAGTTGCCGTATAATTAAACAAACTTTGAATAAGAGTAAACAAGATAATCAATAGCGGAATATACGCAGTATAGGAAGCACCTTTTTGCACCATTACCACATCCATATAAGGTTTCAACGCCCAAGCAATAACTGCGTCCATAGCGCCGATTGGAATAGTAATCAAAACGGCTATCAAAGCCCTACCCCAGTAAGGCTTCACATATTTCCACATTTTTGAATAGTTAACAAATAAATTACTCGATTTAATTTTTTTAGATAAGTTCTTAAACATCAGACACCATAAAATAGTTAAACACTCCTGCTGATTTTAGCTCAAATTAAGCTAAATGCAATTATTTCGCCTGACTTATAAACACACCTTAAAAATTGTATAACCGTTTACACGCGATTTGATATTTATTTTTACATTGATAAGTGAAGCGGCAAAATCAACTATTGCCAACCCCAAACCTACTCCATTGTTTTGCTTTTGACTTAATGTACTACATTGAAAAAAATCTTTAAATATATGATTTTGGTCATCTTTTTCAATACCCATGCCATTATCAATCATATAAAAACAAGAGGCAACATTTTTAATTATAATTTTTGAATTTGTATATTTTATCGCATTATCCAACAAATTTCTTATAATTTTTTCTACCCAAAATTTGTTCTGAAAAACCTCAAAATTATTTAGCCGCAAAATTATTTTAATACCTTTTTCTTTTATCGCATATTCATATTCTTCACAAATCTTTTCAATAAGCGGTTTCAAATCAAATTTTTCATATTTTATTTCATTATTTTTGGCCAAATTTAATATGTCCGTAACCATTCTTTCCAGATTATTGCAACTCTCAGCCAATTTTTTTGCTACAATTTCATTTTTTTGCGGCAAATATTTTTTCACATCATCTGCCAGCAACTTTATTACATTTATCGGTTGTCTTATATCATGCACAACCTTTGCCATCATACAGGTATAGTCTTTTGCCAAAAATTTGCATTTTTGACACTCATTTTCCTTACAATCACTCATATCCACAAATACGCCGGCTATTTTTTCTTCTCCGTTTTCATAAAATATATCCGCAGAAAACCTACATTTTTTTATTTTAGCGTTTCTCGTTAATATCCGCACAAATCCGCTTATATTACTTTTTGTTTTTAATAGTTTTTTTAGCTCGGTTTTATAAATAAACAAATCCTGCGGTAATATCAGTTCTTTTATCAAATTTTTCTTTATATTAGTTGATTTTTCATCAAGTTCAAACAGCTCATACATTCCTGACGACCAATAAAACTGTTTTTTATTTAAGTCCAATTCCCAATAACCGCTTTTTGCATGTTTTTCACTAAAAACGGCTCGCAAAAAATTTATTTGTAACAAATGCGACAGCTGTCTTTTTTCCGTTATATCATTAAAACCAAGCCACACAGAAGATGCTGAGGGATATAAATACACATTATAAAATCTGTTTTCATTCTCAAAATAAAAACTGTGAGGATGTTGGTTATACAAAGATATTTCAATATTTTTCTTAAACATAAAAAAATCATTATCGCCAATATAATCTTTTATGTTTTTGTCTGTATCTATTCCGCCAAAAATACACTTAGCCTTGTTATTTGCAAACAAAACTTTACCTGATTTCGTAAGTTCAATTATACCATTATCAGAAATATCGGCAACAAATACCGGTATCTTAAATTCTACATCACTCATATAATCCTTTAATTACATAAAATTAAAATATCTCAATATATGACCTTGTTCCGGAGATATTTCAAAATACCACCCGTCATATAAAAAGTTACTGTCTTTTATATAATCATTGATTACGCTTAATGGAAGAGATGATGTCGATAATTTTATATTACTCCAAAGCTGTTTATCATTGTAGTAAATATCAAAATCAACTATCAACCCATACGATGTAACTACATTCATTTTTTTATTTTTAATATCTTTGTTTTGCGCAAGTATCTTTGAAAATTTTTCTTCATCTAACGCGTCTACAACATATATTCCCGACAAAACTTTTGACAGCAAATCAACCTTCACAACCTCACCTTTTTTATTATAAAAAGGAGTAAATTCATTTTCGGTAGTTATTGTTTCACCATCAATAGTTATACTTTCAATTTTTTTTGTTAAAACAGCAAACAACGGCCTTAAAATCCAATCTTTTGCATATAGCGGAAGATCAAAATTTCCGCTGATAAGCCAAATATTATTATCCTTAAGATTTCTGGCGAAATAATAGTTTTTATCTTCTGCCGGTAAACCGACTATCATCTCATCAACCAACTCATCTTTAATATAAGTTCTAATCAACATTCCCGAATTTTTTTCATAATTTTCGGGATTATTCAAATATTTTTCATCAGCCAATTCTTTGTTATATGGAATACGCACCGAATAAATACTGTTATTAAAAGAATTCAAAAACTTATGTACCATTGTAAAATCAGCATAATAATTGTTTTTATTTTCCAACAGCCAATAATTGTTTTTTTGCAGCAACACTACGGTTTCTTCCGTACTTTGCAAAACAATCTTGTCAATAAGCTCGCCTCGATTATAAGTATCGGAAAAAGCTAATTTCCCGTACAATTTATTATCATTATTCCAAATGATTAAATAAACTATCGCCACCACAAAAAGCAGCAATCCCAAAGATGATAACAATATCTTCAATATTTTATTATTTTTTATCATCAACATACTCCTTGGCCTTTTTTACCATCATTCGATTATACATAACATATATACCGAATGCCGACAATCCCATTAACAACGGTATTATTACAATTACCAAAACAGAAAATGCCGACATAAAGAATTTATATTTTTCACCTGTTAAATAAGTAACTTTTTTAATATCGTTGTTTAGCTCGATTTCGTCACGCATCAGCTGTTCTTTACCTTTTATTTTCTTAATAGATAAAAGATCAACATCTGACTTTGTTTCTTCAAGAGAAAATTTTTGCTCTTTAATTTTAGTCAATCTCTGTGAAATTTCCTGTCTTTTATCCTTAAAATAATCAACAGACATTTCAGCAAAAACATTTACCAAATTATTATTTTGCTCAAAAGTATTTTTGCGTTTTACATTGGTAAATCCGCTTCCGGACATATAGTCGAAAATATTGCGCAAAAATCTCAAATTACCCGATGAATAAGTAATATCGTAAATTCCGTTTTTGACACCGACATTAGCATTCCACAAGCTTTCGTTTACAATATCGGCATCACCTATCAACAACAGTTTACCCGGTTTTTGAGCCTTGCCGATATATAGCGGAAGTCTGGTCAACAATTCTTCGTCGTTAATCGGAGGATATGGATAATATGGTCTGAATTCGCCCTCCAACAGCAAAGCCAGTGTATATTCTTCATCTGTATAAAGATAATTTTTCAACAAATCTTCATAGCCCAAATCTGTCATTTTTTCAGCCAGCATTAAACCCGAGCTATTTGTTGTTTTGGCAATAACCGAAGCGACCAAACCATCGGTTTTATTATGTTTGAAATAACTTCCGTGATTATAAAAAACTTTATCTATATTTTTGTTAATCGGGTGATTTGCCAGCATTTTACCTGTTATATCAATTTTCAGCGGATATTTCACTTTTTTGGCATCCATGACAACATCGCGACAACTTGATGCATCACCGACCAACAAATCCTCATAATACAAAACGCCGTGTTTTTTCAAAAACTCTAACATTCCGCTTCTATAACCGTAATACTTATCCAAATCTCTAAATCTTTCTTCAGAAAAAGCGTCAAACATCATCACAACGCTTCCGCCTTTTAACAAATATTGATCAAGCGCATAAGTAAACGCAGTATTGATATTTAACGGATACAACACTAAAAGCGCATCAATATTTTCATCAATTACCGGTGTTGTATCTCGAATACTTACTACCTTATATCCCAACGCTTTCATATTACTTATAAAAGGCCAGTCTGCACTGTTTTTGGTCGGATTATTTTCATCAGCGACATTAAACAGTGAAGAAACAACACCCAAAGTAGGTCTTCTTTTTTGCGAAACTATGGAAATCAGTCTTGTAATATCATCTTCAACAATATCTTTTCTTTCGGGATAAAAGTTTGGTATCGACATAGTTCTGCCATAAACATTGGAAAAACTGGCGCCCAAATATTGATATTCAATACCATCACCAAAGTCAAAAGGCTTAATACCTGCCCTTTCGGCTTCAGCTTGCGAATTTTCAAAAGGCACAACATCGACCATGGTAAGATCAATATTTCCTTTATTTTTATATTCCACCAAAACTTTTCTTATATATTCGGCATATTCATTAAGCTTAGGATTTTTTGCCTGCAAATCTTTTGAAACATAGAACCTTATATTTACCAGATTTTCATTATTATCCAAAAATTCGATAGTATCATCACTTAAACTAAATCGTTTATCTTTGGTAAGATCGACATTAAAATCCCCGAACATCAAAAAGAACAACAAATTAAACGCGAGCAAAAAGATAATTCCGCTCAAAACCAAAGCGCTGAATTCACCGACCTTTTTCACATTGACCTTAAGCATAAACTAACTCCTTTTATAGTCCAAAGCGACCACCGACAATACCAGCCCGAAAACGATAATCAAACCAAAATACAATATAGATGATATATTTATCTGTCCGGCAATTATGTCATTATATTGCATTGAAAAATTAAAAGCATTCACAACTTTCATAAATATTGCATTATCCGGCACCAATTTATCGACCAACCATCTGAACGATACGGAAATAACCATAGAACAAGTCACACAACCGAGCAAAAAAGCACCAATCATATTATAACACAGCGATGCCACAAAAAAGCTCAAAGCACACAAGCTGCCCGACATGATAAACACCATAAAATAATTTACGAAAATTATCCTGTTGTCCATATCAATAAGCGATGACACACACCACCATATCGGCATTGACGCCAACAGCATAACACCGACCACAGCCCACGAAGCCAAAAATTTACCCAAGACAATACTTTTATACAAAACAGGCTGAGACAGTATCACTTCCAAAGTATTTTGTTTATACTCATCAGCCCACAATCGCATGGTAATTGCCGGAATTATCAAGGCCATAATCCCCGGCTGAAACTTAAAAAAATGATAAAAATTCGGATTGGTATTTGCAAAAAAATCTCCGCCGAACAAAGTGATAGAACCACACATTGCAACATATATAACCAATAACAGATATATCATCTTGCTTTGAAAATAAAATTTAAAATCCTTATAAAAAAAGGTCAAAATATCTTTTTTCAATTTAATTTTCTCCATCAACATCATTTACCAGAGTATAAAAAGATTCTTCGATTCTGTTTTGTGATGTATTTTTCTTCAAATCATCAGGTGTAGAATCACAAACCAGCTTACCGTTTTTAATTATCAATATTCTGTCAGCCAAAGCCTCAACCTCTTCCATAATATGTGTAGAAATCAAGATAGTATTTGTCTTGGCATAATCTTTCAAAACCTGTCTGAGCCTCAATTTTTGTTGAGGATCTAAACCTTCGGTCGGCTCATCCAAAATCAATATTTTAGGGCACGACAACATTCCGCCGGCAATCGCCACTCTGCGCTTATATCCTTTTGACAAAGTTTCGCATTTTTGATTTATAACCGATTCCAATTCCAAATTTTTTATCACAATTTTTACATTTTTATCAAAATCAGCATTATCCAAGTGCTTAACACCGGCCATAAATTTCAAAAATTCAAAAACACTCATATCCGGATAAATTCCGCCGTTTTCCGGTACATAAGCAATATTTTTCAAAAACTCGATACGATTATTTTCAACAGAAATTCCATCCAGCAAAATTTCGCCGGTTTCTTGTTTATAAAATCCGCTTATCATACGCATCAGAGTCGTTTTTCCGGCACCGTTCGGCCCCACCAAAGCGACCACTTGTCCTTTTTTCAAGCAAAAGTTTATATTATGCAAAATCTCTCTGTTTCCGAGGGTTTTAACAACATTTTTAACAATCAACATCTTAAAATATTACTCCAAACAGCACCTTAGTTGAATAGATTTTAACAGATATTTTTTAAATTTTAACAATTATTTTCATTTTTCAAAATCTTTGATGACAAAAACATAATTTTATTTTATATATAGGAAAGGCTTAATATAAAACAACGAAATAAATACGATGAAAATACTCGAATTATACACAAAAGAAGAAACCAAGAACTTAAAAGTCGGCGTTTGCGTTATCATTGCAATCATCATAGCTATTTTATCAGTAGTCGTTACCCGCAACGAAATTTCACACAAAGACGGCGGCAAATACTACAAAGTATACGCTCGTTATAACCGCACTGACGGTTTGCTGGTCGGTGATATTGTTCGTTTAGCCGGCATGGATATCGGACGCGTTGTAAATGCTAAATTAGACAACGACTTCAAGGCAATTCTTACACTCGAGCTGAATGACAACATCAAAATTCCCGATGACAGCTCGGCAGCCATTGTAAGCTCGGGTATTATGGGTAACAAATATATCGAAATCGAACCCGGCGGATCCGAAGAAATGCTCACCGAAGGAAGTGAGTTTGCATATACTCAAGACGCTATGGTTTTAGAAGAACTCATCGAACGAATTATTGGAATTGGCAAAGCAAAACGCCAAGATAAAAAGGAGAATAAAACTAATGATTAAAGCAGACTTTTTAATGTACAAACGCCCTGTTGAAACAATTATGGGTATTTTAGTTTTGGCTGTTGCCGGATTATTTTGCTATTTTGCATATTCCGTATCTGACCTTCAGGTTGTAAAAGGCTATAATGTCAGCGCCAATTTCTTAAAAGTCGGTGGCTTAAACACCGGATCCGATGTTCGTATCAACGGTATCAAAATCGGCACTGTTGTCAGCCAAAAGCTCAACAATGACGATTATACGGCCGATGTTGTTATGAGCCTTGCCTCCAACATCAATTTACCCAAAGACAGCGTTGCTTCTATTGTTTCAGACGGACTTATGGGCAACAAATTTATCAAGATTGATCCCGGTCATTCAAAAGAATTTTTAAAAGACGGTGACAAACTGGAAAAAACCAAAGACTTTAAGACTATCGAAGATTTGGTCGGCGAAGTCATATTTATGGTAACGGGTGATGAATAAACTATCAAAAATATCCTTTTGTTTATCAATGTCATTGGCCTTTGTTTCCAAATCCTTTGCCGGCGACATTGTCATGAACACGGCCCATATTCAAGCAATGGACAAGATAACCGGTCGCGTTAGTGAGCTAAACATTCCGGTCAACGGATTGGCCAATTTTGGAACATTTTCCATTTTGGTTCGCAAATGTGTCACCAAATCCCCGGAAGAAACACCGGAAAACACAGCTTTTATCGATGTGGTAGATAACTATCAATCAGAAAACCCTGTCAACATATTCAAAGGATGGATGTTTTCATCTACCCCCGGAATAAACAGCGTTGAACACCCTATTTATGATATTTGGTTGTTAAAATGTTACAATTCCGACAAATCAAAACATCAGGTATTGACCGAAGAACAACTCAAATTCCGTGATGAACTTCCTATGGTTCGTCAAGAAAAACAAGAGCAAAACATCAAATTATCTGCTGTTGATGAAGATATAGATGACCAAGATATCAAAGAAATTATCGCGACTGAACAAACAAAAGAAGCTTCGTCATCGACAGAAGCAAAAAAAGAAGAAACAAAAGAAGATGAAATAATCAAAATTGATGTTGACAGCAACCCTCTTGATCAAGCACCTGCCGACAACGAAACCGAAGCCGAAGTTGCTGAAGATGACTTTATTGCCGAAGGTGAAGAAATAATTGCCGATACAATTGTTGTTGATAACGAAACCGTTGCCCAAGACGAGGAACAACAAAAGGCCAAGGAAGAAGCACAATCAACCGAAGAAACAACTGAAGAAGAAGTTGTTGTTGACGAAATAACAGAATAATTTTTTTAACCCACACAAAAAAACACCGCCTGAGTATAAACCCAAGCGGTGTTTTATTATCATCTGAAAATTAGATGCTGTTGTATCCCATTTGTTGCATTTTAGCATTTAAGGCCTTCTCTGCCTGCTCAATAGCAATATGTTTGCCGATGCTGGGAATTTCGCCTCTTTCACTATTTATACTATATGCTTCTACTCTTTTGCCATCTAACAACAATGCTTTATCACCATCCATCAACAGCCCTGTTCTAGAATCAACATTATAAACAGATGTGCCATCTGCTGTTCTATACTCTCTCTTAGTTTCATTACCTGCCTCATCAAAAAAGCTTATGGTTGATGTTTCTTGACCATTTGCATGAATAACATTTTCAGTATAATTTGGGTTGGCACCTTTTAGGGCAAGTCTTGTTGTTTTTTGAGGCTCACCTTTGTCATTAAATTCACTCTGTGTCTCAATATTATGAACATTTTCACCTTGAGTAATAGTTCTTATCTCACTTACATTATTGCCATTATATGAGGTTGTTTTAGTAACATCTTCTTGATTAATATTTTTGTAAATGTCAGTTTCAACTCTATTACCATTATCATCCACATTTACAGAATGGGAGTATTCACCATAAGTAGAACTATTATAGGTATAATCACCTGATAATCTATCACTAAAAGCTTTAGCTGAATCATTATCAATTGTTTGAGCAATCCCGAGCATCTTCTGTATATTTTGTTCATTTAAAATATCTTGTTCTTTTCCATTTAAATAAGCTCTTATTTGATTATTTCCATCAATTGTAATACCAATTGTTTTTCCCTCATCGCCCGTCATAAATATTCCGCTGGCACTTACTGATATCGTTGATCCATTTTGCTCAATCACTTGATATTCTGTATTTTTAAAACTTTCAGGTAATTGCGGTGACACATCACTTGTATCAATATCATTAGTTTCTGTTGCTTGCAAAGATTCTATTGCTTGTGTTTCTACTTCATTTGGAATAAAACGATCAAGATAATCCAGATCCTTCAAATTATCGACTATTTCTCCTTGATTATATAATGTTTTATTTCCACTTTCATCAATAGTGAAACCTCTCACAGTACCATTACTATCTACTTCAAAAACGCCTTTTGCATCTGCAACAATACTAAATCCTGTATTTTCATCGTGAATAACTTTGGTATCAGATGTTTTTTCAAATCCTTCAGGCAAATGATCAGCAATATACTCATCCCGATATTCCTGATACAAAGTTTTATCTAGTGTTATCATATCATGAGCATTCAATCTGTTGGTATTTCTAATATCGTTTGACATAGCTTTAGCTTCATCATAAGTCATATTTCTAGTTTCACCATCAATAGTACCGATACTATACTCAGGACCATTTTCACCAAATACCAGTGTAGCTACTTCACCTTTGCTCGTTGTCATACCATAACCGTTATCAGCCTTATCAATACTGAAAACTGTTTGTGTTTTTTCAACCAAATCGCCATTAATGGTTTTATCATAAGTTCGTATCATCTTTTCAAGATTTTCTACATTATTAAGTCCTCTTTTGTTTAATGCTTCTTGATATTCTTGATTCGCACTATTTTCATTCAAATAAGCATCTATGCTACTGGTTACACCTTCTTCTAATCTTGTAGTAATATTAGATGCCCCCTCTTTTTCTCCCTCATCACCCAATAAATTATTACCTTGTATATTATTTTCATCAATTTTCTCGTTAGGAATATTTGCTTTCTGAGTATCAGATGGTATTTGAAGTTCATCAATTTTTGTTGATAGTTCTGCCGCTTCCTCTCCCTCTCCTAACAATGTTTGACAATTATCTACTATAGTTTTATGGGCTTCATTTTCAGGATTATAATCAACTAATCCACCTTCATCATATACTTTAAGTTCACCATCAACAACCGCAATACCGGTCATATCATTATTTCCAAAATCTACAAATATACCGTTTTCAGTATGAATTGTGGTTGTCGTTTCTCCAAGTTCACCAGTCACAGTTTCTACTTTTACAACATGTGAATCATTAGGTAACTTTGCCTTAAAATCATCCGAAAGATTATTAACACTAGGATCAACTGTTGTGTTATTATCGTTAGGTTGACCTTGTTGTCCTTGTTGACCTTGTTGACCTTGTTGGTCAATTTCTAATGCAGAGCCATCTAAACCTTGGGAAGCCGGATGATTTTCTCCAAGCATTTCTACTATTTTAGAATCTGGTGATAAATTTTCAACCTGTACAAATTTATTAACTGTTGCATCATAAACTTTAGCCTCTGTTAATTCGCCATTAACATAAGTTTCAGATCTTGCAGAACCATTATTAGTATCATTCATCATTATTGAAATTGATCCGTCTGTATGTTCTTGTACCGTTATTTTAATATTATCAGGAGACTTATAATCCCAATTATGTACTATATTCGCGTTTGCTCCAAAATCAGAACCTGGTGCCGGAACAATATCTTCTACTTCAACACCATTTTCCATAGTATATATATTTTCTATGTAATATGGTTTACCATTTTCATATTGTGTAACTTCTTTGTCACCATTGGCATATACCTTGACAACTTGTTGATCAGCTTCTCCGCTATTAAATGTATATTGCTTATATAATCCTTTTTCATCTCGCAAAGTTTCTAAATTGTTATCTGTAAAAGTTACATCATATCCCGAATTGGCATCACTTGCGTTAGGATCAAAATTGGAATTATGCCATGGTTGACTATCAGCATATGGAGCTGTAGCAACATCCTCTTGTCCATTTTCCGGAATTGTTGTATTGTTATTTATAGTTTCGTCTTGACTAGTTACAGTTTCTTCTTGTGTTGTCGAATAAACATCATTTAGCCAAGAATCAGGTTTAATACTTCCATTCTCATAAAAATTATTTTCATATATTCCGGAAAGCGCTTCATAATGATTTTGTAACTGTCCGCTATCTAACAAAGCAACAAGTTTACTCTCACCGAACTCTGTAACATCAGCTGCAATAACATGATTATCTTTCAAATATTTAACAACATCTGCATTATCAGCTTCAAACATCCTTATCATTTGTTCTTTGGTCAAGTCACCATATTTCGTTTCTGTATTTTGTGTTGCCTCAATATTTTCAACCGTAACCTCAACATTTGAAGGATCACCATTAACAACATTTGCCGCTAAATCTTTTTCTTTGTCTAAAGGATCCACTATACGCGTTTGCTCATCGCCTTTCACATCACTCAACTGTTGTTCTTGTGGTTTTCAATACCAAGCCATCCTTTAACATTATCCAAAATATTATCAAAAAATCCTCCACTCTCATTAGATACCGTATTTCCTGGATTTGTCGCACTTTCAGTATCTGCGGGTTGAGCTTGATTATCAGCCATAGCCATACCAAGCGCCATACCGGTATAAGATGAAGCCGTAACCATCAAAGAAGAGAAAAAAGCCTTCAATTTCTTACCTTTTGGAGCAGCTTTAACTGCAGCTATAATTGTTCCTGCACCAAGCAATGCACCACCGGTATACATAATAGCTGTTCTAATAGGAATCAACGGCGGACAAAATATAGATGCCGTACTCAAAGCCGCACTGGTACCACTGAGCAACAGTCCGCCAATTCGCAACTTGTTTTCAGACACATATTTTCTAAATGTCAATTTTTCAAAATTTGCTTCTGCCTGCTGTTTTTTTGCTTTAACATCTTTAACCAAAGCAATTACTTGCATACCAAATGTCACACCGGAAACAGCAGCGATTCCTCCAGGAATATTGCCGACTATACTATACAACCCCATCCATCCGACAGATTTTAAAGAAGATATTGCTGTCGAAATCCATACTCCGTGTAGATTACTTGCTTCATAACTAATATTTTTATTTCTCTCGTTGAGTTTTTCAGCAATTTTTTCAAAACCTTTTCGCCTTTGCATCAAACTTATGGCTTTACTGGTAAGAGCTATTGAACCGGCCTGAAAACTGGCTAATGCTCTACTATTGATAACAATTTTTTCATTACCTAGAAGCTTTTTAATTTGTTCCTCGGTATTAGGTTTTTCGCCACCGGTTTTATAAAATTCATCAATACCTTGAAGTCCCAATATCTTAGATTGCAAACGCAGCGCATATTCTTCTTCAAATTTTTCTTTGGTAATCTCACCTTCCGGCAATGTATTAGCCAAATGTATATACACTTCTTGTTTTACTTGTTCTTTGAACAGTTCTTTAAGCTTTTGTTGATATTTTTCATTATATTCTTTTTCCTCACCTTTGATTCCAAAAGCTTTGTTAAGGTGCTTTGGTCTTGTGAATACAATTCTATCTAAAAGCTCATTTGCATTGTCTAACTCTTCGTTATAATCTTGTTTATTAGAAACAGTCTCTTCAAACTTCGCTTTTTTTCTTTCAAGATGTTCTTTTTTCTTATTAAAAACATCATCTAAAATTATTTTCTCGCTTTTCAAAAGCTCAAGCAACCACTCATTATTTCCTAGTACTTTTGCCTTTCCTTCAGCAGAACCTCCATCGAATTTTACATTTGGAAACTTATCACTGTTTACATAATGTGCAGCCATTTGGATAAGCTTTTTTCTATCCTCAGATTCCAAATCACTTCTTTGCAATTTGGATACAACATATTCCAAATTCCATACTTGAATTTTAACAGTATTATCCTTTGCCGGTTCGTTAATCTCGTATTTTGGCTTAGTTTTACCGCTAGATAAATCCATCTCTTTCAAAAGCGTATCAAGATGTTCCATATTTTTGGCTATTTGGGCAGGATCTTGCATCTTATCCAAACCAAAATATTCTTCAAAAACACCTATTTCGGCCATGGCTTTATTTTTAGCAGTGTTAATCGAAGCTTTTTTGTCATCAGGAATATCATTACCCAAACCATTTATAGCTTCTACAAAATTATACCATCCCATTGGCATCAGTTCAGCCTTGCCGACTGCATAATTTTCGGCAAAAGCAATTATTTCTTCTTTTGTATATCCGTGTAAATTAACTTGTCTCTGAGATGTTTGTGCCTTTTGCTGATTAGCTTTTTCGTCCTTTAATTCATTATATTTTGCAAACAACTCTTTATAGGTTTCATCATTTTTACCTTCTTCTGATGAGGCGTAATTATCTACATATTGTTTAAATTCATCACTTTGCCACATTCCTTCATACTGCTGTCTATCTTTTGCAAATTCACCCGCCAAATAAGCAAGTAACTCATTTTCAGCCTGTTCTATCCTATCATCTAATGTTTGTGTTTTTTGCTGTGACTGCGCTTGTTGTGTATCTTGCTTCGGTTGATCTGTTGTCTGCTGTGACTGTGCTTGTTGTGTATCTTGTGCTTGTTGTGTAGCTTGTACTTGTGGTTGATTTTTTTCTAAAGCCTCGATAGCGGTTTTAATTCTTTCAATTTCTTCGACTAGCTTTTGAACTTCTTTATCTTCGGGATGCTTTTTTATATAATCTTTTTTCCAATCCTGAAATTCTGTAGAAGCCCATACATCATTTTGCTCGGTTGCTGTATTGTTTTTCTCTTCTTCATACTTTTTCTTATAATAATCATCCAACTTTCCCTTTGCTTCTTCGAGCTTATCATTAAGATATTTTTTCCAATCATCAGCATACTTTTCAAAAGCCTTGACTATATCTTCTTCACTGGTATTTTCTTCAATGTATTTATTCTTAAGCAACCATTCTTTTTGTTCTTTTGTAACTTCAGTCATAGCAGTCCCTCGCAAAAAACAAATGCAACATACACATCAAACTTATGACATTATAATATCATATTTTTAAGATTAAGTAAATACAATTTAGACAAAAAACATTTATATATAAAAAATTATCGCCAAAAACTCTTGGTAAACAGCACCAAAACGGTCAAAACTTCCAATCTGCCCAAAATCATGGTAAACGACAGCAAAAATTTTACATAATCAGACAGGCTTTCATAACTTCCTGCCGGTCCGATAATTTGCGTATTTCCGGGACCTGAGTTGGTAATGCAAGCAATCGTTGCACTAAATGCCGTAGCAAAATCAACTCCGCTAATTGCAACCAACGACGCAATTATTGCCACACTAAAAGCATAAGCAATAAAAAATACAAATATTGAGCCCGCAACACTGTGGCTGATACTGATACCGTCTACCTTTAAGGGTAACAATCGATTAGGCTCGGTTGTCATCACAAACGCCCTCTTCAGCTGTGCCAATACAATTTGCCATCTGAATATTTTGATACCGCCTGATGTTGATCCCGTACAACCTCCGGTTAACGCAAAAATGACAAAAGCCGTTGCCGCAAAAGCACCCCAATTCAGCCAATTTGCTGAATTATAACCGGTTGATGTAACCACCGACACAATATTAAATGCTGCATATCTCAAAGCCTCAAACGGCTCATACACACCATTATAAACCAACCAAGTTGTCATAACCGTAATATATATCGCCAAAATTTTTACAAACGCTGACACTTGACTGGAACGCAATGAGTGAACATCTTTTGTTGCTAACAAACTATGATACAAAGTCAAAGGAATAGCGCCCAAAAACATAAACAAAGTAACCAACCATTCTATTGTAGCGCTGTTAAAAAATCCGATAGAATTATTTTTTGTCGAAAAACCGCCGGTCGAAATTGTGGTCAAAGTATGACAAACAGCATCAAACCAAGGCATTCCGGCACTTTTTAATGATATGGCGCAAATCACCATCAAAACCACATAAACGCCAATAATTCTTTTTGCTATATAGCTGATTTTAGGCATAAATTTTTCATTTACATCAGAATTTTCTCTTTGAAAAATCTGCATTCCGCCAATTCCCAAAAACGGTAACATAGCTATGGCAAAAATAACTATTCCGACACCGCCCATTCCACTGAGTAGCGCACGCCACAACAATATTGCCTTAGGCAAAGCTTCGACATCAGCATATATTGAGGCCCCTGTTGTCGAAACACCTGATGCCGCCTCAAAAATTGCATCAGCCCAAGGTGTTCCGTAAAACTTAAAAGGCAATGCCGCCAACAACATCACCGAAACCCAACTCAATACCGTCAACAAATATGCCTGTTGGATTGAAATTTCTTTAATTTTACCTCTGTTTGCCAAAAATAACGACAAACCGATAAACATAGTGACAATAGACGAACTTAAAAATATCGACCAATTTGTTTTGGTATAATACATATCCAAACCGGCAGGAAACAGCATAGCTATTCCTAATACGCTGATAAAATAACCACATATCATTAAAACCGGTTGCCACATAGCAGTTCTGCCCTCAGATTATTTCAGACCAATATTTTGAGAATATCCGGCTTTTACCAACTGATGATTTATATTTTTGCCGTCAACAATACAAATAGCCGTCAAATCAGCATTTTGCGTAAAAGCCACTATATGACACTCTGCATCTTTATTTTCGGTAATTCTTTGCAAATATGTAGCTCCGCTCATTCCGTTACTTGAAGACGGTTTTGCATATACACCGTACAAAAACATAACTTCGCCGTTTACTTTCACTTCATTAACATTAACTATCTCTATGTTTCCTCTGACAACTCGCGGATTTTCAACATATACCAAACCGAAAGAATCATCTTTTTTATACGCTAGTATATCATTTTCATCTTCAATTTGTTTTTCTTCAACTTTATCAGGCATATTTTTGCCTTCAACTGTTGCTTTTACATCTATCGGTATTTCTTGAGCTTTTTTAAAAGCTTTACGATTTATGTTTGTCGGCTTGTCATAAACAACCGGTTGCTGATATACTTTTACATCTTTTGTATCATCAGCTGTTTCAGAATCCTTGGTTGTAACATTATATTTACCCGCAACGGATTGATAACCCTCTTTGCTTTTAGTCAAAACCCAAGACGGAATATCTTTATACGCCACACCAAAGTAATAGTGAATTCCTACTATTCCTCCGCCCAAAACAGCCAAAAGTATCACAAAAACAAGCGGATGAATAAAAGGAAATAATACAAATCTGCAAAGCTTGTTTATCCATTTCATCACGCCTTTTGCAGGACCGAGATAATCATCACTTTCGCTTCTTCTGACCATTATTTAGCACTCCCGTATTTTTCTTTTAATTCATTAAGTTTATCATCAGAGATACGCTCAAACAACATATCCCCCACTTCAAAACTTTCACCGCCTTTTAAGGCTGTCATTTCTTTTTCAATACCAAAGTTTTTCAAAGATATAAGCTTTTGTCCCAATTTATCCAACATTTTTTGCGCCACATTCGGCATAATCGGAGCTGACAAAATCGCAAAAATTCTAATCAAATTGATACAATTACGCAAAATAACTTTTGCGCGTTGTTCATCGGTTTTTATCACAGCCCAAGGCTCTGTAACCGAAATATAGTTGTTGCCTTCAACCCAAATTGCTCGAAGTTCGGCCATAGCTTTTCTAAATTCCATCAATTCCATATATTTGATATAATTATCAGTCTTTTCTCTGATTGTGGCAATAAGTTGATTATCAACTTCAATATTTTCACCGCCTTCAGGCACTATATTTCCGAGTTTCGATGAAGTCATCTTCAAAACACGCGATACGAAATTACCCAAAACGCCGTTCAAATCTTTGTTAACCGCACCGGCAAACAAATCCCATGTAAATGCTGAATCCGAGCTTTCCGGAGCATTTGCAATCAACCAATATCTCCAATAATCTGCATCAAATTCTTTTACCGCATCTTCGGCAAAAATACCTCTGTTTTCCGATTTGGAAAACTTACCGCCTTCATAGGTCAAATAGCTGAATCCTTTCAAGAAATCAACCTGTGTCCAGTTTTCTTTAGTACCGAGTAAGGTTGCCGGAAATGTAATTGAGTGATACGGTACATTATCTTTACCCATAAACTCAACATGGCGCACCTCATCAGGATTCATCCACCAATCTTTCCAATTGCGCTCAGCCTTATTTTGGGCTTCCCATTGTTTGGTAATACCGATATAACCGATTGGCGCATCAAACCAAACATAGAAAACCTTGTCTTCATATCCCGGTTTATTTACCGGAAAGCCCCATTTTAAATCACGGGTAATACATCTTTCTTGCAAACCTTCTTTAAGCCATTTTTGTGCAATAGTATAAGCCACATCAGGCCAAAACGGTTCTTTAGTTTTTACCCAAGCTTCCAATTCTTTTTGCAATTTTGGCAAATTAAGGAATAAATGCTTAGTTTCTCTGACTTCCAAATTTTTAGAGCCTGAAATTGAGCTTCTGGCATCTTTCAAATCTGTCGGTTCCAAAACTTTTGTACAATTTTCACATTGATCGCCTCTGGCCTTGTCATATCCGCAATACGGACAAGTACCGGTAATATATCTGTCAGCCAAAAACATTTTATCATCAATTGAATAAACTTGCTTAATAGTGCGCTCTTCAATATATCCGTTTTTATCCAATTGTTCAAAAATATGATAAGTGGCTTCTTTGTTTTCTTCTGACGAAGTACGACCGAAACAATCAAATGACAAACGAAAATCTTTATATGTTTGTGCGTGTTTTTGATGATACATATCGCAATATTCTTCAATACTCATACCGGCCTTTAACGCCCCTACTTCCGATGTTGTACCATGTTCATCAGTTCCGGCAATGTATAAAACCTCGTTTTCCATCATTCGCATAAATCTGGCATATATATCCGAAGGCAATAAACAGCCTACCATATGCCCCAAATGAGGTACTCCGTTTATATAAGGCAATGCAGAGGTAACTAAGATTTTAGACATTTTTATTCATACTCCTGAAAATATTTATTCAATTAACCTATATAATTTATAATATTTTATAGATTTCACAAGCAAAAAACAATTTTAGACAAGCTTTTGCACAAGATTAAACAAAAAAAATAAGTATTTTTATCTTTTTCAAGGTAAAAATACTTATTTAAATAAACACCGCTATAATTGCGATAAGGAATATCCACCAAAAATCGGCGAATATAGCTAGCATAGCTAGAACAAATTCCCATATAGGAAACAAAATACCGTCAAGCAGTATCTCTAATAATGTCTTCATAGTTGTATAAGTTTTTAAATTACAATACTATAATAGCATTTTTTTAGCCTTTGGTCAATGCTTAAAAAAAAAGGCGCCATTTTTTAATGGACGCCTTTTTTTTCTTAAATCACTCAGATTCTGGTTCGATACCAAGATTTCAATGTTTTAGATGCCATAATCATTTTCAAAGCATCTATAGAAAATTCTCGATTTTCGTTAAGAATTATTCTTGCCATATCACCTTTTTTATCCAAATGATACATTACTGCTCTCTCTGAAAGTTTGTAATTACATTGCTTAAAAATGCGATACAAATCCGGTGTCAGTACACATTCCGCTTCATAATAGAATTTTTTCCCTTTGATGAGACTTTCTCTAAATACCTCATTAGGTCTGCTTCTTTTTACGAAGGCAACTTCAAAATTTACTTCCAAAGCTTTTCTTACGGCTGTCTGAGAAACCGATTGTTGTGATTGCATAACAAACGATGTTCCGCGAGGTGTCAAACCTTCTCTCAAAACATAATCTATAAATTCCAAAAGAATTTCTCGATTATCATTTACTTGAGCATACTCCCAAAACTCAACAACAAATTGATCTGAAAGTGTTTGTCTTGCAATATAATGCACAACTTCAATCTGATTTGTCTCTAACACATAAGCAAAATCTGTCAAACTCGGTGTATAACCTTTCTTAATCATCATTAGCCTAAAAGCCGGAGATAATATTTTATTACACCAAATATAACGACTCTTAGTGTAATTAGAAATGTTTTCATGATCGTAAAGTTCCTCAAAATCTTTTTCCGACTTAGTGTTAGTTACAACAAACCTTTCTATCACATAGTCCTCGCATTCAATGTTTTTGTTACTTGAATACTTCAGTTTTGTTGCAAAATGAAACCAGTACGATCTTTTTCCGTGACAGCGTTTACCATACCATCTGACAAAAGACCACATCATGTCGTTTTCGTAACCGCCAAGATGCAAGCACCTGTTAGCGAACTTAAACATCTTTTCCGCAGCAAACAAAGTTAAGAGCGGAAACACCAGTGGATTAAAAACCACTAGATACCAACAATAATTCCAGATACCTTTCATAAAAAAGATGATTTTAGTTGCTTTCATGTTCCGATAAAAGCATTAATAATTTTTTGTCTTGAGAAACACCCTGTCACAAAACAGCAAGACAAAAGCTATTTGTCTCAATACTCCATTATCAAGCCAACACATTTTATCGAAATTTTAAGCAATTAACCCAAAATTCAATGAAATCTTTTTCAACCTAATAATATCTATATTGTAAATAACCGAGTCAAACATATAACCTATTATTTTTTTTGTCAACAATCGACATAAAAAAATATATTTTATCTTTATTATTGACAAAATCGCCAAAATTTACTATAAACATCCTGAAATTTATAAATTTTTTCAATTATGAACGGTTATTACGTATTAGGGCTCCACGGAGCTCCAGGATGTGGCAAAGGCTACTTAGGTGAGGCTACCCGTGCCACACTTATTGAACAGGGAATAGTTCCCAATGAAGAAATTCTCTACATTTCTACCGGGGAACTTATTCGGAAGGAGATAGAACTTAAAACGGAAGTTGGTCTCCAAATTAAAAGAATTGTTGAAAGCGGAAAGTTGGTTCCTGACCAAATCGTCGATCAATTGGTTGCTAATGCTTTGCTGGCTGACGCTAAAGTAAAAATCTTGGATGGTTATCCAAGAAACTTACATCAGCTGGAGTTTCTCAAGAAACAGCTCGAAGGCAAAAAGTTACAGTATCTGACTGTTTTCCGCGATACCGATGTAGAACTGATCCTACGCCGAGTAAAAAATCGTCGTATCTGCAAGAATTGTGGTAGAACACATTCTGTAGAAGATGGAAAGTGTCCTGCATGTGGTGGTGAATCGATTGTTCGCAAAGATGACGCTGTTATTGAAGATCGTCTTCGCGAATATCAAGAGAACACTGCTCCTCTGTGGCCGCTTATGGATCAGCTAGGAGCGACTCTACGGATAGATGGTTCTATCGAAGCAAAAGATGCTGCAAAACAAATCGTCCAGCTTTTTTTCTAAACAATTCTTCCTACAAACTAGAAAAGCCTGACTCATCAGAGTTAGGCTTTTCATTTACTCAAAATCTTTTTTCCAAAAACTCGGGCAATTTTTTCAATCCCGAAGCTCCGGCAGCCTTTTTATGCCCGCCTCCTCCGAATGATGAGGCTATTTTCGAGACATCGACATCATCTTTTGCCGTATAAAAAGACAAATTCCAAGTATTTTTGCCATTCATAAAAAAGTTGCACATAAAATCGTATTCTTTAATATTTTTAACTCCGTCATAAAACTCGGAATACCCCTGTGGCATATTAGCGCAAATACATTTATATCCCATATATTCGCTATCAAATGACATAGCTTTACACAAGCGGTGGTTACGATTTTTGATATAAGACAAAATTGCCATACCATTAGACACCATCTCGTTTATATCCAATTTTGATGATAATAAATCTTTCCAATTTTGATCATTGGGCTTATTAACCCCCATTGCCTGAAAAGCATATTCAAACGGTCTTACCCTATAATCTCGCAAGTCAAAAATATCGTTCAACCCCAACAATTTAACTCCTTCAGGCACTTCTTCATCAGGAAAGAAATATTCCCAAGTCAGCATAATCGCAGCCGTTCCGTTACGCCTTATACCCTTGATTTCTTTAGCACCTGAGGCAATTTTCTTTTCGTACTCTTCAATCATTGAAGCATGATGATCAATCCAAGTTAAATCCTTAGTTTCATTAAGCTCAAACATCAGATCCATCGGCAACGATATATCACATATTATAATTTTATCGTGCTTTTTTATCTCTTCTAAAGGCACATCCATATCGTGATTAAGTCCGAAAAACTCAACCCCCTTAAACTTTCTGCCCACAATCGCCGCCGAGCCTTTTCCGTCATGATCAGCCAAATGATATATACAAAGCATTTTTCTACCACTCCAATCTCATATCATCATACGCCGGTGTAACATAATCCGGTGTACTTTCATTTATTGCATTATAATCACATTCTATTGCCATATGATTGAACACGACCCTTTCGACATCAAACATTTCAGCATAATTCATAGCCTCTTCCAATCCTACATGGTGTTCATGAGGAGTTGGCATAGTCAAAGGAATAACCATCAACTTTAATTTCTTGTCAATTTCTTTAATTCGTTCGATTGCCGAATAAGCCAATGCCTTAAAATCACCCAAATGCACAATTTCATCATTGATAATATAACCGCAACTTTCCATATTATGTCCCAACAACTTCAAAGGCATAATTTTAATTCCCTTAAAATAAAATCCGTGATTAGCTTTTATTTTCTTTGGAACTAAGCCACCTTTAGAAATATAAAATTTTGGCTCATTATCTTTAATTACCATATATCCGTATCGTCTTTTAAGTTCAGCAATAGTTTTCTTTATTGAGAATATCGGCATGGGCTTACAAGTTCGACGATTTATTTCTCGCAAATCATCAATACCAGAAATATGGTCAAAATGAGCGTGCGTATATAACACGCAATCAACATCATAGATTTTACTGTTAAGCAATTGTTGTCGCAAATCCGGCGAAGTATCAACCAAAATTTTAACCCCGTTTATCTCATAATAAGTCGTAGTTCTGGTTCTGACATTTTTCGGATTATTAGGATCACAATTACCCCATCCGCAACTGACGGTAGGAACTCCCGGAGCAGCTCCGGAACCTAAAAAAACAACTTTTGTCATATCTTAAACAACCTCTTAAAATTTTTTGTTGTAATTTCAGCCAATTTTTCAAAATCTATATTTTTAATTTCGGCCAATTTTTGCGCCGTAAACACCACATTTGCCGGTTCATTAACCTTTCCTCTTTTAGGTACCGGAGCCAAATACGGAGCATCTGTTTCCACCAACAACCTATCCAAAGGAATTTTAGCAAAATTATCTCTGATTTCTTCCGATTTGCCAAATGTAATAATTCCCGAAGCCGAAATATAAAACCCCATATTCAAAGCCTCTTTTGCCAAAGCCCAACTCGAAGAATAACAATGCACTACCGCCTTAAATTCTTTTTCATCATAAGCATTTTTCAGCAATCTTATCATATCCTCATCAGATTCTCGATTGTGTATAATCAGCGGTTTTCCGGTAATTTGCGAAGCCTTGATATTTTTCTCAAACAACTCAATTTGCAATTCTCTCGGGGCAAAATCATAAAAATAGTCTAAACCCGCCTCACCTATGGCAATAACCTTGTCATTATCGGCCGCTTTTACAATATCATCAACCGTAATATTTTGATATTCTTTTGCCTCGTGCGGATGAGCTCCCGCGGCTGTATACACACTATCAAACTCCTGACATATTTTTAAGTGCTCATTTAAACCATTCAATCCGCTACCGGCATCCAATATATAATCCACCCCGGCTTTATGCGCCGTTTCAATTATATTCTTCAGATTATCGTTATATTCCAAATGACAATGACTATCGACCAACATCTTAATAAATCCTGCATATTGCAACCATAATAGTCATTATTGCTTGTTTTCTATCCAAATTAAGACCTTCGGTTTCCTTAAAAGTTTTTACGGCCTTTTCATACACATCTGTTGTTTCCTCAACTTTATTCAAAGCTCTTACCTGCTCGGACAAAAACTTCAAAATAAGTTCCTTGACCAAACGATAATTTTCATCATCTGCTACGGCATTATTACAAAAGTTCAACATATCGGCAGTCTTAAAATTTTTTCCTGAAGTAGCCAAAGCATATATTTCATCATATATTGCCAAAGCTCCGCCATCGACATAAGATATTGCTTTACCGATACTTCCGCCCGAAATCGAAGCAATTTTCTTAATCACATCTTCACTCAAATTAGCACGATAACGCCTTAACAAACTTGCTACTTGATTTTCTTTTAGCGGTGCAATATGCAATTTATTACAACGAGATTTTATTGTCGGCAACAACAATGCCGGATTATGAGAAATTAACAAAATCAACGACTTGTGCGGTGGTTCTTCCAAAATTTTTAATATTGCATTAGCCGAAGACGAGTTCATCTCATCAACACTGTCAATCAATACCACGCGCCACTTTCCGTCAGCCGATTTTTTAGATAAAAACTCATTTATTGTTCTGACATCATCTACCGAAATGACATTCGATTTTTTCAAAGATGCTAATTCCTCATCGCTCATATAATTACCGTCTTTTATTGCTTTGACGATTTTTTGGCGTTCAGTCTTCAAATATCCTCGTTCAATCAACTTAAACTCCGGATGTGACCCTTTGGCAATCTGACGAAATGTATTACAATCCGGCGAAATGTCTAACGATGACAAATCTTCTTTTTTTTCAGCATCATCACTAAGCAAAAAACGAGCTAATTTATAAGCGAAGGTTGTTTTTCCGATACCTTTAATACCTGATATAAGCCATGATTGGTGTAATGACTTGTTTTTCCACGCCTCTAAAAACATCTTCTCAGATTCTTCAAATCCGACAAGGTAATTATTATCCTTTGGCTCAAAAGATGTTTTTTCTTCCATTACAATCCCAATCTTTGACTAACAACAGCAACAATATCTTTATGCAATTCTTCAATCGATTTATCGGCATTAAGCACAACACAGCGTTCAGGCTCTTCTTTGGCAATTTCTAAAAAACCTTTGCGCAAATTTTGATGAAATTCAAACTCTCTGCCTTCAAATCTAAGCTCTTTAACATCCATATTTTTTGCCTTATTAAAAGAGCGCTCTAAACCGATTTTAGGGTCAATATCTAAGATTATTGTCAAATTCGGCTTAAAATCACCGACAGCAATTTGATAAAGTTGCTGTAATACTTCTTTTGAAAGGCGTTTATTATATCCAAAATATTGATAGGCAAAAGTAGAATCAGCAAATCTGTCAGACAATACAATACTTCCTTGTTGCATTGCCGGCCATATTTTTTTTGTAAGATGAATATGCCTATCGGCAAAATATAACAAAGCTTCTGCCGTTGCATCAAACTTGTCTTTATCACCGCAAACCAAAAGCTTTCTTATCTCAAGACCTACTTCGGTACCTCCCGGCTCTTTTGTTGTTACAATATCTTTATTTTTTGATTTAAGATATTCTTCTAACAATTTGATTTGGGTTGATTTTCCTGTTCCTTCACCACCCTCAAAAGTAATAAAGTAACCATTCATTTCTTACTAATCTCCCATCAGTAAATATTTTATATTAGCCTTTATTTTGCCCCAAACGCCAACTTTATTGATTGTTTGACCGGCAACCAAAGGAACTTCATAAGTTTTGACATCCGGCACTTCAATTTTTAATATTCCAAGTTGTTGTCCCATATTAACCGGAGCCTTTACCGGCTTATCATAGCTGGCAATCATTTTTACATCATTACGAACGCTTTTTTTCAAAGTTTTAATTATATCTTCCGACAATACCATCGGAACAGTTTTGCTTTCGCCATACCAGACCGGTATATCTGCTATTTTATCGCCTTTTTGTTTTAATTTATAATTATCATATTCTCTAAATGCCCAAGACATCATTTTATCAGCCTCGTCAGAGCGTTCTTTGTTTGATTTCAACCCTGTCATAACACCGATAATACGACGATCTCCCTTTTTAGCCGAAGCCGTCAAACAGAATCCGGCTTCATCAGTATGTCCTGTTTTAAGTCCGTCGGCATATGGCATTGAATACAATAACGGATTACGATTTCCTTGTTTTATACCATTGTAAACAAATTCTTTTTGTGAAAACAAATGATAAAATTGCGGAAATTCTTCAATAATTTTGCGAGCCAAAATTGCCAAATCTTCTACTGACATTCTGTGATCAGGATGCGGCAAACCGGTAACATTGGCAAAAGTAGAATTATTCATGCCCAATTCTCTTGCCTTAATATTCATCATTTCCACAAATGAATCTTCATCCCCTGCAATATTTTCAGCCGCTACGATACAAGCATCATTACCCGATTGGATAATAATACCTTTTAACAACTGATCTATCGTAACCTCATCTCCTATTGCCAAAAACATTGTCGAACCGCCACTGGCAGCTCCGCCTTTACGCCAAGCATTTTCACTAACTCTAAAAGTATCTTCCAACGAAAGGCTACCATCTCTAAGCTTATCAAAAATCATATAAACCGTCATCAGTTTACTCATTGATGCCGGAGGAATTGGTTGAGAAATATCCTTTTCATACATATATTCTCCGGTTTCAAAATCAACCAAAATCATATTTTTTGCTTTAGTATCAATAGCCCAAGCATCTGCTGACATCATCAACACCAAACCGCTCAAACCACCCAACAATATTTTGCTAAACTTCATTTTTTTTCACCTTTTTACACTAATCTGACACAACTTTTGCGTTGTAAAAACCTCTGTTTTTTATCTTTTCTAACATCATAGAAGCACTTTGCTCATCACTATACGGACCAACTCTGACCCTATAATAGTTTTTACCATTAACTTCAGTAAAATAAATATTACTATCTTCCTCTAATTGAGCAGCAACACTCTGAGCACCGCTTTCTAAAGAAAATGATCCGACTTGAACAAAATAACTTCCCTTAGGATAGGATACAACCTCTTTAGGCTTGGAAACTATTTCCGGAGCTGTTTTTTCCACCTCATCAAAATTTTCGTTTTCAACCACATCTTCAACCGGCTCGCCTGTCAATGCCGCTTTCAGAGCCTTACTTTCTTTTTCCATAACTTCGACTCTGACTTTTGTAGTTCCTTGTGTATAGAATCCCAAAAGCTGAGATGCGCGTTTTGAAACATCGATAATTCTGTTTTTGGCATATGGTCCGCGATCATTTACGCGCAACACCAACGAACGACCGTTTTCAAGATTTGTAACCTTAACAATTGTAGGCAATGGCAAAGTTCTATGCGCCGCAGTCAAAGAATACATATCATATTTTTCGCCATTTGCCGTGCGTTTTGCGTGAAAATCTTTACCATACCACGAAGCAGTACCAACCTCGGAATAATCATAATCTTCTTGAGGATAGTACCATTTGCCCATAATTTTATATGGTTTTCCGATTTTATAAGTTCCGCCTTGTCCTGTAATTGCCGATGCTTGCGTGTATTTACCATCGCCCAAATCAACGCTTCCATAAGCACAAGCGCCCAAAAGCAACACGCTCGCCAAATATAGATATTTAGTTCCCAACATTTAAAATAACTCACAAGTCAAATTGTTATAACAATTATCATACAATCTATAAGTTTTTTTCTAACTCGTAAAGCTATTATTTTGCCTTGTGTAATTTTCTTTCCGGCACCGGAATTGCAAAGCCTTTTTTGGCATTATAATTGTTAATTTTTCGCATCAGTTGATAATCGGGATATCCGTCTTGCGGAAGCATTGCTTTTTTTTGCACTTTCTTGATTGCGTCGCGAGTTTTTGTACCCAATTGTCCGTCTTCATCAAGCTTAAACCAGCCCAATTTATTGATAAAGGACTGAATTTTCAAAACATCATCGGTTTTAACTTTTTGCACATTTTTTTGAGTGAGTTTTTGCCATTTTTTACCGCTTTTGACATAGTCAGCCAAAATTCCGACGGCCAAAGCATAGTTTTCCGAACGATTCCAGTGCATTATTTTATAAAAATTGTCAGTAATCAAATAAGCGTTACCTTTTTTTCCCTCAGGGATAATAATCGAAACTTTTAATTCCGGATCAAGCTTAACTTTCTTACCGTCAATAGTTCTGACCCCGATTTTATTCAAAGTTTTAACACTCAAATCTTTATGTCTTCCGGTTAATTTATAATCAAAGTTCCAAGGTAACATAACCCTCATTCCCCAAGGAATATCTTTTTTCCAACCGATTGTAGTTAAATAGTTGGCGGCCGAAGCTGCCGCATCATCAAAACTGTTCCATATGTCGATTTTTTTATCCCCGTCAAAATCAACCGCATAGGTATTAAAAGTCGAGGGCATAAATTGGAAATGTCCCATTGCACCGGCCCAAGAACCTTGCATTTGCCTAAAATCAATATCATAATCATCAATAATTTTCAAAGCATTATACAGTTCTTTTCTAAAAAATGTCGGGCGCCTTTTGTCATAGCTCATTTCAGTTAAGGCATCGATTACATTATGTCCGCCGAAATTAGCCCCGAAATTTGTTTCAATTCCCCAAAAAGCCACAACATATTCAGCCGGAAGAGCATATTTTTCATCAATTTTTTCCCATAAAGGCTTTAATTTTGCATAATATTCTTGAGCTTGTTCGGTCCTTAGCTGATTAACAACACGATTGATGTATTCATCGGATGTCAATATAAATTCCAATTGCTTTCTATCATGCACAACCGCTTTAGGTTCGTGGTAATAATTTTGCGCATATACTTTTTTGATAGTTTTTTTTGAAATTC
This sequence comes from Alphaproteobacteria bacterium, assembly GCA_015062585.1. Lineage (GTDB taxonomy): Bacteria > Pseudomonadota > Alphaproteobacteria > RF32 > CAG-239 > CAZU01. Next base: position 44,551 of record SUUJ01000006.1, on the reverse strand, counting down.
CCTTTTCTATCATATCAGCCTTAAGCTCTTCCAACCATTCCAAATACTCTTTCGGAGGTTCAATTGACAAATTATCGGTAGCACAAGCAGTAGCACTCCAAAGTGCAATCAATGATACAGCCAACATATTCTTAGAAAATTTCATATCTTAAAACCTTTTTCATTTTGCATATTAAAAGTATTATAGAATATATTGATTTAAAAATATTTAATTGAAATAAAAAAAAGTCCTCAGGTTTTACCCTAAGGACCAATTTTTTTTAACTTTTATACTTATGCTACAAAAAAGCAATAAGTATAAATAAAAGCGCCGTCAGCCAACTTATAAGTCTTGCCGCAATGACAAGATTCTTAAAGTTCTTCCATTCCACCGATCCCTCTTTTACTCCGTTAAGTCTGTCTTGAAAATAACATACCAGATACAAAAGAGCAACGATAATAACTCCACCCAAACATAATGTAGGTGTTGAGTTAACAACTTGGTCGCTTGACGACACTACCAATGTCAGCAACATATATGCTACTAACATCAAAAGATCTTTTCTTTTCATACATTTAATTATCTTAATAGTTTTACTCTTATGCAGATAATATTATAACATTTTAACATATTTATCAATAAAAAAATCCTCAAACCATCTGGTTCAAGGATTTTTTTTAATTACAGCAAACTGATGATTACAGATACTATTACAACAATCCATGCCAAAACTTCGAAAAATTTGCTAATTTTCCAAAGTTTTCTCTTTTGAGATGCTGTTTCCATGTTACAAACATTAATCTTGTGTCTTTTATCGTAACACCAAGCGGATATACACAATAAAAAACTACAAATCAGCCCGCCCAAAACCAAATTGGTCATGACATCTAACGATGCTACGAACCAACACATTACCGCCATATAAACACAATACAACAGTATAGGAATTAAATGTCTTTGCATAAGTACTGTTTTTTTTAACTTATACCATACTAAAAAAGCACTATTGCTCTTCTTTTTGTTCTTGTTCTTTTCTAAGACGTGCTCTTTCTTCTTTTCTGGAGTTGTAAGTAAACCACCATACGCAGAATATACCCCAACTGCCTGTCAATAACAGTCCGCCTCCGATGTAACTACCTAACCAGCTAAAGAATTCGCTTTCCGCAAAACCGAACAAGCCTGCCAACCAGTAAGCTGCCGCAGGCAAAAAGGAAATCCAATACAAATGTTTCTTCATGATGATAATTTTTTTTATGAGTTAATTTAATATATTTACGAATTAATTATTCACATAAAGTTTATAAATTTATGCCTTATGTTATAAATCATTTTTGACTAAATGCAATGTTTTTTTAATCACTCATAATGTCTGCCTCTCGCTTGTAGTCAAACCCCAGTTCTCTGGGCTTGAGGATAAAATCAACCGCTACTCCGGTTGATTTTACCGCAAAAGGCGAAGTTATGTTAATGAGTAAGGGAAGCGTAAGCAACCGCAACGAATTTACATTAACGAGTGACCGCAGCGAGTTAGCAAACGAAAGTGAGCTTACGAGCAAGACCGAACCCTTGGGTTCGAACCACCACCCATAAAAAAAAGACCTCATAAAGAGGTCTTTTTTTATGGTAGGCGCTTCTTGTGGGGGTTACTCTGCGCTTCGCTTGAGTTGCTACTACGCTCGTTCACTTCGTTCACCGGCATACTCCCGTCTGCCTCTCGCTTGTAGTCAAACCCCAGTTCTCTGGCCTTCTCACCCTACTTGCCTTAACCATAAAAAAAAAGACCTCATAAAGAGGTCTCTTTTTTTATGGTAGGCGCGTGGGGGTTCGAACCCCAGACCCACTGATTAAGAGTCAGTTGCTCTACCAACTGAGCTACGCACCCACAATCATTTCGAAAATGGACTATAAACCACCTATTTTATTTTTCAAGTATTTTTTTCTTATTTTGATATTTTTTTACAATCGAGCATTCTTTAACCTGTTTGCTTCCATTATACTTTTTTCAGTATTTGTCGGATATTTACCCTCAACATACCCCTTCCACAAAGCAACTGATTGCAAAGCAATTCTCTTGGCATATCTTGTCCTTTCATCCGATGGCAAAAGATTTTCCATAGAATCTGCTGTAAGCAAAATTCCTTCTTTACAGTTCTGATTAACACAAACAGTTTGTTCCGCCTTACCCTTGTCATAATATGTAACATATACATCACCACACGGTTGCATAACACTTTCAACAACTCGTTCTTCATTATTATAATAATTAACGGTTATATTAGCATGCTGTGGTGGAAGATTCAAACTATCGGAAGACATTTTCATAAAAGCTTTATTGGCTTTCACATTAGGAAAACAAAAATCTTTTCTTTCAACACATACGCAATCACAGCGCAATGCTTCTTTTTTATTCAGAACCTTTTGCGAATATTTTTTTACCATACTTTACCTCGCTATTTTTATCAATATACTTGCTTATACCATATTTTTCACCTTTCTACAACAAAAAAAAGCCTCACAACAAAGTGAGGCAAAAAATTTATATTTTTTATTATCTAAGCTTTTTTATCTTTTAATATCGAAAATACTATTCCTCCGAACAACAGTCCGAAAGTAACGCTCAAAGAATGTACAGCTTCTAATTCAAACCCGAACAATCTCGGTGCAAATATTTTCAATCCGATAAATACCAAAATCAAAGCCAAAGCCGGTTTCAAATATTTAAATTTGTGAACAACGGCTTCCAACAAGAAATACAAAGCTCGCAAACCTAAAATTGCAAATATATTGCTGGTATATACCACAAAAACATCTTGAGTAATCAAAAATATTGCCGGAATAGAATCAAGCGCAAATATTACATCCATTGTTTCAATAACCAACAAAGCAAAAAACAAAGGCGTCATATAATATTTTCCGTTTTTCTTTACCAAAAAATGTTCTTTATGTAAATTTTTGGTAATTCTAAATGTTTTAGCAATAAATTTATATATTCTGCCATTCTTAAAATCGCCATCTTCTTTATCTTTGGCAACCAGCATTTTAACGCCGGTATAAACCAATATAGCGGAAAACACATACAAGACCCAATGAAAATGAACAATCAATGCCTCACCGACATAAATCAATATCGCGCGCATTACAATAGCACCCAAAATACCCCAAAACAATACTCTGTGCTGATATTCTCTAGGAACTCCGATAGACGCAAAAACCAAAGACATAATAAAGATATTATCCAAGGACAAGCTCTTTTCTACCAAAAATCCGGTAAAATAATCCATTCCCAAATCAATACCTTTTTCATATATCACAAACACACCAAACAAACAGGCTGCCGCAATATACAATATGCACAAAATTAATGTATGAGTAAAGTTAGGCACTTCATTTTTGCGATTAAAAATAAACAAATCAAAAAACAACAACGCCAAAACAACCACACCGAAAATGCCCCACATGGCTGTTTCCGAGAGTATGGCGTGATTTGTAAATATATCATTCATTTTTTCAAACATCAAAAAGTCTCCAATCAATAATATCTACTGACAACTTCTATTATCACTCACGACTAAAGTCAAATCAGATACTTTATTATGCACAAACAAAAAACCGCCTTTTCAGGCGGTTTTAAGTGGCGGAGAGTACTGGACTCGAACCAGTGCATCGCTATTCACGATGACGGATTAGCAATCCGCTGCATTACCACTCTGCCAACTCTCCATTTGTGATAACGGGGTAATATTTAACTTAACTTTTTTAACTCGTCAACACCTTTTTTATGTTTAATGGAATAAAATTGTAATATAAGTCATCAATATAAAGCCCGAAAAAACAGCCCATACCGACTTAGTATTTTCTTTTTGGCCATAAGTTTCAGGCAAAATTTCATTGATAACCACAAACAACATCGTACCTCCGGCCAACGCCATACCATAAGGAACAATATTAAAATCAATACCTGTAAGCAATAAACCGATAACTGCACCCAAAGGTTGAACAAAACCGATTAAAAGTGAAGTAAAAGAGGCCTTTATTTTAGAATATCCGGCGCCTATCAAAGAAATTGCAATAGTCAAACCCTCAGGAATATTATGCAAAGCAATTCCTACCAACAACGACATCGGGTTAACCATTTCTTCGGCTCCGAAAGCTATTCCGATTGCCAAACCCTCGGGAATTTTATGCAAAGTAATTGCAATAATAAAAAGCCAAGCTTTTTTAATATCAAAATATGGTCCATGATGTCCGGTTCCGTTGTGCTCGTGCGGTAAAACGACATTAAGCACACCAACTAACAAAACGCCCAATCCCATAGATGTGGCATATTTCAATGCATCAATATGCAAATTTTCGCCTTTACCGATAATATTTTCCATTGCCGGCATAAGTAATGAGAAAAACGAAGCCGATAACATCACACCGGCTGCCACATTAAGCAATAAATTTATTTCTGCTTTATAGTATCTTTTTTTCAAAAACACCAATAAACCGCCGACACCGGTAACCATACCGGCAATCAATGCAGCCACAAATCCGTTTACAAAAATTGCATTCATACTCTTCAATTCCTATCAAATAAATGAGCAATATCTTTCATTTTTAACTCCACATATGTAGGGCGTCCGTGATTACATTGACCGGAATGCGGAGTTTTTTCCATATCGCGCAACAACTTATTCATTTCTTCAATATTAAGCCTGCGCCCTGCTCTTACCGAACCGTGACAAGCCAAAGTTGCACACACCAAATGTAGTTTTTCTTTCAAGTCAAAACCGCTTCCCCATTCAACAATCTGTTCAGCCAAATCCTTTACCAAAGCTTTGGCGTCAACCTCGCCCAACAATGCCGGAGTGCTTCTGACCAATACTGCTGTTGTTCCAAACTCTTCAATTTCCAAACCCAACTTTGCCAAATCATCACTTGCCGACAACAATTTGTTTTTCTCCGACATCGACAAATCAACAATTTCGGGAATCAACAATATTTGCGAAGCTTGATTTTTTGCTTCCAACCCGGCTTTTAGCCTTTCCATAACAATACGCTCATGCGCTGCGTGTTGATCAACAATAATCAAACTATCAGGTGTTTGCGCAATAATATATGTATCGTTAATTTGTGCCTTCGCCAAACCCAAAGCTCCGATTTCTTCTTGAACAACATCAGAATAATCAACTTCTTCGGTTTTAACCGAAAACTTATATTCCAAATCAGGCAAATCCGCTTGTCTTTTACTTCCGCCATAAGAAAAACTCTGATAGTTTCCGAGTTTGATTGCCGGATTATAAATTTGAGGTTCATTCAATGACAAATTATCATCAAAAGCGACTTGCTCAACTCTTGCAATTTGACTCAAATCCAAGGTATTAGAAGTTTTTCCTGAAGCTCGGGCTAAAGCATTTTTAATTGAGGAAACAAGCAAACCTCTAACCAAATTATTATCATAAAATCTCACCTCGGCTTTTGTCGGATGCACATTCACATCAACATCTTGCGGGCTGACATCAAAGAACAATGCACACATTGGATATCTGCCCGATGCCAAAACATCACTATAAGCACCTTTTATTGCTCCCAAAAGCAATTTATCCCGCACTACACGATTATTCACAAACAAAAATTGTGACAATGAATTAGCTTTATTTAATGTTGGCAAAGAAACATATCCGCTAATTGACACACCTTCTCTTTGAGTATCAATCAATATCGAATTTTCTCTAAATTCTTTACCCATAACCGCAACCAAACGCTCCATTCTGGCTTCAAACAAGTCACCGTTTCCGGCCGGGTAAAACAACTTCTTTTTACCTTCGGCGTACAACATAAACGAAACATTAGGGTTAGCCAAAGCAATTCGCTCAACCACATCGACACAAGATGCTGTTTCGCCTGATGATGACTTCAAAAACTTTAATCTTGCCGGAGTTGCATAAAACAAATCGCGTACTTCAATAGTTGTGCCCTTATTACAAGCAACCGGTTCTACTTGAGATTTTACACCACCGTCAACATTAATTTTCCAACCGTTTTCATCATTTTCTCTTCTGGTCAAAATACTCATACGCGAAACTGACGAAATCGAAGGTAATGCCTCACCTCTAAACCCGAAAAAGCAAATATTAAACAAATTGTCATCAGGCAATTTCGAGGTCGCGTGCCTTTCAACCGCAACTTCAAGTTCATCTTTTGACATTCCCTTGCCATTATCGACTATTTTGATAAAAGTTTTACCCCCGTCGGATAAGTGAACTTCAATTGATGAAGCACCTGCATCAAGTGAGTTTTCTACCAATTCTTTAACCACAGACGCCGGCTTTTCAATTACCTCACCTGCGGCAATTTGATTCACTAAATTCGAAGGTAAAATTCTTATAGTCATTATTTTCTAAGTCCTTTAATCAACTTAATTAAAGCTGTTGTTGAACAATCGTGTTTTACATCATCTTTATTACCTTGCAATTCGGGCAAAATGCGAAGAGCCAATTGCTTGCCGAGTTCCACGCCCATTTGGTCAAATGATGCAATATTCCAAACCACGCCTTCAACATAGGTTTTGTGTTCGTACATTGCCACCAACATACCCAATGCAAACGGATCGATTTTCTTAAAGATAATAGTGTTTGACGGACGGTTACCCTTAAATGTCTTATACTTTTTCAGTCTGTTTACTTCTTCTGATGACAAACCTTTTGCTTTTAATTCTTCCATAGCTTCTTTAGTAGTTTTACCCATCATCAAAGCTTCACTTTGAGCCAAAATATTAGCTAACAAAATTTCGTGATGTTCGCCAATCTCATTATGCGAAATTGCCGGAATAATAAAATCGCAAGGAATAAACGATGTGCCTTGGTGCAACATTTGGAAAAATGAGTGCTGAACATCAGTACCTGCGCCACCGAAAATAACCGGCGAAGTTTGATATTTGATAAAACGATTATCCAAATCAACATATTTACCGTTACTTTCCATAATTAACTGTTGTAAATATGCCGGCAAATAAGTCAAATATTGATCATATGGTACCACAACATGATTTCTTACATTAAAGAAATTATTATACCAAATAGAAATCAATGCCAAAACTACCGGAATATTCTTATCTAAATCAGCAGTCTTAAAGTGATTATCCATAGCATTAGCACCGGCTAACATTTTTTCAAAATTGTCATATCCGACTGCAATCGCTACAATTAAACCGATTGCCGACCACATCGAATATCTGCCGCCGACAAAATCCCAAAATTCGAACATATTTTCAACATCAATACCAAATTTTTCAACTTCTTTGGCATTTGTTGAAACAGCCACAAAATGTTTTGATGTCGCATGTTCGCCCAAAGCATCGATTAACCATTTGCGACAAGTTTTGGCATTGGTCAAAGTTTCGATTGTAGTAAATGTTTTTGAGCAAACAATAAACAATGTTGTTTCCGGATCTACCTTATTCAAAACTTCGGCACAAGCAGTTCCGTCAATGTTGGAAATAAAATAGCAATTCATTTCTTTGGGCATATATTTTTTCAATGCCTCAACCGCCATTTTTGGTCCCAAATCAGAACCTCCTATTCCGATATTAACAATATTAGTTAACTTTTTACCGGTATAACCGACAAATTTACCCAATCGCACAGCCTCGGAAAAATCTTTGATTTTTGCCAAAACTTTGTTGATTTCCGGCATTACATTTTCGCCATCAACATAAATTGGTGTATTTTCCCTGTTACGCAATGCCACATGCAAAACAGCTCTGTTTTCGGTAATGTTTATTTTTTTACCTTCAAACATATCTGTTATTTTATTTTGAACTTTTGCTTTTTTAGCAAGCGAAAGAAGTGCCTTAAACACCTTATCATCAATACGATTTTTAGAAAAATCAACCAACATATTTTCTAATTTAAGACTATATTTTTCAGCGCGTTTATCATCTTTGGCAAACATATCACGCATTTCGATTTTACGCATTTTCTTAGCCAATTTTTCCAGTCTTTTCCATTGCATAGACTTATTTATTTCACTTTTCAAATTAAACATTTAAGTTCACCCCTTTTAATTAAAAGTTCCTATTTGTGCTTGTAGCATTTTGTCTGTAAAATATTTATTTGCGGCCTTATTGACATCTTCCAATGTCACATTTTTTACATAAGAGTTGCGTTTTTGTAAAAAATCTAACCCCAAATCAAATTTTTGTTGCATTACCAACATATCGGCAATTCCCAAAATTGAAGCAAATCGCAAATTATACGAAGCAATCAGATAATCTTTGGCAAATTCTACATCTTCTTTGCTAAAACCGTTTTGCGCATAATTTTTCCATTCAGACTTAAACATCGCAACTGCTTTTTCAAAATTGTCTTTTGTAGTAGAAAATCCTATTGTTAATAAATTAGCTTTATCCGTCAAAATCATAGATGAATAACCGCCATAAGTAAGACCTTCTTTTTCTCTTATTTTCTGGTTCAATTTTGAATTAAGCCCGGCTCCGCCAAAAATATAATTTGCTACATACAACGGATAAAAATCTTCACATTTTCTGCAAGTTCCTTTTGTTGTAAACACAACAATATTTTGTCCGTCTTCTCGATTTATTTTTAAAACCGGTTGCTCCAAATCTAACACCGCATCAGCGATTTTTTTGCCGTTGTTCTTATTTTGCAAACCGCCAAAAATTTCATCAATCACATATCCGGCATCATCTTTAGTCAAATCACCGGCAACACCGACATACAAATTATCTTTTGCCAACTTGTTTTGAGTAAATTTTCTCAAATCACCTTGTGTGATATTTTTTATATCTTGCTTGCTTCCTAACGGGTTTTGCGAATATTCATGTTCACCGAAAACCAATCTATCATTGGCCAGCCCCAGCTCTTTAGCCGGAGTTTCTTTTTCCACTTCCAAAGATTTTATTACCTGAGCTTTAGCTATTTCCAAATATTTTTTTTCAAATTTCGGCTTAGTTAAAATATCTCTTAACATCGCCACGGCATCTGTCAGGTTTTCTTTTGGTGCAACCAAGCTTCCGCTTATACTGTCTTTTGAACTGTCGAAAGAAATTACAATTCCTTTTGTTCCCATTTCATCTCTGATTACATCAGCCGATTTATTAAATGTTCCATCTTTGACAGTCGAAGCAAACAAAGTAGCAATACCCTTTTTTCCTGTTTCATCATATGCCGAACCGCTATTGGCAAACATAAAGCTTATTGCCACAATCGGCACTTCATTTTGCTGCATATAATAGGCTTTTATTTGTGATTTCGGAGAAATAATTTCCTCAACATTTCCGCTAAACACTCTGCCGGTCAGCTCTGAATTTTTAACCAAATTTTGCAAAGAAAAGCTACTGTTGTACTTATAAACAAGCCCAACCAAAACAATTAGCAATACAATTATTACAAACGGATTATTTTTATTTCTCATATATATCGGTCGTCTGCTCATCTGACATCTCCTCCGGCCTCTAAAACACCTGTTGCTTTCGGTGCCTTATTCCACACAAAATCAGCCACATTTTTTACATCATTCAGCGACACATTTTTTATATTATTTTCATAGTTTTGCAATTCATCTATACCGACACCTGACGCGGCCATCCAACCTGCTGTTTGCGCCAAAGTAGAAGGATTATCTTTCATATAAACCAAATCAGACAACATTTTTTGCTTAGTTTTTTCCAACTCTTTTTCATCAAGCTTTTCTATTGCAAATTTCCAAGCTTTTTCTATCGCCTTTTCAAAATTTTTATCAGGCTTATCAACCGGAACGGCGCTAAAAACAAAGCTTGCAAAACTGCGACTGATACCGTCATAATATGCGCTGACATTTAATGCTTTTTTGTCACTTGCAACCAATTTTTGATATAGTGGCGAATTTTCATCCTGTGATAAATATTCGCTCAATACCTCCAACGCATAAGCTTTGTTTTTATCTTGAATAAACGACGGCACCACCATCATTTTTATCAAGCGTCCTAGTTTCACTTCATCCATTTTGGTCTTCAATCTTATTTCAAAATTCTTCGGCAAATCATCAATTTTTGTTCTTTCAAACTCAACCGGTTTGAGATTACCATAATATTTCTCAGCCAAACGCTTTGCTTCATCGACTTTTATATCACCGGACAATACCAAAACCGCATTATTGGGCGAATAATATTTTTCATAAAATTCGACAGCATCTTTTCTACTCAAATTTTTAATTTCATCGTCAAGTCCGGTAACAGGATTTCCATAAGGATGATTACCCCACAATGCTCGCCTTACCATTTCATAAAATTTTGCTGAAGGATTGTTATCAACTCTTTGTTTTCTTTCCTGAAAAACAATATCCCTTTCCGTTTCAAAATCACTATCGGATATTTTCAAATTTTTCATTCTGTCAGCTTCCAAAAACATTGCCAACTCAAGTCGTGATATATCCAAAAACTGATGGTATGCCGTAACATCTTGCGAAGTAAATGCATTACTTTCGGCACCGTTTTGTTCCATTATTCTGTTAAATTCTTGTCCTTTTACTTTTTTTGTTCCGCGAAACATCAAATGTTCCAACAAATGAGCAAGACCGCCCTTTCCTCTCGGCTCATCAACAGCCCCTACCTTATAAAATACCATATGCTTTACAATCGGCGCTTTGTGATTTTCAATCACCACAACCTGCATACCGTTATTTAAGAAAAACTCTTCCATTGCAAATGTTTTTGCATTTGTATCACTAATCGATACAACCAAACAAATCATTATCAAAAAAAGTTTTTTTATCATCTTACAAACCTGTTTATTGTTCATTTATATGCTTTGGAAAAACCAAGGGTGTTCTTTGTTCTACAACTTTTTCATTTGGTGACAATCTGGCCAATCCCAAATCTTCTTTTCTGATATTCGAACATCCTGCGAGTAAACCTAGTAAACAAAAAATTGATAGCAATCTCATTTTGCACTCTCTTCTTTTTCCATTTTTGTAATAATTGCCGACAATACAATCAAACCGGCACCGATACAAATAAAACTATCGGCTACATTAAATGCCGGCCAATGACTTTCTCCGATATGAAAATCCAAAAAATCAAATACTGCACCCAAGCGCAATCTGTCGATAACATTACCTAATGCTCCGCCCATAATCATACCCAAAGCGACTTGCATAAGCTTGTTTTTTTCTGATTTCAACCAAACAAACAATGCTATCACAACAGCAATAGCGACAGCCGAAAGCACATAAGCCCCAACATTACCGTAGTTGTTAAACATCGAAAAGCTAACTCCGGTATTCCATGCTCTTACAACATTAAAATAATCGCCGAAATTAACATAAGAATTAAGCCCCAAAAAATGATGCAAAATATAATATTTACTAAGCTGATCAGCTATAATTATAACACCGGCGACAATCAATCCCAACAACACTTTAAAAACCTTTCTTAAGCATAATATTTCACATACCGAAAACATTAAGCCAAAAATGATTTCATCACAAGTTGACCTTCAAAGATACTCACAAAAAATGAAGCAAAATTAAAACATTTTTTTCTTGCGGAAAAACAATATAACCAAAACAGTCAAAATTGTCGATATTGCAATCACATACCAAAATCCTAAGTTATTGTTTTGTAACGGCAAACTCACATTCATTCCCCAAAAACTTGCCAGCATTGTCGGTATTGACAAGATAATGGTAATTGCCGCCAAAAATTTCATAACCTGGTTAACATTATTGTTAATAACCGAAGCAAATCCGTCCATCATACTTTCCAAAATAGTACGGTGCATATCAACCATTTCAATAGCTTGTTTATTTTCAATCATAATATCTTCCAACATATCAATGTCATCTTCGCTAAAAGCCAAAATAGGATTGATTGTTTTAGCCTTTACCATACGAATAAGCTTTTGTAAAACAAGCTGATTATCACGCAAGGCTGTTGTAAAATACACCAAAGATTTTTGGATTTCCATTAGCTGAAAAAGCTCTTTGTTATTGGTAGTATTACGCAAACTATATTCAATACTCTCGGTTTTGCGATTGATTATTTTTAAATAACGCAAATAAAATTGTGTTACCTTATACAGAATACTAAGCAACATTTTAGTTGGATTTTTGGTATCAAAAGTATTGGCCGTAGCCTTAGTAAACGAACCGATAATTCGGTTTTCTCTTGAACATAAAGTTACCATATTTTTAGGAGTAAATACCATCGAACAAGGCAAAGTATCAAATTGGCCCTCATCATCCAGCAAAGGAAGATTGATAATTACCATAAAGTTTTTGTCTTCATGTTCTATGCGCGAGCGTTCATCAATATCCAAAGAAGATTTTAATATATCAACATCCCACTTTATCCAAGAAGCAATTTTTTCCAATTCTTCACCGCTGGGATTGATAACATTTATCCAAGAGCCTGCATATAATCGATTCTTTTTCAATTTAATCAGTTTTTGATTGGCGTCAGTTTTACAAACTTTAAACATTGGCTTTAACCTCCTCTGATAATATATTGAAAAATATAACAAATTAAATCGATGGCAACTCCGTCAAACATAAAAAAAGCTTTATTTGGTGCGGCCAAAAGGACTTGAACCTTCACGGGAAACCTCCCATAACGACCTCAACGTTACGCGTCTACCAATTCCGCCATGGCCGCTCGCACTTTCAATAAAGCTGTCGCTATTGATATAGCACAATAAAAAAATAATCAAGCATTTTTTTTATCCGTATCATATTTTTTATCTTATTTAGACATTTTTTGACAAAAAACTATTGCATACCCTCCAAATTTGTGATATACTTCTTTTCATAATCAAATATAGTTATAACAATTAAAAAATAAATTATGAACAACATCTTACTTGCACGCAAACAAATTAACGAAGGAGTTGCGTTCCTTCAAGGAAACAGAGTTAACGGTGAACTAACTGTTTATGTAAAGATTTATGACGAAAATGGTCGAGGTCTTCGAAGTGAGCCCACTCCACCTATTCAAGGAATAACTTTATTAGAGTGTCCTGATGTGCCAAAAAGAAATCTTGAAACCAAAGTCGTTGATACTTTCACCAACAAATTGAGACAGATATTCTGTCCCAAAAAGGTGAAAAAAATCACCACCGTACTGAACCAAAAGGAAATAGACACCGCACAGGAAAAGTATGATGAATTTTGTAAAAAAGCATGGCTTTTGGCAAAACAGCAAAACTCATGGTTAAAGTATGAAGTGTAATTTAGCCCCAACTATTAAAAAAGGTCTGCCCTGAAAGCAGACCTTTTTTAATACAATCTAACCCTAAGCCAAAACAGAGCCACATTGCCAAAATTTTTCAATCCCGGAACATATGCCGCCTGTAAGGCTATATTTTTATATTCAATACCGATAATCGGCAAAGGCATTGGTATCGGAATATATGCATATTCTTCACGCTGTGTCATACCCAAAGTATAACCTATTCCAACCTTCCAATCTTCACTACAACCGATACGCCAATTTTTTTGATAGGCAAAACCGGCAACCGTTTCCAATTTTGAGTTTGAATCCTTAAAGGCAAAGGCATACAAACCATACCAATTACCTTTTTCATCATATATTGATTTTCCCAAACCGAAACCGAAAGCATTTTCATTATATTTTGCAATATGTTCATCATCATAAGCCAAGCGGTTATGCCAAGCATAAAAAGGAATATAGGCATCATAATGATCCGAACGCCAGACAGCACCAACCTCATCCAAAAACTTGTCTTTCCATTCCGAAAAAGATAAAGCTTTCGAGTTGCTTGCATATAAACAAACACAAATCAAAACAAACAAAAATTTTTTCATATAATATAAAATCCTAATATATTTATATTATATTAGTCTGCTTTTTTCAATAGCGGCTCTTACAAAAGAAACAAATATCGGTGACGGATCAAACGGTTTAGATTTCAATTCCGGGTGGAACTGAACAGCCAAAAACCAAGGATGTTCTTTGATTTCCACAATTTCCGGCAATTTTCCGTCCGGCGATTTACCCGAAATATTCATTCCCGAACGACGCAAAGCATCGGCATAATTCATATTAACCTCGTATCTGTGACGATGGCGTTCAGAAATAATTTCTTTTCCATAAACTTTATAAGCCAAAGAATTAGGTTCCAATTTGCATTCATACGCTCCCAAACGCATAGTTCCGCCCAAATCACCATCTTTGGTTCTAACTTGTTTAGCACCTTCTTTATCCCATTCGGTCATCAAACCCACAACCGGTTCGCAATCACTGCCAAATTCGGTCGTACCGGCATTTTTGATACCGGCTACATTGCGCATCGTTTCAATAACCGCCATTTGCATACCCAAGCAAATTCCCAAAAACGGAATTTTATGCTCTCTGGCATATTTAATAGCGTTAATTTTGCCTTCGGTACCGCGTTGTCCAAATCCGCCCGGAACCAAAATTGCACTCACATCATTAAGATGATTCTCAACCGGTTCTTTTTCCAACAATTCCGAATCAACCCACTTAACCTTAACCTTGTACTTATTGGCAATACCACCGTGTGTCAAAGCTTCATTAAGCGACTTATACGCTTCCAATAATTGAGTATATTTACCTACAACGGCAATTCTGACCTCTCCTTCAGGGTGTCTGATATTTTCCAATATATTTTCCCATTTTGACAAGTCCAAATTATCAGAAGTCGGAATATTAAAGTGACGACAGACTTGGCGTCCCATTCCCTCTTTAGCATAAGCAATCGGCACTTGATAAATACTCGAAGCATCCAATGCCGTAATAACATTTTCTTCTCTGATATTGCAAAACAGCGCAATTTTGCGTTTTTCATTTTGCGGTATTTCCATTTGCGAACGACACAATAGCATATCCGGTTGAATACCATATTCTTGCAATTTTTTAACCGAGTGTTGTGTCGGTTTTGTTTTCAATTCTCCGGCAGTCGGAATATAGGGCAACAATGTAACATGAATAAACATCGAGCGTTCACGACCTAATTCATAAGCCACCTGACGAATAGCTTCTAAATAAGGCTGGCCTTCAATATCACCGACTGTTCCGCCGATTTCACACAAAACAAAATCTTCATCGGTAATATCAGACAAAATAAAATCTTTAATCTCGTTTGTAACATGCGGAATAACTTGAATAGTAGCCCCCAAATAATCACCATGGCGCTCTTTATCAATCACTCTTTGATAAATTTTACCGGTTGTAATACTGTCTGTTTTGCGACATGGTACCCCGGAAAATCTTTCATAGTGTCCCAAATCCAAGTCTGTTTCAGCACCATCATCGGTTACAAAAACCTCGCCATGCTGATATGGACTCATTGTACCCGGATCAACATTAAGATACGGATCAAGCTTTCTCATTCTGACTTTAAATCCTCTGGCTTGTAACAGCGAAGCCAATGAAGCCGAAGCCAAACCTTTTCCCAAAGATGAAACAACACCACCTGTTATAAATATAAATTTTGTATTTTCAGACATTTATACTACCTTCGTTCAATATTCTTAAAAGTGATAAAGGCATCTTCCTTAATTCATTAAAAGAAGATGCCTTTAGTCGTTTATTTCATAATTAAATTTTTCATTATTTTTCTGCCGTCGGAACCACCGGAGCTTTTGGCGCATCCGGAACAGTTTGTTCTTGAGCTGCTTTATCAACCAAAGAAGCTGTAGGTTTTGCTTGACCTCTATAATATAACGCAAGCGAAATACTTGTAATGAACAACAATGTTGCCAAAATAGCCGTTGTTCTGGTCAACAAATTTCCTGTACCGCGAGCTGACAAAAAGCTCGAAGCACCCGAACCTCCGCCAAGTCCGTCCAAAGCACCACCGGTTGAGCGTTGCATCAAAATGCAGGCAACCAAAAATATACAAACCATTAAATGTACAACCAATAACAATGTACCCATTTTTTTATTCCTTTTTTTAATTCAAATTTATATTAGCAAGCGGCGTTATCTGCAATAGCCATAAAATCAGTCGATTTCAAGCTTGCACCACCGATTAAAGCACCATCAACATCAGGCAAAGACAAAAATTCTTTGGCATTTGCCGGCTTCACCGAACCGCCGTACAAAATACGCATTTTGTTGGCTTGAGCCTTACCCAATTTTTTAGCCAAAACTTTTCTAACCTGAGCATGAACTTCTTCAACATCTGCAGCTGTCGGGGTTTTACCTGTACCGATAGCCCAAACTGGCTCATAAGCAATAACCGTATTCAACGCGGTTGCATCAGCAGGAACTGAACCTAAAACCTGATTTTTACAAACATCAACTGTTTCGCCTCTATCGCGTTGCTCCAATGTCTCGCCGATACAAATAACTGTTTTAAGACCGGCTTTATTGGCAGCAATTGCTTTTTTGCAAACTAATTCATTCGATTCGCCATGATCAGCTCTGCGCTCCGAGTGTCCCAAAATCACATAAGAACAACCCAAATCTGTTAACATCAGCGGGCTTACATCACCGGTATGAGCACCCTTTTCATTGAAATGACAATCTTGTGCACCCAAAGCAACTTTTACTCCGCGCAAAGCTTTTTTAACTGTAGCAAGCATTGTAAAAGGCGGACAAACCAAAAATTCACAATTTCTTTTCTTAGATTTTACTGCTGCTTTGATTTCTGTTGCCAAAGCAATACTATCTGCGCTCAAACCGTTCATTTTCCAGTTTCCGGCGATTAACATCTTTCTAGCCATAACAAATTCCTTTATCAAAAAATCAACATAATTAACCATTTTTTAACACAGTCAAAAAAACTTTTCAACACCTATGTTTGTATAGTTGAATAAAACAATAAAATGTTTATAATCTCACGCAATTAGAAGTGTTTTTTTATTTACGAGGAATTAAAATAAAATGATAAGCAAAATAAGAAAGTATCAGGATTCTTGGTTAACAAAAGCTATTTTAGCCCTTACTGCGCTTAGCTTTATGTCGTTGTTCGGAATTACCGGTTATGTTAATTCTGCCAACAAAAATCGTGCCGTTATCAAGGTTGATAACTTAGAAATATTGCAAGACGAAATGAACATCAAATTAAACAATAGCATTCGCAAAGCTAAAAATATGTTCGGCGATTCTATTGAAGTTACCGAAGAAATTCGTAAAAACATCCTTCTCGGTTTAATAAAAGACAATCTGAACAATATGATTATTTTGCGTGAAGCAAACAAAGAAAATGTCAGCATATCTGATGAACTCATCCAAAAGATTATTTCTTCTCAACCTGAATTTATGGATGCTACCGGCCGCTTCAGTCCTGACCTTTTGCGCCGTCAACTCTCTTATTTTGATATGACCGAACGCGAATACATTTCTGACTTGAAGCAAAATATCATCAATCGTCATATTGTTTCTTCGCCGGTTGAAAAAATTATCTATCCTCGTTTTATGGATAAATATTTTGCACAAATAGAAAATCAGGAAAAAGTTTTCTCTTATATCACTATAAACCCGTCAGAGTTAAAAGTTGATCGCAAAATATCAGATGAAGAAATCGAGCAATATTATCAAGATTTTGCCCCTCAATTTGAAGAAACCGAAAAACGCGATGTTTCATTCATTGAATTGAAAACCAATGAATTGTCAAAAAACATTGTACCTTCAGCTGAAGATATATCAGATTTTTACAAAGAAAATGAAAACCAATACATTGTTCCGGAAAAAAGATATGTATTACAAATGGTTTTAGACAGCAAAGAAAATGCCGATAAAGCCCTTGCCGAATTGCAAAAAGGTTCGGACTTTTATAAGGTTGCTTCAGAAATTGCCAACCAAGACAAAGAAACCACAACCTTAGGCAATATCACTTCCGATTCTTTACTTCCGGAGCTTGGTGAAGATACATTTTCAGCCAAATTAAATGAACCTGTCAGTCCGATATCTTCAGAATTTGGTTGGCACATTCTAAAAGTAACCAAAATCACACCGAAAAAAGTTACTCCTTTAGAAGCTGTTAAAAAAGACATTATAGAAGCTATAAGACAGGAACGCGCTTATGAAGAGGCCTTGAACATTATCAGCGAAATAGAGGATAAAATCGGTGCCGGTGATACTTTGGAAAGCATTGCCAAAGATTATAATGTAAGAATCAACAAAGTTGTATCCTTAAAAGAAGACGGATCATACAAATCTCTCAGCAACAAAAGATACAAAGACACTGTATCATCAGGTGATTTTGTTGAAACGGCATTCTCATACAATGTTGGCGAAACAAGTCAGGTTATCGAAACGGAAAACGGCTTCATCCTAGCCAGTGTTACCGACATTGAAGACGCTCATATTAAGCCTTTGGATGATGTAAAGCCTGAGATTGTTAAGATATGGACCGAAAATGAAAAAT
Organism: Alphaproteobacteria bacterium; assembly: GCA_015062585.1. GTDB lineage: Bacteria > Pseudomonadota > Alphaproteobacteria > RF32 > CAG-239 > CAZU01. The sequence goes on along the minus strand of SUUJ01000006.1, from coordinate 26,236 downwards.
CAGCCATAGCTCAAGAAATAATCAACGATGTTGTTGCCGATTTAGATAACGGCGAAAGTTTGAATAATATCGCTTCCCGTTTTAAGCTTGCTATCAAGACAACTCAACCGTTAAAACGCGGAAAAGAGTTTGCTAAGCTAAATTCAGCACAATTAACCGAAGCTTATCAAACTCCTCTCGGCGAATATCGTTTACTTTCATCTGCCGGAACAACAACTATTGTAACACCGGTAAATATTATAAACAGCTCTGCTGACATCAACCAAAAACAGCTCGATTCTATCAATGCAAAAATGCAAAAAGCTCTTGAAAGCGATTTGAGTAACGAGCTTGTAAACGACTATTCAAAAGATATGGATGTCAGAGTAAAATACCGTTTAATGGGTTTTGACGATTTATAATATTTTTTTCAAAGCATCTAAAAAACCTCCAAGTCAAATAAGCTTGGAGGTTTTATTATATTAAAAATATATGCGGCTTACTAAAAACATCATTAGGCTATAATGTTAGGCATAATCTTTGCCTCAACTGTTCTAATCTTCTTTTTCACACCGGTTTTCAATGTATTTAACTGTTTAGCCTTAAAAAAATCTATAGTAGTATTATTTTTAACCAAATGTCTGATGTCTGAGCAAACTCTACGCTCTTCCAACTTTAACTCGCACAATTGATGTTGTAAGCGGGCATTCGGATTTTGATTAAACATAATATTTAGTCCTTTCAGTAAATATCTTGTTAATTGTTATGTTTTTAGTGGAAATCTATTTCAAATCTGTAATAGTATACTACAAAACGAAGAATAATGCAACTAAAAAACAGGAGTCTTTTTTACAATGAATAAAATTAAAAGAATTGGTGTATTAACTTCCGGCGGTGACTGTGCCGGCCTTAACGCTGTTATCAGCGCTGTTGTGGCATCTGCTGAAAAAAAAGGTTGGGAAGTATATGGAATACACGATGGTACCGAAGGTATTACAGATAAAGTACATCGTTACGAAGTATTAACAACCAAAAACTTTTGTGATATGCCTTGGCCTCGCCTGAGCGGTTCATACTTAGGTTCATTGAATAAAGGTTTGCGTGTTGAATCTTTAGAAGAAGTATCTAAGCGCTTTTCTCAAGGTGTTAAAGATCTTGGCCTTGATGGCATTATTGTTATCGGCGGTGACGGAAGTATGAACATCGTTTCGAATATGAGTAAAAACTCTCTTGTAAAAATTATCGGTATTCCCAAAACTATTGATAACGACACACCGATTACCGAATTTTCTGTCGGTTTTCAAACAGCTACTCAATTTTGTACCACATCTATTGATAGCTTGGAGCTAACAGCTCGTTCACACAACCGAGCCATTATTGTCGAGGTTATGGGACGCGATGCCGGACACTTGGCTTTGCACTCAGCTTTGGCCGGTAATGCCGATGTTTGCTTAATCCCTGAAATTCCGTATTCACTTGATGGAATTATCAATAAATTAAAAGAAATCAAAGCTCGCGGACGCAATCATGCCATTATTGTTGTTTCAGAAAGTATCAAAACCGAAAATGGCGGAGTTGTTACCAGCAACAAAAACATGGTTGGTGAAGCTGTTTATGGCGGTATCGGTCAATACTTGTGCGCCGAAGTTGCTAAGCGCTATAATGAATTTCAATTCCGCGTAACCACACTCGGACACTTGCAGCGTTCCGGTGTACCTGTTGCTTTTGACCGTTTACTTGCTTCTGTATTCGGAGCCAAAGCCGTAGAATTACTTGACAAAGGCGAAGACAACAAAATGGTTATTTGGAAAGATGGCAAAGTTGATGCCGTTTCCTTAAGCGAAGTTGTAAAAGCCGGCACTACTTTGGTTGATACAAAAGGAAAATATGTCAAAGCAGCCAAAGATCTTGGTATGTATATTGGCGAAATTTAATTAGCTGATAATTTTCAAACATCAAAACCCTATCCGTTGTGATAGGGTTTTTGTTTACTTGAAATATCAGTTTTGCCCAATATTTTATATAACGACCGTCTATATTTTTTAATAATTCAAATAAGGAGATTTTAATATGACTGAAGGCGTTCGTTTTCCTACTTTTGCATTTATAACCGGTGGTTCAGGCCAAGCTGACGATGGTATTCCGCCCCAACCTTTTGAAACTTTTTGCTATGATTCGGCTCTAAAAGATGCTCGTATCGAAAATTTCAATATTGTACCCTATACTTCAGTACTTCCTAAAGAATTGCACAACAAAATTATTCCGCTAAACGATAAAATCGTTAGTCAATTCAAACATGGTGCCGTTTTAGAGGTTATTATGGCAGCAAACGGCGCTTCTCGAGATGAACACAAAGCTATTGCCACAGGTCTTGGTATCTGTTGGGGCAAAGACAAAAACGGCGAACTTATTGGTGGCTGGGCTGCCGAATATGTCGAATATTTTGACACCTTCATTGATGATGAAATTGCCGAAGGTCATGCCAAAATGTGGCTCAACAAATCCCTCAAACACGAACTGGAACTTCGCGGTGTTGAGCAACATTCCGATTTTCAAATGTGGCATAACTATACCAATGTCACTCAACAATTCGGCTATTGTTTAACCGCTATGGGATTCTTAAATTTTGATCACGCACCCGTTGTAACAATCTAAAGGAAAATAAAATGACAGAGCAAAACAACAATAACAAGCTCGGAGTATTTGCTTTAGCAGCTATTGTGGTCAGTTCAATGATTGGCGGAGGGATTTATTCCCTCCCTCAAAATATGGCAGCCACAGCATCTGCCGGAGCTGTTTTTTTAGCTTGGATTATAACCGGTATCGGCATATATTTTATAGCCCGTACCTTTTCCATTCTTTCTTTAGTAAGACCTGACCTGACAACCGGTATTTATTCTTATTCCAAAGCCGGTTTTGGCTCATACGCCGGATTTACAATCGGATGGTCATATTGGCTGTGTCAGGTTTGCGGCAATGTCGGTTATGCCGTTATCACCATGGATGCCTTAAACTACTTTTTTCCGCCTCATTTTGCCGGAGGCAACAATTTGGCCTCAATTATCGGAGGCTCAATTATTATATGGTTTTTCAATTTCTTAGTTTTGCGCGGTATTAAACAAGCAAGTATCGTAAACTCTATCGGTACAATTATCAAAATAATACCCCTATTTCTATTTATCATCATTATGGGATTTTTGTTTTCCATTGATAAATTTGATATGGACTTTTGGGGCAACGCAATCGAAACCAAAGCAAAGCTTGGAAGCTTATCAACCCAAATAAAAAGCACAATGTTGGTAACATTATGGGCTTTTATCGGTATTGAAGGCGCCGTAGTAATGTCAAATCGTGCCAAATCACCAAAAAATATCGGACCAGCCACAATTTTGGGCTTTTTAAGCTGTTTGGGAATTTATATTTTGCTGTCATTATTGCCCTTTGGTTATATGTCGCAAAACGACTTAGCTCAAGTTGCTAATCCGTCCACTGCCGGCATTTTAGAAAAAGCCGTCGGACCATGGGGAGCTTGGGTTATGAACACCGGTTTAGTCATCTCTGTCTTAACCAGTTGGTTGGCTTGGACCATGGTAACAGCTCAAATTCCGCAGGCTGCCGCTCAAGACGGAACTTTTCCTAAAGCATTTGCCAAAGAAAACAAAAATCAGGCACCTTCGGTATCTTTGATTGTAACATCAATCGCCATGCAATTGTTCTTACTATTGGTATATTTTTCTAACAATGCGTGGAATACAATGCTATCAATTACTTCAGTAATGGTTTTACCGGCATATTTTACCTCTTGCGCTTATTTATGGAAGCTGTGCGAAGACGGTGAATATCCGCAAAATTCATTTTACAGCCGTTCCGGTGCATTATTTACCTCTGTCTTAGGCTCGATTTATGCTTTGTGGCTAATCTATGCCGCAGGATTAAATTATCTGTTGACTGCGGTAATTATTATTGCTTTGGGAATTCCTTTTTATATTTGGGCCAGAAAACAAAATACCCCTCAAGAACGAGTTTTTTCTCAAGCAGAATGCAAACTGGCATTATTATTGATTGTCATTGCTCTTTTTGCAATCTATGCGCTGATAAGAGGAATTATATCGCTTTAATTAAAAAAAAGTCCCCGCTATTGAGCGGGGATTTTTATTACCATTTTTCATAATGTATTTTTTCTTTCTTAAACCTGTCATTAGGTTGCGGAGGAATTTTTTTAGGATATCCGACCACCACCAAAGCATTAGGCTTAATATTTTCCGGTAAATTCAACAATTCTTGAAATTGCTTCATTCTATCTTCATACGGATAAATTGCGCACCAACAACCGCCCAATCCTTTACCGTGAATTGCCAATAACAAATTTTGTACAGCAGCCGAAGTATCAACAACCCAAAAATTTTCATCCAATTGTTGATTAACATCGCCGCAAACAATAATTGCCGCCGAAGCCTCTTTCAAAAACGATGCATGTGAGTGAATTTGCATAATTTTATCTTTTGTAGTTTCGTCTTCGACTACAACAAATTCCCAAGGTTGCTTATTGTATCCCGATGGTGCATACATTGCAATTTTGAGCAAATCTTCAATGTCCGCTTTAGGTATTTTTTTACCGCTCTCATATTGACGAACAGAGCGTCTGGTTAAAAGTCCTGCTTCTAAAAACATATTCTTTTATCCTTTAATGGTTAATTTTATCGTCTGACTTTTTGGTAAATGGTCTGAAAATAAAATTTTTCAAGACATTCTTTTTAGACTTCAACTTTTTGTTATACAACTGCAAAGTTCTCAAATAACGACGACGAGTACCGCGTTGATAATCCAACACCATTTGATAGAACAATTTCATTTGTTCGCTTTCGGCCTCAGCCAGCTTCTTCTTAGCATCATAAACCGAAACTTCCTTCGCCGAAATAACACCTTGTGTCATAATTTTGCATTCATTATTTGCAACCTCAGCCATACCCGGTTGAATAAAATAACTGTCTTTCAATGTTCCGTTTTGATTAAACAATTTAACCAACCCGAAATCCAAAGCAAAAATACTGGGCGCTCTGTCAGGCAAAATATCAATATCAGCACGAATTGCCGGCACAATAACACTGGCGACAGTTTCCTGCAAATAAGTTCTGGCCGGTAAAACTATTGAAACATTGACTTCTTTTCCCATATTACAATCCTTTTATATCAAACAGTCAAAACACCCGACTACGCAGCATTTTTCATAGCTTCGGCTTTTTTCAAAACATCTTCAATTGTACCAACCATATAAAATGCTTGTTCCGGAACATCGTCATACAATCCGTCCAATATTCCCTTAAAGCCCTTGATTGTGTCTTCCAATTTCACAAACACGCCCGGAGTACCGGTGAATACTTCGGCAACATGGAAAGGTTGTGACAAGAAACGCTGAATTTTACGAGCACGAGAAACTACAAGTCTGTCTTCATCAGACAACTCATCCATACCCAAAATAGCAATAATATCTTGCAATGATTTATATTTTTGCAATATTTCTTGTACACCGCGTGCAACTTTATAATGTTCCTCACCCACAACCGACGGGTCCAAAATTCTTGATGTTGAATCCAAAGGATCAACCGCAGGATAAATACCAAGTTCGGCAATTGAACGAGACAACACGGTTGTAGCATCCAAGTGAGCAAATGTTGTAGCAGGAGCCGGGTCAGTCAAGTCATCGGCCGGAACATACACTGCTTGAACAGATGTAATAGAACCGTTTTTAGTCGAGGTAATACGCTCTTGCATCGCACCCATATCTGTACCCAAGGTCGGTTGATAGCCCACTGCTGAAGGAATACGACCCAAAAGTGCCGAAACTTCAGAACCTGCTTGAGTAAAGCGGAAAATATTATCAACGAAGAACAGCACATCTTGGTGTGCCTCATCTCTAAAATATTCGGCTTGTGACAAACCTGTCAAAGCAACACGAGCTCTGGCTCCCGGAGGTTCATTCATTTGACCGTAAACAAGCACTGTTTTAGAATTAGCACCTTTCAAATCAATAACGCCTGATTCAATCATTTCGTTATACAAGTCGTTACCTTCACGGGTTCTTTCACCCACACCGGCAAATACTGAGTAACCGCCATGACCTTTAGCAATATTGTTAATCAATTCCATAATCAAAACTGTTTTGCCCACACCGGCACCACCAAACAAACCGATTTTACCGCCTTTGGCATATGGTTCTAATAAGTCAATAACCTTAATACCTGTGGTCAAAATTTCGGTATCGGTAGATTGATCAACAAATGCCGGAGCATCACGATGAATAGGATAATAGTTTTTAGATTTAACCGCACCGCGTCCATCAACCGGTTCACCGACCACATTGATAATTCTGCCCAACATTTCAGGTCCGACCGGAACTTCAATCGGTCTTCCGGTATTTATGACTTCTTGACCTCTGACCAAACCGTCGGTTGCATCCATAGCAATACAGCGAACAACACTTTCGCCTAAGTGCTGAGCGACTTCCAAAACCAATCTGTTACCGTTGTTTTCGCAAGTAAGAGCTGTCAAAATTGCCGGCAATTCATTCACATTAGCAAATTTCACATCTACTACGGCGCCTGTAACCTGAAAAATATATCCCTTTGCCAAATTATTTTTTTCGACAACCTTAACATCTGCTTTTGCAGTTGATTTTTTAGTCTTTTTCTCAACCTTTGCGTCTAAGGTTTCAACCTTTTTAGCAGTGGATTTTTTTACAGACTTTTTTACGGTTTCTTTAGCCATTATCAAATTCTCCTAATTATCAAATCTCATATAAAAATTACAAAGCCTCGGCACCCGAGATAATTTCAACCAATTCGGTCGTAATAGCACTTTGACGCAAACGGTTATATTTCAATGTTAATTTGCTGATCATATCCGAAGCATTTCTGGTAGCATTATCCATCGATGTCATTCGAGCTCCCTGCTCGCTTGCCTGCGAGTTAAGTAGCATCTGAAACATTTCAGAAAACATCAACATATAAACCACATCGTTAAATACTTTTTCTTCCAAAGTATCATACTCATAAAACGCATCATTTAGTTTGTCATCATAACGCTTGTCATTCAAATCAATATCAAAAACATATGGCAACAATTGACGACATTTTACTTCACGATTTATCGGTGAATTAAAATAAGTATATATAACTTCACAAGCATCAAATCCGCCCGAAATATACTCAGTAACCAAAGGTTCCATAATTTGTTCGGCATCTCTGTATCTGGCGCCTTTTTGAGCCACACCTGTCAACACATCCCAAACAACATCCGGACGCTTATTTTTTAATGAATCACCGATTTTTTTACCGATACACAAAACTTTTACATTTTTGCCCTGGCTTTCCAGTTCTTTGATTCTTTTCAAAGTTTCGCGCAGTACATAGCTGTTAAAACTACCGCACAAACCTCTATCAGAAGAAAAAGCAACCAATAAATAATTATCTATTGTTGGTCTTTCTTGCATAACGACCGGATAATTAACCATTCTGCCGGCATTTTTTTCTTCATCTTTAAGATTCTTGAATAATCTGCCGGCAATAGTTAATATTCCCTGGTGGTATTTTTCTGATTTATCAAGCGCATCGTTAGCCTTTCTTAATCTTGCGGCAGCAACCATCTTCATTGCTGAAGTAATTTTCTTGGTTGAAGCAATCGAAGAAATGCGAACTCTAAGCTCTTTTAAACCTGCCATTTTTTAAGCCGCCTTTTCTAATGTTGACATAAAACCTGAAGCAAATTTTTCATAAAACTTCATCAATTTAGCTTCCAATTCTTCTGATATTTTTTGATTTTTTCTGATATCTTCAAAAAATTCCGGATGATTTGCTTTTAACGAAGCCAAAGCTTTTTCTTCAAATTCTTTAACCTTGTTCAAAGGAACTTTATCTAAAAATCCTTTAACACCGGCAAATATATCAACAACTTCTTCTTCAACACTCATCGGTTGATATTGCGGTTGTTTAAGCATTTCGGTCAAACGCGCACCTCTGGCAAGCAAGTTTTTGGTAGATTGATCCAAATCTGAAGCAAACTGAGCAAACGATGCCATTTCACGATATTGTGCCAAATCCAACTTCATTGAACCTGAAACTTGTTTCATTGCCTTAATTTGCGCAGCCGAACCCACACGAGAAACCGAAATACCCACATTAACCGCAGGTCTGATACCTTGATAGAACAACGATGTTTCCAAGAATATTTGACCATCGGTAATCGAAATCACATTAGTAGGAATATACGCAGACACATCACCTGCTTGAGTTTCGATAACCGGCAATGCGGTTAAAGAGCCTGCACCTTCTTCATCATTCATTTTTGCCGCGCGTTCCAACAAACGAGAGTGCAAATAGAACACATCGCCCGGATAAGCTTCTCGTCCTGGCGGACGACGAAGCAACAAAGACATTTGACGATAGGCCGTAGCTTGTTTGGATAAGTCATCATAAAAGATAACTGCGTGCATTCCGTTATCACGGAAGAACTCACCCATTGCACAACCTGAATACGGAGCGATATATTGCATCGGAGCAGCATCAGAAGCTGTTGCCGCTACAACGATTGTATAATCCATTGCGCCATAGTCTTTCAAAGTTTTAACCACTTGAGCCACGGTAGAACGCTTTTGTCCCACAGCCACATAAACACAAAACAGTTTTTCTTTATCTGATTTTGCCGCATCATTTATTTTCTTTTGATTGATAATGGTATCAACGATTATTGCGGTTTTTCCGGTTTGTCTGTCACCGATAATAAGTTCGCGTTGACCTCTTCCGATAGGAATAAGCGAGTCAACAATTTTAATACCTGTCTGCATCGGTTCATGCACCGATTTTCTGGCAATAATACCGGGAGCTTTAATATCAGAGCGTCTATATTCCTTGGCTTTGACAGTACCCATTCCATCAATCGGCTCTCCCAAAGCATTAACCACTCTGCCTAACAACTCTTTACCGACAGGCACACTAACGATAGATTCGGTACGTTTTACGATATCACCTTCTTTAATATCGTCATCATCTCCGAAAATAACCACACCGACATTATCTTCCTCCAAGTTAAGAGCCATACCCTTAACACCGCTGGAGAACTCGACCAATTCGCCGGCCTGAACCTCATCCAAACCATAAACGCGAGCCACACCGTCACCAACCGACAAAACCTTACCCACCTGAGCAACATCAATATTTGCCTCAGATTTAGCAATTTTGTCTTTGATAATTGAAGATATTTCACTGGCAGATACAGACATAATTACTTACCTTTCATTATATTTTCCAAATAATTTAGCTTATTTATCAAACTGTTATCATACATTTTTGAGCCACATTGGACACGCAGCCCGCCTAATATTTTATCATTTATAATATAATTTATTTCAACTTGCTTATCCAAAATCTTTCCCATAACTTTTTTCAATTTAGCATCTTGTGACGCTGATAATTTTTTGATGGTCTCGACATCAACTTTTGCTATATCGTTTTTAGCATTATATATTTTTTCAAAATCACTTAATATAAGTGATAAATCAGCGATTCGACCGTTTTCAACCACAACATTCAAACAACTCAGCGTTTCATCACCGAGTTTTAACGCTTTTGCACTTTTTTGCAAAACATCGCTTTTATCCTGTTGTGTCCACAACGGATTCTCTAAATAAGCAGCAAAATCATTATTTTCTCTCAAAAGATTTCTTAATTCGCTCACATCATTTTTAACTTTCTCAACAGATTTGCTTTCAACGGCAGCTTCATACAAAGCCGTAGCATAAACATGAGCAATTTTGGTTTTAGAAACTTTTTTCAATTTTTTATCACCTTTATTGTGTATAAAAATTCATCTGATAACGACTTATAATACATAATAATTAGTTTCTTTTTTATTAACAAGTATCAATAAAAAGAATAAGGATCAATATCAACCTCGACACGCACCGACGCCGGTATTTTTACCCTCATCAACCACTGTCTCAAAACATCTTGTATCTTTATATTTTTAGCCGTTTTCAGTAACAATCGATATCTATATTTTCCTCTAAGCATATATATCGGTGCCGGCGCCGGACCGAGTGTGGATATTTTATCATCATTAAATGCCGCCTTTCCCAGCATTATTGCAATTTTCTCCACCTCATTTTGCCTTATTCCCGAAACTATTATTGAAGCAAGCTTTCCGAATGGCGGCATTTTAAGCAGCTTTCTCGTTTGCTTTTCAATAGTATAAAATTCTTGTACATCACCGTTTTTAATTGCATTAAGCACCGCATTTTCCGGATACAAAGTTTGTAAGTACACCTCACCTTTTTTATTACCGCGACCGGCTCTTCCCGCCACTTGCGATAATAATTGGTATGTTCTTTCACTTGCGCGCAAATCACTTCCCATCAACCCCATATCCGCATCAACGATACCGACCAATGTCAATGAGGGAAAATGGTGTCCTTTAGCCAAAATCTGTGTTCCGATTAAAATATCAATATTTCCATTTTCCATTTCTTTAATAATTTGGTGAATTTCCTTAAAGTTAGTTGCAAAATCTGAAGACAAAACCTTCACTTTTGCCAAAGGAAAACGATATTTAACCTCTTCGGCGATTCTTTCAACCCCCGGCCCACAAGCACACAAACCGTCTTGCGAATGACACTCGGGACATTCGTCAGGAATTATCTGCGTGTGCCCGCAATGATGACATACAAGCCTGTTAGAATTTTTATGTTCGGTCAGCCAAGCCGAACAATTAGGGCATTGTATTCTGTGTCCGCAATCACGACAAATCATCAAAGGCGCATACCCTCTTCTATTTAAAAACAATACGCTTTGCTCACCTTTTTCATAAACTTCTTTAAGTTTATCACACAAAATCGGCGACAACCAAGACATACCCCAACTGCCTTTTATCGGCTTATTTTTCTTCAAATCAATTATTTTTATATCCGGCAACTCGGCAGAAGCATAACGAGATTTCAGCCTGACCTCATCATATTTTCCTTCATCGACATTGCAAACCGTTTCCATATCGGGTGTAGCTGTCGATAAAATAAGAGGAACAGCCTCATATTTTGCTCTAACCACAGCCATATCACGCCCTTGATAGTTAACCACATCTTCTTGTTTAAACGACGCATCATGGCTTTCATCAATAACTATCAACCCCAGCTCTTTATATGGTAAAAATAAAGCCGAACGCGCTCCGATAATTATTTTAGCCTCTCCGGATATAACAGCTTTCCAATTATCGATTCTCTCAGTTTGACCAAGTGCCGAATGCCACTGAGCCGGCTTTACCCCAAATCTTTTTTCAAAACGCGATAACCACTGTGCCGTAAGTCCTATCTCCGGCACCATAATCAATACCTGTTTTCCTTGTTCAAACGCTTTTTCTACCGCTTCAAAATACACTTCGGTCTTACCCGATCCCGTTACGCCGTTCAGCAAAGTAACATTAAAACCTTCGCCCACTTTTGCACATAATCTTTCAGCTGCGACCCTTTGTTCATCCGTAAGATTAACTTTTTGAAATTGGCACACCGGTTTTTGATATTGTTTTTTCTTTTCAACCAATACTTCTTCCAGCACTCCGACATCTATCATAGTTTTAATAACCGATTGTGAAACGCCGGCACCTGCCACAATATCAGAGCGATTAAAAGGCCCCTCTTTCAAAAAATCCATAACACGCCATCTGGCATCCGAATTTTTTAATTTTGCCTGAGCTAAGGTTTTACCGCTCAAGCGATAATATTTCAGCATTTTAGGATCATCAAAAACTTGTTTTACGCTAAGCACCATTTTTAAAACAAGCCCCAAATATGCCATATTATAACCTGCTACAAATTCAATAAACTTGCGCAAATTCTTACTCAGTGGCTCAAAAGGTAAAACTTCGATAATCTTTTTTATTTTTTTACTATCTAATTTGCTGGTTTCGCAAATATCCCAAACTACACCGACCAAAGTGTCTTTTCCAAAAGGAACTCTAACTAAATCACCGCACTTAACATTTCCTTCGATTTTATAATCAAACGGTTCATTAAACGGTAATGTTAACAAAACTTTGGCTATCATTTAAAACTCCTTAGCCAATAATAACAGAGCCGCCATTTTTTGCTAATATTTCTAAACTTTACTCACAAAAAAAATAAATTATTTTTTAATCAATTGGCTTTATCATTTCTGATTATGAAAGAAGAAATAGTCTATCAGGCCTCACCGAAGGTCATAAACCATATCAAAAATTGGCTTTTATGGTTAAAAGCCGAACGGATGTATTCATCTCACACCTTAGACGCTTATGCCAGAGATTTGTCATCATTTTTCAAATTCTGGCAAAGTTACCTAAATACCGAGCCTGATACAAATGACCTGCAACAAATTGATGTCAGAACTTTTCGCGCATTTCTAAGCAACCAAAATTCTCGTCATTTAACCAAAAGCACCCTTGCACGAGAGCTCTCCACCTTAAAAAGCTTTTTCAAATATTTAAATAAAAACAATATTATTGAAAATACATCAATTACCATTTTATCTTCACCCAAAAAAGATAAAATTTTACCCAAATCTCTCGATGTAAACCAAACTCTTGAACTTTTAGACAGTGTAAAAGATTTTGCCAAAGATGAATGGCAAGGGCTTAGAGATGTCGCCATATTAACAATTATTTACGGATGCGGTTTGCGAATTTCTGAAGCCCTTAGCCTTAATATTGGTGATATTACTCATAACGATTTCCTTAAAATACGCGGAAAAGGTAACAAAGAACGCTATGTTCCCGTTCTTCCCGTAATTAAAACAAAAATCGATGCCTACCTTACGGCATGCCCCTATAATCCAAAGCAAGGAGAACCTTTGTTTTTAGGTGCACGAGGTGAGAGAATAAGTCCTCGCATTGTGCAAAGAACTTTAGAAAAGGCGCGTACCATCTTAAATCTTCCGGATAATATTACCCCGCATGCATTGCGCCATTCTTTTGCCACTCACCTTTTGGCAAAGGGAACTAATTTACGATATATTCAAGAGCTGTTGGGTCATAAGTCCCTTTCGACAACCCAACGCTATACAAATGTTGAAATAAACCATCTGATAAAAGAATACGAAAAAGCCAATCTGTTAGACGATTAACTCTTAAAGTAATAAAAAAACCGGTTATAATACAAACCGGTTTTTTATTCTGCAAATCAAAAAATCTAAAAAATTACTTCAATTTTTTCTCAACGAACTCTTCGTGTTTTTTAGACTTTTTATCATATTTTTTCAAAGTCAATTTTTCAGGATGAGTTCTTGGATTTTTCTCAGCAAGATAAAATGTACCTGTACCGGCTGTACTTTCCAATTTTACTTTAACTTTTACTGCTTTAGCCATTTTCTACACTCTTAATTAAAGGTTATTATTCAAAACATTTGAGCGTAATATACATTTTTTTTGCACTATGTCAACTATAATTTTCAATTTTATTTGTCTTTAATTGTCTTTTTTTAACAAATTTAAGACAATTTTACGCTCAATCTCGCTGTTTTCTCGACTTTCTTTATGACAATATCCGTATTTTCGCGCTAATATTTCATTGATATCGGTATTTTCTTTTTCTTCAAAAGTACAAATATCGGGGCTAATCCCCTTATCATTTATCTCATTATTTGCCGGTGTATAAAACATACTGTTCGTAATTGCCAACACGCTACCGGTTTCAAGTCCGATAAGCTTTTGCATTGTCCCCTTACCTTTTGTAGTAGTCCCGATAACTTTGGCAATCCCTTGTTCTTTTAATGCCGCAGTCAAAATTTCGGCTGCCGAGGCGGTGTTTTCATCAACCAATATAAATACCGGCTTATTTTTCCAAATTACATTTTCATCAGCATTATAATAAATAGCTTCGTTCTTATTTTTTCCCGATACCGATGAAATTATACCGTTATCCAAAAACAAATCAGCAACCAAAATAGCTTCGCTGCTCATTCCTCCGGCGCAACCTCTTAAATCAAGTATCAAGGCTTCGGCATTTTTATTATCTTTAATCGCGTTTGTTAATTCAATCAATGTTTGCTTATTGAACGCTACTATTTTGGCAGTAATTATATTATCCTCAACCCTTGCGGCAAAAGTTCTTTTGTTTTTTATGTTTATACCGTTCGCTTCATCAAAACTTTCAAAAAACTTCGAATCTTTATCCAACACTTTCGGTATTTCCGAAGCTATTGCATCAAAAATCATAAAATCTTTTTCTTGAGCTTTTGATGATTTTTCAATTGCCTTATCAACAAATCTCGCAGTAATTTCTGCCCATTTGGAAACATCATTTTCATCATCGGGAACATTTACGCTGTCAACAACCCGCCCCTTATAATACAAAGTAACACTTTTTACGCCACTTCCGACATTCAAATCCTTATCAATTTTATTCAAGCCTTTCAAAGCCTTAGATACCAATTCTTGAATCTTTACATCACCTACATAAGCATCTTTTACTTCTTGATAAACATTTTGCCACGAAGCAACCGCAATGTTTGATACAAACACACAAAACAGCAATACTATAACCGACAAATATCTTTTCATTTTATCTCAACACCGCTTTTAACACCGTATGATCCGAAGGCTTTACATCGGTTCTGGTCGCTTTATCGACATCTACAGTTTCCAATCTGTCAACCGCATAAGAATTAAGCCACAAATAATCAATTCTCATTCCCATATCATTTTGTAATGCTCCACCGGCATAATCCCAAAAGGTATAACCGCTGTCTTTTTTATGCTTTATTCGATAAGCATCATAAAAACCAAGATATTCAAAAGCTTTCAATCTTTGAATAACCTCAGGCTTAAACAACGCATTATTGCGATATTCTTCCGGATTATAAACATCATTATCGCTCAAAATAACATTAAAATCGCCACCCAAAATAATCGGTTTTCGTAATTGAAGCAATCTTCTTGCATGATTATAAAAGGCTTCCATCCATTTTAATTTATAAAACCACTTGCTCTCATCATCCGGATTATTATATGGCGGATTTCCGTTTGGCAGATAAATTGATGCAACGCGATATTCTTGTCCGCCAACCTCTATATCAGCCTCCAAATATCGCGCATTTTCATCATCAAACTCCGGCAGATTTTCGTGAACAATATTTATTTTATGACGCGATAAAACAGCCACACCATTATAACTTTTTTGCCCCAATATTTTTGCTTCATATCCTAATGCTTGCAAATCAAAAAACGGAAACGAATTAAAATCGCATTTAATTTCCTGCAACAAAACAATATCCGGCTCTTCTTTTTTGAGCCAATTAGTCAAATTTTCGATTCGCGCATTTATCGAATTGACATTATATGTAGCAATTTTCATTTGATTAACTCTTTATTTAATCTGTTTGTCTTAAAGTAAAAATATAATATTTTTTTCAACAATGAAAGTAAAAAAAATGATTCTTGCAGAATATGCCTCTTCCGACAATAAATCCAAGGGTCGTATGTACCCTGATTATACCAATATTATTCGCTCCGATTTTCAGCGTGACCGCGATCGAATAATTCATTCTTCTGCCTTTCGCAAACTGGAAGGAAAAACCCAAGTTTTTGCCTATCATGAGGGGCGCAATTATCGTACACGCTTAACCCACAGTATCGAAGTTGCGCAAATAACGAGAACTTTGTGCAAAAATCTATCCCTAAACGAAGAACTCGGCGAAGCAATTGCCTTAGCACACGACATCGGCCACGCACCTTTCGGACACGCCGGTGAACGAGGATTAAAAAACTGCATGAAAAATTTTGGCGGATTTGATCACAATATAAATTCTCTAAAAATTATGACTCAAGAAGAATCTCACTACCCCAATTTTAAGGGATTGAACTTAACTTGGGAAACTTTAGAGGGAACTGTTAAGCACAATGGTCCGCTAAAATCTGCAAATGAATGGTTAAAAGCTTTTAACAAAAAATTCCCGCTTGATTTAAACAAATATCCGTCCATTGAAGCACAAATAGCCTCTTTTGCCGATGATATTGCCTACAACAATCATGATATTGACGATGGTTTTCGTGCCGGATTTTTCAGCATAGATGATCTGTGCGAACTTGACTTTGTCAAAGAAATATTAGCAAAATTTGATTACGAAAATCCCAATATGGACGATAATATTCGAGTTTATGCCATAACACGTTCACTAATCAGTGCCATGATTTTTGATTTGATAAAAACTACAAATGACAATATTGTAAAAAACAAAATAAAAACCGATAAAGATATCCGAAATGCAAAATCATTTACAGCTAATTTTTCCAAAGAAATGCACCAGCATATATATGATTTGCACAACTTTTTAATCAAGCGATTTTACACTCATTGCAATATCGCAAGAATGGATAAAAAATCACAACAGATTGTAGAAGATTTGTTCAATGCATTTATGAATGATTACAAATTGTTACCTACTCATTTACATAAAAATATAACTCCCGATATGTCAGACAAAGATATGGCTTCAATCATATGCACATACATTGCCGGAATGACTGACGCCGCGGCTGTTGACGAGCATCAAAAATTATTTAATGTTACATATCGTTTTTAATTTATTTTGTTAAGGTATTATAAATCATTTTGTAATATAAATACAACAAGTTAAGTATTTTTGTACCACAAAGGAGAATGGTAATGTTAGATGATTTTCAAGATGATGAACCTGTAAAAAACAGTGATTTCCTTGACGAATTTCGCCAAAGATTAAACTCGCAACCCCTTGAAAATATTGAGGAAAGAAAAAAAGAAATATCAAAATCTCAACACATTTTCTTAGGTACGATTTTAGGCGTCGGATTAGCCGGTATTGCCAGTTGGTTTATCTTATCGCCCGATTATAAAAAAACCGAAAATATCGATATTCCCGTTGTTCGCCGTGCTAATACTGCCATAAAGGTTCAGCCGGCAAATCCGGGCGGTATGGAAATTTTAAATCAAGACAAATCAGTTTATGATATTGTAGAAAAAAACGCTGACGACAATTTAAAAGTTGAAAACATACTTCCTCCTACGGAAGAACCTATTCTTCCTGCTGTTGCACAAAATATTGAAGCCAAAACTCAAGAAGCGGTTGCTCAAAGCAATAACGCTATAAAAGCGGCAGAAACAATTATCGCAACCGAAGAAAAAAAGGATACACCCAAAGCTGAAGTAAAAAAAGAAATTAAAAAAGAAATCAAAGTCGAAGTTGTAGAAGAAAGCACTTCGATGAAACCATCTGTTGCAGATGTAAAAACAACTGTTGAAGAACCTGCCAAAGAAGCAAAACCTGTCGTCGAAAAAACACCTGAAAAATTACCGGAAAAAATTGAAAAAGTATCTGTAAAAGAAGAAACTTCGACACCTGCCGCTTCAGGAAAATGGCAAATTCAACTTATATCATCACCCAACAAAGCTGCTATGGAAAAATCTTGGATAGATTTAACCAAAAAGTATAATCAATTAAAAGATCTTCCGCACGAAATTGAATCAGCAGACTTAGGTGCAAAAGGAACATTTTATCGCTTAAAAGCCGGAGCCTTTAGCACCCGAGGCGAAGCTGACAAATTATGTAACTCAATCAAAACCGCCGGCGGCTCTTGCTTAGTAAAGAAAAAACAATGATTTTACAAATTTTGATATCCATAGCCACCATAATCATCGCAATTATCTCTCATGAAATTGCTCACGGTTGGGTGGCTTGGTATCTTGGTGATGATACACCTAAAAAACAAAACAGATTATCATTCAATCCAATACATCACATAGACTTATTCGGTTCAATAATTTTGCCTGTATTGATGTTTTTTTCAAAATCGGGAGTCGTTTTCGGTTGGGCCAAACCGGTAATGATAAATTATGACAACCTGAGAAACAAAAAAAGAGACTATATTTTGGTCGCCTCAGCCGGTGTAATAGCTAATTTTATATTAGCGCTTCTATCAGCCCTTTTACTTAAAATATCATTGATGATTCCGTCAAATTTAATAAGCGGAATTTTGGCAATGTTTTTCTTAAATATGATATTCTTCAATATTTTATTGGGTGTGTTCAATCTTATTCCGATACCGCCGTTAGACGGCTCCAAAATACTTTTAGGCTGGTCTGACAATATCTATGTAAAAAGATACTTAAATTCTGATCGTATCGGAACATTATTCTTAATCATTACTCTATTCATCTTGCCGGTAATTATAAAATACGCCGGAGGCAATTTTAATCCAATAACCTCATTTTTGCAAAAAACAACCAAAGTGATAGTAACAGCACTTATCTAAGGAAACAGAATGGAAAAACCTATTTTAGCCGCAATTTTATCAGTATCGGGAACGGCTCTGAATGATAAAGAAAAATTTTTACTCGAAAAATCCAACCCTGCCGGAATTGCACTATTCGGACGTAATATACAAGACAAACAGCAAATAACAAAACTGATAAACGAAATAAAGACCGTTATCGGAAGAGATGATATATTGATTGCCATTGATCAAGAAGGCGGACGAGTGCGTCGTTTGACACCGCCGCATTTTCGCCCTTACGCTTCTCATATTGACATCGGAGCTCTTCCCCTCAATGAAGCCAAGCGCGCCTCTGAATTACATGCAAAACTTATAGCGACAGACCTTAAAGAACTGGGAATAAATGTAAATTTCGCACCCTGTCTTGATTGTTACAAAGATAACACTACCCAAGCCTTAAAAAGCAGATGTCTGTCAGATAATCCCAATACTGTATCCATACTTGGAAAAATAATGGTGGATACTTATATAAAAAACGGCATTATCCCTTGCATTAAACACTTACCCGGTCATGGTGCTGCTATATCTGATCCGCATTTAGGTTTGCCGGAAATCACGCTTTCAATTGACGAACTGGAAAGCGAACTTATACCGTTTAGAAACTGCAACTATTCACCTTTGGCTATGACTGCGCATATACTGATTAACAGCATAGATAATCAAAACCCGTTAACTCAAAGCACATTAGGTATCAAAAAGCTTATACGAGAAAAGATAAGATTTGACGGATTTTTGGTGTCAGATGCCATAGATATGCACGCGCTCAAAGGCACTTTGGAAGAAAAAGCCAACTTATCAATCAATGCCGGTTGCGATTGCATAAATTATTCTTTAGGAAAAACAGAAGAATTAAGCGAGCTGGCTGACAAATGTCCAAAGTTATCCGACACCGGAAAACAACGACTGGACAAAGCCTTGCAAATTTTGCATAATAACGACGAGCAGGCAGATATAGAAACATTATCTGCCGAATATACAAAGCTTTTAAGCACCATATCTCCATATAATGACAGCTATGATGCCACAGAAGTTTTACACAAATTACAATCAGAGGAATAAACTATGTTTACATGGATTTTAATTGCTTTAGCCATTGCTTTTATTTTTGGTGTTATCAAAATCGAAACAGTTAAAGAACTTGCCAAAAAATATGAACCGCAAGCTCGCGAATTGTTCAACAAAGCCAAAACAACCGTAGAAACAAAAGCTGCTGAGCTCCAAAAAAACAACGCAAAACAAACTTCAGATGCTCAACCTGTTGTTACAGAAAATCACGAAGAACCTGCTAAACCGGCAGAAACAACAGAACATACTGAAGTTCAGGAATAAAAAAATACTTATTATTATGTCTTTTTTAACTAAATTATGATAGTATTCAATCGTAATTTATGTTATAGTGTACTTATAAAACCTAAAGAATCTGGGAATTTTATGGGAGAATCCATATGAGTATAAGTTCTACACGTAAAATATCATCAAATTCGCCTACTTCTTCAAGAGTAGACAGATCGTATTTTGTTGCAAATAATGTTTCCCAATCTGTAGAGAATATAGACACCACCAATAATGTTTTGGTCAAAGACGAAAACGAAAGAAACGAAGGCAAACAAGGACAGCAACGAAAACAGCAAGAGCAATCAACAAATTATAAAACCGCAACCCCCGATGTTATCAATAGTATCGAGGCTATTGCTTCGTCTGTCCCTCCGGAAGAGCAAAACAATATCAATAATATGCATAAAGTTGATGTGTATTCAAACAATCAATCGATAATTCACGACCAAGATGTTGAACATACCGGCCGCAGTTATTTAAAACATTTTTACGAAAAAAACGAGCATATGCAAGATATTGATACTTTAGTATGATATTTTACTTATTCATTCATACCTTTTTCTACAACCTTAGCGGTGTCAGAAACCATTTTTTCTGCGCCGGTCTTAATTTGATTGCCAACCTCACCTACCGTAGTCGATGAATTCATATCGCCATTATACATTGCACTGATTACAATGTACAATATAGCAATCAGAATCAAATAAAATATATACTTAAACAATGTTTTCATACGCCTTCTCCTTACAGTAAAATCATTTGTTATTTATATATTCATCATATTAAAAATTTAAAGCCGCTCACAATAGTGAACGGCTCCAAATTTTATATTAAAAAAGAAAAAGACTAATCCAAATCTTCCGGTTTTGGCAAATCAACAACAATCTTTGGTGCATTTTCATCTTGCGGAACCAAAGCTTGTAGAGTACCAACAGCTTTTTTGCGTTTTAATTTGTTCACAAATTTTAACGAACGCTGAGCATCCCACTTCTTTTTACCCTCTTCGCGTTGGAAGATTTGTTGATATACCTCTGATGCCTGATCAAATTCGGACAATTTGGTCAAACAAGAAGCCAAACCGTCATAAAGCTTGTGATGATAACGATTACCGATAATCATTTGAGCTTTTTTATAACATTTCAGCGCATCATTAAATTTCATCATTTTTTGATATACGAAACCGATAGAAATCCAAGCTTGAATTTCGCGACTGTCAATATTCAAAATTTTGGTAAAACACTTAATAGCCGAAGCATTGTCCCCCATCAACTGATAGGTAACACCGACTCCGTTCCATGCTTTTATATTATTTTTATCGGCGGCCAGAACTTTTTTGAAAAAAGAAATAGCACGGTCATATTGTTTAAGTTTTTGCAAAGTAACCGCAACACTGAGCAACGACTGAGAATGCTTCGGATCAATTTTCATTGCATCTTCCAAAACATCCAAAGCTTCTTTATATGCAAACATATGCTGCAAAGCGATTGCCTTACCGTTTAAGGCCTCTAAAGAAGTCTTATCTAAAGCAACAGCATCATTAAAACACGCTATTGCATCTTTATACAACCCTCTCATACTCAAAGTAACGCCTTTGTTATTCAAGACTTCTACCGAGTTAGGGTTAATCAACAAAGCTTTATCAAAGCATTCTACTGCTTCGGTATATTTACTAAGTTTTTGAAAAGCAAATCCTTTAGAATTTAGAGCTTTCCAAGAATCCGGTTGTTCGGCAATTGCAGCATCAAATTGAGCAATTGCTTCTTTGTATAATCCTTGGTCAAGAAGTTCCTGACCTCTTTTATATGAAGTATTATCGTTTGATTTGACCATAATTTTCTCTTTTCAATTATAAAGTTCAAAATAATTTCCGAATTAAAAAATACCACAAATTTCTTATATTGTCAACTATTCAGCTACAATATTTTTAAATCTCCTACAAAACTCATCTCCGAAGAAAAATTTATCATTTTGCACGCCATTTTTTTGCAAAAAAGTTCTTTTTTCTTCAGCTTATCGGCAAAATACTCGCTATATTTTTTCTTATATATTTTTGATGATGTATCCATAAGAAGTTTTTCACCGTTATATTCTACCATATATTGTCCGCTGACCGGTGCTTTCTCTTCCAGTTTATCAAAAACATTTATCATAAAAAGTCCTGTTTTTTTAGCCAAAGTTGCCAATATATTATCATACTCATCACTCAAATAAGCAAAGGACGATATAACGAAGACACTTGCCTGATTTTTCACATTAGATTGTAACAATTTTAATGACTTTATGCGTTCTTGCTCAATATTTTGATTGTCGGATAAAACAGCTTGGCTGATTTCAGATATTTTATTAAAAACAGCACCCAAATAAGCCCTATCATTTTTAGGCTTAAACACCCAAGATTTTTTACCGTCAAAAATCACACAACCGAATCTGTCTTTGTTATTAAGGGCAATCCACCCGATGAGCGCCGCAATTTTAGAAGCTGTTACCGATTTTAATTCCTGATTTGAACCAAACAACATTATCGCCGACAAATCAAGCCATACAAAAATCTCTCTATCTCGCTCTTCACTGTAAAGTTTGGTATAAGGTTTTTCTTTTCTGGCAGTCACGCGCCAATCAATATCTCTGACATCGTCGCCGAATTGATATTCCCTAATCTCGTCCATTTCAATCCCTCTGCCCTTAAAAGCAGATTTAACATCGCCAACCTGATTAGAATAAGTCTTTTTTCTTTTTCCTTGTTGCAAATATGTTGCATATTTGCGCATATTCATCAGTTCGGCCAATCCGACAAACAAACTGTTTCCCGAAACTTTTGATGTTTTGGATTCAATATTTTTTGAGACAATTTTTTTCAATTTTACCAAAACTTATATCCTTTATGGCAACGGAACCGATTTTAACAATGAAGCAATAATATCATCAGTAGTATAACCTTCAGCCTGAGCTTCAAAGCTTAAAATAATTCTGTGACGCAAAACCTCATAAACAACCGCATGAATATCTTCCGGAGATACAAAATCTTTACCGTTCAGCCAAGCGTGAACTTTTGCACATCTGTCCAATGCCAAAGTAGCACGAGGACTGGCTCCATAAGCAATATATCCCTTAAATGAAGAATTATATTTTTCAGCATGTCTGGTGGCCCCGACAAGTTGCACCAAATATTCTTCCACTTCATCGCTCATATGAACTTTTAGGGCTTCATCGCGAGCTGACAAAATATCATCAACCGACACGCTGATATTTTTAATGTCTTTCTTGCCACTTATTTCATCTCTGACAAGATGCAAAATTTTCTTCTCGGTCTCGCTATCCGGATGATCAACTTTTATATACATCAAAAATCGGTCCAATTGAGCCTCAGGCAAATTATATGTTCCTTCATGTTCAATCGGGTTTTGTGTTGCCATAACCATAAACAACTTCGGTAATTCATATTTTTTACCGCCGACACTGACCTGACGCTCGGCCATAGCCTCCAATAATGCCGCTTGTACTTTTGCCGGAGCACGGTTAATTTCATCAGCCAATACCAAATTAGCAAAAACCGGCCCTTTTCTAAATTCGAACTTTCCGCTCTGAGCTACATAAATCTCACTTCCCGTAATATCCGAAGGCAACAAATCCGGCGTAAACTGGATTCGGTTATAATCAGCCTTAATCATTGAAGCCAAAGTTTTAATAGCTTTTGTTTTAGCCAATCCCGGAGCACCCTCAACCAATGCATTACCGTCAGCCAACAAGGTAATAAGAAGTTTGTTTACCAAATCTTCTTGTCCTAAGATATTAAGATTCATATTTTTTTTAAGTTCTACGATTTTAGAGCGAATTTCTGACATTTTTAATTCCTTTTTTTTGCTAAAAAGTCTGATTTTGTTCTTTTCATATTAGTATATATTATATATATTGCTAAAAAGTAAAAAAAACAAGAAGATTAGCAATGGATAATATTTTCGAATTAACCGACGACGATTCTGACAACCAAGATAACGCATCATTTTTGATGCCTCGTTTCGCCTGGCTTGATGAACTCAATACCGAACAAAAAAGTGCCGTCCAATGCACTCAAGGTCCGGTTTTGGTATTATCCGGCGCCGGTACCGGCAAAACCAAAGTTTTGACCACTCGTTTAGCTTATATATTATTCAAACACTTGGCTAATCCATGGGAGTGTTTAGTCGTTACCTTTACCAATCGCGCCGCCAAAGAGATGAAAGAGCGTGTCTATAATATGATAGGCGAAGCTGCTTCTTCGGTTTGGCTCGGTACATTTCACGGAATTTGTGTCAAAATATTACGAAATTATGCCGAACTTGTCGGTCTTCACAACAATTTTACTATTTTAGGTGAAGATGATCAAAAACGCCTTGTCAAACAAATTATGGAACAAAACGGCATTGATGACAAAAAATACCCTCCTCAATCTATTGTCGAAAGAATAAGCTTATGGAAAGATAAAGGTATTACCGTTGAAAAATGTTGTCAAAATTACAAAGAAACTAATTTAACCAAAATTTATAAAATTTATCAAACTCGCTTAAAAGAGCTTAACTGTGTCGACTTTGGCGACATTATTTTATACACTTTGGAAATTCTACTCAATCACAAAGATGTTTTAGATAAATATCAAGAGCGCTTCAAATACATTATGGTAGATGAGTACCAAGATACCAATATCCCTCAATATAAGCTGATTCGTCTATTGGCACAAAAGCACCGTAACTTATGTTGTGTCGGCGACGACGACCAATCAATTTATTCTTGGCGCGGTGCCGAAATCGAAAATATTTTACGCTTTAACAAAGACTTTGACGATGCGGTTATAATCAGACTTGAACAAAACTATCGTTCAACTCAACATATTTTATCCGCAGCTTCCGCTCTAATAACCAATAATTCCGGACGCTTAGGCAAAACTTTGCGCGTTGCTCAAAACTCGCCGGCACAAAAAGTCGATAACTCCAAAATCAAAGTTGTCAGCACCTATTCCGGCGATGACGAAGCCGGATACATTGCCGACGAAATCGAAAATTCTCGTCGCGACGGCTATTCCTATTCCGAAATGGCAGTTTTGGTACGCACGGCGTCACAAACTCGTGCTATTGAAGAAAAATTTGTAACCGAAGCGATTCCTTATCAGGTTATCGGCGGACTAAAATTCTATGAACGCGCCGAAATCAGAGACGCCCTGGCCTATTTTCGAGTTATTATTCAACCGCATGATGATCTGGCATTTGAGCGCATTATAAACAAACCGGCCAGAGGTATCGGCGCCAAAACAGTCGAAAAATTTCAGGCTGAAGCTCGCTTAAACCATATATCAATGTATATGGCAGTTGAAAAAATGTTATCCGAAGGTGCAATTAGCGGAAAATCAAAAACTTCGTTACAAAACTTAATGGGAAATTTCAAACATTGGCGCGATTTATCAACCTCTATTTATCCTGATGAGTTAGCCGGACTGGTCTTGGAAGAAAGCGGATATTTTGAAATGTTGCGCAACGATTCTTCTGCCGAAGCCCCGGGGCGTATCGAAAACTTAAAAGAACTTATCAATGTTATGGCAGACACCGAGAACTATCCCAACTTGGCTTCATTTATGGAACATGTCTCATTGGTTACCGATACAGACAACGAAACACAAGAAAACAAAGTTCGCATTATCACTTTGCACTCTGCTAAAGGTTTGGAATTTAATGTAGTATTTTTACCCGGTTGGGAAGAAAATTTGTTTCCTCATCAACGCTCACTCGATGAAGGAGAAAATGCTTTGGAAGAAGAGCGTCGTTTGGCTTATGTTGCCATAACCCGAGCCAAACATCGTCTATATATTTCTATGGCGCACTCTCGTCGAATTTACGGACAATGGCAAAACAATATTCCGTCTCGTTTTATCAACGAACTGCCTCGCGCTAATATTGAGCTGATAAATAAGTGCTCTTATTACAGCTCAAATCAATCATACTTCCGTCCGAATTATACCAATAAAAATAAATACGAAAATCCTTACGAAGAAACAACTTATGACGACGATAAAAGATATAGCTATGTAAAAGAAAAACCTCGTAATAATGTAGGGAAAAAAGTATATCATCAAACTTTCGGTTATGGACAAATTGTTGCCCAAGACGGCAACACCGTACAAGTTTGTTTTCAATCCGGCGGTATTAAAAAATTGATGAGCTCATATTTAAAGATAGTCGGATAAAGATACCAAAGAACGAACCCTAGGTTCGACCTCAAGAGAAGTCAAAAAAAAGAGGTCACACACAAAGTGTAACCTCTTTTTTAATTGGCGATCTCGAGAGGATTGCTCTGCGCCTTTAAGGCTTGAGTTGCACAGGCGCAATTTTTGCGATGTATAGCAAAACCGGCGATACCCGCGTCTCGCCTATTGCTGGTAGTCGAACCTCTATGTCAGAGGTTCTAATCCTGATATCACAGAATTAAAAAAAAAGCCCTACGCGAGGTAGGACTTTTTTTTAATTGGCGATCTCGAGAGGATTCGAACCTCTGACCCACAGCTTAGAAGGCTGTTGCTCTATCCAGCTGAGCTACGAGACCAAGCTTGATAAAAAAATGGTAGCGGGTGAGGGAT
>SUUJ01000017.1 GCA_015062585.1 Alphaproteobacteria bacterium | reverse complement strand
AACGCATTGACGAGCTTAAGGTGATATTATAAGACACATCTTACCTCGCTCGTATTTCTTTATATATAGATACAACAAAACCCTTCGCATATCCTTATGCAAAGAGCCTACCTTCCGATTCCTCGGATATTGTCTCAATTCTTGTAACAACTTCCTGTTGTATCCTTTAAACGTTTAAATTCATATATGAATCGCGAGTAGCTACTCTCGCGATTCATATTTTATGTTTTCGGAGTTAATATTGTATTAAATAAAATATTTTTTTTGAGAGAAATATTAAATTCTTACTTAAAATATTTTGCTGTAACCTTTTGATTTGTTTATAAATGCCTCGCCGGTTATAAAGCGATGATCTTCGTTCATATCATCAATCCTTTTAATATCATCATTATCCAATGTTAAGGCAAGTGAGGCAAAATTTTCTCTGATACGATCTTCGTGAACTGATTTTGGTATAACAATTACATTGCGTGCAATTTGCCAAGCCAATAAAACTTGAGCCGGCGTAGCATCGTTTTTGGCGGCAATTTCAACAATTTGCGGATTGCTCAACAAACTTCCATGGCTGTATTGAGCGCCAAGCGGAGAATATGCCGTAACTGCAATATTGTTCTTTGAACAGTAATCAATAAGCTCTTTTTGATTTAGTAGCGGATGACATTCAACCTGATTTACAGCCGGAATAATTTGTGTTTTTGAAATAAGTTTTCCTAAGTGCTCCTTATTGAAATTTGATACTCCGATTGCCTTGCACAGCCCCTCTTCGTACAATTTTTCCATCTCGGAATAAGTTTCCCATAAAGGCACTTCATCCAATGACAACCAGTCGTCATCATTTTGCGGCATTTGTGTGCCTTTTTTTTGAGCCACCGGCCAGTGAATCAGGTATAAATCGAGATAGTCTAATTTAAGTTCGTTTTTAGTCATTTCAAATGCCGGTCTGACATCTTCTATTCTGTGAGCATCATTCCAAAGCTTTGAAGTAATAAACAACTCTTCTCTCTTGATATTATCTTCTTTTATGGCGTCTTGGATAGCCTGCCCAACCTCTGCCTGATTGCCATAAATTGAGGCGCAATCAATATGACGATAGCCAAGTTTTAAGGCCCAACGAACAGCTTTATAAACCTCGCCTTTGGGGGATAAAAAAGTTCCCAAACCGATTATGGGCATTTTAGTTTCGTTATTCAGGGTAACTGTTTTCATGGTATGAACTCCTTAATTTAATTGTTACCCTTTATATAATGGTGTTAAGCAGCTAATTAAAGGGATATTATACAAATTCTTGTATAACTGTTTTATCAAGCAGAGTTTCTAATTCTTTTTTGCGATAATCTTTTAGGATATTATCATCAAAAACATCGGCCATATTTTGCTTATCAATTTCGGGAATTCCCGGATGAATACCGATTTCAACTGCTTTGTAAGAACCGGGAATTTTATATGACTTCAGCTTATCACGGCTGATTTTACATGTATTTACAATGCTGTAAAAATAAGTATCAGACTTAAAGCCAAATAATAGTTTGTTTACAACAGCGCAAGAAATAAGCACCAAATTTTTAATTAAACCTCCATCAGATATCCACTCTTTGCTAGCGGTTTGTTTAATGGTGGCAAGCGGATTTTCGTTAACAAAACGCAAACGCGGTATATTGTATTCTGCGGCTAATTCCATGCAAGCCTTAAAAATACCAGGTATCATATGAATATGGCGATGCGAATCTAAGTGAGCAAGTTTTATCCCGCAAGCACGAGCCTTTTCGATTTGGGCTCTTATTTCCTTTTTAGCCTGATTTTTAAGCTCTTTGGGGTGCAACACAGACAAAAGTGCCAAATTAACGAATCCGTGCTTAAATTTACCTTTTTCGTCAACCAACAGAGGTATTTCATCTTTGGAAAGAACTGAATTTTCATTGGTCAGATTAGCGTGCAGTCCGATATTTAAATTCGGCATTTGTTTAGCCATTTCCAATGCTTGCGGCACATATTTTAAGGTTATCATTATACTGGTCGAATTTAAGACTCCTTGGGTGTGAGCTTTAAAAATTGCTTCATTTACGCCTTGTGATATGCCAAAATCGTCAGCATTGAAAATCAAATTTACCATTATTTTTTGTCTTTCGTTGAGTTGTCTTTATATTCGGCAATGTACAAAGGACGCTTTTTTACTTCCATATGAATTTTGCCGATGTATTCACCGATAATTCCCAATACAATAAGTTGAATAGAGCCTAAGAAAATTACGGTGGTCATAATTGTTGCATAACCGGGAGTAGGATTGCGCAAAATAAAATGTTCAACAATCACATACAAACCCAAACAGCCTGAAACAAACGCAGATATCAATCCCAAATAAATAGACATTCTGAGCGGACGGGTCGAAAATTGAACAATACTGTTAAAAGCCAAGGCTAATGATTTGCGATAGTTATATTTTGATACACCGGCAAAGCGCTCGGGAGCAACAAAATCAATTACCCTAACCTTTTCACGAGGCATTGCCCAAGACAACAACCCTCTGAACAAGCGATCTTGCTCGTTAAACTTTTTCAAAAAATCGACATAGCTTCGGTCAACCAAGCGAAAATCAGGAGTTTTGGCTGGAATTTTGGTGTCAGACAAGAAATTCAAAATCTTGTAAAAAGACGCGGCGCAAAAATTGTAAAATTTGGAAGTTGCTTGATTTTCAACGCGTTTTGTCAAAACGATATCATCACCTTCCTGCCAATATTTTACCATATCTTTGATATAATATGGCGGATGTTGCAAATCGGCATCCATAAAGACAACAGCGTCACCGGTGGCATAGTCCATACCGGCAGTCATGGCTATTTCGTGACCGAAGTTGCGTCTTAAGTGTACGATTTTTACATGAGAGTCTTTGGTTTGCAATTTTTGGCATTTTGCATAAGTGTCATCTGATGAACCGTCATCAACAAAAATCAACTCATAGGTCTTTAGCGGCAAGTCTTTCATTACCTTAGTGAGTTCTTTGTGAAGTTCGTTGACACTTTCGCCTTCGTTATATGCCGAAATTACAACGCTGATACTATCTCTCATTTTTTATCTCCTTTAATAGAGCCATAATATAATTTATGTTCTTTTGTTTTTCCCAAGGGATTGGTAACTTTTAGTAAATATACCTCAGGTTTTGATAATTTTGCAAAGGTTTTTTGATAATTTTCATATTCCCATAAGTTTTCGGTTACAACCAATATGCCTTTTTGCTTAACATCATCCATATTTATCCAAGGATTGTCTTTGGGCGACATTAAAAACAGTACTTGAGGATGATTTTGTGCATAGGCGCCTATTGTCGAGGCTAACCAAACGCTACCGCCTACATATTCATAGTTTTGAGCTTTGACAGAGTTGGTAAAATCAAGTGCATTGAGCTTAAATTTTGCCGAAGTAGTAAATATAACCTGCATTACAAAAACAAAGGCAAACAAGAATAATGCACCCCAACAAGCTTTTAACAGGGGCTTAAACGATTTGGTAATATCAAACGGAAAATATGCAAAAAAGCACACACCAAGCAAATACATTACCGGCGAGCCCCACATACTTTTTAACTTTATACCCAAAATAAGTGAGATTAACGCCATTATTAAAACAGGTAAAACACCAACCATAAAAAGAAATTTTTTATCTGATTTAGTAATTTTTGTTTCATCTTTAGGGCTTGATTTGTATGCAATAATAAGTGTCAGCAAAGCAAATGCCGAGGTTAGTAATTGCGAGCCCAGGAACTTTAACGGATAAACAATATGTGCCATACCATAGGCAAGAGACTTGCCGCCTTGTGAACGCCCCAAGAAATAGTCAATTACAAAGTAGTCATGATTATGTAACCATATTAAATGAGGTAACACAACAGCAAATGCCATTAAACCTCCGACATATAACTTCCACGATTTGAAACAAGCCCTTCCCCTGCGAGTGGTTAACAAGTAGCACGCAAAACAAATAAGCAAAATACCTGATACATATTTAGTTAAAATATTTAATCCGCAAAACAATCCGAACAACAACCAATCAGAAAGTCTGTTTTTGGTTATACTTAAATAAAAATGATAAGTTGCCGCAGGCCAAAGCATCAAAGCTATGATATTTACATTGTATTCCGGAGTTACCATATTGTAATATGCCACACCTTCGAGAATTGTGGTGGCAATTAGCGATTTGTTTTCGGGTAAAAACAAGCGGGCAAATTTATAGATATAAATAAAACCGCCGATTATGAACAATTGACTAAGCACATATAATGATGACGGGTGTGAAGTCAACTCATATATCAAATTGGCAAAAAAACCTGATACCGGAGGATGTTTATTAGTTCCCCATTCTCCGATAAATCCCCACACAAGAGCTTCGGCAGAATCCATCGGAAGATTGTGGCGTAAGATAATCGGTAATATTGACCAAATTAAAAAATGGCAAATTAAAAAATAAGAAAATGTTTTATTTAGTCTCATATGATTATACCTATAACTAATTCAATGGATATATCTTATTATTTAGAATGATAAAAGCAAGAAAAAAAGCACTCTTTCGAGTGCTCTTTTTATAATTAGGTTTGATTACCAAAATTTTACTTTATCAAGAAAACCGTTTATGTTTTCATCAACCTTTCCTTTGGCTTCTTCAACAGCTTTGTTGGCAAGTTCATTAACTTTTTCTTGCGCGTTGAGTAAAGCCTTGCTTACAACAGATGTAGCATTGTACAAAATCTTGTTAAACAAGGTGGTTACGGTTTCTTGAATATTCATTTTTTCGCCTTGTTCGCCAATACCGTTAATTTCAATAGCCGGCATAGTCAAAGTTAAAGGTTCCGGTTGTAACGGTATCATGGCAGTTAAGGCACCGCCGTCAACTACAACTTTTTTAATAACAACATTTTTACCAGCTTCAGCTTTGACCGGTGTTTCTTCAACAACAGCTTCTGTTTCTGCTTTTACAGGTTCTGCTGTTTTTTCCGAAGCGGTATTTTTAGCAATATTTTGTTGAATTTGCATTACATTGCTGGTTGATAAATCAGGCATTTCATAAGACAAGTTAATGCCGTTAACAGATACTTCATCAACTATGATTGTATCGGTAAACAAGCTTTTAACATCAACCTTTACAAAAACACGACCCAAATTTATTAAATGAGCTGTTTTATAGCCTTCGGGATTGGCTACGCTAAGGCCGGTAACTTCAGCCTCGCCGACAAAAGGCGAAAATTTGAAACCTTCTAAGTTTACTTGGGTACCGACAATTTTTGTACCTACTGTATTTACTGTAGTTTTTACCAAAGGCTCTAAGTACAAAAACAAGCCGAGACAAGCCACTACCAATACTAAAAGCAAACCCAGTAACGAATATTTTAATGCTTTCATTTTACAAATTCTCCTAAAATTATGATGAGTAATATATTTATATTACAATTTCAAATTAAAGCAAGTTTTTATTTAATGAATGAAGTCCCTGACGACATAATTTAGCATATACAGGCTTATCTAAGGAAAAGGATTTTATCAGCTGAGATGGTTTTTGACATCCCCACAAATCAGATAATGTTTCCTTGCCGTTTTTGATAGTCTTTATCAATCCGCTAGGCAGTTCGGAACGACCGATACATGATGATAAATAAACAAAACACTCATCATTGTCTTTTAAGTTTTCTAAAGCCAGCTGTCTGGCATAAATATTTAATGTCAGGTCAGCTTTTGTGCCATCTTTGGTCCATGGAGATCCTCCACCAATCGGGCAAGCTGTCGAATAGAAATCGCAAGCTAATTTGCGTCCGGTAATACCACAATCTGCTATTGAAGAATGATAAGTGTAACTACCGGTGCCGTTTATGATGATATTTTTTGGAGTTTCGCCCAAAACATCAATTACAAACGCGGTTAAATCTTCTTGTTGCAACATCGGAATCGCTACAATAGCCGTTTCTATTTTATCGTCATTTAGAGTTATTTGCGTTTTTATATCTAAGCCTAAATTTTTTGATTTTAAGGCTTTTTCGTATAATGCATTGTTTAATTTGCGAGCCAAATACAGTTCTTGGTTAATATTGCCATCACCTTTGCAGGCATAACCGACAAAAACACCTTGATCACCCCAACCGTCTTGTTCAACGCCTTGGTTAATTTCTGATGATTGTTGGCCAATCATATTGATAACATTTATCTTTTGAGGATTGATGGCACAATCACCCCAAAGTGTTGAATATTCCTTAGTGTAACCAATCTCGGCTAAGGCATTTACGATATATTGATTTAGATTATCAAGCGATACATTTCCTTTTATCTCGCCACCCAAAACAACGGTGTTGTCTTTTACCATAACTTCAACAGCATACTTAACCGAAGAATCTTGTTCAATCATGCGGTCTAATATATAGCTTGAAATGTAATCGGAAATTTTATCAGGGTGTCCCAATGACACCGCTTCTGCAGTTTTTTTCATCAGTTTATTCTCCTTATTTAGTCCTCTATTGCGGGACAAGTTAGGTTAAATCCACATTAAAAAATTATCATCATTGATAACTTCGCTACATATTTCATACTTTTTTGATGTAAAGTCAAGCACAAAATTTAATATTTGAAATTTGCCGTTTTTTATGTTATTATCTGTTGTATTAACGGAGATATTGTTATGGATAAAAAAGAAAAAATAATCAAAGACGAAATTCAAAAAATTATCAATAAGGTTTCTGAAAGAGAAATTAAGACCAATGTTTTTCTCTCATCCAGACAATTGGATATTTTGTCCCAATTAAATGAATTTTCAACCGAAAAAATTCTTAGTGATATTGAAGTAGAAAAAGACCCCAGAAAAATTGCGTACAAAACTAATCATGAGCTTAAAATAGCGTTAACAGCTCTGTGTTTGAGTGTGGTTTTGTCAAATCATCGTTCCAAAAATAAATATAATAAAGAATTTTTTGAAGATAATATCTTTATAGAATCTGAAAATAATGAAACCGTATATATAAGATTTGAAAACATTGAGGAAAAAATAGTTGATGAAGCAATCAATGCCGAGCTTATTTTTGACTGGATGGTATATCGTGACAATGAGGGACGCGGAATCTATGCTCTTATCAATGAAAAAACATGTAGTATGGAATTAGACGATTATAATGCCGGCGGATGTCCGGTGTATGAATTTGCTCGTTTTCAACGAAAATATCATGAGTATAAAAAACACAAGGAAATAAAAAATAAAGAAAGCGCTCAAGAAGCTTTCAGAAATGCCGTTGCTCAACAAGTTGCCTCACAAATTACGACACAACAGCTTCTTAACGGTAAAGATCCTATGGAATTTGTAAACATGTTGTTTGGCAAGCCTGATTTTGACAATTCAATAAAAGAAATCACAAAATCATTGGCAAAAAATAAAAGCAAACCGCTGCAAATTTCTTATGACAAAAAGAAGAAAAAGAGAAAAAAATAAATGATGAAATTTATAAAAGAACACCCTCTCTGATTTGAGAGGGTGTTTTTCTTATCTAATTTATGAAATTAGAACAATACTTTGGCATTCAAACCGATTGTACGATCATATTCGATATCTTTGCGATCGATTTCTTCTTTGTAATCGCCGCCAAGATAGTATTTGGCATAAGCACCGACAGAGAAGTTATCGTTTACAAGATAATCAACAGCCAATTCTAAATCAACTCTTTCGTTGTGGCCATTTCCGGCGTCTACGCCTTCATCTTCTGTTTCATTAAATGTGTAGCGAACACCGGCATCAGCTGCAACTTTATTCCATTTTTTATGTACACCGAGTTTCCAAGAATATTCTTGTTCATTAGCGTCACGATCTAATTCACCCCAAGCTGTAAGTTCGGTATATGGAGTAATACAACCCATGTCATATCCTACACGAACATAACCGTCTAAAGCTTTTAGCCAACGCTCATTTGTTTCGGTATCTTCATAGTAGTTTGAAGTAAATGTTTCAGCATCTGCTGTTCTGTATGTAACACCGGCTTGTGTTAACAATTTGCCGTTTACATAGTTGTATTTTACACCAATTGAATAATCAAAGTTGTGGTCATTGTTGTAGAAGCTTTTATTATCGGCTTCTTTTCTATTGTAGTCAAAAGTATTACCAATACCTAAAACAACTGCAAAATTATCACTTACACCATAAGCTAATTCTTCACGAGCATACGATGTTTTAGCTTCATTTTCTGTTACACCATTATCTGTTTTGCCGCGATTCATTTGGATTTTTGTATCTGACAAGAATTTGCCTTTAGCAGGCAAATAAAACGGGTTGGTAATATCAACTGCCATTGCAGAGGTTGTAAACATCACAGCTGCCGAAGCTAGTAATAAAGTTCTAAGTTTCATAAAAGTCTCTCCTTGTTTTTGTTAAATTTAACATGCGAAAATTTTCCTTTTCACACGAAAAATCGTATTTTAGTTTTTTATTATTTTCAAATCACAAAATATTTCCAAATGCTAATAAAACTCTTTGTTAACAAAAGGTTAATAATGTTTTACAAGGTGATATTTAGGTATTAGACTTGCCGTGTTTTGTGGGAGAAACAATAATGAAAATGAATGTAAAATATTTGAATGAAAAATTACCGAAATTGTCGTCGGATTTATATGATTCCGGTTATGATATCAGAGCGTCAATTTCTTCGTCTGTTACCATTGCACCGAGAGGTATTGCTACCATACCGGCCGGATTTGCATTGGAAATAACCGATTATCCGACACAAGACAATATGTCGGTTGAAATTCAAATTCGTCCGCGCTCAGGCTTAACCAAAAAAGGAATTGTTGCACAACTTGGAACGGTTGATGTGTCTTACCGCGGAGAATTTATGGTCAATGTTTATAATTTTAATGATCACGAAGTTGTAATAGAACCGTTTGACAGAATCGCTCAAATTGTTGTTTGTCCGATTTATAAACCTGAGGTTGTTGAGGTTAGTGATTTGAGTGAAACAAACAGAGGGGCTAAAGGCTTTGGCTCTAGCGGTACAAAATAGAACTGTTGATAAGCTCTATTTGTTTGACTATACATCTTGTTTATCTTAATATTTGAAACATCTGTTAACACAAAGGATTTTAATTATGAAAGGCATTATATTAGCCGGTGGAAGCGGAACCAGATTATATCCGCTGACAAAAATAACATCAAAACAGCTTCTTCCTGTTTATGATAAACCCATGATTTATTACCCTCTTTCGACTTTATTGTTGTTTGGTATAAGAGATATTTTAATTATATCTACTCCGCAAGACACACCAAATATTGAAAAGCTGTTCGGTGACGGTAAAAAACTGGGACTTAATATTTCTTATGCAATTCAACCTGAACCTAAAGGTATTGCTCAAGCATTTACAATCGGGGCTGATTTTATCGAAAATGATGATGTTTGCTTAATTTTAGGTGATAATATTTTTTATATGGGCGAACAGCTCCATACTTTTAGAGATGAAGTTGAAAAAAACAAAGGTCACCGCGCAACAATTTTTGCATATCATGTTTCCGATCCGGAGCGTTTCGGCGTTGTTGAATTTGATAGCAACTTAAAAGCTATTTCCATTGAAGAAAAACCCAAACAACCTAAATCAAATTATGCTTCCGTCGGACTTTATTTTTATCCGAAAGATGTCGTTGAAAAAGCCAAAGGATTAAAACCTTCTGCTCGTGGTGAATTAGAAATTACCGATTTGAACAATTTGTACCTAAAAGAAGGCAGAATGTCCGTCGTTCCCATGCGCCGAGGAAATGCTTGGCTTGATGCCGGTACTCCGGAAAGTTTGATGGAATCAGGGGCTTTTGTACAAATTATTGAAAAAAGACAAGGCTTAAAAATTGCTTGTATTGAAGAACTTGTTTATCGTAGAGGTTTTATTGATGATAAACAAATGTTAGCCTTAATTGATGAACTGAAAGACGGAAATTACAAATCATATTTGAAAAAAGTATATGAGGAAAGACATGAACTTTATTAAAACAGAAATCGACGGAGTTGTTATTGTTGAGCCAAGAGTTTTCGAAGATAACCGAGGTTACTTTTTTGAAAGCTATAATGAAGCTGAATTCGTTAAAAACGGAATTACAAATCACTTTGTACAAGATAATCAATCTAAATCCGGTTATGGCGTTATCAGAGGACTTCATTGCCAATTGGGAAAACATGCGCAAGCAAAATTGGTGCGCGTGTTAAAAGGAAAAGTTCTTGATGTGGCTGTTGATGCCAGAAAAAATTCTCCGACATTCGGAAAACATGTTGCAGTCGAATTATCAGAAGAAAACAAACGCCAACTCTTTATACCTCGCGGTTTTTTGCATGGCTTTTCTGTTTTGAGCGAAGAAGCTATATTTGCATATAAATGCGACAATACTTATTGCAAGGAAGCTGAATTCGGTATCAGATACGATGATGAAGATATTGGCGTTGATTGGAAAATTCCTGCCGATAAAGTTATAACATCTGAAAAAGACAGATTAGCTAACAAATTAAAGGATATGCCTGATGAATAGTAATATTTTGGTTACCGGCGGTAACGGACAATTAGGAAACGAACTTAAGTTGTTGTTACCTGAGGCAATATTTACTGATGCGGATGTCTTGGATATTACGGACGAAACAGCCGTTAACAATTTTGTTAAAAACAATAATATCGAAGTTATTGTAAACTGTGCGGCTTATACTGCTGTTGACAAAGCTGAAGATGATGCCGAATTAGCAAAAAAAGTTAATGAAACAGGACCTGAAAATTTAGCTAAAACCGGTTGCAAAATTATTCATATTTCAACAGACTATGTATTTGACGGTTCAAATTGTAAGCCTTATACACCTGATGATGAGCCTGCTCCGGTTTCCGTCTACGGAAAAACTAAATTAGCCGGTGAAATAGCTGTAAAAAAAGAAGCAAAAGAATATGCTATTATTCGAACGGCTTGGTTATATTCTTCATTTGGCAACAATTTTGTTAAAACAATGCGCCGTTTGGGAGCTGAAAGAGAAACTCTTAATGTAGTTTGTGACCAAACCGGAACACCTACTTATGCTAAAGATTTAGCAGAAGCTATTGTCAAAATTATACCTCAATTAAATGAAACAAACAGTGGAGTTTATCATTTTTCAAATGAAGGTACATGTTCTTGGTATGACTTTGCAACAGAAATTATGGAACTTTCAAATCTGCCTTGTAAAGTATTTCCTATTTTATCTGCCGAATACCCTACAAAAGCAACCAGACCTTTTTACAGCGTGTTGGATAAATCAAAACTAAAGAAAACTTTTAATATATCAATTCCTCATTGGAAGGAGAGCTTGAAAAAATGTCTAAAACAATTTTAGTTACAGGCGGTGCCGGATTTATAGGATCAAATTTTGTACCTTATTTTGCGACAAAATATCCTGAATATAAAGTTATCAACTTGGATAAACTTACCTATGCAGGTAATTTGGATAATTTGAAAGAATGCGAAAATATGTCAAATTATCATTTTATCCAA
Organism: Alphaproteobacteria bacterium; assembly: GCA_015062585.1. Classification (GTDB taxonomy): domain Bacteria; phylum Pseudomonadota; class Alphaproteobacteria; order RF32; family CAG-239; genus CAZU01. Next base: position 13,363 of record SUUJ01000017.1, on the reverse strand, counting down.
GGCGACATTTGTGATGAAGCCTTGATTGAAAAATTGTTTGCCGAAAATGATATAAGAGGTGTTATTCACTTTGCTGCCGAAAGTCATGTCGATAACTCGATTAAAGGTCCCAGAGCTTTTATCAATACAAATATCGTCGGTACATTTAATCTTTTGGAAGCTGCCCGCAAACATTGGATGATTGCACCTAATCAATACAAACCTGATTATGAAGGATGTCGTTTTCATCATATTTCAACTGATGAAGTTTATGGGACATTGGGTGATAACGGAATGTTTGAAGAAACAACTCCTTATGCTCCAAACTCGCCCTATTCTGCTTCTAAGGCCAGTTCAGACTTTTTGGTCAGAGCATATCATCATACTTTCGGCATGAATGTTACAACATCAAATTGCTCTAATAACTATGGTCCGAAACAGCATAACGAAAAACTTATTCCTCACATTATTTCAAAAGCTTTGGCTAAACAGCCTCTTCCGGTGTATGGTAAAGGTTTGAATATCAGAGATTGGTTATATGTTTTAGATCATTGTAAAGCCATTGATTTAATCTATCATAAAGGCAAAGCCGGCGAGACATATAATGTAGGCGGCAGAAACGAGAGAAACAATATCACTATTGTTAACACTATTTGTTCTATTTTGGATGAAAAAAGACCAAGAGATGACGGCAAAAAATATGCTGAACTTATTACCTATGTTCAAGACAGAGCCGGTCATGATTTTCGTTATGCCATTGATGCGACAAAACTTGAAAATGAACTTGGTTGGAAAGCTGAAGAAACTTTTGATACCGGAATTATCAAAACTGTTGAGTGGTATTTGAATAAATAAGGATGTTTAATTCATGAAAGTTATGATGGTCAGGGATAGAAATGTTTTGAATACAAACTGGCTGGTTTACCTTGCAAATTTGTTTGTATCTAAGGGTTATGATGTTGTTATAGCCTGTGATACATATTCAAAACTCGGCAAAACGGGGATTGGCTTTGATTTGAATAACAAGGTCAAAGTAGTTAACTTAAACGGCAAAACAAAAAATCCGCTTATAAATGCTTATCGTTTTTTAAGAGGAAAATTGTTTGTTCCTTATTTTCGTTTCAATAAGTTAATAAAGGCAGAAAAACCGGATATTTTATTATGTTATTTTCCGGTTGATTTGTACAATGTTACCAGATTCCAAAATCATAATATTCCTATTGTGCAAATGGTTCATAACTTTCCTCCGGTGCTTTTCAATAAAATTTTGAAGAAAAATTTTTTAATGAGAGCAATATGCAAAAAAAGTTTTAAGAAGGTTCATACTTTTCAAGTGTTGATGAATTCAAGCAAGGACAAAATCGATCCTTATTTTGAACCTAAAAATATTGTTCGAATAGCAAATCCGGTGCGTCAACACAAGGATACAGAACTTGTTGATTTAAGTATTGAACATAAGAAAATCATTTATGTAGCCAGAGTTGAAAAACAGGTTAAACAACCTCACTTGTTGATAGAGGCATTTGCCAAAATTGCCAAGGACTTTCCGGATTGGAAAGTCGAAATTTGGGGAATTGCAAAATATAAGGACTATAACAAAGAATTAGCGGATATGATTGAAGCTAATAATCTTAGCAACCAAGTGTCTTTGGCCGGCTATACAACAGATGTTGAGGCGCTGTATCATACCGCGGACATTCAAGCATTTACCAGCAATTGTGAAGGATTTGGCCTTGCGGCGGCTGATGCTATGGCTATCGGATTACCGCATGTAGGATTTAGCTATGCCAACTCTATAAATGAGTTGATTATTGACGGATATAACGGATTTTTGGCTGATGATGTTGATGATTTTGCACAAAAATTAAAAACACTTATGCTTGATAAAAATTTGCGTATTAAATTTGGTAAAAATGCCTGCGAAAGCATGAAAGAATATGCGCCGGAAGTAATAATTGACCAATGGGACAATTTATTTAATGATATCATTAAAGGAAAATAAAGTATGATACCTAAAATACTTCATTATGTTTGGCTGGGTGATAAAGAATTTGGCGATTTAGAAAATATGTGCCTTGAAAGTTGGCGCAAATATTTGCCCGATTATAAAATTATGCGTTGGGATAATTCTTGTATCGAAAAATTTGATAACCCTTATTTCAGACAAGCCATAGAGAACAAAAAATATGCTTTTGCATCTGATTATATCAGATTACAAGCACTATTGGAGTACGGCGGAATTTATGTAGATACAGATGAAGAAGTTTTAAAACCGTTGGATGACTTTTTAGAACATGATTTCTTTATGGGTTGTCAAAGTTGCGGTTCGGCAAAAGGACTTAATCCGGCATTGGTGGGTGCAACTCCCAATAATCAAATTATTAAAGATTTACTGGATGTATATAATGGCTTAAAATTTGTTAATGATGACGGATCTTTCAATTTGACGCCTAATCCGACCTATTTCGGCAAAGTTCTTAGTGATAAATATAATCTTAAAACGCACTTTTTAGAACAGGGTTCAATCGAATTTTATCCAAAATCCGTATTATATGACTGCTATTTGTTCGGCAAACGCAACAAAACATCTTACGCAACTCATCATTATGCAGGCAGTTGGAAGCCGGATTGGAAAATTGTAGAAAAACTGAAATTCAGATTGTTTAACAATGATTACATCTTGAGAAAATATAAAAAGAATCACCGTGATGCAGAATTTTAAGTTAATGACGATGAAAAGATTGTTTTTAAAATCAAGACCTCAAAACGCTCTTCTTTAGTGCTTTGTAAAAAAAAGGCTATGTAAAATGAAAAAGTTAAAACGCTTTCTGATTAGTAAATTTTGCGGCTTTGATATAAAAAACCCACCCAAAGTAAAGGTTTGGAATATCAAACCGAGTGATAAAATTTGTGTTTTGGCACCTCATGCCGATGATGAAACTATCGGTTGTGGCGGATTGTTGGCTAAATACGGTAAACAATGTGATGTAATACTGTTAACCGATGGTGCTTTTGGTGGTAATGAAGATACTCAAAAAATCAGAGAAAATGAATTTACTAAGGTCATGAAATTTTTGAATGTGAATAATTTTTCTTTTATGCGTGCTCAAGATACTCGTCTGATTGAAGCCTATAATCTGTTTGAAAAACTTGATTTAAGTAGTTACGATTATGTGATTATGCCTCATTCTCTTGATGCGCACAAGGATCATGTCGTACCGCAAGCATTTTTCAAAAAACTGAAAAAGAAAAAAGGCTTCAAAGCTAAAGCTGTTTATTACGAGGTTTGGGGCGCAATGAGTGAACCGACACATTTTATTGATATTTCCGATGTTGCGGAAACAAAAAGCAAAGCAGTAGGTATGTATGTTTCTCAGGGTAACATTGATTATGCCGGACGAATTTTGGGATTAAACCATTATCGCGGAATGCGTCATAATGTTAAATATGCAGAAACATATGCAATTGACGACTAATCGTAAATTCCTTTTTGACAAGCTTCTTTCATTTCTTTAGAACGCAAAACACCCGATAAAGAAGAAAAGCGCTTGGCATATGATTTAAGCTTGTTAAAATCTGGTTTCGGCAGCATTACCTTAGTATATAAATATGTCGCAAAATCAGATGTTAAATAAGGAAACTTAATGTTTTTCTTTATATATTTCCAGTTTGCCGAAACAGCTTTTAAGTTCATTAAAGCAGACATTTTTTTATCTAAAGTTTTGTAGTTTTCAACCAACATATTATAGTTAGCAAAAAATCGGTCATGATCCAATTGAACGGTATTTTTACTCAAATTGTTTGTTTCTTTTGGAACCAAAACTACATAGTTCTGCATTTTTACAATTTTGCCTTTAGCTATTGCGGCGCAACGAAGCGGAATTGATTCATCCTGAATAAAGACAAACGGATCAGCACCTTTAGCACCTTGCAAAACTTTGCGTTTAATCAGTTGTCCCATACGAGTAAAGCGACCGGTTAAAACTGCATGCAAGGCATTGTCATAAGTTTTGTAATCAAGCGGTAAATTGGTTTTTTCTTGAGTTAAATCCTCAGGTTCTTTGCCGGTTTTGGTAAAACGGCCATATACCATATCAGCCTTATTTTTCTTAGCTATATCAAGCATAATCTCGGTTGAATCAAGCGGAAAAATATCATCAGAATCAAGCATTCTGACCCACTCTCCTTTAGCCAAAGCAATACCTTGATTACAGGTTGTACTGATACCCTCATTTTTGTCTTTGGCAACAATGGTAACATTTTTAATGCCTTTGGTCATTTTTCTGATTATTTCAACCGAAGAATCTTTAGACATGTCATCAACAAAAATATATTCGGGATTTTTAACCCCTGATTGATTAAGCAAAGCCTTTAATACCGAGGGCAGATAATATTCTTTGTTATAAACACTCATAACAAAAGAAACATCAATTTTTGGCTCTGACATAATGTTATTCTCCTAAACTATGCACATGATTTATTATACTATTTATCAGAGATGTATTTGTAAATAACTTTAACAACTTTATAACCATGGATATTTTTTTGCTCCCTTTTCAGAAAACATTAAATCAATAATATGCTTGGTCACTATTTTTTCATTAAACATATTATGATATTTCAGATAACCGTTTTTTGCTATACGCATTCTTTCATCAATATTTTGGGAATAAAACTTTATTTTTTCATATAACTCATCTTCTTCTGTATAAAAAATTATCTCGTCATCGGTAAAATATTTATCAAATCCCGTCCTTCTATCCAAAAAAATCAACACACCATTTCCCATAAGGTGCGCCATTCTGTCTGATGAGTACAAATAATTGTGGCTGACTTGTGATAAGCATAATCCCATAGCCGAGTTAGATATTATATTTTGATATTCCCCACCACAAACAGGAGCATCCAATGTTCCGGGAAATATAGATTTTGAAACATCAATATTTTGAGATATTTTGTTGACTACATCTATGGCAGGATATTGCTTTCCGCAAAATTCACGGACACTTTTTTTTCTGGCCGTAAAGATTAAATCATAACGCGGATGCCTTATTGCAAAGGCTTTTCCGTTCTCTATTGATGAATCAACGATATTAGGCATATAAAAAACTGTTGATGAATTAAATTGATTTAATAAATTTTTATCTGCTGTTGTAATAAGCGTATAATCAACAACATCTAATTTGGATTTTATATTTGCTATATTGTTTGAAACAAAATTTTTATCAATACAATCAACATTCCACTGCAAAATTTTTATGCTCGGCAGAGCTTCTTTTATTTTTGCAACAGTTTCAGGCCATATGGTGTCGGCGTGCCCCAATATCAACCCGTCTGGTTGGGCTTTTATGCAATAATCGTAGAAAGTCTGATTAAATTTAGATGAGCCTATTTGTTTTAAGTAGCCGAAACATGAATAACATCTTTTGATATCTCTATCGGGAAAATTTAATACACTGTGACCATTGCGAATTAAACCGTTAGATATTTTGTTTGCCGTATTATGTAAAAAACAGCCGTTATGTTTTATAAAATTAAAATTTGCGCAATGAACTATTCTTTTGGAAGACATCGAATGATTATTCATGTAATGTCTCCTCATTTGTTATTTCTGCACCGGCTTTATCATCTGATTGATATATTATATATCCTGAAAAAATCAGTGTGCATATAATAATCAGCCATCCGGCAATCATTTGATATGTTTCTTTGCGCCGTTCTTTTTCCTCTTCCAAATAATCTAACCATTCATAATCAAAAAAATCAAATTTCATATTCTTTACCTTTTCGGACCTGACAATCAAAACAAAACCCACCATTCTAAAAGAAAGGCGGGCGGATGTTCAGAAACCGTTCATAGATAAAGACGGCTCAGCGTTTTCGTGCAAAGCCTTATTGCGCCGACATCCGTCCGTAAGAACTGAAATCGACGTATAATTTATTAGTCGCCATACCAAATTTAAATGCGACTATCTATGAAGGGGTTTCTGACGCCCCAGATATGAAATAAACATATCTGTATTAAGGATAACTAGAATAAAATTCTTTGTAAAGATATTTTTATATTTTGAGATATAAGAAAAAACCCTAGATTTCTCCAGGGTTTGAAATGGTGCCGATTATGTGACTCGAACACACGACCCACGCATTACGAATGCGTTGCTCTACCAACTGAGCTAAATCGGCACACTAACGAAAACCAGTCTTATTATATTTTTTCTTATTTGGCAAGATTTTTTACACAATTTATAAAATCTTGTCCTCGTTCCATAAAGTTTTTATAATAACCGAAACTGGGCGCTGTCGGAGAAAACAATACAAGACTGCCCTTAGCTAATTTTATCCCCTCAAAAGCCTGTGCAACGGCATCAGAAAGCTTGTCTGCTTCGATTAAAATAAAATCATCTCTTTTAACATATTTTCTGATACTTTCAGCAATTTGCGGACCACATTGAAACAAGGTTATGGCAATTTTCACTTTAGGATTTGCCTCGATGAACTTAGCATATTCAGTATAATCTTGTTGATTTATAGTGCCGCCGGAAATAATAACCATATTGTCGTCAAAGCTTTTCATGGCGCTGATGGCTGCTTCAGGAGCAGTTGAAATGCTGTCATTGATAAAACGAACACCTTCAATTGTTCCGACATCTTGCAAGCGATGAGCGACTTGTTCAAATGATGGTAAAAAGCTTAAGGCCTTGCGCCAATCTAAACCAAGTGATTTGATAACAGTCATTACACCGGCCAAATTTTCCATATTGTGATTACCGTTAATCTGTAAATCATCAATATTGCAAACTGCTTCGCCACAATAAAAAAGCTCTTTATCTAAAGCATAAAATCCGTCTTGTTTACCATAATAAGCAATGTTGGGCAAAGATTGAGTATATTTCATCAATTCCGCATTATTAACATTTACCACGGCAACATCGGCTTTGTGAGCAAGGTGTACTTTATCTTTACAATATCCCTCGTGTCCTTTGTGCCAATCAGTATGTACCGAAAACAAGTTGGTAAACATCACAATATTAGGCGAGTTTCTTAAATCTGAAGCCTGATAACTTGAAAATTCGCCGATAACATAATCGTTTTCTTCGTCAATTAGTTCAATCAAAGCCTTGCCGATATTACCGCCAAGCGCGACTTTTAAGCCCATATGTTTCATCATATGATACATCATTGAAACGCTCAAAGTCTTGCCTTTTGAACCACTAACTCCGATAACTTTGGTATTGCGCTCTTTCATTTCACGCAAGAAAATATTAGAACTTGAGGTGACTTTAAGATCGTATTTTTTCAATATTTCAAATTCGGGTTTATAAATACTGACACCGGGTGAACGAATGACAACATCCGAAACTTTAGCCAACTCTTCTAATTTTTCTTGTCCGTCACTATCGTTATATTCATAAATGTTTTTAGCAACTTGATGTTGGGTCAAATAATTTTTAACAGCTATCCCTTCTGTTCCCATACCCCAAATTATAATATTTTTATCTTTTAAGTCCTTAATCAGCATTTTTCTTTGCCCCTCTCTTTTTGGCATAGAATTGATTTTCGGTTCTGTCGGCAATTTGTGAACCTTGGTGAACAACCATTTGTTTAAACGGAATTTCAATTCCCTCTTCTTTGAAACGCTTGTTTATAATAAAACGAACATCACTCGGCGCTGTCCAGCCGACATTTATATCTGACACATAAAAACGCACTTCAAAATCAAGACTGTTATCACCAAAGTCTTGAAACAAAACATATGGTGCCGGTTTTTTAGATACTTTCGGATGCGACGAGGCACATTCAAGCAAAAGTTCTTTAACTTTTTCAACATCACTACCATAAGCAACACCGACTTTTACAGAATAACGAGCCCAGTTGTTTTCGTGGGTGCGATTTATTACCGAATTTGATAAAACTTGTGAGTTCGGAATAATAACGCTGGCTCGATTAAAAGTTTGAACCTCGGTTGAACGAATATTGATTTGTTTAACCTCGCCTTCTTCGTTGCCGATTACCACCCAATCGCCTACTTTTATCGGGCGCTCAAACAACATAATTATTCCGGAAACAAAGTTGTTTACAATATCTTGCAAACCAAGTCCGATACCAACTGATAAAGCACCGGCAATCAATGCAATATTAGTTAGGTCACCACCCATAACCGCTATAGCCAAAAGGCCGGCTAAAACATAGCAAATATAAGCAAAACCCGAAGCAAGTGAGTGTTTGGTGCCGGTATCTAAGTCGGTCTTTTCCAACATCTTAAATTCTATACGGTGGCGCACCATTTTGATTATCCATATGCAGAGCGCAAAAACTATTATACTCCACATTATTGACAACAATGATATCTTGATGCCGCCGATAGTAAAGCCGGAGATAGCCTTGTAGACATTGGCCTTTAGCACATCGAACGGGACTCCCCATAAAACAAGTATAGCGCCAATCAACACCAACAACATCAAAGGTTCGGCAATAACGCCAAACCAAAAATCAAATTTGCGCAAAAAAACCTTACGCATACGGAATGTTTTTACCCAAAGTCCCATAAGCAAAATATGCTGAACCGCATCATAAATAAAATTGCGCAAAATACTGAAAACAGCGATAATAACAGCGGTTAACAATGAACGATTGACGATAAATGAAGCAAGTCTGGCGTAACCAAACAGCGATAATATGATAATGGCTATGGTAAATACACTTACCAACATGCCGATTTTATAGGCATTTTTTTCTTTTTCGTTGATGGTGTCATCATCACTTTCTTCTATCGTATTATCAGTAGAGGTTTCAGCAAAATAAATATGTGAAATCCACGCAACACATAGCGCTTTGATTGATGCTGACACAGCCAAGATATATGATAATAATTCTAAAGGATATTTACTGACACTGACAATATTTTGCATATAGGCAAAAATACCTACCATCCAAATTGTAAAATATATGGCTTTTGTCAGGCGTTTGGCTTTGTCTGAAGCCATATCAATAAGACGCCATTTTTCATTGTATGGGGTAAAGACAACTCGGCAAGTTGCTCGACCGATGATGATATAAAGCAAATAGTATAGTGCCGAATGCAAAATTATACCCAAAAAGCTGTCTTGTACCAGGCTGGCTTGCATAAGCCAATGCAAACAAAATACAACTATGGCTGTGGGAATAATTCCATATGCACACCATACAGCACCGGCAGCTATTATTTTGCGCCCCAACTTAGGAGTATCAATATCGCTTCGATAACCGAAGTGAGTAATAATCAATCGGCGTAAAAAATAGCCTAAAACAGTAATAAATGATATTATCAAAATGATGGTAACTATATTGTTTTTAGCGGTTTTTGCTTCAACCTTATTAAGATTTTTATACCATACATAAGGCGATTTTATAATATCTAATCCAAAGGACAGCAACTCGTGATTGGCTTTTAGTAATGTTGACGGATTTATCAGGCTCATTTCAGTTGTAAGCATATTGCCCCATAACATATCGTTTCTGATATTAAATATGCGTTGGTTAATCTCGTCAATCTTTGCCGATAAAATATCTATTTCGGATAATCTGGTTTTTTCCTGCAAAAGTTCTAAGTTATATTCTTGGCGCTTTTGTGCAATAATTTTTGCCTCTGCAACATTTTCATTAACCTCGCCCAATGCCTCTATTCGTTTTTCGATAAGCCTTATTTCTTCGTTTATCGGATTGCGAACAACATTTACTTTCACAGCCATTTCATTAAGATAAGGAATAAGATCGACAAGTTCGCCGACATCAATGTCTTTGAGCTTGGTTTGATTTTCTATTTCCGAGAGTTTTTTAGAAATTTCTTTATAGCTTAATCCATCCCCTAAATCATCGGTTTTGACAATGTTTGAAGCAAAACAATTTTGCCAAAATAATGCAACAACTAAGAATACTATAATTTTTTTCATTATATTTCCTTTTTTAAGAACTGTTTTAAGAGAGCTAAGATATTTTGCGCCGCGATTTTATAGGCATCGCCTGAAATCCAAAGACTAATACCGTTTTCAACCGTAATATCTTGCCTGATACGGCTGACAAATACCGAGCTTTCACCCTGAACATCGTTGATTGTTATATAACCTGCGTCTTCTTGTCTATCAACCACCAAAACGCCTTTGGCTTTTTTGATATCTTCCCTGGCCTCGTCAGCGTCTATTTCTTCTTCAACCTCAATATTGGCATATACTCCCTGACCTACAAAAACCGGTACAACGGCACAGTTGGCATGAATTTTGGTATTTAATCCCAACACTTGTTTAATCTGTGAATTATATAGCCATTCAACTTCTGTTTCCTCGCCAATAAATGAAGAAACTTGCGGAATAACATTAAAAGCTATGGTTTTGTGAAAAAAACCTGATGTAGAAGCTGTGTCATTCATCAAAATTTTGCGAGTTTGATTATATAGCTCGCTCATACCGTCTTGTCCTTCAAAATCAACCGAAGTATAGGTATTTAAGGTTATTCGTTTGATGGTATATTTTTGTTTTAATCCGGCAATTGCCGACAAAAATTCGACCACATAAGGATGAGGAACATTTATGATATTTTTATCGGCTGAAGCAATTTTATCTTCGTTGATTCCACCTACTATCATCGGAATATTTTCATCACCCTCAAAAGCTTTGGTCGAATTGATAATACGAACCTTGTTTTTAGAAAATTTGTTACCATAGATTGCAGCAATTTTATCATTTTCGGTAAAAATTACGGCAGAAAATAAAGATGCATCCAAATCATCGATGTTATCAACCGCAAGCTCATCATCACCAAAAGAAACTTTTGTTTTTTTTGCAACATTTGATGAAAAAACTTTGACATTGTTTTTATCATAGCCGCGAAGAGCCATAAGTTCTAAAATATTTTTTGCCAAAGCATTGTTAAAACCGATTATTGCAATATTGTTCATCATATTTTGTTCCTTCTATGCCACTATGTGAAAAATCCTATATTTTTTTGACAGACAGTACAATAAAAACTTTGCCATATATCACAAGTTTCTTGACATCAGAGGTAAAATGGCGTTTACTTGTTTTCGGTTTATTTAATTTTATGGAGTGATACAAAATGACAGCAAGAACTTTACAAGGATTTATGGAACTTTTGCCGCAAGAGCAATTAGTATTCAATCATATGAAGTCTGTCATTGCCCATACTTATGAAAAGTTTGGTTTTGCTCCATTGGACACGCCGGTTTTGGAACTGGCTGAAGTTTTGTTATCAAAATCAGGCGGTGAAACAGAAAAACAAATTTATGAATTTACCAGAGGTGATACAAATTTGGCCATGCGCTTTGATTTGACCGTTCCTTTGGCAAAATATGTTGCGCTTTATAACAATGATTTGACCTTCCCTTTCAAGCGCTATCAAATCGGTAAGGTTTATCGTGGTGAACGCCCGCAAAAAGGTCGTTTCAGAGAATTTTATCAATGTGATATTGATATTATCGACCGCGATGAGTTGAACATTGTTTATGATGCAGAAGTTTTGGCGGTTATCTACACAATTTTCAGCGAATTGAAACTACCTGCTTTCAAAATTTATATCAATAACAGAAAACTTTTGAGCGGATATTTAGAGCATTTGGAAATTGCTGATAAAACAGTTGATGTTTTGCGTCTGGTCGACAAGATTAAAAAAATTCCGGAAGAAGCATTTTTGGAAGAATTGAAAAAGTTAGGTTTGCCGGAAGAGAAAAACTCTCAATTGTTAAAATTTATCAAAATCAACGGATTAAACAACGAAGTTATTAAACAACTTGAAAATTTAAATGTTGAAAAAGAGAATTTTGTTACCGGTTTGGGCGAACTTAAAATTGTAATTGAAACTGCACAAAAATTGGGTATGCCGGAAGAAAATATTCAGATTGATTTATCAATTACCCGCGGACTTGATTATTATACCGGAACGGTTTATGAAACATTTTTTGACGAATACCCGCAATTCGGTTCGGTTTGTTCTGGCGGCAGATATGACAATCTTTCTTCGGTATTTATGGATAAAAAATTTCCCGGTGTCGGTATTTCTATCGGTTTAACTCGTTTGTTTGACCAGCTCAGAGCAAATAATTTGTTGCCGATAAAAGCCCTAACCCCTAACAAAGCGCTTATTATCACCCAAGGCGAAGAATTTATATCAGAAGCGGTAAAACTGGCCGGAAATTTAAGAAAATCGGATATTGCTGTCGATGTTATGTATCGTCAATGTAAGTTTAAGAAAAAAATGGAATATGCTAACAAAATCGGTGTGCCATATCTTATAATTATTGGCGAAGAAGAAGCAAACAGCAAAAAATATGCTCTAAAAGATATGTCATCCGGCGAGCAAATGAGCTTGACTGTTGATGATTTAATCGAAAAGTTAAAATAACAAATATAAAGCACTCTAAATAAGGGTGCTTTTTTTATTCTAATCATGACTGATAGATGCAATTAACTCTTTGATATTTTGCGCAATTTTTTTATCTTTTATAGCTATAAAATCTTTTAATAGCTCTTGCAAATGCTTTTCTTGATAAAATTTAGGAAGCTTGTTTTTGCCCCCTTTAACATCTTGAAAAAAATAGCTGATATCAACACCCAAAAACAAAGCTATTCGATAAAGAGTATATATATTAAGCGCGTTTTCACCGCTTTCATATTTTTGAACATTTTGAGGAGATACATTCAATTCATCAGCTATATTTTTTTGCGAAAGTTTTAATATTTTTCGACGAAGATATATTCTGTATCCGATTTTTTGATTAAACTCCCTTGTGGCTATCTTTGTCATATCATTATCCTTTTTTTCATAAAGAAAACCACCTTTTAATTAAAAAAGGTGGGGACGTTCAAAAACTGCTACAACATAAACAGCCCGACTTATTCGGACAAGCCTATTCGTCGGCATCCCCACAAGTATATATGGGTATTTATGCCGACATTTCTTTATAGTCTTAATGTCAAAGACCATGTTGTATTAAGGTTTTTGAAGCCCTATACATAATAATTAAAAATCGATTTTTTTATAATCGAGCATATTTATTATAATAAGTATGATTGATTATTGCAATATCAAAATTGTTTACCAAAGTACTGTTTTTAAAAGATTATTCATATCTTTAACTCAATTTTAAATGTTTAAATGCCAGCATTGACTCTGTAAGGGAGCAGTACTCTCCTTTATAAAAAAAACGTTTTTTTTAAAGGATACAACAGGAAGTTGTTACAAGAATTGAGACAATATCCGAGGAATCGGAAGGTAGGCTCTTTGCATAAGAATATGCGAAGGGTTTTGTTGTATCTATATATAAAGAAATACGAGCGAGGTAAGATATGTCTTATAATATCACCTTAAGCTCGTCAATGCGTTCAAATCTGCT
>SUUJ01000016.1 GCA_015062585.1 Alphaproteobacteria bacterium | reverse complement strand
TTGCGACGACGAAGCGGCCGAGCATTTTATATGCGAGGTCAGTCTCTCTGACAGCCCTCATGGGCTGTTCTTTATGCAAATTTCATTCCCTCCCCCCTTTCACTGGGGATTTTTTATTTGTAACTACTTGCATATCACTAATTTATTGTTATACTTTTTTTATCAGATAAACTTTTATTAAGGATTAAAAAAATGAAGGAATACAAAGTGTTTTTATACTCTGAAAATGTTTTTTCCTCAATATTTTTTAACGGCGGCAAAGTAAACCCTTTGCGTCTTACCGAGGCTCTAAACGAGCAAGCTGAAGATGGTTGGGAAGTCAAAACAATGGAAAAAGAAAATCGTCGCACCCTACTCTTTTTCACTCGTGAAACCTTGGTGTTTATTTTAGAAAGGAACAAAAAATAATGTGGGCAAAAATTATAAGATATAGTCTTTTAGTCTTAAGCTGTTTATACGCCGGGTTCTTCCTTGTCTGCATTTGGACAGATTGGATAAATCCTGAACTTTTTACCAAAATAACGCTAACCGTTATTGTGATATATGCTCTATTGTTTGTTTTTTACTTTATCAATGGTGTGTCTTCAGACAAAGACCTAAAGAAAAAAGGCTTTCTCTCTGACTAAAATTTTATTTTGTACCAACATTTAACAGTTCGAAACATCTCAAAAAAAAATGCACCATTTTAGGTGCATTTTTTGTTTGTAAGGAGATGCTTGTCGCACCTCCTCTTAAATTTTGAATAAGCTACTTTGCCGCAGCCTGCATTTCATCCCATTTCTTCCGGACCTCAGGATACAGATTGTAGTGTTTCAAGTACACTTTAACAAGTTCCTTAGCATCCGGATGCTCCAGCATCATAAACTCAGCTTCTTTGCTTAAATAAGCTGTACTCCCCTCTTCAAAATACAATATTAGGTATCTTTTGCTGTCTTTTTTGCTTAAAAGCTCTTTTTCAGCTAGCTCAGATAGCGAAAATTTATTAATGTACGACTTAAATACTTTCCAATTGTTAGGCATATTAATCATTTTCACTTCATTTTCATCAGAGAGATAGCTTTTGCATCTAAACAACTTCATCAAAATCTCATTTGCGCATGGTAGAGAAAATATTAAGTCTTCTGCCTCTTGGTAAAGATTAGCCGTCTCTATAAAGGCCTCTAAAATATCCCTTGCATTCGGAAGCTTAAAAATACTCTTTTGCGCCTCAAGGCATAAATAATGCCTTTCGAGATACTTTTTTAAGAGCTTCAAACCACAAGAAAGTTCAAGCATTTTTACTTGAGCATCAACTCTCAAATCATGCCACCTGATATAAGCCTCTATCACATCTTCCTTATTTGGAAGATTAAACATCAGCTTCTCTGCTTCATCACATAATGGATTAGGTGTATGTGCTACATAATTCAGCACCTTATCGGGTGCATCAGGACCTTCAAATAACGCAAGTTGGCCTTGCTTATCCAACTTTTCACTCATTTTTAATTTGTCGGTTATAAAGCATCGACCCGTCGCCTTTAATAATTTTATATTGATTATAGTATAACTAATTCAGTTTTCATAAAGTCATCCTTAGCAAAAAAATTCCCCTTTTGCAACCATTTTTTGTCTAATCATAAATCATATTGCTTTTTTAGAAAAAACATTCTACTATCACGCTATTAAACGATACCTATTTTACAAACTATTAAAAATTACGGATTATGTTAAAAATTAAAGGAACGGTTGTAAGCCAACCGCTTACTATTAAACACAATGACTCAATAATAGTAATTGTGTTAGTTAAGAACAACGAGAACGGGGAATGCACAGAATGTTATTATGTGACACCTGTTTTTGATTATCGTTCGTCCAAACAGTTCTTCAACACATTATTTTCACGTATTGCTCTGTCTGGTATAGGTGATGAAGTAAAAATTGAGTACAGCACGCTCCCTGAAAGTAATTATGAAATCATACATTTCGACAACATTACTCAAGGACGCTAAAAAACTTTTACCCCCTCGCAATTTAAATATTGCCGAGGGGTTTAGTTTATCTTGAGCCGATATAAAGAAATACCATACTGATTAAGACCAACAATAAGTCAAATGCTTTAGCTTTGAGGTTCTTTTCTCTAAATAACCAAGCACCCAACAAAAACGAAACAACAACAGAACTTCTACGCACCATCGAAACAATACTTATCATTGCCCCGTCAAGACTTAAGGAATAAAAATATGACATCTCGGCGCAACTCAAAAATATTGATATCAGCAATATTCCCCAACTCCATCTGAAAATAAGCAATTTGCGACGATAAAATAAATAAAACACCACAAAAACAACAGCCATTATCAAACATTGATAAATATTATACCACGACAACAATGTCAAAATCGACAAACCAATTCCACCATTAACATTTGCCGCTAACAAATATTTGTCATACAGCCCGCAAAATGCCCCGACGATATTGGCAAAAATCACAAACAAAATCCACTTATTTTTGCCAAAATTTATTCCTTCTTTTTTTCCGCTTTTACTCAATAAATAAAACGAAACTATTGCCACGATAACACCAATCCATTGAAACAGCGAGAGCTTCTCACCAAAAAAGATTATTGCTCCCAACAATACCCAAATAGGTCTTGTGGCATTTATCGGCCCGACAATAGTAATCGGTAAATGCTTCAATCCGAAATATGCAAAAACCCACGAAGTCAGCACTAATCCGGACTTAGCCAAAATATACAAATGCTCTTTAATTCCGTACTGTTGAATATAAAAAATTGAATCTTCACTGATATTTCCGCTATATGACAAAACAATCAACGGAATAAACAACATTGATGAAAAAAATGTATTCAAAAACAACACGGGAATAACCGAATTTTTTGCCAAAGCTTTCTTTTTGGCTACATCATAAAACCCCATCAAAAATGCTGATAAAAAAGCAAATAACAACCACATAATTTGTTTTCCTGATTTAGTCCCAACGAAGTTTTTTTTAATAAATTTACATTATAAATACAAGTCTTATAAACTAAATTATGTACAAGATTTAATAAACAAACATCCCCTAGCTTAATGCTAAGGGATGCTATTGTCTTATCCTACAACAATGTTATAAATAATATGTTGCATAGTTTTCGTAACCATCACAAATATACAATGTTGCATATCCGTTTCCGGTAGTAATTTCCACCGTGTTTCTGCCTATCTCATACACTACATGTCTGTCAGCATAAAGATAATAACCGGCATTATCGGCCCCATTTACCATTAAACATTCACCATGCCGATAAAATGATACGCCACAAATTTCAATCCGCTGAGGAGCGCTCAAATCACCATACACATAATAACCTAAATGACTGTCAAAATATCTGTCACTATAACTTATATGGCGAATAAATCTTTGAGAATACCCCAAATAAGATATCCAAACCCACTGCGTAAATACACAATGATAGTGGTGATGATGATAGTGGTGGTGGTGACCGAAATGCGGGGCATGTGGTTTATGGCCATTATGATGATGGGACCTGGGCGGCGGAGTTGTCCTACTGTGATTAGAACCTCCTCTTCCATCAATTTTTGGCATTTCAACCGGTCTGCGTCCCGTATTTTGCGGTCTTACCTGTGGCATTTCAACAGGTCGACGCCCCGTATTTTGTGGCCTTACCTGCGGCATTTCAACCGGACGAGAATTTCTTGAGGTTGTTGTCTTACTTCTCGTAGGTGTTGTCACAGAACGCGATGTTGTCGTTCTTGTCACCGTAGCAGTTCTCGTCGATCGAGAAGAACTGCTGTTGTTTCTTTGCGCGTAACCTTCAACTGCAAAGAATATCATAGCCAAAGCCATGACAAACATAAACTTTTTCATAATTATATCTGTTTTATAGAATCATGATTAAACTACATTATCATATTTTTACGATATTGTCCACTTACAAAAAAATATCTCTAAAACAATGTCTTAGAGATATTTTTATTTAGCATACATTAAAACTGCCATATTCCCTGAGCAATTAAAACCTGCGAAGTTATATACCCCGTATATAACAACAAAAACAACCAACCTTCAATTCTGTTTAATTTTGATTGTGTCATCATAATTGGCAACAGCACAACCGTTGCAAACAGCATTACCCAAATATCATAAACCATAATTTGTCTTACGACCTCGACATCAACAATAGTTGAAGTAGCGCCCATAATAAATACGATATTCCAAATATTAGAACCGACAACATTACCTAATGCCACGCCGTTTTGCTTACGAATTGATGCCACAACGGTAGTTGCCAGTTCCGGCATTGATGTACCTATCGCAACAATTGTTAAACCGATAATAGCCTCAGAAACACCGAAAATTTTAGCTAAATTGACCGCACCTTTTACCAACAATTCCGAACCATATAAAATTGCGAGCAAACCGATTACCGTAATAACAACGACCACAAACCAGTTTTTATTAGCCAGCGAGCTTTGAGTTTCCGAATCATCAGGTGTATCTTTTGAATTAAAGTAATTAAATACAATAAATCCGATTAACACAGCCAACATAATCAAACCATGCCAAAAAACAAATTTTCCGCTTAAGGCAAATACCACAAACAACAAAGTTGTAAACATCATAAATCCCCAATCACGCAAGAAAGTCTTTTTCTCGCAAGTAACTGAAGAAATAACTCCGGCCACACCCAAAATAAGTAAAATATTTGCAATATTAGAACCGACTATATTACCGATAGAAATACCGCCGACTCCGTTCAATGCAGCCTTAATACTAACCACAAATTCAGGGGTTGAAGTTCCGAAAGCTACAATTGTCAAACCGACAATGATGGAAGGTATTTTCAACTTGTTGGCTATTGCTACCGCACCTCTTACCAAATATTCGGCGCCACCGATAAGCAATACAAAACCAACCAATATAAAAAACAAAGCCAGTAACATTTTCAAATCCCTTACAAACAAAAAACAAAGACCTCCGCCTTTTCATCTAAGCGAAGGTCTTAAAATTAAAACAATTATTCTTTATCCAAATCCAATTTCAAATGCAGTTCTTTTAACTGTAATTCCGTCGGATTGTTTGGCGCTTGCATCATCAAATCTTGCGCCTTACCGTTAAGCGGGAACAAAATCACATCACGAATAATCGGCTCATCCAAAAGCAACATAACCAAGCGGTCAATACCATAAGCCGAGCCGGCGTGCGGAGGCGCGCCAAACTTAAATGCGCTGAGCATTCCGCCAAATTTATTTTCAACCACTTCTTTACCATATCCGGCCAGTTCAAACGCTTTGTACATAACTTCGGGCTTGTGGTTTCTGACACCGCCTGACAACAATTCAACACCGTTACAGACAAAGTCATATTGATAAGCCAATATATCCAACGGATTTTTGGTTGTAAGCGATTCCATACCACCCTGAGGCATAGAGAACGGATTATGTGAAAATTCAACTTCGCCGGTTTCTTCATTTTCTTCATAGAACGGGAAGTCGACAATCCAACACATTTTGAAGGAATTGTTATCAATCAAACCTAATTCTTCGCCAACCTTATTGCGCAAACGACCGCTGAATTTATCAAATTTAACACCCTTACCTACCATAAAGATAATTGCATCACCATCTTTTACACCATAAGTTGATTTTAATTCATTGAGTTTTGCTTCACTCAACAATTTGGCAATACCTTTAGCACCACCGGAAGCAAAAGCCACATAGGCAATTCCTCCCATACCTTCTTCTTTAGCAAAAGCATCCAATTTATCAAAGAATGAACGCGGTTTTTCGGCAATTGCTTCAACCACCATACCTTTAACCGTTTTACCTTCTTTAACCAAATTATCATAAACCCCGAAACCGCTATCACCGAAGAAAGATGTAGCATCTTGTAAAACAAGCGGGTTTCTCAAATCCGGCTTATCAGAACCGTATTTTGCCATAGCTTCCCTAAACGGAATATGAATAAATGGAGCCTGATCGACTGTTTTGCCGTTAGCAAATTCATTAAAAATTGTACCCAAAGTATGTTCAATAACCTTAAACACATCATCTTGAGTAGCAAAACTCATTTCCATATCCATTTGATAAAATTCACCCGGGCTTCTGTCAGCTCTCGGATCTTCATCTCTGAAACAAGGAGCAATTTGAAAATATCTGTCAAAACCTGATACCATCAACAATTGTTTGAACTGTTGTGGAGCTTGAGGAAGTGCATAAAACTTACCCGGATTCAAACGAGACGGCACTAAAAAGTCGCGTGCTCCTTCCGGTGATGAAGCAGTCAAAATCGGAGTTTGATACTCGGTAAAACCTTGTTCTCTCATCAACTCACGAGTGCGTTGTATCACAGCCGAACGAAGCAGCATATTGTTATGGATTCTTTCTTTACGCAAATCCAAGAAACGATATTTAAGTCTGATTTCTTCCGGTGCATCATCTTCTATTGCCACCTGAAACGGCAATACATCAGCCGCCGAGTGCAATACCAAATCGGTAACTTTGATTTCAATATCGCCTGTGGGCATATTTTTGTTAATGCTCTCACGCATAACTACTTCACCATCAATTCCGATAACCGATTCTACTCTTATCTCTTCGATTTTTGCAAACAAATCGGAAGAAGAATCAAACACGCATTGAGTAATTCCGTAATGATCTCGTAAATCGACAAAACATAAATTACCCAAATTTCTTTTACGTTGTATCCAACCGGCAAGTTTTACAACCTTTCCGGCATCTTCTTTTCTTAATTCACCGCAAGTATGCGTACGATATGTTTGCATTGTTAAATCCTCATTAAAAATTTTATTTTAGCTTTACATTTTTACTCCTTAAAAAGCCAAAAATCAAGCATCTTTATATTATTTATTACACAAAAAAAGAGTGTCTGTTGAGACACCCTTTTTCTTCAATTAGAGATTAGCATAATGCACCACCTTGTGTGTATGCACGCGAGGAAACATTTCTTTCACAAATTTGTAAATGGCATCAGTCCACTCCGGAACTCCGATTTTGTCTCCGCGATATTTAGGTGAGCGCTCGGTATTAAATGCCATAGCATGAACATGACCGCTCTCACCATGATAGGCAAAGATCTTTAAGAAAATCGAATCATCGCGATAGATTTCCTTAGCACATTGTTTGGCCGCGTCAATAAATTTGACAAACTCAGCCTCACTCATCATCGAAAAGCGCATTTTTACCTCATCGACTTTGTACCATTTAACATCATCACGGTTAGTCGGTAGAGCCAATTCTTCCTGTATTACATACATCGGATACAAATTGTACTCATTTGCCAAAGAAGATAACTCATCAACAATTTGACTTGTTGCATTAGGTATCTCAAATACCATAATGCTGTCCGTACCATGTGGCGTAATTACAATCCCGTTTTCGACACCTTGACCGTGTTTGGAAATTACAAATTTTACTCGCTCTGACACATAGTGTTGCGAGGAGGCCGATACAATCGCATAGGCCTTAAAAGATTTTTTCTTATCCATATGAAATATAATTTATTAGTTATTTTGCATAAAATATATTGAAACTGTTATCTAATATAAAATATATTTAGCCAAAATCAACATTTTTCTGTTGCATTTATCTGAAAATTAGGCTTGTATGCAAGTACAAAAATAAAAAACGGATATAAAATATGCAGCTTATACAAAATGACCAAGATTTAGCAGTCTTATGTTCCAAAATGTCAAACGAAGAATTTGTTTGCGTCGATTTGGAATTTTTGCGTCAACACACCTATTTTGCCAAACTATGTCTTATTCAAATTGCCACAATAAACGACGAAGCAATTATCGACCCTTTAGCAGAAAATATCAATCTGCAACCGTTTTTTGATTTGATGCAAAATGAAAAAGTCACAAAAGTTTTTCATTCCGGCCGCCAAGATATCGAAATAATATACAACCTCACATCAAAAATACCGACCCCGTTATTTGACACTCAAATTGCCGCTATGGTTGCCGGTTTTGGCGAATCAATCAGCTACGAACATTTGGTGAATCATCTCTTACATACCAACATTGATAAGTCATCTCGCCTGTCCGATTGGAGTAATCGTCCCTTAAATGAAAATCAACTGAACTACGCCATTTCCGATGTCACGCATTTGGTAAAAATATACCAACAACTAAAATCCAAGCTGATTAAAGAAAATCGTATGGAATGGATTAGTGACGAACTCAACGCCTTGTGTGATGAAAGTTTATATAAAATAAATCCGCACAATATGTGGCAAAAAATGCGTCATCGTTCACACAGTGCAAAATTTTTGACCTACTTACGCGAGCTTTGTGCATGGCGTGAAAACCGAGCCATAAACAAAAATGTTCCTCGTCAATCATTCATCAAAGATGACCTGTTATTAAACATCTGTTCCGATTGCCCCACATCAAAAGAAGATTTATGCAAAGTCAGAGGAATGCGTGATGATTTAGCCATGGGAAAAATCGGCGACGAAATAATCGAAGTTATTAAAAATGTTAAAGCTTTAGATGAGAAAAACTATGTAGAAGTGCCTTATATAAGGGATTTTTCTCACGCTGACGGCTCCCTTTTAGAACTCTTAAAGCTCCTCTTAAAAATTACCGCACAACAACACAAAACCGTTTCGCGTATTATTGCCTCAGAGGACGAACTAAAAGAATTTTGTCATGACGATAACGCCGATGTGCCTTTTATGAAAAATTGGCGCTATGAAATTTTTGGTATTCATGCCAAAGAATTAAAAAACGGCAAATTGTCCATTTCATACAATCCGCAAACACATTTGATTGATTTTAATAAATTATAAGTATAAATCTCTCAATACTGCCAATATCTTTTTTATATTATCATCCTTTATTGCATAATATATAGTTTGTGCATTGCGTCTTGTTTTGACCACATTTTCTCTTCGCAATACCGCCAAATGTTGTGATAATGCCGACTGACTCAAATTTACTATCTTTTCAATCTGCCCGACACTCAACTCATCATCTGTAATATGATACAATATCTCCAAGCGCTTGTCATTTGCCAATGCTTTTAACTTTTTAGCCAAATTATCAATTTTTTGATTGCTCATTTTCTTTTCCCTGCTCCGACATATAGGAAAAATATAATCATCAAATAAAAGTTTACATCTATACTTAGGTATTGATTAACTGATTTAATTATAATACCATAGCTGTAAATATTTAATCATATAAGGATTCAATAATGGAAGACAAACAACTTGAAGAACTGAGTTTTGAAGAAGCAATTACTCAACTGGAAACCATTGTTCGCGAACTCGAAAGCGGAAGGACCAAACTTGATGATGCTGTTAACGCCTATGAAAAAGCCATTAAATTAAAACAATTATGCGAAAGCAAATTAAAATCTGCTCAGCTCAAAATCGAAAAATTGGAAATTACCGCAAGTGATGAAGTAAAAACATCAGAATTTACAGTTCCGGAAAATTAGTATTATGACAAATTTTGAATCAAACTTAAAAAACTTCAGCAATAAATTCAATTCTGAATTACCTTCTTATTTTCCTTATCCGTCCGGCACGGAAAAACAAGTAAGTCAAGCCATGTATTACTCTCTCAGTAACGGCGGAAAAAGATTGCGTCCGTTTTTGGTGTGCAAAATTGCCGAACTTTTCGGAGTTGATTATCAAACATCTCTTCCTGTTGCCATATCACTGGAAATGCTACATACCTACTCACTTATCCACGATGATCTTCCGGCAATGGATAACGATGATTTTCGCCGTGGCAAACCGACTTGTCACAAACAATTTGACGAAGCCACCGCAATTTTAGCCGGTGACGGATTGCTCACCTACGCTTTTGAAATATTGGCCAATGCTTCAAATATAAGCGCCGAAACCAAAATCAAGCTCATCTCATTATTATCACAAAAAGCCGGAGCTTTTAACGGTATGATAGCAGGTCAAATGCTTGACTTACAAACCGAAAAATCGCCATCGCTTTCAAATGAAGAAATAATAAAACACATCGAAGAAATGAAGACAGGATGTTTGATTGCATACGCTTGTCAAGCCGGCGCCATTTTAGGCAATGCCTCAAAAGAAGAATACGACATTATAACACAATATGCCCGCAACATCGGTATAGCCTTTCAAATTTCTGACGATATTTTAGATGTTATCGGTGATTCTGCTCTTATGGGAAAAACTTTGGGCAAAGATGCCTTGCAAGATAAACTTACTTTTGTTTCGCTTTATGGTCTAAACGAAGCAAAATCCATTGCTCAAAAGTTAATAGACCAAGCAAAAACAAATATTTCACATTTCGGTACACTGACAAAGGATCTGTGTGATTTAGCTGATTTTATAATCTCGCGCAATCACTAAATAAAAGAACTATTCTTTATCAATAAAGGTTAAGTAAATATATTTGGCCGTCGGTGCCGGATTCTCAATTACTACTTGCAACGCTGCTCTGTTACCCGCGACCAATTCTTTTTCTTTAACTTCTTTATTAAGACTTTGAAGTAATCCGGTATTTGCATCCAAAATTTCTATATGAACCAAAGGAATCTCAACGGAATCTTGTACTATATTACTGATAAAGCCCTTAATTTCCATTTTTTTGATATTATCATCAACGACATAGTCCCAAGTTACATTTTGAAATTCTAATCCCTCACCGGCAATTTTAGCTTTAATGCCAAATACTTTGTACAAGCCATTCATAAATGGTGCTTTGCGTACAATTTCATATCGATTGTTAAACAAAGACAATCCGACAAATACAAGAACGCCTATAAAAATATAACTCCACTTAATCTTAAAATTAAAACCTAATATTTCTTTTATTTTAAGCCATATTTTTTCATATGTCGGCAATTGATTTTCACGCTCGATTAAATGCGAAGTATGTTCAGACAATCTTTCGTAGATGTTTTCAATATTTATTTCGTCAGATTTATCGTCATCATCATTTACCTCAACCGATATTGATGACAAACCGGCAACATCATTTGCTCCATTTGTTTTTTCGGTCCTTAAGTCATCGACTGTAGATTCTTTTTTGCTATCAACGGTTTCGCCTAAACCGCTTTTATCAGATTCGCTATTTATATGTTCGTCAACATTGGTTGCGGTATTTTCTTCCGCCTTATCCTTGTATATTTGCGTAGAAACCCCCTCAACATCAGCTTCACGCATCATGGCAGCCAATGCTTCAAAGGCGTTTTCTTCCGTAACATCTTCCAAAAATTCGGAATATTTTTCATTTTCATCAAAATTATTGTCCACAGCCTTTTCGACCAAATTTCCGGCATCAAAAACATCACCGCAATTGCTACACTTAACCTTGCGGCTCTTATCACGGATAAGGTCTTCATCTATTTCATAACCGGTAAAGCACTTCGGACAATATATTAACATTACAAAATTCCTTCCTCATAAAATATAAAAAGGAAAAAGATTTTAATCAAAGAAAAAAAACACTTTATTAAATGAATAATTACCTATATCTTATCTAAAAGATGTTCAAGGAGATTCTCTCGTGATAAATAATACAAAAAATATTATAGAAATGAAAAATGTCGGCATCAGGTACGACCAAGGCCCTGAGATACTAAGTGATATTAACTTATCACTTCCCAGCGGATCATTTCATTTTTTAACCGGACAAAGCGGTGCCGGCAAAACTTCACTTTTGAGTCTTATGTACTTAAAGCAAAAACCGTCTCGCGGTCAAATAAGTGTATTTGACCACAACCTAAACTTTACCAATCGCGACCAAATGGCAACACTAAGACGCCGAATTGGTGTGGTGTTTCAAGACTTTCACCTTATAGAGCATCTCTCAGCCTTTGATAATGTTGCATTACCGTTAAGAGTCGCCGGCATGGACGAATACGAAATCAAACAACGCGTTACCGAACTGTTGACTTGGGTAGAACTAGACACCCACATGAACAACAAAACATCAACTCTCTCAGGTGGTGAAAAACAGCGCATAGCCATTGCTCGTGCCGTAATCAACCGTCCTGATTTGCTTTTGGCTGACGAACCCACCGGCAATGTCGACAATATTATCGCCGGTAAATTGATGAAATTATTTGTCGAACTCAATAAACTTGGAACAACCGTAGTTATTGCCACTCACTCTGACAAAATAATTCATGATTTTGCATACCCCAGACTTCACTTACAAAACAAAGGGTTACATATATATTATCCATCCGACACATCAATGTTGCGAGGCTTAAATGACTGAGTTAATATCCGTTTCACGCAAAAATGAACTTCCCCTCAAGGGAGAAAACACCTCGCTTTTCTTGCAAGTGATTATATCTATTGCCATATTTATTTTTGCCATTACCCTATCCGGAGTATTATCAATCAACTCCATGATTGATAATTGGAACAAAAGTATTTTAGGCTCTGTTACCGTACAAATACTTCCCACTAACACCGCTGACAAAGAAAAATCAATGGCAGAACTTATGGCCTATGAAGAAAAAGCCGTAGATTTTCTAAAATCGGTTAATGGCGTAATAAAAGTTACACCTTTGACTAATGAGCAACTAAACGAATTACTTCAACCTTGGCTTGGCGACGAAGTGTCTGTTTCCGACCTTCCGACCCCTCGCATAATTGATGTAAAAATAGATAAAAATGCAAATATCAATTTTCAACAATTAGCCCAAGATTTGGCCGTTGCCTCCCCTCAAGCATCATTGGATAATCACCAATTATGGCTCAATAAACTCATTGATTTTGCCGACGGATTAAACTTGATTGCTACAACAATATTAGCTTTGATTACCGCCATAACCTCGGGTGCTATTTTTTACACCACTCAAATGAGTATGGGACTACATAAAAACATTATTGAAATTTTACATATCATTGGTGCCAAAGATACCTACATAGCCCAACAATATGCAAAACGCATGGCCTATTTAGGATTGATTGGTGGTTTGTTTGGATTATTTTTTGCCATTCCGTCAATATTCTTTATCGCTGATTTGGCAAACTCTATCAAAGGCGGAATAATAAATGATGCAAACCTCAGCGTATTGGACTGGATATTTGTTTTAATATTACCGTTATTTTCAATGTTGATTTCAATGATTACAGCCTATTACACCGTTAAGAACACCCTAAAGAAGATGATATAATGAAAAAAACAATAATTTTTACAGCTATTTTGTTATGGCTTGGCGGATTTGGAATATTTACATATAAAATAAACCATTTTGACATTGATTATCAAACAAATACCGATGCCATAATTGTATTAACCGGCGGTCGCAATCGCATCAGCGAAGCAACAAAATTATACAATGACAACAAGGCCAAATATATGTTCATCTCAGGAGTCGCTAAAGACATTACCTTAGAAAACATCCAAAACACTCAAAACATTAAAATCAAAAAAACTAAAACTGTCGAAATCGGACACAAAGCCGATAACACCGTAGGAAACGCCAATGAAACAAAAGAGTGGATAGAAAATAATAACATAAAATCAATTCGTTTGGTCACATCAAACTATCACATTTTTCGTTCACTGATAGAATTTAGAAACCATCTGAACGATACAAAAATTTTATTACATCCGGTCTATTCGGAATATATTGAAAAAAAATGGTGGACGAGTTGGCAAACTTTCTCGCTTATTTTTAAAGAATATAATAAATTTATATGTGCATACATAAGAAGCAAGCTATATTAAAGAGAGGAATATATGATTTATCTGCGTTCATTCTTATTCAATGTTTTGGCTTATTCAACCATCGGTTTAGGCTGCGTCATAAACTCAATTCTTGGCGTATTTAACCGCGATATCACCATAAAAAATTGGAATTATGTAATATTGCCGACGATTTTGTTTTTATTAAAACACATTGCCAAAATTACCATAGAAGTTCGCGGAAAAGAATATATTAACCAATTTGAGGGGGTCTATGCCGGCAAACATCAATCGGCTGTTGAAACCTACACTCTTACCACATTGGTACAAAGAGCTACTTATGTAATGAAAAAAGAATTAACCAAAATACCCGTATTCGGCTGGGCTCAGGCTTTTTACGGCATTATACCGGTTGACCGTTCATCAGGCTCTGCTGCAATGAAAGTAATGCTCCGTTGCGCCAAAGAAATGGTAGCTAAAAAGCGTCCGATTATTATTTTCCCTGAAGGAACTCGTCGCAAACCCGGACAAGAACCGGCATACAAACCAGGTGTTGCACTCTTATATCAACACTTAAACATGCCGGTAATACCGATTGCATCGAATACCGGTTTCTTTTGGGCAAAAAACTCATTTTTGCGCTATCCGGGAAAAATAATATATGAATTTTTACCCCCTATTCAACCTGGACTCAGCAAGCAAGAATTTATGGAAAAACTGCAAAATACTATTGAAGAAAAATGTAATGAACTTAATATTGAAACCATAAATGCATATCCTAAATTAAGTAAGATGTTGTATAAAAAGGAACAATAAAAAGTGAAACCGTTTCTAAGAAATATGCTTCTCAAATTTGCCGAAATAATCGGCAAAACACGAAGATATATCGGAATACAAATTACAAGCACATACAAACCTGTTTTTGCTTGTTTGTTTGCTTTTTCCATTGTTTTTTGCGGAATATATATAACAGCCTCGCGTAATTTAGCCATCAAAACCATTAAAAAAAATCTTTCTCAAATAATCAATCATCTTAATGAGTTTGGCCTTGATATTGCTTATGATAACATCGAATTTAATTCAATGATGTTTTATCCTTTAGTAAAAATTGAAGGACTAAAAATTTATAGTGCTACCTCATTAAATGAATGGGCTTTAAAATTTAATACTGTCAAAGCATATCCGAATATAATCGGAACTCAAAGACTTCGCTTCCAATCAATTGATGGCGGAACATTCAAATTTAACGAATACAACTCTGTTATGAGTTCTAATGAAACATTCTTAGACATTATATACAACAATCAAAAATTTGAAGAGCTTGTCCTACACGCTGAAGACATCAACATCAAAGATTTTGCCAAGATTGAAAAAATAGCATTTTTATCAAAATACTCCGAGCCTTCTGAAATAGAAGCTTTTACAACTCCATCATATATAAATATGTTCGAAGTTAACAATGTAAAAATAAACGGGCTGATTGATTATCCGTTATCTTCAAACCTAAAACTGTTATACGCCCAAGCCAATATTATGGGCAAATTCGAACCTGACGAAATTTTTATTACATCTATTGGAAATTGGCTCCACAAAGGCGGTTTTATTGATGTACCTAATCTGATAGTTCAGTGGGAACCACTCACATTAGTCGGCCGTGGAAACATCAATTTTAATGAAGCATTATCCCCCCGCATCAATTTTAACACCTCATCAAAAGGTCTTTTAACACTGATAAAAGATTTGCAAAAACGCGAGCTTTTAGAAAACAGCAATGTTTTTGTTGCAAATATAATGCTGAACAACAAAGCATATAAAATGAATCCTGATGATGAGGAATATACCATTGTCACACCGATAGGCTATGCCGACGGCAAACTGACAATTGAGAACCTGCCTATAAAAGATTTCAACAAATAAACTCGGCGATTACAATCTTAGCTATTCCGTATTGCCGTTCATCTAAAATATGATATTCTTTAGGAAAATCGCAAATTTCATCCTTATTTATTTCTACCAAACACAAAGCACCGTCTTTTAAAACATCTTTTATACTCATCAACGCTTTTTCCGTAAGCCCTTTATTATAAGGAGCATCCATAAATATCACATCAAATTTTTCACTTACCGATAGAGGCTTTGTAGCATCAGCTCTTATAACTTCAATTTTTGCTTTTTCATTTTCAAAAAGTTTTACATTTTTTTGCAAATCTTTGGTATCAATATCAACCAATCCGACTTTAGCAAACCCTTGCGACAAAGCCTCTAATCCGAATGCACCGCTACCGGCAAAAACATCTAACAACTTATACTCGGTAAAATTTCCGCCCAATCTGTTGCGTAAAATATTAAACAA
Organism: Alphaproteobacteria bacterium; assembly: GCA_015062585.1. Taxonomy (GTDB): domain Bacteria; phylum Pseudomonadota; class Alphaproteobacteria; order RF32; family CAG-239; genus CAZU01. The sequence goes on along the minus strand of SUUJ01000016.1, from coordinate 8,947 downwards.
CGCTTCTCTGGCTTTATCCGATGTCGGTCTGACATTTTCCGAAACAGGAGAAAAAAGTTTTTTTCCTCTATATTTTCCGCCGATTATTCTCATAATTCAAACTTTGATCCTAATTGTTCAACCAATGTTTTGTGAGGTACTTCTTTAACCTCGCCTTTTTTCAAACTTCCCAATTGAAAAGGTCCGTACGACAAACGAATAAGTCGCGAAACTTCCAAACCGATATGCTTCATAACTTTTCTTACTTCACGATTTTTACCTTCAGACAACGAGACCATTAACCAAGTATTTGCCCCTTGTTTAGACTCAATGACTGCTTTGATAGGACCATATTCCACACCATCAGCGACAATACCATTTTGCAAATCTTTCAGCTTCTTTTCATCTACATTACCGAACACTCTTACCTTATATCGTCTGACCCACGCATTTGAAGGTAGCTCAATATAACGAGAAAGCTCACCGTCATTAGTCAACAAAAGCAATCCTTCAGAATTCAAATCCAAACGACCGATAGAAATAACTCTGGGCATATTGGGAGGCAAATTATCAAATACGGTTGGTCTGTTTTTTTCATCTTTATGAGTTGTAACCAGACCGGCAGGCTTGTGATATAGCCACAACCGAGTAATTTGTTTTTGCGGCAATTTTTCACCATCCAGCAATATTTTTTCATCACCAGTCACATTAAAAGCAGCATCGCTTAAAACCTCACCATTAACGGTTACGCGCTCCTGAGCAATCAGTTTTTCAGCTTCGCGTCTTGAACAAACACCCAAACGAGCTAAATATTTTGCAATTCTCATTGTCATTTTTTTCTTTCCTTTTTTTAATTCTTCTATCATAATCCAAAAAAAATACAACAAAAAAAGGTTTTAAGAAAAAATGCTCCCAAAAGACTATATGCAAAAAGCTCTTGATTTAGCGCGTCTTTCTGCCGAGAAAGACGAAATTCCCGTCGGTTGCCTTATTGTCAATTCACGCACGGGTGAGATTATTGCATCTTCTCACAATTTAAGCCAACATTCAGAAGATGCCACCGCTCACGCCGAAATCATCGCTATCCGAGAGGCATGCAAAAAATTAAATCAAAATCGCCTTTGGGATATGGATATGTATGTAACTTTAGAACCCTGCACCATGTGTAGTGCAGCCATATCATTTGCGCGTATCAAAAACTTGTATTTCGGAGCCCATGATGAAAAAGGCGGCGCAGTAGCTAACGGAGTTAAATTTTACGAACAAAAAACCTGCCACCACAAACCCAATGTCGTCGGTGGAATTTTGGAAGAAGAATGCTCACAAATTCTAAAAGACTTTTTTAAAAACAAGCGCAACAAAGATTAAAAATATTTAGCTAATTCGCTGTAATATCCGTCGGTTGTCTTTTCTCTTGTTTTAATAACTTCAAATATCACATCAGGCACTTTCAAATCACCTTTTCCGCACCCTATTTCGACATCAGGATGCGCACCGCCATGAAAATCTGATCCTCCGGCGGAAATCATTTTTAATTCTTTTATCATTGCAAGATACTCCGCCTTAAGCTCTTTATTGTGATCCGAGTGAAAAACTTCTATTCCCATCAATCCGCAAGATTTTAATTCTTTGATAAGCTCAAACAAATCATTACCGACTTTTTTGGTATGTACCGGATGCGCTAAAACAGGCACAGCACCATTATCCAAAACAAATGATATAACATCCTTAAACAACGGCTCATTTTTAGAAACATAAGCAGGACAACCTTTATTCATATATTTGCTGAAACCTTCGTCCCAATTATTGATATATCCGTGTTTTAACAAAGCTTGAACAATATGCGGTTTTCCCACCTGATTTCTTAAGTTTCCGTCTTTATCAAAAAAGACTTCATTTCTATCAATATGCATACCCAAACCGTCCAACAGTTTAAGCCTTTCTTCCGTAACTCTGACGCGCTCGGCTTTCATTGCTTTTTGAAATTCGGCAAATGCCGATAGGTTCTTCTCCGGTATATCCAAAGCCACAATTTCCATCGAAACCTTAGGATAATTTGCCGACAATTCGCTGCCATGGATGGTTAATACCTTATGTTTTTCACCGGCTTTGGCAAATTCCAAACAACCTAATATAGAGTCATGATCGGTCAAAGCAACCGCCTTTAATTTTTTTTCAGCTACCTTAGCCATTAAATCATCCGGTGAGTACATACCGTCCGAATAAAGCGAATGCATATGCAAATCAATCATCTATAATCACCCTGCAAATTCCAATAAATTTTATATTGTTACGATATCATATTTGAATATTGCTTGTAAATAGCGATTTTGCCTGTATTATAAAATAAATTATATTTTTTTTAAATAAGGCAAAAAATGAAAATATACGAAGTCGGAGGCTGTGTCAGAGATAAATTGCTTGGCAAAACACCAAGTGATTTTGATCATGTCGTAATCGGCGCAACCGTCGATGAAATGCTTGCTTTAGGCTTTAAGCAGGTCGGCAAAAGCTTTCCGGTGTTCCTTAAAAACGGACACGAATATGCTCTCGCCCGCAAAGAAATAAAAACCGGTAACAAGCACTCTGATTTTAAGTTTATTTTCACACCGGACATTACTTTAGAAGAAGATTTACTCCGTCGTGATTTTACCTGCAATGCCCTAGCCTATGATAAAGAAAACGACAAAATAATTGATTACCATAACGGCATAACAGACATCAAAAATAAAATCTTGCGCCATGTAAACTCTACTCATTTTCCGGAAGATCCTCTGCGAATTTTACGCATGTGCCGATTTTCCGCCCAACTTAATTTTGATATAGCACCGGAAACTCTTGAAATTGCTTCAAAAATGGTCGCACAAAATATGCTTTCTTATTTATCTGCCGAACGCGTTTGGCAAGAAATATACAAAGCTCTAGAAACACCAAATTTTGATAAATTTATTATTTCTATGCGTGATTGTGGTGCTCTAAAAGCTATTTTGCCCGAAGTCGATAAAATGTTTTCAACTCCCGAAAACTTAAAAACTCATCCGGAGGGTAATGTCGGAGAACATACGCTTCTTGCAATCAACCATGTTGCCCAAAGTACGGCAAGAGTAAAATTTGCTGTTTTTATGCACGATATCGGTAAAATCTTAACCCCGATAAACCAACTTCCCAACCATAAGGGACACGCTGACAAAGGAGAGAAACTTGTAAATGAAATATGCACTCGTCTAAAAGTTCCGAACGACCTCAAAAACTTTGCCAAAACGATTTGCCAATATCACGATAAATTATATCACATTCTTGACATACCGGTTGAAGATTTGCACGACTTACTTTCAGCTTTACATAAATATAATATCAATGAATTGATAGATGTTTTCCATGCCGATTACTATGGTCGAGGTATCAACTATCCTCCCGAACCTCAACAAAAAAAAGATGATTTTTTCAAAAAAATGATAAAAGTTTTTAAGGATATCAAAGCAACAGATATGCCTGATTTTATCAAAATTTCTAAAGATGCTGATTTCAAAGAACAATTTCGCAAATACAAAATTGAAATTCTTAAAAAACATTTAGTATAAAATATTTTTTAAATTCTGCTTTACTTCTTCTTCAAGATATTATATTTATCTTACATCAAAACTTCGATTATTACACAAATTATAAAAACAACAATATTATGAGCAACAAGAAACGAATCTTTAATTTGGTAACCAGTATCGTTACCTGTTTAGCGGCTATTGCAGCAATCATTTGCTTTATCAACGAGCCCATGTCCCTCCTAAAAGCTTTAGGAATTTATTTTGCGTCATGTTTTTCATTGGCTGTCGTAGAATTTCTCATTATCGGATTTTCACATTATTATGAAAAAATCGATGCTATGTACGCTTTTACGATTGGATTTGGCCTCAACTTTATAGTCGCATCAATCGTATTTTTATCATATGTCGATCCATTGTGGTTGGCTATTATAGGAGTATTTATCGTATTTATTCTCATGCTTTTGTGCTATCTCAGTGCATTTGTTTTGGGAACGATATATGCTTGTAAAAGAATATAGGCATTTCATATGCCGACTTGTGTTATTTCATGTTGTGAAATATGGTAACACATTTTATCAGAATTACTCATTGTTTTGAGAGCTTAGGTTTAGCCATTTCCTAAGCTCTTTTTTTTATTAAAAAACTTTACATCCATAAAATTTTGCTATATAAGAATCGACATTAACATTCAATTATGAACAAATTATCTAATAACATATAAACAACTTTTTTATGGATAACAAAAGAAGTATTCTCAATCTGGTAATCAGTATTATTGCCAGTTTGGCGGCTCCGTTTGCAATTATTTGCATCATTAACGAGCCCACGCCAATGATTAAATCATTGGGAATTATTGTTGGCATAACACTACTGTTAATGGTAGTCGAAATGCTTATCGTCGGTTTCTCAAGCTACATCGAGAACTATCCGTCCCTAAACGCTTTTGCCATAGGTTTCGGAATATCTTTTATAGCAGCTACCGTCGTATTATTATCTTATTCTCAGCCTTTTTGGCTTGGAATCCTTATGGCTGTTGTAATTGCAATAATAGATGTAATTGCATATATCGGAGGATTTGTTTTAGGTTCTCTGATACAATACAGAGATTAGACACTTTGTGTCGACTTGTGTTATTTCATGTTGTGAAACATGGTAACACATTTTAGTTCTACTTTCATCTTTTTTGCAGAGCTTAGGTGTTTGCCATAGACCTAAGCTCTGTTTTTTTATTTGAAGATTTAACAATACTGTTTTATAGTAAATATATCATAACACAGGAGAACAACTATGAGTGCCGAAATCATTGATTTTAATAAATTCATCGAGGATTCAAAACGCATTAAAATTTCTCACGAATCTTTGGTCGAAAAAGAAAAAGATGAATGCGAAAAAATTATTGATGAAATGCAAGCCATAGTAAACAAACTTAATCTGATGTTCCCCGATTCGAACAAAGACAAGTCTTAGAGTTATATTCTTATCTCAAATTTCATCAAGAAAATTTTCCTTATCTCCTAAAAATAAGAAGGAGTGCTATTCCTCAACAACTACAGGTTCTCGATTTATCATTTTTTTGATAGATGGTTTTTTATTAAATAATCCATCTCTGACAACTGTTACTTTTCCGCCATATGTATCAAAATCCTTAACATTATCAAAAATCCATTGGCGAACAGCTTCATTAGACGGAATTACTTCACCGGTTGCAACAACTGCATTTTCGTATGCTGCTACAAGTATTTGTAAATTAGAAACCGTGTTACCAGTGCAAGACTGTGAAACCAAACCTTTTTCTTTCATCAATTTGTCTTGAAACTCTTTTGTTCCGTTCAAATTTGAATCAACATACCACAATCCTTCAATAATATCTCGATCCTTTATAGGCATATCAAAAAACATATCAATAGTCGTTACATTGTCATTTTTTCCGGTAATTTCTTTAAGTTGTTTCATAAAAATAAAAGTAGAAGGATTATAGCCGGAATATACATACATATCTGGATTCTTAGCCGATGCTTTTATAATGGCTGCTTTATAATCCTTTTCACCGGGGTTAAAATATTCCTCAAAAACTACTTTAATATCAGAATTTTGATTCATATAGTTTTTAACTTCCTCATATTGATGGCGCATTCCGGAGTTATCAGTAAAAAGCGCAACACTTTTAACGCCTTTTTTCTTTAAAGTTTCTACCAAGACTTTTGATTGCTCAAAATTAGAAGCATAGTTATTAAAATTATATTGTCCTTTGGTTGAATCTTCTCCAATTGAACAAGTAAAAGAAAAAACACCATATTGATCAGCCAACGCTGATGCAGTATTTCCCATTAAGTTCCAAAAAGTCAAAATAGCTTTGGATTTATCAATGTTAATCAACTTGTTAATGGTCGTAGCTACTTTCTGCGGATTCATTTGGTTGTCTTCAAAAACAAGCTTATAATCATATTTCAAGTTTTTTTGTTTCAACTCATCTAAGACCATCTCAAGTCCGGCTTTTGCGGCTTGTCCGACTTCAGCCGAATCACCGGTTAGAGGCAATGTCGCTCCAATCTTCACCAATGGCTTCCCCCTACATTTCTCTGGGTTTCAGCCTTTTCACCACAAGCAACCAAAGATGTCGCCATCATCAAACTTAATAAAACCTTTTTCATTATTTATTCTCCTCAATTGCAACTGATTTGCCATTTTTAATTATTCTGACAGATGGCTTTACAGCAATAAATCCATCATCTAGCACCGTTGCCTTACCCGACGCTGTTTCATAATCTTTGACATTATCAAAAATCCACTGGCGAATATTTTCTTTTGAAGGTTTATTTTCTTCAACTTCAAGCTCTGCATTTTCAACTGCATTTACAAATATTTCCAAATTTGACGCCACATTACCGACACAAGATTGAGATTGCATATTTTTCTTTTCTAACAAACGCTCTTGAAATGCGTCCAATCCATTTTGATTGCTGTCAATATACCACAAATTATTTGCAACATTACGATGAGCCATATCAATTTCGGCTATTGCGTCAATTGAAGTCACATTATCACTTCTACCTGTGATTTCTTTTAATTGTTTTATAAACAAATATGGTGACGGAGGATATCCTGATATAATATACAACTCGGGATTCTTAGCCGATGCTTTTATAATGGCGGCTTTATAATCCCTTTCACCGGGGTTAAAATATTCCTTAAAAACAATTTCAATGTTCGATTGATTCTTGATATAGTCTTCAACAACCGCAAATTGTTCTGTTATTGTACCGTTATCAATAAACATCGCAACAGTTTTGGTATTTCTTTTTTTAAGTTCATCCACTAACAATTTTGCTTCATCTTCATAAGTATTTTGCATATTAAAGGCATATTTTCCGGCATTTGCCGTTCTTCCATATGAGCATGCAAAACTAAAAACATCTTGTTCGGCAGTCATCGAGGCTGTAACATTGCTCATCATATTCCACATTGAAAAAATAGCATCAGCCTTATCAACAGATATAAGTTTTTTTACATTGTTGGCCGTTTTCATCGGATTCATTTGGTTGTCTTCAAAAACAAGTTTGTAGTCATATTTCAAGTTTTTTTGTTTCAGCTCATCTAAGACCATCTCAAGTCCGGCCTTTGCGGCTTGTCCGGCTTCAGCGGCGTCTCCTGTCAAAGGCATCGTTACACCAAGCGTTATAGTTGTTTTTCCTTGTTCTGTCTTCTCACCACAGGCAGTAAGTAAAGTAGCTATCATTAGGCTAAATAAAACTTTTTTCATTTCAAAACTATCCTTTCTTCTAAAAATTAATTTTCGTATATTCTTAATTTCCCATTTTCATAAGAACACAATGATGCTTCGCTATCTACGACACCTTTATCATCCATACTTAAATTTCTGATTACATAAATATTTTTATCAACCTCTCTTTTTAGAAGATCAGCTATTAAATTTGTATTTGGCTTTTCGTTTCCATCATAATTTTCATAAACCTGAAATACAAGTTGTAATCTGGTATAAAAATTATCTTCGCCAAATCTTGGTAATTCTTCATTAAATTCTTTACGCCACATTTCTACAAAATCAGCTTTAGGATAACCATACGTTGAAAAAGGGTACCCGTTAATATCATTTAGATCTTTGATATATGAAAAGGCATCAACGCTACTAACTGGTATATTTACATTAGCTTCCTTAAATTGTTTCATAAATATATTATTTTCTGGAGGCAAACCGAAAACGACAAGCATCTCCGGTTGATCCTTTATTATTTTTTGTATCATTATTCTAAAATCACGCTCCCCCGGAGTTATTATATATTCGTTTTTTATCTGTATATTTTGTAATACAGACTTGAATTTATCTAAGAACTCTACTGTTCCGGCATCATAACGTGCAACAATATCTACATTTTTGACACCTTGTTTTAATAGATAGTTATAAAGCTTTTCTCCTTGTTTTTTAGCTGATGTTGATAATATAAAATTATGCTTTCCATCTGCAGCAGAAAAATCGACACATTGAGCAAATTGAATAATATTATGTTCTACGGCTATCGGGTTTATAGCTCTGGTTACTCCGCTTAATACAGTGAATAATACATCAACCTTGTCAATGTTTATAAGCTTTTTAGCCGCACTAACCCCTTTTATTGGTGACGTTGCACTATCCTCCCAAACAAGCTCATAATTATATTTTGTATTCTTTTGGGCAATATTTTTCTTAAATAATAGATAAGCTTTTTTAGCACTATCCGCAAAATCAACAGCGTCTCCATTCAACGGATAAATCACCCCGATTTTTACTACCGGTTTTGTGTTTTCTTTCGGGGTTTCTGTCTTCTCACCACAGGCAGTAAGTAAAGTAGCTATCATTAGGCTAAATAAAACTTTTTTCATAATCTTGTTCCTTTATAAGAATATTTTTAATTTGTTTTCATTATAAGGTGCTTTATTTTATTTTTTATTAAAAAAGTTATTATATCCGCAGGCTTTATTTTAAGTAGATTATCCTTCCGCGCACATTCTGTGATAAAATGTCATTCCTCGCTCGGCACCATGTGTCCGTGCGTCAAGGAATCTAATCTTTGCGTCAGCGCAATATTAAAGAAACAAAATTTATTTAAACTCATCTGGATTTTTAAAGCAACTGAAGTTGCGAAAAATCCTTTCTTCCCTTAAAATTAAGGGAAGAGAAAATGCTATTCGCTAAAAGACGATGACAATTATAAAAAAACAACAACCGCGATTTATGTTTTTTAGCTTTTTTTGACCGGAGATTCTCCTTTTATGTACCCAAAGTTTGCCAACGGATGTGAAGGGCACATCCGGTTGAAAAAAGCGTTAAAAAAAACATCTTGAGCGGGAGTTTTTGGTTACTTTTTGCGGCCAAAAAGTAACGTAAGAAAAAAAATTGAAGATGCCTTACCTCACTTCGCTTACGCTCC